>NZ_CP019724.1:2482500-3682500 GCF_002005225.1 Streptomyces pactum
TCCGGGCGCTTCCCTTCGGTCTTGCGTTTCCGACTCTATCAGATCTTTCCGATCCGATTTCCTCGGTGCTTTCCAGGTTCCCGCTTTCGCGTTTCCCTTTCCGGCGGATCCGACTTTATCAGAGATTCTGAGTCGGATTTCCCGCCCTCCGGGGCGGCTCCGATCCACGAAGTGATCGGGTGCCCGTCCGAACGGAGATGTAAACGTACTGGAGCGGGGCGCCTCGATGCAAATCGAGGCGCCCCGCTCCAGGTTGACGCTGTCGGAGGTCCGACGGAGCGTCAGACCTCCACGACGACAGGGAGGATCATCGGCCGGCGTCGGTACTGGTCCGAGACCCACTTGCCGAGGGTCCGACGCACCAACTGCTGGAGCTGGTGGGGCTCGACGACGCCGTCCTGTGCCGAGCGTTCCAGTACTTCGGTGACCTTGGGGAGCACCGCGGCGAAGGCCGAGTCCTCGATGCCCGAGCCCCGGGCCTGGACGTGCGGACCGCCCGTGATCTTGCCGGTGGACGAGTCGATGACCACGAAGACCGAGATGATGCCCTCGTCCCCGAGGATCTTGCGGTCCTTGAGGGCAGGCTCGCCCACGTCACCGACCGAGAGGCCGTCGACGTAGACGTATCCCGCCTGGACCTTGCCGGAGATCTTGGCCTTGCCCTCGACGAGGTCGACGACGACGCCGTCCTCGGCGATGACGATGCGGTCGTGCGGGACGCCGGTCAGGGCGCCCAACTCGGCGTTGGCACGCAGGTGGCGCCATTCGCCGTGGACCGGCATCAGGTTCCTGGGCCGGCAGATGTTGTAGAAGTACAGCAGCTCGCCGGCCGACGCGTGCCCCGAGACGTGGACCTTGGCGTTGCCCTTGTGGACGACGTTCGCGCCCCAGCGGGTCAGGCCGTTGATCACGCGGTACACCGCGTTCTCGTTGCCCGGGATGAGGGACGAGGCCAGGATCACCGTGTCGCCGTTGACGATGCGGATCTGGTGGTCGCGGTTGGCCATGCGGGACAGGGCGGCCATCGGTTCGCCCTGGGAGCCCGTGCAGACCAGGACCACTTCGCTGTCCGGCAGGTCGTCGAGCGTCTTGACGTCCACGACGAGACCCGGCGGGACCTTGAGGTAGCCGAGGTCCCGGGCGATGCCCATGTTGCGGACCATGGACCGGCCGACGAAGGCGACCCTGCGGCCGTATTCGTGCGCCGCGTCCAGGATCTGCTGGATGCGGTGCACGTGGCTGGCGAAGCTCGCCACGATGATCCGCTTGCGGGCGCCGGCGAACACCTGCCGCAGGACGTTGGAGATGTCCCGCTCCGGGGGAACGAAGCCCGGGACCTCCGCGTTCGTCGAGTCGGAGAGGAGGAGGTCGATGCCCTCCTCGCTCAGGCGCGCGAAGGCGTGCAGGTCCGTGAGGCGGCCGTCCAGCGGGAGCTGGTCCATCTTGAAGTCGCCGGTGTGGACGGCCATGCCCGCGGGGGTGCGGATGGCGACGGCCAGGGCGTCCGGGATGGAGTGGTTGACCGCGACGAACTCGCAGTCGAAGGGGCCGACGCGTTCGCGGTGTCCCTCGGCCACCTCGAGGGTGTACGGCCGGATGCGGTGTTCCTGGAGCTTGGCCTCGATGAGCGCGAGGGTCAGCTTGGAGCCGATCAGCGGGATGTCCGGCTTCTCGCGGAGGAGGAACGGGACGCCGCCGATGTGGTCCTCGTGGCCATGGGTGAGGACGATGCCCTCGATGTCGTCGAGGCGGTCCCTGATGGACGAGAAGTCCGGCAGGATCAGGTCGATTCCGGGCTGCTCCTCCTCCGGGAAGAGCACCCCGCAGTCGACGATCAGCAGACGGCCTCCGTATTCGAAGACCGTCATGTTGCGGCCGATTTCACCGAGGCCGCCGAGGGGCGTGACCCGGAGGCCGCCCTTGGGAAGCGCCGGGGGCCGGCCCAGTTCAGGATGCGGATGACTCAAAAGACTCTCCTCACCACACGCGCCACGTACCGGTGGGCACGTGGCGCGCGTGACGTTCGTGCAGAAGCAGTTGTCGTATCGGGGTGCGGGCACCGGTGGCCCGCGTATTCAGTTGTGAAGTCCGGTCGCGCGGTGGTGCGGTCGTGCGAAGTCTGTTGTCAGAGCTGTACCCCGCCGGCGGCAAGATCGATCTTGAGCTGCTCGGTTTCCTCGGGCGTGAGGCCGACCATGGGCGCGCGCAGCGGTCCGGCGGGCAGTCCCAGGAGGGCGAGCGCGGCCTTGGTGGTCATGACGCCCTGGGTGCGGAACATGCCGGTGTAGACCGGGAGCAGCTTCTGGTGGATCTCCAGTGCCTTCTGTACGTCGCCCGCGACGTGCGCGTCCACCATGGCGCGCAGTTCGGGGGTGGCGACGTGGCCGACGACCGAGACGAAGCCGACCGCGCCCACGGAGAGAAGCGGCAGGTTCAGCATGTCGTCGCCGGAGTACCAGGCGAGGCCGGAGTGCGCGATGGCCCAGCTCGCACGGCCGAGGTCGCCCTTGGCGTCCTTGTTCGCGACGATCCGCGGGTGCTCCGCGAGGCGGACCAGCGTCTCGGTGTTGATCGGGACGCCGCTGCGGCCGGGGATGTCGTACAGCATGACCGGCAGTTCGGTGGCGTCGGCGATGGCCGTGAAGTGCTGGTACAGGCCCTCCTGCGGGGGCTTGTTGTAGTACGGCGTGACGAGCAGGAGGCCGTGTGCGCCGGTGCGCTCGGCGGCGCGGGCCAGCTCGATGCTGTGCTGGGTGTTGTTGGTGCCGACTCCGGCGACGACGTGTGCCCGGTCGCCGACGGCCTCCAGGACGGCTCGTACGAGGTCCGCTTTCTCCGCATCGCTGGTGGTGGGGGACTCGCCGGTGGTGCCGTTGACGATCAGGCCGTCGTTGCCTGCGTCCACCAGGTGGGCGGCGAGCCGCTGCGCGCCGTCGAGGTCGAGTGCGCCGTCCGCCGCGAAGGGCGTGACCATGGCGGTGAGGACCCGCCCGAAGGGGGTCTGCGGAGTGGAGGTCGGAGCCATGGGTTACACGCTACTCGTTGCTCAGGGCGGGGTCTGCCCTCGGGGGAGGCGGCAGGTCGGGCCGGAAGTGGAGCCCGGCACTGCCTGCTCGGGGGTTCAAGCAGTGCCGGGTCCCTTTGATCAGGCTAGATGAACTTCTCGAAACGCCGCAATACGGACACTTCGCACGGCTGATGCATACATCTGTGCCCAACGGGCGGCGGGAACGGCTGGCCCGTTACGGCGCGACACGACCGTTCGCGTTGAAGGCCGCGTGCGTGAGCGGCATGAGCCGGGCCCACTCCTGCTCCATCTTCTCGCCCACCATCTCGATCTCCCGCTGCGGGAAGGAGGGGACCTTGGCCAGCTCGTGCTGGGTGCGCAGGCCGAGGAAGTGCATCATCGAGCGGGCGTTGCAGGTGGCGTACATGGACGAGTACAGGCCGACGGGGAGCACCGCGCGGGCCACCTCGCGGGCGACGCCGGCGGCGAGCATCTCCTGGTAGGTCCGGTAGGCCTGACGGTAGGAGTCCTCCATCGACCGGCTCACCAGGCCGTGCTGCTCGGCGGTGCCCTCGACGAAGACGTACTTGCCCGGACGGCCCTGCTGGACCAGCTTGCGGGACTCCCCCGGCACGTAGAAGACCGGCTGGAGCTCCCGGTAGCGGCCCGACTCCTCGTTGTACGACCAGCCGACGCGGTGCCGCATGAACTCGCGGAAGACGAAGATCGGGGCGCTGATGAAGAAGGTCATCGAGTTGTGCTCGAACGGGCTGCCGTGCCGGTCCCGCATGAGGTAGTTGATCAGACCCTTCGAGCGCTCCGGGTCCTTCTTCAGCTCGTCCAGGGACTGCTCCCCGACGGTGGAGACACGGGCGGCGAACAGCACGTCGGAGTCGGTCGCGCTGCTCTTGACCAGCTCGACGGTGACGTCGCTGCGGAGGTCGATCTTGAAATCGTCGGCGGGGGTGTCGGTCACGGGTGCAGGGCCTTCCCATCTTGTCGCTTGGCGAGGGCCACTCTACGGCCCGCCGAATGGGGTGTTCGGTGGCGTGCCGCGATGAAAATGGTGAAACAGGGCACCCGAGGGGCTGTTCGTTCGTCTGTATGAGTAACAGCGAAGATTCATCCCTGAAGGGAGACGCAGCCTCCATGATCCGCCGGCGTGAACCCGTGCCGTTCGCCTTCGTCGCCGAAGCCGACAGGTTCCGCAGCAATGTCACACCCCCGCCCCGCGAGCGGGCGTCCTTCGGCCAGTTGGCCGGGCGCTGGTTGCTCGGACTCACCGTCGTCGCCGGAATCGTGGGCTCCCTGGTGATCGGGATGCCCGCTCTGTCGGCCGACCAGCCCTCCCCGCACAAGCAGCCGTCACAGGCGTCCGACCGGCGCTGAAGGGCCTCGGCGGACCGGTCCTGACTCCATCCGGACCCCGAGGGTGGTGACCGGGGACACAGGTCGGTAGCCTCACCGGGCACAGCACATGCCATGGAACGAGTGAGGACCAGCCGTGCCCCTGCCCTTCCTGACGGCCGACCGCGCCTTCGACGCCGACGACGACGTCGCGCTGCCGTTCGACGACCGCGACCTCTGGCGCCGGCCTTATCGGCCGGGGCCGTGGCGCGTGGGCGTGGCGGCGCTGATGCTGCTGCTCGCCTCGTTCGTACTGTTCGCGGCGATCATCATCGCGGCGACGGACTCGGTGTCCTCCGCCGGTGTGGTCTTCGGCATCGCGTCCGTCGTGATCGTCTGCGCCCTGCGGCTGCTGCGCATGGGCGCGTGGGTGAGCGCGCACGGGGTGCGGCACGTGAGCTTCTTCAGCACACGCACGGTGGCCTGGCAGCAGGTCGCCAGCGTGCGCACGGTGCAGCAGCCGGTGCGCTGGCTCGGGCTGCCGCGCACGGTGCAGGGACAGGCGCTGCTCCTCGTCCGGCAGGGCCGGTCCGCGGAGACCTCTTCTCCGCTGCTGACCACGCACAACGCCGACTTCCTCGCACGGGACGAGGCGTTCGACCGGGCGGCGGACGCCGTGGAGGCGTGGGCCGCCGAGTACGGGCGGAGCTGAGCGACGACGACAGCCGCCGGGGGCCCGGACCGTGGTGCGGTCCGGGCCCCCGGCGCTGTGGTCCGCGCGTTCCGGTCTGTTCAGGCCGCTTCGACGTGCCGGCCGTCGTGCAGGGCGATCGCCCGCTGCATGGCCTTGCGGGCACGCGGGGTGTCACGGGCGTCGTGGTAGGCGACGGCGAGGCGGAACCAGTTGCGCCAGTCACCGGGGGCGTCCTCCGTCTCGGCCTTGCGCTGGGCGAAGACCTCGTCGGCCGAGTCCCGGTCGACGCGTCCGCTGGGCGTGCGCTTCAGCTCGTCGACGGGCAGTCCGCCCTCGGCGTCGAGTTCGGCGGCGAGCTGGTTGGCCTTGCGGACGAACTGGGTGTTCTTCCACAGGAACCACACGCCGATGACCGGCAGGATCAGCACCGCGAGTCCGAAGGTGACGGTGAGGGGTGTACCGGTGCCGATGAGCAGCACGCCGCGGCTGCCGACCAGGGCGAAGTAGAAGACCAGGACGGCGGCCGTGATGGCGTAGGTGATTTTCGCGCGCATGAGTGTCAGGGGCTCGGTCCGGGTCTCGGCTGGGTCTCGGTGCGGGGCTGATTCGGGTCTGGTTGGGGTCTCGTGAGGGGCCGGGTTCGGCCCTCAGTTCAGGTCCAGGAAGTGTTCCAGGCCGATCGTGAGGCCCGGGGTGGTCACCACCCGGCGCGCGCCCAGCAGGATGCCCGGCATGAAGCTGCTGTGGTGCAGGGAGTCGTGCCGGACGGTGAGGGTCTCGCCCTCGCCGCCCAGCAGGACCTCCTGGTGGGCGAGCAGGCCGCGCAGCCGGATCGCGTGGACCGGGACCCCGTCGACGTCCGCGCCGCGGGCACCGTCCAGGGCCGTGGCAGTGGCGTCGGGCGCCGGTGCGGAGCCTGCCTTCTGCCGGGCCTGGGCGATGAGCTGGGCGGTGCGGGTGGCGGTGCCGCTGGGGGCGTCGACCTTGTTCGGGTGGTGCAGCTCGACGACCTCGACGGACTCGAAGTACGGGGCGGCGATCTGCGCGAACTTCATGGTCAGTACGGCGCCGATGGAGAAGTTGGGCGCGATCAGCACGCCCGTCTCCGGGGAGCCGTCGAGCCAGGTCCTGAGCTGCGCGAGGCGCTCGTCGGTCCAGCCCGTGGTGCCGACGACGGCGTGGATGCCGTGGCGTACGCAGTAGTCGAGGTTGTCCATCACCGAGGCGGGGGTGGTCAGCTCGACGGCGACCTGGGCACCGGTCCCGGCCAGCGTGTCCAGGCTGTCGTTCCGGCCGAGGGCGGCGACCAGCTCCATGTCCTCGGCGGCCTCGACGGCCCGTACCGCCTCGGAGCCGATCCGGCCCTTGGCACCGAGGACGGCCACGCGCAGCTTGCTCATGTCACATGCTTCCTTCTCGAAACGGGACCGTCAGGCGACGGCGTCGTGCAGCCGGGACGCCTGCTTGTCCTTCAACGGGCCGATGACCGACAGCGAGGGACGTCGTCCCAGGACGTCGCGGGCGACCTCGCGGACGTCGTCCGGCGTGACCGAGGCTATCCGGGCCAGCATGTCGTCGACGGACATCTGCTCGCCCCAGCACAACTCGCTCTTGCCGATACGGTTCATCAGCGCGCCGGTGTCCTCCAGGCCGAGGACCGTGGAGCCCTGGAGCTGGCCGACGGCGCGGCCGATCTCGTCGTCGGTGAGGCCGTGCTCGGCGACGTGGTCGAGTTCGTCGCGGCAGATCTTCAGCACGTCGTGCACCTGGGAGGGCCGGCAGCCCGCGTAGACGCCGAAGAGGCCGCAGTCGGCGAAGCCGGAGGTGTACGAGTACACGCTGTAGGCCAGGCCGCGCTTCTCACGGACCTCCTGGAAGAGGCGCGAGGACATGCCACCGCCGAGGGCGGTGTTGAGGACGCCCATGGCCCAGCGGCGTTCGTCGGTGCGGGCCAGGCCCGGCATGCCGAGGATGACGTGCGCCTGCTCGGTCTTGCGGCCGATCAGCTCGACGCGGCCGGCGGTGCGCAGGGTGCGCCGGCCGTCGCGCGGGGCGATGGGCGCGGCCACCGGCTCCCGGAAGGCGCCGGCCTTCTCGAAGGCGGCGCGAACCTGGCGTACGACCTTGTTGTGGTCGACGTTGCCGGCCGCGGCGACCACCAGGTGCGTCGGGTCGTAGTGCTTCTTGTAGAAGCGGCGGATGCGGTCGGCGGTGAGGGCGTTGACCGTGTCGACCGTGCCGAGGACGGGGCGGCCGAGGGCGTTGTCGCCGAACATGGTGTGTGCGAACAGGTCGTGCACACAGTCGCCGGCGTCGTCCTCGGTCATCGCGATCTCTTCGAGGATCGCGCCGCGCTCGACGTCCACGTCGTCCTCGCGGATGAGCGAGCCGGTCAGCATGTCGCAGACCACGTCGACGGCGAGCGGCAGGTCGGTGTCGAGCACGCGTGCGTAGTAGCACGTGTACTCCTTCGCCGTGAACGCGTTCATCTCGCCGCCGACCGCGTCGATGGCGGAGGAGATGTCCAGGGCGCTGCGCTTGCGGGTGCCCTTGAAGAGCAGGTGCTCCAGGTAGTGGGTGGCGCCGTTCAGGGCCGGGGTCTCGTCGCGGGAGCCGACGTGCGCCCAGATGCCGAAGGTCGCCGAGCGGACCGAGGGCAGGGTCTCGGTGACGATGCGCAGGCCGCCCGGGAGGGTGGTCTTGCGGACCGTACCGATGCCGTGTTCGCCCTTGATCAGGGTTTGGGTACGGGCGACGGCCCGCGCCTCCGAGGAGGTGCGGGCCGTCGCCTTGGAGCTACGGGACGTCACTGGTCGGCGTCGTCCTTCTTCTCGTCGTCGCCTGCTTCGCCCTCGATCACGGGGATCAGGGAGAGCTTGCCGCGGGAGTCGATCTCGGCGATCTCGACCTGGACCTTGGCGCCCACGCCGAGCACGTCCTCGACGTTCTCCACGCGCTTGCCGCCGGCCAGCTTGCGGATCTGCGAGATGTGCAGCAGACCGTCCTTGCCGGGCAGCAGGGAGACGAACGCGCCGAAGGTCGTCGTCTTCACGACGGTGCCCAGGTAGCGCTCGCCGACCTCGGGCATGGTCGGGTTGGCGATGCCGTTGATCGTGGCGCGGGCGGCCTCGGCCTGCGAGCCCTGGGCGGCACCGATGTAGATGGTGCCGTCGTCCTCGATCGTGATGTCGGCGCCCGTGTCCTCCTGGATCTGGTTGATCATCTTGCCCTTGGGGCCGATGACCTCACCGATCTTGTCCACGGGGATCTTGACGGTGATGATCCGCGGGGCGTTGGGGGACATCTCGTCCGGCGTGTCGATCGCTTCCATCATCACGTCGAGGATGTGGAGGCGGGCGTCACGGGCCTGCTTGAGGGCGGCGGCCAGGACGGAGGCGGGGATGCCGTCCAGCTTGGTGTCGAGCTGGAGGGCGGTCACGAACTCCTTGGTGCCGGCGACCTTGAAGTCCATGTCGCCGAAGGCGTCCTCCGCACCGAGGATGTCGGTGAGGGCGACGTAGTGCGTCTCGCCGTTGATCTCCTGGGAGATCAGGCCCATGGCGATACCGGCGACGGGGGCCTTCAGCGGCACACCGGCGTTCAGCAGCGACATGGTGGAGGCGCAGACCGAGCCCATGGACGTCGAGCCGTTGGAGCCGAGGGCCTCGGACACCTGACGGATCGCGTACGGGAACTCCTCGCGCGTCGGCAGCACCGGCACGATGGCGCGCTCGGCGAGGGCGCCGTGGCCGATCTCGCGGCGCTTCGGGGAGCCGACGCGGCCGGTCTCGCCGACGGAGTACGGCGGGAAGTTGTAGTTGTGCATGTAGCGCTTGCGAGTCACCGGGGAGAGGGTGTCGAGCTGCTGCTCCATGCGGAGCATGTTGAGGGTGGTGACGCCCAGGATCTGGGTCTCGCCACGCTCGAACAGCGCGGAACCGTGCACGCGCGGGATGGCCTCGACCTCGGCGGCCAGGGTGCGGATGTCGGTGACACCGCGGCCGTCGATGCGCTTCTTCTCCTTGATGACGCGCTCACGGACCAGGGACTTGGTCAGCGAGCGGTACGCGGCGGAGATCTCCTTCTCGCGGCCCTCGAACTCCGGCAGGAGCTTCTCGGCGGCGAGCGCCTTGACGCGGTCCAGCTCGGCCTCGCGCTCCTGCTTGCCGGCGATGGTGAGCGCCTGGGTGAGCTCGGGCTTGACGGCGCCGGTGAGCGCCTCCAGCACGTCGTCCTGGTAGTCCAGGAAGATCGGGAACTCACCGGTCGGCTTGGCGGCCTTCGCGGCGAGGTCCGCCTGGGCGCGGCACAGCACCTTGATGAAGGGCTTCGCGGCGTCCAGACCGGCGGCGACGACCTCCTCGGTGGGCGCCTCGGCGCCGCCCTCGACCAGCTTGACGGTCTTCTCGGTGGCCTCGGCCTCGACCATCATGATCGCGACGTCGCCGTCCTCCAGGGCGCGGCCCGCGACGACCATGTCGAAGACGGCGTCCTCGAGCTCGGTGTGCGTCGGGAAGGCCACCCACTGGCCGCGGATCAGCGCGACGCGGACGCCGCCGATCGGGCCGGAGAAGGGCAGGCCGGCCAGTTGCGTGGACGCGGAGGCGGCGTTGATCGCCACGACGTCGTACAGGTGGTCGGGGTTGAGGGCCATGATCGTGGCGACGACCTGGATCTCGTTGCGCAGGCCCTTCTTGAAGGACGGGCGCAGCGGGCGGTCGATCAGCCGGCAGGTGAGGACGGCGTCCTCGGACGGCCGGCCCTCGCGGCGGAAGAAGCTGCCGGGGATCTTGCCGGCGGCGTACATCCGCTCCTCGACGTCCACCGTGAGCGGGAAGAAGTCGAGCTGGTCCTTGGGGTTCTTGGAGGCGCTGGTGGCCGACAGCACCATGGTGTCGTCGTCCAGGTACGCCACGGCGGAACCGGCGGCCTGCCTGGCCAGCCGGCCCGTCTCGAAGCGGATGGTGCGGGTGCCGAACGCGCCGTTGTCGATCACGGCTTCGGCGTAGTGGGTCTCGTTCTCCACTAGTGATTTCTCCTCGTCTTCGTCCCTCCTCGCCCGTGTTGGCGGGGGGACGGTGGCGGAGAAGCGCTCCGTGCAATGCGGGCCGGTCTTCGATCGAAGCACCCGGGGGCCTGCCCCGGGGGCCACTACCGAGGACCGGCGGCGGCTAGGCGCGCTTCTCCTCGTTTCGTTCGTTGTGTCGTACGTCGTGCGTCTTGTCTTCTGTTACCACACTACAAAGCGGTGGCGTCAGAGCGCACGTACAGCAAAGGGAGCGGCCCCCGAACGATGGGAACCGCTCCCTTCACGGCGTCTTACTTGGCGCCCGCCGCACCGCGGCGGATGCCGAGGCGCTCGACCAGCGCGCGGAAGCGCTGGATGTCCTTCTTGGCGAGGTACTGCAGCAGCCGGCGGCGCTGGCCGACCAGGATCAGCAGACCACGACGGGAGTGGTGGTCGTGCTTGTGGGTCTTGAGGTGCTCGGTCAGGTCGGAGATCCGACGGGACAGCAGAGCGACCTGGACCTCGGGGGAGCCGGTGTCGCCCTCCTTGGTACCGAACTCGGTGATGATCTGCTTCTTCACTGCGGCGTCGAGCGACACGCGTACTCCTCTTGGTCTGTGAGTGCCCACCGAGTGCCCCCGGTCTACGTCTCGGGGGATCTTCCGTGACTCGGAAGGCGGGGATCCGCTGGGCGCGGCCTCCAGGGCTCCTGGCTCCGGGGGCGCGTACACAAACGGCCGTCACACAGCGTACCAGCCTGGACGGACGGCCCTTCCCGCAGGCTCGGCGACCTGTCCGTCACCCTTGCGGTCACGGACATCCACAAACCGCTGAGCTGGGAGAACGGCGGCAAGTAGGGTGACCGCACAGACCGCCCGCAGTGCAGGAAGGACCGAGCCACCATGGTCGATGCCGAGGACCGGGAACTCAAGGCGCGCAAGGAACGGGAGCGGGACGAGCTCTATTCCCTCGACATTTCCGGTGTCGAGTGGCACAGCGCGCCCGGCACCGAGGAGCACGAGGAACGGGTCGAGATCGCCTACCTGCCCGCCGGTGCCGTGGCCATGCGGTCGTCGCTCGACCCGGACACCGTGCTGCGCTACACGGAGGCGGAGTGGCGGGCATTCGTCCTCGGCGCCCGGGACGGGGAGTTCGACCTGGAGCCGGCGCCGGGCAACGGTGGCGCCGGGTAACGGTGGCGCCGGGTAACGGTGGCGCCCGGGCCGAGCGGTGCCCGGGCCGAGCGGTGCGTGTGCCGAGCGGTGCGTGTGCGGAGAAGGGGAGCGTCAGGGCTTCTCCGCCGCGCCGCCGCTTCCGATGCCCAGGACCAGGTAGAGCCACTGCTTCTTCTTGTCGCCGGCGGGGCCGTTAGCGGACTTGGCGCCGAAGAAGATCCGTCCGTCCTGGACGACGATGTCGTTCTCGTTCGAGAGCGTCAGCGGCTCGCCCTCGCTCGGCAGGTCGAAGAAGAAGTACGGAGTCTCCCTGTCCGTCGCGGGATCCAGGGCGACCAGCGCGTTCGGCGCGATGTGGTCGTCGCTCAGGCGCAGGGCGAGGAGCTGGTCGCCGCTCATCCGCAGCGGCTGGAGCAGGGAGCCCGGACCGGAGTCGAACTTCTTCGTCGTGTCCCCCGTCGCCAGGTCGAAGCCGATGATCCAGTTGGAGACCTGCTTCTCCAACTGGTCCTTGCTGCGGATGAAGACCTGGCCCGCGCCCACGGCGATGGTCGGGCAGTCGTCGATGACCAGGTGGTCGCCGTAGGCGCAGTCGGCGACGTACGCGCCGTTGCGGAGACTGATCGTGGCGCGGTCGCGGCCCTTGTCGTCGAGGGACAGCAGGTCGGTGATCTCGGTGCCGCCGCCGGCGACGGCGAGGACGGCCGGCTCGGACGACGGCACACCGAGGTCGCGGATGCCCTTGGCGGCGGAGTACGTCCACTGGGTCCGGCCGGTGGCCGGGTCGACCTTGCGCACCTTGTAGGTGACGTGCTGCCAGGACGTGTCCGGCACGCTCTCGTCGGTGCTCCAGCACTTCTGACGGATCAGCAGCGCTCGGCCGCCGGCCGCTCCCATGTCCTGACAGGGTGCGGTGGCCCTCGTGGCCCACCGGCTCGTGCCCTTCGCCATGTCGTACCCGACGGTGCCACCGCCCCAGGTCACGACGACCGTGTCGTGCGTCAGTGTCACGCTCGGCCGGTCCTGGGTGCTGTTGCCCGTCGCCGAGCCCGGGCCGGGACCGGCCACGGAATAGGGGACGCGGTCCTCCCAGACGAGGCGGCCGTCGTCGAGGTCGACGAAGGCGACCTGGTTGCAGAAGGCGTCCTTCTCCCGGTCGTTCGCCCTGAAGAGGACGGCGGTGCGGTGGTCGACGGTCACATGGCGCGTGTATCCGCAGATCGGGCCGTCGAGCCCGAGCCGCCACTCCTCCTCGCCCGGCACGACGTCGGTGCCGATGCGCATACCGACGAGTGTCTTGTTGACGCCCTTGGCGAGGATGCGGTCCGTTGCCCACATGCCCGGCATCTCGACGTGCTCACCGGGGGCCATGTCGTCCACGGAGAACCGGAAGGCCATCTCGCCCACGGTGCTCGCGGGTTGCTTCTCGACCGTCTCCCGGACGTCGCCAGGGCCCTGCCCGTCCGCGGTCCCCGGTCTGTCCGACGACGCGCCGTTCTCGCCCCCGCCCCACAGCAGCCAGCCGCCGGTGCCCAACGCGGCGGCGACGACGACCGCGAGCAGTACCGTCAGAGCCTTCCGCCCCCGTTTCCGCTCCGTGGTCCGCGCGGTCGGCGGGGGCTGGGTCATCGAAGGGGGCGGGCCGAAGCTCACGCGCGGGTCCTCTTCCTGGTGATGGGATTCCCGTCATGGGATGACGGCAAGCGCTCCTACTATGCCGGGGCCTTGATCAACCGTGGGCACGCGCGGGCCTGACATCGTCGATTCCGACCGCGCTCTGGCGGAGTTCTGTCCGACTTGTTCATGGATGCGGTGTGGCGCATGCACGGATTCGGAAACGAGGTACGGCACTTCGGGGCAGGCTGTGACGCAATGGGCGGACGCTGGGGTGAGGACGGGGCTGCCGGGGCGGGGCGTGTGGTGATTAGGCTGGGTCCCGGCGCGACGCCAGAACCCGTGGACCGGGCGTCGGCGTCGTACGGGGAGGGCCGACGATCGGACGACCTCGTTTCACTTCGGACAACGTCGGACGACAAAAACGGTCGCCCCAGCACGGCATGAGGGTGCTCGACCACACCAGGAGGAACTGTGAGCAGCGATCGGGACGGGATCCGCGGGGGCTGGGCTACACCCGGCGATGACCAACCCGACGCGGAGTCCGCAGTCGAGACGACGGGCGAGTTCACCATCGACTACGCTCCGCCCGCCTGGTACACGCAGAACGCGTCGAGCGATTCGGGGCAGGGACAAGACCAGGGTCAAGGCCAGGGGCAGGGGCCGGGACAAGGCCAGGGAGCGGGCTCGGGTGACGGTTCCTCTTCCGCGGCCGCTTCGTCCGGCCCTTCCGCTGCGTCCACCCCGTCCGCTGCGTCCGCCGCGTCCACCCCGCCTGCTCCCCGTGGGCCGGTTCCGCCACTGCCGGGGCTGACTCCGCCGCCGCACGCGGCTCCGTCCAACGGTTCCTCCTCCATTCCGGCCCCGGCTCCCGGGGCACCCTTCACGCCGCCTCCGCCGCCCGCTGCGGGGACCGCGTTCACGCCGCCTCCGCCGCCGGGTCCGGGGGCGCCGTTCACGCCGCCTCCGCCGCCGGTTCCGGGGGCGCCGTTCACGCCGCCCGCGCCGCCGACCGGGGGGCCGGCCGGGGTGCCGAGGCTGCCGGTCGGGAGCGGGTTCGAGCCGCAGCAGCCGCAGGGGCGTCCGGAGCCCGGGCCGGAGCCTGAACCGCAGGTGCCATCCGAGCCGGAGGCCGTGGCCGCCCCGGCGCCGGCGCCGGCCGCGAATCCGGTTTCCCCCACGGCCGTACCGACGTTCCCGGCCGGCGGGTTCCAGCTTCAGGCACCCGCTCCCCCGCCGGCCGACGAGCCGGAGGCAGAGCCCGGGCGCGAGCCCGAGCCGGAGACCGAGCCCGAGCCCGAGCCGGAGACCGACAACGGCGATCTCGAGAGCGGCGCCACTATGCGCTTCTCCGCGCGCGCCCTGCAGCGGGAGATCGCCGAGCGTGCCGCGGCGGACGACACCGGGCAGGACGAGCGCCCGTCGTCTGTGGTCGACGAGCCCCAGGTCACCGCCGAGGACGACGCGGTGCTCGGCTCCGAGCAGACCGGTGAGGACGCGGCGGACGAGTCCCCCTCCCTCGCGGACGACACCGTGGGGCGCGAGAGCGTCGACGGTTCCGCAGGCGCGGGCGGCCCCGAACTCGCCGACGACGGCGCGCCGGACGACGGTGCGCGGAACGACATGCGGGACTACGTGTCGGACGTGGACGGTACGACCGATGCCGCCGACGCATTCGAGCCGGCCGACGCGTCCGACGCGTCCGACGCGGTCGACGCGGTCGACGCGGTCGACGCGGTCGATACGTCCGATACATCCGATGCCTCCGCCGACATAAGCGAGTCCCGCCTCGGCGGTCCGGCTCCGGACGATGAGCCCGCGTCGGCCGCCTCACTCACGCCCGCCGCTCCGCCCGCCGAGCCCGAGCACGACTCCCGGCCCGAGCCCGAGGACAGCACCCCGGTCGCACCCGAGCCCGAGGACGCGGTGCCCCATCCTCGGGACGCCCAGCCCCCGGCGGAGCCCGTGGCGCCCTTCGCGGAGCCCGTGGACGCGGTTCCGGACGCCGTACTCGCGGACGCCGCGCGTGAAGACGCCGTTCCGGCCGACGCGCCGCCCGTGGCGCCGGGCGGAATGCCGCCGCTTCCTCCGTCGTATCCGCCCGTCGCACCCGCCGCGGCGCACCAGTGGCCCGCGGAGCCGCAGCCGTCCCCCGTCACTCCGGGCCGGCCGGGCGTACCGGCCCAGCAGCCTCCGTTCCAGCCGCAGGCCCCGCAGCCGGCGCCCGCAGCGTGGAACGCTCCGCCGGCCGCCGCGCCGACGCCATCGAACCCGGCGACCGGGCAGCCCGCGCCGCAGGCCGGCTACGGCTTCCCGCAGCCGGGTCACACCACTCCTCCCCCGGCGCAGCAGCCGCCGGTCCACCCGCCTGGCGGCGCTCCCACGCCCACGCCGGGCGCCGCCGGTTACGGTTTCCCGCAGCCCGGTGCCCCGGCTCCACAGCCCCACCCCCCGGCGCAGCCCGGTGGTTACGGGTTCCCGCAGGCGCCCGCGCCGCACGGGCAGTCGCCGGAACAGCAGCCGTACCCCGGCGTACCGGGACAGGGACAGGGACAGCCGCACGGTGACGCGCAGACCCCGCCGGCCGCGTCGCCGGCCGCTCAGCAGGGCTTCGCCCCGCAGGATCCCCAGGCTGCGCAGGCCCAGCCGATGGCCGCCCAGTCGGGGCAGGGCCCGCAGACCCCGCCGGCGCCGACCGCCCAACAGCCGTACCAGGCGCCCCCCGCACCCCATCCGATGCAGCCCGGTCAGCCGGGACAGCCCGGTCAGCCGGGACAGCCGGGACAGCCGGACCAGTCCCAGCACGCTCAGCAGGCTCAGCCGCCTCACCAGCCCCAGCAGCAGCCCGTCGACCCCCGCCTCGGTGCCGCCTGGCCGCAGCCCATGCAGCACGACCAGCGTCAGCCCACCAACCCGGGCGCCGCACCACTCGGTTACACGGCCGCCGTGGAGCTGTCGTCCGACCGGCTGCTCAACAACAAGAGGCAGAAGGCGAAGAGCAGCCGCCCGGCGGCCGGCGGTTCGCGGTTCAAGCTGGGCGGCAAGAAGGAGGAGGCCGAGCGGCAGCGCAAGCTGGAGTTGATTCGCACGCCGGTGCTCTCCTGCTACCGCATCGCCGTGATCAGCCTCAAGGGCGGTGTCGGCAAGACGACCACCACGACCGCCCTCGGCTCCACGCTCGCCACCGAGCGGCAGGACAAGATCCTCGCGATCGACGCCAACCCGGACGCCGGCACGCTCGGCCGCCGTGTGCGCCGGGAGACCGGGGCCACCATCCGCGACCTCGTCCAGGCGATCCCGTACCTCAACTCGTACATGGACATCCGGCGGTTCACCTCGCAGGCCTCGTCCGGGCTGGAGATCATCGCCAACGACGTCGACCCGGCCGTGTCCACCACCTTCAACGACGAGGACTACCGGCGCGCGATCGACGTACTGGGCAAGCAGTACCCGATCATCCTCACCGACTCGGGTACCGGCCTGCTCTACAGCGCCATGCGCGGTGTGCTCGACCTCGCCGACCAGCTCATCATCATCTCGACGCCGTCCGTGGACGGTGCGAGCAGCGCCAGTACGACGCTGGACTGGCTGTCGGCGCACGGGTACGCCGACCTCGTCTCACGGTCCATCACCGTCATCTCGGGGGTCCGCGAGACCGGCAAGATGATCAAGGTTGACGACATCGTCGGCCACTTCCAGACGCGGTGCCGGGGCGTCGTCGTGGTGCCGTTCGACGAGCACCTGGCCGCCGGCGCCGAGGTCGACCTCGACATGATGCGGCCCAAGGTGCGGGAGGCGTACTTCAATCTCTCGGCGATGGTCGCGGAGGACTTCGTCCGCCACCAGCAGTCGCACGGCCTGTGGACGTCCAACGGCAACCCGCCGCCGGTGGCCGCACCGCCGTTGCCGGGGCAGCCCGTACCCGGACAGCAGCCCATGCCCGGACAGCAGCCGATGCAGGGTCAGCCCGGTGCGCCCGGTCAGCCGGGCCAGTACGCACAGCCCGGGCAGCCCCAGCCGGCACAGCAGCCCTACCCGCAACAGCCGGGGCAGCCGTACCCGCAACAGCCCGGACAGCAGCCGTACCCGCAGCCCGGTTACGGGTATCCGCAGCCGGGGCAGCAAGGGCAGCCGGGACAGGTGCCTCCCCCGCCGCAGCAGTAGGTCCGCCACCGCGTAAGGGCCCGCGCCGTCCACGGACGGCGCGGGCCTTCGCACGTTCGCAGGCAGAACGGGTGGGACTCGGCCGCCAGGCTCTCACCAGGGAGGCGCCAGTGGTCTGTGCCAATGAGAGTGACTGCGTCATCAACTCGTTGTTTCCGCAGGCCACATGGGGTTTGACGCACCGTTGACGCGCGCAGACTGCCGCTGGTAGACACACACTTCATTCCGCTTGCGCCACCCGATCAAGTCCGCTCAGAGCCATTCACGGATCGCCTCAGCCTGTTCACATCTGTTCAAGCCCGCCTCACGCGGGGGCTCACAGCATCCCGCGCGTGCGATGACGCGAGGTCAGGTAGTCATGAGCACACACGATCAGCACGGCAGTGGACGTACCGGCACCAGCCCGCGGAGGATCCGGCTGCTCGCCGCCGCGGGCGCCACCGCACTCCTCCTCGCATCGGGGGTCGCCGCCCCGTCGGCCTCGGCCGCCGAGGACGACAAGGTGCTCACCGTCGCCGTGGCGCAGAGCGTCGACTCGCTCAGTCCCTTCCTGGCGGTACGGCTGCTCAGCACGAGCATCCACCGGCTGACGTACGAGTACCTGACCAACTACGACCCCGAGGACAACCACGTCGTCCCGGGCCTGGCCACCGAGTGGAAGTCGTCGCCGGACAAGCTGACCTGGACGTACACGATCCGCTCCGACTCCAAGTGGTCGGACGGCCGGCAGGCCACCGCCGAGGACGCGGCGTGGACGTTCAACAAGATGATGACCGACGACGGCGCCGCCACCGCCAACGGCAGCTTCGTCACCAACTTCGCGAAGGTCACCGCCCCCAGCCCGACCCAACTGGTGATCCGGCTGAAGAAGCCGCAGGCCACGATGACCGCGCTCGACGTGCCGATCGTCCCCAGACACGTCTGGGAGAAGGTCGACGACCTCTCGAAGTTCAACAACGACAAGAACTTCCCGGTCGTCGGGAACGGGCCGTTCGTCCTCACGGACTACAAGCCGGACAGCTATGTGCGGCTGAAGGCCAACAAGGACTTCTGGCGGGGCGCGCCCGAGTTCGACGAGCTGGTCTTCCGCTACTACAAGGACCAGGACGCTGCCGTGGCCGCCCTGCGCAAGGGCGAGGTGTCGTTCGTGTCCGGGTCGCCGTCGCTGACGCCCGCCCAGTCCGCCTCGCTCGAGGACGAGGAGGACATCCACGTCAACGACGCGCCCGGACGCCGCTTCTACGCCCTCGCCACCAACCCGGGCGCGCGGGCCAAGGACGGCACGAAGTTCGGTGACGGCCACCCCTCACTGCTGGACCAGCGGGTGCGGCACGCACTGTTCATGGCGGTGGACCGCAAGGCGATCGTCGACAAGGTGTTCCAGGGGCACGCGGTCGAGGGGGAGGGCTACATCCCGCCGCGCTTCCCGCAGTACTTCTTCGAGCCGTCGGCCGACCAGAAGCTGGCGTACGACCCGGCGGAGGCGGCCCGGCTGCTCGACGAGGCGGGCTACCGGACGAACGCCGACGGCGAGCGCCTGGGCAAGGACGGAAAACCGCTGAACTACCGCGTCCTGTGCCACGCCACCGACCCGAACGACAAGGCGGTCGGCAAGTACCTGGAGGAGTGGTGGGGCGAGCTCGGCATCTCGATCACCCTCAACTGCCTGGACAACGTGACCGACCCATGGCTGGCCGGCGAGTACGACCTGGCCTTCGACGGCTGGTCCGTCAACCCCGACCCGGACTTCGTACTCTCCATCCACACCTGCGACGCGCTCCCGGCCACGCCGAAGGACACGGGAGCCACCGACAACTTCATCTGCGACCAGACGTACGACGAGCTGTACGCCCGGCAGTTGGCCGAGTACGACCCCGCCAAGCGGGCGGACCTCGTCAAGCAGATGCAGTCGCGGCTGTACGACCTGGGGTACATGAACGTCATGGCCTATCCGAACGCCGTCGAGGCCTACCGCACGGACCAGATCGAGTCGATCACGACGATGCCCTCCGCGGCGGGCAACATCTACGGGCAGGACGGCTACTGGAGCTGGTGGTCGGCGGTCCCCGCGGACTCCGGTGACTCCTCCGGTGGTTCGTCGTCGACCGGAGCCGTGATCGGGATCGCCGCGGGCGCCGTCGTCCTCGTCGGGCTCGGGGTGCTCTTCCTGGTCCGCCGCCGGGCGACGGCGGACGACCGTGAGTAGGCCGACGACCGCGACCGCGGGTACCGGCGCGGCGCCGGGGCCGGTGGGCGGAGAGCGGCCGCCCGGGCCGCCGCCCCGCCGGCTCACCGTCGGCGCCTACCCGCGGTACGTGGCGGGCAAGCTGGCCGGAGCGGCCGTCTCCCTGCTCGCCGTCCTGGTCACCAGCTTCTTCCTGTTCAGGATGATCCCCGGCGATCCGGTGAAGTTCATGACGGGGCGCCGTCCGGTCTCGGCCGAGCAGATCGCCGTCTACCGGCGGGAGTTCGGGCTCGACCTGCCGCTGTGGCAGCAGTTCACGGAATACTGCGGCAAGGCGCTCACCGGGGACCTCGGCACGTCGTACCAGTTCCGCGCGCCGGTCGTCGACAAGATCGGCGAGGCGCTGCCGAACACCCTGTTGCTCACCGGCACGGCGTTCGTGCTCTACACCGCGCTGGGCGTCTTCCTCGGCACCCGCTCGGCGTGGCGGCACGGCCGGCTCGGCGACCGTCTCCACACCGGCCTGGCGCTGACGCTCTACTCCATCCCGTCCTTCTGGCTGGGGCTGCTGCTCATCATCGTCCTGTCGGTCGGCGTGGACCCGATTCCCGGCCTGTTCCCGACCGGGGGCATGGAGTCGGGCAGCGAGGAGGGCTTCGCCCGGACCGTGGACATCGCCCACCACCTCGTACTCCCGGTGGTGACCCTGGTCGCCGTGGAGTACGGGCAGACACTCCTGGTCACCCGGTCGGCGCTGCTGGACGAGATGGGCGGCGACTACCTGACGACGGCACGGGCCAAGGGCCTCAGGGACGATCTCGTACGCCGTCGGCACGCCGTGCCCAACGCGCTGCTGCCGACCGTCACGCTGGTCTTCGTCAACCTGGGGCGGACCGTGGCGGGAGTCATCCTCGTCGAGACGGTCTTCTCCTGGCCGGGGCTCGGCGGGCTGTTCTACCAGGCGCTCAGCGTGCCCGATCTTCCGTTGGTGCAGGGGCTGTTCTTCGTCTTCGCCGCCGCGGTGATCCTCATGAACACGCTGGCCGACCTGCTGTATCCACTGTTCGATCCGAGGGTGGGCCGATGACCGCCGAGACACCCGGAAGCGCCAAGAGCCCCAAGACACCCGGGAGTCCCGAGAGCCCCGAGACGACCGGGAGTCCCGGGAGTCCCGAGAGCCCCGAGACGACCGGGAGTCCCGAGAGCCCCGACGCACCCGGGAGCCCCCAGAGTGGCGAGAGCTCCGAGTCCCCGGCGAAATCCGCGGCGCCCGGCCCGCGCGCTCTCGCCCGGCGGCGGCGCCGGGCCTCGGTCGCGCGCTTCTGGAAGGAGTACCGCAGGCACCGCGCGGGGGTGTTCGGGCTGGCGGCGTTGGCGCTGTTCGTGCTCGTCGCGCTGACCGCGCCGCTCACCGTCGGATCGGACGTGGAGCGTGTGACCAACGCGCCCGGACAGCCGCTGGAGAGCCCGAGCGGCCGGTTCCCGCTGGGCACCGACCAGTTCGGGCGGGACCTGCTGGGCCTGCTGATCTGGGGCTCGCGCGTCTCGCTGCTAGTCGGGCTGCTCGCGGCCGCGCTGTCGGTGACGATCGGGGCGCTCATCGGGATCACGGCCGGGCACTTCCGCGGCTGGTACGCCACGGTGATGATGCGGATCACGGACTGGTTCCTGGTGATGCCGACGCTGGTGCTCGCCATCGTGCTGGCGACGGTCCTGTCCCGTTCCCTCGGCACGATCGTGCTGGCGATCGGCGTGACCACCTGGCCCACCACGGCCCGGCTGGTGCGGGCGCAGACGCTGGCGGTGGAGTCACGGCCGTACATCGAACGCGCGAAGGCGCTCGGGGGCGGGCACTGGCACATCATGTCCCGGCACGTGCTGCCCAACGTCATGCCGCTGGTCCTCGCCCAGACGACCCTGATCATCTCCTCCGCGATCCTGGCCGAGGCGACCCTGGCCTTCCTGGGGCTCGGGGACCCGGGAGTCGTGTCCTGGGGAGGGCTGTTGCAGGACGCGCGGGAGGCGGGGTCCGTGAGTTCCGGCGACTGGTGGTACCTGGTGCCGCCGGGCGTCGGGATCGCGCTGGTGGCGCTGGCGTTCACCTTGTGCGGGCGTGCCGTGGAGGCCGTACTGAATCCGAGGCTGGGGGTGTCGCGTTGAGTCTGCTCGAGGTCCGCGACCTGCACGTGACGTATCCCGGCGGTGCGGCCGCCCTGCGCGGGGTCGACCTGAGCCTCGTCGCGGGGGAGAAGCTCGGCATCGCGGGCGAGTCCGGCTGCGGCAAGTCCACCCTGGCGCTGGCGTTGCTGAGGCTGCTGCCGCCCGGCGCGCGGACCGGCGGGCAGATCCTGCTGGAGGGCGAGGACGTGCTGACCATGAAGTGGGGCCGGGTGCGTGCGGTCCGCTGGGCGGGGGCGTCGATCGTCTTCCAGGGCGCGATGCACTCCCTGAACGCCGTGCACCGCATCGGTGACCAGATCGCCGAGCCGATCCTGCTGCACCGCGGGGCCTCGCCGGCCGGCGCCCGGAAGAGGACGGGTGAGCTGTTGGAGCAGGTGGGCCTGCCGGCGGCGCGGGCGAGGGCCTACCCGCACGAGCTGTCCGGCGGCCAGCGGCAGCGGGTCATGATCGCGATGGCGCTGGCCTGCGACCCGCGTCTGATCGTCGCCGACGAGCCCACCACGGCACTCGACGTGATGATCCAGGCGCAGATCCTGCGGCTGATCGAGGGCTTGGTGGGTGAGCAGGACGTCGGCCTGATCATGATCAGCCACGACCTCGCCGTGCTGGCCGACACCTGCGACCGGCTCGCGGTGATGTACGCGGGCCGGGTGGTCGAGGAGGGCCCGGCACGGCAGGTCTACGAGGACGCCCGGCACCCGTACGGCCGGGCGCTGTCGGGGGCGTTCCCCAGGATCGGGGACCCGGCCTCGCGGTTCGCGCCGCGCGGGCTGCCGGGTGACCCGCCGGACCCGGCGGCGGTGCCGTCGGGGTGCGCGTTCCATCCGAGGTGCCCGGTCGCGCTGGACGTCTGCGCCACGCAGGACCAGGCGTTGCGGGCGGCGGGCGCGGACCGGTGGGCGGCGTGCGTGCACGTGGGGTCCGACGGCACCGGCACACCGCCCGCCGACGACACGACGTCCGGCGGCACGGCGTCCGGCGGCACTCCGCCGGCGCGGGACGAGGGAGTGAGGAGCAGCACCCCATGACGAGCACTCCGACGACGAGGAATCCGCCGACGAGCACCGCGTCTTCGCTGTTGAGCGTTGAGGGGTTGCGGGTCGCCTTCCCCGGCCGGCGCGGAGCGCCCGCCGCCCGGGCCGTGGACGGGGTCGATCTCGACATCGGGCGGGGCGAGATCGTCGCGCTGGTCGGCGAGTCGGGCTGCGGGAAGACGACCCTCGCCCGCTGTCTGCTCGGCCTGGTCCCGCCCACCGCGGGCCGCGTCACCTTCGACGGCGCACCGCTCCCCCGCTCCGCCCGCGCGCTGAAGGCGTACCGCAGGCGGGCCCAACTGGTCCTCCAGGACCCGAGCGGCTCACTGAACCCGCGGCACACGGTGTACGACGTCGTCGCCGAGGGTCTGCGCATCCACGGTCACGCGGGGGACGAGCGAACGGCGGTCGCCGAGGCGCTGTCCCGTGCCGGGCTGCGTCCGCCGGAGCGCTTCTTCCTGCGTTACCCGCACGAGCTGTCCGGCGGCCAGCGCCAGCGGGTGGTGATCGCGGGCGCACTGGTCCTGGAACCGGAACTCCTCGTCGCCGACGAACCGGTGGCCTCCCTCGACGCGTCGGTGCGCGGCGAGATCCTCGCGCTGCTGCTGCGGCTGCGCACCGAGCTCGGCCTGTCCGCGCTGGTGGTGACCCACGACCTGGGTCTGGCCTGGAACATCGCCGACCGGGTCGCGGTGATGTACCTCGGCCGGATCGTCGAGACGGGCGCGGTGGAGCAGGTGCTGACGGCCCCCCGGCATCCGTACACCCAGGCCCTGCTGTCCGTCCTGCCGGAGGCACCCGGCGCTCCGGTCGTGCTGTCGGGCGAACCCCCGGATCCGTCGCACGTCACCGCCGGCTGCCGCTTCCACGTCCGCTGCCAGATCCTGGCCGGTGGCGAGGCAGAACGAGCCGGGGTCGCCGACGCGTGCCGGCACCGGGAGCTGGAGATCCTGCGCGGCGGCGACGCGGCCCAGGTCGCCTGCCACTGGGCCCGGGCGGAGCAGCCGGCGGCCGGGACGGGGGACGCCGCGGTCGGGCGCCGGCCGAACTGACCCGGGCGGGCACGGCGGGCACGGCGGGCACAGGCGGACGAGGAGGCTACTGCCGCGCCCGGCCGGCGGGCCGCACGGTACGGCGTCGCCGTGACGCCACTGCCGCACGGCGGCCGAACCGACCCACCCGGCCACGAACCACCAGACCGCACGTGCCTCTCCCCGGCCCGCTACGCGATGCGGTGGCCTACGGCGTCGGTCTGGCCGTCAGGACCGCCGGGCGTCGTCCGCCGCGACGATGTCGCGGCACCTGTCGACGTCGTCGGCCATCTGCACGAGAAGCGCGTCCAGCGTCTCGAACTTCGCCTGGCCCCGCACGAAGGCGAGGAAGTCCACGGCGACGTGCAGGCCGTACAGTTCGAGGCCGACGCGGTCGATGGCGTACGCCTCCACCGTGCGCTCGGTGCCCTCGAACTGCGGGTTGGTGCCGACGGAGATCGCGGCCGGCATCGCCTCGCCCTGGGCGTGCAGCCACCCGGCGTAGACGCCGTCGGCCGGGATGGCGGTGTGCGGGAGGGTCTCGACGTTGGCCGTGGGAAAGCCCATCTCCCGGCCGCGCTGGGCGCCCCGGACGACGACGCCCTCGACGCGGTGCGGTCGGCCCAGGATCTCCGCGGCGCCCGCGACGTCGCCCTCGGCGACCAGGCGGCGGGTCAGCGTCGAGGAGAACGGCTCGCCGCCGCCCGCGTCACCGGTCACGTACAGGTCGACGACCTCGACCTCGAAGTCGTAGACCTTGCCCTGCTCGGAGAGGAACTCGACGTTGCCCGCGGCCTTGTGGCCGAAGCGGAAGTTGGGGCCCTCGACGACCGCCTTGGCACGCAGCCGGTCCACCAGGACCTTGACCACGAAGTCGGCCGCGGACAGGTTCGAGAACTCCTTGGTGAACGGGAGGACCAGCACCGCGTCCACGCCCAGGTCCGCCATCAGTTCGGCGCGGCGGTGGTGCGGGGCGAGCAGCGGCGGGTGGCTGCCGGGGCGGACGACCTCGCTGGGGTGCGGGTCGAAGGTGACGACGACGACGGGTACGCCCAGCTCGCGGGCGCGGTCCACGGCGTGCTTGATGATGAGCTGGTGCCCGCGGTGGACACCGTCGTAGGAGCCGATGGTGACGACGCTGCGTCCCCAGTCCTCGGGGATGTCCTCCAAGCCACGCCAGCGCTGCACTGTGTCTGCTCCTCGGTGGTTTCCGTGGGTGCCTCTTACGCAGGTCTAAGGGTGCCATGCCGTCCGGCTCCCGCCCGCATCGGCATCGGAGCTGTGACCGGGTGCACGCCGCGGGCGCCGGACCGGCTCACGCGGGGACCCGTGCGCCCGCGAGGTTCTCGATGGTGCGGCGGGCGCTGGGGCCCACCAGAGCGGCCCAGTCCTGGGGTGCGTCGGCCAGCCAGCCGGTGACGCGGGCGGCGAAACCCGGGAGGTGGCGGGCCAGGTCGACCAGGCCGCGGTCGAAGCGGGTGGCGCCGTCCGGGGTGCGGACGAGGAGGAGCCCGGTGCGGTGCACGAGGGCGCGCGGGTCGTCGCCGCACTGGGCGGCCGCGTGCAGCAGGGCGTCCAGGACGGCGGGGTCCCGCTCGTGGTCCAGGAGGTGTTCGCGCAGCTCGCGGCGGAGCGGGCCGCGGCCGGGGGCGCCGGCGGCGGCCAGGACGCCGGCGAGCGCGGCCCGCACCGGTTCGGGACCGTCGTCCAGCAGGCCGGTGACCAGGGGGTGCAGTACGGGGCGGGCGGCGGGATCCCGGTCGAGGCGCCGGTCGACGTACGCGGCCACGTGCCCGGCGGTTTCCGGGCGCTCCGCCACGGCCTCCCCGACGAGTACGGCCACCCGGCGGGCCAGCGCGGGCGTGGTGGCGTCGGCGAGCCTGCGCAGCGCCTCCCCCGCGTCCGGGCCGCGCAGCCGGGCCCGGAAGGCGTCGAGGACGGGCTCCGGATGGGTCGGCAGGGCGGCGGCCACCGCGCTCGGCGGGAGGTACGGATCGCCCGCCGCGAAGTGGCCCAGCGCCCGCGTGAGGTGACGGTCGCGGCTGCCCGGGTCCTGGACGAGCAGGGCGAGCGCGCCGCCGCGCAGGGCGCTGTCGGCGGGGTCGGCGAGCAGGACCAGGGCGGCGTGGCGGAGCAGGGTGCGGTCGGCGGCGGTGCGTGCGTGGGGGGCGGTGCGCAGGCCGTGGGCAACCGCCGCCGTCCGCCGCGCGGGCCGCTCGTCGCGCGCCCACCGCTCGACGGCCCGGCAGAGGGCGGACGGCTCCTCCTCGGCCAGGACGGTGAGCAGCTCTTCGGCCCTTCGGTGCGTGCTGTCGACGAGTACCTCGGTGAGACCGTCCAGGCCGCGGTGGCGGTGCGTATGCAGCAGTGCCTGTGCGGCCGTCGCGACGGTCGCGTGCGGGGCGGCGGGCAGGGGCCGTTCGTCGTCGAACCAGCGGACGAGAAGCGGCTGTACCGCCGCGGGGTCGGCGGCGAGCAGTCCGGCGACGGTGTCGAGGTGGCGGGGGCCGGGCCGGTGCGGGGGGCCGTCGGCGAGGACGAGGCGGCGCAGTAGGTCCAGGCGCGTGGCCTCCGGCAGTCGCAGGGCCGTCCAGAAGGCGGGCCCGAACTCCCCCGGTGCGGCCTGTCCTTCGACCCGCCGCTGCGCGATGCCGTCGGCCAGCAGCCGCAGCACGTTTGTGTACGGAGTGGCGTCCGGCACGCGCGTCAGCACCTCGGCGAGCAGCCGGGCGGCCCACCAGGAGCGCGGGTCGGCGTCGAGTGCGTTCACCACCTCCTCGAGGGTCAGTGCGAGTTGGGGTACGCCGTACTGGCGGGCGAGGAGCAGCAGGGCCTCGGCGACGGGGCCGATGCGGTGGCGCGGCACGGGGACGGAGTGCGTGTCGTGCGGCATGCCGCGGCGGTGGACGAGCACGCGCAGGGCCTCGTCCAGGTCGAGGTGCGTGCCCTGGATCCAGTCGGCGAGTTCCTCGTGCGCGAAGCGGTAGCCGCGGCCGGCGGGCACGAGGAGGCCCTCGCCGAGTACGGCCGTCGCCCAGCCGGTGCCGCCGCCGAGCCGGGCGGGTGCCGGTCCCCACGGGAACACCGCCTCGAACGACTCCCGGTCCAGCTCGCCCTGGCCCGGGCCGAGACTGCGCCGGGCCGCCTCGTGGACCTGTCCGGAGACCTTGGCCGCGAGACGGCGTACGGCGGTGCCGTGCAGGCCGTTCTCCCCGGCCAGGCGGATCGCGACGCGCAGGCACATCAGGTCCAGGTAGGCGGCGAAGACCGCGTCCCGGTCGACGCGGACGGGGGGCGGGGCGCCGGGAATGGCCTGGTGGACCTCGAAGAGCAGGCGGAGGGTGAGGGGGTGGCGGCCGTCCGGGTCCGCGAGGGCGCCTTCCGGTACGCGGTAGCGTGCGCGCGCCTGCCGGGCCTCGTCGTCCGGCAGGTCGCCCAGGCGGACGCAGGGCGGGAGACCCACGCCGAGGGATGCGGACCCGGGCCCGGCGGATTCCGGCCGCCCTTCAGGGGCTACCGCCCCGGACGGCGGGAGTCCGCCGTCCGCCCCCGCCCGCCTCGGCCGTCCGCCGGCCACCCCGGACGACAGCTCCGGCGCACGGTCGACGAGAGACGGCCGCACCCCTCCACCGGCCGCCTCGGTCGACGGCCTGCGCCCGGTATCCGCGGGACCCGGCCCCGGTCCCCCACCGACCACCCCGGACGACCCCTCCGACCCTGCGCCCGCCGACCCGGGCCCAGGCCCTCCACCGACCACCCCGGACGGCGGTTCCTCCGCGACGTCCGGCCACGGGCACGAGCCCTCGAACGCCGACCCGGGCCACGGCTCCCCGGCGGCAACCGCCCGGGGCGACGGCACGCCCACGACCTGCCCGGACCGCCGCTCGCCCACGGCCGCCGGGCCGGACGGCGACGCCGCCGCGAACGAGCCGGACCACGACGCCTCCGCGGCGGAGCCGCACCGCGGCACCCGGGCAACCGGCCCGGGCGAACGCTCCTCCGCCACCGTCCCGTACAACAGCTCCCCGGGGAACTCCGCCCCCGCCCGTTCCCAGTACTCCGCCCGGCAGGCCACCACGAGCCGCGCCCCCGTCTCCCGCAGCCATGTCACCGTGCCCTCGGTCCACTCGGGGAGGCGGTGGGCGAGGACGGGCGGCATCTCCTCGGGGCCGTCGAGCAGCAGCAGGAGGGGGCGCCCGGCGGTGCGGGCGAGGTGGGCGAGGCGGTCCGGGGTGATGTCGCCGAGGCCGGCGGGGCGGGAGCGGTCCGAGGCGGCGACGATGCGGGCGGCCCGGGCCAGCGTCCTGCGCGCCGCGTCCGCCAACGACATGTCGTCGTCCCGCAGATCGGCGCCGCGCAACCACAGCGTGGGCGCCGGTTCCGTCCCCAGCGCGCGGCGGGAGGCGAGGGCCGCCAGCTCCGTCGTACGGCCGCTGCCGGGCGCGCCGACCAGCCCGAGCACACTGGCGCGGCTCACGGCGAAGGCGGCGAACTCTCGTGCCGTGGCCGCCCGTTCGACCGGCTCCACGGGGCCTGGAACGGAGCCGGGGCCCGCTCCTTCACCCATCGGCCCCGTACCGTCGTCCGCCCTCGCGCTCAGCCCCGCGCCCGTGCGCCGCTCCCCCACCGCCGCTCCCGACGGGCCGTCCTGCCCCACCGAGACCGCCGTGAGGGCGAGTACGCCGGCCAGGTTGAGGTCGGCGCCGTACGCCGGGACCGTCGCCGCGTTCTCGGCGAGCAGGTCGGCGAGCGGGCCGGGCGCGGGCAGCAGGGGCACGGCGAAGCCGACGTCGCTGTGTCCGGAGCTCAGGGCGGTGCCGAGGACGCCGACGACCGTGCCGGTGGCGACGTCGAGCACCGGTCCGCCGGCCGCGCCACCCCCCAGCCGCAGCGCGTCCCGCCCCGATGTGCCGAGCGCGAGCTCCAGGGCGTCGCCGAGGACGTGGAAGCGGTCGGTGGCCGTGTAGGTGACGTCGGTGGCGCCGAGGACCCGGGCCTCGCGCCAGCCACCGGCGGCGATCCGGACGTACGTCCCGGCCTCGACCCTGCCCCGCACCGTGACGGGCAGCGGCTCGACACCGAGGCCCTCGGTGCGCACGAGGGCCAGGCCGAGCGCGGGCAGCGGGGTCACGTCCGCGGCCGCCACGACACGGCGGCGGTCCCCGGCGCCGCTCAGCACCAGCCGGGACAGGCCGTCGACCGCCTCGTGGCTGGTGATCACCGTGCCGTGGTGGTCGGCGGCGAAACCGGTGCCCCGGGGACGGCCCGCGAGGTCGTGGACGCGGATCAGCGCGTCGTCGGGCGCGCAGCGCGCCGGACCGGCTTCCCGGACGGCCGGGGGCCCACCGCGCGCGTCCCGGAAGCCGCCCAGGGGCCGCTGTTCCGCCCTGCCGCCCGCCGCCTCCCGGGACCGGTTCCGCGACGCCATCGTCGAACCTCCCCGCCGTACACCCGTGCTGTGTGTTCGACGGTAGGCGCGTGATGATCAGTGGGACAGATCCCGTGGTGAACGCGCCCCCTTCCACTCCCCCGGTTCACTCCGAGCGCCTGTCCGGACGGGTGAACAGGAAGGGAGGGTTGGATACACCCTAGGTGGTGGGGGAACCGAGGGGGACCGTGGAGCGGCGACGATGGAAGTCCCCGTGATCGCCGCTCCACGGGCGGAGCCCGACGGCGGGCCGGCTCAGCCGAACACGGCCAGGCTCTTCGCCTTGCCCCGGTGCTCCTCCACGAGCGCCAGGAAGCGGCCCTCGGGGTCGAAGACGGCGACGGTACCGGCGCCCGCGTACGTGTCGGGCATCTCCAGCCGCACGCCGTTGATGAGCAGCCGCGCCCGTTTGACGTCCACGTTCCAGCGCGGGAAGGCGGCGGTGGCCGCTTCCGCGATCGGCATGACGGTGAGTTCCTGCTGGTGCTGGTCCAGCGTCTTCGCCGCGTCCAGCTTGTACGGGCCGACGCGGGTGCGGCGCAGGGCGGTGAGGTGGCCGCCGACGCCCAGGTCGGCGCCCAGGTCGCGGGCGAGGGCGCGGATGTAGGTGCCGGAGGAGCAGACCACCGAGACCACCAGGTCCAGCACCGGGGTGCCGTCCTCGGCGACGGCGTCCCGGACGTCGTACACCGCGAAGGAGGAGACGGTGACGGGGCGGGCGGGGATCTCGAACTCCTCGCCCTCGCGCGCCCGCTTGTAGGAGCGCACACCGTTGATCTTGATGGCGCTGACCTTGGACGGCACCTGCATGATGTCGCCGGTCAGCTTGGCGACGGCGGCGTCGACGGCGTCCCGGGTGACCTTCGAGGCGTCCAGCGACCTCGTGATCTCGCCCTCGGCGTCGTCGGTGAGCGTCGTCTGCCCGAGCCTGATCGTGCCCAGGTACTCCTTCTCGGTCAGGGCCAGGTGCCCGAGGAGCTTGGTCGCCCGCTCCACGCCGAGGACCAGGACGCCCGTCGCCATGGGGTCGAGCGTGCCGGCGTGCCCGACGCGGCGGGTGCGGGCGATGCCCCGCATCTTGGCGACGACGTCGTGCGAAGTGAAGCCCGACGGCTTGTCGACGATGACAAGGCCGTCGGGCGTGGAGGGCTTCTCGGTCATTTAGCGGTGTCGTCCGTCTCGTCGGCCTCGTCGGCCTCGACGGCCGCGGCCTCGTCCTCGGACTCGCCCGGCTTGCGGTACGGGTCCGCCTCACCGGCGTACGCGGCGCCCGCGGACACCTCGCGCACCTTCTCGTCGGACTGGCGCGCCTTGTCGAGCAGGTCCTCGATGTTCCGGGCGGTGTCCGGGAGGGCGTCCATGACGAAGGTCAGGGTCGGCGTGAACTTCACGCCCGCCGCCTTGCCGACCTCGGAGCGCAGGATGCCCCTGGCGCTCTCCAGGCCGGCGCTCGCGGCCGCGCGCTCCTCGTCGTCCCCGTACACCGTGTAGAAGACGGTCGCCTCCCGCAGGTCACCCGTGACCCGGGTGTCCGTGATGGTGACGTGCGAGCCGAGCCGCGGGTCCTTGATCCCGCGCTGCAGCTTCTGGGCCACCACCTCTCGGATGAGGTCCGCCAGCCTTTTCGCCCGCGCGTTGTCGGCCACTGGTCCGTCTCCCGTTCTCTTTCTTCGTCTGCGCTTCTCGTGCGCTTTCTGGTCAGTCGTCGTCGCCGTGGAAGCGCCGCCTGACGGACAGCAGCTCCACCTCGGGGCGCCCGGCCACCAGTCGTTCACACCGGTCGAGTACGTCGCTGAGGTGCCCCGCGTCGCCGGACACCACGGCCAGGCCGACGACCGCCCGCCGGTGGAGGTCCATGTGGTCCACCTCCGCCGCGCTCACCGCGTACTTCCGCTGGAGCTCGGCGACGATCGGGCGGACGACGGAGCGCTTCTCCTTCAGCGAATGTACGTCGCCGAGGAGGAGGTCGAAGGACAGCGTCCCCACATACATGTGTAACCGGTTCACCCGCCGGTCCGGGATCGATGGCCCCGCCATCCATGTGGCGGGCACATCAGAACCGTACAACGGACGGCCGGGGCCGATCGACGGATATTGTGCTCCGCCGACCGGCCCCGGACCGCACCGTCTCGGAAGTCGGGGCTGTTACACCCGCGGCTTCTCGCGCATCTCGTACGTCGCGATGACGTCGTCGACCTTGATGTCGTTGAAGTTTCCGAGGTTGATACCGCCCTCGAAGCCTTCGCGGATCTCGGTGACGTCGTCCTTGAAGCGACGCAGCCCCACGATGTTGAGGTTCTCCGCGATGACCTTGCCGTCGCGCAGGAGTCGCGCCTTGGTGTTGCGCTTGACCTCGCCGGAGCGGATGAGAACACCCGCGATGTTGCCCAGCTTGGACGAGCGGAAGATCTCGCGGATCTCCGCCGTACCGAGCTCGACCTCTTCGTACTCCGGCTTGAGCATGCCCTTGAGGGCCGCCTCGATCTCCTCGATCGCCTGGTAGATGACCGAGTAGTACCGGACGTCCACACCCTCGCGCTCGGCCATCTGCGCGGCACGCCCCGCGGCGCGCACGTTGAAGCCGATCACGATGGCGTCGGAGCCCATCGCCAGGTCGATGTCGGACTCCGTGACCGCACCGACGCCGCGGTGCAGGACGCGGATGTCGACCTCTTCGCCGACGTCCAACTGGAGCAGCGAGGACTCGAGGGCCTCGACGGAACCGGAAGCGTCACCCTTGATGATGAGGTTGAGCTGCTGGACCTCGCCGGCCTTGAGCACCTTGTCCAGGTCCTCCAGCGACACGCGGCGCGTGCGCTTGGCGAACGCGGCGTTCCGCTCGCGGGCGGCGCGCTTCTCCGCGATCTGGCGGGCCGTACGGTCCTCCTCGACCACGATGAAGTTGTCACCGGCACCCGGGACGTTGGTCAGGCCCAGGACCTGGACCGGCGTCGACGGACCGGCCTCGGCGACGTTGTTGCCGTTGTCGTCGAGCATGGCGCGGACGCGGCCGTAGGCGTCGCCCACCACCATCGTGTCGCCGACCCGCAGGGTGCCTCGCTGCACGAGGACCGTCGCCACGGCACCGCGGCCGCGGTCGAGACGGGACTCGATCGAGATGCCCTGCGCGTCCTGCGTGGGGTTGGCCCGCAGGTCGAGCGAGGCGTCGGCCGTGAGGACCACGGCCTCCAGCAGCGAGTCGATGTTCAGACCCTGCTTGGCGGAGATGTCGACGAACATCGTGTCGCCGCCGAACTCCTCGGCCACCAGCCCGTACTCGGTGAGCTGACCGCGCACCTTGGTCGGGTCGGCACCCTCGACGTCGATCTTGTTGACCGCGACGACGATCGGGACCTCGGCCGCCTTGGCGTGGTTGAGCGCCTCGACCGTCTGCGGCATGACGCCGTCGTTGGCCGCGACGACCAGGATCGCGATGTCGGTCGACCGCGCACCACGGGCACGCATGGCGGTGAACGCCTCGTGACCCGGGGTGTCGATGAAGGTGATCTTGCGCTCTTCTTCGTTGACCTCGGTCGCGACCTGGTAGGCACCGATGTGCTGCGTGATGCCGCCGGCCTCGCCCGCGATGACGTTCGTCTTGCGGATGGCGTCGAGCAGCCGGGTCTTACCGTGGTCGACGTGACCCATGACGGTCACGACCGGCGGACGGACGACCAGGTCCTCCTCGGAGCCCTCGTCCTCGCCGAACTCCAGGTCGAAGGACTCGAGCAGCTCGCGGTCCTCCTCCTCCGGGCTGACGATCTGAACCGTGTAGTTCATCTCGCCGGCGAGAAGGTGGAGCGTCTCGTCGGAGACGGACTGGGTCGCGGTGACCATCTCACCGAGGTTCATCATGACCGCGACGAGCGACGCCGGGTTGGCGTTGATCTTCTCCGCGAAGTCGGTGAGCGACGCACCGCGCGACAGGCGAATGGCTTCGCCGTTGCCGCGAGGCAGCATCACGCCGCCGACCGACGGGGCCTGCATGGCCTCGTACTCCTGACGCCTCTGCCGCTTCGACTTGCGACCGCGACGCGCGGGACCGCCGGGACGGCCGAAGGCGCCCTGCGTGCCACCACGGCCACCCGGACCACCGGGACGACCGCCGAAGCCGGGACGGCCACCGCCGCCACCGAAGCCGCCACCGCCACCGGGACGACCGGCGAAACCGCCGCCGCCACCGGGACGACCGCCGCCGCCACCGCCGCCGGGACGACCGGCGAAGCCGCCGCCGCCACCGGGACGACCGCCGCCGCCGGGACGACCGGCACCGGCCGGACCACGACCGCCACCGGGACCGCCACCAGGACGGGGACCGGCAGCCGGACGCTGCGGCATCATGCCGGGGTTGGGACGCGGACCGCCGCCGGGACGGGGACCGCCGCCCTGACCGCCCTGCGGACGCGGCATCGAGCCGGGGCTCGGACGGTTGCCGCCCGGAGCCTGGGGACGAGGACCGCCGCCCTGGCCGCCGGGAGCCTGCGGACGGGGACCGGCGCCGGGGGCACCGGGACCACCCGGGCGCGGGCCGCCCTGCGGGCGGGGCGCCTGCGGGCGCGCCATGCCGGCGTTGCCGCCGGAGGTGAAGGGGTTGTTACCCGGACGCGGGCCGCCGGGGCGGCCTCCGGGACGCTGCGCCGGGGCGCCGGGACGCTGGCCACCGGGACGGCCCTGGCCGCCCTGCTGACCGCGGTCCTGACCGCGGTCCTGACCCGGACCGGACGGACGGGCGCCACCGGGCTTGGGGGCACCGGGACGCGCGCCGCCGGGCTTCGGTCCGGCCGGAGCCGGAGTCGAGGCGGCGGGAGCGGCCGGGGCGGCCGGCGGAGCGGTGAACTCCGGGGCGGCCGGGGCCGGACGCGGCGCGGGCTTCGGGCCCGGCGTCGGACGCTGACCCTGGGACTGCGCCTGGGACGGCGCGGGAGCCGCCGGAGCCTCGGGCTGCTGGGCAGCCGCGGGCTTGGGCGCGGCCGGCGGCCGCGGGGCGGCCGGACGGTCCCCCGGTGCCTTCGCGGCGGGGGAGGGGCCTGCGGCCTGTGCCGGGGACGGCGCCGCGGGCCTGGGGGCGGCCTTCTTCGGGGCCGCGGGACGGCCGGCGGACCGGCCGTTGCCACTGCCCTGCTGGAATGCGTCTGTCAGCTTGCGTACTACGGGCGCTTCGATCGTCGAAGACGCCGAACGGACGAACTCACCGAGCTCCTGGAGCTTGGCCATGACGACCTTGCTCTCGACACCGAACTCCTTGGCGAGTTCGTAGACCCGGACCTTAGCCACTTCGCTCCTCTGAGGTCCGGGTTGCGTCCGGACCGTCGCTAGTTCATGGGCGTACTCATCGCGTACTCATCGAGTGCTCATCGCAATCTCGACCTGCTTTCACTTCGCGAGGTACCAGGCCGCACGGGGTTCCGCGCGGCTCGTCTTCGTTGGCACGTTGCCTACATGCTGCTGTCAGCAACCCTGTGCCTGCTCCACGTAGCGGCGCAACGCCTTTACGTCGAGCGGTCCCGGGACGCGGAGCGCCCGCGGGAACGCCTTGCGGCGCACTGCCTGGTCGACACAGACCGGTGCGGGGTGCACGTAAGCACCCCGGCCGGGCAGCGTACCGCGTGGATCGGGGGTGCACTTACCCTCGACCGCCACGGTGCGCAGCAGCTCGCTCTTGACCGCTCGCTCCCGGCAGCCCACGCAGGTGCGCTCAGGGCAGGCTCGGGTACGTGTCCGGCCAGACACTTCTAAGTCTACCTCCCCGGACCGACCTCACCCCTTCGGGGCAAGAATCGAACACACGCCGCACGCAAGACTGTCGTGATCTCAGCGCCGTGCGGCTTGGATCTATTCCCCGCGCTCCGCCGACGGGCGGTCGGACGACTGCTCCGACGGCTGCTCGGTGTCCGGCCGGATGTCGATCCGCCAGCCGGTCAGCCGGGCCGCGAGGCGGGCGTTCTGGCCCTCCTTGCCGATCGCCAGCGACAACTGGTAATCGGGCACGATCACACGCGCGGAGCGGGCGGCCAGGTCCACGACCTCCACCTTGGAGACGCGGGCCGGGGAGAGCGCGTTCGCCACCATCTCGGCCGGGTCGTCCGACCAGTCGACGATGTCGATCTTCTCACCGTTCAGCTCACCCATGACGTTGCGCACCCGGCCGCCCATGGGGCCGATGCAGGCACCCTTGGCGTTCAGGCCCGAGCGGGTGGAGCGTACGGCGATCTTGGTGCGGTGGCCGGCCTCGCGGGCGATCGCGGAGATCTCGACGGAACCGTCGGCGATCTCCGGGACCTCCAGGGCGAACAGCTTCTTCACCAGGTTGGGGTGCGTGCGGGACAGCGTCACGGAGGGACCGCGCACGCCCTTGGCCACCCGGACGACGTACGAGCGCAGCCGCAGGCCGTGCGGGTAGGTCTCCCCCGGCACCTGCTCCTGCACCGGCAGGATCGCCTCCAGCTTGCCGATGTCGACGAGCACGTTCTTCGGGTCGCGGCCCTGCTGGACCACGCCGGTGACGATGTCGCCCTCCCGGCCGGCGTACTCGCCGAGCGTCGCGTCGTCCTCGGCGTCGCGCAGCCGCTGCAGGATGACCTGCTTGGCGGTGGTGGCGGCGATACGGCCGAAGTCGGACGGCGTGTCGTCGAACTCGCGGGCCGCCTGGCCCTCTTCGAGGTCGTCGGGGTCCTCCTTCGCCCACACGGTCACGTGCCCGGTGTCCCGGTTGAGCTCCACGCGCGCGTGCCGGCGGCTTCCCTCGGTGCGGTGGTAGGCGATGAGGAGGGCCGACTCGATCGCTCCGACCAGCAGGTCGAAGGAGATCTCCTTCTCCCGCACCAAGCCCCGCAGGGCGCTCATGTCGATGTCCACGGCTACGCCTCCTCCTCTTCCTTGTCGTTCTTGACGTTCTTGTCGTTCTTGTCGTTCTTGCCGCCGCCGTCGTCCTTGCGGTTGAACTCGACCTGGACGCGCGCCTTGTCGATGTCGGCGAAGGCGAGTCTGCGGGTGGTGGCCTTGCGGCCCTTGACTCCCGGCACTTCGAGGTCGAGTCCGTCGTCGTCCACGGCGAGGATGCGGGCGGCCAGTTCGCCGCCTTCGTGGAGCTGGAACCGCACCAGGCGGTCCGTGGCGCGCACGTAGTGGCGGTGCTCGGTGAGGGAGCGCTCCGCGCCCGGGGTGCCGACCTCGAGGGTGTACTCCCCCTCGCCCATCGCGTCGGTCTCGTCGAGCTTCGCCGAGAGCGCGCGGCTCACATCGGCGATGCGGTCCAGGTCCGCGCCGGTGTCGGAGTCGACGACGACACGCAGCACACGCTTGCGGCCGACCGAGTCCACCGCGATCTCTTCGAGGTCCAGGCCCTGGGAGGCGACGAGCGGCTCCAGCAGCTCTCGCAGCCTCTCGCTCTGGGTGGTGCTCATCCGGGTGACTCCTCGGCCGCGTGTGCTGTTGTGGGACGGTGCGCGTGTCTGGTCAAAGGGTATCCGGTCCCGGGGGGTGTTGCCGTCCACCCCGGACCGGCGGCGCCGATGAGTGGTGCCCGGCCGGGGCCCGGGTACCGTGATCACGGGCAGGCCGCACCGCGGGACCCCGCCGCTCGCCCGTCGCTTTGCCGTCGCTTCCGTACGAGCCTGTCGAGGACGTCTGCCGTGTCGTTTTCCTCATCGCCGCCGCGCCCGCCGTCGGGGCCGCGCAGAAGGAGCCTGCTCGCGTCGGCCGCCGGCGCCGCCCTGCTCGTCGGCTGTTCCGGCGCTCCGGGCGACGGCGGCCCGAAGGGCGGTCCGCCGGCCGCCGAACGGGCACGCGCGCGTGCGGCCCGGGACAGCGAGAAGCTGGCCGGGCGGTACGCGGCGGTGATCACCGCGCATCCGGGGCTGGCGGAACGGCTGGGGCCGCTGCGCGCGGAGACCGTCCGGCACGCGGAGGCGTTCGGCGCCGTGCGTGCGGCCTCGCCCGGGGCGTCGCCCTCGGTCTCCGCGCGGGCCGCCGGCCCGGAGGACGACGCCTCTGCCGTACCGGCGGCCGAGAAGGACGCCCTGGCCCTGCTCGCCGCCGCCGAGCGGGAGCTGGCCGGCCGGCGGTCCGGGGCCCTGCTGGAGGTGCCGGGCGAGCTGGCGCGGTTGCTGGCCTCGGTGGCGGCGGCCGGATCGGCGCACGTGTATCTGCTGACGGAGGGTGACGGGTGAGCGAGGCCGAGGACCGGGAGCTGGACGCCGTTCAGGCGGCGCTGGCGGCGGAGCACGCGGCCGTGTACGGCTACGGGGTCGTGGGCGGACGGATCGGCGAGGAGCGGCGCCCCGAGGCCCGGACGGCCTACGACGCGCACCGGGCGCGGCGGGACGCGCTGGCGCGCAGGGTGCGCGACCTCGGCGGCGAGCCGGTCGCCGCTGCGGCCGGGTACGCACTGCCCTTCTCGGTGCCGGACTCGGCGGCGGCGGCGCGACTGGCGGCGGAGCTGGAGGAGCGCGTGGCCGGCGTCTATTCCGACCTGGTGCGGGCGGCCGAGGGCGAACGGCGGGCCACCGCGGCCGGGGCGCTGCGGGAGGCGGCGGTCCGGGCGGTGCGCTGGCGGGGCGGGAGCGTAGCCTTCCCTGGGCTCGCGGAGCGGGCCGACGGCCGGTCGGGGCCGGACGCGACACCGGATGCGGCGTCGGACCCGGGCTCGGACCCGGCGTCCGGCCCGGCTTCCGCTTCGACGGCTCCGACCGCGTAACACGTACGGCTGCCCGTACGGGAAGGGAACGGCTCGCGCATGGCTTTCGAACCGCCGCGGCGTCTGGTCAGGGCGCTCGGTGAGACGGCACCGGACGGTGACGACTGGTTGGAGAAGCTGCCCGAAGCGGCGGAGCGGGCCGTGGCGGTGCGCGAGTTGACCGTGGAGCGGGTGCAGGTGCCCGGCGGCCGCAGCAGTCTGGTGGTCCTGGTGCGGACGGCGGACGGGACCCCCGCGGTGCTGAAGCTGGCCCCGCGCCGGGCCCGCCCGGAGGGCGAACGGGCCGCGCTCGCCCACTGGGGCGGACTCGGCGCCGTACAACTGCTCGGAGCGGAGCCCACGGAGGGCGTGCTGCTGCTGGAGCGGCTGCATCCGGACGTGTCGGTGCGGTCGCTGCCGGAGGCGAAGGCGTTGCTGGAGGCCGCGGGGACCCTGCGGCGGCTGTGGGTCGAGCCGCCCGCCGGTCACCCCTTCGAGACCGTGGCCGAGCGGACCGGGCGGCAGGCCGAGGCGATGCGGGCGGGCGCGGTGGCCGACGCCGAGGTGGCGCCGCTGGTCGACGCGGCGCTCGCGGCCCGCGAGGAGCTGCTGGCCGCGCCGCCCGAGCCTCGACTGCTGCACGGGACGTTCCGGCAGAGCAAGGTGCTCGCCGGGGACCGGATGCCGTGGCTGGCCGTGGGTCCGGACCCGGTGGTCGGCGAGAGCGCCTTCGACCTCGCGCGGCTGGTGCGGGACCGGGTGGAGGACCTCATCGCCCAGCCGTCGGGCGCCTCGACGACCCGGCGGCGGGTCAAGCGGCTCGCCGAGTCCCTGGAGGTGGACCAGGAACGGCTGCGCGGCTGGACGCTGTTCCGCGCGGTCGAGTCGGGCGTACGGGCCCGCCGGGTGGGCCGGGAGCAGGACGCGGAACTGCTCCTGGAGTTCGCGAGCTGGCTGTAGGACGGCGGTGGGCGCGGCAGGGAGACGACGCACGCGGTGGTGAGCGCGCCGTCTCCCTACCGGGTCGCCTCCGCGTCGGGGGCCGTGGGCCCGGACGTCTCGGCTTTCGTGTGGAGGACCTCGCGGGCCTGCTCGGCGGCGCGCGCGGTGCTCTCGCTGACGAAGTCGAGGAAGCGGGCGACGTTCTCCAGGCGGGCGCCGGCCGGGGTGCCGGAGCCGAGGACGCCTACGCCCTGCCGTGCGGTCTCGACGACCTGGGCGATGGACCGGGCACTGGCCATCGTCGACTGGTACCAGACGTCGTCGTCGACGACATAGCGCTCGCGGCGTCGTTCGTCGCGCTCCCGGCGGACGAAGGCCTGCTCGTCGAGGAACGAGATCGCTTTGGAGACGGACGCCGGACTGACCTGGAGGCGCTGGACGAGTTCGGACGCGGTGAGGCTGCCGGAGTCGGTGAGGGTGAGACAGGCCATGACCCGGGCCATCATCTTGGGCATGCCCGAGGCCATGAGGACGGTGGTGAACACCTCCTCGTACTCACGCACGGCGTCGGCGTCCCGCCCGTGGGCCTGCGGCGGCACCCTCGGGCCCCGGGACGCGGCGGGCCGCCTGCGCCGGTGGGCGCGGTGTTCGGTGGCGCGGTGGGCGAGGTCGGCGCGGTAGGCGGTGGGGCCGCCGTTGCGCATCACCTCGCGGGTGATCGTCGAGGTCGGGCGGTCGAGGCGCCTGGCGATCTCCGCGTAGGCGAGGCCGTCGGCCAGCCCCAGTGCGATCTGCTGACGCTCCTGCTGAGTGAGCCTGCCTCCAGGCATCGCTGTCTCCTTCGTACTTCCTAGTGCCATCAGCATAGCGTTCACCTTCTCTCCATTGCAACGAACGAGCCGCCTTCGTTGCATTAGGCGAGAAGATCATTGCAACGATTAGTTGCCTACTAGCTGCCATTATCACTTTCCTGCGCAACGCTTTTGTTGCTCGTTCCGTGAACGCAACGTAGCGTTTCGAGCGTCAGAAAGCAGCAGCCCAAAGGAGAGCACGATGCGGACCTTCGACACCCCCAACCCGATCTCCACCGTCCTGGACATCCCCGCCGGGCGCATCCGGTTCATCGCCGCCGACCGGGCCGACACCACGGTCGAGGTCACGCCCGCGGACGCCTCGAACGGCCGCGACGTGAAGGCAGCGGAGCAGACCGGGATCGAATACGGTGACGGGGTCCTGCGGGTCGAGGCCACGGCCGCGAACCGGTTGCTCGGCAGTTCCGGCTCCATCGAGGTGACCGTCCGACTGCCCGCCGACTCCCGGGTCGAGGCCAAGGCGGCCAGCGCCGAGTTCCGCGGCGTGGGGCGGCTCGGCGACGTCACCTTCGAGGGCTCGCACGGCTCGGTCAAGCTCGACGAGGCCGCGAGTGCCCGGCTGGCCACTCTCGCCGGTGACGTCTGCGTCGGCCGGCTCGGCGGCCCCGCGGAGATCAGCACCGCGAAGGGCGACATCCGGATCTCCGAGGCGGTGCGCGGCGCGGTCGTGCTGCGCACCGAGGCCGGCGAGGTGTCGGTCGGCGCGGCCCACGGGGTCTGCGCCTCCCTGGACGCCGGCACGTCCTACGGCCGGATCCACAACACGCTCAAGAACACCGACGGCGCCGCCGCGGACCTGGCCATCCACGCGACCACCGCCTACGGCGACATCGTCGCCCGCAGCCTCTGAGGAGCACCTGTCATGACCGATCCGGCCATCGCGGCGAACTAACTGCGCAAGTACTACGGCGACAAGACCGTCCTCGACGGCTTCGACCTGACCGTTCCCGAAGGAACGGTCTGCACGCCCGGCGCTACCCGTCCCTCGCCCTGAACCCGCTGCTCACACCCGTCATGCTCCTGCTGCTGGCCGATCGCCGAGTACCAGCCCTTCACCCGCGCCATCGAAGCCCTCCGCGGACTGCTCCTCGGCACCGAGATCGGCCACAACGGCTGGCTCGCGGTCGCCTGGTGCCTGGTGCCTGGTGCCTGGGACTGGCCGTACTCGGCTACCTCTGGTCCGCCTCGAACCTCGACCGCGACCCGAGGTGACCGCCATGCCGGCGCGAGTCTCCTTGCGCGACGCGTTCCACCCGAGGGCGGCGCACCCCGACACCACGTCGGCGTCCGCCGCCCTTCTCCGTGTCATCGCCCGGCCGGGCACCTCACGGTGGCCCGGGATGTCAGGCCGTGAGGCGGGCGATGGCCTCCTCGACCGTCACTTCCTCGCGCTCCCCGGTGCGGCGGTCCTTCAGTTCGACCACGCCTTCGGCGGAACGGCGCCCGGCGACCAGGATCTTGGGTACGCCGATGAGTTCGGCGTCCGTGAACTTGACGCCCGGGGAGACGCCGGCCCGGTCGTCCACCAGGACGCGGACGCCGGCGGCGGCCAGCTTGCCGGAGACCTCGAGGGCCAGCTCGGTCTGCAGGGCCTTGCCGGCGGCGACGACGTGCACGTCGGCCGGGGCGACCTCCTGGGACCAGACGAGGCCCTTGTCGTCGGCGTGCTGCTCGGCGAGGGCGGCCACCGCGCGGGAGACGCCGATGCCGTAGGAGCCCATGGTGACGCGGGCCGGCTTGCCGTTCTGGCCGAGGACGTCGAGCTTGAGGGCGTCGGTGTACTTGCGGCCCAACTGGAAGATGTGACCGATCTCGATGGCGCGGTCCAGCCTGAGACCGGTGCCGCACTTCGGGCAGGGGTCGCCCTCCCGGACCACGACGACGTCGACGTACGCGTCGACCTCGAAGTCACGGCCCGCCACGACGTTCCTGGCGTGCGTGTGCTCCTTGTTGGCACCCGTGATCCAGGCCGTGCCCGGCGCCACGCGCGGGTCGGCGATGTACTGCACCTTCTCGCCCAGGCCCTGCGGACCGACGTAGCCGCGGACCAGGTCGGGGCGGCCCACGAAGTCCTCGGCGGTGACCAGCTCGACGGCGGCCGGGGCGAAGTGCGCCTCGACCTTGTCCAGGTCGACCTCGCGGTCGCCGGGGACGCCCACGGCGACGATCTCGCCGTCGACCTTGACGAGGAGGTTCTTCAGCGTGGCGGAGGCCGGGACGCCGAGGGAGGCGGCGAGGGTCTCGATGGTGGGGGTGTCGGGGGTCGGGATGTCCTCGGCGGCGGGCACGGCTGCCGCATCCGCGGGCTGCAGGGCGTAGGTGATCGCCTCGGTGTTGGCGGCGAAGTCGCAGTTCGGGCAGTCCGCGAAGGTGTCCTCGCCGGCCTCGGCCGGGGCGAGGAACTCCTCGGACTTGGAACCTCCCATCGCGCCGGCGGTCGCGGCGCAGATGCGGTAGTCGAGGCCGAGGCGCTCGAAGACGCGCTGGTAGGCGGCGCGGTGCAGGGCGTAGGACTCGGCGAGGCCCTCGTCGGCGACGTCGAAGGAGTAGGAGTCCTTCATCAGGAACTCGCGGCCGCGCAGGATGCCGGCCCGGGGGCGGGCCTCGTCGCGGTACTTGTTCTGGATCTGGTAAAGGATGACCGGCAGGTCCTTGTAGGAGGACGCCTGGTCCTTCACCAGCAGGGTGAAGATCTCCTCGTGGGTGGGGCCGAGGAGGTAGTCGCCGCCCTTGCGGTCCTGGAGGCGGAACAGCTCGGGGCCGTACTCCTCCCAGCGGCCGGTGGCCTCGTACGGCTCGCGCGGCAGCAGGGCGGGGAGCTGGACCTCCTGGGCGCCGATGGCGTCCATCTCCTCGCGGACGATGCGCTCGACGTTGCCGAGGACCTTCTTGCCGAGCGGCAGCCAGCTCCAGAGGCCGGCGGCGGTGCGGCGCACGTAGCCGGCGCGGACCAGCAGCTTGTGGCTGAGGACCTCGGCGTCCGCCGGGTCGTCGCGCAGCGTCTTCGCCATCAACTTCGACATGCGCTGGACCGGTGCGTTGGCCATGGTTCTCGTGTCTCCTGCTGCGTAAGGATGGTGCTAGGAGGTTAGCCGGGTGGTCCAGCCCGGCGGAAATCGGTTACGGGCCTCAGGTCCCGTCCCGGGGCCGGCGCAGCGGGAGCGGGGCGCCCATCACGGCGTACGGCTTGGGGGCGCTGGGGAAGAGGACCTGCCGGGCGAGGTCCTGGTAGCCGAGGGAGCGGTAGAGGCCGCGGGCGGGGCTCTCGGTGTCGATCGCGGAGAGGATCGAGCGGGGCTCGGCGGCGGCGTCGGTGATCGTGGTGATCAGGGAGCGGCCCGCGCCGCGGTTCTGGTGGGCGGGGTGGACGTGGAGTTCGGTGATGACGAAGGAGTCGTCGAGCCAGGTGTCGTTGCCCTGGGCGCGGAGGTAGGGCTCGACGACGGTGGACCACCAGTGGGCGCGGTCGTTGGGCATGCCGTAGACGAAGCCGACGAGGTCGCCGCCGACGGTGGCGCCGAGGGCTCTGGCGCCGGGGTGGGTCATGTGGCGCAGGACGATCTGGCGGCGGACGGCCACCTCGTCGGGGCCGAGTCCGAACGCGGCGGCTTGGACCGCGAGGGCCTCGTCCACGTGCGCGGCGAGGTCCAAGGGGCCGATCACGAGCTCCATGGCCGGGAGCCTAGCGCTTCGCTGAACAGGGGCGGAGGTACGGGCTGTCGTTCGGGGGCCGGTGCTGGGAGCCGGTCGTGGCTCAGAACAGGATGCTCATGAAGGCGCCGATCTCCTGGAAGCCCACCCGCTGGTACGTCCGTCGTGCCGCCGTGTTGAAGTCGTTCACGTACAGGCTCGCCACCGGGGCGACGTCCGCGAGGGCGTAGCGGAGGATGGCCGCCATGCCCGGTGCCGCGAGGCCGGTGCCCCGGTACTCGGGGGCCACCCATACGCCCTGGATCTGGCAGGCGCGGTCGGTGGCGGCGCCGATCTCGGCCTTGAAGACGACCCTGCCGTCGGTGTCGAAGCGGGCGAAGGAGCGGCCGGAGCCGACGAGTTCGGCGACCCGGGCCTGGTAGAGCAGGCCGCCGTCGCCGGCCATCGGGGAGATGCCGACCTCCTCGGTGAACATCGCCACGCAGGCCGGCATGATCCGCTCCATCTCGTCCTTGCGGACGCGGCGGACGTAGGGGTCGGGGGTGATGTCGGCGGGCATGCGGTCGGTGACCATGAGGGGCTGCCTGGTGCGTACCTCGCGGGGCGGGCCCCAGCCCGGTTCGAGCAGTCGCCACAACTGGGCGGTGGTGTCGGCGGGGCCGACGATCGAGGAGCAGCGGCGGCCGGCCCGCCGGGCGCGGTCGGCGAAGGCGCGGACGGCGCGCGGGGTGGCGCAGATCGGGACGAGGTTGGCGCCCGCGTAGCACAGGGACGTCAGCATGCCGTGCTCGTACCAGCCCCACATCTCGCCGCCGAGCCGCCACGGGTCGAGGCCGGCGATCCGCACCCGGGCGGTCACGAAGGCGTTCGCGACCGGCTCGCGGTCGAGGACGGCGAGCGCTGCGTCCAGGTCGCTCGGTTCGAGCACGCGGGAGGTGGTCTGCGTCAACACGTGCGGGGGCCTCACCCTGAGATCTGCTGGTCTCCGCACTGTACCTGCCGTGAATATGCCGCGCCGCCCCCTGGGACGACGCGGCCGGTGCGGGGGCCGGGTCAGCCCGCGACGGACACCGAGGGCTCGCCGGAGGTCACGCCGTCGGCCTCCATCTGCTCGGCGATCTTCATGGCCTCCTCGATGAGGGTCTCCACGATCTTGGACTCGGGGACGGTCTTGACGACCTCGCCCTTGACGAAGATCTGGCCCTTGCCGTTGCCGGAGGCGACGCCGAGGTCGGCCTCGCGGGCCTCGCCGGGACCGTTGACGACACAGCCCATGACGGCGACGCGCAGCGGGACGTCCATGCCCTCCAGGCCGGCGGTGACCTCCTCGGCCAGCTTGTAGACGTCGACCTGGGCGCGGCCGCAGGACGGGCAGGAGACGATCTCCAGGCCGCGCCGGCGCAGGTTCAGCGACTCCAGGATCTGGATGCCGACCTTGATCTCCTCGACCGGCGGGGCCGACAGGGAGACGCGGATGGTGTCGCCGATGCCCTGGGAGAGCAGCGCGCCGAAGGCGACGGCCGACTTGATGGTGCCCTGGAAGGCGGGCCCGGCCTCGGTGACACCGAGGTGCAGCGGGTAGTCGCACTGGGCGGCGAGCTGCCGGTAGGCCTCGACCATGACGACCGGGTCGTTGTGCTTGACGGAGATCTTGATGTCCCGGAAGCCGTGCTCCTCGAAGAGCGACGCCTCCCACAGCGCGGACTCCGCCAGCGCCTCGGGCGTCGCCTTGCCGTACTTCTGGAGCAGACGCCGGTCCAGCGACCCCGCGTTCACGCCGATGCGGATCGGGGTGCCGTGGTCCTTCGCCGCCTTGGCGATCTCCTTGACCTTGTCGTCGAACTGCTTGATGTTGCCGGGGTTCACCCGGACCGCCGCACAGCCCGCCTCGATCGCGGCGAACACGTACTTGGGCTGGAAGTGGATGTCCGCGATCACCGGGATCTGCGACTTGCGCGCGATCACCGCGAGGGCGTCCGCGTCGTCCTGCGTCGGGCAGGCCACCCGCACGATCTGGCAGCCGGACGCCGTCAGCTCGGCGATCTGCTGGAGCGTCGCGCCGATGTCGGACGTACGCGTCGTGGTCATGGACTGCACCGACACGGGGGCGTCGCCGCCCACCGCCACGGGCCCGACCTGGATCTGACGGCTCTTGCGGCGCTCCGCGAGCCTGGTCGGAACGTCCGGCATGCCGAGAGAAATCGCAGTCATCTGCTGTGCAACCCCAAGTCGTGGATCAAGGTCCGGCCCCGTTCAGCGGCGGGCTCCGGCCTCCGAGATTACGGCACCGACGTGAACGCCGGGCACACGGCGTACGGGAGATGCACCCTTTGGCATCCGTCTGCCGGGAGACCGGCGTGAAGCCCGGCCCGGAGGGACATGCTCCCCGGATCGGGCTTCTCGTCGGATCGTTCGGATCGTTCGGATCGTCCGTACGTCAACTGATCCGTACCGGATTGACGACGTCCGCCACCAGGACCAGCAGCGTGAAGCAGACGAAGACGCCCGCCACCACATAGGCCACCGGCATCAGCTTCGCCACGTCGAACGGGCCCGGGTCCGGGCGGCGCAGCACCTTGGCCGCGGTGCGGCGCAGCGACTCCCACAGCGCGCCCGCGATGTGGCCGCCGTCGAGCGGCAGCAGCGGGAGCATGTTGAAGAGGAACAGGGAGAGGTTGAAGCCGGCCACCAGCATGACGAACATGGCGAGCTGCTGGGTGGGCGGGATGTCCAGGGTGGCGATCTCGCCGCCGACGCGGGCGGCGCCGACGACGCCCATCGGGGAGTCCGCCTCGCGGGGTCCGTCGCCGAAGGCCGCGTCCCACAGGGCGGGGATCTTGGCGGGCAGGGCGGCGAGGGAGTCGACGGCGTCGCCGATCCGGTCGCCCATCCAGGTCACGGACTGGCCGAAGTCCTGTTTCACCACGCCGGTGGCGGCGCTGAAGCCGAGGAAGCCGGCGGTGACGTACTCGCCCTCGACGATCTGTCCGTTGGCGTCCTTCTTCGCGACCTGGTTGGTGGCGATGGTCGCCTGGAGGGTGACCTCCTGGCCTGCGCGCTCGACGACGACCGGCACCTTCTCGCCGGGGTTGGCGCGGATCATGTTGGACAGCTTGTCCCAGTCGTCGGTCCGCACGCCGTCGAAGGAGACGATCTTGTCGCCCGCCTTGAGGCCCGCCGCCGCGGCCGGGGAGGCCGGGTCGGACTTGGTGCAGTCGTCGCGGTTCTCGCTCTGTGAGATGACGCACTGGGAGACGGAGCTCACCGTGGTGGTCTGCTGCGAGATGCCGAAGCCCATGAGGACGGTGAGGAACAGCACCACCGCGAGGATGAGGTTCATGAACGGGCCCGCGAACATCACGATGACGCGTTTCCAGGGCTTGCGCGTGTAGAACAGGCGCTTCTCGTCACCCGGCTGCAGCTCCTCGAAGGCGGCCGAGCGGGCGTCCTCGATCATCCCGCGCCAGGGCGAGGTGGAGCGGGCCTCCAGCCGGCCGTCGGCGCCGGGCGGGAACATTCCGATCATGCGGATGTAGCCGCCGAACGGGATGGCCTTGACCCCGTACTCCGTCTCGCCCTTCTTCCGGGAGAAGAGCGTCGGCCCGAAGCCGACCATGTACTGCGGCACGCGGATGCCGAACATCTTGGCGGTGGACAGGTGCCCCAGCTCGTGCCAGGCGATGGAGAACAGCAGGCCGACCGCGAAGACGACTATGCCGAGGATGAACATCAGGGTCGTCATGCACGGGCCTCCGCCGTCTGTGCCGCCAGTTGCCGGGCCCGGGCGCGGGCCCAGGTCTCCGCTTCGAGGACGTCCGCGACGGTGAGCGAGGTTCCCGCCCGGGGGGTGCCGTGTTCTTCGACCACCCGCGTGACGGTCTCCATGATCCCGAGATACGGCAGCGCGCCGGAGCGGAACGCCTCGACGCACTCCTCGTTGGCGGCATTGAACACCGCCGGGGCCGTGCCCGCGAGCTCCCCGACGTGCCGGGCCAGGTTCACCGACGGGAAGGCCTCGTTGTCGAGCGGGAAGAACTCCCAGGTCGAGGCCTTGCTCCAGTCGAAGGTGGGAGCGGCGCCGGGGACGCGTTCGGGCCAGCCGAGACCGATGGCGATGGGCCCGCCCATGTCGGGGGGCGTCGCCTGGGCCAGTGTCGATCCGTCCGTGAACTCAACCATCGAGTGCACATACGACTGGGGATGCACGACCACCTCAATGCGGTCGAAGGGAATGTCGTAGAGCAGGTGGGCCTCGATCACCTCCAGGCCCTTGTTGACGAGGGTGGCGGAGTTGATCGTGATCACCGGGCCCATGGCCCAGGTGGGGTGGGCGAGGGCGTCCTCGACGGTGACCCGCGCGAGCTGCTCCCTCGTCCGCCCCCGGAAGGGGCCGCCGGACGCGGTGACGACCAGTTTGCGCACGTCGGCACGGGTGCCGGCGGCCAGCGCCTGGAAGAGGGCGGCGTGCTCGGAGTCGACCGGGATGATCTGACCGGGCTTGGCGAGGTCCTTGACCAGCGGACCGCCGACGATGAGCGATTCCTTGTTGGCGAGCGCGAGGGTGCGGCCCGCCTCCAGTGCGGCCAGGGTCGGGATGAGTCCGATGGAGCCGGTGATGCCGTTGAGGACGGTGTGGCAGTCGGAGGCGGCGACCTGGGTGGCCGCGTCCGGTCCGGCGAGGATCTCCGGGAGCGGCTCCCCACTGCCGTACTGGGCGCTCAGCGCCTCCCGCAGCGCCGGTACGGCGTCCTCGCGGGCGACGGCGACGGTCCGCGCCTTCAGCCGGTACGCCTGCTCGGCGAGGAGGGCGACCCGGCCGCCGTTGGCGGACAGGGCGGTGACCCGGAAGCGGTCCGGGTTGCGCAGCACGAGGTCGATGGCCTGGGTCCCGATCGACCCGGTGGACCCGAGGATCACCACGTCCTTCGGGCCGTCGCCCGCCACCGGGTCGTACACGAGGTGGGGGTCGGCGAGTGGGGCTGGACTGTCGCTCATCCCCCCATTGTTGCCGCAACCGCCGTGCGGGAGGACAGCGCGTCCCTCGCAGGGGTGTCGCGGTGCCCGCGCGGGGTGGGCGCGGGGCCGCGGGGGCCCGGGCCGGGCGGCGGGCAGAGCGGGCCCGCCCGCAGCGAGACGCCCGGAGCGCGCCTCCCGCCGGGGGGCGGCCCCGGAACCGCTCCGGTGAGACCGGCTTCCACTCCAGCAGGGCAGGCTCCGGAGCCGCCCCCGGTCCGCTCCGGTGAGACCGGCTTCCGCTCCAGCAGGGCAGGCCCCGGAGCCACTCACGAACCACTCCGGCGGGACCCGGTTCCTCCCCAGCGAGGCAGGCCCCGGAGCCGTCCACGAAACACTCCGGCGGCCCGGGTTCCGCTTCAGTGGGGGCCCGTCCCCGTCGGGCGGGGCTCCGTCGCGCCGGGTCCTGGGCAGCCCCGGCGGGTGCTGACGTACGCCCTCCTACCTGATGGGACGGTGGACGTTGGCTCGCCGAGACTCGCCCGGCGTCGCGTCCGCGATCCACGGACCGTCCCCCGACGGGTCGACGACGCCCTGCTCCAGCCACTCGTAGGCGCCGCCCAGCACGCCCTTGACGACCTTGCGGTCGAGGTCGTCGGTGTTGGTCCACAGGCGGCCGAAGAGTTCCTCGACGCGGACGCGGGCCTGGCGGCAGAAGGCGTCGGCGAGCTGGTAGGCCTCGCGGCCGTGGTCGCCCCCGGCGCGCAGGTGCTCGGCGCGCACGCACGCGGCGCTCATCGCGAACAGCTCGGCGCCGATGTCGACGATCCGGCCCAGGAAGCCCTGCTTGGTCTCCATCCGGCCCTGCCAGCGGGACATGGCGTAGAAGGTGGAGCGGGCGAGCTTGCGGGCGGTGCGTTCGACGTAGCGCAGGTGTCCGGACAGGTCGGGGTGGCCGGACGGGTGGAACCCGGCGTAGGAGCGCGGGAGCTGACCGGGTCCGGCGACCAGCTTCGGCAGCCACTTGGCGTAGAAGACGCCCGCCTGCGCGCCCGCCCGCGCCTTGTCCGACAGGGCCTTGTCGGGGTCGATCAGGTCGCCGGCGACCGAGAGGTGGGCGTCGACGGCCTCGCGGGCGATCAGCAGGTGCATGATCTCGGTGGAACCCTCGAAGATCCGGTTGATGCGCAGGTCGCGCAGGATCTGCTCGGCGGGCACCGCGCGTTCGCCGCGGGCGGCGAGGGAGGCCGCGGTCTCGAAGCCGCGGCCGCCGCGGATCTGGACCAGCTCGTCGGCCATCAGGCAGGCCATCTCGGAGCCGTAGAGCTTGGCGAGGGCGGCCTCGATACGGATGTCGTTGCGGTCCTCGTCGGCCATCTGGGAGGAGAGGTCCAGGACGGCCTCCAGGGCGAAGGTCGTCGCCGCGATGAAGGAGATCTTCGAGCCGACCGCCTCGTGCAGCGCGACCGGCTTGCCCCACTGCTCGCGCACCGCCGACCACTCGCGGGCGATCTTCAGGCACCACTTGCCGGCCCCGACGCACATGGCGGGGAGCGAGAGCCGGCCGGTGTTGAGGGTGGTCAGGGCGATCTTGAGGCCGGCGCCCTCGGGGCCGATGCGGTTCGCGGCCGGGACGCGGACGCGGTGGAAGCGGGTGACTCCGTTCTCCAGGCCGCGCAGGCCCATGAAGGCGTTGCGGTTCTCGACCGTGATGCCCTCGGATGCGGCCTCCACCACGAAGGCGGTGATGCCGCCCTTGTGCCCCTCCGACTTCGGGACCCGGGCCATGACGACGAGCAGGTCGGCGACGACGCCGTTGGTCGTCCACAGTTTCACCCCGTCGAGGACGTAGTCGTCCCCGTCCGGGACGGCGGCGGTCGCCAGGCGGGCCGGGTCGGACCCGACGTCCGGCTCGGTCAGCAGGAACGCCGAGATGTCGGTGCGGGCGCAGCGCGGCAGGAAGGTGTCCTTCTGCTCCTGCGTGCCGAACATCTTCAGCGGCTGCGGCACGCCGATCGACTGGTGGGCGGAGAGGAGCGCGCCGATGGCGGGATTCGCGGATCCGACCAGTGCGAGGGCCTTGTTGTAGTAGACCTGGGTGAGGCCGAGGCCGCCGTATTTGGTTTCGATCTTCATGCCGAAGGCGCCCAGCTCCTTCAGCCCGGTGATCACCTCGTCCGGGATCCGCGCGTCGCGCTCGATCACGGACCCGTCGATCTTCGTCTCGCAGAAGTCGCGCAGCTTGGCGAGGAACTCCTCACCGCGCTGTACGTCCTCGTCGGCCGGGAGCGGGTGGGGGTGGATGAGGTCGAGGCGGAAACGGCCGAGGAACAGCTCCTTGGCGAAGCTGGGCTTGCGCCAGTCCTGTTCCCGGGCCGCCTCCGCGACCTCGCGGGCCTCACGTTCGGTGACGGTGGGTCGGGAGGAGGGGGTGGGGGTGTTTGGTGCGGACATGAGGCTCACCTCGCCGCGAATCGGCATCGGAGGAAGATACGCCCATCAAGATCGCGACGGTCGTCATACGCGAAGTTGCGGACGTACGTTACTAGTCGGTGCTACCCGATCGTATGTACCCGATCCCGGGCGGTCCCACCACCCTTCGTGCGGCCGTTCGGCCGATGCCCCGGAGAGGGGACGGCGCGGAAGAAAGGTGTCGAAGCGCTTCGACACCCTATGGACACCCACCTTCACTGGGGCTACTGTCGAACCACCCTCACCCGCACTTGTCCACCCTGTGCGCTGTCGAAGCGCTTCACAAAGCTTGGAGAGCTGGATGGTCACCCTCGCCGAGGTCGCCCAGCACGCCGGAGTCTCGGCGAGCACGGTGAGCTATGTCCTCAGCGGCAAGCGGTCCATCTCCACCACCACCCGGCAGCGGGTCGAGGAGAGCATCCGGAGGCTCGGCTACCACCCGAACGCCGGTGCCCGTGCCCTGGCCAGCAGCAGGTCGAACATCATCGCCCTGATGATCCCACTGCGCACGGACATGTACGTGCCGGTGATGATGGAGATCGCCGTCGCCGTCGCGACCAGTGCGCGCACCCACGGGTACGACATCCTGCTGCTCACCGGCGAGGAGGGCCCCGACGCGGTGCGCCGCGTCACCGGCAGTGGGCTCGCCGACGCGATGATCCTGATGGACGTCGAACTCGACGACGAGCGGCTGCCCCTGCTGCGGGGCACCGACCAGCCGTCGGTGCTGATCGGTCTGCCCGCCGACACCACCGGGCTGACCTGCGTCGACCTCGACTTCCGGGCGACCGGCGCGCTGTGCGTGGAGCACCTGGCGGAGCTGGGGCACCGCGACATCGCGGTCATCGGCGAGGCGCCCGCCGTCTACGAACGGCACACCGGCTTCGCCGAGCGCACCCTGGACGGGCTGCGCACCCGGGCTCGGGAGCTGGAGCTGCGGCTGCTGCACCGGCCCTGCGAGGGCGGGTACGACGCGATGGCCGCGACCCTCGCCCGCGTCTTCGACGAACGCCCCGGCACCACGGGCTTCGTCGTCCAGAACGAGTCCGCGGTCGAACCGCTGCTCGCCCTGCTGCGGCAGCAGGGCCGGGCCGTGCCCGAGGACGTGTCGGTGGTCGCGGTCTGCCCCGAGCAGGTCGCCACCCAGGCCTCGGTCCGGCTCACCTCGGTCGCCGTGCCCGCGCAGGAGATGGGCCGGCACGCCGTCGAGCAGTTGGTCGCCAAGCTCGACGGGCGCGGGAGCGACGAGGTCGTGCTGCTCGCACCGGAGCTGACGGTCCGGGCCAGCTCGGGGCCGGCGCCCGTCCGGTCCCAGCCCTTGACCTCTCCGTAGCCCCGCTCCGCACCGCGCTCGGCCCCTGCCAGGGCACCGCCATGTCCGCGTTCTCCCCGCACTCCCCCAGGAGCCGCCTCGTGAACCAGCCTGCCGAGATACAGCCCAAGGTCGGCCTCGCCCAGTCCTCCCCCACCGTCGGCACGTTCCGCGAGCGGGACGGAGCGCTGGAGTGGAGCGGCCGTCAGGAGACCGTGCGGATCGAGCCCTGGGGGCCGGACGCGGTCCGCGTGCGGGCCCGGCTCGGCGGCCCGGTGCTGGAGGGGCTCCCGGGTGCCCTGCTGCCGGACGCACCGGCGACCGAGAGCGCCGTCAAGATCGAGGACGGGCACGCCTCACTGACCGTCGGGGCGCTGACCGTGGAGGTCGCGCCCGAGGGGCTGGTGCGTTTCGTGCGGACCGCGGACGGCGGCGAGCTGCTGGCCGAGGAACGCGCCCACTTCTGGTGGCCCGGCCCTCGCCTGTACACGGCCGTCGGCAACGGGTACCACCGGCTGGAGCAGCGGTTCGCCGCCCACGACGACGAGAAGCTGTACGGCCTCGGCCAGCACCAGCACGGCCGCCTCGACCAGAAGGGCCTGGTCGTGGACCTGGTCCAGCGCAACGCCGAGGTGTCGATCCCCGTCCTCACCTCCAGCCGCGGATACACGCTGCTGTGGAACAACCCGGCGATCGGCCGCGTGGAGCTGGCGCACAACGGCACCCGCTGGGTCGCCGACTCGGCCCGCCAGATCGACTACTGGATCACCGCCGGCGCCCCGGCCGACACACAGCGCCGCTACAGCGCGGTGACCGGCCGTACGCCGATGCTGCCCGCGTGGGCGGCGGGCTTCTGGCAGTGCAAGCTGCGCTACCGCACGCAGGACGAACTCCTCGCCGTGGCCCGGGAGTACAAGCGGCGGGGGCTGCCCGTCGACGCCATCGTCTGCGACTTCTTCCACTGGACGCACCTGGGCGAGTGGAAGTTCGACCCGGCCGAGTGGCCGGACCCGGCGGCCATGGTCCGTGAGCTGGACGAGCTGGGTATCAAGCTGGTGGTCAGCGTCTGGCCGTCGGTGTCCCCGCTCTCCGAGAACCACCCGGTCATGGAGCAGAGCGGCTACTTCATCGGCACCCAGTACGGCCCGATGGCCCACGCCGACTGGCCGGACAAGGAGGTCGCGTCGACGGTGCAGGTGGCCTTCTACGACGCCACCAACCCCGAGGCCCGGGACTTCGTGTGGTCGAAGGTCAAGGAGAACTATTTCGACCCGTACGGCATCACGGCCTTCTGGCTGGACGCCTGCGAACCCGAGCTGAAGCCGGGCTTCCCGGAGAATCTGCGCTACTGGGCGGGTCCGGGCCTGGAGGTCGGGAACCTGTACCCGGCCGAGAACTCCCGCGCCTTCGACGAGGGCCTGCGCGCGGCCGGCGTGGACGAGGTGATCACCCTCAACCGCTCGGCGTGGGCGGGCAGCCAGCGCCACGGCGCCGCCCTGTGGTCCGGCGACATCGGCACCGACTTCGCGACCCTGCGCCGCCAGATCGCCGCCGGTCTGAACACCGCGCTCTCCGGCATCCCCTGGTGGAACACGGACATCGGCGGCTTCCACGGCGGCGACCCGGACGACCCGGCGTACCGGGAGGTGCTGGTCCGCTGGTTCCAGTTCGGCGCGCTGTCCCCGCTGATGCGACTGCACGGCTTCCGCGACCCGGGCATGCCGCTGGGCCCGGACATGACCGGCGGCCCGAACGAGGTGTGGTCGTACGGCGAGGAGGCGTACCCGATCCTCGAGAAGTACCTGCGGCTGCGCGAGCGGCTGAAGCCGTACGTCCTCGACGTCATGCGCGAGGCGCACGAGGAGGGACTGCCGGTGATGCGCCCGCTGTTCCTGGAGTTCCCCGGGGACCAGGCCGCGTGGGGCGTCGACGACGCCTATCTCCTCGGCCGGGACCTGCTGGTCGCACCGGTGCTGACGGCCGGGGCCACGGTGCGGACGGCGTACCTTCCGGCGGACTCGCGCTGGACGGACGCGTGGACGGGTGAGACGTACGAGGGCGGGGCGGCGGTGACGGTGGACGCGCCGCTGGACCGGATACCGCTGTTCCTGCGGGACGGGGCGCGACTACCGGTCGCGGAGTAGACGCACGTGGACGCGAGGGGCCGGTCCCGGGCGGGACCGGCCCCTCGGCCGTGCCGCGGTACGGGTCAGCCGCCGCTGATCGTCAGGTTGTCGGTACGGAAGTCGAGGCCGCCGGCGGAGGAGGTGATCTCGTAGCCGAACTGCACGTCACCGATGGTCTCGTTGCCCATCCAGCCCTTGGTGTTCTTGATCCACTTCAGGATCGGCAGGATGTCGACGGTGCCGGAGTTCGAGTCCGAGGTGCGCAGGAACGAGAAGACCTCGTTGGCGCCGTTGTCTCCCTTGTAGACGTTCCAGGAGTGACCGCCGAGGGTGACCGAACCCTGCGGGCTCCCCAGCGGGCCCACGGCCCCGTGGTGGTTGACCCAGAGCATGATCTCGTAGTCGTAGTCCGTGTCCCAGATGTCGTACGACGTGTTGTACGCGCCGGACGACGGGACCGTGACGTTGTAGCTGCTGGTCAGCGAGGTGAGGGAGGCGATCGGCTTGTTGATCACCTTCTTGGCGTTCGGGTAGGACTTGATGCCGCCGGTGTTCGGGTGGTCGGCCCAGACGCCCCAGTTGGTACCGGAGTTCGCCCAGACGCACTGGCTGCCGGCGCCGGAGCCCCAGATGTTGTTGTAGAGGGTGTAGCCGTTCAGGCTGGTGTTGCCCCACTGGTCGCAGGAGCTCCAGACGGCCGCCTGGGCGGGGGCGGACGCCAGGCCCACGGTGGCGCCGAGCGCGAGGGCCGGGGCCAGCAGGGCGGTGAGGGTGCGGGTGCGGGTACGTGGTGCCATGGGTTTCCTTCCATGGGTGGGGGGAGTTGCGGTGCGGCTACCGCGCCTTGACGCTGATGACGCGGTCCTCTCCGGCGGCGAGGTCGAGCGGTTCGGCGCCGGAGGGAGTCCTCAGTTCGATGCGGTGGGTGCGGTCCGGGCGCAGGACGGCCGTCACCGTGCCGTCGGCCGTCCAGCTCAGGTCGAGTTCCGCTCCGAACCGGGTCCGTGTGCCCGTGAGCCGGCCCTCGCGGCAGTTCTCCGGGAGCGCGGGGAGCAGGACCAGCCGGTCGGGGGTGGACTGGACCAGCATCTCGAGGAGCACAGCCGGGAGGGCGTGCGCGGCGTCCGCGTTGTAGACGTCGCGGTGGGGGTAGTGCGCGCTCATCAGGGACGCGTGGAAGAAGTCGCCGTCGAGCACCTGACCGAGGGCGTGGGCGACCCGGTCGCCGTCCCCAAGACGCGCGGCGATCAGGGCGTGGTGCAGGTGGCCGTGGGCGGAGTCGTTCTCGGCGCCGCGCAGTTCGAGGGCGCGATGGGCGGCTCGGGCGAGTTCGGGCGTGTCGTACGGATTGATCTCGTCGAGCGGCCAGACGCCGTAGAGGTGGCTGAGGTGGCGGTGGTCGTAGGTGTCCGCCAGGCCGGGCCACGCCCACTCCGCCAGGGCGCCGTCGGCGTTGGTCCGGTGCGGTGGAAGGCGGTCGGCGAGCGCGCGCCAGCGGTCGGCGTGCTCGGGGTGGCGGTCGGCGGCGGTCAGCAGGGCGTGCCGGGCGGCGGAAAGGTCCATGGCCGCGTTGACCGTGCCCCAACTGGCGTTGGCGGGCCGGTTCTCGGGTGAGTAGGAGGGCACGACGAGCACGCGCCCGTCGTCGTCGGTCCGGGTGAGGAAGTCCTCGTAGAAGAGGGCGGCTTCGGCGAGCGCGGCAGTGGTGCGTGGGTCGTGGCCGCCGCGGGTCTCGTCGTGGTCGACGAGGGGCTTGAGCAGCCAGTCGGCGCCCGCCGTCCACAGGTGGAGCGGGTACTCGCGGCTGAAGTGGTACGTGTGCCCGGACTCGCCGTCGGTGTGCGACGGTGCGACGACGCCCCGGGTGCCGAAGACGGCACGGGCGTTGTCCCGCCAGTGCGGGAGCTGCCCGTGGACGAGGGCGGCGTGGGCCTCGGTGACTTCGGGGAGGGCGGCGGTCGCGGCGGAGGCGGTCTGGAGGTTGAGGTTGGCGTTGGTGGTGAACGCCCCCGACCAGGCCGTGTCCCAGTCGCCGGTCCACAGGCCGGTCAGGCGGGGCGGGAGCATCCCGCTGGCGGAGAGCAGGTGGTAGCGGCCGGCCGCGAAGAGCCGTTCCAGGAGGGCCGTGCAGCGAGGGCGTTCGAGCAGCGCGGAGCCCGGCAGGGCGCGTTCGGCCGGGTCGGCGGCGAGGTCGAGGGTGACGCGGTCGTATGCGGTGCGGTGGAGGGCGAGGTGGCGGTCGAGCAGGCCCTCGTACGACGTCCCGTCCGGCAGGTCGCGCAGGGCGCGGCCCTCGGTGACCACGTCCAGCTCGCCGGTGTGCCGGCGCACCCGGGTGAGGATCAGCACCTCCGTGGCGCCCTCGACGAGGATGCCGGGCGGGACCAGTTTCGTGGTGCCGCCGGTGACGGCGACCAGGGTGACGCCGGTGTACGCCAGGTCGCTGCCGGGGTAGCGGGCGCGCAGGCTGAGCAGGGCGCCCTCCGGCGTGAGGACGGCGCCGTGGCCGACGCCCAGCCCCGCGGGCGCGCCGGGGAGGCGGGGGTCGAGGGACAGGTCGAGGGTGAGGTGCGGGGCGGTGACGCGCTGGACGACGACGTCGTCGGCGCGGGAGACGAAGACCCGGCTGGTCCAGGTGGAACAGGTGGCGGTCGTCTCGCCGGTGGTGAAGTCGACGGAACGGCGGCAGGCGGCGCGGGTGTCGCCCGGGGGCCTGTTCAGGCGGAGCTGGAAGGCCGGGTGGAAGGGGCGTACCCAGTGCAGCGGGCGGCCGTCGGTGAAGCCCTCCGCGGCGGTCGTGTCCCCGGCCAGCAGGCGGTCCTGGAGGGCGGGGAGTCCGGCGGCGAGCCGGGGTGGCCGGCGGTGTTCGTCGTCGCCGTCCGGGCGGACGAGGGTGTGGTGGGTGACGATGACACGGTCGGCGTTCGGGTCGCCGAACACGAGGGCGCCGTGGTGGCCGTTGCCGCTCAGGAAGGCGTCCTCCCAGCGGGCGGCGGGCCCGGGCTCCCAGGTGCCGTGCACGGGGCCGCCGGTCATCGTCGTACGGGTCGTCGGCGTACCGGTCACGCCCGTACCGACGCCGTCCGTACCGGTCACGTCCGTACCGATGCCGTCCGTACCGATGCCGTCCGTACCGGTCACGCCCGTACCGGTCATGAGGCCGGCTCCGTGAGGACCGCCACGCCGTAGCGGCCGAGGGTGAGTCGGTCGGTGACGGTCGCGTCGGTCAGCAGGTCGCGGTGGGTGCCCGGGACGTCGACGGTGACCGGGTCGCGGCCGTGGTGGAGGAGGAACAGCAGGTCCCCGCGGCGTACGGCCTCGACGCCGGCCGGGAGTCCGTCGAGCACCGGTCGGGCACCCGCGTCGGCGGCGACGCGGGCGAGCAGGTCGCGCAGCGCCGCCGGCTCGGGGAGGGTGGAGAGGTACCAGGCGCGGCCCTTGCGCAGGACGGCCGGCAGTCCGTCCAGCTCGCCGCCCTTGTAGCGGACGGTCTCCGTGGCGGTGCCGTCGGGCTCGAGCTCCTCCGACCACAGGGAGCCCCAAAAGCCGTCGCAGGCGGCCGTCTCGTCCGCCTCCAGGGGCCACCACTCGTGCAGGGTGCGGATGCCGAACAGCTCGCGCAGCCGGGCGTCCATGCCGCCGGGCCTGACCCGGTCGTCCTCGTCGGCGACGCCGGTGAGGAAACCGCAGACGAGGGTGCCGCCGCCGCGGACGTAGGCCACGAGGTTGTCGACGGCCGTGTCCGTGAGGGCGTAGAGCTGGGGTACGACGACCGCCTTGTACGGGGACAGGTCGTGTTCCGGGTGGGCGAAGTCGGTGGTGAGGTGGGCCTCCCACAGGGCGCGGTGCCAGGCGCGCAGGACGTCGGGGTAGTCGAAGCGGGTGGAGAGGCGGCCGTCCTGGGCGCCGGCCCACCAGGAGTGCCAGTCGTGCAGGACTGCGATGCCGGCGGGGACGGTGCTGCCCGCCGCGTGCGGGGCGAGCTTCGCGAGGTCGGCGCCGAGCTGCTTGACCTCCTGGTACGTACGGCCCTGTGCCCCCGCGTGGGAGACCATCCCGGAGTGGAACTTCTCGGCGCCCTGCCGCGACTGGCGCCACTGGAAGTAGCAGACGGCGTCGGCGCCGCGGGCCACGGCCTGGAGGGACCACAGGCGGTTGAGGCCGCGCGGCTTGGGGTGGTTGGCGCCGCGCCAGTTGACCGGGCCCGCCGCCTGCTCCATCAGCATCCACGGGCCGCGCGCCTGGGAGCGGGTCATGTCCTGGACCAGGGCGCCGTGCTGGGCGCCGAGCGGGTCGCGCGGGTCGGGGTAGAGGTCGACGGAGACGACGTCCTCCTCCTCGGCCCAGCGCCAGGCGTCCTGGCCGGACCAGAGCGGCATGAAGTTGGTGGTCACCGGCAGGTGCGGGGTGTGGCGGCGGACGATGTCGCGTTCGGCGGCGTAACACTCCAGGAGCATGTCGGACGTGAAGCGCCGGAAGTCCAGCACCTGGGTGGGGTTCTTCAGGTAGTGGGTGCGGCGGGCCGGGAGGATCTCCGCCCAGTCGCCGTAGCCCTGGCTCCAGAAGGCGGTGCCCCAGGCGGCGTTGAGGGCGTCGAGGGTGCCGTACCGGTCCCGGAGCCAGCGGCGGAAGCGGGTGGCGGCCTCGTCGCCGTGGTCGTACGTGCAGTACTCGTTGTTGACGTGCCACATGGTGAGGGCGGGATGCCCGGCGTAGCGGGCGGCCATGGCCTCGGTGATGGCGGCGGCGTGACGGCGGTAGGTGGTGCTGGAGTGCGAGAAGTGCTGCCGGCCGCCCCACCACTCGGTGCGGCCGTCCTCGTCCCGGGGCAGGGTGTCCGGGTGGAGGTGACCCAGCCAGGGCGGGGGCGCGGAGGTGGGGGTGGCGAGGACGACGCCGATGCCGTTCGCGTGCATCAGGTCCATCAGGCGGTCCAGCCAGCCGAAGTCGTGCACACCGGGGCGGGGTTCGAGTTTCGCCCAGGAGAAGACGCCCAGGGTGACGGAGTTGACGCCGGCGTCCCGCATCAGGCGGACGTCCTCGTGCCAGGTCTCCTCGGGCCACTGCTCGGGGTTGTAGTCGCCGCCGTAGAGGATGCGGCGGCGGGTGGTGTCGCTGAGCCTCGGCATCAGGTGGGCTCCCCGTACTGGATGCCGCGTCCGTTGGTGGCGAGGTAGACGCGGCCGTGCACGCGGGGGTCGCCGGTGATCGTCTCGCCGGTCCATCCCCACTGGTGCCGGTCGTCGTTGATCCGCGTCCAGCTCCTCGCCTCGTCGTCGGAGCGGTAGACGGCGGTGACGGCCCCGATGGCGCCGACCTGGTAGATCGCCGGGTAGCCGGCGCCGTCGGCGGCCTTGCCGAAGCCGAGGGTGTGGGAGGCCCGGCAGCTTTCCACCTCGGTGACGGTGACGCCCCCGTCGGTGGAGCGGTACAGGCCGTTGAACTTGGTGCTCAGCCACAGGTCGCCGGTCCGGCCGGGCGCCGCCACCAGCTTGTACTGGGCGTCACCGGCGGGCAGTCCGGTCGCGCGGGCGGTGAAGGAACGGCCACCGTCGGTGCTGGCGAGCAGCGTTCCCGTGTCGGTGTCGTACGCGTAGAAGAGCGTCGGGTCGGCCGGGTCGGCGACCGGCGTGGCGCCCTTCGGGAAGGAGGGGACCGCGGACCAGGTCGTGCCGTTGTCCGCCGAGCGGTGGGCCGGGTGTTTCGTGCCGTCCCAGTGCACGAAGGACCACAGCAGCACGCTGCCGTCGGCGTTGGTGGCGATCGGCCCCGGAGCGCTCCGGGCGATGTCGGGCTGGGCGGCGAAGGGCGCCCAGGTCCGTCCGCCGTCGTGGGAGTACGCGCCGTTGCCGTTGTCGCCCCAGCCCGCCCGGACGACGTACGCCGGTCTGCGCGCCGCCTGTGCGAGTCCCGTCGCCGACCCGGACACCGGGTTCGTCGCCATGCCGCGCGCCGGGGACGACGTGAGCCGCTCGTGGTACATCACGCCGATGTCCCGCGACCCGCTGATCAGGTGCGCCCTCCCGGCCGGGGGCGAGACCAACTGGGTCACGGACGCCTCCTCCAGGCCGCGGATCTGCGGGGCCCAGCGTCTGAGGTCCCGGGTGCCGTAGAGGGTGGCGCCGGTGCCGTACACGAGGTGCTCCGAGTCGTACGGGTCGAGGGCGACGGCCTGGATCCACCAGCCGAACTTGGGCCGCTCCTCGCCCCACCTGAGGTACGGGGTCTCGGAGACGTCGAGCACGGCCGAGTCCTTCAGGGACGTCCAGGTGCGGCCGCCGTCGGTGGTCCGGAAGAGGGTGTCGACCGCCGCCCAGCGGTTGTTGGTGGAGACGACGACCGTGCCGGGGCGACGGGCGTCGACGGCGACGCCGCCGTAGCCGAAGCTGTCGGCGGAGCCGTCCTCGGTGGTGCCGCCGGGCCGGACGGGGGTGACCTCGCTCCAACGGCCGTCGACCGTGCACAGCTTGTGTACGCTGCCGGCGGACTGGCCGTTCGGGCCCGGTGTGTCGGCGTACGTCACGTACAGCTCGCGGGTGTGCCGGTCGTACGCCGCACGGACCGGGACCTTGGCCGCGGTGCCGGAGGGCTGCCCGGGGGCGGGCTCCCAGGTGGTGCCGTCGGCCGTGCGGAAGAGGTTCGGTGCGGTGCCGTCGGCGTCGCCCCAGCCGGCGTAGACGGTGCGGCGGGCGGCGGCGAGGAGGGTGACGCCCTGGCCGGTGGTGCTCGGGGTGGCCGGGAAGCCGGTGGCAGGGGTCCAGGTGGCGCCCCGGTCCGTCGACTTCCACAGGCCGTCGTGCCGGGTGCCCAGCCACAGGGTGTCGCTGTCGCGCGGGTCGACCAGGAGCCGCTCACCGGTGCCCCGGCCGTCCTCGTTGGCACCGAGCTTCACGGTGAGGTCGGTGCGCTGCCAGGTCCTGCCCCGGTCCTCGGAGCGCAGGATCGCGCCGTTGCCCGCCCATGCCTGGGCATAGGTGCCGCAGGCCAGGTAGAGCCGGTCCGGGTGGGCGGGGTCGACGGCCATCGCCTCGACGCCGAGCAGGTTCCAGTCGTCCCAGCCGAGGTGGTCCAGGAGCGGCACCCAGCGGGCGGCCCGGTCGTCCCAGCGGTAGGCGCCGCCGATGTCGGTACGGGCGTAGGCGAGGCCGCGGACGCGGGGGGGGAACAGGACGCCGGTGATGAACCCGGTGCCGCCGATGACGACGTTGCGCCAGCGGTAGGGGCGGGCCTCCCCGGTGTCCTCGGCGGCCCGGGCGGGCCCGGGGGTGAGGGGGACGGCGGTGAGCGCGGCGGCGGCCGCGGTTGCGGCGAGTACGGCGCGCCGGCTCAGGGGGAACGCGTGCATGGCATACCTCGTTCTGCGATCGGCGGAGGATGGAGAGGCCGAGGGGCGCGGGGCTGTGTCGCTGTGCGGCTCCGCCGCGGCGGCGCGCGCAGCCACCACGGTGCGACGGCCGAGGCGACCCACGGCCCCCGGGACCTCAGCCCTTGACCGCGCCCGTGAGCATCCCCTTCTTGAAGTGACGCTGGACGAACGGCGACAGCACGGCCACCGGCAGCAGGGCCATGACCATCACGGCCATCTGCACGGCGAGACCGGACAGTTCACCGGTCTTGATCGCCTGGCCGAGGCCGACCGGCGCCTCCTGCTTCTGCACCAGTTGGATCATCACGTTCTGCAGGGGCATCATGTCCTGGTCGTTCAGATACAGGGAGGCGTTGAACCAGGCGCTCCAGTACCCGACGGCGTAGAACAGCGTGATCACCGCGAGGACCGCCCGCGACAGGGGCATCACGATCCGCCACAGGATGCGGAAGTCGCCGGCGCCGTCGATGCGGGCGCTGTCGATCAGCTCCTGGGAGATGCCCATGAAGAACCCGCGCAGCACCAGGATGTTGAAGACGCTGATCGCGCTGGGCAGGATCAGCGCGAGATAGCTGTCCGTCAGTCCCAGCGACTGCACCAGCAGGTAGGTGGGGATGAGACCGGCGCTGAAGAACATGGTGGCCAGCAGGACCATCAGGACCCAGCGGTGGCCGAGGGACCCGCTGCGGGACAGTCCGTAGGCGCACAGCACCGACACCGCCATCGAGAACAGCGTGCCGACCAGGGTGACGCCGATGCTGACGGCCGCCGCGCGGGTGACCTGGCCGCCGCTGAGCAGCTCCTGGTAGGCGACGAAGGTGACGTCCGTCGGGATCATCACCAGACCGCCGGCCTCGTCGATGGCCTTGCGCGTGGACAGGCTGGTGACCACCACGATCCACAGCGGGAACAGGATGGCCAGGCAGGCGAGGAGCAGGACCAGCCCCTTGGCCGCGAGCCCGGCCGGGCCGGCCTTCTCCTCCCACACCGGCCGGGGCGGGGCCGCCCAGCGGCCGGGCGTGCGTGCGGGCTTGTCGATGACGGCGGTCACTTCTTGTACACCCCCTGCTCGCCCATGAGATGGGCCACCTTGTTCGCGATCAGGACCAGGCCGAGACTGATGACGCCCTTGACGAGCCCCGCCGCGGCCGCGAAGCCGAAGTCCTGGTTGCGCACACCGTTCCACCACACGAAGGTGTCCAGGACCTCCGCCGCTCCCGGTCCGACGGCGTCGCGTTGCAACAGGATCTGCTCGAAGCCGACGGTCAGGGCGTCACCGACGCGCAGCACCAGGAGCAGGGCGATCACCGGGCGCAGCGCGGGCAGCGTGACGTGCCACATGCGGCGCCAGCGGTTGGCGCCGTCCATCGCCGCGGCCTCGTAGAGGTCGGGGCTGACCGAGGCCAGCGCGGCGAGGAAGACGATGATCCCCCATCCCGCGTCCTTCCACACGCTCTGCGCGGTGACCAGGAACTTGAAGGTGTCCGGGTCGGTCATGACGCTGAGCCCGTCGTACCCGTGGTCGCGCAGCAGCGTGGACAGGAGCCCGGCGCCGCCGAGGAGCTGCTGGAAGACGGCGACGACCAGCACCCACGAGAAGAAGTGCGGCAGGTAGAGGATGGCCTGCGAGATGGCCCGCACCCGGGGCCGGACCACGCTGTTGATCAGGAGCGCGAGCAGGATGGGGATCGGGAAGTACAGCACCAGTTGGAGGAAGAACAGCACCAGGGTGTTCTGTACGGCGTTCCAGAAGGCCGAGTCCTCGAAGATGCGCTGGAAGTTCTCCAGCCCCACCCACGGGCTGTGCAGGATGGAGACGATCCCGTTGTCGCTGATGTAGGGGTCGTAGTTCTGGAAGGCGACGACGTTGCCGAGGATCGGTACGTAGTTGAAGAGCAGCACCAGCAGCACGGCCGGCAGCGTCATCAGCAGCAGCGCGCGGTCGCGCCGGAACCTCAGCCGCAGGCTCAGCTTTCCGGCGGGTGGTTTCTTCCCGGTGCCGGTGGCCCCGTCGGGCGCCGCGGGGGTCTTCTCCGTCGCTTCGGCCTCGGCCCTGCTCCGAGGCACCGTGCTGTGGGACACGGCCGTTCTCCTTGCCTCGGTGCCGGTCAGCTCGCCGCGGAGCCGCTGTCGTCGAGCAGCTTCTTGTACCAGTCGCGCAGTTCGTCACCGCCCTTGCTCCGCCAGTCGGAGACGGCCTGCTGCATGTCGCCGATCTTCTTGCGGCCGCGCACGATGTCGTCCTCGAGCTGCTCGAAGTCGTTGGAGAGGTTGGTGTAGCGGGTGGGTTCGGTGATCTGCATGCCGTAGAAGGCGGACTTCCTGGTGAAGGCGCCCATCCGCTGCTGCCACTCCACCTGGCCCTTGGCGACCTCGGGGAAGTCGGGGTGCGCGGTGGTCGGTGCGGGGCTGGCGACCATCACGTAGGCGTTCATCACGTCGATGTTGCCCTGCTCGGTCTTGGTGGGGACGCCGTCCTTCACGGTGTAGTGGGTGCCCTCCACGCCGTAGTTGGTGGCCATGTACTCCTTGGTGCCGTACGGCGCGGCGGTGACGTTGGCGACGGCCAGCACGTCGCGGATCACGTCCTTCGACGCCTTCTTGTTGACGAAGGCGAAGATGCCGGCGGGCTGCTCGGCCCACAGGGTCGGGTCGCCGCCGTCGTGGCCGAAGACGTCCATGCCCCAGACCTCGAACTCCGGGTTCTGCACGGCCTGTTCGGCGGTGCGGCTCCACCACTGGGAGATGTTGTTGGCGTAGATGAGGAACTCGCCCGACGCGAACTTCGGGCCCGGGTCGGTGGCCTGGCTCTTGCCCAGCTTGGCGTCCGGGTGGACGACGCCGGCGGCGAACAGCTTGCGGGTCCACTCCAGCGCCTCGAGGTACTCGTCGGTCTCGATGCGGTACACCATCTTGCCGTCGACGAGGTTCCAGCCGAGCGGCTTCTCGCTGCCGGAGAGCACGCCGAAGGCCTGGAAGGCGGTCCACTTCATGTCCAGGCAGGCCCACCGCTTCGCCTTGGCGTTGGTGATGTCCTTGGCCAGCGCCATGAACTCGTCCGCCGAGCGCGGGACCTCGTACCCCTCCTTCTCGAAGACGTCCTTGCGGTAGAGGGGCACGATGCCGGTGACGTAGGGGGCCGGCTGCGGCAGGCCGCGCAGCTTGCCGCCGAAGATGGAGCGCCGCCAGGCGTCCGTCGGGATCGCCGCGAGGTTCGGGTAGTCCTTGACCGCGTCCCCGGACAGGTAGGGGCCGAGGTCGGCGAACTTGCCCATGATGGCGCTGGGTATCCGGCCGTTCATGTTCCAGCTCGGGACGACCACCACGTCCGGGACGTCACTGGAGGCGAGGACCGCGCCGAGCTTCTGCTCGTAGGTGTTGCCGTCCTGGTTCTGCCACCGGACGTCGACGCCGATCATGTCGTTCATCGCCCGGTAGTAGGCGTTGCCGCCGCCGGGCGGTGAGCCCCAGAACGGCGACATGACGGTGACCTCGCCGCCCTTGCCGAGCTTCTCGGGCACCGAGGTCTTCAGGTCCGCGAGGTCCAGCTTGCTGGTGAATCCGATCGAGGAGCCGTTCTTGCTGGGGATGTCCGGCGCGACCACGTTGCCGGCCACGAACGCCGGCAGCAGTTCCTTGGCCTCCTTGTCCGACGTGGTGCCGTCCCGCGAGCCGCCCTCGGATCCGCCGCAGGCGGAGAGCAGCGGCATCCCTCCCGCCACCGCTGCGGTGGCGACCGCCGTGGAGGCGAGGAACTTTCTCCGGCTGGGGCCGGAGGCGGCGTTCGGCGTCATTGCGTCAACCCTTCGTGGCGCACCAGGACACCCGGCGGTGGCCGTCGGCTGCGGTGTCTCGAGTGGAACTGGCTGAGCTGAAGCGGTCGTCGGGGGAATGCCCGGTATCCGTCGCAACCTCAAGGTGCACCGGGTGCACGAGGTGCACTTCCGGGTGGAAGCCCCGTAGTCGAAGCGCTTCGATGTTGCTGCGAGGTTAGGTGAACGCCTGGGGGTGCACAAGAGTCGATTCCAGAATTCCTCCGAGGTATCAGGGAGGCGAGTGTGGCCGAACCGGCTCGTTTGACGCCCGGGTTGCGAGGAGAAGTCGGAGCCATTGCCGCCAAGTGCCTTGACACCCACCCCTGGGCCGACTGAGCATCGAAGCGCTTCGAAAGCGTCCGGCCGCTCCATCGCAAGGGGAACCCCACGTGACCGCATCCACGCCGCCCACGCCGCCGTTCCGTGATCCGCACCTGCCGTTCCCGAAGCGCGTCGACGACCTGTTGTCGCGGCTCACGCTCGACGAGAAGACCGGGATGCTGCACCAGTTCACGCCCGCCGTCGAACGGCTCGGCATCGCCGCCTTCCGCACCGGCCAGGAGGCACTGCACGGCGTGGCCTGGATGGGCCCGGCGACCGTATTCCCGCAGGCCGTGGGGCTCGGCGCCACCTGGAACGAGGACCTGGTGCGCCGGGTCGGCGAGGCGGTCTCCAAGGAGGCCCGTGCGATGCGCGCCCGCGACGACCGCGTCGGCCTCAACGTCTGGTCGCCGACCGTCAACCTGCTGCGCCACCCTCTGTGGGGCCGGGGCGAGGAGGGCTACTCCGAGGACCCGAGGCTCACCTCGGCCATCGCCACCGCCTACACCCGCGGCCTGCGCGGCGGACATCCGACGTACTGGCGCACCGCGCCCGTCCTCAAGCACTGGCTCGCGCACAACAACGAGACCGACCGGGACACGTGCTCGTCGTCCGTCCGCCCGCGCGTCCTGAACGAGTACGACCTGCGCGCCTTCCGCGAGACGGTCGAGGCGGGCGCCGTGGCGGGAGTGATGCCGGCCTACAACCTGGTCAACGGCCGCCCCAACCACCTCTCCCCGTATCTGCGGGAGCACCTGCGCACGTGGACGGAGGACGACCTGCTCGTCTGCTCGGACGCGGGCGCCCCCTCCAACCTGGTCGACTCCGAGCACTACTTCGAAACCCACGAGGAGGCGACCGCCGCCGCGCTGCGGGCCGGGGTGGACAGCTTCACCGACCACGGCACGGACTCCTCGAAGATCCTCGCCCGCGTCCGGGGCGCCCTGGAGCGGGGCCTGCTGACCGAGGCCGACGTCGACGCCGCCGTGCGCCGCCAGTTGTCGGTCCGGTTCCGGCTCGGCGAGTTCGACCCGGAGCACGACCCGTACGCCGTCACCGCGGAGACCGCCGCCGACTTCGACACGCCGGAGCACCGCGCGCTGGCCCTGGAGGCGGCCGAGCAGGCGGTCGTCCTGCTCAGGAACGACGGCGTGCTGCCACTGGCGCCCGGCACCCGTGTCGCGGTCGTCGGTCCGCTCGCCGACGAGTGCAAGCTCGACTGGTACAGCGGCACCCTCATCCACCGTTCCACTGCGCTGGAGGGCCTGTACGAGCGGTTCGGCGCCGAGCGCGTGAGCTTCGCGGAGGGCGTGGACCGGGTACGGCTGAAGACCGCCGCCGGCACGTTCCTGCACGTGCCCCCATCGGACGACTCCCCCGGCGACGCGCGCGGCACCGAGGGCGCCCTCGACCCGGCCCTGCTGGCCGGCCGCACCGACCTGCCCCCGCTGACCACCGACGCCACCGGCACCGAGCTGGCGCTCGTCGACTGGGGCGAGGGCGTCCTCACCCTGCGTGCCCCCGACGGCCGCTACCTCTCGGTCGCCGAGGACGGGTTCGTCCGCGCCTCCGCCGACCAGCCCGGCGGCTGGGTGGTACAGGAGACGTTCCGCCTGGAACCCCACGGGAGCGGGCACCTCCTCCGGCACACGGGGACGGGTGGTCACGTCTGTGTCGCCGCCGACGGCGTGAAGGTTGCCGCCCCGGACCCGACCTCGGGCGACGGTGCCCCGGAGGTCTTCGAGCTGGTCGTCGCGGAGCGCGGCGAGGAGGCGGTGTCGCGGGTGGCGGCCCGGGCGGACGTGGTCGTGGTGGTGGCGGGCAACGACCCGCACATCAACGGCCGGGAGACCGAGGACCGTACGACGCTGCGGCTGCCCGCCCACCAGGAACGGCTGCTGCGCGCGGCCCGCACGGCGAATCCGGCCACCGTGCTGGCGCTCGTGTCCGCCTACCCGTACGCCGTGGACGCGGCGGTGCTCCCGGCGGTGCTGTGGACCGCGCACGGCGGCCAGGCGGCCGGCACCGCGCTGGCCCGGGTCCTCGCCGGCGACGTCTCCCCCGCCGGGCGGCTCCCGCAGACCTGGTACGCCGACGACGCCGACCTGCCGGACCTGCTCGACTACGACGTGATCGGCGGCCGCCAGACCTACCTGTACTTCGAGGGAACGCCGCTGTTCCCCTTCGGGCACGGTCTGTCGTACGCGTCCTTCGCGTACGCGGACCTGGCGGCTCGCGTCGCGGACGGGGAGGTGTCCGTGTCCTTCACGGTCACCAACACGGGGGACGTCACCGCCGACGAGGTGGCCCAGCTCTACGCCCGCGCCGAGGATCCGTCGGTCCCCCGCCCGCGCCGCGAACTGCTGGCCCACCGCCGGCTCACCCTGGCCCCGGGCGGCACGGCGGCGGTGTCCTTCGCGCTCCCGCTGTCCGCGTTCGCGTTCTGGGACGTCGCGCACGGCCGGTGGCGGCTGGAACCGGGCCCGTACGCCCTGCTGGTGGGCGCCTCCAGCGAGGACGTGCGGCTGTCGGCCACCGTGACCCTCGACGGCGAGCCCGCCGCGCCGCGTCCCGTGCGCGAACGCGGCCTGGAGGCCGTCGACTTCGACGAGCAGAGCGGCACGGAGATCGTGGACCGGACGAAGACCGCGGGGGACGCGGTGACGCCGGTGACGGGCAGGGAGGGCGAACTGCTCTACCGCGACTGCGACTTCGGGTCCGGCGTCACCGGGGTGACCGTGGCGGTGGCGGGAGGCGGGGGCGCCGTGGAGATCGCCCTTGACGGCGGCCCGGCACTGGCGGTGCTGTCACCGGACGCGCCTACACCGGGGCCGTACGACTACGTGGAGATCGGCGCCGCGCTGGCCGCCGATGGCGTGCACGATCTCCGCATCGGGCTGCGCGGCTCACTGCGGCTCGCGCACGTCGGCTTCTCCGGCTGAGGGTCCGGAGGAAGCCGGCCTGGGGAGGGGGTCCGGCACCGGCGAGTGTCTACCGGTGCCGGGCCCCCGACTCGCCATCCGCCCGGACAGGCCCAGTTCGTAGGCGACGATCACGGCCTGGGCCCGGTCGCGCAGCTCCAGTTTGGCGAACAGCCGGTTGATGTGGGTCTTCACCGTGTGGTCGGTGATCGTCAGGCGGCCCGCGATCTCCGCGTTGGACAGGCCCCGCGCGTCGTGGACTCCGTCGTCTTCGCCGGCGGTCACCCCCACCACGTGCTCCCGCCGTTCTACGCCGCCGCCGACGTCTTCGCGATGCCCTGCCGTACCCGCAGGCGCGGCCTGGAGGTGGAGGGCCTGGGCATCGTCTACCTGGAGGCCGCCGCGTCCGGACTCCCGGTCGTGGCGGGCGACTCGGGCGGCGCCCCGGACGCCGTACGGGAGGGTGAGACGGGGCATGTCGTCGACGGCCGCTCGGTGGCGGCGACGGCGGACCGCCTGACCAGGCTCCTTCGCAACCCCGGACTCGGCCGCGAGATGGGCGAGAAGGGCAGGCACCGGGTGCGGACGGAATGGAGCTGGGACCACTCCTACGCGACGCTGCGGGACCTCCTGCGCCGACCGGCCGGGAGTGCGCCGGGCTCCTAGGAGGCGGCCGTCGGGCCGGCCGGGCGGTCCGCCGTGACCAGCCAGGACGTGCTGCGCAGCCGGACCGTGCCGTCGGCCGCCTCGTGGCCGCGCAGATGGTCGGTGAGCGCGCGGCGGGCGCGGACCTGTGCGGCCGTGTCGACCTGGCCCAGGAAGTGCCGGCCTGGCCCTGTGTTCAGCAGGAAGTCAGCCGCGTCGTCGGCTCCGTGCCCCCAGGCTCCGTCGGCTTCGACGGGGTCGACGGCCACGCAGGAGAATCCGGCCGCGGCGAGGACGGCGCGGATCCGGTCGGCGGAGGCCAGGGAGAACATGCCGGGCCGTCCCGGCGCGTCGAAGTCGCCGAGCGGCAGGATGCCGCGCAGTGCCTCCATGGCCGCCACCCAGCCGTTGCGCGAGGGCTCGGCCGGGCAGACGAACGCCAGGCGTCCACCGGGGCGCAGCGCCCGGCCGATGTTGCGGAAGGCCGCTTCGGGGTCGGAGAAGAACATGACCCCGTAGCGGCTGATCGCCGAGTCGAACGCGCCCGGCTCGAAGGAGTACGCCTGTGCGTCGCCCTGCTGGAACGTGACGTTGCCGATACCCTCCCGCGCCGCCCGGGACCGCGCCTCGGCCAGCATGGGGTCGGACAGGTCGAGGCCCAAGGCGCTGCCTCGTGGCGCCCGGCGGGCGGCGAGGCGCGTGGTCTGCCCGGAACCGCAGCCGACGTCGAGGGTCCGGTGGCCCTCGGTGAGTGCGGCGGCGTCGAGCAGCGGCTCGTTGAAGCCTTCGTTCACGGCGTTCCACCGGTCCTGGTTGCGCGCCCAGTGGGCGCCTTCGGGGCCGTTCCACGCCTGCGCCTGCTCGGTGTTGACGATCTCCGACACGAGTGCCTCCTGCGTACCAAAACGAAGAATGGGCGTTCGCCCAAACAGTATGGGCGTGCGCCCATACTGGCAATCCCCTTACGATCCGAGAGGTTGCGCCACTCGCGGCGCCGGACGCCGAAAGGAAGCGAGGCCCATGTCACCCCGTGGTGTGGCGACGCCGGACGTGCGCGAGCGACTGTTCGCGGCGGCCGAACGGATCGTGGAGAGGGACGGGCCGGGCGCGCTCACCAGCCGGTCCGTCACCACCGAGGCGGGCTGCGCCAAGGGGCTGCTGCACACGCACTTCGCGGGGCTCGACGACTTCGTGGCCGAACTCTGCCTCGACCGCTTCGCCCGGACGGCGGGGAAGGCGCGGGCCATGGCGGAGCGGGCCGGGCAGGGCACGGTGGCCGGCAACCTCGGCGCCGTCGCCCTCTCGCTCCTCGACCGCGGTGGCCCGGCGCTGTCGGGTCTGGCCATGACACGTCCGGCCGCGGCGTCGCGCGTCCGCGAGGTGATGAGGGACGGCGGCCCCGGCTTCGGCGCCATCCAGGAGGCGATAGCCGGCTATCTGGAGGCCGAGCGAGACCTCGGACGGCTGCCGGACACCGTCGACCCGCACACCGTGGCCCTCGCCGTCGTCGGCACCGCCCACCACCTGCTGATGACCGGTTGGCCGGGCTCCCCCGACCCGCGTCCGGCCATGCACCGGCTGGTGGGCGCGCTGGTGGGCGGCTGAGCGGTTTTCGCCCATCACCCGCCGGGCTGTCCCGGCGCCACCCAGGCCGGCGTTCACGGGGAGACCGACGGCCCGAGCCCCCGCACAGTGGGCTCGGGCCGTCGGCCTTCTACGGTGTGACTCCGGTCAGAGCGCGAGGCCCGTCAGAACCAGCACCCGCTCGTAGGTGTAGTCGTCCATCGCGAACCTCACGCCCTCGCGGCCCACACCGGACTGCTTGGCGCCGCCGTACGGCATCTGGTCGGCGCGGTAGGAGGGGACGTCGCCGATGACGACGCCGCCGACCTCCAGGGCGCGGTGGGCGCGGAAGGCGGTCTGCAGGTCGTGGGTGAACACGCCTGCCTGAAGGCCGTACTTGGAGTCGTTGACCGCGGCGAACGCCTCGCTCTCGCCGTTCACCTTCTGCACGCTGAGGACGGGGCCGAAGACCTCCTCGCAGGCGAGGGTGGTGCCGGCCGGGAGGTCGGTGAGGACGGTCGGCGCGTACGAGGCGCCGTCGCGCTTGCCGCCGGTGTGCAGCGTGGCGCCCGCCGCCACGGCCTCCTGCACCCAGGCCTCGACACGCTCGGCGGCGGCCTCGCTGACCAGCGGGCCGACGTCCGTCGCGTCGTCGTTCGGGTCGCCGGTGACCTGGGCCTCGACGGCGGCGACGATGCGCGGCAGCAGGCGGTCGTACACGGCGGCGTCGGCGATCACCCGCTGCACCGAGATGCAGGACTGGCCGCCCTGGTAGTTGGAGAAGGTCGCGATGCGGTTCGCGGCCCACGCCAGGTCCTCGTCGCTCGCCCAGTCGCCGAGGACGACGGCCGCGCCGTTGCCGCCCAGCTCCAGGGTGCAGTGCTTGCGCGGCACCGAGTCCATGATCGCGTAGCCGACCGTCTCGGAGCCGGTGAAGGAGATGACCGGCAGCCGCTCGTCCTGGACGAGGGCGGGCATGCGGTCGTTGGGCACCGGGAGGATGCTCCAGGAACCGGCGGGCAGCTCGGTCTCGGCGAGCAGCTCGCCGAGGATCAGGCCGGAGAGCGGGGTGGCGGGCGCCGGCTTGAGGATGATCGGCGCGCCGGCGGCGATCGCGGGGGCGATCTTGTGGGCGCACAGGTTCAGCGGGAAGTTGAACGGCGCGATGCCGAGGACGACGCCCTTGGGGAAGCGGCGGGTGAGGGCGAGGCGGCCCTGGCCGCCCGCGTCGGTGTCGAGGCGCTGGGCCTCACCGCCGTTGAAGCGGCGGGCCTCCTCGGCCGCGAAGCGGAAGACGGACACCGCGCGGCCGACTTCACCGCGGGCCCACTTGACCGGCTTGCCGTTCTCGGCGGAGATCAGACGGGCGATCTCCTCGGTGCGCTCCCCCAGGCGCCGGCTGACGTGGTCCAGGGCGGCGGCGCGGACGTGCGCGGGGGTGGCGGCGAACTCGTCCCGTACGGCGTACGCGGCGGCCACGGCCTCCTCGACCTGGGCGTCGGTCGGCAGGCTCACCGTGCCGACCCGGCTGCCGTCCCAGGGGGACGTGACGTCGAAGGCGGCCTCGCCGGTGGCCTGGCGGCCGGCGAGCCAGAAGGCGTGGGTGGAAGTCATGTCGAGTCCCGGCCCTTCCGCGTTGGGGGTGTGTACGGGCGTTGCGGGGTCCACGGTAGGGCGGGGCGGGGCGGGGGGCGTTTGTCCGGGACGTAGTGGTGGGGGGTGGGGGGTTCGACGTTGTGGCCAGGTTGGCGGGCAGGCGGGCAGGCGGGCAGGCGGGCAGGCGGGCAGGCGGGCAGGCGGGCAGGCGGGCAGGCGGGCAGGAGAGATGGTGCGGTGGTGCGGTGGTGCGGTGGTTCGTCCCCTTCCGCCCCCGGGGGCCGCGCCCCGGCGCCCGCCCCCGCTATTCGGCCGACGTCGTCTTCAGCGCCAGCCACAGCTCCATCCGTACGTCCGGATCGTCCAGGGAGCGGCCCAGGATCTCCTCCACCCGCCGCATCCGGTAGCGCAGCGTGTGCCGGTGGACGCCGAGTTCGGCCGCCGCCGCGTCCCACTGGCCGTGGCGGGAGAGCCAGGCGCGCAGGGAGGCCACCAGGTCGCCCCGGCCGGTGGCGTCGTGGTCGCGCAGCGCGCGCAGCAGGCCGTCGGCGAAGGCGCGTACCGCGTCGTCGGCGAGGAGGGGAAGGACCGAGCCGGCCGCCAGGTGCTCGTGCTCCACGCAGGCACGCCCGCGCCGGCGGGCCACCGACAGGGCCTGTTCGGCCTGCCTGTAGGCGGCGGAAGCGGCGATGGGCCCGGACGGCGCCGACAGGCCGACGACCAGGCCCTCCTCGTCGCCGCCCGTCGTCGGCTCCGGTGCCGGGCGGCCGGACTCCAGCGCCGAGGCGTACTCGACGCAGGCGGCGACCGCCGCGCCCCCGTCCGTGGCCAGCACCACCAGCCGCTCGCCCTCGGGGACGACCAGCACCGCCTCACCGGCGCGGGCCGCCGCGGACTCGACGACCTCGGCGAGCGCGCCGAGCGGGTCGCCGTCGGTGTCGGCGGCGGCCAGCGCGGCGGCGGAGGGCCTGGTCCTGGCCGCGGCCACGCGCGCCTGGGGGCCGGCGTGCGCCCGCGCGGCGGACGCCGACGCCGACTCGGCGACGATCACCCGGAACGGCGCGTCCAGCAGGTCGCCGTACAGGTCCCCGGCGACCGTGCGGGCGTGGTCCGGTTCGCCGGCCAGCAGCATGCGCAGGACGGCCGCGTCCATGCGCAGCCCCGCCTCGTGCAGGGAGCGCGAACGTTCCGTGGTGAGCGTCAGCAGGGCGATGGCGGAGTGGACGGCATAGCGCTCGGCGGTACCGAGGGCGGAGGCCGTGCCGACGGCGAGCGCGGAGCGGGGCCTGCGGGAGGTGCCGAGGGAGTGCAGTTCGACGCGGTCGGCGTTCTCGGGGTGTTCCGGGTGCTCGGCGCCGCCGACCACGGAGGAGGCCGGTGCGGGCCGCTCCCGCAGCCGCTCCACGTCCGCCGTGAGCCGCGCGGCCCTGCGGACCGCCCACTCCGGTGCGCTGGCGACGACGGCGCCCGAGGCGTCGTACAGCGCCGCCCAGCCGTCGACCTGCGCGGCCAGCGCCGCGAGCAGCCCCTCCGGGCCGTCGGTCAGCGCCCGCCTGGTCAGCTCGCGCTGGGCGGCGAACCCCGCGGTGATCGCGCGGTACTGGTCGGCGGCGATAGCGGCGGACACGGCCTTGCTGATGGCCAGGAAGGGCGTGCGGCGCGGTACCTCCAGCAGCGGCAGCCCCTCCTGCCGCGCCGCCTCGACCAGCGCCTCGGGGACGGCGTCGTAGTTGACCCCGACGGCGAACCCGAGCCCCACCACCCCGGCGCCCGCCAGCCGCTTCACGTACCGGTGCATCGCCTCGGGGTCCGCGGCGTCCAGCTTGAGCGCCGTGATCAGCAGCAGCTCCCCGCCCTCCATGTACGGCACGGGGTCGGCGAGCTCGCTGACGTGCGCCCAGCGCACCGGCACGTCGAGGCGGTCCTCGCCCGCGCGCACGGTCAGTTTGAGCGCGGAGTGGTGGACGAGGGAGGCGAGCGTGGGGGGCATGGGGGCCTGGGCCTTCGGGTCTGCGTCAGTGGCTGCGGTGTCCGTGGCGTCCCTGGTGTGAGCCACCTGTGATCTTTTGGCCGCCGCGTATGAACGACCTGTGTCGATTCTGCCTCACCGTACGGTCCCCGGGCGCCCGCCCCGGACCGGTCACCCGCGCAGGTCCACCAGGAGTGGCGGCGCGTGCTCCCCCTTGACCGTGGTCAGCGACAGCACGGCGTGTCCCGCGGGCACGGCGTGCGCCAGCTCGGACGCCGACCAGCGCTCGCGCTCGACCTGCCGGACGGTCACCGCCCGCGCGGTGGGCGCCTTCCCGGTGATCACCCGGCGCAGCATGTGCACGGCCTTGCCCGCCGGGGTCTCGGCGATGATCTGCCGGTCGGTGACGTCCCGGGCCTCGGTCCACTCCTTGCCCCACACCTCGGCGAAGTCCTGACCGTCCCAGGGGGTGAGCCCGGACAGCGCCATCCGGCATCCGATGGACCCGAGCAGCGGCCCGCGCAACGGGCGCGGCACGTCGTCCAGGGTGCGCAGGGTCAGTACGACCCCGGCGCCCGCGGAGCGCAGGCGCTGCACGCCCCGTACCGCCTCCGGCGTGACCACGCCGCTCGCGTCGTCCAGCACCAGGCACGCGAACAGCGACCGGTCCTCCCGCACCGAGACGCTCGCCGTGAACTGGGCGAGGATCAGCCGGGCCAGCATCCGCGAGGCCTCGGCGTGGCCGCGCTCGGGCAGGTCGATGCGGACCCGCACCGGGTGGTCGAGGGCCTGGAGCGAGAATGGCCGGGACTGCCCCGAGGTGTCGAAGAAGGTGGCGAAGGCGGGCCGGTCCAGCAGCGCCACCCGGTCGGCCAGTACGCCGCCCACGTCACCGGGGTGGCCCATCTGCCGCTCCCGCGCGTCCAGCTCGCGCAGCAGCGAGTCCTGCCCGGCCGCCCGCAGTCCCGCCCGCAGTTCGGCCAGCGGTCCGGGCGTCCCGTCGAGCAGTTGCCGCAGCTCCGGTACGCCGGGGAAGCGTCCGTGCACCGCGCGGAAGGGGCCGAGGAGCTGGGCGAGGACGGTGGTGGAGCGACGGGTGTCGCTGCCCGGGTGCGGTTCCGCGAGGTCTCCCGCCAGGGCCTCGGCGAGCACGACCGCGGCCTCGTCCGGGTCGGTGGTGCCGCCGTAGAGGTCGAGGTCGTACACGGAGTCCGGGTTGCCGATGCGTACGACGACGTCGTAGGCGTCGGCCGGGCCGAGGTCCGCGCCCGCGGCGCCGACCACGACGACCGCGGCCCGGCCGGCGAGCGCGTGCAGGCACAGCGACTCGGTGAGCGGCCGTACGACGCTGCCGGTCTTCCCGGAGCCCGCCGGGCCGACGGCGAGCAGGGAGGTGCCGAGCAGGTCGGGGCCGAGGGCGAGGCCGGTGCCCCGGTAGGCGTAGGGGTTGCGGGCGTCGTCGGCGGCCGTGCCGATCCGCACCTGTCCGGTGACGAGGTCGTGCCGGGCCTGCCGGACGGGCAGGTCACGGGCGCCGGAGGGGTGCGGGCAGGCCCCGGCGCCGTGGCTGAGCACCGCGCCGGTGAAGGTGGCGAGGCTGTGCCGGCCGCTGCGCACGCCCTGCCAGGCGCGGGTGAGGCGGGCGTGGTCGACGTCCCGCATGAGCCCCGAGCGCGCGTCGGCGGCGAGCCGCTCGGCGGCGTCGTGGGCGCCGGCGGCGCGCAACGCGGGCCAGGCTGCGGGGTCCTCCTCGGGGGCGGGCGCGGGGCCGCCGCCCGGAGCGGTGCGACGCCAGGCGGGCGGACCGTAGCGGCGCCAGATCTCGCCCCAGCGGCCGAGTCTGCCGACGCCGACCATGATGGCGCCGGCGATCAGGACGTAGTAGGCGTAGACGACCACCACCGAGGCGAAGCTGTGCGGCTCGGCCCAGGAGTCCGGGATCATCGCGAAGAGGGGCAGCAGCCACCAGCTACCCAGGTACCCGTTCCACAGCAGTGACCAGATCAGCCAGCCGACGAGGAAGGCGATCACCGCCCCGCTCAGCAGTTGCCGTCCGGGCACCCGCTCGGGCTCCTCCTCCGGCCGCGGCCGGTGTCCGAACCGCCACACGCCGGGCAGCGCCTGAGGGCGCGGGGTGCGCAGCCAGGACAGGAACGCGGAACCGTCGGGCAGCGGCGGCACGCCCGGCGCCGCCGGTGGTCCGGGCGCCCGCACCGGTCGCGGCGGCACCGCGGGCACCTCGGGAGGTCCCGCCGGACGCGGTACAGGATTCGCATGCGTACCCCGCGCGTCCCGGTTCCCGTCGCCGTCCATCGCCCTTGCCCCCTGACCAGCCGCTCCGTCCACCATCAGCGAGCCAATCTAACGCCCTCCCAAGGGGAGTTCACCGCTTACGCGGCCGGGCCCGCATCGACGTGTCCATATGTCGCCGCGTCCGCCACATGTCCATCGCGGACAACCGGCATCGCGGACAACGCCCACATGGAGCATGCCAGCCCCCCTCTCCCGGTCCTAGCCTGCGAGAAAAGAAGGCAAGCGTCCGTAAGATCCGCAAGACCCCAGGAGCCCCCATGACCGCACTTCCGCAGGAGCGCCGCGTCGTCACCGCCATCCCCGGCCCGAAGTCGCAGGAGCTGCAGGCCCGCCGCACGGCCGTGGTCGCGCAGGGTGTGGGCTCCGTCCTGCCCGTCTTCACCGCGCGCGCGGGCGGCGGCATCATCGAGGACGTCGACGGCAACCGTCTGATCGACTTCGGTTCCGGCATCGCGGTGACCTCCGTCGGCGCCTCCGCCGAGGCCGTCGTGCGCAAGGCCTCCGCGCAGCTCGCCGACTTCACCCACACCTGTTTCATGGTGACGCCCTACGAGGGCTACGTCGCCGTCGCCGAGGCGCTGGCCGAGCTGACGCCGGGCGACCACGCCAAGAAGTCCGCCCTGTTCAACAGTGGCGCCGAGGCGGTCGAGAACGCAGTCAAGATCGCGCGTGCGTACACCAAGCGGCAGGCCGTGGTCGTGTTCGACCACGGGTACCACGGCCGGACCAACCTGACGATGGCGCTGACCGCGAAGAACATGCCGTACAAGCACGGCTTCGGTCCGTTCGCGCCCGAGGTGTACCGCGTGCCGGTCGCCTACGGCTACCGCTGGCCGACGGGTGCCCAGAACGCCGGTCCGGAGGCCGCCGCCCAGGCGATCGACCAGATCACCAAGCAGGTCGGCGCGGAGAACGTGGCCGCGATCATCATCGAGCCGGTGCTCGGCGAGGGCGGCTTCATCGAGCCGGCCAAGGGCTTCCTGCCCGCCATCAGCGGGTTCGCCAAGGACAACGGCATCGTCTTCGTCGCCGACGAGATCCAGTCCGGCTTCTGCCGCACCGGCCAGTGGTTCGCCTGTGAGGACGAGGGCATCGTCCCGGACCTGATCACCACGGCGAAGGGCATCGCGGGCGGTCTGCCGCTCGCCGCCGTCACCGGCCGCGCGGAGATCATGGACGCCGCCCACTCGGGCGGCCTGGGCGGCACCTACGGCGGCAACCCGGTGGCCTGCGCGGGCGCGCTCGGCGCCATCGAGACGATGAGGGAGCTGGACCTCAACGCCAGGGCGAAGAACATCGAGGCGGTCATGAAGTCCCGTCTGGCCGCCATGGCCGAGAAGTTCGACGTCATCGGCGACGTCCGGGGCCGTGGCGCGATGATCGCGATCGAGCTGGTCAAGGACCGCGACACCAAGGAGCCGGACCCGCAGGCGACCGCCGCGCTCGCCAAGGCCTGCCACCAGGAGGGCCTGCTGGTCCTGACCTGCGGCACCTACGGCAACGTGCTGCGCTTCCTGCCGCCGCTGGTGATCGGCGAGGACCTGCTGAACGAGGGTCTGGACATCATCGAGCAGGGCTTCGCCCGCATCTGAACGAGCACCCGTGGACGCCGCGGGGCGCACCCGTGCGGGCCGCCGGACGAGCACCTGCGCGAGCGCCCGAACGCGCATCTGAGCTGCGTTTCGCACGCCTGACGGGGCGAACCGCAGAGCGTGTGAAGAACGTGTGCGAGGTGGATGGCAGGACGCCGATGGCCCTGTCCTCGGCCCACCCCCTGTCGTAGGTTCTACGCAGATGAGAGATACACCCGCCCACAGGGGACTGTGGGCGGTATCTCAGGCCGGGGCCTCCCCAGCTTCGACCTGGTCGTGCCTCGCGCACACAACCGGAACCCGAGGGTTCCGGGTCTCCTCACCGATCGGACGGTCGCCCGCCCCAAACCCCCCGGGGCGCGCGGCGTTCCGGTCAGGACGGCCGCCTCGGCACCCGGGACGGCGGTTCACCGAAGGGCCGGCACACTCCCCCCCCCTTGCGCCGGCCCTTCGGTGTTGCGCGCCGACGGGCCTGCGAAGCTGGGCGCCATGCCCGCCTCCCCGCCTCGCGCCCTCGCCGCCCTCGTCGGGCTGCCGGCCCTCCTCTTCGCGCTGATCACCTGGCAGGTCGTCGCCGACGGCCCGCTGATCGGGCTGGACGAGCGGCTGAGCGGGGCGCTCGTCCACCCCGACCGGCTCTCCGAGCTGCTGGCAGACCTCGGCAACGTGCAGGTGGCCGTGCCCGTCCTCGCCGTCGCGCTGGCGTACGTCGCCTGGCGCGGGCGGGCCGGAGGTACGGACCGCTGGTGGCTGCCGCCCCTCGCGGGCGCCCTGGCCATGGCCCTGGTGCCGGCGCTGGTCGCCCCGCTGAAGGAATGGACCGACCGCCCCGGCACCCCGGCCGTGCCTCCGGCCGTCGGCTACTTCCCCTCCGGCCACACCGCCACCGCGGTCGTCGCGTACGGCGCGGCGACCCTGCTGCTCCTCCCGCTGCCGCGTTCACCGGCCGTCCGCCGCGTGCTCGTCGCGCTGTGCGCGGTCCTCGTCCTCGGTGCCTCCTACGGGCTGGTGCGGCGCGGCTACCACTGGCCGCTGGACGTGGTGGCCAGTTGGTGCCTGGGGGCGGTGCTGCTGACCGGGGTCGCGCTGACCGTCTCCCGGAGCTCCTGGCCGGTCGGCCGAAGTACGCGTCGGAGTCCTTCCGAAGCTCCCGGTTCCCGTACCGGTCCCAGTTGACCGACCCCGTCGTCAGGCCGCGCAGGGCGGGCCAGGTGCCGAGCTTCTTCCGGCGGGATCAGCCAGCGGACCGCGCCTCCCGGGTGCGGCACCACGATCCAGGTGCCGAGCCCGGCCGTCCGGACGCCGGTGCCCAGCCGGCGGGCCGCCGTACCGGCCGGCACGAAGAAGCCCATGCGCGCGTCGCCGAAGTCGACGAGCACCGGGCCGGGTTGGTCCAGGACGCGGGACAGCACGTCGAGGGCCGGACAGCCGAGCCCGCTGGCAGGATGAGCACGTCCCAGGCCTTGCCCGCGGGCAGCAGCGCCACCCCCAGGGGGTTGCGCTGCCGCTCCTTCCGACAGGACTCGGGATCCGGTGCGACGGATGCCAGCCAAACGACCGCCGACTTCGCACCAGGCATGTGAAGACCTCCCTCTCACTCGTGGACGCGGGGTGCGTCACGAAGGAGAGGGAGGTCTCCCGGCAGGCATTACGCGGGTCGGGGCGCCTCGTTGGAGTGACCCGGGTCACACGCCCGCGCACGGCAGGCGGCTAACTGTCGAAGCCGAGCCCCAGCTTGTCCATCGTCCGCAGCCACAGGTTGCGCCGGCCGCCGTGCGCGTCCGCTCGGGCCAGCGACCACTTGGTGAGCGCGATGCCGGTCCAGGCGAAGGGCTCGGGCGGGAACGGCAGGGGCTTCCTGCGGACCATCTCCAGTCCGGTGCGCTCGGTGCGCTCCCCCGACAGCAGGTCGAGCATCACCTCGGCACCGAACCGGGTGGCGCCCACGCCCAGGCCGGTGTACCCGGCCGCGTAGGCGACCCTGCCCTGGTGGGCGGTGCCGAAGAACGCCGAGAAACGGGAGCAGGTGTCGATCGCGCCGCCCCAGGCGTGCGTGAAGCGGACGCCCTCCAACTGCGGGAAGCAGGTGAAGAAGTGCCCGGCGAGCTTGGCGTAGGTCTCGGGGCGGTCGTCGTACTCGGCGCGCACCCGGCCGCCGTACGGGTAGACGGCGTCGTAACCGCCCCACAGGATCCGGTTGTCGGCGGAGAGCCGGAAGTAGTGGAACTGGTTGGCGCTGTCCCCGAGGCCCTGCCGGTTCTGCCAGCCGATCGACGCGAGCCGGCCGTCGGTGAGCGGCTCGGTCATCAGGGCGTAGTCGTAGACCGGGACGGTGTACGGGCGCACCCGTTTGACCAGGTTCGGGAAGACGTTGGTGCCGAGCGCGACCGTGCGGGCGCGGACACCCCCGTAGGGGGTGCGTACGGCCATGCCGGCGCCGTACGGCCTGAGGGTGAGCGCCGGGGTGTTCTCGTGAACGCGGACGCCCAGGTCGAGGCAGGCGCGCTTGAGGCCCCAGGCGAGCTTGGCGGGGTTGACCATGGCCACGCCCCGGCGGTCGTGCAGGCCCGCGCGGAAGGTCGGGGAGTCGACCTGTTCCCGTACGGCCTCGGCGTCCAGGTACTCGACGCCGTCGGCGAGGCCCTTGGCGCGGATACGCTCGTACCACTCCCTGAGTTCCCTGGCCTGGTACTCCTCGGTCGCCACGTCGATCTCGCCGGTGCGCTCGAATTCGCAGTCGAGGGAATGGCGGGCGACCGCCGCCTCGATCTCGTCGAGGTTGCGGGCGCCCAGTTCCTCCAGCTTGTGGATCTCCTCCGGCCAGCGGGCGAGGCCGTTGGAGAGGCCGTGGGTGAGGGAGGCGGCGCAGAAGCCGCCGTTGCGGCCGGAGGCGGCCCAGCCCACCTCGCGGCCCTCCAGCAGCACCACGTCCCGGCCCGGGTCGCGTTCCTTGGCGATCAGCGCGGTCCACAGTCCGCTGTAGCCGCCGCCGACGACCAGCAGATCGCAGGTCTCGGGGCCGGTGAGGGCGGGCTGCGGGCGGGGGCGGCCGGGGTCGTCCAGCCAGTACGGGACCGGCTGGGCGTCGGAAAGGGATTTCGTCCAGTCGTTGCTGCGGCTCATGGCGCTCGGGGCCATGATTTCAACTCCCTACGAATGCACTTTTGCTTTTCATGCCTTGCGGCGATTTCGGCGGTTACCGATGACCATGGAGGCCAGGACGAACAGTACGGCGATGATGAACATGGCCGTACCGATGACGTTGATCTGAACGGGCGTGCCGCGCTGGGCCGATCCCCAGACGAACATGGGGAAGGTGACGGTGGAACCCGCGTTGAAATTGGTGATGATGAAATCGTCGAAGGAGAGCGCGAAGGCGAGCAGCGCGCCGGCGGCGATTCCGGGGGCCGCGATGGGGAGCGTGACCCGGACGAAGGTCTGGAAGGGACCGGCGTACAGGTCCTGCGCCGCCTGCTCCAGCCTCGGGTCCATCGACATCACACGCGCCTTGACGGCCGTCACGACGAAGCTGAGGCAGAACATGATGTGGGCGATCAGGATCGTCCAGAAGCCGAGCTGAGCACCCATGTTGAGGAACAGGGTGAGCAGCGAGGCGGCCATCACGACCTCGGGCATCGCCATCGGCAGGAAGATCAGCGAGTTGATCGCGCCGCGTGCCCGGAAGCGGTAGCGGACCAGCGCGAAGGCGATCGCCGTGCCCAGCGCGGTGGCGCCCAGCGTCGCCCAGAAGGCGATCTGGAGACTGAGCGACAGGGAACCGCACAGCCCGGAGACGCCGCACGGGTCCTTCCAGGCCTCCGTGGAGAACTGCTGCCAGGCGTAATTGAAGCGCCCGTTCGGCCTGTTGAACGAGAACACCGTGACGATGACATTGGGCAGCAGGAGATAAGCGAGCGTCAGCAGTCCGGCGATCACGACCAGATTGCGCTTGAACCAGTTGACGAAGGCCATTTAAACCAGATCCTCCGTGCCGGACTTGCGGATGTAGACGGTGACCATGGCGAGAATCGCGGCCATCAGAATGAAGGAGAGCGCCGCCGCCGTCGGATAGTCCAGCACCCGCAGGAACTGGGACTGGATCACGTTGCCGATCATGCCGGTGTCGGCCGAGCCCAGCAGGGACGCGTTGACGTAGTCGCCGGTCGCCGGAATGAAGGTGAGCAGCGTCCCGGAGACGACGCCGGGCATGGACAGCGGGAAGGTGACCTTCCTGAAGACCGTGGACGGCTTGGCGTACAGGTCCCGCGCCGCCTCGTGCAGCCGTCCGTCGATGCGTTCCAGCGAGGTGTACAGCGGCAGGATCATGAAGGGGAGGAAGTTGTACGTCAGACCGCAGACCACCGCGAGCGGTGTGGCCAGCACACGGTCGCCGGCCGTCCAGCCGAGCCAGCTCGTGACGTCCAGGACGTGCAGCGTGTTGAGGGCTGCGACGACCGGGCCGCCGTCGGCGAGGATCGTCTTCCAGGCCAGGGTGCGGATCAGGAAGCTGGTGAAGAACGGCGCGATCACCAAAATCATGATCAGGTTCCGCCAGCGCCCCGCGCGGAAGGCGATCAGGTACGCGAGCGGGTAGCCGAGCAGCAGGCACAGGACGGTGGCGGAGGCGGCGTAGGCGACCGAGCGCAGGAACTGCGGCCAGTACTCGGACAGCGCGTCCCAGTAGGTCACGAAGTGCCAGGTGACCTTGTAGCCCTCCTCCAGCGAGCCCGTCTGCACGGACGTGGAGGCCTGGTAGATCATCGGCACCGCGAAGAAGACGACCAGCCACAGGATGCCGGGCAGCAGCAGCCAGTACGGCGTCCAGCGGCCCCGCTTGCGCGGGGGCTTCTTCTCGGGCGCGGGCGGGGAGAGCGGCGGTGGCGCCTCGGTGAGGGTGGACATCAGGCGGACTCCCCCTCGGCCGCGCCCGCGTCGCCCGTCGTCCCGGCGAGCGGGGACTGGGCCGCGTCCAGGCCGAAGGTGTGCGCCGGGTTCCAGTGCAGGACGACGTCGGCGCCGGGGGCCAGCCGGACGTCGCGGTCGATGTTCTGGGCGTACACCTCGAACTCGGGACAGGCCGCGCAGTCGACCACGTACTGCGTGGAGACGCCGATGAAGCTGGTGTTCCTGATCTTGCCGGTGATGCGGTTGCGGCCCTCGGGGATGGCACCGGCGTCGTCCGCGTGCGTGAGGCTGATCTTCTCCGGGCGCACGCCGACCAGCACCTTGCCGCCCTCCCGGGCGGGCGCGGAACAGCGGGCGCCGGGCAGGACCAGTTTGTCGCCGGCCGCCCTGACCACGACGTCGTCGCCGCTGTGGGTGTCGACCTCGGCCTCGATGAGGTTGGAGGTGCCCAGGAAGTTGGCGACGAAGGTGGTGCGCGGGTTCTCGTAGAGGTCGGCGGGGGCGCCCAGTTGCTCGACGCGGCCCGCGTTCATGACGGCGACCTGGTCGGCCATCGTCATGGCCTCCTCCTGGTCGTGCGTGACGTGCACGAAGGTGATGCCGACCTCGGTCTGGATGCGCTTGAGCTCGAGCTGCATCTGACGGCGCAGCTTGAGGTCGAGGGCGCCGAGCGGTTCGTCGAGGAGCAGTACCTTGGGGTGGTTGATCAGGGCGCGGGCGACCGCGACGCGCTGCTGCTGGCCGCCGGAGAGCTGGTGCGGCTTCTTGCGCGCCTGTTCGCCGAGCTGGACGAGGTCGAGCATCTCCCCCACCTGCTTCTTCACGCTCTTGATGCCGCGCCGGCGCAGGCCGAAGGCGACGTTCTCGAAGATGTCGAGGTGCGGGAAGAGGGCGTAGGACTGGAAGACCGTGTTGACCGGCCGTTTGTAGGGCGGCAGCGCGGTCACGTCCTGGTCGCCGAGGTGGACGGTGCCCCCGCTGGGTTCCTCCAGCCCGGCGATCATGCGCAGGGTCGTCGTCTTGCCGCAGCCGGAGGCGCCGAGCAGGGCGAAGAAGGAACCCTGGGGCACGGTCAGGTCGAGCGGGTGCACGGCGGTGAAGGAGCCGTAGGTCTTGCCGATGCCAACGAGGCGGACGTCCCCGCCGCGCTCCGTCGAGTCTGTGGTGGTCTTCATCGTCGTCACGCCCCAGTGAGCTTCGCGAACTTCTCTTCGTAGGCCGTCTCTTCCTTCGCGCTCAGTGAGCGGAAGGCACGGGACTGGGCCTGCATGGCCTGGTCGGGAATGATCAGCGGGTTGTTCGCCGCGTCCTCGTCGATCTTCGCCAGCTCGTCCTTCACGCCCTCCACGGGACAGACGTAGTTGATGTAGGCGGCGAGCCGCGCGGCCGGTCCGGGCTCGTAGTAGTAGTCCATGAGCCGCTCGGCGTTGGTCTTGTGCCGGGCCTTGTTGGGGACCAGCATGTTGTCGCTGGACGTGATGTATCCGCTGTCGGGGATGAGGAAGTCGACGTCCGGGTTGTCCGCCTTGAGCTGGACGACGTCACCGGCCCAGGCCAGGCAGGCCGCGAAGTCGCCCTTGCTGATGTCGGCGGTGTAGTCGTTGCCGGTGAAGCGGCGTATCTGGCCGCGGTCGACGCCCTTCTGGAGCCGGTCGATCGCCGCGTCGTAGTCGTCGTCGGAGAAGTCGCCCGGGTCCTTGCCCATGTCGAGCAGCACCATGCCGATGCTGTCGCGCATTTCGGTGAGGAAGCCGACGCGTCCCTTGAGCTCGGGCTTGTCGAGCAGGTCGGAGACCGTCCTCACCTCGACGCCGTCCAGCGCCTTCTTGTTGTAGGCGATGACGGTCGAGATGCCCTGCCAGGGGTACGAGTAGGCGCGGCCCGGGTCCCAGTCGGGGCTGCGAAACTGGGGGGACAGGTTGGCGTAGGCGTGCGGCAGGTTGGACGGGTCCAGTTTCTGGACCCACCCGAGGCGGATCAGCCGCGCGGCCAGCCAGTCGGTGACGACGATGATGTCGCGGCCGGTCTCCTGGCCGGCGGCGAGCTGCGGCTGGATCTTGCCGAAGAACTCGTTGTTGTCGTTGATGTCCTCGGTGTACTTGACCTTGATGCCGGTCCGCTCGGTGAACGCGTCCAGCGTCGGGTGCCGGTTGCCGCTGTCGTCGACGTCCATGTACTCGGTCCAGTTGGAGAAGGAGACCTCCTTCTCCTCCTTGGACCGGTCCTCGGACGACACGCCGCCCTCGGTCTTGCCGGCCGCCGGGATGCCGCAGGCGCTCAGCGTCCCGAGTCCGCCGACCGCGAGCGCGCCGCCCGCGGAGGCGCGCAGCAGTGAGCGGCGGGTCAGGGCCGCCCTGCCGCTGGTGAAACTGCGCCGCATGGCGGCCACTCGGGCCGGGGACAGGCGGTCGGGCTCGTACTGCTCCATGCGCGTGGTTGCCCTTTCGGGTGGGTCGGCCGTGGTCGGCGGCCTGAAGGTGATGGCTATCGGTCCCCGAAGACGGTGCGGTGCCAGTCCTTGGCCGCCACCGCGGTGTTGTCGAACATGACGTGCTTGACCTGCGTGTACTCCTCGAAGGAGTAGGCGGACATGTCCTTGCCGAAGCCGGACGCCTGGTACCCGCCGTGCGGCATCTCGCTGATGATCGGGATGTGGTCGTTGATCCACACGCAGCCCGCCTTGATCTCGCGGGTGGCGCGGCCCGTCCGGTACACGTCCCGGCTCCAGGCGGAAGCGGCGAGACCGTAGGGGGTGTCGTTGGCGAGCCGGATGCCCTCCTCGTCGGTGTCGAAGGGGAGGACGACCAGGACCGGCCCGAAGATCTCGGACTGGACGACCTCGCTGTCCTGCGTCGCGTCGGCGATGAGGGTGGGCCGGTAGTAGGCGCCGTCCTCGAGGTCGCCCCGCGGTGCCTCGCCGCCGGTCACCACGCGCGCGTAGGAGCGGGCCCGGTCGACGAAGCCGGCGACGCGGTCGCGCTGGACGTGGCTGACCAGCGGGCCGAGGTCGGTGCCCGGGGCGAAGGGGTCGCCGACGCGGACGGTGTCCATGAGGGCGGCGGTCCTCTCGACGAACGCCTCGTAGAGGGGTCGCTGTACGTACGCGCGCGTGGCGGCCGTGCAGTCCTGGCCGGTGTTGATGAGCGCGCCCGCGACCGCGCCGTGGACGGCGGCGTCGAGGTCGGCGTCGTCGAAGACGAGGAAGGGCGCCTTGCCGCCCAGCTCCAGGTGCAGTCGCTTGACCGTGGCCGTGGCGACCTCGGCGACGCGCTTGCCGACGGCGGTGGAGCCGGTGAAGGAGGTCATGGCGACGTCCGGGTGGCCGACGAGGTGCTCGCCGGCCTCCCGCCCGGTGCCGGTGACGATGTTGATCACGCCGTCGGGGAGGCCCGCCTCGGTCGCGGCCTGGGCGAACATCAGGGAGGTCAGCGGCGTGATCTCGGCGGGCTTGAGCACGATGGTGTTGCCCGCGGCGACCGCCGGGAGGATCTTCCAGGCGGCCATCTGGAGGGGGTAGTTCCAGGGCGCGATGGACCCGACGACGCCGATCGGCTCACGGCGGACGTACGAGGTGTGGTCGCCGGAGTACTCCCCCGCCGACTGCCCCTGCAGCAGGCGGGCGGCACCGGCGAAGAAGGCCGCGTTGTCGACCGTGCCCGGCACGTCGAACTCGCGGGTCAGCTTCAGCGGCTTCCCGCACTGCAGGGACTCCGCGCGGGCGAAGTCCTCGGCCCGCTCGGCGAGCACGGCGGCGAACCGGTGCAGGGCGTCGGAACGCTCCCCGGGGGTGGCGCCGGACCAGCCGGGGAACGCCTCCCGGGCGGCGGCGACGGCCGCGTCGACGTCGTCGGGGCCGGCCAGTTCGTAGGTGAGGACGTCCTCACCGGTCGCCGGGTCGACGACCGTGTGCGTGCGTCCGGAGGTGCCCTTGGTCAGACGGCCCGCGATGTACTGGGCCCCCTCCGCGAAGCGGTCCCGGGCCGGGAATCGGCCCGGGGTGGCGTGGTCCGGGTTGTGCATGTCGGCTCTCCTCGGTCTCCCCGTGACGGGGGCCGGCGTGGCTCGGGCTCGATGTGAGTGCCGATCCTGACAGAGCACTAGGCCTCCAACAAGTGATTCCGTTGTTGCCATTTGGTTACGCGACGGAATCTGTCGACCAGGTGTCGAGTTGCCACGGAAAAGGCCGGACGGAGTGTCAGTGGCGCGTGCCAGACTCGCGTGCATGGAGAGGAGCACGGGGGCGGGGGACCACGGGCCGGCGGTGGAGATCGTGGACAGCAGGGACGCGCTGCTCAGACGGGCCGGGGCGGGCGCGAGGATCAAGTACCTCTGCTTCTGGGGGCACCGGCCGCGCCCCGATGGCCGGATCGGGCCGAGCTGCCTGAGCCAGTGGTGGCCGTCGCCGTTCACCGTGGCCGGGGTGGAGTACGCGACCGCCGAGCACTGGATGATGGCGGGCAAGGCCCGGCTCTTCGAGGACGCGGAGGCCGAGCGACGGGTGCTGGCCGCGGAGCATCCCGCCGAGGCCAAGAAGGCGGGCCGGCTGGTACGCGGCTTCGACGAGTCGGTGTGGGAGCGCGAGCGGTTCCGGATCGTCGTCGAGGGCAGCGTCCACAAGTTCGCCGCCGACCCCGCGCTGCGCGGGTTCCTGGTGAGCACGGGCGACAGGGTGCTGGTCGAGGCGAGTCCCGTGGACCGGGTGTGGGGCATCGGTCTGGCCGCCAACGACGAGGCGGCGACCGACCCGAAGCGGTGGCGGGGGCCGAATCTGCTGGGGTTCGCGCTGATGACGGCGCGGCAGCGGCTGGGCGGAAGCGGATGACGCCGACGGACCCGGCCGCCGGCGTCGTCGGTCTCAGCCCCGCGTCTGCGTCGCCACGGAGACCGCCGCCGGGCGCGGGGCGCCGTAGTAGGGGTCCTCGTACTCCGAGTCGTCGTTGACCGCGGCGGTGATGCCGATGGCGATGAGGGCCATCACGGCGACGCCGAGGACGATGCCGATGATGCCCATGATGAAGCCGGCCTGGGCCTGTCCGTGGTTGGTGGCCTCGCCGCGCTCGGCCTTCCTGCGGCCCTTGACGCCGAAGACCACGGCGAGGATGCCGAGCACCAGCGAGACCACGCCGTACGCGCAGAACATGCAGCAGGCCAGGATGCCCAGCACCATCGCCGTGGTGCCCGCCCCGTTCTGCGGAGGCAGCGGAAGGCCGGGCCAGCCGTAGCCCTGGGGGTGACCGGGGTGACCGGGGTAGCCGGGGTAGCCGTACCCGCCCGGGGCGCCGGGGCCGCCGGGCGCGACGGGCGGAGGCGGCACCGCGCCCTGGGGAGCCCCGTATCCGGGCGCGGGCATGGACGCCATCGTGGCCTGATCGTGCACGGACGGCGGCGGCCCCGCGCCGGCGTCCGGGCCCTTGTCCAGCGACGGCCGGCTCTCGGGTGGCGACCAGGGGTCGTGAGCACCGCTGGAGTCCCCGCCCGGCTGTCTGGCGTCCGTCATTTTCGTCCCCCTGCGTCGATCGTGCCCGCCATGCTACGGGGCCCCACCCATCCGGGGTGAGACCGGCCTACGATGATCCCCGAACCACCGATCAGCCGATCACCCGCGTCCCGCCGGCCCGCACCGGCCCGGGACGCCGTTCCGGGGAGGAACCTTGACCGAGCACCTCGTCGACCCCGACGTCCCGCGCGACCTGCACGCCTTCATCGCCGGACTGCCCAAGGCCGAACTGCACGTCCACCACGTCGGCTCCGCCTCCCCGCGCATCGTCTCGGAACTGGCCGCGCGCCACCCCGACTCGAAGGTCCCCACCGACCCCGAGGCCCTGGTCGACTTCTTCACGTTCACGGACTTCGCCCACTTCATCGACGTGTACCTGTCCGTCGTCGACCTGATCCGCACCCCGGAGGACGTACGCCTGCTGACGTACGAGGTGGCCCGGGACATGGCCCGGCAGCAGGTGCGGTACGCCGAGCTGACCATCACGCCGTTCTCCTCCACCCGGCGCGGCATCGACGAGGGTGCCTTCATGGACGCGATCGAGGACGCCCGCAAGGCGGCCGAGGCCGAGTTCGGGACCGTACTGCGGTGGTGCTTCGACATTCCGGGCGAGGCCGGCCTGGAGTCCGCCGAGGAGACGGTGCGGCTCGCCACCGACGACCGCGTACGCCCGGAGGGCCTGGTCTCCTTCGGGCTCGGCGGACCGGAGATCGGGGTCGGCCGGCCCCAGTTCAAGCCGTACTTCGACCAGGCGATCGCCGCGGGGCTGCACTCGGTGCCGCACGCGGGCGAGACCACCGGCCCGCAGACGGTGTGGGACGCCCTCACCGACCTGCGCGCCGAGCGCATCGGACACGGCACCAGCTCGGCGCGGGATCCCAGGCTGCTGGCGCATCTCGCCGAGCGGCGCATCCCGCTGGAAGTGTGCCCGACCTCCAACATCGCCACCCGCGCGGTGCGTTCCCTGGACGAGCACCCGATCAAGGAGTTCACGCGCGCCGGCGTCCTGGTGACCATCAACTCCGACGACCCGCCGATGTTCGGCACCGACCTCAACAACGAGTACGCCGTCGCCGCCCGGCTCCTCGGCCTCGACGAGCGGGGACTCGCCGACCTGGCGAAGAACGCGGTCGAGGCGTCGTTCCTGGACGCGCCGGGCAAGACGCGGATCAGGGACGAGATCGACGCGTACACCGCCAAGTGGCTCGCCGCCTGAGCGGGGCGGCCGCCATGAGTCCCGCGCGCGACGTGACCGCCGTGGCCCACCGCGGCGACCCGTACCGGTACCGCGAGAACACCATCGGCTCACTGCGCTCCGCCCTCGCCCTCGGCGCGGACGCGGTCGAGACCGACGTACGCCTCACCCGGGACGGCGTGCCCGTGCTGCTGCACGACGAGACGCTGAAGCGGCTGTGGCGGCACGACCGGCCGCTGCGCTCCCTGTCGGCCGAGGAGGTACGCGGGCTGACGGCGGGCAGGGTACCGACGCTCGCGGAGGCGCTGGCCGCGACGGAGGGCAGCCGGTTGATGCTCGACCTGCCGGGCGGGCCGGGCGAGCGGGCGGTACGGCGCGTCGTGGACGTCGTCCGCGAGTGCGGGGCCGAGGACCGCGTGTACTACACCGCGGGTGCCGCGGCCATGCTCGCCGTGCGCGCCGCCGATCCCGCCGCCGAGATCGCCATGACCTGGACGACGGCGGCGCCGCCCCGGCCCGCGCTGCTCGCGGCGGTGCGTCCGCGGTGGCTGAACTACCGGTTCGGGCTGGTGAACCGGGCCCTGGCCGAGCGCGTCCACGGCGACGGCTGCCTGCTGTCCGTGTGGACCCCCGACACCCGGCGCTCCATGCGCCGGCTGATCGGGCTGGGCGTCGACTCGATCACGACCAACCGCATCGACACGCTCTGTGCCCTGCGCGGTACCGGCACCGGTCCGCGCCCGTAAGGGGAATCCCGCACAAGTCCCTTGATATCTGGGGGACTTCCCGGAGTCCGGGTCCAGGGCGGGTGCCCTCCTCGCAGCGGATCCGTCAAGGTTCGCGGCACGACGAGGATGATCACCGGCCTTCCCGTCCGGACTCCTGGAGCAGTCGATGCGCACCCGTACCTCCTCCGTCCTCACCGCCTCCCTCGTCCTCGCCCTCGCCGCCGGCCCGCTGGCCGCGCCCGCGTTCGCCGCACCGCCCTCCTCCCCCGCTGCCGCCTCCACCGGGCACGCGACGGACGGGACGGACGGACCGGACGAGAAGGCGCTGCGCGCCGCGCTCGGCGTGGTCCCGAACCAGCACGCCACGGCCGCCCTCGTACGGGTCGGCGGCACCGACGGCCGCTGGCGCGGCAGCGCGGGCGTACGCGACCTGGCCGGTGGCCGGCCCGCGCACCCGAACGCCCTCTTCCGCGCCGGCTCGATCACGAAGGTCGTCACCGCCGCCACCGTCCTGCGGCTCGCGGCGCAGCACAGGATCGATCTGGACGCGCCCGTGCAGGGCTACCTTCCCGGCCTGTTCACGCCGGACTTCGAGCAGCCGATCAGCGTGCGCCGGCTGCTGAACCACACCAGCGGCATCAAGCCGGGCGCCGGTCTCGGCGAGAGCTTCGCTCAGGTGTACGAGCGCCGGTTCGAGACCCTCACTCCGCAGGAGGTCGCGGCGTCGGCGATCTCGAAGGGACCGGAATTCGCCCCGGGCGAGCAGCAGCGCTACCTCAACATCAACTACACGATTCTCGGCCTGCTGATCGAGAAGGTGACGGGCCGCTCGTACGCCTCTGAGGCCACGCGCCTGGTCCTGCGCCCGGCCGGCATGCACCACACGTACTTCCCGGGCACCGACCCGCACATCCGGGGCCCGCACAACCGGGGTTACCAGACGGTGGAGCGGGCGGACGGCACGGTGAAGCTGCTCGACGTGACCGAGTGGAACCACGCCGACCGCTGGGCGGCCGGCGACATGATCTCGACCACCGCCGACTTGGAGCGGCTGCTCACGAAGCTGTTCCGGGGGAAGATCGTGCCGCAGCCGGAGCTGGAGGAGATGTTCACTACCCCGGCGGGCCTCCCGGACGCGACCCGCAGCGCGGGACTGGAGTACAAGGAGGTGGGGGGCCAGGTCTTCTGGGGCAAGTCGGGGTCCCGCTACGGCTACAGCGCGGTCATGGGCGGCACCCGCGACCTGAGCCGCACCCTCGTCTACTCGGTCAACGCCACGGACGCCAAGAGCGCGAAGCGCAACCCGGTCATCGACGCGATCACCACGGCCGCGCTGCGGTAGCCCCCGTCAGCCGCCGCGAACGCAGCAGCGGGTCGAGGTACTCGGTGACGTTCGGCTGACGGGAGCGGTCCACCTCCTGCACCCAGCCGAGCCGGACGAAGCGCCCGCACATCCAGTCGCTGATGACGATCAGGTCGCGGCCCGTGGGCTGGTGGCCCGGCGCGACGTACGCGGCCGGCACACCGCGGTCGGCCAGCGCACCGAGCCCGGCGGAGCCGCCCAGGCCGCGCGGCAGGGCCCGGCGGGAGATCCGGGGCGTCTTCGGGAGCAGGGGCATGGCCGCAGGATCCCGCGCCCGTCCCGGCGGGGACGATCGACGCTGCGTCGAGCGCCTGAGTCCAGGCCCGACACCCTGTCGACCGGGGCGAGTCCACCGTCCACGCGGCGCGGCCCCGGACGGGAACTCCCGTCCGGGGCCGCACGCGAACCGGGTTCGTCAGGCGTCCAGCGACGTTATCACGTGCTTGATCCGGGTGTAGTCCTCGAAACCGTAACCCGACAGGTCCTTGCCGTAGCCGGACTTCTTGAAGCCGCCGTGCGGCATCTCGGCGACCAGCGGGATGTGGGTGTTGATCCACACGCAGCCGAAGTCCAGCTTCTTGGACATCCGCATGGCGCGGCCGTGGTCCTTGGTCCACACCGAGGAGGCCAGGGCGTACTCGACGCCGTTGGCCCACTCGACGGCCTGGTCCTCGTCGCGGAAGGACTGGACCGTGATGACCGGGCCGAAGACCTCCTTCTGGACGATCTCGTCGTCCTGCCTGAGGCCCGAGACGACGGTCGGGGCGAAGAAGTAGCCCTTGTCGCCGACCTGGTGCCCGCCCGCCTCGACCTTGGCGTGGGCGGGGAGGCGCTCGATGAACCCGGCGACCTGCTTGAGCTGGTTGGGGTTGTTGAGCGGGCCGTACAGCACGTCCTCGTCGTCCGGCTGCCCGGTCCTGGTCTCGGCGGCCGCCTTGGCGAGCGCGCTCACGAACTCGTCGTGGATCGCCTCGTGGACCAGCACGCGCGTGGCGGCCGTGCAGTCCTGGCCGGCGTTGAAGAAGCCCGCGACCGAGATGTCCTCCACGGCCTTGGGGATGTCGGTGTCCTCGAAGACGACGACCGGCGCCTTGCCGCCCAGCTCCAGGTGGACGCGCTTGAGGTCCTTGGACGCCGACTCGGCGACCGACATGCCGGCCCGCACCGAGCCGGTGATGGAGGCCATCGCCGGGGTCTCGTGCTCGACCATCAGGCGGCCGGTGTCGCGGTCGCCGCAGACGACGTTGAAGACGCCCTTGGGCACGATCGAGCCGATGATGTCGGCCATCAGGGCCGTGGACGCCGGGGTGGTGTCCGAGGGCTTCAGGACGACCGTGTTGCCCGCGGCGAGCGCCGGGGCGAACTTCCACACGGCCATCATCATCGGGTAGTTCCACGGGGCGACCTGCGCGCAGACGCCGATCGGCTCGCGGCGGATCATGGAGGTCAGGCCCTCCATGTACTCACCGGCGCTGCGCCCCTCCAGCATCCGCGCCGCACCCGCGAAGAAGCGGATCTGGTCGACCATCGGCGGGATCTCCTCGGAGCGGGTCAGCCCGATGGGCTTGCCCGTGTTCTCCACCTCGGCCGCGATCAGCTCCTCGGCCCGCTCCTCGAACGCGTCCGCGATCTTCAGCAGGGCCTTCTGCCGCTCGGCCGGGACCAGGTCCCGCCAGGCCGGGAAGGCCGCGGCGGCGGCCGCCATGGCGGCGTCCACGTCCGCCTGCCCGGACAGGGGGGCGGTCGCGTAGGCCTCGCCCGTGGCGGGGTTGACCACCTCCGTGGTCCGTCCGTCGGCGGCGTCCCGGAACTCACCGTCGATGTAGTTGCGCAGACGACGCAGTTCGGTGCTCACTGCCGGCCCTCCAAGTTCGGTGTCTACTTCGGTCTCTCGGCGTTCGGGCTTGTCGGATGTCCAAACACTGAGACACCCACCCTAGACGGAGACCCCACGTTTTCAACACCCCCGGTCGCTTCCGTGTTGCGAAATCCGTAGAGCTAGAGGCCGCAGACAACGAATTTCATCGATCCAGGCTTGCGAAACTATCGATACGTCGTGCACAGTGAAGCCGTGGCCAGTCGAAGCGCAGACCAGAAGGACTCCCGCGAGTCCAGGACCGGCGGTCCCCAGTTGGACGCCGTCTCCCTCGCCATCATCGAGCAGCTCCAGGAGGACGGCCGCCGGCCGTACGCCGCCATCGGCAAGGCCGTCGGCCTGTCGGAGGCGGCCGTGCGCCAGCGCGTCCAGAAGCTCCTCGACCAGGGCGTGATGCAGATCGTCGCCGTCACGGACCCGCTCACCGTGGGATTCCGCCGGCAGGCGATGGTCGGCGTCAACGTCGAGGGCGACGTGGAGTCCGTCGCCGACGCGGTGACGGCCATGTCCGAATGCGAGTACGTGGTGATGACCGCGGGCTCCTTCGACCTGATGGTGGAGGTCGTCTGCGAGGACGACGACCACCTTCTGGACCTCATCAACAAACGCATCCGGGCCGTACCCGGAGTGCGCTCCACCGAGAGCTTCGTCTATCTCAAGCTCAAGAAGCAGACCTATATGTGGGGAACCCGATAATCGTGAGCACCGACAGCCCCAAGGACCTCAGCAGGACCGCGTACGACCACCTGTGGATGCACTTCACCCGCATGTCGTCGTACGAGAACGCCCCCGTCCCCACCATCGTCCGCGGTGAGGGCACCCACATCTACGACGACAAGGGCAAGCGCTACCTCGACGGTCTCGCCGGCCTGTTCGTGGTCCAGGCCGGACACGGCCGCACGGAGCTGGCCGAGACCGCCTCGAAGCAGGCGCAGGAGCTCGCCTTCTTCCCGGTGTGGTCTTACGCCCACCCCAAGGCCGTCGAGCTGGCCGAGCGCCTCGCCAACGAGGCCCCCGGCGACCTCAACAAGGTCTTCTTCACCACCGGTGGCGGCGAGGCGGTCGAGACCGCCTGGAAGCTGGCCAAGCAGTACTTCAAGCTGACCGGCAAGCCGACCAAGTACAAGGTCATCTCCCGCGCGGTCGCCTACCACGGCACCCCGCAGGGCGCCCTGTCGATCACCGGCCTGCCCGCCCTGAAGGCCCCCTTCGAGCCGCTCGTCCCGGGCGCGCACAAGGTGCCGAACACCAACATCTACCGCGCCCCGCTCTTCGGCGACGACCCCGAGGCCTTCGGCCGCTGGGCCGCCGACCAGATCGAGCAGCAGATCCTGTTCGAGGGCCCGGAGACGGTCGCGGCCGTCTTCCTGGAGCCCGTCCAGAACGCCGGCGGCTGCTTCCCGCCCCCGCCCGGGTACTTCCAGCGGGTGCGCGAGATCTGCGACCAGTACGACGTACTGCTCGTCTCGGACGAGGTCATCTGCGCCTTCGGCCGCCTCGGCACGACCTTCGCCTGCGACAAGTTCGGCTACGTCCCGGACATGATCACCTGCGCCAAGGGCATGACCTCGGGCTACTCCCCGATCGGCGCGTGCATCATCTCCGACCGCCTGGCCGAGCCGTTCTACAAGGGCGACAACACCTTCCTGCACGGCTACACCTTCGGCGGCCACCCGGTCTCCGCCGCGGTCGGCGTCGCCAACCTCGACCTGTTCGAGCGCGAGGGCCTCAACCAGCACGTGCTGGACAACGAGGGAAACTTCCGCGCGACCCTGGAGAAGCTCCTCGACCTGCCGATCGTCGGCGACGTCCGCGGCAACGGCTTCTTCTACGGCATCGAGCTGGTCAAGGACAAGCACACCAAGGAGTCCTTCACCGACGAGGAGACCGAGCGCGTCCTGTACGGCTTCCTCTCCAAGAAGCTCTTCGAGAACGGCCTGTACTGCCGTGCCGACGACCGCGGCGACCCGGTCATCCAGCTCGCCCCGCCGCTGATCTCCAACCAGGAGACCTTCGACGAGATCGAGCAGATCCTGCGCGCCACGCTGACGGAGGCGTGGACGAAGCTCTGATCCGGGGTGCCCTGGATCGGGGCACCGCTCCGATCATCCTTCTGGATGATCATCTTCGGCCCCGGCGCCGTCCGTTCGAGTGAGAACGGCGACCCGGGGCCGCGTGCTTTCCGGCTTCCCCCGCGGGGACTCCTTACCGTGCCCAGTGACCGATCGGCCCCGCCTTCGTTCCCCCGGAAGAGGGACACGACCGGGGAAATACGGATCAGAACCGAGGTGTACGCCCATGGAGGCCCCGCCGGACAACGACGTGCTCTGGGCCCGCGCCCTGCGCTTCCAGCACCACGACGGATCCCCCGCGCTTCAAGGCGTGTCGCTCGGCGTCCACGAGGGCGAGATCCTCGCCGTGACCGGCCCGCGCGGCAGCGGCAAGACCACGCTGCTGCGGTGTCTGTCCGGGCTGGTGCGGCCGCAGGACGGCGAGGTGTGGTTCAACAGCGTGCCGATGCACACCATGGGCCCGCTCGGCCGCGAGCGGCTGCGCCGCGACCGCTTCGGCTGGATCGACCCCGCCCCCGTGCTCGTCCCGGAGCTCAACGCGTGGGAGAACGCCGCCCTTCCCCTCATGCTGCGCGGCACCGGCCGGCGCCGGGCCAAGACCGCCGCCCTGGAGTGGCTGGAACGCCTCGACGTCGGTGACAAGGCCCGCCGGCGCCCGCACGAACTCCAGCAGGCCGAGCGGCAGCGCGTCTGCATCGCCCGCGCCCTCGCCGTCACCCCTGCGGTCCTCTTCGCCGACGAGCCGACGGCCCCCCTGCACCGCGCCGACCGCGCCCACGTCCTGCGGACGCTCACCACGGCGGCCCGCTCGCACGGCATCACCGTCCTGCTCGCCACGCACGACGCGCGGACCGCCGCCCTGGCGGACCGCACGGTGGCGCTGCTGGACGGGCGGCGGGTGCGGACCGTGCACCTGCCCCCGGTCGCCGAGACGGCGGTGGCGACAGGGGCCACCGGGACCACGGGAACCTCCGGAACGGAAGGCCGGGCGGCGTGCTCGCTCTCCGCCTGACCCGCGCCGCCCGCCTCGCCGTGCAACTGCGCCGCCTGCTGGTCGCGGTGGCGTCGGCGGGCACGGGCTTCCTGCTGCTGTGCGCCCTCGGCCACGCGATGACCCACCCGGACACGCCCGGCGCCTCCGCCCTCCGACTGACCTGGTGCGCGGCGCCCCTGGCCGCCACGGTGTACCTCGCCGTCGCCGTGGCCCGCACCGACCCCGGTACCCGGCCCCGCCCGGGGCTGTCCGCGATCGGCCTCGGCCCCGGGCGGCTGATGGCCGTCTCGGCGACGACCACGGCCCTGACCTGCGCGCTCGGCTCGGTGGCGGCCCTGCTCGTCTTCCTCCACCTGCGCGGCGACCTGACGGGCCCGCCCTACGAGGGCGCCGTGACCGACGCCCTGTCCGCCGGCCTGCCGCTCCCCTTCCCGGCGGCGCTGACGCTGCTGGCCCTGGTACCGGCCAGCGCGTCGGCCGCCGTGGCGCTCACCCTGCGCCCCCGCGAGCCCCGGCCCGCCCCGCCCACCGGCTCCCGTCGCTACGGCCGCTTCGGCGCCTACGGCTGGGGAGCGGCCCGCGAGACCTTCGGCGCCTACGGCCGCTACGGCGCCCGCCTGGCCTCGGGCGCGGGCGCGGGCTCGGGCGCGGGCTCGAACGCGGGCGCGGGCTCGGGCGCGGGCTCGAACGCGGGCGCGGGCTCGGACGCGGCCCCAGGCTCTGGCTCTGGCTCTGGCCCGGACCCAAGCTCGGGCTCGGACCCAGGCTCGCGCTCGCGCTCGGCCCAGCCTGCGGACAATCGTGCCGCCGGGGCTATGGGGGTGTCCCCGCTCGAGCGAGGCCGAGAGCGGGGCGGAGCGGACGCCGACGGTCCGCCCGCCGCGGAAGGCGCCCTGCTGACGCAGGCCGGTACCCCCCGCCCGGAGGCCGCGACAGCGGTCCCGGAGCCCACGCCGGACGCCGTACCCGACCCCCCGGCAGCGCCCCGCCCCCAGAACACCGCCACCCTCCCCTGGGGCATCGCCGTACTCACCGCGGGCCTCGCCGTGGAGACCTACGCCGGCAACACGGCCGCCCCCTCCCCCGACGGCGCCCCCTCCGCCGGCGTCCTCTTCGGCTGGGCCCTCACCGCCCTGGGCCTCGCCCTGGCCGGCCCCGGCCTCACCCACCTGTGCGGCCGGCTGCTCCAGACCGCCCGCCCCGGCGCCCTGCGCCTCCTGGCCGGCCGGGTCCTGATGGCGGAGTCGCACCGCATCGGCCGGCCCCTCGGCGTCGTCTGCTCCGTGGCCTCCGCCGCCTACGCGGGAAGCACCCTGTACGGCACGGACGGACCGGACTTCGGCCCGCTGAGCCTCCTCGGCGCCCTCCTCGTGGGCGGCTGCACGGTGGCCACCCTCCTCACCGCGGCCGTCGAGGCCGGACACGCGCGCGCCGACACGACGGACGCCCTGCTGCGGCTGGGCGCGCCTCCAGCAACCCTGCGCGCCGCCGCCGCCGTACGCGTCGGCGCGCTGCTCGCACTGTTCGGCCCGCTGACGCTGATCGTCGCGCAGCTCGCCGCACTGCCCCTGACCGGCTGACGCACCGCCCCCTCGCAGATCCCCGGGAAAAAACTCTCGAGAAAATCGGCGAACCCGCGATGAGTTCCGCACGCCTTTCGCGTCTAACCCTTCGAACGGCACGACCACAGCAGGACACCGACGGGAGAGACCCCCCATGTACCAGCAGATGATCTTCGTGAACCTGGCCACCGGCAACCTCGACGCCTCGAAGAAGTTCTTCACCGAGCTGGGCTACGAGATCAACGCACAGTTCAGCGACGACACCACCGCGTCGATCCCGTTGAGCGAGGCCATCGTCGTGATGGTGCACACGCCGGAGAAGTACCGGCAGTTCACGAAGAAGGAGATCGTGGACTCGACGAAGTCCAGCGAGGTGCTGATCGCGCTGAGCGCCGAGAGTCGCGAGAAGGTCGACGAGCTGGTGGAGAAGGCGGTCGCGGCCGGCGGCTCGGTCTCCGGCGAGACCCAGGACCACGGCTTCATGTACGGCCGCGCCTTCGACGACCTCGACGGCCACACCTTCGAGGTCGTGTGGATGGACCCGGCGGCGGTCGAGGGCTGACTCACCCGCGGGCCTAGCATGGCCGGGTGGATCCGACACCCGCCCGGCCCAGCGCCCGCTCACAGGCTCAGCTCCAGTCCCACCACGCCTCCCACGACCGGGAGATCGAGAGCCTCGCCGAGTTCGACTCCGTCGTCTCGGTACACGGCACCCTCGCGCACTACCGCGTCCAGGCCGTCGACCTGACGGCCCGCACGGACGCCCTGATGTCCGCGGACCCCACGGGCGCCGTCTTCCTCGGCTGCCCGATGGCACCGGAGGCCGCCGCCCGGGTGCGCGCCGACGGCGCCCTGGTCTTCCCGCCCATACCGGGCCTGCCCTTCGATCCGTACCGCGGACACGTCTACTCCCCCGGCGAGCTGTACGCCCGCATCGACGAGGGCTACGAGGCGACGCCGGACGCTCTCGCGTACGACTGGTTCCAGCAGACCAGGTCGGACGGCGACGTCTTCGCCTCCATGCTGCGCGCGATCCACGACGACGCCGTCTCGGACGCGGTCGACGAACTCCTGGCCGGCGACCGGGTGGTGGGGGTCATGGGCGGCCACGCCATGGCGCGCGGCACCGCAGCGTACGCGGGCGCCGCGCGCCTGGGCCGCGAGCTGGCCCGCGCCGGGTTCACCGTGGCCACCGGCGGCGGTCCGGGCGCGATGGAGGCGGCGAACCTCGGCGCCTACGCGGCCCCGTTCGACGACGGGATGCTGGACGACGCGCTGCTCCTCCTCGCCAAGATCGCGTCGTTCACGCCGTCGGTCACGGACTGGGCGCGGTCCGCGTTCGAGGTCCGCGAGCGCTGGCCCGGGGGTGGCGCCTCGGTCGGCATCCCCACCTGGTTCTACGGCCACGAGCCGCCCAACGCCTTCGCCTCGCACCTCGCCAAGTACTTCGCCAACGCCACCCGCGAGGAGGGCCTGCTGGCCCGCTCGAACGCGGGCGTCGTCTTCCTGCCGGGCGCCGCCGGGACCGTACAGGAGATCTTCGACAACGCGACGCCGAACTACTACGAGTCGCGGGGCGAGCCCACGCCGATGGTGCTGGTGGACCGGGCGCACTGGACCCAGAAGCTGCCGGCCTGGCCACTGCTCACCTCGCTCGCCGAGGGGCGGACGATGCAGTCCCGGATCGCGCTGGTCGACCGGATCGAGGAGGCTCCCGGAGCGCTGAAACGTCTCGGCGGTTAATAAGACGGCAAAGCCAACGCCCTTGGCTGGCATATGCGTTGACACTGCTTATGCACCGCTTATAGACCAGTGAGGCTCGTGAGTGTGCTGATGCCACGTCATCACGCGCGTCAGCACCCTCTCCAACCCCCCGCATCCGCGCTCCCGTAAAGGACAAACGTGGCAGTCCTGTCCATACTCAGCCGCACGGCATCACGCCGTAGCGTTCGCGCCCTCGGCGTCGCCTCCGCCTCGGTGGCCCTGGCGATCGGCGCCGCCGGCAACGCCCTCGCCTGCGACATCAGCGAGTTCTCCGCCGCCGCCAAGTGCGAGGGCGACAAGGGCGTCATCACCGTCACCGACGTGGACCCCGCCGGCATCCCCGCCACCGTCACCGTGTACCTGCAGAACAAGGGTGCCGACGCCGAGAAGATCGGCGAGCAGGTGGTCAAGGGCTCCCGCGAGGGCAGCACCATCACCTTCGCCGCGGACTGGAAGCCGAACGCCGAGTACCGCATCCACGTCAAGGCCGACCGGTACGTCGACGAGGACATCAAGCCGAACCTCGTGACCCCGTCGACCCCCTGCAAGACGGCGGACACCCCGACCCCGACCCCGTCGGAGAGCTCCTCCACCCCGGCCGAGGAGACTGCGACTCCGACTCCGGAACCGTCCACGTCGGCCCCGGCACCGGCGCAGAGCGAGAGCACCTCGCCGGCCGCCGTACCGAGCAACGCGCCGTCCCCCGCGGCCGGTGAGTCCAACCTCGCCGAGACCGGCGCGGGCAACAACACCGGCATGATCGCCGGCATCGCGGCGGCCCTGGTCGCCATCGGTGGCGGCGCGGTCTTCTTCGGCCTGCGCCGCCGCGGAGCGAACAGCAGCCGCTGACGCCCCGCGCCACGGCACGCAGCACGGTGGCCCGTCCCCGGCCGGGGGCGGGCCACCGTCGCGTCGGGCCGCCTCGCGTCACATCACCCGAACGCCGCCTTCTCCAGCCAGAGGTCCAGCAGCTCGCGGTCGCCGAGCACCTGGAGTCCGGGGGCGTCCGGGGGGAGCCTGCGGTAGAAGGCCAGCAGCACGTCCGTGAGCGGCCCCCGCAGCGCCACGGTCGCCTTCTCGTGACCGCGGCGCCAGGTGACGCCGTCCTCGGGAAGCTCGACGAACCACTCGGCGTTCAGGTCGGCGGAGGTGTCGGTGGCGTGCAGATGGATGCTCCGGCCCGGCGCCCGCAGGCCCTTCGCCGGCCCGTCCGGCAGGACCCGCTGCACGAACTGCACTATCTCCAGCCACTCGTCGATCGCGTCGGCCGCCACGTCGGCCGCGACCGCCTCGAACGGCCGGCCCGCCGCGAGGGCCGCGTCCGCCCCGTGGACGACGAGTTCGTGCGTCATCCGGCGGGCCCAGAAGCCCGCGGTGTGGTTCCCGGACCACGACCACGCCCGCCCGTCCGGGCCGGCCTCCCGCAGCGCGCGCACCACCGTCGCGCCGGACTCGGCCAGCCAGGCCTCCAGGGCGGCCGCGTCGCCCTGGGTCCCGGGGCCCGCCGCCCCCGGCGCCCGGTCGATCGGGACGTCCTCCTGCGCGCGGGTGCGGACGATCAGTTCCGTCCAGCGCAGGGCGCGGCCGACATGCCGCACCAGGTCCTCCAGGGTCCAGTCCGGACAGGTCGGCACGGTGGCGGACAGATCGGCGCCCGAGGCGATCACGTCCCCTAACCGGCCCACCTGGTGGGAGATTTCGTCGCAGTAGCGGTCATGAGCGAGGAGTGTCATACCCGTCACCCTAGAAGGAGGACGATCATCTGAGCACGGCGATTTCGGCCGCGTCGAACTCCACCCCCACCACGTCCCCGACCTCCGGTGCCGCCCGCAGCGCGCACGCGGCCTCCAGCCGCGGCGCATCCCCGGGCTGGAGGTGGACGGCGACGTGGGTGCCGCGGAAGGTGCGGGCGGTGACCGTGCAGCGCAGGCCGGCGTCGGCGGACACCAGGCGGACCCCGGCGGGCCGCACGAGCAGGGTGCGCGCTCCCTGGGGAGCGTCCTCGGGGACCGGCACCTTGCCCCACGGGGTGTCCGCGGCCTGTCCGGCGACGGTCGCCTCGACGACGTTGTCGAAGCCGAGGAAGCGGGCCACGAACGCGTCGGCCGGCCGCTGCCACACCTCGAGGGGCGTCCCCGACTGGGCGATCCGCCCGTCCCGCATCACCACGACCCGGTCGGCGAGCGCGAAGGCCTCGCCCTGGTCGTGCGTCACGGCGAGCACCGTGGTACCCAACCGGCCGAACAGCTCCCGCAGTTCGACGACGAGGCGCTCCCGCAGCGAACGGTCGAGCTGGCCGAGCGGCTCGTCCAGCATCAGCAGCCGGGGTCCGGGCGCGAGGGCGCGGGCCAGCGCCACCCGCTGCTGTTCCCCGCCGGACAGGGCGGCGACGGACCGGCGGGCGGCGTCCGGCAGCCCGACCAGCTCCAGCAACTCCCCCACCCGGTGCCGCTGTTCGGCGCGGGAAGCGCCACGCATCCGCGGTCCGAAAGCGATGTTCCCGGCCACGTCCCGCTGCGGGAAGAGCTGGTGGTCCTGGAACATCAGCCCGACCTCGCGCTTGTGCGCGGGCATCCCCGCCTGGTCCCGCCCGCCGAGCGTCACCCGCCCGGCGTCCAGCGGCTGGAGCCCGGCGACCGCCCGCAGCAGCGTCGACTTCCCGCTGCCGCTGGGCCCGAGCACGCACACCACCTCGTGTTCGGCGACGTCCAGGTCCACGGCGTCGAGCACGGCCCGCCCGCCGAAGCGGACCGTCGTGCCCTCAAGGCTCAGCAGCATCCCCAGCACTCCCGCATCCCTAGAACTCCCCGCTCCGGTCGGGCCGCAGCCGCTCCAGCACCACCAGAGCCACGGCGCACACCAGCATCAGAATCGTCGAAAGGGCCATCGCCTGGCCGTAGTTCAGGTCCCCGGGCCGGCCCAGCAGCCGGGCCACGGCGACCGGCAGCGTCGGGTTGTCAGGCCGCGCGATGAACACGGTCGCGCCGAACTCCCCGAGCGAGACCGCGAAGGCGAACCCGGCCGCGACCAGCAGCGCCCGCCGCACCATCGGCAGGTCGACCTCCCGCCACACCCGCCAGGGCGACGCCCCGAGCACGGACGCCGCCTCCCGCAGCCGTACGTCCACCGCCCGCAGCACCGGCAGCATGGTCCGCACGACGAAGGGGACGCCGACCAGCGCCTGCGCGAGCGGCACGAGGATCCAGGACGACCGGAGGTCCAGCGGGGGCTCGTCCAGTGCGATCAGGAACCCGAAGCCGACCGTCACCGCGGACACCCCGAGCGGCAGCATCAGCAGCGCGTCGAAGCCGCGTACGAAGCGACCCGCGTCGCGGCGGGTGAGCGCGGTGGCGGCCAGCGCGCCGATCACCACGGCGATGACCGTGGCGGCGACGGCGTACTGGAGGGAGTTGCCGATCGCCTCGATCGGCGGGACGAGGAAGGCGCCGCCGTCCTCGCGGGTCAGCGCCCGGTAGTAGCCGAAGCCCGGCGCGCCCAGCGACCTCTCGACCAGCACGGCGAGCGGCAGCACCAGCAGCCCGGCGACGGTGACCAGGACCCCGGCCAGCAGCGCCCACTGCCCGGTCCCGCGCGGCCGGCGCGCGGTCGTGGCCGCGTCCACCAGTCGCAGGGCCGTCTCCCGCCGCCGTACGGTCCAGGCGTGCACGGCGAGGATGGCGGCCACCGCCGCGAACTGGATGAGCGTCAGGACGGCGGCCGTGGACAGGTCGAAGATCTGTGAGGTCTGCCGGTAGATCTCCACTTCCAGGGTGGAGAAGGCGGGCCCGCCGAGGATCTGGACCACGCCGAAGGAGGTGAAGGTGAACAGGAACACCATCAGCGCGGCGGCGGCCACGGCGGGCGCGAGCGCGGGCAGGGTGACCCGCCGCCAGGCCTGCGGCCGCGAGGCACCGAGCACCCGCGCGGCCTCCTCCTGCCCCGGGTCGAGCTGCGACCAGAGGCCGCCGACGGTGCGGACGACGACGGCGTAGTTGAAGAAGACGTGCGCGAGCAGGATCGCCCACACGGTGGTGTCCAGCCGTACGCCCCACAGCTCGTCGAGCAGCCCGCCGCGCCCGACCAGCGCCAGGAACGCCGTACCGACGACGACCGTCGGCAGCACGAACGGCACGGTCACCACGGCCCGCAGGACCTGCTTGCCGGGGAAGTCGAACCGGGCGAAGACGTAGGCGCCGGGCAGTGCGATCAGGAGGGTGAGCGCGGTGGAGGCCAGTGCCTGCCAGGTGGTGAACCACAGCACGTGCCGGACGTCGGGCTGGGCGAGTACGTCCACGATCCGGCCGAGTTGCCAGGAGCCGTCGATCTTCAGTCCGCGCGCGACGATCGCGGCGACGGGGTAGGCGAAGAACACCGCGAAGAACGCGACGGGCACGGCCATCAGGGCGAGCCGCGCCGTCGCGCTCCCGCGCGAAGTCCCGGCCTTGGCTACTTCAGTACGAGTGAGGTCCACGACTTGACCCACTGGTCGCGGTTGTCGGCGATCTTCGCCGGGTCCATGGTCTCCGGGTTCTCGGCCGGCGGCCCGAACTTCCGGAACGCCTCGGGAATCCGTGCGCCCTCCCGCACCGGGTAGACGAACATGTTCAGTGGCAGGTCCTCCTGGAACTCCTCGCCGATCAGGAAGTCGAGGAGTGCCTTGCCGCCTTCGGGGTTCTCGGCGTTGCTCAGCAGACCCGCGTACTCCACCTGACGGAAACAGGTGCCGGTGGCGACGCCCGTCGGCGCGGTGGCCGGCTGCGGGTCGGCGTAGATGACCTCGGCGGGCGGGGACGAGGCGTAGGAGACGACGAGCGGGCGGTCGCCCTTGGCCTTCTTGCCGCCGGACGAACCGGAGAACTCCTCGTTGTACGCCTGCTCCCAGCTATCGACGACCTTGACGCCGTTCGCCTCGAGCTTCTTCCAGTAGGCCTGCCAGCCGTCGTCGCCGTACTCGGCGACGGTGCCGAGCAGGAAGCCGAGGCCGGGCGAGGAGCTGGCCGCGTTCTCGGTGACGAGCAGGTCCTCGTACTCGGGCTTGACCAGGTCGTCGAAGGAGTCCGGCGGGGTCAGCCCGTGCTCGCTGAAGTAGGCCTTGTCGTAGTTGACGCAGACGTCGCCGGTGTCGACGGGCGTGACCCGGTGCTCGTCCCGGTCTGCCCGGTACTCGGGCAGGACCAGGTCGGAGCCCTTCGCCTCGTACGGCTGGAACAGCCCGTTGTCGAGCGCGCGGGACAGCAGGGTGTTGTCGACGCCGAAGAAGACGTCGCCCTGCGGGTTGTCCTTCGTGAGGACGGCCTTGTTGACGGCCTGCCCGGCGTCGCCGTCCTCCAGCACCTCGACCTGGTAGCCGGAGCTCTTCTCGAAGGCGGCGATGACGTCCTCGGACGCGGCCCACGAGTCGTGGCTGACCAGTGTCACGGTCCTGGAGTCGCCGGACTCCTCGCCGTCGCCGCCGGACGACGATCCGCAGGCGGCCAGGCCGCCGGCCATGCCGAGCCCGAGGGCCAGGGCGGTGGCCTTCCTGATGATGCTCACTGAATTCCTCCTGGGTGACCAGGAGAAGACGCGGCCCCGCCCGGGAGCCCCTGGAAGGGCCCCGGGCAGGGCGCAACAGCTCGAGTGGTGACCGATCTCCCTACCCAGAATGACCTGGGCCAGGTTCGGAGGGTCTGCGGCCGGTGCCGCACTCTCAGCGCTGTGGCGCTCCCCTGTCGGAATATGAAGATGTACTTCTGTACGTACTTCGTGTGAAGTCCGCCGCACGCCGTTGTACGACGTCGGTCAGGTTACCGCTCGCTCGCGGCGAGCTGACCACACGCCCCGTCGATCTCCTGCCCACGGGTGTCCCGAACCGTCACGGGCACACCATGCGCCGCGATCGCCTCGACGAACGCCTTCTCGTCCTCGGGCCGCGACGCGGTCCACTTCGAACCGGGCGTGGGGTTGAGCGGGATGAGGTTGACGTGCACGGGCCTGCCCTTGAGCAGCCGCCCGAGCCGGTCGCCGCGCCACGCCTGGTCGTTGATGTCCCGGATCAGCGCGTACTCGATGGACAGCCGCCGGCCGGACGTGGCCGCGTACTCGAACCCGGCGTCCAGCACCTCACGCACCTTCCAGCGCGTGTTGACCGGGACGAGGGTGTCGCGCAGCTCGTCGTCGGGCGCGTGCAGCGAAATGGCGAGGCGGCACTTGAATCCCTCGCCGGTGAAGCGGTGGATGGCCGGGACGAGACCGACCGTGGAGACGGTGATGCCGCGCTGGGAGAGCCCCAGCCCGTCCGGCTCGGGGTCGGTGAGGCGGCGGATGGAACCGACGACGCGGTTGTAGTTGGCGAGGGGCTCGCCCATGCCCATGAACACGATGTTGCTCAGCCGGGCCGGCCCTCCGGGGACCTCACCGTCCCTGAGCGCCCGCATCCCGTCGACGATCTGGTGCACGATCTCGGCCGTCGACAGGTTCCGGTCGAGGCCGGCCTGTCCCGTGGCGCAGAACGGGCAGTTCATGCCGCAGCCCGCCTGGGAGCTGATGCACATGGTCACCCGGTCCGGGTAGCGCATGAGGACGGACTCGACGAGCGTCCCGTCGAACAGCTTCCACAGCGTCTTGCGGGTGGTGCCCTGGTCGGTCGACAGATGCCGCACGACCGACATCAGCTCGGGCAGCAGCGCCTCCCGGAGGCCCTGGCGCGAGCCGGCCGGGATGTCGGTCCACTGCTCGGGGTCGTGCGCGTACCGCGCGAAGTAGTGCTGCGAGAGCTGCTTCGCACGGAACGGCTTCTCGCCGATGGCGGCGACGGCCTCCTTGCGCTCGGCGGGCGTGAGGTCGGCGAGGTGCCGCGGCGGCCGCTTCGCTCCGCGGGGTGCGGCGAAGGTGAGCTCACCGGGGGCTGGACGGGCCACGGTCGGACAACTCCTCATGACGGCGGGCCTGTGGCATACCCCCGCGTCGGCGGGGAGAACGGCAGAGCCATGCCGAAGCCAGGAGACCTCACTGGATCACCCCCGCGTCGGCGGGGATACACGGAAGGGCCCGCGGCCAGACGCCGCGGGCCCTTCCAGGCTACCTGATCGCCGTCAACCCGATCCGACGAAGATCACCAACAGCAGCCACACCACCGGAGCCGTCGGCAGCAGCGAGTCCAGGCGGTCCATGATGCCGCCGTGGCCGGGCAGCAGCGTGCCCATGTCCTTGATGCCGAGGTCCCGCTTGATCATGGACTCGCCGAGGTCGCCCAGCGTGGCGCTGACGGCGACCGCGAGGCCGAGCAGCAGGCCCTGCCACCAGGTGCCGTCGTCGATCATGAACTGCATGCACAGCGCGCCCGCGACCATCGCGAACGCCACCGCTCCGAGCAGACCCTCGCGCGTCTTGCCGGGGCTGATGCGCGGGGCGAGTTTGGTCTTGCCGAAGCGCCAGCCGACGGCGTAGGCACCGGTGTCGCTGACGACCGTCAGCACCAGGAAGGTCAGGACACGCCGCGAGCCGTCGTCCGCCATGAGCATCATCGCGACGAACGTGGCCAGGAACGGCACGTAGAACGCCGCGAACAGGCCAGCCGTGACGTCCTTGAGGTAGCCCTCGGGCGGCTCGGTCATCCGCCATACGAGGACCGCCAGCGCCGTGAGCGCCATGGCGACCCACGCCCCCTCGGCGCCCCGTACGTACCCGGCGACGACCATCGCCGCACCGCCGAGCGCGAGCGGCACGAGGGGGGCCTTGACGCCCTTGCGCTCCTCCAGCCGCTTGGTCAGCTCCCACAGGCCCACCACGACGGCGACCGCGACCACGCCGACGAAGACGGCCTTGACGACGAACAGCGACGCGACGATCACCGCGCCGAGGCCGACGCCGACCCCTATCGCGGCACCCAGGTCACGCCCCGCGGTCTTCTTCTGCGGCTGCGGCTGCGCCGGGTGGGGGACGTCGGGCATGGGCTCCGGATTCTGCGGCACCGCCGCATACGGCTGCGCCGACGTGCTCTCGTCGCGGTACGGCTCGTCGCGATACGACTGGTCGCGGAACGGCTCGTCCCGGAACAGGGGGCTGCTCAGCCGAGCGGCCCCCTGGCCGTCATCCTGGTCTCCGCCGTGTTCGGGTACGTCGGGCACGATGGGCATGGGGCGAGTCTGCTGCGCGTACTGCGCATCGTACGCCGGACCCGCCGGGGCAGCCCCCTGGACAGGTCCCCGGTCGGACGGCCCCCAGTACCCGGCTTGTGGCGGCGCTCCCCAGGAAGAGTCGTTCATCAGACCTCGAGCAGCTCCGCTTCCTTGTGCTTCAGGAGCTCGTCCACCTGGGCGACGTACTTGGCGGTGGTGTCGTCGAGCTCCTTCTCCGCCCGGCGGCCCTCGTCCTCGCCGACCTCGCCGTCCTTGACCATCTTGTCGATGGCGTCCTTGGCCTTGCGGCGCACGGAACGGATCGAGACCTTGGCGTCCTCGCCCTTGCTCTTGGCGACCTTGATGTAGTCGCGGCGGCGCTCCTCGGTGAGTTCGGGGAACACCACCCGGATGATGTTGCCGTCGTTGCTGGGGTTGACGCCCAGGTCCGAGTCGCGGATCGCCTGTTCGATGTTGCGCAGGGCGCTCTTGTCGAAGGGGGTCACCACGGCCATGCGCGGCTCGGGCACGGAGAACGAGGCGAGCTGGTTGATCGGCGTCAGCGCGCCGTAGTAGTCGGCCACGATCTTGTTGAACATCGCCGGGTGCGCACGGCCGGTGCGGATCGCGGCGAAGTCCTCCTTGGCGACCACGACGGCCTTCTCCATCTTCTCCTCGGCCTCGAGGAGGGTCTCTTCGATCACCACTTGCTCCTGCGTGTCTTGAGTAGGCCCGGCTGCGGTTCCCTGTCGGGGCGGCGGCCGGCTGCGTCGCGTTCTTCCTGCACGGTTCCCGACCGGCGGGACATTGTCCATCCCCCGGCCCGGCCCCGTCCCGTCCGTCCCCCGGACAGGTGGCGTCCGCGGACAGGGGGTGGTTCTCCGGTCAGTCCCGGCTGCCTTGGTCACCCACAAGCGTGCCGATCTTCTCACCCTTGACGGCGCGGGCGATATTGCCCTCCTTCAGCAGCTCGAAGACCACGATCGGGAGGCTGTTGTCGCGGCAGAGCGTGACGGCCGTGGCGTCGGCGACCTTCAGGTCACGGGTGATGACCTCGCCGTACCCGAGCGCGTCGAACTTCACGGCGTCCGGGTTGGTCTTCGGGTCGGAGTCGTAGACCCCGTCCACGCCGTTCTTGCCCATGAGCAGTGCCTCGGCGTCGATCTCGAGGGCACGCTGGGCGGCGGTGGTGTCGGTGGAGAAGTAGGGCATGCCCATACCGGCGCCGAAGATGACCACGCGGCCCTTCTCCAGGTGGCGCACGGCGCGCAGCGGGATGTACGGCTCGGCGACCTGGCCCATGGTGATGGCGGTCTGCACGCGGCAGTCGACGCCCTCCTTCTCCAGGAAGTCCTGGAGGGCCAGGCAGTTCATCACGGTGCCGAGCATGCCCATGTAGTCGGAGCGGGCACGGTCCATGCCGCGCACCTGCAGCTCGGCGCCGCGGAAGAAGTTGCCGCCGCCGATGACGATCGCGATCTGCGCGCCGTCCCGGACGACGGCCGCGATCTCACGGGCGATGGCGTGCACCACGTCGGGGTCGACGCCCAGGCCCCCACCGCCGGAGAAGGCCTCTCCGGACAGCTTCAGCATGAAGCGGCCGCGTACTTTGCCGTCGTCGCTCTTCTCGGCCTTGGTGGTCATGGAGATCTCGCCTCTTTTACGTGGGTCACACACACGAAGAAGGCCACTGCCGGTGGGGGCGTGTTTCGCATCCCATACGCGGCAATGGCCTCCTCGTCAGATCTGCTGTCGCCCGCCGCCACGCGCGCGTACGCAACGGCGTACGCGAACGGCGCCGACGACTGCTGTCGACCCTACCGGGGTCGCGCGTCCGTCGCGGTACGGACTCAGATGCCGACCTTGATGCGCGAGAAGCGCTTCAGGGTGACACCGGCCTCGTCCAGCACCTTCTGGACGGACTTCTTGTTGTCGAGCGCGTAGGGCTGGCCCAGCAGCGTGGCGTCCTTGAAGAAGCCGTTGAGGCGACCCTCGACGATCTTCGGCAGGGCGGCCTCGGGCTTGCCCTCGGCACGGGTGGTCTCCTCGGCGACGCGGCGCTCGGACTCGACGACCTCGGCCGGGACGTCCTCCTTGGAGAGGTACTTCGGCGCGAAGGCGGCGATGTGCTGGGCGACGCCCTTGGCGATCTCGGCGTTCGGCTTGTCCAGCTCGACGAGGACACCGATCTGCGGGGGCAGGTCGGGCATCGTGCGGTGCATGTACGCGGTCACGAAGCCGCCGGAGAACTGCGCGAAGCGGTCCAGGACGATCTTCTCGCCGAGGTTGGCGTTGGCCTCGTCCACGAACGCCTGGACGGTCTTGCCGGCCTCGATCTCGGAGGCGAGCAGCGCCTCGAGGTCGGCCGGGGCGGCCTTGGCGACGTGCTCGGCGATGGCCTTGGCGACGTTCTGGAACTTGTCACCCTTGGCGACGAAGTCCGTCTCGCACTTCAGCTCGACGAGGACACCCGAGGTGTTGTCGTCGGCGATGATCGAGACGACGGCGCCGTTCTCGGCAGAGCGGCCCTCGCGCTTGGCGACGCCCTTCTGACCCTTGATCCGGAGCGCCTCGACGGCCTTCTCGACGCTGCCCTCGGCCTCGTCCAGCGCCTTCTTGCAGTCCATCATGCCGGCGCCGGTGAGCTCACGAAGCTTCTTGACGTCGGCGGCGGTGTAGTTCGCCATGAGTCTGTGAATCTTTCTGGAAGTCTGGAAGATCGAAGATCTGCGGGGTCACGGACCTGCATGGAGCTGCAGGTCCGTGACCCTCCACCTACCTACGGGTGAACGGCGGGAGCGGTTTTCATGTCACCGCTCCCGCCGTCGACGCCGACGGGACGGTCAGGCCTGCTCGCCCTCGGCGGCCGGAGCGGCCTCGGCGGCGGGCGCCTCGGCAGCCGGAGCCTCGGCAGCCGGGGCCTCGGCGGCGGGGGCGTCAGCGGCAGGGGCCTCGGCAGCCGGAGCCTCGGCGGGCTTCTCGGCGGTCTCGGCGTCGGCCTTCTTCTCGGCCTTCTCGCCCTCGAGCAGGTCGCGCTCCCACGCGGCGAGCGGCTCACCGGCGGCCTTGTCACCCTTGTCACCGGCAGCGGCGCCGGAGCGGGCGATGAGGCCCTCGGCGACGGCGTCGGCGATCACGCGGGTGAGCAGGGTGACGGAGCGGATCGCGTCGTCGTTGCCCGGGATCTTGTAGTCGACCTCGTCGGGGTCGCAGTTGGTGTCGAGGATGGCGACGACCGGGATGTTGAGCTTCCGGGCCTCGCCGACCGCGATGTGCTCCTTCTTGGTGTCCACGATCCAGACGGCGCTGGGCACCTTGGACATCTCGCGGATACCGCCGAGGGTCTTCTCCAGCTTGGCCTTCTCGCGGGAGAGGACCAGCAGCTCCTTCTTGGTGAGGCCGGAGGCGGCCACGTCCTCGAAGTCGATCTGCTCGAGCTCCTTCAGGCGCTGCAGGCGCTTGTAGACGGTCGAGAAGTTGGTGAGCATGCCGCCCAGCCAGCGCTGGTTGACGTAGGGCATGCCGACGCGGGTGGCCTGCTCGGCGATGGCCTCCTGCGCCTGCTTCTTCGTGCCGACGAACATGACCGTGCCGCCGTGGGCGACGGTCTCCTTGACGAACTCGTAGGCGCGGTCGATGTACGACAGCGACTGGAGCAGGTCGATGATGTAGATGCCGTTGCGCTCCGTGAAGATGAAGCGCTTCATCTTCGGGTTCCAACGACGGGTCTGGTGACCGAAGTGGACGCCGCTTTCCAGCAGCTCCCGCATCGTGACGACGGCCATGGCCGTATCTCCTCGAGTTTCTCGGTTGTGCCGCGGAAGCCGGACGGCTCCCGCGCCTGACGCCCGCGATGCGCCTGCCGCAAAAGGACCGAGGGGCGCTGACACGAGCCTTGACGGGCCTCGTGCCGGGGCGTGCGAAGTCGACCCGGTGACCCGGATCGCCATCAGAAGTGTACGGGACCCGCGGGGTACCGGGTGACGCGGCTGTCCACAAGCCGCGAGCGGTCCACAGGACCGGACGGCGATCGGCCCTGGTGCGGGACGGTTCTCGCATGCGAGCGAGGCGATGTGCGAGTGCGTGTACGTGGGTGGTGCTGCTGCTGACCGTCCTGACCCCGGGACCGACGCGACCGACGCGACCGACGCCGCCGGTGTCGCCGGCGGCATCGCTGGCGGCGTCTGCGTCAGCGGCGTCAGCGGCGTCTGCGTCAGCGGCGTCTGCGTCAGCGGCGTCTGCGTCTGCGTCTGCGTCTGCGTCTGCGTCAGCGTCTGCGGCGTCAACGTGGGCGTGGGTGATGGCGGGGGCGGGCACGGACGTCGGGCGGGGCCCGGACCCGACGGTGCCGGCGGTGGCCCGCCACTGGCCGGTCGGTACCCGGCCCGCGGTCCTGCGCGGCTGGGGACCCCCGGCGACCCCGTACGGCCCGGGTCATCGCGGGGTGGACCTCGCCGCGGTGGGCGGGGCCCCGGTTCGGGCGGTCGCGCCGGGGAGGGTTTCGTTCGCGGGGCAGGTGGCGGGGAGGGGCGTCGTCTCGCTGGAACTGGCGGGAACGGGTGACCCGCCCCTGCGAACGACGTACGAACCCGTGGCGGTGTCGGTGAAGAAGGGCGCCGAGGTCGCGGCGGGCGAGGTACTCGGCACGGTGGAACCGACGGGCTCCCACTGCACGGGCTGCCTGCACTGGGGCCTGCTGCGGGGCGACGTCTATCTGAACCCGCTGTCGGTGCTCCCGGCGTGGCTGCTCGACGGGGGCCCGTCGAGGCTGCTGCCGGTCCTCGGAGTCCCGCTTCCCCAGGCCGCGGACGGGGCCGCGCCTCCCCCGGTGACCTGACCGCCCGGGAGGCACCCCCCATGGGCGCGGGGACGGGCGACTCTCCCCTCCGGGGCACGCACCCCGCCACGCCGGGACGCGTGCCCGGCCCGGGACTGAAGGACCGCGTACTTCCCTGCCGTCGTCGGCCGCGCACCGGCGTGCGGGCCGTCGCCGCGGTGGGAGTCGCCACCCGGGAGCGAGGGACGGCGTACCCGGCCCGGGACCGAGGGACGCGCATGGGCGTGGAGGGGCCCGGCCGCCCCAGTGGTCAGCCCTTGGTCAGCCCCGCACGCCCCGCAGCACCATGGAGACCGCCGCCTCCGTGATCGCCGCCGGCTCCTCCGCCGCCCCCAGCTCGATGCGCCGCACGGCCGCGTCCACGACCCCTTGGAGCAGCATCGCCGCCAACCGCGGCTGCCCGTGGCCCGTCTCCCCGAGCGCCTCGACGATCATCGCGATCAGCCCGCCGTGCGCTGCCCGGATCTTCTCCCGCGCGCCGGCGTCCAGCTCGCTCGCGGAGATCGCCACGACGGCCCGGTGGCGCCGGTCCCCGACGAGGTCGAGCTGCTTTCGCACATAGGCCTCGACCTTGGCCTCGGGCGTCGCCTCGCGTTCCATCGCCGCCTCGACCTCCGCGGCCCAGACCGGGAAGTCGACGGCGCACAGCTCCTCGACGACAGCCGCCCGTGACCGGAAGTACTCGTAGACGGACGACCGGGCCAGGCCCGTCCGTTCGGCGAGGGCGGGGAAGGTCAGCGCCTCCGTTCCGCCGTCGGACAGCAGGGAGCGTGCCGCGTCCAGCAGGGCGGCACGCTGCATCGACCGGTGCTCGGCCACGGAGGCCGCTCGAATCCTTGGCACGTCACCACTTTACGGACGCTCCGCCCCGTACGGGAGTCACTCACCCGACCGCACGACCGCCGACAGGGTCACCGACGGCTCGTCAGCGAGTCATATAACCAGGTCAGCGGCCGAATCCTGCCAGCTTGGCGCGCAGTTGCAACACCGACTTGGTGTGAATCTGGCTGACCCGGCTCTCCGTCACACCCAGCACGTTCCCGATCTCGGCGAGCGTGAGGCCCTCGTAGTAGTAGAGGGTGACGACGGTCTTCTCCCGCTCCGGCAGCGTGTTGATCGCCCGCGCCAGGAACCGCCGCAGTTCCCGGTCCTCGGCGACCTCCACGGGGTTGTCGGCGGCGGTGTCCTCCAGCGTGTCCATGAGGCTCAGCCGGTCCCCGCCCTCGCCCCCGGCGTGCAGCAGTTCCTCCAGCGCCACCACGTTGGCCAGCGACAACTGGCTGAAGACGGCGTGGAGGTCCTCCACCGCGATCCCCATCTCGACGGCCACCTCGCTCTCCGACGGGGTGCGGCGCAGCCGCGCCTCCAGCGTCGCGTACGCGCGCTCCACGTTGCGCGCCTTCTGCCGGACCGACCGCGGGATCCAGTCCAGTGCCCGCAGCTCGTCGATCATCGCGCCCCGGATCCGGGTGATCGCGTACGTCTCGAACTTGATCTCCCGGTCGACGTCGAACTTCTCGATCGCGTCGATCAGTCCGAACACTCCCGAGGAGACGAAGTCGGCCTGCTCGACGTTGGGCGGCAGTCCCACACTCACCCGGCCCGCCACGTATTTCACGAGGGGCGAGTAGTGCAGGATCAGTTGTTCCCGCAGCCGCTCGTCCCCCGTCGCCTTGTACGACCGCCACAGCTCGTCGAGCGTCGAGGGGGCGGGCGGTCGCACGCTGCCACCGTCGCGGGCGGCTGGGGGGATCGCCGCCCGGTCGGACCCGGAGGTGTGCTGGGGCATTCGTCGCCTTGTGCCGTTCTGCCGTGATGTTGGTGTGCCTGGGTGAGGCCGCCGGTCTGCTGTCTGAGTGAGGGTCCTCGTGAGCGTAGCGTGACTGGACTGTCGCGGTGTGCGAAGAGCGGGCCGGGCCCGTACGCAGATACGTTCCGCTGAACGCTCTACAGGGGAGACGATGATCGCTCTAGGTGATCACTCGAACACCTCAACTGCCAGAAATCCCAAGGGCGTCGGGGTTCCCCCGGACGGCCGAACACGCTGGGTCAGCACGGGCTCCGGCGGCCGCGGACCGAGATCATCGCCTGGCGTGTCAACTTCCAGCCGTCGCCGTGTCGTTCGACGTAACCAAGCGCTCGAAGCTCGTACAGCCTCGCGATCGCGTCGTCCTCCGTGGTCTGCGCGCGGCGCGCCACCTCGGCCGGCGCCACCGCTCCACGCGCGGGGAGCCCCGCCAGCACCTGGCGGGTGCGGGGTTCCAGCAGGTCGGTGGGGAGCACCGGCCCACGCCGGTCCGGGGGCAGCTCGCCCATGTCGCCGACCAGTTCGACGACCTCGGCCGCGTCGCCGACGAGCACCGCGTCGCCGCGCAGCAACTCGTGCACTCCCGCGGACAGGGCGCTGGTGGCCGGCCCGGGCACGCCCATCGTGTGCCGGCCCAGGCGCTGGGCCGCCCGGGCCGTGACCAGTGAGCCGCTGCGGTAGGCGGCCTCGACGACCACCGTGCCCCGGGTGAGCGCGGCGATCACGCGGTTGCGCAGGATGAACCTGCTCGGCGTCGGGTGATCACCCGGTGGCAGCTCTCCGACGACCAGTCCCTGTTCCGCGATCCTGGTGATCAGCCCGGTGTGCCCGGGCGGGTAGGGCCGGTCGACGCCGCAGGCGAGGACGGCGGCGGTGGCGCCGCCCGCGCCCAGGGCGCCCCGGTGAGCCGCGCCGTCGACCCCGTAGGCGCCGCCGGACACCACGACCCAGCCGCGTTCGGCGAGCCCGGCGGCGAGGGTGGCCGCCATGTGGGCGCCGTACTCGGTGCAGGCTCGGGCGCCGACGACGGCCACCGACCTCAACGCCCACACGCGCAGGCTGGGCCTGCCGCGCACCCACAGCCCCAGTGGCCTGGCGTCCCCGAGGTCGTCGAGCTGCCGCGGCCACTCGGCCGCCCCGGGGACCACGAACCGCACCCCGGCCGCACGAGCGGAGGCGAGATCCCGAAGCGGGTCCGCCCGCCCCGCCCGGGCACAGAGCCCGGCCCACCGTTTGTCACCCACCCCCGGCAGGGCACGTCCGCCGGCACGCAGCCGCCGCACCACGTCCGCGACGCCGCGCTCCCGCACCCAGCGTCCACCGGTCTCGTCACCGGGCTCGATGACCCGGGTGAGGAAGACCCGGCCGAGCAGTTCGCCGTCGTCCGCCTGTCCGCCCGACGCCTCGCCGTTGCCGCCGACCGGGTCGTCACCAGCGGCCGGGTCTCCCCACCGGCTCACGGCGTCGCCCAGGGCTGCGATGCCGCCCGGCGGCACGACGTCTTCTCCCGCAGCCGCTCCGCCCCCGGCCACGACGTCGCCCCCGGCCACGGCAGCTCCCCGGGAATCGGTGGCGCCGCCCCTGGGCCCAGCATCCTCCCGCCCAGCGCGATCGTCCTGGGCACCGACATCACGCTCGCCCGCGACAGCCTCCGAGAAGCCACTGACGTCCCCGGCCGTCACAGCCTCCCGGGAAACGGTGTCGTCCCTCACGAGGTCGTCCGCGACTGGTTCGTCGCCCCTGGCGACGGCGCCGTCTCCGGTCATGGCGTGGTCCCCGGTCACGTCAGCGCTCCCAGAGCCATGGGGACGCCCCTCGGCACCCCCGTGCGCAGTTGCAGCGCCAGGGCGACGTCGCTCGCGTCGGGCCGGTCGTGGCCGACGAGATCAGCGACGGTCCAGGCGACACGCAGGACACGGTCGAGGCCCCGGGCGGTGAGGACGCCCCGTTCCAGGCTGCGTTCCGCGTCCTCCAGCGCGCCGGGCACCGGGTACCAGCGGCTGCGGAGCTCACGTCCGGGCACCTCGCTGTTGGACCGCCACGGGGTGCCCGCGAGGCGCGCGGTCGCCCGGTCCCGGGCCGCCCGAACTCGGTCGGCGACCGTCGCGGTGGTGTCGCCCCGGGTGCCGTCCCCGGCTAGCTGGCCGCGTGTGACGCGGTCCACCTCGACTCTGAGGTCGACGCGGTCGAGCAGTGGGCCGGACAGTCTGGCCTGGTAGCGGCGGATCGCCGAGGGCGGGCATTCGCACAGCTCCTCCTTCTGCGAGTACCGGCCGCACGGGCACGGATTGGCCGCGAGCACCATCAGGAACCGGGCCGGGAACCGCACCACCCCCGCACTGCGCGCGATGACGACGTACCCGGCTTCCAGCGGCTGGCGCAGGGCGTCCAGGGCATGGCTGCTGAACTCCGGGGTCTCGTCCAAGAACAGGACGCCTCGGTGTGCCAGCGAGACGGCTCCCGGCCGCCCGATGCCGGGGCCGCCCCCGACGAGGGCCTGCATCGTGGCGGAGTGGTGCGGTGCGCAGTAGGGGGCCACGTCGATCAGGGGCTTGCCCGGCGGCAGCAGGCCCGCCACCGAGTGCACCGCGGTGACCTCCAGCGACTCCGCCCGGCAGAGCCGGGGCAGGATGGCCGGCAGGCGCTCGGCGAGCATGGTCTTCCCGGCGCCGGGCGGCCCCTCGAGGAACAGGTGGTGGCCGCCCGCCGCGGCGACCTCGACCGCCGTGCGCGCCGAGGTCTGGCCCACGACGTCGGCGAGGTCGATGTCCTGTTCGTGCTGCGCCGCCCCCATGCTGTGCATCCCGGTAGCGGCGCCCGTACCGGGCATGCGCAGGCCGGCGAGGAGCGGGTCCGGCCGGCCCCGCTCGTCCGTTTCCTCCTCCGGCACAGGCTCGTCGGCGAGGACGGCGATCAACTGACGCAGGCTGCGTACGCCCAGTACCGACACTCCGGGCACCAGGGACGCCTCGGCAGCGGCGCACTCCGGGACGACCACCTGTTCGTAGCCTGCCTCCGCCGCGGCCAGCACCGCCGGCAGGATGCCCCGCACGGGCCGCACCCGTCCGTCCAGGCCCAGCTCCCCGATCATCACGATGTCGGCGAGCACGCGGGGATCGATGCGCTCGGCGGCGCCGAGGACCGCGGCTGCGACGGCGAGATCGAAACCGCTGCCGCTCTTCGGCACCGACGCCGGGCTGAGTCCCACCGTCAGCTTCTTCTGCGGCCACTCGGCACCCGAGTTGACCACAGCGGCCCGTACCCGGTCCCGGCTCTCGGTCAGGCTCTTGTCCGGCAGCCCCACCAGCGTGAACGCCGCCACGCCCGGTTCGAGGTCGGCCTGGACCTCGACGACCACGCCCTCGACGCCGACGAGCGCCACGGAGCACGTACGCGCGAACCCCATCACGCCACCCCCCGCGCGTGCTCGACCACGGGGCCGCCGCGCCGCGGGAGGAGGACACCGACCAGGTCGATGCGGACCCCGCCGGGCGGAGCGCCTCCGTGGGTCTGGATCCAGCGCTCGGCGAGCCGCCGCAGTCGCTCCGCCTTCTCGGGGGTCACCGCGGCCATCGGGTGCTCGAAGGCACCGCCCCTGCGCGTCTTGACCTCGCAGACGACCAGGACGTCCCCGTCCCGGGCCACGATGTCGATCTCGCCGGTCCTGCCGCAGCGCCAGTTGCGCTCGAGCACCGTCATGCCGGCCCCGGACAGTCGCCGGGCGGCGAGTGTCTCGCCGTACTTGCCCATCGCACCTCGTGCGTTCATGTCGGCACCACCTCCGGCGCCAACGATGAGGGCAGCTCAGCGAGCTATTGGATCTTGGTGGACGGTCGGACGGCTGTGGACAACCTTGTCACCCACACGAGTGAGACCCTCGGCTCGTCAGCCGCTGGGAAGCTCCAGATCGCTCTTGTTCAACTCCTCGATGTTCACGTCCTTGAACGTCAACACCCGCACCTGCTTCACGAACCGAGCCGGCCGGTACATGTCCCACACCCAGGCATCGGCCATGAAGACCTCGAAGAACACCTCGCCCTGGACCGAGTGCACCTGCATCTCGTAGTCATTGGTGAGGTAGAAGCGCCGCTCGGTCTCGATCACGTATTTGAACAGACCGACGACATCGCGGTACTCCCGGTAGAGCTTGAGCTCCATCTCGGTCTCGTACTTCTCGAGGTCCTCGGCGCTCATGGCATGTTCCCCTTCAGCCGTGCGGTCCCACCATTGTGCGCCAGTCCCGTGCGCCCCTAGACGATTTCGGTGTCCAGAGTCACCGGCCCGGCCGGGGGACCTTCGTCGAGCAGCCTGCGCAGCAGCTCGGCGAGTCTGGTCGGATACACCGTCTCATGTGCCCGGGTCAGTTCCCGACACGTCCACCAGCGCGCTCCGGCGACACTGCGCCGCTCCAGCTCGGTCAGCCCCACGGCCTCGATCGCGGTCTGGGTCGTGCGGGCCAGGTAGTACCACTCGTCCTGGTCCCAGCGTCGGCCCGCGAAGGGGAAGGAGCACCTGCGCCGCCACAGCACCGGGCCGAGCTCGATGTCGGTGATGCCGGTCTCCTCGACGAGTTCCCGCCGGGCGGCCTCCTCACGGGTCTCGTCGCCCTCCACACCGCCGCCCGGGGTGAACCACCAGTCGTCGGCCGGATCGTCCGGTTCGTGACCGTGCAGCAGCAGAATGCGGTCGTCGGGGTCGAGCAGCACCACCCGGGCGACCCTGCGCAGCCCGCCCTCGTAGGAGTCCTGCCCGGCCCGGGCCGCCTCAGCGGACACCGGTGGGCCCCGTTCCGCTCCGGGTGCGGGAGGCGGCGGCCCGCTTGGCGAAAGGGCCGTAGGCGGCGCCACCGAGGATCAGCACGGCCCCGGCGATCACCAGCGCGACGACCGTTCGCAGCGGGCCGGGCGACGAGAGGCCGCCCAGCGCCTCGAAGCCGGTCGGCCGCTCCAGCATGCCGTTCATGGGCCAGACCACGGCGTCGACGCGGGCGTCCACGGCACCGCGCGACACGGTGCCGCCGGCGGCGTCGGTGAGGTGGGCGGTGGAGTCCACCGAGTTGTCGCGCTCGTCACCGAGCAGGAACAGGCGGCCCTCGGGAACGGTCACGGTCGGGAAGTTGCTGATCTCGGCCGGCGTGCCGTCGGGCAGGTAGGGCTCGTCGACGACCTTGCCGTTGACCTTGAGCTTGCCCTCCTGGCAGCAGGAGACGGTGTCCCCGCCGACCGCGACCACACGCTTGACCATCGGGGCGTCGGCCCAGGTCGTGTCCGCGAAGACGACGACGTCGCCGCGGCGGACGTCGCTGCCGTCGACGCGCTGCGCCAGCACCCGGTCACCGGCGTCGATGGTCGGCGTCATCGAACTGGTCGGCACGGTGTAGGGCCGGTAGACCACCGCACCCCAGGCGAAGCCGCCGAGGAACAGCGCCAGACCGAGCGCCACGGCGAGGCCGGACAGCCGCTGCCCGGTCCGGCTGCCCACCGGGCCCTTGTTCGCGCCGCCGCCACGCGGGGCCGTACGTGTCGTGCTCTCGCCACCCATGGATCCGCACCTTACCCGGCGGTACCCGAACGGGGCAGCCCCTCCCGGAGCGCGGGAGGGGCTGGACGGGGACGCCCGGCGACGGGCATACGGCGCGCGGGAGCCGCGCGGCTCAGCGGGTCTCGGCGGGGGCGACGCGCCTGCGGCGCCACCAGACGACCGGGACGACTCCCGCGAGGGCCAGGCCCTGGGGCGCGACCGACAGCGCGGCGGCGGCCGACGACTGGGCCTGCAGACCGTCCTGGTCGAAGGTGGCCGGGACCGGCAGGGTGTCCCAGCGGTTCATCGGCCAGGCGATCACGATGGCGCGGCCGACGACCTCCTTGACCGGAACCATGCCGCCGTGCCTGTCCGACTGGTTGTAACGGGAGTCCCGGGAGTTCTGCCGGTGGTCACCCATCACCCAGATGGATCCCTCGGGGACCTTGACCTTGAACTGGCCGCCCTGGTCGTCGACGCTGCACGGCGTGTTGCCGGGGTAGATGTACTCCTGCTCGTTCAGCGCCTTGCCGTTGACCTTGACCGGGCCGGTGCCCTTGCACTCGACGGTGTCGCCACCAACCCCGATGACGCGTTTGATCAGGTCCTTCTCGTCCGCGGAGGGCATCAGGCCGATCCAGCTCAGGACCGTCTGAAGCGCGTTCGGGTCGGGCGTCGGCTCGCCCGCCAGCCAGTCGTCCGGGTCGTGGAAGACGACGATCTCGCCGCGCTCGGGCTCGGAGCCGAACCAGGGGGTGAGCTTGTCGACCAGGACCCGGTCATTGATCGTGAGGGTGTTCTGCATCGAGGCCGACGGGATCGAGAACGCCTGCACCAGGAACGTCTTGATCAGCAACGCGAGCACCAGCGCGATGCCGATCAGAATCGGCAGCTCCTTCCAGAAGGAGCGCTGCTTCTTGGCCGCGGGAGGTGTCGCCGGGGGCGTACCGCCCACTCCCTCGTCCTGGGTACCGCTCTGTTCGTCCGTCACCCTGCCGTCCTCGGTCCCGGAGTCGTGCCCGGAGGCCGGGGCGCCGTCCGTGGCCGAGCCGGCTGTCTCCACGGGGCGTCCGCGGTTCTCCTCGCCGTCGTGTCCGGACCGTGCGCCAACCGCCACATCCCCCACGCCAACTCCTTACTCTCTGCCGCCGCCTGCGCCGTACACGGTGCAGGCCCACCACTCCCATAACGAGCGGGAGTTCCGCAGGGGTCGGGAGTTGAATCATCGTGTCTGGATCGTAGGGGGCAACCCTATGCGACAGGCGGGGAGCGGCGGTCGAACCGGAGCCCGAGTCGGACACGGACGCATACGTTTTCGGCTCGTCCAGGGTGGTCCAGTGGCCGAACGGCCAGGCGATCACCACGGCCCGCCCCACCACCTCGTCCTCGGAGACGGTGCCGAAGTCGGTCTCCTGATGGGCGCGGGAGTCGGCGGAATTGGACCGGTGGTCGCCCATCACCCACAGCCGTCCCTCGGGGACCGTGACGTCGAACGGCGTCTTGGAGGGCCTGTCACCGGGATACAGGTAGTCCTCGGTCAGGGGGACGCCGTTGACGGTGACCCGTCCTTGAGTGTCGCAGCACTTGACCCGGTCCCCGCCGACACCGACGACCCTCTTGATGAGGTCCTTCTCGTCGTCGGAGGGCAGCAGGCCGATGAAGGCGAGGCCTTCCTTGACCTGTTTGATGACGACGGGGTCGTCCTTCTTGGTGGTCTGCTCGCCCTGGAGCCAGCCGCCGGGATCACGGAAGACGACGACGTCCCCGCGCTGCGGCTTCGAGCCGAACCAGGGGGTGAGCTTGTCCACCAGGACCCGGTCACCGATCTGGATCGTCTGCTCCATGGAGCCCGACGGGATCACGAACGCCTGGACGAGGAAGGTCTTCAGCACGAGCGCTATGAGGACGGCGACGCCGACGAGGAGAGGTATCTCCTTGACCGCGCCGCGCCTGCGACGGCGCTTGACCTTGCGCTGCAGCTTGCGCCGCTCGGCGCGGGACCGGCCGCCGGCCGGCGCGGAGGTGCGCCGCGAGCCGGTGGGCAGCAGATTCTCCGTGGGGCTGCTGGGCGCCCCGCGCGGTTTGCCCCGGCTACCCATCGGCACCCTTGACGTGCTCGGACCGACCCGCGCCGGCGACCGGTTCGCCCGTCGAAGCCGGCGCGTCCGTCGTATGGGACTCGTCCGTCGTGGCCGGCGCGTCCGTCGTGGCCGGCGCGCCCGCTTCCGGGTCCGGCGCGTCCGCTTCCGGGTCCGGCACGCGCGCGTAGGCGTCCGGACGGCCGAGGTGGGTGGCGTGGCCGAAGGGCCAGACGATCCAGTCGGCGCGCCCGATCACCTCGTCCACCGGGATCATGCCGCCGCCGGGCGAGCCGAGGTGGTCGCGGGAGTCGCTGGAGTCGGCACGGTGGTCGCCGAGGACGAACAGGGTGCCGTCGGGCACGACGACGTCGAAGCGCACCGTGGACGGGCGGTCGCCGGGGTACAGGAACGCCGACTCGTCGACCGACTGGCCGTTCACCCGGACCCTCCCCTCCTCGTCACAGCACACGACGTGGTCCCCGCCCACACCGACAACGCGTTTGATGTAGTCGCCGTCCCCGAAGAGCCCGGTGCCGTCGAAGACGACGATGTCGCCCCGCTGCGGCCGGTCATCGAAACGGTACGCCAACTTGTTTACGAGAACCCGGTCACCGATCCTCAATCCGCGCTCCATGGATCCGCTGGGAATCTGGAACGGCTGCAGCACGAACGTGGTGAGGAGCAGCAGGAACAGCAGCAGGCTCAGGAGGGTCACGGTGATCCGGCCGCCCGGCACCCAGTCGGTGATCCGCCCCGCGAACGCGGAACGCGACCGTTCCTCCGGGCCCTGCGGATCCGAGGGGTGCTCGGAGTCGGAAGGGCGGGAGGAGCGGTCGCGCTCCGTGGGCTGTGCTTCGGTGTCCATCGGGGCCAGATGCTATCCGGCTCCGGTGTGGACCTCGGAGGGCGCTCAGTTGTCGCGCTTCTCCTTGATCTTCGCCGCCTTGCCGCGCAGCTCGCGCAGGTAGTACAGCTTGGCGCGGCGGACGTCACCGCGGGTGACGAGCTCGATCTTCTCCACGATCGGGGTGTGCACCGGGAAGGTGCGCTCGACGCCGACGGAGAAGGAGACCTTGCGGACCGTGAAGGTCTCGCGCACGCCGGCACCCTGGCGACGGATGACTACGCCCTTGAACTGCTGCACACGGGAGCGGTTGCCCTCGATGACGCGGACGTGGACGTTGACGGTGTCGCCGGGGCGGAAGGCCGGGACGTCGCTGCGCAGCGACGCGCCGTCGACGGAGTCGAGCAGGTGAGACATTTCGTCTGCTTTCTTCGCTGATGCCACAGGTCATCAACGGAAACTAGGTGTTTCGGATTCAGGGCCGTGCGGGTCGGGACGGGCGTCGTGTCCCCCTGTGGCAGGGGCGCGCTCCGGACGGACGCACAACAGCGCCCTATTGTTCCACGCCTGGCGTCCTGCGCCAAAATCGGCCGTACGGCTCCCCGCCCGGGTCGGGTTCCCAGCCCAGGATGGAGAGCATCTCGCGGTCCTTCTTGTCGAAGGCCTTGGGGTCGCACCGCTCGATCAGGTCTGGCCGGTTGGCCGTGGTGCGCCGCAGGGCCTCGTCGCGGCGCCAGCGGGCGATCTTCCCGTGGTGGCCGCTGAGCAGCACGTCCGGGATGCCGCGCCCACGCCACCGCGGGGGCTTGGTGTGGACCGGGCCCTCCAGCAGGTTGGCCATGGCGCCGGGGGCGAAGGAGTCGTCCCGGTGGGACTCGGCGTTGCCGAGGACGCCGGGCAGCAGCCGCGCCACGGCCTCGGTGACGACGAGTACGGCCGCCTCGCCGCCGGCGAGGACGTAGTCGCCGATGGACACCTCGTACACGGGCATCCGGGTCGCGTACTCGTCGATGACGCGACGGTCGATGCCCTCGTAGCGGGCGGGCGTGAAGATCAGCCAGGGCCGCTCGGAGAGGTGGACGGCGAGTTCCTGGGTGAAGGGCCGGCCGCTGGGCGTGGGCACGATCAGGGCGGGCTCGCCCGAGCCCGTCTCGTAGCCGTCGGCCAGGACGGAGTCCAGGGCGTCGCCCCACGGCTCGGTCTTCATCACCATGCCGGGGCCGCCGCCGTACGGGGTGTCGTCGACGGTGTTGTGCCGGTCGTAGGTCCAGGAGCGCAGGTCGTGCACGTGGACGTTCAACTGTCCGCGCGCGCGTGCCTTGCCGACCAGGGAGACGTTCAGCGGTTCCAGGTACTCGGGGAAGATCGTGACGACGTCGAGCCGCATCACGCCTCTTCCTCCGGAGCGCCCGCGGGAGCGTCCGTCGACGAGTCCGACGAGGCGTCCCGCGCGGAGGCGATCTCGGCTCGGTCGTCGATCAGGCCGGGCGGCGGGTCGATGACCGCGCGCTGCTCGTCCAGGTCGATCTCGGTGACGATCTCGGAGACGAACGGCACGTAGACCTCGCTGCCGTCGGGGCGCTCCACCACGAAGAGGTCCTGTGTGGGCAGGTGGGAGATCTCGGTGATCCGGCCGACCTCCTCGCCGTCCGCGGTCACCACGTCGAGGTCGATGAGCTGGTGGTCGTAGTACTCGTCCTCGTCCTCGGGACGCTCGTCCGGATCCACGTCGGCGATCAGGAGGGTGTTGCGCAGCGCCTCGGCGCCGGTGCGGTCGTGGACCCCCGCGAAGCGCAGCAGGAGGCGGCCGCTGTGGACCCGGCCGGTCTCGATGGTGAGCGGTCCGGTGGAGGCGGGGTCGGTGGCCAGTACGGCACCGGGGCCGAGCCGCAGCTCCGGCTCGTCGGTGCGGACCTCGACGGTGACCTCGCCCTTGATTCCGTGGGCTCGGCCGATACGCGCGACTACCAGCTGCACTGTGCTTGATCTCCTGTCGGAACTGCGACGAGCCGTCACGGCTCATACCACGCCGGTCACGGCGCATACGACTGCGGGCCGGGGACGGCCCAGAGGCCCTCCCCGGCCCGAGCCGGTGCTGCGTTTGGCGTCAGCGGACGTGGTCCACGTCGACGAGGTCGACGCGGACCCCGCGGCCGCCGATGGCGCCCACGACGGTGCGCAGAGCGCGTGCGGTGCGGCCGTTACGACCGATCACCTTGCCGAGGTCGTCGGGGTGGACCCGGACCTCGAGCACGCGCCCACGGCGCAGGTTGCGCGAGGCGACCTGCACATCGTCAGGATTGTCGACGATGCCCTTCACGAGGTGCTCGAGAGCCTCCTCGAGCATGCTCAGGCCTCGGTCGACTCGGACGCAGCGGCAGCCTCGTCCTTCTTGTCGGCCTTCTTCTTCTGGGTGATCGCCTCACCCTTGCCCTCGTCGTCGCCACCGATCGCCTCGAAGGACGGACGGGCCGACTTCTCGGCCGGCTGCAGCAGCGGCGCCGGGGCGGGCTCGCCCTTGAACTTCTGCCAGTCGCCGGTCTTCTTCAGGATGGCGAGCACGGGCTCGGTCGGCTGGGCGCCGACACGCAGCCAGTACGCGACACGCTCGGCGTCGACCTCCATCACCGACGGGTTGTACGTCGGGTGGTACTTGCCGATCTCCTCGATGGCCCGGCCGTCACGGCGGGTACGGGAGTCGGCGACGACGATGCGGTAGTGAGGCGAACGGATCTTGCCCAGACGCTTCAGCTTGATCTTGACTGCCACGGGAGTGGGTTCTCCTGGTTTTGACGTGATTGGGCACGGCGAGAGAGCCGCGTGGGGTTGCGGTACCCGAGTGCCCGATGGACGCGTCAGCCGGAGGAGAGAGGGGTCCTATGCGACTGTCGAGTACAGCTAGCCATTGTGCCACACGCGGACGGACCCTTCGGACCGGGGGCGGGTCGAACGCGGACCGGAGGCACCGCGCCGGTCCGGCTGCCACGAGCAGCCGGACCGTCAGCCCGCCGCCGCGCCGACCACCTCCGGGATCCGGAACGGCTTGCCGCAGCCACCGCACATGATCGGGGCCTGGGCGAGGACGGACGGTACGACCCGCACGTTGCGCCCGCAGTCGCAGACGGCCTTCACGCGCACCCCTCCCCCGGAGGAGCCGTGGCGGGCGGCCGGACCGCGGAAGCTGCGGGCCGTGTCGGTCGCGGTCGCGGCGGTGTGCGCCTTCAGCGCGCGCTGGAGGCGTTCCATCGTCGGGCGGTAGCGGCGCTTCGCCTCGGGGGTGAGCGTGACCAGCGAGAAGCCGCTGCTGGGATGCGGCTCCTCGGGGTGGTCGAGGCCCAACTCCTCTGCGATCGCGAGGAATCGACGGTTGTGGTAGCGCCCCGCGCGGGAGGTGTCGCGTACTCCTCGCGCGGCGGCGATGCCGTGGACTGCCTCATGGAGCAGTCGTTCGAAGGAGAGCTCGTGCCCGCAGGCGGACGACGACTCTCCGATCAGGGACTCGGGCGCGGCAAGATCGGGCAGCTCGGTGTGGTGCCGCTGAATGTCGGCCCACGCCTGCGCCAGCTCTGCGGCGAGAACAGGTGGTGTCGTGCTCACGTAATGACAACGAGCCGGGGTGCCGCTGTGTTCCTATTCCGGGGCATCCCAAATAATTTGCACGTACCCGTCAGTTGCCGCTGATGCCTCCCGACGAGGGCGGGTGCGCTGATCTGCGGAGAAGCCTCGCACCTCGTACCAAGCTGGTGCGTAGTTCAACGTACGCCCCGGCGCGTAGGCCCTGTCCACGCGCCGGGGCGCGTCGGGCTCGCGGGTGCGCAAGGGGTGTTTCGGTCGCTGTCTCGCCGGAAGGGCGCCACCCGGTTGGCCCATCGGCGGGCGCGTCGACGCACTCATCGATGGGCGCGACGTTACCTGGTGTGCCGCCGGCGTGCGGCACCGCCCCGCCCCTGCCGCCTCCCGTCCCCGCGGGGCGGTCGCCGGGCCCGCCGACCTTGGCCGGAACCGCCTCGTCGGCACCGCCGCCACCCGCTGTCATCGCCGAGCGTCACTATCAGGCCATCCACCGATGGGGACGGGAAGGGGCTACCCGGGGTACCACGCGGCCAGGCCCACGTTGCCGGGAAGTGAAATCTCGCCACCGGGGCGGGCATCGGGCAAGCCGGCCGCCGCTACCACTGGACGTTACGGCGAGCCCGGAGTTATCTGGCATACGGGGGAAGTGCGAGCGCACTGCACGGGGGCCAAGGAACCGGGCACAGCGGCAACACTCGTCGATTGGGGCGCTTTCCTATGACACCTACGCTCGTGCGGCAGCACTCATCTCACGCGGGGGCGACGCCTCGTGTGGACCTGCGTGCACGCGCGCGTGACTGGTCCGAGATACAGGAGCGGATGCTCGTACCGCTCTACGAGGCGGTCTTCGAGCGGCTGGACGTGGGCGGCGGCACAAGAATGCTGGGGCTGGGCTGCGGTTCCGGGCTGGCCCTGCTGATGGCCGCCTCGCGCGGTGCCGCGGTGACCGGGGTGGACTCCCGCTCCCCGGAACGTCTGGCTCTGGCGCGGCAGCGCCTGCTTCCCGGGACACTCGACGCCCCCGGGGCGCCGGGCACGCGCGCGCGTGCGGACGCGGCGAGGGCGGCCCAGGCACGGACGGACGCGGTACGTGCGCACGCGGCGCGGGTGGTCGAGGGCACGCCCCGTGACGCGGCGGAACCGTCCGCCCCGGCGTTCACCCTGGTGACCGCCTTCGAGCCCGTCGGCTGTCTCGCGGGCGACTCGCAGAAGCTGGGTGAGCTGCTCGCCGAGGCGACGCCGCTCGCCGGGCACGGGGCGGCCGTGGTGCTGGCCGGGTGGGGCCCGCCGGAGCGGTGCGCGACGACGTCGGTGCTCCGGGTGGCCACCAAACTCGCGGACCCGCTGCGCGGCACGGGTAGCTGGCGCCCCGCCCTGCGCGACGACCTGGAGGAGGTCGCCCAGCGCGCCGGGCTCCGGCCGGACGGCTCGGGACGGGTGGCGTGCCCCTTCGGATACGCCGACGCGGACAGCGCGATGCGCGGGCTGTTGTCGACCGGGCTGTTCGACGCGGCGATCGCCGCGACCGACCAGGAACAGGTCGACAAGGAGCTGTCCGAGGCCCTGCACCCGCATCAGCGTCCGGACGGGACCGTGTGGATGCCGAACGTGTTCCGGTATCTGATCGCCCGGATTCCCTGACGGCCGGTTCCGATCGGATGTGTATGGAGCCTGAGCGACTTCCTCCGGTGCAGGTGTGAATGCTGTGAAGAAGCCGGATCGGCACTTCTGCGGTTTCTCCTGGTGGATCATGGCCCTCTAATCTGATCCACCGTTCGGGGGAACAGACACATCTGCATACAGGAGCCTGTAGTGCCGCACCACAAGACCGCGCTGCGCCTCACCGCGCCCGTCGCCGTTCTCGCCCTGGCCCTCACCGCGTGCGGGGGCGGAGACGACACCGACGCCGACGCGAAGAGCCCGGCGAGCCCCGCGGCGTCCGCCTCGCCCTCCGAGCCGGCCTCGGGCGGCGACCTGGCGACGGGCGAGAGCGCGACGGGGAAGGTCGCGGAGGACCCCGGCGAGGTCACCTACGAGGTCGTGGCGCAGAAGGTCGACGTCGGCACGGAGGCGGAGGCCGCCAAGGCGGTGGCGGACGCGGCGGACGCCAAGGGCAAGGTACTGGCCGTCGCGCACGTCAAGTACACGCACAGGAGCGGGCCGGCCCTCACCGAGGGCTCCGACGTGCACGACGGGACCACGATCTTCGCCGACGGGCAGCGCGGCGGCATCCTCATCGGCGCCTCCGACGACGCCCCTGGCTGCGAGGATCCCTACGACGTCGAGAGCTGGAAGCAGGGCGAGAGCCACGTCTTCTGCGAGACGTACGTGATCCCGGCGAACGCCACGAGCGTGGAGGTGCACTGGTCGGAGGAGGACGGCGAGCCCTACGTGTGGAAGTTCCCGCAGAAGTGACGTCCGGGGGTCGCCGCGGAGGCGGGGACGGTCTCACGCCTCCGGGCCGTCCTTGGGCAGCCGCGTGATTCCGGCGATGCGGTAGGCGTCCGCCTCCTCCAGCGTCTCGTTCGCCAGCAGCGCCTCGGCCAGCGCGTCGAGCTGGCCCCGGTGGTCGCGCAGCTTGCGGACGGCCTCCGCGTAGCACTCGTCGACGACCCGCCGCATCTCGCCGTCGATGGCGTCGAGGGTGCCCGGGGCGGCGGCGAGTCCGTAGGCCTGCTGGGCGTCGCCGGGGAGGGCGGAGAGGCGGCCGACCTGTTCGCTCATGCCCCAGCGGCCGACCATGCCGCGGGCGATCCGGGTCACCTGTTCGAGGTCGCTCTCCGAGCCGGTGGTGATCACGTCGTACACCACCTGCTCGGCCGCCATGCCGCCGAGCGCGCCGATGATCCGTCCGCGCAGGTACTCCTCCGTGTAGGCGTACTTGTCCGAGTCCGGTGTCGACAGCGTCACCCCGAGCGCCCGCCCGCGCGGCACGATGGTGATCTTGCGGACGGGGTCGGCGCCCGGTTGCAGCATGCCCAGCAGGGCGTGCCCGCTCTCGTGGTAGGCGGTGCGCCTGCGCTCCTCCTCGGGCATCACCAGTGGACGTTCGGCCCCGAGCTGGACCTTCTCCATGGCCTCGGAGAGGTTCGCCTGCGTCACCCGGTCCTGCTTGCGCTTGACCGCGAGCAGCGCGGCCTCGTTGGCGAGGTTGGCGAGTTCGGCGCCGGTCATGCCCGGGGTCGTGCGGGCGACCTGGGCGAGGTCGACGTCCGGGGCGAGCGGGATCTCGCGGGTGTGGATCTCCAGGATCGCCTTCCGGCCGCCCCGGTCCGGCGGGGAGACGTTGACCACCCGGTCGAAGCGTCCGGGACGGGTCAGGGCCGGGTCCAGGATGTCGGCGCGGTTGGTGGCGGCGATGACGATCACGCCCTCGGCGCCCGAGAAGCCGTCCATCTCCGTGAGGATCTGGTTCAGGGTCTGCTCGCGCTCGTCGTGGCCGCCCATGCCGGAGCCGCCGCCGCGGGCCCGCCCGATGGTGTCGATCTCGTCGATGAAGATGATCGACGGCGCCACCTTCCGGGCCTCGGCGAACAGCTCCCGCACCCGTGAGGCGCCCACGCCCACGATCATCTCGATGAACTCGGACGCGGACGCCGAGAAGAACGGCACGCCCGCCTCGCCGGCCACCGCGCGCGCGAGGAGCGTCTTTCCGGTGCCTGGCGGGCCGGACAGGAGGACGCCCCGGGGCATCTTGGCGCCCATGCGGCGATAGGCGTCGGGGTTCTTCAGGAAGTCGACGACGTCGCTGAGCTCGCCCTCCACCTCGTCGATGCCGGCCACGTCGGCGAAGGTGGTGCGCGGCTCGCCGGCCTCCAGCTCGACCGGCTTGGGCGGTGGCTTGCGGCCGAGCATGCCGCCCGCCCCGCCGCCCAGGGCGCCCCTCATGCGCCGCGCGATGAAGATCCACAGCACCACCAGGAGCAGCATCGGGGCCAGCGAGATCAGCAGGTTGACCAGGAAGCTGCGCTGCTGGACGACGGGTTCGGCCGTGACGGTGACGTTGTGCTCGGTCAGGTCGTCCCAGAGCTGGTCGTCCGCGAAGGTCGGCCGCTCGGTGGTGAACTTGGTGTAGGTCCCGTCGCCCTCCGGGTTGTCCCGGGCCTTCTCGAGCTGGCCCTGGATCGCGTCACCCTTGGCGTAGATCTTGTTGACGTTGCCGGCCTCGACCTGCTTGCTGAATTCCGTGTAGGAGATGGTCGGCTCGTCGCCCTCGTTGAAGAAGGAGAGCACGAGGTTGGCGATGAGAAAGACGATCAGCGCGGCCAGGACCAGGTTCCACCAGCCGCCGCGCAGCCTCCTGCCGCCGGGTGGCGGCTTGGGGGGCTCGTCGGGCGTGCCCTCGGTGCGCCAGGGCGGCTCGGGGGCCTTGCGCGGCGGGGACGGGTTGGTCATATCCGGACGTTACGACAGGAAAGCCGCGCGGGCACGTGTGTGTACGGCGCCGGGGGCGCCCCCCGTCGGTGAGGGGCGCCCCCAGCGCCGTACGGACCTGCGAGCCGAGAACCGTCAGCCCATGAACTTCTTGAACTCGTCCGGCAGCTCGAAGTCCTGGGCGCCCTGCTGAGGCAGTCCGAGGGCGCCGCCGTTCTGGGCGGCGGCGGCGCGGCGGGCGGCCTCCTCCTGCTCCTGCTGCTTGCGCTTCATCGGGTTTCCGGAGCGCTGCTTGCCCTTGGCCTTCTTCTGCTGCTTCTTCTGCCGGCCGGGGCCGCCGCCCATGCCCGGCATCCCCGGCATCCCCGGCATCCCGCCGCCCTGGGCCATGCGGGACATCATCTTGCGGGCCTCGAAGAACCGCTCCACGAGCGACTTGACCGCGCTGACGTCGACGCCGGAGCCCTTGGCGATACGGGCGCGGCGCGAGCCGTTGATGAGCGTCGGCTCCTGGCGCTCGGCCGGGGTCATCGACTTGATGATGGCGGCCGTGCGGTCGACGTCGCGCTCGTCGAGGTTGTTGATCTGGTCCTTCATCTGACCCATGCCCGGAAGCATGCCGAGCAGCTTGCTGATCGAGCCCATTTTCCGGACCTGCTCCATCTGGGCCAGGAAGTCGTCCAGGGTGAAGTCCTGGCCCTTCTTGGACGCCAGCTTGGAGGCCATCTTCTCGGCCTCTTCCTGGCTGAACGTCTTCTCCGCCTGCTCGATCAGGGTGAGCAGGTCACCCATGTCGAGGATGCGGGAGGCCATCCGGTCAGGGTGGAAGGCGTCGAAGTCCTCGAGCTTCTCGCCGTTCGACGCGAACATGATCGGCTTGCCGGTCACCGAGGCGATCGACAGGGCCGCACCACCGCGGGCGTCGCCGTCCAGCTTGGACAGCACCACGCCGTCGAAGCCGACGCCGTCGCGGAATGCCTCGGCGGTGTTGACGGCGTCCTGGCCGATCATCGCGTCGACGACGAAGAGGATCTCGTCGGGGCCAACCGCGTCCCTGATGTCCGCGGCCTGCTGCATCAGCTCCTGGTCGATGCCCAGGCGGCCGGCGGTGTCGACGATGACCAGGTCGTGGACCTTGGACTTGGCGAACTCGATGGAGTCCTTGGCGACCTTGACCGGGTCGCCGACGCCGTTGCCCGGCTCGGGCGCGTAGACGGCGACGCCGGCGCGCTCGGCGACGACGCTCAGCTGGTTGACGGCGTTGGGGCGCTGGAGGTCACAGGCGACCAGGAGCGGCGAGTGGCCCTGCTCCTTGAGCCATCGGCCCAGCTTGCCCGCGAGGGTCGTCTTACCGGCACCCTGGAGACCGGCCAGCATGATCACGGTCGGCGGCTGCTTGGCGAAGCGCAGGCGGCGGGTCTCACCGCCGAGAATGCCCACCAACTCCTCGTTGACAATTTTGAGGACCTGCTGGGCCGGATTCAGCGCCTTGGAGACCTCGGCGCCCAGGGAGCGTTCCTTGACCTTCTTGATGAAGGCACGCACGACGGGCAGGGCCACGTCGGCTTCGAGGAGCGCGATGCGGATCTCGCGGGCCGTGGCGTCGATGTCCGCCTCGGTCAGCCGTCCTTTGCCCCGGAGGGATTTGAAGGTGGCTGACAGGCGGTCGGAGAGAGTATCGAACACGGCGGCGTAGGTCCTCGCGTCGGCGTTGGTGTGGGTCGCCCTCCAGGGTATCCGGCCCGGCAAGTAAATCGTCCCTGCCCGCTACAGAGAGCGGACAGGGACTGGAATCCCCGCGTGTGCGGGGAGCACAGCATGCCAAGAAGCTTCGACATGGAGCCCATCGGACCATTCCCGCGCCTGCGGGGAGCACATCAGGTAAACACACGACCCGACCACAAGGTCACGCCCGCAGCAACTCCTCCAGCTCCCGGGCCACGGACACCGCCTCCTCCCCCAGCAACGGCGCCCCCTCGCCCCCTGTCACATAGAAGGCATCCACCGCGTTCGCCCCCAGCGTGCTGACATGCGCGCTCCGCACCCGCACACCCGCCCCCTCCAGCGCCCGCCCGAGGCGGAACAGCAGCCCGGGTGCGTCCTGCGCCCGGACCTCGATCACCGTGGCGAGCCGTGACGCGGCCGGGGCGACCGTCACGCGGGGCGGGGGCGACCCCGCGCCCCGGCGCCGGGGATAGGCGGCGTCCCGTTCGGCGAGCCGGCCGGCGATGTCCAGGGTGCCGTCCAGGGCCCGGACCAGGTCGGCGCGCAGGCGGGTGGCCTGGGGCAGGGCGCCGTACTCCGCGGCGACCCGCCAGTCCAGCAGCAGGACGGAGCCGTCGACGCCGTCCGGCAGCGGGAGGGACCGCAGCTCGGCGGTGCGCACGGTCAGCCGGTGCAGGGCCAGGACCCCGGCTACCGCGGGAAGCACGCCCGCCTGGTCGGGTACGGCGATCAGCAGTTCCACGCCGAGGGGCTCCGGGTCGGCGGCCGGTTCCGGACCGGCCGCCGGTTCGGTCTGGGCGCGCAGTGCCAGTACCGGCCCGCCCGTGCGGAACGCCTCGACGGCGAGCCGTTCCTGCTCCGCGGTGGGCGCGGCGGCCTCGGGCTCGGCCAGCGGGTCCCCCGCCAGCACCGCCGCGACGCGTTTCACCAGGTCGGCGACGAGGGAGCCGCGCCAGGACGACCAGGCGGCCGGTCCGGTGGCCAGCGCGTCCGCCTCGGTCAGGGCGTGCAGCAGTTCCAGGGTGCCCTCGGTACCGACCGCCTCGGCGACCGCGCGCACGGTGGCCGGGTCGTCGAGGTCGCGCCGGGTGGCCGTCTCGACGAGCAGCAGGTGGTGGCGTACGAGGGTGGCGAGGACGGCCGTGTCCGCGCGGTCGAAGCCGATGCGCGCCGCCACGTCCCGGGTGATGGTCTCACCGGCCACGGAGTGGTCCCCGGGCCAGCCCTTGCCGATGTCGTGCAGCAGCGCGGCGACCAGGAGCAGGTCGGGCCGGTGGACGCGGCGGGTGAACCCGGAGGCGCGCACCGCGGTCTCGATCAGGTGCCGGTCCACGGTCCACAGGTGCACGGCGTTGCGCTGCGGGCGGCAGCGGACCCGCTCCCAGTCGGGCAGGAGCCGGGTGATCAGCCCTTCGGCCTCCAGCGCCTCCCAGACCTCCACGGTGGGCCGGCCCGAGCCCAGCAGGGTCACCAACTGTTCCCGCGCCTCGGCGGGCCAGGGCGCGGGCAGCGGGCGCGCGGTCGCCGCCAGGCGCCGTACGGCGTGCAGGGAGAGCGGGAGCCCGGCCTGCGCGGCGGCTGCCGCGGCACGCAGCGGGAGCACGGGGTCGCGGTCGGGGCGCGCGGTGCGGGCGAGCACCACCTCGCCGTCCTGCTCCACCACGCCCTCGGCGAGCGGGGAGCGTTCGGCCACCGCTTTGGCACCCCCCAGCATGGCCCGCAGTCTCGGCCGCACCGAGCGCGAGCGCAGTACGCGCCCCACCTCGCGCCAGGTGACGTCGCCGGCGTACGAGATGACGCGCGCCGCCTCGTACACCTGCCGCAGCAGCGCGTCGGCGTCCAGCAGGCCCACCTCGGCCGCCACCTGGTCCTGCTCCTGCAACGCCAGCCGGTCGGTCGCCCGTCCCGTCGCCAGGTGGAGCGCGTCCCGTACGTCGAGCAGCCGGCGCCGGGCGTCCACGAGGCCCTCGCGCGGGGCGTCGGCCAGCCAGGAGGCGGCGACGGCGCGCAGGGCGGTGGCGTCGCGCAGGCCGCCCCTCGCCTCCTTGAGGTCGGGTTCCAGCAGGTACTGCAGCTCGCCCTGGCGTGCGGCGCGCTCGGCGCAGAGTTCCTGGAGTTCGGGGAGGCGTTTGGGGGCCTGGTTGCGCCAGTCGGCGAGGACCGCGGTGCGCAGAGCGGCGGTCAGTCCCAGGTCGCCGGCGAGATGGCGGGCGTCCAGGAGTCCGAGTTGGACTTTCAAATCCTCGCCCGCGGTCTTGCGGGCCTCCGTCGGCGTCCGTACGGAGTGGTCCAGGGCGAGACCGAGGTCCCAGACCGGGTACCAGAGGCGGTCGGCGAGGGCGGCGACCGCCTTGTCGTCGCCGCCGTCGTGCAGCAGGAGCAGGTCCAGGTCGCTGCGGGGGGACAGCTCGCCGCGGCCGTAGCCGCCGACGGCGACGAGCGACACCCCTCTGAGCCCCGCTGTGCCCGCGTCGAAGAGTCCGGACAGCCACTCGTCCGTCAGTCCGGCGAGGGCGGCCCGGCGCGGCGGCCCGGACCGCGTCCCTCCGGTGAGGAGGCGCAGCCGGGCCGCCGCGTAGCCGCTGGGTCCCGAGTCCTCTGCTTCTTTCGTCACGTCCGTACTCGTCACCCGGCGACTCCCGTTCCGTTGTCGTGCCTCGGAGCTGCCTCAGCCTGCGGCGAAGCAGCGTCAGAGCTGCCTCAGAGCGCGTCGGGGCCGCGCTCGCCGGTCCGGACGCGTACCGCCGTGTCGACGGGGACGGACCAGACCTTGCCGTCGCCGATCTTGCCGGTGCGGGCCGCCTTCACCACGACCTCGATGAGCTGTTCGGCGTCGTCGTCCTCGACCAGCACCTCGATGCGGATCTTGGGCACCAGGTCGACGGTGTACTCGGCGCCGCGGTAGACCTCGGTGTGGCCGCGCTGACGGCCGTAGCCGCTCGCCTCGGTGACGGTCAGGCCGTGGATGCCGAAGGCCTGCAGCGCCTCCTTGATCTCGTCGAGCCGGTGCGGCTTGACGACGGCGGTGATGAGCTTCATGCGTCCACCTTCTTGCTCTGGGCCGACGCGGCCGCGGAGGCGGCCGGCGTGGCGGTCGTCCGGGCGGCACCGCCGCCGGCGCCGCTGAAGTCGTATGCGGTCTCGGCGTGCTCGGCCTGGTCGATGCCGGCCACCTCGTCGTCCTCCGGCACCCGCATGCCGATCGTCCTGTGCAGGATGAGGGCGAGGACGGCAGAGACGACCAGGGAGTAGGCGAAGACCCCGAAGACACCGGCGCACTGCTTCCAGAACTGGTCCAGGCCGCCGCCGTAGAAGAGCCCTTCGACGTCGGACTGGCCCTTGCCGGTGGCGAAGAGGCCGACGAGGAGGGAGCCGAGGATGCCGCCGACGAGGTGCACGCCGACCACGTCGAGGGAGTCGTCGTAGCCGAACCGGTACTTCAGGCCGACCGCCATGGCGCACAGCACACCGGCGACGACACCGATGGCGATCGCGCCGAGCGGGGAGACCGCGCCGCCCGCCGGGGTGATGGCGACCAGGCCGGAGACGGCGCCGGAGGCGGCGCCCAGTGTGGTGAAGGCGCCGTGGCGGATCTTCTCGTAGGCGAGCCAGCCGAGGACGGCCGCGCCGGTGGCGACCTGAGTGTTGACGAACATCAGCGCGCCGATGCCGTCGTCGTTGCCGAGCCACGAGCCGGCGTTGAAGCCGAACCAGCCGAACCACAGGAGCCCCGCGCCGAGCATGACCAGCGGCAGGCTGTGCGGGCGCATCGGGTCCTTCTTGAAGCCGACCCGCTTGCCGATGACCAGGATCACGCCGAGCGCCGCGGCACCGGCGTTGATGTGCACGGCCGTACCGCCGGCGAAGTCGATGACGCCCAGTTCGAAGGCCCAGCCGCCGGCGCCCCAGACCCAGTGGGCGACCGGGAAGTAGACGATCGTGGCCCACAGGGCGATGAACAGCGCCCACGCCGTGAACTTCACCCGGTCCGCGAGGGCGCCGCTGATCAGGGCGGGCGTGAGCACCGCGAACATGAGCTGGAAGACGAGGAAGACGAAGACCGGGATGGTGTAGCCGTCCCACAGCTCGGTCGGACCGATGCCGCTGAGGCCGACCCAGTCGGAGTTCCAGCCGACGATGCCGCCGGTGTCGGTGCCGAACGCCATGGAGAAGCCGTAGAGCACCCACAGGACGGTGACGATGCCGAGGCTGATGAAGCTCATCATCAGCATGTTCAGGGTGCTCTTGACGCGGACCATGCCTCCGTAGAAGAAGGCCAGGGCCGGGGTCATCAGCATCACCAGGGCGGAGCAGATGAGCATGAAGCCTGTGTTGGCGGCAGAGAGCTCCGTCTCTGCGGCAAGCGTGATGGCTGAAGCCATCGGCGTCTCCTCGTCGTTGGTACGGCCCCGTGCGGGCGAAGCCTGAGCGGAATGAGGGGTGGGCCGGTTATGCGCCATGAGATTGGCGCAGCGCCGTTTCGGTGGACGCCCCTCGTTGTTTCGCCGCGGTGACGAAGGCGCCGTGTGTGTTACGCGTCGGTGAACTGCCGGATGCGGGGCAGAGCGCTCGTTATCGTGGCGCGACGCCCCGGCCGGGACGTGAGCCGGCCGCGGCGGCCTCCGAGTGACCTGGCATGGGGGAGCCGAGTCGGGCTGTTCGGGAGGGCCGGCCGCGGCCGGGGCTGGTGGGGGTTCAGACCGCTTCGGCGGTCTCCGGCAACTCGACGGCGAGCCGCTCGGTGAGGTCGACGACCTCACCGAGGTCACCGAAATCGCGTACGGCCGTGTCGACGGTCTTGCGGATGCGGGTGTTGACGCGTTCGGAGCGGACCTTCTTGGCGATGCCCATGGCTTCGACGGCCAGGCCGGTGCTCCGCTCGGGTTCGCGGCGCAGCAGGTGCACGGTGGCCATGCCGATCAGGTTCAGCGCGTAGGACCGCTGGTGCTCCTCGTCCTCTGCGAACAGCTCCACCGCGCGGCGCATCAGCGGTTCGGCCAGCGAGGCGTAGGCGGGGCTGCGGCCGGCGACGTAGGCGAGGTCGCGGAAGGAGTGGCTGTTCTCCCCGTACAGCTCTGCCTCGGAGAAGAAGCGGATCCAGTCGGGGTCCGGCTCGTCCCACTCGTCGGCCTCGGCGAAGGTGTCCTCGGCCATGCGCACCGCCCGCTTGCAGCGGCCGGGCTGCCCCATGTTGGCGTAGGCGCGGGCCTCCATCGCGTACAGCATCGACTGGGTACGGGGGCTCGCGCAGTCCCGGCTGCCGTACTGCGCGAGGTGGACCAGCTCGAGGGCGTCGTCGGGCCGGCCGAGGTGGATCATCTGGCGGCTCATGCTGGAGAGGATGTACGAGCCGAGCGGCCGGTCCCCCGCCTCCTTCGCGGCGTGCAGGGCGAGCACGAAGTACTTCTGCGCGGTGGGCTGGAGCCCGACGTCGTACGACATCCAGCCGGCCAGTTCGGCGAGCTCGGCGGCGACCTTGAACAGCTTGGCGCGGGTGGTCTCGGTCTGGGGCTCCTGCAGCAGGTCGGTCACCTCGTGGAGCTGGCCGACCACCGCCTTGCGGCGCAGGCCGCCGCCGCACTGGGCGTCCCAGCGGCGGAACATCACGGCGGTCGACTCGAGCAGGTCCAGCTCCGGCCTGGACAGGCGCCCACGCGCGCGAGAGGCGGGCGCGGGCTCGCGCCCGGCGGGCGCGGCGGGGGGCGACGGGACGAGCCAGCGCTGCATCGGCTCGATGAGGGACGGGCCCGCGGAGAGGGCGAGCGAGCTCCCGAGGAAGCCGCGCCGCGCCAGCATCAGGTCGCTGCGCGAGAACTCGCTGAGCAGGGCCACGGTCTGCGGGCCCGTCCAGGGCAGGTCGACGCCGGTCGCGGAGGGTGTCGGGCGGGTGGAACGCAGGCCCAGGTCCTCGACGGACACGACGACGCCGAAGCGCTCGGAGAACAGCTCGGACAGGATCCGGGGGATGGGCTCGCGCGGGTTCTCGCCGTCGAGCCAGCGGCGTACCCGGGAGGTGTCCGTGGAGATGTGGTTGGCGCCCAACTGGCGTGCCCGGCGGTTGACCTGGCGGGCCAGCTCGCCCTTCGACCAGCCGCTGCGGGCGAACCAGGAGGTGAGCAGCTCATTGGGGCGCTTGTCAGCGTGCGACGCGCTTCCCGCGCTCGTACCGCTTCCGCCGTTGCCGCTCACTGGAACGCCCCCATCCCTGAGACCACCTGTCGCCGAGTGCGCCAAGCCCTATCAGAATGCCGGTGGTCGGGGCCCTCCGTCCGGTGGTTGCCACCCTTCGAACGGAAAGTCGAGTTGCCTCCGGCATACCCACAGGTGCATGTGCCCCACGGCGCCATGCACACAAAGTAATCCTACGATCACCCGTCCAGCCATGGTGATGGCGGAATCGCCACCATTCGCCACCCCTTCGAATGAACTCCCGGTGGCCTGCCCACGATTCACTTGACATAGGCCAGCCGGGAGTCGGTGCAACGGTGCACACCGGGGCGTGCGCGGGCGAGCACACCACCCGGAGCGCTTCCGGACGCTGTCTGAACCGCGCCGGACTGGGGAGTTGGAAGCAGAGAGTCACGTTTCACGTCCGCTGCGTAACCGTCGCTGCGTCGGACCCGTTGGAGGGGGCATGGGCTTCACGATCGGTATCGGCAGCAGTCGGGGCACGCGCGACGTCCGGTCCGGCGTGCGCCGCCGCGGCCGCCCGTCGGAGTGCACCGTGGTGGCCGAGTTCACCGGGCTGTGGGGCTGGGCCGTGGCGCCGGGGGCCCGGGCCGCCGCGGGCGCCTGCTCGTGCGGCAGGCGCGACTGCCCGGCGCCGGGTGCGCATCCGCTGGACTTCGCGCCGGAGGTGCCCGCCGGGGCGACGCTGGACGAGGCGAGCCAGGCCTGGGCCGGGTTCCCGGGCGCCGCGGTCATGCTGCCGGCCGGACGGACCTTCGACGTGATCGAGGTGGCCGAGCCCGCCGGACTGCGGGCCCTGGCCCGGATGGAGCGCATGGGCCTCCCGCTCGGCCCGGTCACGGCGACCCCGCAGGGCCGGGCCCACTTCTTCGTCGCCCCGGGCGCCGCCGCCGAGCTGCCCCGGCTGCTCTACCGCATGGGCTGGGACGACCCGTCCGCCTTGGACCTGCGCGGACTCGGCCCCGGTACGTACGTCACCGCCCCGCCCTGCGACCGCGGTGGCCTCGGCCCGGTGCGCTGGTTGCGCCCGCCGGCCCTCGACTCGGCGACCAAGCCGCCGGCGGCACGGCTGCTGCTGGGGACCCTGGCGTACGTCGCCCATCGGTCGCGGGCGTAGGCCTCCGGCCGGGAGAGCAGGCGTTCTCGCGCCCGCTTCGCCGGACACACGCGCTCGGCCCGGGCGCCTGACTCTTCACGCGCGTGCTTCTTCTGAGCGCGTGCTTCTTCTGAGCGCGTGCTTCTTCTGCGTGTGCTTCTCCTGAGCGCGTGCTTCTTCGGGCACACGCGCCTTCACGACCATGCCCCTCGGGCGCGCGCCTCTTCACGCCCGCGCCCCTTCGGGCACCGCGCGCCTCTTCAGCCCGTACTACTACTGCGCACGCGCCTCTTCGGGCCCCGCCTCCCCCGCACACGGCGAAGCGCCCGTCCCCCCGGTCGAGGGAGGCGGGCGCTTCTTCGCACGCGGGTGCGAGCCTTGGGACGCGCACCGGAGTCCGGCAGGCGGCGGCGTCACTCGCCGATACAGGCGGCGGCGTCACTCGCCGATAAGGGCATCCACGAACGCCGCCGGCTCGAACGGCGCCAGGTCGTCCGCGCCCTCGCCGAGCCCGATCAGCTTGACCGGCACGCCCAGCTCGCGCTGAACGGCGACCACGATGCCGCCCTTGGCCGTGCCGTCCAGCTTGGTGAGCACGATGCCGGTGATGTCGACGACCTCGGCGAAGACCCGGGCCTGGATCAGGCCGTTCTGGCCGGTCGTGGCATCGAGCACGAGCAGCACCTCGTCCAGCGGCGCGTGCTTCTCCACGACGCGCTTGACCTTGCCGAGCTCGTCCATGAGGCCGGTCTTGGTGTGCAGGCGCCCGGCGGTGTCGATGAGCACGACGTCCGAGCCCATCTCCTTGCCCTCCTTGACCGCGTCGAAGGCGACGGAGGCCGGGTCACCGCCCTCCGGGCCGCGCACGGTGTGCGCGCCGACCCGTTCGCCCCAGGTCTGCAACTGGTCGGCGGCGGCGGCACGGAAGGTGTCCGCGGCGCCGAGGACGACACTGCGGCCGTCGGCGACCAGGACGCGGGCGAGCTTGCCGGTGGTGGTGGTCTTGCCGGTGCCGTTGACCCCGACGACCATCACGATGCCGGGCTTGCTGGCGGCGGGCTCGGTCTTGACCTCGCGGTCCATGTCGGGGCCGAGGAGGGTGATCAGTTCCTCGCGCAGCAGGCCGCGCAGCTCCTCGGGCGTGCGGGTGCCGAGCACCTTCACACGCTCGCGCAGCCGTTCGACCAGCTCCTGGGTGGGCTGCACGCCGACGTCGGCGGTGAGCAGCGTGTCCTCGATCTCCTCCCAGGTGTCCTCGTCGAGGTGCTCCCGGGAGAGCAGGGTGAGCAGGCCCTTGCCGAGGGCGTTCTGCGAGCGGGAGAGGCGGGCACGGAGCCGGACCAGACGGCCGGCGGTGGGCTCGGGAACCTCGATCTGCGGGATCTCGAGCTCTTCGACGACGGGCGGCTCCTCGACGGTGGCGGGAGCGGAGCCGCCGTCCGGGAGGTCGACCTCCTCTATCGTCCGGCGCGGTTCGTCGCGCGGCGTCTCGGCCTCGTCGCCGACGTGCGGCTCGGCCGGAGGGGCGGTGATGTCGGGCGCGGCGGGGGGCGGCGGAGGGAGCTGCTTCTTACGGCGACTGCCGATGACCAGCCCGCCGAGCGCACCGATCACGACCACGGCGATGACTACAGCAAGGATGACGATTTCCATAACCCGTCCAGTATCAGTCATGGGCCCCCGGAGACCGCCCTTTGTTACTTCCTCCAAAGGACAAAGGCCCCTGGAAGGAAGGAGTCGGATCAAAGTACGATGGAGGAGGCCACGTCAACGCGCGTAGAGTCCCGACAACCCCTCTTCTCCCACGATCGAGGCACGGACCCCCCACATGAGCAAGACCGCCGAGACCGAAGGCGCCCTGGAAACCCGTGGCATCGAGCAGGTGCCCGACGCCGAGCGCACCGCCCGTACCCGCGAGCTCTTTCCGACCTGGGTCGGCGCCAACATCAGCGTGCTGCTGCTCACGATGGGCGCGAGCCTCGTCGTGGCGTACCGGCTCAACTTCTGGCAGGCCCTCGTCGTCGCGGCCGCCGCGCCGGTCGTGTCGTACGGCCTGGTCGGGCTGATCGGCATCGCCGGCAAGCGCGGTGGTGCCCCCGGGATGGCGCTGTCCCGGGCGGTCTTCGGCCAGCGGGGCAATCTGCTGCCCGGTTCGCTGATCTGGATCGCCCGCTGGGGCTGGGAGACGATCAACGCGGTGACCGGCGCCTACGCCCTGCTCACCGTGCTGGACATCGTGTTCGGCATCCGCGCCAACGGCGTGCTGGACATGGTCACGCTGCTCGCCTTCGTCGTGGCGACCTTCGCGATCTCCGGGCTGGGCATCAACGCCGTGCAGAAGTGCAACAAGTACGCGGCCTATCTCTTCGCCGCCTTCTCGGTGCTGGTTCTCGGCTACCTGGTCGTCGACACCGACTGGTCCGCGGTGTTCGACCGGTCCGCCGGCTCGGTGGCCGCGATGATCACGGGCGTCGGTCTGATCGCGGCCGGCGGCGTAAGCTGGATCCCGTCCGCCCCGGACTTCACCCGGTACCTGCCGCGCACGGCCTCCTCCAAGGGGATCGTGGGCGTGACGGTCGGCGGCGCGGGCATCGTCGTCCTGCCCATGGTCCTGATGGGCATGGTCATGGCCGTCTCCACACCGGACCTGGCCTCGGCCGCCGACCCGGTCTCCTTCCTCGGCGAGATCCTGCCGACCTGGATCGCGGTGCCGTACCTGCTGATCGCGCTGATCGGCATGCTGCTGATCAATTCGATGTCGATGTACTCGGCCGGCTTCACCGCGCAGACCCTGGGCTTCCGGATTCCGCGCCACTGGGCGGTCTCGGTCAACGCCGTGATCTCGCTGGTCTTCGGCGGCGTGCTGATGCTGGCGGCGACCAGCTTCATGGGCTCCTTCATCGCCTTCCTGTCGCTGCTCGCGGTCGCCTTCTCCGCCTGGGTCGGCGTCTTCGGAGCGGACATGCTGCGCCGCGAGGAGTACGACGGGGAGGCCCTCGCCGACACCGGCCGCACCAGCGCCTACTGGTACCGCGGCGGCTTCGCCCCCGCCGCCGTCGCCGCCTGGGCCGTGGGCCTGATCGCCGGACTGATGTTCACCACGTCCGACTGGTTCACCGGCCCCCTCGCCGCGAACAACGTCATCGGCGAGTACGGCCTCGGCTGGGTGGCCACGGTGGTGATCTCCGGTCTGCTGTACGTCGTACTGCCCAAGCCCGCGGTGGTCGTCCCGGCGGCGGCACCGACCGAGCGGGCCGCGCAGCCCGAATCCGTGACCGTCTGACCCCGCGCCGCCCGACGCCCCTTCCCGGGCCGAGCCTCTCCGAGTGCCGGCGGGAGGGGGCGACGTGCGTGTGGCCCCCTCCCGCCCACGGCGAAATGCCGTTGGCCGCCCGGCACCGGTGTGGTTGCCTGCGCCCGTGAGCCTGCTGGTGGACGTCTTCGTCCGGGAGCTGGACGGTTGGGGGCGATTCCCGGACGAGGACGCGTACAACTCCGGCGGCTTCGAGTCCCGGCGCACCGAGGTGTGGGGTCGGACCTGGTGTGCGCGCTGGGCGCCCGCCTCCTGCCGGTGCTGGCCGAGCGGGATCTGGAGGTGGAGCGCGAGCAGGTGCCGGACCTGTGGCGCGAGGTCGCCCTGCTGCGTTCCCAACTCGACCGGATCGCGGCCGGCACCGACCACCCGCGGTCGCCGGCGGAACACCGGAGCCAGCTCGAGGTCCGTCTGCGCGTCATCGAGGAGTCCGCCCGGGAGGTCCTGCGGATCGGGGGCGGGGCCGTCATCTGGTGAACCGGACCAGACCTCATCACCTGACGCGCCCGGCCGGCCGTCACCACCTGACGCGACCGGCCGGCCGTCACCACCTGACGCGACCGGCCGGCCGTCACCACCTGACGTGTCAGACCGGACGTCATCACCTGACGTGTCGGACCGGACGTCATCACCTGACGTGTCGGACCGGACGTCATCACCTGACGTGTCGGACCGGACGTCATCATCCGGTGAGCCGGACCGGACGCGGAGGTACGACACCGCCGCCCCCGGTCCGGCGGTGAGCCGGGCCCGGGGGCGGCGGACGGTACGAGGAGAGGGGCAGCGGGGACTTGGCCCTTCTCCCCGGGTATCGGGGGCGGGCGGTCAGCCCATTTCCTCCAGGGCCTTGCCCTTCGTCTCCTTCACGAACTTCAGGACGAAGGGGATGGAGAGCGCGGCGAAGATCGTGTAGATCACATAGGTGCCGGAGAGGTTCCACTCGGCCAGCGACGGGAAGCTCGCGGTGATGGCCCAGTTGGCGATCCACTGCGCGGCCGCGGCCACACCCAGCGCGGCGGCGCGCAGCCGGTTCGGGAACATCTCGCCGAGGAAGACCCAGACGACCACACCCCAGGAGAGGGCGAAGAAGAGGACGAACAGGTGGGCGGCGATCAGGGCGACCCAGCCCTGCGTGGCCGGGAGCTTGCCGTCGACCAGGTCGAAGGAGAAGGCCCAGGCCTCCAGTGCCAGGCCGATCACCATGCCGACCGACCCGATGAGGGCGAGCGGCTTGCGTCCGATGCGGTCCACGAAGATCATCGCGATCACGGTGCCGACGATGTTGATGATCGACGTCGTGAACGAGTAGAAGAACGACTGCGACGGGTCGACGCCGACCGACTGCCACAGCGTCGCCGAGTAGTAGAACGCGACGTTGATGCCGACGAACTGCTGGAAGACCGACAGGCCGATACCGACCCAGACGATCGGCTTGAAGAAGAAGCTGCCGCCGAGCAGGTCCTTGAAGGAGGACTTCTCCTCGCGGTGCATCGCGTGCTCGATCTCGGCGATACGCGCGTCGAAGTCCACGTCCTTGCCCTCGACCTCTTCGAGGATCTGCTTGGCGCGCTCGTGCTTGCCGACGGAGACCAGGAAGCGCGGGGACTCGGGGATGGCGAAGGAGAGCAGGCCGTAGAGGATGGCCGGGATGACCATGACGCCGAGCATGACCTGCCAGGCCTCCAGGCCCATCAGCTCACCGCGCTGGTCGCCGCCGGCGGCGTTCAGCAGACCCCAGTTGACCAGTTGCGACACGGCGATGCCGATGACGATCGCGGCCTGCTGGAAGGAGCCGAGCCGGCCTCGGTAGGCGGGCGGGGAGACCTCGGCGATGTAGGCGGGGCCGATCACCGAGGCCATGCCGATGGCGAAGCCGCCGATGACGCGCCACATGGCGAGGTCCCACAGCGCGAAGGGCAGCGCGGAGCCGATGGCGCTGACGGTGAAGAGGACCGCGGCGATCTGCATGCAGCGGATGCGGCCGATGCGGTCGGCGATGCGGCCGGCGGTCGCGGCGCCGATGGCGCAGCCGATCAGTGCGACGGCGATGACCTGGGCCAGCACCGCGGAGCCGACGTCGTAGCGGTCCCGGATGGCCTCGACGGCGCCGTTGATCACGGAACTGTCGTAGCCGAAGAGGAAACCGCCCATCGCGGCCGCCGCCGCGATGAAGATGACGTGCCCGAGATGATCGGGGTGAGCCGTCCTGGCTCCTGATGTGGATGCCTGCGATGTGCTGGCCACGTGTACTCCTCGGGCTACCGGCAACGCTGCCGGGGTGGTTCGCCTTCGAGGTGCCACCGAAGGGACCTGAAGGTAAAAGCAACGTTGCAGAGACTATGCCTTCAAGTTTCGAAGTCAATAGGGCAAGAGCTGTGAGTTTTAAGACGCGATGGAGTGACGTTCGTTCAAGAGTCGAAGCTATTGCGTTACGGGACTAGCGCAGTCGCTGGCTGATGACCTTCGACACACCGTCGCCCTGCATGGACACGCCGTACAGCGCGTCGGCGACCTCCATCGTTCGCTTCTGGTGCGTGATCACGATGAGCTGCGAGGCCTCCTGCAGCTCCTGCATGATCCGGATCAGCCGCTGCAGGTTCGTGTCGTCGAGCGCCGCCTCGACCTCGTCCATGACGTAGAACGGGCTGGGCCGCGCCTTGAAGATCGACACGAGCATCGCCACGGCGGTCAGCGAGCGTTCCCCGCCCGAGAGCAGCGAGAGCCGCTTGACCTTCTTTCCCGGCGGACGGGCCTCGACGTCCACGCCCGTGGTGAGCATGTTGTCGGGGTCGGTCAGGATCAGCCGTCCCTCACCACCCGGGAACAGCCGGCCGAAGACGCCCTCGAACTGCCGGGCGGTGTCCCAAAAGGCCTCGGTGAAGACCTGCTCGACGCGCTCGTCGACCTCCTTGACGACCTGGAGCAGGTCGGCGCGGGTCTTCTTCAGGTCCTCCAACTGCTCGCTGAGGAACTGGTGCCGTTCCTCCAGCGCCGCGAACTCCTCCAGCGCCAGTGGATTGACCTTGCCGAGCTGCTGGTAGGCGCGTTCGGCGGCCTTCAGTCGCTTCTCCTGCTCGGAGCGGACGAAGGGCCGGGGGCGGTTGCGTGGATGCTCCGGATCGTCGGGGAGCTCCTCGCCCTCGGCGGGGGGCGAGGGCGGTACCTCTTGATGGGGGCCGTACTCGGCCGCGAGCCCCGCCGGTTCCACACCGAGTTCCTCCAGCGCCTTGGTCTCCAACTGCTCGATGCGCAGCCGCTTCTCGGCGCCGAGTACCTCGCCCCGGTGGACTGAATCCGTCAACTTGTCGAGCTCCGCCTTCAGGTCGCGCCCTGCGGTGCGCGCGGCGGTCAGTTCCTCCTCCCGCCGGGCCTTGGCGGCCTCGGCCGCGGTGCGCTCCCCGTCGGCGCGGGCCAGGGAGACCTCGACGTGTGCGAGCAACTGCCGGGCGCCGGTGGCCACGGCCTCGGCGACGGCCGCCTCGTGCCGCAGCCTCGCCCGCCGCTCTTCGGCACGCGCGCGTGCCTCACGTTCCGCGCGGGCGGCACGGTCCAGGGAGTCGGCCCGCCCGGCGAGGCCCTTGACCCGCTCCTCGTGGGTGCGGACCTGGAGGCGCGCCTCCATCTCGGTCTGGCGGGCGTTGGCGCCGTCGGCCGCGAGCCGGTCCCGCGCGGAGGTGTCGGGCTCCTCCTCGACCGGCATCTCCTGCGCCACCGCGAGCCGTTCCGCCAGCTCTTCGACATCCATCAGCGCCTTGTCCAGGGCCTCCTGCGCCCGGGCCGCCGCGGCGGCGGACCGCTCGGCCTCCCCGGCGGCCCCCCGGGCCTGTCCCGCGAGGCGCCCCAACTGCTGGGCGACGGCCGACTTCTCCCGGTCGGCGGTCCGGCGCCGCTCCCCCAGCTCCTCGACGAGCGCGGCGCACTCCCGTCGACGTGCGACGGCCGCGTCCTGCGCCTCGGCGAGCTCCTCGCACCGCACACCCAGCTCCTCCAGCTCGGCGGCGGCCTCGTCCACGGAGGCCTGCACCTCCAGGAGGCTGGGCGCCCCGGCGGACCCGCCCTGCGCGAAGTGGGCGCCCAGCAGGTCGCCCTCGGCGGTGACGGCGGTCAGTCCGGGCCGGGCGTAGACGAGGTCCTCGGCGTCCTCCAGGGTGGCGACCACGACGATCCCGCGCAGCAACCGCCGTACGGCGGGCATCAGGTCGGCGGGACCGCGGACGAGGTCGGCGGCGTACGGCGGCCCCTCGTGCCGCGCTTGTTCCGGTACGGCGTCGGGGGCGCCGGCGAGCAGCAGGGCGGCCCGGCCGGCGTCCTGCTTGCGCAGCAGGCGGATGGCGTCGGCGGCGGCCGCCGGGGACGTCACCGCGAGGGCGTCGGCGGCGGCGCCGAAGGCCGTGGCAAGGGCGGCTTCGTGGCCGGGCGTCACGGTGAGCAGCCCGGCGGCCGGACCGAGCAGGCCGGTGAGCCGGTCCTTCGCCGCGAGCAGGGCGCCGGTGCCGTCCTTGCGGCGCAGTCCGAGCGCGAGGGCCTCGTGGCGGGCCTGGGTCGCGGCTCGCGCGCGTTCCGTCGCGGTGGCCGCCTCACGGGCGGCGCTCAGGGCGGCCTCCGCCTCGGCCGACCGCCGTTTGGCGGCCTCGTGCCGCTCGCCGAGCTCCTGGTCGCCTGCGTCCAGGCCGTCGACCTCCGCCTGGAGGGCCTCGTACTCCTCCTGGGCGGCGGCGGCCCGCTCCCGCGCCTCGTCCCGCGCCTCGGCCAGCCGCTCGATCTCGGCCTGGGCCGAGGCGGCGCGGGAGCGGGCGGCGCCGACCTGGCCGCTGAGCCGGGCCAGCCCCTCACGGCGGTCGGCGATGGCGCGGGCGGCGTCCTTGAGACGGCGCTCCTCCAGGGCCAGTTCGCGTTCGAGGCCGGCACGGTGGGCGACCGTGTCCTCCAGAGCGTGCTCGGCCGCCTCAAGGGCCGCCTCGAGTTCCGCCTCCTGTTCGCGGACGCGGGCGGCCTCGCGCTCCAGCTCCTCCGGGTCGCGGCCGCGCCGTTCCTCGGGGGGCGTGGAGGTGGCGCTCTTCACCCGGGCGTCGGCCAGCGAGATGGTGCCGCGCACCCGTTCGGCGAGCTGGGACAGCTCGTACCAGGTCTGCTGGGCGCGCTGGAGGCGCGGGGCGAGCCGGCGCACCTCGTCCTCCAGGTCCGCCTCACGGCGCAGCGCCCGGCCCAGCTCCTGCTCGGCGGCGTCCTTGCGTTCCTTGAGCGCGGCCTCGTCGGCGATCTCGGCCTGCAGCGCCTCGCGCAGCCGTACGAGGTCGTCGGCGAGGAGCCTGAGCCGCGCGTCCCTGAGGTCGGCCTGGATGACGGCGGCCCGTCGCGCGACCGCGGCCTGGCGGCCGAGCGGCTTGAGCTGGCGCCGCAGCTCGTCGGTGAGGTCCTGCACGCGCGCGAGGTTGGCCTGCATCGCGTCCAGTTTCCTGAGCGCCTTCTCCTTGCGCTTGCGGTGCTTGAGGACGCCCGCGGCTTCCTCGATGAAGGCGCGGCGCCCCATCGGGTCGGCGTGCAGGACGGAGTCGAGCTGGCCCTGGCCGACGATGACGTGCATCTCGCGGCCGATGCCGGAGTCGGAGAGCAGTTCCTGGATGTCGAGGAGGCGGCAGGTGTCGCCGTTGATCTGGTACTCGCTGCCGCCGTTGCGGAACATGATCCGCGTGATGGTGACCTCGGCGTACTCGATGGGCAGGGCCCCGTCGGAGTTGTCGATGGTCAGGGACACCTCGGCCCGGCCGAGCGGCGGGCGGCCGGTGGTGCCGGCGAAGATGACGTCCTCCATCTTGCCGCCGCGCAGCGACTTGGCGCCCTGCTCGCCCATGACCCAACTGAGCGCGTCGACGACGTTGGACTTGCCCGAACCGTTCGGACCGACGACGCAGGTGATGCCCGGCTCGAACCGGAGCGTGGTCGCCGAGGCGAACGACTTGAACCCGCGGAGGGTCAGGGCCTTCAGGTGCACGCCGTCGGACTCTACCTTTCACGCGTGTCTCACTCCATGAACCGGTGAACCGCCGCGGTTTCACCGGTGAACGCGCAGGGCACATCAGACGTTGAAGAGGGTGAAAGGATGCGCGGGGGAGGACCGGGCGGGCCCGACGGCCGAGACGGGGGCAGGAAAGAAAGAAGGGACGCCGAAGCGTCCCTTGCAGACTCTGACACCTGAGCGGTTGTACGGGCGGGCCCGACCACTGCCGTGCCGTCGTGGAGCGATGCAGTGATCAGGTGAGCGCAGGCTCCGCCTGGTGTGCGTCAACGCTCTCCATGCTCTCCATGATCCTGTCGTGAGAAGCGGCAGCCGCCAGCGCTTCGTTCTCCGCCTGGATCCGTCCGAGCTCGGATTCCAGGTCCTGGACGCGCTGCTGGAGCCGTCGCATCTCGGCGAGGAGTCGAGGGTCGGAGCCGCCGACGTAACCGAGAAGCGCCTTTGCCATGATGGATGGTCCTCCACAATGAGTGACCGACCGAAGCGGTGTGGGTCGTGAGGGATTCGCACCCGCGGTGCTTGGCACTATGGAGTTTTTTCTGCCGTTCAACCATGCCAAACAGCTAAGGTGCGCGGGGCTTTCAGCGTCTCACCAAAAAGTTTGACGGTCAACACGATCACGCCCCGTATGGGCGGGCGCCCGGTGGCTCGCGGCCTGGAAACGGCGACGCGGCGACTCCTGCGGGCCCCGGGGGGCGTGGCGATCATCCTGCGTGCGGAGCCTGCCATGACACGTCGTTCTTGGCAACCACCTGCCCGTTTCCACCCCGGGCGCCTCTCCCCGCGGGGTCGTGCCGGGCGCCGGACGCCCTCCGTGGGGTCCGGCGTCAGCGGATGGCGAAGCCCTCGTAGCCCCCGCGGGGTGTGTCCCAGATCTCGGTGACACCGTCCACGCGTCCGGGCGTGTCGTCACCGTGCAGCCAGGCGAGCAGGTCCTCGCAGCGCTCGCGCGGGCCCTCCGCGACGACCTGGACGCGTCCGTCGGCCAGATTGAGAGCAAAACCACTCATCCCGCCGAGCTCCAGCGCCCTGGCCCGCGTGAACCAGCGGAAACCCACACCCTGAACCTGCCCGCGCACCCACGCGACCAGCCGCACATCCTCGCTCATGACTGCAACCTAACCAGTCAATGTCTCGCCGGACACTTCACCCCCTGGCGCCATGCGGTACCGTCCCCACCCAATGAATCTCATCTGAAACTCACTCGATCGTGTGAGTTCGGTGTTGATCGTGAGGACACGTCGGCCGCGAGGAGTCGACCGCGAGGACACGTCCTGCGCGAGGACGAGGAAGGCCAGAACATGGGACGCCACCGACGCTCCGCCGCCGGCCGCGCCGCCACGGGCCGCGCCGCGGGGAGCCACCAGCCGGACGGCACGACGGGACGGGGTCGCGATCCGCAGGTCCCGGACGTGGGCGACCGCCCCACGATGGGGATCGCGCCCTACCTGAACCCCGAGGCGTACGCCGAGGCCCGCGCGAAGAGCGACGCCTACCTGTTCGCGCCGGACGACCCGGACGGCGGCGGGGGCGACGGCCACCCGCAGGCCGGCCGCACGGTCCCCTTCCCGAGCGACGGGTTCACCCCCGCCGACGGTCCACAGCGCGCGGGCACGCACCGCCGCCGCAAGAAGAAGGGCGTCACCCCGGTCCGCACGGGTCTGCTCGGGGTCTCCGCAGCGGTCGCCCTCGGCACGGTGGCGGTGGCCACGGGCACGGTGCCCGGCCTCGACAGCTACCGGATCGGCGGCGGCAGCGGCGGGGGCGACCGGGTGCGGTCCCAGGACGCCCCGACGAACAGCCCGACCGAGCAGGGCGGCACCTCCGGGAGCGCCGACACCGGCCGCGGCGGCGACTCCGCCACGAGCCGCGGCACCGACCGGTCCTCCTCACCCTCCGGGTCCGCCGAGTCCTCCCCTTCCGAGCCCTCCTCCCCGTCGTCCTCCTCCTCGCCCTCCTCCCCTTCACCGTCCTCGGACTCGCCCTCGGTATCGGCGTCGAAGCCCGCCGCCCCGGCCGGGACGCCGTCGAAGACGAAGAAGCCGAAGACGACCCCCAGCACGAAGCCGACGCCCACTCCTTCGCGGCCGGCCACCGAGGAGCCGGAGCGGCCCAGCGCGCCCGCCGGGGCGTCGGAGCAGGCCGTCGCCCAGGCCCAGGTGCTCAAGCTCGTCAACGACGAGCGCGCCAAGGCGGGCTGCAGCCCGGTGGCCGCGAACAGCGCGCTGCGCGAGCTGGCCGAGGACTTCAGCGAGTCCATGGCCGAAGGGGGCTTCTTCGACCACACCGACCCCAGTGGCGCGACCCCCTGGGACCGGGCCGAGGCAGCCGGGATAAGCAACCTCGGCGGCGAGAACATAGCCCGCGGACAGGCCGACGCCCAGGCCGTGATGGACGCCTGGATGGACAGCCCGGGCCACAGGGCCAACATCCTGAACTGCGACTTCCAGACCCTGGGCGTCGGAGTCCACTTCGGCTCCGGTGGCCCGTGGTGGACCCAGAACTTCGGCTACTGAGATAACCGCGGGTCAGAGGACCATGCCCCTCGTGGGCCGTGTCCGGGCCGTCGACGGCGGGCTCCGACCCCCAGCGTGCCCGTACGAGAGGCGTGCCAGGGGCAGCCACGGGGATCACCGGCGGCGTTCCAGCGAACGCGCAGGTCGCCTCCCCGGGAACGCGGGACGCGAGAACACTGGAGCGCTGTGCGCCGCTCAGCGCCATCCGCGACGCAGCGCAGCGCTCACGTACGCTTGACGTATGTCGACCACGCAGGAGCGCACGGAGGAGCAGGACCTCCCGTACGACGTGTTCTCCAGGGCCTGTCCCTCGCGCGTCACCCTTGAGCACGTCACGGGCCGCTGGGGCGCGCTGACGCTCGGTGCGCTGTACGAGGGCTCCTTCCGCTTCAACGAGCTGCGGCGCCGCGTCGACGGCGTCAGCGAGAAGATGCTGGCCCAGACCCTGCAGGCGCTGGAGCGCGACGGCCTGGTGCACCGCGAGGCCCAGCCCACCAACCCGCCCCGCGTGGACTACGAACTCACGGCACCGGGTCGTGAGGTGGCCGGGCGGCTGATCGCGCTCATCCAGTGCCTGGAGGGGCGGATGGACGAGGTACTGGCCTCGCGTGAGCGGTACGACGCGCGGCGGGTACCTACCGTGTGATCCTCGGCGTGCGCTGGCACTTCGGGCAGAAGTAGCTGGATCGGTTCATCCACGGCCGGCGGCGCATCGGCGTGCCGCAGCGCCGGCAGGGCAGGCCCTCACGGCCGTAGGCGTCGAGCGACCGGTCGAAGTAGCCGGACTCGCCGTTGACGTTGACGTAGAGGCTGTCGAAGCTGGTGCCGCCCACGGCGAGGGCCGCGTTCATCACGTCGCGGACGTGGCCGAGGAGCTCGGCGGTTCGGGGGCGGGTGAAGGCCGCGGTGGGGCGTTCGTAGTGCAGGCGGGAGCGCCACAGGGCCTCGTCCGCGTAGATGTTGCCGACGCCGCTGATCAGTGACTGGTCGAGCAGGGCCCGTTTGATCGTGGTGCGCTTGCGGCGCAGCGCCGTGTGGAACGCCTCGTCGTCGAAGAGCGGGTCGAGGGGGTCGCGGGCGATGTGGGCGATGACGTCGGGCAGTCCGTCGGGGGTGGTGTCGTGCAACGACAGGCCGCCGAAGGTGCGCTGGTCGACGAAGCGGAGTTCGGTGGGCAGGGCGTCGGTGAAGCGGACACGGACGCGCAGGTGCTTCTCGGCCGGCGCCTCGTGCGGCTGGACCAGCAACTGGCCGCTCATGCCCAGGTGCGCCAGGATCGCCTGCCCGGTGTCCTCCAGCGGCAGCCACAGGTACTTGCCGCGGCGGCTGGGCGTGCCGATGCGGTGGCCCTCGAGGCGCTGGGCGAAGTCGTCCGGGCCGGCGATGTGACGCCGTACCGCGCGCGGGTGCAGCACCTCGGCGTCCTGGACGGTCCGATGGACGACCCAGCGCTCCAGGCCGCGCCGCACGACCTCTACCTCGGGCAACTCGGGCATGGCATCCCCTCGGGTGGGCCGGTGGACGAACCGAACGCCCGCCCCTGGAGTGGGGCGGGCGTTCGGAACGTGCGATGGATCGGGCGGAGCGGACGGATCAGGCGGAGGCCGACGGGGCGTCGGCGCTCGGCTGTTCCGCCGCTTCGACGGCCGGCTGGGCCGCCGTCACCTTGGCGCGCTCGTCCGCCGCGGCCCGGATGGACCGCCACGCGGATTCCGCGGCCTGCTGCTCCGCCTCCTTCTTGCTGCGGCCGGTGCCGGTGCCGTACGAGACGCCTCCGACGCGGGCGGCAGCAGTGAAGGTCTTCTCGTGGTCCGGGCCGGTCTCCGTGACCAGGTACTCGGGGACGCCGAGCCCTTCGGTCGCGGTGAGTTCCTGGAGGCTGGTCTTCCAGTCCAGGCCGGCGCCGAGGTTCGAGGACTTCTCGATCAGCGGGTCGAACAGGCGGTGCACCAGTTCGGAGGCCGCGTCGAGGCCCTGATCGAGATAGACCGCGCCGATCACCGCTTCGAGGGTGTCGGCGAGGATGGAAGCCTTGTCCCGGCCCCCCGTGCCCTCTTCACCGCGGCCGAGCCGGATGAAGGAGCCGAGTTCGAGCCCGCGGCCCACCTCCGCCAGCGCACGCGAGTTGACCACCGCGGCCCGCAACTTGGCCAGTTGGCCTTCGGGCAGGTCGGGGTGGGTGCGGTACAGCGTGTCCGTGACGACGAGGCCGAGGACGGAGTCACCGAGGAACTCCAGCCGCTCGTTCGTCGGCAGACCGCCGTTCTCGTACGCGTAGGAACGGTGGGTCAAGGCACGCACCAGAAGGGCGGACTCGAGCTGATAGCCGAGCCGCCCTTCCAGAAGCGTGTGGGACGAGGCCTGGGTGTCCGCCTTCTTCTTGGCGGGTGGGTCCGCCTTGGCGTCTTCCGCCTTCTTGGGGACTGACACAGTGCCTCTCACCAGCCGCTCAGACCTCGAGGACCTGGCGCTTGTTGTAAGTGCCGCAAGACGGGCACGCGATGTGCTGCTGCTTGGGCTCGTGGCAGCGCTCGCACGCAACCAGGGTGGGGACCGCAGCCTTCCACTGCGACCGGCGGTGGCGCGTGTTGCTGCGCGACATCTTCCGCTTCGGAACAGCCACGGCTACTTCTCCTGCTTCTCGTCGACGCCAGGTTCGGCGCCGCTCATCTCGTCCTTCTCGCCGTCTCCGAGTGAACCGGCGAGTCCCTGCAAAGCCGCCCAACGAATGTCGACGGCGTCGTGGTGGTGGTCCGGGTCGTCCGCCAGGCGTGCTCCGCACTCGGAGCACAGACCAGGGCAGTCTTCCTGGCACACCGGCTGCATCGGCAGTGCGAGCACCACCGCGTCGCGCAGCACGGGTTCGAGGCCGATCAGTCCGTCCTCGACGAAGAGCCTGTCCTCGTCTTCCTCGGCGTCGTCGGCCGGTTCCGCCGCAGGGCGGCCCCGGTCGTCGGCGTCAGGGTACGAGAACATCTCCTGGAAGTCCGCTTCGAGCTGCTGCTCCAGCGGCTCCAGACACCTTACGCACTCCCCCTCGGCCTTGGCACGGGCGGTGCCCGTGACGAGCACCCCTTCCATGACCGACTCGAGCCGGAGATCGAGTTCCACCGGGGCGCCTTCCGGCACTCCGATGACTCCCTGGATACCGAAGTCCTTGGGAGCGTCGACCGTGCGGGTCAGGCGCTGCAGCGCACCGGGCCTCCGTCCCAGCTCGTGTGTGTCGAACACGAGGGGGTTGCGGTGGTCGAGGCGCGCGTTCAGAACCATTCCTGCTTTCGGTCTTCCTGGTGTGGGGATGCCGCCCTTCGGTGTTCCCGGGCAGCGGCGATCGCGGACGTACACGCGACCGAAGAGCCAGGATACTGGACCATTCGCTCTCGGCCCAATCCGGCCCGGGAGGCGGTGCCCGGACTAGAGACCGCGCCCCTGCTCGTAGGCCCTCAACTGCTCGGCACTGATCATGCTGGTGTCGAACAGGCTGGTCTCGTCGAGCGCCTGCGGAGGCTGCTGGGGCTGCTGGGGCTGGGCATAGCCCTGGCCGGCGTCGTACGCCTGCTGCTGGGCGTCGTAGCCCTGATAGGCGTACGGGTCGGCGGTCTGCTGCTGGTAGCCGTACGGGTCCTGCCCGCCGTCGTAGGTCTGCTGGTAGTCGGCGTACGGATCGGGCTGCTGCTGCGCGTAGCCGTACGCCGGCTGCTGCGCCGGCATCTCCGGAACGGCCGGTGCCGGTACCTGTGCCGCCGCCGGCTGCTGCTCGCCGTACTGCGGCTGGTGCGGCTGCCCGGCGGGGGCGTCGGAGAGGCCGGCCAGGCCGGCGAGGTAGTCCGCGTCGCTGGAGTGCTGGACGGTGGTCATGTCGTCCGCGAGGGCGCCCAGGTCGTCGGTGGCGATGCGGCCGTGCAGCTTCTGGCGGCCCCGGCCGACGGCGTCCAGGGTCTTGGCCAGGACGGCCTCGAAGGCGCCGAGCTTGGTGTCCACGTAGGCGTCGGCGTCGCGGCGCAGGACCTCCGGGTCGTGGCTGCGCTCGGGGGCGTCCTCGTCCTCGTAGCCGTTCTCGTCGAGGCCGGACCCGGTGCCGAGCAGTTTCTCGCGGCCCCGGCCTACGGAGCCGAGGGTCTTGGTGAGGACGACCTCGAAGTTGGCGAGCTTGGAGTCGACGTAGTCGTCGGCCTCGGCGCGGACCTCCTCGGCCTCCTGGCGGGCCTCGGCGAGGATGCGGTCGGCCTCGGCCTGCGAGCGGCGGGCGACCTCGGTGTCGGAGATCAGGGAACCGCGCTCGGCCTGCGCGCTCTCGATGATCCGGTCGGCCTCCTGGCGGGCCTGCGCGACCATCTGCTCGCGGTCCCCGATCAGCTCCTGGGCCTGGGCGAGGGAACCGGGCAGCTCGGCGCGCAGCTCTTCCAGCTTCGAGAGCAGTTCGGCGCGGTTGACCACGCACGAGGCCGACATGGGCATGGCGCGGGCGCCGGAGACCATCGCGGTGATCTCGTCGAGCTTCTTCTGCACGTCCACCGTGTGCTCGCCACTCTCTACAGCTTGTTGGAGACGGACGGGACGACTGTACGACCCCGGGGTGTCCGGGGGACACCGGGTGACGGGTTGTCAGTCTCCGTGGGCTGCGTGGGCTGCGTGGGGTGCGAGCGGGGCGGAGGCGGGGGCGGCCTCAGTCCTGCCTCAGGCGCTCGGAGAGGGCTTCGAGGACCAGCGGGGGCACGAGGTGGGAGACGTCGCCGCCCCAGGTCGCGACTTCTTTGACCAGGGAGGACGACAGGAAGCTGTAGGTGGGGTTGGTGGGGATGAAGAGGGTCTCCACACCCGAGAGGCCGTTGTTCATCTGGGCCATCTGCAGCTCGTAGTCGAAGTCGCTCACCGCGCGCAGACCCTTGACGATGGCCGGGATCTCGCGGTGCTTGCAGAAGTCGACGAGAAGGCCGTGGAAGGACTCCACGCGCACGTTCCCGTACTCGGCGGTGACCTGGCGGATGAGGTCGATCCGCTCCTCGATCTCGAACAGGCCCTTCTTGGCCTGGTTGATCATCACGGCGACGTAGACCTCGTCGTAGAGGCTGGAGGCCCGGGCGATGATGTCGAGATGTCCGTTGGTGATCGGGTCGAACGACCCGGGACAGACGGCGCGGCGCACTTGAGTTCCCTCGCTCTCCGGTCCGGTCATCGTGCGTCTTCGCACGTAGAGGCGGCGCGACCGTACCAAAACGTTCCCTCGCCGTAGCGACGGGACCGGATCGCGTCGAAGCCCCGGGGCCAGCGGAATTCGCCGCCCCTGGTGCTGCGCTCCACGGTGACGAGCGCTTCGCCGGTGAGCCACCCCTCCGTACGGAGTGTGAGCAGGATCTCCCGAAGATCGTCGTCCGAGACGGCGTACGGCGGGTCCAGGAAGACGATGTCGTACGGCTCGGCCGGGGCCGGGGTGCGGACGATCTGTTCCGCTTTGCCCGCCCGGACCTCGGCGCCGGGCAGGCCGAGTGCCCTGACGTTCTCCCGGACCGTACGGGCGGCGCGGGCGTCGGCCTCGACGAGCAGGACGTGTCCGGCGCCCCGGGACAGCGCCTCCAGGCCGACGGCGCCGGAACCGGCGTACAGGTCGAGGACCCGCTCGCCGTCCAGCGGGCCGCCGAGCAGGGACTGCCAGGTGGAGAAGAGTCCCTCGCGCGCACGGTCGGAGGTGGGGCGGGTGCCGGTTCCCTGTGGGACGGCCAGGCGGCGCCCACCGGCTTTGCCGGCGATCACGCGGGTCATCTTGGGTCCTTGGTCGTGGGGTGTGTTCGGTTCAGTCTGGCAGGCGGGGGTGCGGGCTGCCTCGTGTGGAGCGGCGGGTGCGGATCGTCGAGGTGCTCCGTGCGCATCCGGCGGCGCCGCGTCTCGGCACCGCCCCGTGCCCCTGGGCGGCGCTGCCGCTCAACCCTTTTCCAGGTACTGCTCCCGCTCCTCGTCCAAGAGGGCGTCCAGGGCCGTCCGCAGGCCGGGCAGGCCGGTCAGCTCCGGGTCGGCGGCCACCACCGCCGCCGCCTCCGCGCGCGCCTCGGCGATGATCTCCTCGTCCTCGATGACGGCGAGGACGCGCAGGGAGGTGCGGGCGCCGGACTGGGCCTGGCCGAGGACGTCGCCCTCGCGGCGCTGTTCGAGGTCGATGCGGGAGAGCTCGAAGCCGTCGAGGGTGCCGGCGACGGCGTTCAGACGCTGCCGGGCCGCGCTCGCCTCCGGCATCTCGGTGACCAGCAGACACAGGCCGGGGGCGGAGCCTCGGCCGACGCGGCCGCGCAACTGGTGGAGCTGGGAGACGCCGAAGCGGTCGGCGTCCATGATCACCATCGCGGTGGCGTTGGGGACGTTGACGCCGACCTCGATGACGGTCGTGGCGACCAGGACATCCGTCTCCCCCGCGGCGAAGCGGCGCATGACGGCGTCCTTGTCGTCGGGCTGCATACGGCCGTGCAGGATCTCGACCCCGAGGCCCTGGAGCGGGCCTTTCGCAAGGTGCTCCGCGACGTCGACGACGGCCAGCGGGGGCCGCTTGTCCGCGTCGCCCTCGGCGGGCTGCTTGCCGCTCTTCTTCGGGTCGTCGTCCTCGTCACCGATGCGCGGGCAGACGACGTACGCCTGGTGGCCGCCGGAGACCTCCTCGCGGACCCGGTCCCAGGCCCGGGCGAGGAAGTGCGGTTTGTCGGCGGCCGGGACGACATGGCTGGCGATCGGGGACCGGCCGGCCGGGAGCTGGTCCAGTACGGAGGTCTCCAGGTCGCCGAAGACGGTCATGGCGACGGTGCGCGGGATCGGCGTGGCGGTCATGACGAGCAGGTGCGGCGGCTGTTTGCCCTTGCCGCGCAGGGCGTCGCGCTGTTCGACGCCGAAGCGGTGCTGCTCGTCGACGACGACCAGGCCGAGGTCGTGGAACCGCACCTTGTCCTCGATGAGCGCGTGCGTGCCGATGACGATGCCGGCCTCACCGGTGGCCAGGTCCAGCAGGGCGTGACGGCGGGCGGCGGCGCCCATCGAGCCGGTGAGCAGCACCACCTTGGTGGCGTGTTCGGCGCCGCCCAGCATGCCGCCCTCGGCCAGCTCCCCCATCATCTCGACGACCGACCGGTGGTGCTGCTGGGCGAGCACCTCGGTGGGCGCCAGCAGCACGGCCTGCCCGCCCGCGTCCACGACGGCCAGCATGGCGCGCAGGGCGACCATCGTCTTGCCGCTGCCCACCTCCCCCTGGAGCAGCCGGTGCATCGGGTGGTCGGTGGCGAGGTCGTCGAAGATCTCCCGGGAGACCTTGCGCTGGCCGTCGGTGAGCGTGAAGGGGAGGCGGTCGTCGAACGCCGTGAGCAGACCGTCCGGGCTCGGTTTCCTGGGGACGGCGGGGAGTTGGGTCTCGGCGTGGCGGCGGCGGGCGAGGGCGACCTGGAGGACGAAGGCCTCGTCCCACTTCAGGCGGGCGCGGGCGTCCTCGATGTCCGCCTTGGTGTGCGGGCGGTGGATCTTCAGGAGCGCCTCGGGCAGGGAGACCAGGCCCCGGCCCTCGCGCAGGGAGCCGGGAAGGGGGTCGACGGCCTCCTGCGCGCTGGGCAGCACCGTCTGGATCGCCTTGCCGATCTTCCAGGACTCCAGCTTGGCGGTGGCCGGATAGAGGGGGATCAGGGCGCCCGCCCAGGACTCGACGTTGCCGCTGCCGTCCTCGTCGTCACCGCCGCGCAGCAACTCGTACGCCGGATGGGCGAGTTGCAGCCGTCGGTTGAAGACGGAGACCTTGCCCGCGAACATCGCGCGCGTGCCCGGCAGCAGCTCCTTGTGGGGCTTGTGCACCCCGTTGCCGAAGAAGACCAACTGGAGGCGGCCGTGGCCGTCCGTGATGGTCACTTCGAGGCGCTGTCCCTTGCCGCGCGGCGCCTTCGACGAGGCGAACGTGTGCAGGCGGGCGTCGGCGACCTGGGCCACCACCGTGACGTGCTCGTCCATGGGCAGGTCGGCGAGGTGGGTGAGCTGGCCGCGCTCCTCGTATCTGCGGGGGTAGTGGTGGAGGAGGTCGCCGACGGTGTGCAGGCCGAGATGCTCGGCCATCACCTTCGCGGTGGCGGGGCCGAGCACCTTCTTCAGGGGTTCTTGCAGTGCGGGCACGAGATCCATTGCACACCACGCCACTGACAATGGCCCCCCACCTCCCGGGAAACGGGCGGTACCGGCCGCGCTACTCCACGCCGATCAGCAGCGGCGAACCCTGCCGGCCGCCCCGGTAGACCACCGTGTCGACGGCGAGGTACGCCTCGCGGACGCGGGCCTCCAGGTGGGCGATGACGGTCTCGGGGGCGTCGTCGCCGAGGACGAGGGTGACCAGCTCGCCGCCGGCCGCGAGCATGCGGTCCAGGACGGTCGCGGCGACCTCCGTGACGTCCGCGCCGATCACGGCCACATCGCCGTCGACGAGGCCGAGTACGTCACCGGCCTGGCAGATGCCGGCCGTGGTCCACGACTGGCGTTCGGCGACGGTGACCTCGGCGTGGCGGGTGGCGCCGGCCGCGGAGGTCATCGCCACCACGTCCTCGTCGAAGCGCCGCTCCGGCTCGTGCACGGCGAGCGCGGCGATGCCCTGGACGGCGGAGCGGGTCGGGATGAGGGCGACGCGGATGCCTTCGGTGCGGGCCTGCTCGGCCGCCGCCGCGGCGGTGTGGCGCAGCTCGGCGTCGTTGGGCAGCAGGACGACCTCGCGCGCGTGCGCCCGGCGTACGGCCTGGACCAGCTCCCCGCTCGCGGGCGGCTCGCCGGGGCGCGCGAGCACGGTGGTCGCGCCGGCCTCGGTGTAGAGCCCGGCCAGGCCCTCCCCCGGCACGACGGCCACCACGGCCCGCTGGGTGCGCTCCCGGGGCGGGCGCTCGGTTCCGGTGGTGTGCGCGTCGCCGAGCCCGAAGTGGGTGATGCGGATGCGGTACGGCCGCCCTGCCTCGACGCCCGCCTCCACGGCGGCGCCCGCGTCGTCGACGTGTACGTGGACGTTCCACAGTCCGTCGCCACCGACCACGACGAGTGAGTCACCGAGGGCGTCGAGCCGTCGGCGCAGCCGTGCGACGGCGGCGTCCTCGGCCTCCAGGAGGTAGATCACCTCGAAGGCGGGCCCGTGCTCGCCGTCCTCCTCCGCGGCGCACTCCCCGGCGGGAACCTCGCCACCGTGCGCCACGCGCGCGTGCGGCACGGCGACCGCTCCCGGCGCCCGGCCCGTGAACGTCTCCACCAGGGCCGCGAGGACCGTGACGAGGCCGTGTCCGCCGGCGTCGACCACTCCGGCGCGCTCCAGGACGGGCAGTTGGCCGGGGGTCGCGGCGAGCGCCGCGCGAGCGCCCTCGTGAGCCGCGCGGGCCACCGCCGCACAGTCGCCCTCCGTGCCGTCGTCCCGCACACCGTCGGCCGCCGCGTCGGCGGCGTCGGCGGCGGCCGAGGCGACGGTCAGGACGGTGCCCTCGACCGGATGGGCCACGGCCTGCCGGGCGGACTCGGCCGCGTGCCGCAGCGCCAGCCGAAGCCCCGGGCCATCGGTGTGGTCCGGTTCGCCCCGGGCGGTGAGCACCTGGGCCATGCCGCGCAGCAGTTGCGCGAGGATCGTCCCCGAGTTGCCCCGGGCGCCGATCAGCGCGCCGTGCGCCATGGCGGCCACGGCGTCGGCCAGCGAAGGACCGCCGCCGGCGTCCGGCTCCCCGGCGTCCACCGCCCCCGTCGCGTCCGCCGCGTCCGCCGCGTCCACCGCGTGTGCCTCGAACACCGCCTCGACCGCGGCGACGGCCGACTCGACGGTCAGGTACATGTTGGTGCCGGTGTCCCCGTCCGCGACCGGATAGACGTTGATCGCGTCGATCTCCTCGCGCGCCCGCCCCAGCGCGCGCAACGACAGACCGCACCAGGTGCGCACCGCCAGAGCGTCGAAGAACCTCTGCGGCACCTGCGCCACCTGCGCCTCCCTGAGCTGCTGGACGTGGCAGGCAGCGTAGACCTTGGGAGGGTGCCCACCGGAAGAGGGCCGGGGACGGGTCCCTGAGCTGCCATGGTAGTTTCGTTGTACGGGAGCAGCCGTTGTATGCTGCTCCGGTTGCCCGATCCCGATCGGGCTCTCCCCCTGGCACCGCCACTCAGATCCCGGACCGTTCACGGCCCGGGACTTTGATCCCGGCATGCCGGGATCATCCGTAAGTGCATCTGAAGTCTTTGGAGTGACCCGTGGCTGCCAACTGCGACGTCTGCGGCAAGGGGCCGGGCTTCGGCAACAACATCTCGCACTCGCACCGCCGTACGTCCCGTCGCTGGAACCCGAACATCCAGCGTGTGCGTACCGTGGTCGGCGGGACGCCGAAGCGCGTGAACGCTTGCACCTCGTGCATCAAGGCCGGCAAGGTCTCGCGCTGACGCGACATCCCCACTCTCGACATCGCTCGAGCGGGGGGACCCCTCATCCGCGCGCGGCCACTGCCTGGTCCGCTGCACAAAGCCGGTCCACCTTGGGTGGGCCGGCTTTCTGCCGTGCCGGAATTCCGGCAACGCGCTTCGGCATCCTCGGTCCCCTGACATCCGCACCGACGACGGTACTCCCGTCGGCCCCTGCGGTCCCCGCCCGCGCGCGCCGCTGACCCTCCTGCTCCTCGACGCCGGCCGTCCGGTCCCGCCGGAGCGGCTGATCGACGGCCGGTACGGCACCCAGCCGCCCGTCGGCGCCGCGAACGCCCTCCAGCCGCAGATCTCCCCCCTCCGCAGGCGCTCGCTCCGCACACGGAGATCGAGGGCAGGCTCCGCCGGCTACCGCGTCGGCACGCCGCCAGACCGACGACAGTCACGTATTCGAACATCCGTTCACTGAGGGGCGTGCAGTGCTCGCCGCCGGTGATCCCGCGCGCGCGGCGGACCGCTTGCCTGCGGCGCCCGCGCCGTGGCGCGGCCCGGCGCTGCCCGACCTGCCGGAGGCGCCCGCTCGGCTCCCCGCGGCCGGCCGGCTTCTTCGAGCGGCTCACCGAGAAGGCGGCCACCGGCATCACGTTGATCACGTTGAGGGAGCACCCGGCCCGAGCGCTCAGCCGGGATCCCGCCCGAGGGCTCGGCCGTGATCGCGCTCGAGGGCCCAGCCGTGGTCCACCGGCCCGATGCCGCCACCGAGCGCGAATCCGGCCGCGATCGCCCCGGTGACGTACTCCTTGGCCGCCGCGACCGCCTCCGGTACCGGCTGTCCCTTCGCCAGACCGCAGGCCACGGCCGACGCGAGGGTGCAGCCGGTGCCGTGCGTGTGCCGGTTGTCGAGGCGCGCGGCGCGCAGCCAGTGCTCCTCCGAGCCGTCGGTGAGCAGGTCGACGGCGTCGCCGGCCAGGTGACCGCCCTTGATCAGCACCCAGCGGGGCCCGTACTCCAGGACGGCCGCCGCGGCCCGGCGCAGGTCGGCGTCCGACTCGACCCGTACGCCGGTGAGTTGGGCGACCTCGTCGAGGTTCGGCGTGGCCACGGTCGCCACCGGCAGCAGTTCGGTGCGTACGGAGTCCAGCGCGGAGGCGGCGAGCAGCGCGTCCCCGTGCTTGGAGACGCCGACCGGGTCGACGACGGCCGGCGCGTCGGTGCCGCCGATCAACTCGGCGACCGCCTCGACCAGTTCCGCGGAGGACAGCATCCCGGTCTTGACCGCCTGGACGCCGATGTCGTCCACGACGCTGCGGTACTGGGCCCGCACGGCCTCGACGGGCAGTTCCCAGGCACCGTGCACGCCGAGGGAGTTCTGCGCGGTCACCGCGGTGAGCACGCTCATGCCGTGGGTGCCGAGGGCGAGCATCGTCTTCAGGTCGGCCTGGATGCCCGCGCCGCCGCCGGAGTCGGAGCCGGCCACGGTGAGAACCAGGGGCGGTGTCACGACTCCACGTCCTCGCCGAAGTGGTCCCAGCCGCCCTTGCTGGTCCAGGGCGCCCCGTCGACGGTCACCTGGGGCAGCGCGGAGGGGTTGAGGACCTCGCCGATGACCTTCCAGCGGGCGGGCAGCTTCACGTCCGGCGGGAAGGTCGCCACGATCGCGTGGTCCTCTCCCCCGGTGAGCACCCACTGCATGGGGTCGACGCCGACCGCCTGGCCGATGTCGTTCATCTGCGTCGGGATGTCGATCTGGCCGGAGCGGACGTCGATCCTGACCTTGCTGGCCTCCGCGATGTGGCCCAGGTCGGCGATGAGTCCGTCGCTCACGTCACACATCGCGGTGGCGCCGAGCCCCGCGGCGGCCGGGCCCGCGTGGTACGGCGGCTCCGGGCGGCGGTGGGCCTCGACGAAGGCGCGCGGCGAGCGGAACCCCCGGGACAGCACGGCGAACCCGGCCGCGGACCAGCCGAGCCAGCCGGTCACCGCGACCAGGTCGCCGGGCTGGGCGCCGCCGCGGGTGACGGGCTCCTGGTTGCGCAGGTCGCCGAGCGCGGTGATGGAGACGGTGATCGTGTCGCCGCGCACCACGTCGCCGCCGACCACGGAGGCGCCCGCGACCTGGCACTCGTCGCGCAGGCCGTCCATCAGCTCGGTCGGCCAGGTCACCGGCAGTTCGGCGGGTACGACCAGGCCGAGCAGCAACGCGGTCGGCACGGCGCCCATCGCGGCGATGTCGGCGAGGTTCTGCGCCGCCGCCTTGCGGCCCACGTCGTACGCGGTGGACCAGTCCCGGCGGAAGTGCCGCCCCTCCACGAGGATGTCGGTGCTGGCCACCACCCGACGGTCGGGCGCGGCCACCACCGCGGCGTCGTCGCCGGGACCGACCCGGACCGCCGGGGTCGTGGTGAGACGGGAGGTGAGCTCCCTGATGAGCCCGAACTCCCCCAGCTCACCAACAGTGCCCTTCATCGCCTTGGCTCCCCTTCTGTCCCTGTCCGTGCCCGGTCGCGCGTCACTTGTGTCCTCGTTACGGTCGAAATGACCGTCTCCACGGTCGGCGTGATCGTCAACTCGTGTCATTCCGGCACCCCGGCGCGCGGAGCCCGCACCCCGCGGGTCTCCCCGCGGAGAGCGGCGACGCGATACCGTGGCGTTCCTTTTCCCCACATGATCCTCGTGGCCGCTCTGGAGGTTCCGTGGTACAGGCGTACATCCTGATCCAGACGGAGGTCGGCAAGGCGTCGACCGTCGCCGAGACGATCAGCAAGATCCCTGGAGTGATCCAGGCCGAGGACGTGACAGGACCCTACGATGTCATCGTCCGCGCCCAGTCCGACACCGTCGACGACCTGGGTCGCATGGTGGTCGCCAAAGTCCAGCAAGTGGACGGCATCACCCGTACTCTGACCTGCCCGGTCGTTCATCTCTGACCCCCTTCCGCCCGCTCGCTCTCGCTTCGCTGATCGCCGCCGCAGGCTGCTCCTCAGCAGACGACAGCGGGTCGGCGGTGGTTCCCGGCCCGGACACGAGGTCACCAAGCTGTGCCGGAACCCGGACAAGGCGCTGCCGCCGACGGGCGGCGGGCTGGGGAAACCCGCTGATCATACTGCGGAAGGCGATCCCCTCGGGGATCGCCTTCCGGGCCGGGCGCGGACGTGCCTGAAGAGGGACGTCAGCGCAGTCCCGTGGGCCGCCGCAGCGCCGCCTGGACCAGCCGGTCCACCAGTTCCGGGTAGCTCACGCCGCTCGCCTGCCACATCTGCGGGTACATGGAGATCGGCGTGAAGCCGGGCATCGTGTTGATCTCGTTGATCACGAACTCGTCGTCCTCGGTGAGAAAGAAGTCCGCGCGCACCAGTCCCTCACAGGAGGCCGCGTCGAACGCCTCGACGGCGAGCCGCTGGATCTCGGCGGTCTCCGCGGGCGTGAGCGGGGCGGGCACGACGCCGGGCGTGGAGTCGATGTACTTGGCCTCGAAGTCGTAGTACGCGTGCTCGGAGGGCGGCGGGATCTCGGCGGGGACGGAGGCCCGGGGACCGTCCTCGAACTCCAGCACGCCGCACTCGATCTCCCGGCCGCGCAGCGCCGCCTCGACCAGGATCTTCGGGTCGTGGCGCCGGGCCTCCTCGATCGCCTCGTCGAGGCCGGAGAGGTCGTCGACCTTGGTGATGCCGATGGAGGAACCCGCGCGTGCGGGCTTCACGAACAGCGGCCAGCCGTGCTCGCCGGCGAAATCGACGATCCTCCTGCGGGCGCCGGAACGGTCCTGCTCCCACTCGCGCGGCCGGATCACCGCGTACGGGCCGACCTTCAGCCCGTAGGAGGTGAACACCGCCTTCATGTACTCCTTGTCCTGCCCAACGGCCGAGGCGAGGACGCCCGCGCCGACGTAGGGCACGCCGGACAGCTCGAGCAGACCCTGGAGGGTGCCGTCCTCGCCGTAGGGGCCGTGCAGCACGGGGAAGACGACGTCGACCTCGCCCAGCGCCTTGGGCACCGAGCCGGGTTCGCTGTAGACGACTTCGCGGTTGGCGGGGTCGACGGGCAGCACCACGCCGCCCTCGGTCGACTCGGCCAGTTCGTCCACGTCGGGCGTACGGCGCTCGGTGATCGCCATGCGTTCGGGTTCGTCGGCGGTGAGGGCCCACCGGCCGTCCCGGGTGATGCCGATCGGCAGGACGTCGTACTTGGTCCGGTCGATGGCCGCGAGGACGGCGCCGGCGGTGACCACGGAGATCCCGTGTTCGGAGCTGCGCCCGCCGAACACGACGGCCACACGCGGTTTGCGAGGCGGCTGCTCGGGGCTCTGGGGGAGGTTCTCGGTGCTCATATCGCGTTGAGAGTACCCGCCCGTAGGGTCCCGAGACAGCGTCGGCGGGGCCGCGTGGCGCGGGTGGCGCACAGGTTCCGTTCCGGCGTCGCTCAGCGTCGTTCGGGCTTCGCGCTGCGCGACATGAGCTCCTTGAGCGCGACCACCGGGGGCTTGCCCTCGTGCACGATGCCGACGACCGTCTCGGTGATCGGCATGTCGACGCCATGTCTGCGGGCCAGATCGAGCACCGACTCGCAGGACTTGACGCCCTCGGCGGTCTGCTTGGTGACCGCGATGGTCTCCTGGAGGGTCATGCCCTTGCCGAGGTTGGTGCCGAAGGTGTGATTGCGGGACAGCGGCGAGGAGCAGGTCGCCACCAGGTCGCCGAGACCGGCCAGTCCGGAGAAGGTCAGCGGGTCGGCCCCGAGGGCGACACCGAGGCGGGTCGTCTCGGCGAGGCCGCGGGTGATGAGGGAACCCTTGGCGTTGTCGCCGAGGCCCATGCCGTCCGCGATGCCGACGGCCAGCCCGATCACGTTCTTGACGGCGCCGCCGAGCTCGCAGCCGACGACGTCGGTGTTGGTGTAGGGGCGGAAGTACGGCGTGTGGCAGGCGGTCTGGAGTCGCTGGGCGACGGACTCGTCGGGGCAGGCGACCACGGCGGCGGCCGGCATGCGGGCGGCGATCTCCCGGGCCAGGTTGGGCCCGGTGACCACGGCGATGCGCTCGGCGCCGACCTTGGCGACGTCGTCGATCACCTCGCTCATCCGCATCGCGGAGCCGAGTTCGACGCCCTTCATCAGGGACACCAGGACCGTGCCGGGCGCCAGCAGGGGCGTCCAGTCGGCGAGGTTGGCGCGCAGCGTCTGGGACGGGACCGCGAGGACGGTGAAGTCGGCGTCGCGCGCGGCCTCGGCGGCGTCGGTGGTGGCCCACAGACCCGCGGGGAGTTCCACGCCGGGCAGGTAGTCCGGGTTGGTGCGGGTGGAGTTGACGGCGTCGGCGAGTGCGGCGCGGCGCCCCCACAGGGTGACGTCGCACCCCGCGTCGGCGAGGACCATGCCGAAGGCCGTGCCCCACGATCCGGTGCCGAAGACGGCCGCCTTGACCGGGTTGCTCACGTGCTCTGCCCTTCTGCCTGCTGCGACTGCCGGTTCTGCGTCTGCTGGTTCCGGGCCCGGCTCTCGGGCCGCTGGTTGCGCGTCTGCTGGTTGCGCGTCTGCCGGTTCGGGGCCTGCTGGTTCTGGGCCTGTGTCCGGCGGCGCTGCTCGATCCGCTCCCGGCGCGGGTCGTAAGGGGTTTCGGGTGCCTTCTCGCCGCGGATCTCCTCGAGCTGGCGGGTGACGGCGGCCATGATGACCTCCGTGGCCTCCTTCAGCACCTCCGCGGTCATCTCCTTGTCGTAGAACCGCGACAGGTCGACCGGCGGACCCGCGAGCACCTGGTGGGTCTTGCGCGGGAGGAGGTTCGGCTTCTTGGCGTACGGCGGCAGCAGTTCGTTGCAGCCCCACTGGGCGACCGGGATCACCGGGCACTTGGTCTGCAGGGCGACGCGCGCGGCACCGGTCTTGGCAGTCATCGGCCAGCCGCCCGGGTCGCGGGTGAGGGTGCCCTCGGGGTAGAAGGCGACGCACTCGCCGCGCTCCACGGCGTCGATCGCGGCCCGGAAGGCGCTCAGCGCGTCCGTGCTCTCGCGGTAGACGGGGATCTGTCCGGTGCCCCGCATCGCGGCACCGACGAATCCTTTCTTGAAAAGGCCGCTCTTCGCCAGGAATCGTGGGACGCGCCCGGTGTTGTACTGGTAGTGCGCGTACGCGAAAGGGTCGACGTGCGAATTGTGGTTCACGGCCGTGATAAATCCGCCGTCGGCTGGAATGTTCTCCATTCCCCGCCAGTCCCGCTTGATCAGAACCACGAGCGGCGGTTTGCAGATCACCGCGGCGAGGCGGTACCAGAAGCCGATTCTGCGGCGGGGCACGCTGACACCTTTCCTCCAGGGCCTGGGGCCGGACAAGTGTCGCCCCGGGCCGCCCGTCTGTCGAGAACACCGTACGCCCCGGCGAGTGAACCGCCAGGTCTCCCAGGTGACAATGGCGGCGACGAGAGAAGGACGGAACGCTCGTGCAGTGGACCTTGGTCGTACCCGTGAAGCCCCTCGCCCGGGCCAAGAGCAGGCTGTCGGACACCGCGCACGACGGGGTGCGGCCGGGCCTCGCGCTGGCGTTCGCGCAGGACACCGTGGCGGCCGCGCTGGCCTGCCCGGTGGTGGCGGATGTGGCAGTAGTCACGGACGACGCGCGGGCCGCACGGGAGCTCGCGGCGCTGGGGGCGGGAGTCGTCCCGGACGAACCCGGCGGCGGTCTGAACGCCGCCCTGGCGCACGGGGCGGCCGTGGTACGGGCGGCCCGGCCCGGTATTCCGGTGGCCGCGCTCAACGCCGATCTGCCCGCGCTACGCCCGGTGGAATTGACGCGGGTCCTGACGGCGGCCACACAATTCCCGCGCGCCTTTCTCCCGGACGCGGCCGGAACCGGCACGACTCTGCTGGCCGCGGCACCGGGCCGCGAATTGTCCCCCGCATTCGGTGCGGATTCCCGGGCCCGCCACCGTGCGTCCGGTGCGGTGGAACTGCGCCTGGGCGCGGTGGATTCCGTACGGCAGGACGTCGACACCGGCGGCGATCTGCGCACCGCGCTGGCGCTGGGGGTGGGTCCCCGTACGGCCGCGGTGGCGGCGCGGTTGCTGATCGCGGGGCAGTAGGCTGCCGCCATGCAGGCGACCGCATACACGTACGACCCCGACAGCCGCAGCGGGCAGGTGCTGCTCGACGACGGCACGCCCGTGCCCTTCGACGCGGCGGCGTTCGACGCGGGGGGCCTGAGACTGCTGCGGCCCGGACAGCGGGTGCGGATCGAGACCGAGGGCGCGGGCACGGACCGCCGGATCACACTGGTGACGCTCCAGACCCTCTGATCGTTCCGCTCGTCCTGTTCCTTCTGCTCGCTTCGGCCGGCCGGGCCCCACGCGACCCACGGGGTCCGGACACGCCGCGGGCCGGGCTCCGAGAGGGAGTCCGGCCCGGCGCGTGAGTGCCCCTGTGCCTGCTCGCATGCCGCATTCCTGCTGCTACTGCTACTTCTTGCGGGCGGTGGCCTTCTTGGCGGTGGTCTTGCGGGCGGTCGACTTCTTGGCCGGAGCCTTCTTCGCCGTCGCCTTCTTCGCGGGGGCCTTCTTGGCCGTGGTCTTCTTCGCCGCCGCGGTGGTGGTCTTGGCGGTGGACTTCTTGGCGGGGGCCTTCTTCGCCGTCGCCGTCTTCGCCGCCCCGGTGGTCTTCTTCGCGGTCGTCTTCTTCGCCGCCCCGGTCGTCTTCTTGGCCGCGCCCGTGGTCTTCTTCGCGGCGCCCGTGGCCTTCTTGGCGGCGGCCTTCTTGCCCGCGGCCTTGGAGATGGTGGGCGGCGGGCCGGACAGGCTGCCCTTGGGGGCCTTCTTGACCGCGATGTCGTTCTTCGGGAGCTTCTTCGAGCCGCTCACCAGGTCCTTGAACCCCTGACCCGCGCGGAAGCGCGGCACGGAGGTCTTCTTGACCCGAACCCGCTCGCCCGTCTGAGGGTTGCGGGCGTAGCGGGCCGGACGGTCGACCTTCTCGAAGGAACCGAAGCCGGTGACCGAGACCCGGTCGCCCGAGACCACTGCACGGACGAGGGCGTCCAGGACCGCGTCGACAGCGTCGGCGGCCTGCTGCCGGCCGCCCAGCTTGTCGGCAATCGCTTCTACGAGCTGCGCCTTGTTCACGTCTTCCCCTTCGGAGACATCGCCAGAACGAATGTGTTCAAGCTTTTTCGCACGTTAGGCAGATATATACCGCAAATCAAACACGAAACGGGCTAATCACCCTTGTGCCGCAACGGACTCGGGCCGCCCTGGCCTGTTCAGCCTTCCTCTTCGGGGAATCGACCCTCGTCGAGGTCGGCGATGAACCGATCCAGGCGCCTTGCCGCACCGGCGAGATCGTGTTTGGCCGCGGCCGTAATGACCAGCAGCTTCCGGGTCAGCGCCATCCGTACGCCCTCCGGGACTTGCAGTGCGCGCACTCTTGTGTGCGCTTCCTTGAGCCGGACCGCGACCGCCGTATAGAGCTCGAGTTGGCCGTCGTGTTCCATGCACAGATTGTGCCATCTGGGGCGAGTTGTCGCCTGCGCAGGGGGCAACTGCCGCCCCGAAAGGCCTCTCGAGCACACCCGGAAGCCGCGCTTCCACGACTCTCGTACCCCAACAACCACGCCGCTAACGTGGGGAGTTGGGCGGCCGAGGCGTCACTCGCGCGTGGGACCGGCAGCAGAAACGGCTGTACCCCCGATCGGGCCGATCGGGGGTACAGCCGGGGTGTTGGGTGGCCGAAACTCGACCTTGCGGGACGCCCGGGAAGGGGCCCGGGGGTCAGACCTGGAGGGTCTGCGGCTTGAACGACGGACGCTTCGCCTCGTACGCGGCGATGTCGGCCTCGTTCTGGAGGGTGATCGAGATGTCGTCCAGCCCGTTCAGCAGCCGCCAGCGGGAGTTCTCGTCCAGTTCGAAGGAGGCGGTGATGCCCTCGGCGCGGACCTCACGGGCCTCGAGGTCGACCGTGACCTCGGCCTGCGGGTCGTTCTCCGTCAGCTCCCACAGCGCGTCCACGATCTCCTGGTCGAGGACCACCGTGAGCAGGCCGTTCTTCAGCGAGTTGCCGCGGAAGATGTCGGCGAAGCGGGAGGAGACGACGGCCTTGAAGCCGAAGTTCTGCAGCGCCCAGACGGCGTGCTCACGGGACGAACCGGTGCCGAAGTCGGGGCCGGCGACCAGCACCGTGGCACCTTCGCGCTCGGGGCGGTTGAGCACGAACTGAGGGTCCTTGCGCCAGGCCTCGAACAGCCCGTCCTCGAACCCGTCCCGCGTCACCTTCTTGAGCCAGTGGGCGGGGATGATCTGGTCGGTGTCGACGTTGCTGCGGCGCAGCGGGACGGCCCGGCCGGTGTGGGTGGTGAATGCTTCCATGACTCTCAGACTCCAACGGGCGTGGGGACGTCGGCGGCGGACAGGTCGGCCGGGGAGGCCAGGTGGCCCAGGACCGCCGTCGCGGCCGCGACCTGCGGCGACACCAGGTGGGTGCGGCCGCCCTTGCCCTGCCGCCCCTCGAAGTTGCGGTTGGAGGTGGACGCGGAGCGCTCACCGGGGGCGAGCTGGTCCGGGTTCATGCCCAGACACATCGAGCAGCCCGCGTGCCGCCATTCGGCGCCGGCCTCCTTGAAGACCACGTCCAGGCCCTCGGAGACGGCCTGCAGACCCACCCGCGCGGAGCCGGGAACGACCAGCATCCGTACGCCGTCGGCGACTTTGCGGTCCCGCACGATCTCGGCGGCGGCGCGCAGGTCCTCGATGCGGCCGTTGGTGCACGAACCTACGAAGACGGTGTCCACCTTGATGGAGCGCAGCGGCTGCCCGGCCTCCAACCCCATGTACTCCAGGGCCTTCTCGGCGGCGAAGCGCTCCGAAGCGTCTTCGTACGAAGCCGGGTCGGGGACGGCGGCGCAGAGGGGCGCGCCCTGGCCCGGGTTGGTGCCCCAGGTGACGAACGGGGACAGCTCGGCGGCCTCGACGACCACCTCGGCGTCGAACTCGGCGTCGTCGTCCGTGCGCAGCGTCTTCCAGTACTCGACCGCCGCGTCCCAGTCGGCGCCCTCGGGGGCGTGCGGGCGGCCCTGGAGGTAGGCGAAGGTGGTCTCGTCGGGGGCGATCATGCCCGCGCGGGCGCCGGCCTCGATCGACATGTTGCAGATGGTCATCCGGGCCTCCATCGAGAGCTTCTCGATGGCCTCGCCGCGGTACTCCAGGACGTAGCCCTGGCCGCCGCCGGTGCCGATCTTCGCGATGATCGCGAGGATCAGGTCCTTGGCCGTGACGCCGTCGGGCAGTTCGCCGTTGACGGTGATCGCCATGGTCTTCGGGCGGACCATGGGCAGCGTCTGGGTGGCCAGCACGTGCTCGACCTGGGAGGTGCCGATGCCGAAGGCCAGCGCGCCGAAGGCGCCGTGTGTGGAGGTGTGCGAGTCGCCGCAGACCACGGTGGTGCCGGGCTGGGTCAGGCCGAGCTGCGGGCCGACGACGTGCACGACGCCCTGTTCGACGTCGCCCAGCGGGTGCAGCCGGACGCCGAAGTCCGCGCAGTTCTTGCGCAGCGTCTCGAGCTGGACCCGGGAGACGGGGTCGGCGATGGGCTTGTCGATGTCGAGCGTCGGGGTGTTGTGGTCCTCGGTGGCGATGGTCAGGTCGAGCCGGCGCACCGGGCGGCCGCTCTTGCGGAGGCCGTCGAAGGCCTGCGGGCTGGTCACCTCGTGCAGCAGGTGCAGATCGATGAAGAGGAGGTCGGGCTCGCCCTCGGCGCGCCGGACGACATGGTCGTCCCAGACCTTCTCCGCGAGTGTCCTACCCATCGCTTTCCCTCCGGCCGACGACAGCGCGCCGACCCAACTAGAGATCTTGGGGGAAGCGGTGCCCTCACCCCTGCGTTTCCGGGCAACCGCCACCAGGCCCTTCGGTCACGGGCCGTTGTGACTTCCTGCCATCAAGAGTGGCGGGTTCCATGGAAAATTGAACTTGCGTTTCACAGAGTGAGACGGGAGTATCGTTGCATGGACAACAGTAGCGGCGTCGGCGTTCTGGACAAGGCGGCCCTCGTCCTGAGCGCTCTGGAGTCCGGCCCGGCCACCCTCGCGGGGTTGGTCGGTGCGACCGGACTGGCACGACCCACGGCCCACCGCCTGGCCGTGGCGCTGGAACACCACCGTATGGTGGCGCGCGACATGCAGGGCCGGTTCATCCTCGGCCCGCGCCTGGCCGAACTGGCCGCGGCGGCCGGCGAGGACCGCCTGCTCGCCACGGCGGGCCCGGTGCTCACGCATCTGCGCGACATCACGGGCGAGAGCGCCCAGCTCTACCGCCGCCAGGGCGACATGCGCATCTGCGTGGCCGCGGCCGAGCGTCTGTCGGGCCTCAGGGACACCGTCCCGGTCGGCTCCACGCTCACCATGAAGGCCGGCTCCTCGGCCCAGATCCTCATGGCCTGGGAGGAGCCCGAGCGCCTCCACCGCGGCCTGCAGGGCGCCCGCTTCACGGCGACGGCCCTGTCCGGCGTGCGCCGCCGCGGCTGGGCGCAGTCCATCGGCGAGCGGGAGCCGGGCGTGGCGTCCGTCTCCGCGCCCGTGCGCGGCCCCTCCAACCGCGTGGTGGCCGCCGTCTCCGTCTCCGGCCCGATCGAGCGCCTGACGCGCCACCCGGGCCGTATGCACGCCCAGGCGATCATCGACGCCGCCGGCCGGCTCTCCGAGGCCCTGCGCCGCACGGGCTGATCCCACCGGCCCCGGTACGCGACCGGGAACGGGCCCGCCTCAACGCCGCGGCAGGCCCTCCCCCATGTCCTCAGGCCTCCCCGGACGCCGCCCGCTCCCCCGAGCGGTACGCGAGCCGGCCCCCGGCCCGCTTGCCCCGCCGCTCCAGCGGCACCTGCCCCGCGCCGCCGCCAGCCCGAAGGCCGGCATGTCCGCGTAGATCGACTCGTACGACCTCTCGGACACCAGGTACGCCTCGTGCCGCGCGGGCCGAGGCGGGCCGGCCGCTGGAGCTGCTCGGCCGGGAGACCTCCCGGGAGTTGGCCTCCCTCTCCCCCGTACACCGTTCGCTGGTGACGGCGGTGGCCGCGCCGAGGCGGCTGGACTACCCCTGGGACGCCGAACTATTGGCTCCGTACGCCGAGTTGATGATCGAGGTGGCCCGGCGGGACCTGGACTTCATGGAAACCCACGGCTCGGAGGCGGAGAAGGCCGAGACGGCGGTCGCGTCGGCGGTGCTCTTCCGGCCGGTACCGCTGGCGCTGCACCGGCCGGCGCAGGAGGAGGAGTCGGCGCGGCGCTACGGCATCGAGTGAACGCCCAAGGGGGCTCCCGCCTGAGCGGGAGCCCCCTTGGGCCCATGTACCCCCGACCGGATTCGAACCGGCGCTACCGCCTTGAGAGGGCGGCGTGCTAGGCCGCTACACAACGGGGGCGAGGAACTGCGTTTCCGCAGATCCGAGCTGGTCTACCAGGACTCGAACCTAGACTAACTGAACCAGAATCAGTCGTGCTGCCAATTACACCATAGACCAATGTGGTTTAGACCAGTTTGTACCCCCGACCGGATTCGAACCGGCGCTACCGCCTTGAGAGGGCGGCGTGCTAGGCCGCTACACAACGGGGGCCCTAGCGATCCTGCATCGGGAACGGTGGGTGCGACCCAGACTGTTCCCGCGGGAAGGATCTGTACCCCCGACCGGATTCGAACCGGCGCTACCGCCTTGAGAGGGCGGCGTGCTAGGCCGCTACACAACGGGGGCTTTGCGGATGTGCTCCGCGGCGCAGATAAGCTCTGCGAGCTGGCCTACCAGGACTCGAACCTAGACTAACTGAACCAGAATCAGTCGTGCTGCCAATTACACCATAGGCCACTGGAACGCAAGCCCCGGGGGGATCTTGTTCTAGCGTTGCGCTTCCGGTTCCCGGCCCTTTCGGCCCGCTCCCCGGCGGCGCAGGAAGAACATTACCCGAAGGTGGACGGGGCTCCAAAACGAGTATCGGCACCGAGGAGCGCGGGGAGTTCGGAGAGCGAGGCGATACGGCGCGGCCCGACGGGCGGGTCGACGGTCGCGTACACGCCGCCGCGGTCGATCCACACCGACAGCAGCCCGGCGTCGGCGGCGCCCCGCCCGTCGATCTCCGGGTGGTCGCCGACGTAGGCCACCTCCGGCGGGGCGAGACCGAGGGCGTCGCAGGCGGCCAGGAAGGCGCCGGGCTCGGGCTTGGAGACGCCCAGCTCGGCGGCGCACAGGATGGCCTCGAAGCGGTCGTGCACGCCGAGGACGCGCAGCTTGCGGTCCTGGACGGTGAGGTTCACCTCACACGCTGACCTTGATCCTTCCTGCTTGCCTAGCGATGACCTCACCCCCGCACACAGATGCGCTGATCGAATGCGTGACCTTCCCGCAAGTCTGTCGTTGATCGGATGACAGCATTCGCACCATGGCCGGGACGGAGGGCCTGTGAGTCGGAAGCCGCTACTCGCCGAGGGCAAGGCGCCCCGTACTGCGTGCGCCCATGTTCTTTTGCGTGCCGGAACCGTTGAGAAGACTGGGGAAGCACTCGGAGCGGCAGCACTGGCAAAGCGGGTGGGCTGGGCTGCGGCTCTGGTCTCCGGCATGGCCGCCAACCTCCTGGCCGCGCACTGGAACGCCACCGACGTGAACGCGCTGGCCTCAGGTGTGGACGGCGAGGGCCGGGCCATGCCGTCGAAGGCGTGGATGGCGTTGCGGCGTTTGGGCTGGACCGTCGCCCCGGCTGAGGGCCTCCGTGTCAGCGACCGGATCGTGCGCATGGCGCAGGAACAGGCTGGGCGCACACTGCGGGCAGTGAAATGGCGGGCCGACCTGACCACCGGAGTCCTTCAGACGTGGCCCGCCGAACCTGGCAGGCGCACCCCACCGGAGTGGGATGCCGTCCGAGAGGCTGTCCCCGGCGGCCGGCACCTGCCCTCCAGTGTCATCACCGCCCGCACCCGGCAGATCGCCGCCTTCATCCACAGGCAAGGCCTGCTGCCTGCCGATGTCTTTGAACTGGAGGCCACACCTCAGAGTGCGCGGATGCTGCTGCTGTCCGCGTGCGACAGGCAGCAGGCCACGATCGCGCGCGGGGATGACCCGGGGCAGGCACTGCTGCGACTGCAGTTGCCGACCCGCCCAGACCCGCGCTGCTACCGAGACTGGACCTGGGTAGCGTGCCCGTTGACACTGCCGCCGACAACTCCGCCCGACGCCCTGCTGCACCTGCCTACCCTCCATGTCCGGCATGGCGCGTTGAGGGCGGATCTGGCGTACACCCACGCGGTGCCAAAGGCCCAGCGCACCGGGCACACGGTCGCACTTGGTGTGGACTGGGGGCTCAATACGCTGCTCAGCGCGGGCACGGTACGCGTGAACGACAGCGGACAGATCACCGCGCTTGGATCCGGAGGGTCCTTTCGCGCCGCCGGTGTCCTGGCCAAGCAGCACCGCCTGCGCCGTGAAAGCGAGCGCCTGCACGCCAAATTCGATCACTATCAGCGACTCATCGCCCACCGTGTTGAGCACCCACTGGCGGGCAAGCTCGAGGCGCTGGGCAGGGAGATGCGGCACGTTTCCCGTCGCCGCTCGAACCTCAACGACGCGCTTGCCTGGTCCGCCGCCCGATGGGCGGTCGACCAGGCCATCGCCGCTGGCGCGACGGTGATTTACATCGAAGACCTCCGCTCGATGGAGGCACGGGGCATGGGCCGCACCCTGAACACCCGCCTGTCACAACAGGTACGTGGTCAGATCGTGGACCGCATGCGGCACCTGGCCGTCGAGGTGGGCATGGCCGTCGTCGCGGTGCCTGCCCGGGGCACCTCTCGGTACTGCCCCCGCTGTCTCGTCCCACTGCGGCACCGCAAGGCTCCTGACCGACCCACGGCACCCGGTTGGAAATGGGCCCTGTGCCCAAACGCGGATTGTGGCTGGCAGGGCGACCGCGACACCGGGGCCTGGCAGCGCATCGCCGCACGTGGTCTGACCCATCAGGTCAAAACCGTGACCGACCGCACCACCGGTGAGATGGTCATCCACAACGTGGTCGATCCGCTCGAAGCCGCAGCCGTGGTCGCCCCCGCCACCACACAGACCCACCGCGGGGACCGGACAAAGATCGGACCCACCCGTCACAGGACAACACGCCCCGCGCCCAGGCGACGCAGGGCACCCTCCCCCACCAGACCCACCGGTCAGGTGGGCCAGCGTCCGGAGGGACACGCTCACACGGGCTGGAGGTGGCTGCCCCGCGCAGCCCACCGGCACCAGGGCGTGACGACGATCAGCACCCCCGGCACCGGCCAACACCGGCCGCGAGGAGCAGCACTGGGCGCGGGCTTCCACCTGCACGCCCATGCATCTCCCCCACAGTGGGCTCGACCTACGTCAGACACTTCGTCTCGTAGGATCGCTCAGCTGATCAGAAACGTTGGAGTTGGATAGCACACCTAGGCCGCCAAGCCTGCGGGCTTGGCTGTGCGCTCCAGTGCATTGAAGATGACCTTCTCTTCGCCACCAGCGCGCTGGTATTCGGCGCCTCCGCCTCCCTCGGGGCGGCCGAAGCAGCAGCGGCAGACCAGTGGACCTTCAAGAAGAGCGGCGTGAGCTCGGACGGGGACTTCACCATCGCGGCCTACAACAACGGCACCTACGCGGGCCTCATGGAGTGGAACGCCGACCCCGTCGGAAACACCCCGGGAGACGCCTTCCGGGTCCTGGACCGGCTCTCCGACGGTTGGGGCATGGAAGCCCACATGACCAGTCCGGTAACCGGGCGCACCGCCACCACGCGTGGTCATACTGCTGTTTACTACAGCCCGTATGGCACCGGGAACCTGACCGAGGGCACCACGGTCTATATCCAGCTCTGTGCGATCAAGGGCACCACCGAACGGTGCAGCATCGCCTACTCCGGACACGCGTGACACCAGGGCGGCAGCCATCACGGCTGCCGCCCTGCGTACGTCGAATAGTGCGCGTGCGTTACGCCAACAGCCTCGCCAGCGCCGCGTCGATCCGGGCCAGCGCCTTCTCCTTGCCCAGGACCTCCAGGGACTCGAAGAGGGGCAGGCCGACGGTGCGGCCGGTGACGGCGACGCGGACGGGTGCCTGGGCCTTGCCGAGCTTGAGGCCGTGCGCCTCGCCGGCGGCCAGGACGGCCTCCTTGAGGGACTCGGGGGACGTCCAGTCGGCCGCGTCCAGCTTCTCGCGGGCGGTGCGGAGCAGGGCGTCGGAGCCCTCCTTCATCGCCTTGTTCCACGACGCCTCGTCGAAGACCGGCTCCGGCAGGAACAGGAAGTCGACGTTGTCCGTGATCTCGGAGAGGACCTTCAGGCGGGTCTGCGCGTGCGGCGCGATCGCCTGCCACTGGGACTCGTCGAAGTCCTCGGGCGCCCAGGGGGCGACGGGGGCCTTCAGCCACGGGCGGCAGCGCTCGGTGAAGTCCTTCACGTCGAGCAGGCGGATGTGGTCGGCGTTGATCGCCTCGCACTTCTTGAGGTCGAAGCGGGCCGGGTTCGGGTTGACGTCGGCGACGTCGAAGGCCGCGACCATCTCCTCGATCGAGAAGATGTCCTGGTCGGCGGAGATCGACCAGCCGAGCAGGGAGAGGTAGTTGAGCAGGCCCTCGGGGAGGAAGCCGCGCTCGCGGTAGAGGTTCAGGCTCGACTGCGGGTCACGCTTGGAGAGCTTCTTGTTGCCCTCGCCCATGACGTACGGCAGGTGACCGAAGGCGGGGGTCTCCTTGGCGATGCCCAGCTCGGTCAGCGCCTTGTACAGGGCGATCTGGCGCGGGGTGGAGGAGAGCAGGTCCTCGCCGCGCAGGACGTGGGTGATCTCCATCAGGGCGTCGTCGACCGGGTTGACGAGGGTGTAGAGGGGGGCGCCGTTCGCGCGGACGATGCCGTAGTCCGGGACGTTCTCGGCCAGGTAGGTGATCTCGCCGCGGACCAGGTCCGTGAAGGTGATCGTTTCGTCGGGCATCCGGAAGCGGACGATGGGCTCACGGCCCTGCGCCTCGTACTCCGCGACCCGCGCGTCGCTCAGGTCGCGGCAGTGGCCGTCGTAACCGGAGGGCTTGCCGGCGGCGCGGGCGGCCTCGCGGCGGGTGTCCAGCTCCTCCTGGGAGCAGTAGCAGCGGTAGGCGTGGCCGGCGTCGAGGAGCTTGGCGGCGACGTCCTTGTAGATGTCCATGCGCTGCGACTGGCGGTACGGCGCGTGCGGGCCGCCGACCTCGGGGCCCTCGTCCCAGTCGAAGCCCAGCCAGCGCATCGAGTCCAGGAGCTGGTGGTACGACTCCTCGGAGTCACGGGCCGCGTCGGTGTCCTCGATGCGGAAGACCAGCGTGCCCTGGTGGTGCCGGGCGAACGCCCAGTTGAACAGGGCGGTGCGGACCAGGCCCACGTGGGGGTTACCGGTGGGCGAGGGGCAGAAACGGACGCGTACGGGGGAGCCGGGTGCGCTAGCCACGCTTGACAACCTTGTTGGTGAGAGTGCCGATGCCTTCGATGGTGACGGCGACCTCGTCGCCGACGTTGAGGGGGCCGACGCCGGCCGGGGTGCCCGTGAGAATCACGTCACCGGGAAGCAGCGTCATCGCCTCGGAGATGTTGACGATCAGATCCTCGATGGAGTGGATCATCTCGCTGGTGCGGCCGAGCTGGCGCTGACCGCCGTTGACCGTGAGCTGGATGGTCAGGTCGGCCGGGTCGAGGTCGGTCTCCACCCAGGGGCCCAGCGGGCAGGAGGAGTCGAAGCCCTTGGCCCTGGCCCACTGCTTCTCGCGGCGCTGCACGTCGCGGGCGGTGACGTCGTTGGCGCAGGTGTAGCCGAAGATCACGTCCTTGACGCGTTCGCGCGGGACCTCGCGGCACATGCGGCCGATGACGACGGCGAGCTCGGCCTCGTGGTGCAGCTCCTCGGAGAAGGAGGGGTACTGGATGGCGTCGCCGGGGCCGACGACCGAGGTGGACGGCTTGAAGAAGGCGAACGGGGCGTCGGGGACCTCGTTGCCGAGTTCGCGGGCGTGCTCGGCGTAGTTGCGGCCGAAGGCGACGACCTTGTTGGGGAGGACGGGCGGCAGGAGCCGCACCTTGCTCAGGGGCACCTTGGTGCCGGAGAGCTCGAAGTCCGCGAACGGGATGCCCTTGATGATGTCGAGGACGAGCTGGTCCGGCTGGTCGCCCTCGACCGCGCCGAAGGCGACGTTCCCGTCGATGGAGAACCTGGCGATGCGCACGGGTTGCTTGGCCCCTTGCTGAGCTGGCTGGAGTCTGACGCTCCAGGCTAACGCGGCAAGGCCTGTCCGGCGGATCAGGCCGGAGGATGGCGGCGGTCCCCCTGGCAGCGGCGGGCGGGGCGTGCCGCTCGCGGCCACGAGCGGCGACGGACGCCGCCGTCGGCCGCTGCCGACGGCGGATCCCACCGGGCGGGCGCCCCGCGCGTCACGTGCCGTGGCCCCCGGGGACGGCGCTTCGCGGGCGCGGGCGCCCGTGTCCCCGTACGGCCGCCCTGAACGTCCGGCGGCCGGGCGACGTACTACTACGTACTACTGTGCGGCGGAGGCCGCGGCGGGGATCTCCATCAGCACCGTGCGCCGGGGATTGGCGGTCTGGGCGGGGAGCTCGACGGCGTGCTCCGGCTGCTCCGGCGTCCGCAGGTCGTCGGCGCCGTCGAGGTGCGCCAGCGTCGTGCGTCGCGGGTTGGCGATCTTGTGGAACATCATCGTCGTCTTCACGGTTGTACGAGACCCTGTCGTGTCCGGGCGCCGGAGGTCCGCAAGAACCCCTGCGAGGGCGCGGGTTGTCGGTTTTGCCTTCTCTGTAAAGCGTCAGGCTAAACATGCGATTCCCCGCCAACCCGAGCGGGCCCCCTGATCCACGTGTGAGTTTGCTCACTTATCAAGGGGCAAACCGGTCAATTCAGGCTGACGCACCACTGCGACGAAAGCGACATTGCCCCTCTGAACCCACCATTCCGCTCCTGATCATGTCGACTGGGACACCTTCCATCCGCTGACGACTCGCGGGCATACGTCCGTTTTGCGGGTGATCACTTTCTACGACCGGTGACCCGCCCCTCACGTGGTGTCACCTATGTCACGGGGTGGCCCACGGGCCTTGTTGGAGATCCTGCACTGTGCTGGAATTCCACGGACCGCTGCGGGATCGAGCCGGCGCACAGGGGGCGCACACCAGCGCCGAACGGCGGCGAGATGGGGGAACCAGCGCCGGTCACTCACGACCACCACGGGGGCGTATTCAGGGCGCCCCTATGACGCCGACACCGTGCCCAGCCGCTCACGCGGACGGGCGCCTGGTCCAGAGGTTGCGACGCTAGTGCAGGGACGTTTCAAGAGGGATGGCAGCGCTTCGGCGGAGCCGGAGCCGCACGGCGGGACTGGCCCCAAGGCCGTCAGCTCCTCGCCCCAGCACGCCCAGAACCCGGGCCAGGGCCAGCCCGGCGAGAACGGAGACCACCCCGGTCAGCAGGGGACCCCGTCCTCCGCCGGCCAGAAGCCGCCCGCCAAGCCGGCCAAGGGCTCGACCGGCCCCGGCCCGCGAATAGCCCTGCGCAACTGGCGGATCTCCACCCGTCTGGTGTCGCTGCTCGCGCTCCCGGTGGTCGCGGCCACCTCGCTGGGCGCGCTGCGCATCGACCAGTCGATGGACGACATCCAGCAGCTCGACAACATGAAGCTGCTGACCGAGATGACCAAGCAGGCCACCGAACTGGCCGCCGCGCTCCAGGAGGAGCGCGACCAGTCCGCCGGCCCCCTGGCCCACGGCTCGACGTCCGGCGCGATCGCCGTCAAGGGCGACCGGGAGAAGACCGACCGGGCCCTGAAGAACTTCCTCGACAGCTCCGAGGAGATCGACGCCGCCAGCAAGGACGGCAACCTCGTCGGCGTCCGTGACAGCCTCGTCGGCCTCGCGAGCGATCTGAACGACCTGAACCGGATCCGCAGCAACGCGTACAAGGCCGAGGACAACTCGACCCAGACGGTCGAGTCCTACCACCGCCTGATCACTCACCTGCTCGACCTCTCCCAGGACATGGCGGAGGCCACCAGCAACCCGGAGATGATCCAGCGCACCCGCGCCCTGTCCGCGTTCTCCTCGGCCAAGGAGTACGCGTCCATCCAGCGCGCGGTTCTCGCGGCGGCGCTCCCCGCGGGCAACACGGGCAAGAGCGACCTCTCCGAGAACGACCGCCTGTACGCGCAGTCGGCCCTGCAGAGCCAGAGCTCCGAACTGCGCAGCTTCACCAGCATCTACGGGGACGGTGCCGAGGACCTCCTCAAGCCGATCTCCGAGGGCAACCCGACCATCGAGGCCTCCGACAAGTACGCCGGCCGCGCCCTCGACAGCAAGAACGGTCTGTCCGACCTGAGCAAGCGCTCCTACCAGGACTGGCTCGACGACAGCTCCACCAAGATCCAGCAGATGAAGAACATCGAGCTCACCCTGCTGGAGGACATGGAGCAGAAGGCCCGCGAGCTGCGCAGCGAGTCGGAGCGCGAGGCGATCGTCTCCGGTGTGCTGATCCTGCTCGTGCTCGGTGTCTCCCTGGTCGGCGCCTTCGTCGTGGCCCGGTCCATGATCCGCTCGCTGCGCCGCCTGGAGGACACCGCGACCAGGGTCGCCCAGGACCGTCTGCCCGAGCTGGTCAAGCAGCTCTCCGAGACCGACCCGCAGGACGTCGACACCTCGGTGGAGTCGGTCGGCGTGCACTCCCGGGACGAGATCGGCCGAGTGGCCTCGGCCTTCGACGACGTGCACCGCGAGGCGGTCCGCCTCGCCGCCGAGCAGGCCCTGCTGCGGGGCAACGTCAACGCGATGTTCACCAACCTCTCGCGCCGCTCCCAGGGCCTGATCCAGCGCCAGTTGTCGCTGATCTCCGAACTGGAGTCCCGCGAGGCCGACCCGGACCAGCTCTCCTCGCTCTTCAAGCTCGACCACCTCGCGACCCGCATGCGCCGTAACGGTGAGAACCTCCTCGTCCTCGCCGGTGAGGAGCCCGGCCGCCGCTGGACCCGTCCGGTCCCGCTGGTCGACGTGCTCCGCGCCGCCGCCTCCGAGGTGGAGCAGTACGAGCGCATCGAGCTGGCCTCCGTGCCGACCACCGAGGTCGCCGGCCGCGTGGTCAACGACCTCGTGCACCTGCTCGCCGAGCTGCTGGAGAACGCCACCTCGTTCTCCTCCCCGCAGACCAAGGTCAAGGTCACCGGTCACGCGCTGCCCGACGGGCGGGTGCTGATCGAGATCCACGACACCGGCATCGGCCTCTCGCCGGAGGACCTGGCCGCGATCAACGAGCGGCTGGCCTCGCCGCCCACCGTGGACGTGTCCGTCTCCCGCCGCATGGGCCTGTTCGTGGTCGGCCGCCTCTCGCAGCGACACGGCATCCGCATCCAACTGCGTCCGTCCGACTCCGGTGGTACGACCGCGCTGGTCATGCTGCCCGTCGACGTCGCCCAGGGCGGCCGCAAGCCGCAGCCCAAGCCGGGTCAGCCCGCCACGGGCAACGGCGGTCCGGCCGCCGCGCAGGCCGCGGCCGGTGTCGCGGCGGCCCGGCGCGGCGGCGGCCAGGGCGGCGGGGCCCTCGGTGGCGGCGGTGCTTTCGGCGGCGGTGGCGGTGCCCTCGGCGCCGGTGCGCCGGGCGGCGGCCGGCTCGCCGCCGGTCAGGGACCGCGGGCCGCACTGCCCGGACGTGACGCGGCCGGTCGCCCGGGAGCGCCGGGCAGCGCTCGCGGGCCCCAGTCCCCGGCGGGACCGAACGGACCCAACCAGCAGAGCCGCCCGGCTCCGGCCGGTTCGGGCGCAGGTGCCGGTCAGGCGCCCGGTACTCCGCAGGGGCTGCAGGCCGCGGGCATGAACGCGCCGCAGGGCAACGCGCCGCAGGGCCAGGACGCCTTCGGCGGCGGACGCGGTCCGTCCGCGCCCCCGCAGCGCGGCAAGCGCCGCGGCAACGGGAACGGCGACGCCGAGCAGGGCCGTCGGCCGCAGTTGCCGCCGCGCGGCGGTCCGCGGGCCGAGCTGCCCGGCGGCAACCCGCAGCCCCGCACGCCCAGTTGGAGCGACGAGAACGCGCAGCCGCCCGTGCCGCGCGCCTCCCTGGACGCCCCGCGCGGCCACGAGGAGCCGGACAGCTCCCGCACGGACCGCACACCGCGTTTCGACGATCGGCAGGGTCCGGGCTCGACCGCCGAGATGCCGGCGATCCCCGGTCCCGGTGCGTCCCAGGGCCCCGGCGCCACGGCCGAGTTCGCCCGTCCGGACTTCGACGTCCCGGCGCCTCGCCGGGACGACCCGCAGAACACGGGCCAGTCGTCCCAGTCCGGCCAGAACCAGTACGGCCACAACCAGCCCGGCCAGGACCAGTACGGCCAGAACCAGTACGGCCAGGACCAGTTCGGCCAGAACCAGTACGGCCAAGATCAGTTCGGCCAGGACCAGTACGGCCAGGGTGGTGAAAACGCCCCGCAGAACGACCAGTTCGGGCGTCCCGAGCCGGCCGCCCCGCAGCAGAACGGCGGGTCCTTCGTCCGCTCGGACGTCTTCGGCGGGCAGCCCGGTCAGGCGGGTCCGAACGACCCGGCCTCGACCGGCCGGTTCCCCGGCGCCCAGGGCTACGACAACGGCTCGACCGGTCAGCACCGTCTGCCGGACCGCCAGAACCCGGCCCCCACCGGCCAGTTCGAGCGCCCGCAGGCCAACGGCACGCACGGCGGGAACGACTTCGGCGCCCCTCGGCCGTCGGCCCCGCGGCAGCGTCCGGCCCACCAGGAGCCGGCAGGCGGTAACGGCGACTCCAACCCGGCCGCCGCACAGCGGCCGGGTGACGGATGGGCCCTGCCCCCGGCCACCGGTCCCGGTGACGGCCGTACGCCGCTGTTCGACACGCTGGAGACCAACTGGTTCCACGGTGACCGCGAGGCGAGGGCGCAGCACAACGCGCCGGCCGCGGCCCCGGAGCCGCAGGCCTCCCAGCCCCAGACCCCGGCGGCCCCCCAGCGGCCCGCCACCTCAGCCTGGCGCAGCTCGCCGAACGACGACCTCGTCCGGCAGGCCGAGCGCGTCCGCCAGCCGGCGGCCGGCGGCATCACCACCTCCGGTCTGCCGCGCCGGGTGCCCAGGGCCAACCTCGTCCCGGGCACGGCTCAGCAGCAGTCACAACAGAGCGGTCCGCAGGTATCGCGCGCGCCCGACGAAGTGCGCGGCCGGCTGACCAATCTCCGTCGGGGAATCGCACAGGGCCGCCAGGCCGGTACCAACCAGACCGGCAGCCACCCGCGGCCCACTCACCAGCAGGAGCGTTAGTTGAGCCCGATGAGCCAGGCGGCACAGAACCTCAACTGGTTGATCACGAATTTCGTGGACAACACCCCAGGGGTGTCCCACACCGTCGTCGTGTCCGCCGACGGACTCCTTCTGGCGATGTCGGAAGGCTTCCCGCGCGACCGCGCCGACCAGCTCGCGGCCGTCGCCTCGGGGCTGACCTCGCTGACCGCCGGGGCGTCCCGGATCTTCGAGGGCGGCAGCGTGGCACAGACGGTCGTGGAGATGGAACGTGGGTTCCTCTTCCTCATGTCCGTCTCGGACGGCTCGTCACTGGCCGTCCTCGCCCACCCGGAGTGCGACATCGGCCTCGTCGGCTACGAGATGGCACTCCTGGTGGACCGCGCGGGGGCGGTACTCACGCCCGACCTGCGCGCCGAACTGCAAGGAAGTCTGCTCCACTGAACGGCCCCGGCACCACCCGTGTTACCAAATCACCGTCCGGCCGCCACAATCCCCCCACCGGCCTCGTCAGACGGCACGACTGACCAACCTGCTGTCCCGCCCCGGAGGATTCATGACCCCGCCCACCGCCTCTCATGATCCGTACGCGGAGCCGTACGAGGACGAGGGCGACCAGCCGCTGGTACGTCCGTACGCGATGACCGGCGGCCGGACGAGGCCGCGCTACCAGCTCGCCATCGAGGCACTGATCAGCACGACGGCCGACCCGGCAGCGCTCATGGGGCTGCTCCCCGAGCACCAGCGCATCTGCCACCTGTGCCGCGAGGTGAAGTCGGTGGCCGAGGTGTCGGCCCTGCTGGCGATGCCGCTGGGCGTGGCCCGGATCCTCGTCGCGGACCTCGCGGAGGCCGGACTGGTCGCCATTCACCAGCCTGGCGGCGACGAGAACAACGGCGGTGCGCCGGACGTGACACTGCTCGAAAGGGTGCTCAGTGGACTTCGAAAGCTCTGACGGAGGACGGGCGACCACCTCCGCGAAGATCGTGGTGGCCGGTGGCTTCGGCGTCGGCAAGACCACGTTCGTGGGCGCCGTCTCCGAGATCAACCCCCTGCGCACCGAGGCCGTGATGACCTCGGCCAGCGCCGGGATCGACGACCTCACACACGCCGGGGACAAGACGACCACCACGGTCGCCATGGACTTCGGCCGCATCACGCTCGACCAGGACCTGATCCTGTACCTGTTCGGCACGCCGGGCCAGGACCGTTTCTGGTTCATGTGGGACGACCTGGTGCGCGGTGCCATCGGCGCCGTGGTGCTGGTGGACACGCGTCGGCTGGCCGACTGCTTCCCCGCGGTGGACTACTTCGAGAACTCGGGCCTGCCGTTCGTCGTCGCGCTCAACGGCTTCGACGGGCAGCAGCCGTACAACCCGGACGAGGTGCGCGAGGCGCTGCAGATCGGGCCGGACACCCCGATCATCACGACCGACGCCCGGCACCGCGCCGACGCGAAGAGTGCGCTGATCACGCTGGTGGAGCACGCGCTGATGGCACGGCTGCGGTAGTCCGCGGACGGTCGCGGCCAAGCCGGCGGGTCCCCGCGGAACTTGCCGTAGGCCCAGTGGAGCCGGCTGTGTCCTTTGACACGGTCGGCTCCGCCGTTCATAACGTTTCGGCAGAGGAATCGGGTGGTATCGACACGCGACGCGGTCAACTGGTCTCGCTGCGCGCATGAAAGCCCCGTCTTTTGACGGGCCTCGCTCTGTATGACCGTTTTATCTAGGGTTTACATCACGTGGGATCCCCTAGTCCCACTGTTTGGAAGAGCGCAGGCCGCCGTGCTGGAATGCCAGAACTGCCCAATGGTCAAAGACGTACTCAGCAGTAGTACGTACTCGATGACGGACTGGGCTCTGAGACACAGCGGCACGACGTAGGTGCCGACCGCCGAGAGGTTGTTGGTCGAGTGAGGCGAAGCAAGAACAGTCCCGAGCCATCGGCCCGGGGCAACTTCACCCCGCCGCCGCGCACAGCGGCGCCCGCCCCCGTGCCCCCTTCGGAACCCAAGGCCGAGCCCGCCCCGAGCGGTGGCCGTCTCTCCCCGCGCAACTGGCGGGTGACCACCCGGCTGAACGCGATCCTGCTCATACCCGTGCTGGTCGGCCTCGTCATGGGCGGCTTCCAGGTGAAGAGCTCAATCGACACCTGGCAGGACGCCGAGGACGCCGAGAGCACCGCGCGCCTGGTACGCGCCTCCCTCGGCTACGCCAGCGCCCTCTACACCGAGCGCGACATCACGGCCGCCCCGCTGCTGCAGGGCAAGGGCGAGAAGGACGCCACCGTCGCCAAGGCCCGCCAGGCGACCGACGAGGCGGCCGACGCGTTCGACGAGGCGGCCCAGGACATGCCGGGCAAGGCCGGCCTGGAGCGCCGGCTGAAGGTGTTCCGCGAGCAGGAGCCCAAGCTCCAGACGCTGCGCGTGGCCGCGTACACCTCCAAGCTCAAGGGCGTGGAGACCGAGGAGGGCTACACCGGGATCGCCCACCCCCTGATGGAGTTCGCCAACGAGCTCGGTCTCGGCACCGGCAACATCACCTCCTACGGACGTACCGTCTACGCGATCTCGCTGACCAAGGCGGCGCTCTCCCTCGAGCGTTCCATCGGCATGCACATGCTGGTCAAGCCGGGGCCCGAGCCCAGCCACCTCGCCAGCCAGCGCGTCGCGCTCTCCTCGTACGCCTACCTCGAGCGCATCGCCATCGAGGAGTACATCGGCGGCGGTACCGAGGCGGACGCCCAGAAGCTCGAGGACGCCGAGGCGCAGGTCAAGAAGGACGGGGCGGCCATGGCCAAGGAGGCCAAGGCCAACGACCCGGACTACGTGCCGCCGCCGGCCAACCCGACCACGATGATCTCGGAGCTGGCCCGGCTCGACTCCACGGACCCCAGCGCGCGGGCCGACCTGGCCGAGCAGGGCATCACGCCGGAAAACTGGTGGGCGGTCAACACCCTGAAGTTCGACGCCTACCAGAAGATCGAGTCGGACCTGGCCGACCGGGCGGTGTCCGAGGCGTCCACGATCGCCGACGACGCCGAGCGGGACGCCTACATCACGGGTGCCGCGGTCGTCATCGCCCTGCTCGCCGCGTTCATCCTGGCCGGCATGGTGGCCCGCCAGATGAGCCGCTCCATGCGCCAGCTACGCAACGCCGCCTTCGGCATCGCCGAGCAGCGCCTGCCGATGCTGGTCGACCAGCTCTCCCGCACCGACCCGGGCCGGGTCGACACCCGGGTCCAGCCGATCCCGATCACCTCGACCGACGAGATCGGCGAAGTCGCCCGCGCCTTCGACCAGGTGCACCGCGAGGCCGTCCGGCTCGCCGCCGAGCAGGCCCTGCTGCGGGGCAACATCAACGCGATCTTCACCAACCTCTCGCGCCGCAACCAGTCGCTGATCGAGGGCCAGCTAAGCCTGATCACCGACCTGGAGAACAACGAGGCCGATCCCGACCAGCTCGAGAACCTCTTCCGGCTGGACCACCTCGCCACCCGTATGCGCCGCAACGGCGAGAACCTCCTGGTCCTCGCCGGCGAGGAGCCCGGCCGCCGCTGGGACCAGCCGGTCCCGCTGGTCGACGTGCTGCGCGCCGCCTCCTCCGAGGTGGAGCAGTACGAGCGCATCGAGCTCTCCGGTGTGCCGGAGGCCGAGATCCACGGCCGCGCCGTGACCGACCTCGTGCACCTGCTCGCCGAGTTGCTGGAGAACGCGACGACGTTCTCCTCCCCGCAGACCAAGGTCCGCGTCACCGCGACCCGGCTGCCCGACGGCCGCGTGATGGTCGAGATCCACGACAAGGGCATCGGCCTGACCGCCGAGGACTTCGCGGACATCAACCACAAGCTGGCCAACCCGCCGACCGTGGACGCCGCGATCTCGCAGCGCATGGGCCTGTTCGTGGTCGGCCGGCTGTCCGACCGGCACGGCATCCGGGTCCAACTGCGCCCCTCCGGCGAGCAGGCGGGCACCACCTCGCTGGTCATGCTCCCGGACGCCATCACCCACGGTGGCGGCGGTGAGCAGCAGCCGCGCGACGAGTTCACGGTCTCGCAGATCATCCCGGAGCAGAACTTCCAGGGCGGCGAGAGCTTCGGTCAGGTCGGTCAGCCCATGCGGACCGCCGCCGAGCTGGGCTTCGACGACAGCCGGTACGCCGAGGTCCCCGACGACATACGCGAGCTCGACCCGGTCGGCCGCTCGCTGATGCGCGAAGAGCGCCGCGCGGCCCTGGAGGGCCAGTCGCAGCCCGAGCTGCCCGGTGCGGCGGACCACGGCGGCCGCGACGAGGCCGAGGTGCCCGGGTACCAGGACCAGTTCACCGGACAGCAGCCGGGGTACGACCAGGGCCGGGGCGGCTACCAGGAGCAGCCGGCCGGAGGGTACGACCAGCAGGCGTCGTACGCCGAACAGCAGCAGCCGGCGTACCAGGAACCGCAGCAGGCGTCGTACCAGGAACCGCAGCAGGCGTCGTACGACGAGCAGTACTACGCGCCGAACGGCGGCCTGCCGCAGGGCGAGGGCTACCCCGCGGGCGGCGGTTACCCGGACCCCTCCTACGCGGAGCCGGGCCGAAACGGGCACCAGCAGGCGGGCGCCGGCGCCCGGGAGGCGTACTCGTCCTTCGAACAGCGGCGCTACCAGGACGACTGGCCCCAGCAGGACGGCTACCGGAACGGCTACCCGGACCAGTACCCCGCGGGTGCTCCGGAGGCGGAATCCGCGCAGGCCGCTGACGTGAACGAGGCGGACCGCGTAGGCTTCGACCGTCCGGGTCCGGCCTCCTCCGCCGCCCACGAGATGACCGACGCCGGTCTTCCCCGCCGCGGACCCACCGCGGGCGATGCGGGGCGCGTGGACCAGGAGGCGCCGGACGCCGCACCGGGGGCGGGCGGCACGGACACCTGGCGGTCGGCCAACGACGACCGCTGGCAGCAGGCCTCGGCGCTGCGCAAGCCCAAGGCGGGCGGGGTGACCTCCTCGGGCCTCCCGCGACGGGTCCCCAAGGCCAACCTCGTCGAGGGCGCCGCCGAAACCACTCCCCAGGGAGGCCCGCAGGTCTCCCGCGCCCCGGAGGACGTCCGGGGCAGGCTGAGCAACCTGCGGCGCGGCGTCGAGCGAGGCCGCAGCGCAGGCAGTGAAACGAACGGCCAGGACACAAGGAATGAACACCGTGGTCCTGACAGCACCTACAACCAGGAGCGTTAGTGTGAGCCCGATGAGCCAGGCGGCGCAGAACCTGAACTGGTTGATCACCAACTTCGTGGAAAACACCCCGGGGGTGTCCCACACGGTGGTGGTCTCCGCCGACGGACTCCTTCTGGCGATGTCCGAAGGGTTCCCGCGCGACCGTGCCGATCAGCTCGCGGCCGTCGCCTCCGGCCTGACCTCGCTGACCGCCGGTGCCTCGCGCATCTTCGAGGGCGGCAGCGTGAACCAGACGGTTGTGGAGATGGAGCGGGGATTCCTGTTCATCATGTCCATTTCCGACGGCTCCTCCCTCGCGGTTCTCGCACACCCGGAGGCGGACATCGGTCTCATTGGGTACGAGATGGCCCTTCTGGTGGACCGTGCGGGCACGGTCCTGACGCCCGATCTGCGGGCTGAGCTCCAAGGGAGCCTTCTCAACTAAAGGACAGACGGTGCGTTTTGGCGTCCCGTGGCCGTAAAGTTTCGGGACGCGGCTCCACAGTGATGGATGCCCGGCACAGTCGGAGGAGGAAAAAGTGGCTACACCCCCAGGCGGTCCGTCTTCGGGCAACTGGTCGTACGGCCCTGGCCAGGGCTCAAGCGACGGCTCGGCGAACGGATACGGCTACCCCTCCGTGCCGAGCCACCGGCAGCCGTACGCGCCGCAGGGCCCCGGCCCCGCGCCGTACGACCAGCCGCAGGCTCCGCGTATCCAGCCCGTGCAGCCGCAGCGCCGCACCCCTGAGCCGGCGCCCGCGGGGGCGTCGAACAACCCCCTGGTGCGCCCGTACGCCATGACGGGCGGCCGCACCAGGCCGCGGTACCAGCTCGCCATCGAGGCACTGGTGCACACCACCGCGCAGCCGCATCAGATGCAGGGCCAGTTGCCCGAGCATCAGCGGATCTGCAACCTCTGCCGGGAGATCAAGTCGGTGGCCGAGATCTCGGCCCTCCTGACGATCCCTCTCGGCGTGGCCAGGATCCTCGTCGCCGACTTGGCGGAGGCGGGCCTGGTCGCCATCCATCAGCCCGGCGGCGACGAGAACGCCGGCGGCCAGCCAGACGTGACACTGCTCGAAAGGGTGCTCAGTGGACTTCGCAAGCTCTAGCGGAGGGCCTTCCCGCTCCACCACTTCCGCGAAGATCGTGGTGGCGGGCGGATTCGGCGTGGGCAAGACCACGTTCGTCGGCGCCGTCTCGGAGATCAACCCGCTGCGCACCGAGGCCGTGATGACGTCCGCGTCCGCGGGCATCGACGACCTCACCCACACCGGGGACAAGACGACCACGACGGTCGCCATGGACTTCGGACGCATCACGCTCGACCAGGATCTGATCCTGTACCTCTTCGGTACGCCCGGCCAGGACCGTTTCTGGTTCATGTGGGACGACCTGGTGCGCGGCGCCATCGGCGCGATCGTCCTGGTCGACACGAGGCGCCTCGCCGACTGCTTCCCGGCCGTCGACTACTTCGAGAACAGCGGTCTGCCGTTCGTGATCGCGCTGAACGGCTTCGACGGACAGCAGCCGTACAACCCGGACGAGGTCCGGGAGGCGCTGCAGATCGGGCCGGACACCCCGATCATCACGACCGACGCCCGGCACCGCGCCGACGCGAAGAGTGCGCTGATCACGCTCGTGGAGCACGCGCTGATGGCGCGGTTGCGCTAGCGGCTCCGCGCGATCGGACAACGCCCCCGCGGCCACTGGGCTGCCGGGGGCTGTTGTGTGCCGGGGTCCGAGCAGTCCGTGGCTGGTCGCGCCCACGCGGCGCAGCCGCGTGTCGGCACAGCCCCGCGCCCCTGGGTACGCTGCCCGGCCCCCCGTCATGCGAAGAGGCCCCTTCCTTTCGGAGGGGGCCTCTTCGGGTTGCTCGGGTCAGCGCCAGCTATGGGGGGCGCGGAAGCCCGGCTCGCGTTCCAGGCGGCGCCAGCCCGCGCGGACGGGGCCGCCGCCGTGGGCCGGGGCGGTCTCGGCGGGGTGGGCGGCGGCGCGGGCCAGGAGGAGGGCCGTGATGGCGGCGACTTCCTCGGGCTCGGCGTGGCCCTTCTCGACGCGGATGTCGGCAGTGGGCATGGACGTGGCTCCTCGGGTCACTGCGGCGGGTTGCCGTGCTTGCGGGAGGGCAGGTCGGCGTGCTTGGTCCGGAGCATCGCCAGGGACCGGATGAGCACTTCGCGGGTCTCGGCGGGGTCGATGACGTCGTCGACCAGACCGCGCTCGGCCGCGTAGTAGGGGTGCATCAGCTCGGCCTTGTACTCCTTGACCATGCGGGCCCGCATGGCTTCGGGGTCCTCGGCGTCGGCGATCTGACGGCGGAAGATGACGTTGGCCGCGCCCTCGGCGCCCATCACGGCGATCTCGTTGGTGGGCCAGGCGTAGGTGAGGTCGGCGCCGATGGACTGGCTGTCCATGACGATGTAAGCACCTCCGTACGCCTTGCGCAGGATGAGCGAGATCCGGGGCACGGTCGCGTTGCAGTAGGCGTAGAGCAGCTTGGCGCCGTGGCGGATGATTCCGCCGTGCTCCTGGTCCACGCCCGGCAGGAAGCCGGGTACGTCCAGGAGGGTGATGATCGGGATGTTGAAGGCGTCGCACATCTGGACGAAGCGCGCGGCCTTCTCGCTGGCCTCGATGTCCAGGACGCCGGCCAGGGCCTGCGGCTGGTTGGCGACGATGCCGACGACCTGGCCGTCCAGGCGGGCCAGGGCGCAGATGATGTTGCGCGCCCAGCGCTCGTGGACCTCCAGGTACTCGCCGTCGTCGACGAGTTCCTCGATGACCTTGGCCATGTCGTACGGGCGGTTGCCGTCCGCCGGGACCAGGTCGAGGAGGGTGTCGCCGCGGCGTTCCGCGGGGTCGGTGGACTCGGTGCGGGGCGGGTTCTCGCGGTTGTTCTGCGGGAGGAGGGAGAGGAGGTAGCGGACCTCGGCGAGGCAGGTCTCCTCGTCGTCGTAGGCGAAGTGGCAGACGCCGCTGGTCTCGGCGTGCACGTCGGCGCCGCCGAGGCCGTTCTGGGTGATCTCCTCGCCGGTGACGGCCTTGACCACGTCCGGGCCGGTGATGAACATCTGCGAGGTGTCGCGGACCATGAAGACGAAGTCCGTGAGGGCGGGGCTGTAGGCGGCGCCGCCCGCGCAGGGGCCGAGCATCACGCTGATCTGCGGGATGACTCCGGACGCCTTGGTGTTGCGCTGGAAGATGCCGCCGTATCCGGCCAGCGCGGAGACACCCTCCTGGATCCGGGCGCCGGCGCCGTCGTTGAGGGAGACCAGCGGGGCACCGGCCGCGATGGCCATGTCCATGATCTTGTGGATCTTCGTGGCGTGGGCCTCGCCCAGCGCGCCGCCGAAGATCCGGAAGTCGTGCGCGTAGACGAAGACCGTGCGGCCCTCGACCGTGCCCCAGCCGGTGATGACGCCGTCGGTGTACGGCTTCTTGGCCTCCAGGCCGAAGCCGGTGGCGCGGTGCCGGCGCAGTTGTTCGACCTCACGGAAGGATCCGGGGTCCAGGAGCAGCTCGATGCGCTCCCGTGCCGTCAGCTTGCCCTTGGCGTGCTGCGCCGCCGTCGCCTTCTCGCTCGGCCCGGCCAGCGCCTGCGCACGGATCTCGTGCAGTTCGGCCACTCGCCCGCGCGCGTCCGTCGGCTCACCCGGCGCCTCATCCAAAACGGTCATGTAGCGACTCTACGAAGCCGACCAAGGATTGCCAGCCGTCGACTCCGTACAGTCTCCGGCGCGTTTTCCTGGTAGCACTGAACAGAACCCCCACGGCATGCAGCCGTTTCGACTGTTCAGAGGGCCTCTTCCTTGTAGGGGTCACACAAAGTCGTCAGCTGAGAGTCACCTCACATTCATGGGTGGTACATACCACCCCTGGAGTGACGCGGAGGTGCAGTCGGCGGCCCGTCGCGAGGATGCCGACCGTCTCGTCGGCCCGTACCGCCGCGCGCACCGGGTGGTCCCAGACGATCTCCAGGGGCCGGCCCGTGCGCGGCGGCTCGCTCACACTCAGGGTAGCGATACGGCCCCGGCGGCGGACCAGCACGCTCGCGCCCGCCGTCGCGGTGAGCCGGCCCGCCGTGCCGGCCTGCCAGAAGTTCGCGGCCGTGAGGCCGAGCGGGGGGACCACGACCGCCTGGACGTGGTCGTCGTTGGCGAGCACCGTGAGCCGTCGGCGGTCGGCGGCGCGGCGTGCGACGTCCCCGCGGGTGGCGCCCGGCATGAGGACGTACGCGTAGTCCGCGTCGGCCGGGTCCGTGCCGTGGTCCAGCCAGAGGGTCTGCCAGCGGCGGGTGCGGCGCTCGGTGGTGCTGCCGGTGTTGATGTCGGACCAGGCGCCCGTGCGGTCCTCGCGCAGGGTCCGCAGCTCGCCCTCGGGCACGAGCCAGCCGCCGTGGCCGGCCAGGTGCGCCCAGCCGCGGCCGCGGACGAGGGCCTGGGTGCCGCCCTCCCCCAGGTTGCGGTTGTCGACGACCGTCTCGACCGGGACGCCGTCCGCGCAGCGGATGCCGGCGCCCAGGCAGACCACCTCGTCGTCGAGGAAGAACCAGGACTTGCGGGCTTCGAGGGTCGAGCCGAGCCCCTTGAGGTGCTGTCCGACGGCCGCGTACTCGCCGTCGGTCGTGCCGCCGGCCCAGCGCGCGTCGGGCTTGGGCCCGCCCCACTCGCCGCCCGCCCTGTCGGCCAGGCGCTTGGTGGAGACGGTGGTGCCCGGCAGGCGGTACCAGTCGACGGTCGGCCAGAACCAGTCCGTGTACTGGTCGGAGACGGCCCCGTTCGCCCACCAGGTGAGCATGCCCGCGCCGGTGTGCCAGCCGCGCGGGTTCTCGCCGTTGCCGCACTCGTAGTGGGCGATGCGGTCACTGGCCATGGCGAGATGCGCGGTGAAGGCGGGTCGGCGGTGGACGGCGCGGTCCATGGCCGCGAAGAGCCGGTGCCCGGTGGGCTCGGGCGCGGCCTCGACGGGAGCGGCGGCGATCTCGTGCAGCCGGGCCAGGTCGGCGACCGGGAACTGGGGCGCCGTCAGCACGGGGGCGACGGTGTCCCGTTCGATCCAGCCCTTGATCCTCGCGTACCAGCGCCCGCGCTCGGCGTCGCTCGCGCCGCCCGCGAGGACCGCCATGGCCGCGATGAGCTGCTGGCCGTGGAAGTGGTCGCTGCGCATGACGTGCAGGTCGTCGCTCTTGAGGTAACCCCGGCTGATGGCCCGGCCGTTGACGCCGTCCATGACGAGTCCGTCGTGGACGAGGGGCGCGTAGGCGTGCTCGACGCTGTCGAGGACGATCTGCCTGCCGGGGTCCGTCACCTCCCACTCCGAGCCGGCGAGCAGGGTGAAGAGCCGGCCCAGGCCGTCCAGCATGACCTGGCCGTAGGTTCCCGAGTAGGCGACCCAGGTGTGCTGGACGAACGAGCCGTCGGCGTAGAGGCCGTCACCCTCGGTGACGTACGGGAAGACCGGCGAGAGGGCGTCGCGGGCGAGGGCGATCTTGGCGGGGGCCCGGCCCAGGATGCCGCGCAGGGTGACGGAGCGGCACAGGTCGACGCGGTTGGCGCCGGTGGAGGTGCCGGAGTAGTCGCGGAGCATCGCGTCGGGGATGAAGTGGTCGACGGCCGCGCAGGCGGCGGTGACGCGGTCGGTGCCGAGGTGGTCGTACAGGGCGGCCGTGATGTCCATCAGGAGGCGGGGGCTGCCGATCTGCCACTCCCACCAGTTGCCGTAACGGGTGGTGCCCGGGTGGTAGACGGCGGCCGAGAGGTGGTCGAGGCCGCGCAGGATGTCGGCGAGCAGGGCGGCGCCACCGGTCGAGCCGCTGCCCTGCTGGACGTACGCCTGGGTCATGGTCCACAGGCGGCCGTAGGCGAAGGTGATGCCGGCGGGCGGGTCGAAGGGGTGGCCGGGCCACAGGGAGGTGGCGGTGGGGGCCATGGTGGCGCGGTGGGCGCGGGCGCGTTCGCCGGTCTCCGCGAGGCGGGAGGCGTACGGCTCCGCGGCCGGGTCGTAGCCGTCGCCGAGGGCGATGCCGAGCCAGCGCCTGCGGAGGGTGTCGTAGGGGTCGGCCGCGGCGGGGACGCCGAGGGCCGGGCCACCGAAGGCCGGGGTGAGCGCGGCGGTGACGGCGGTCGCGAGCAGGAAGGCCCGGCGGGTGGGTTCGCCGCCGGTACGGCGAACGTACGGCCACTTTGAGGTCATGCTCATGACCCTTCCCCGATCCGGAGTCCGCCAGGCGGCCGTACGGGTGCTGCGGGGGCGGGTCCGCCGGGATACGAAGGAAGGCCTGACCGCCGTTCCGGTTCGCTTCCGTTCCGGTGCGTTCCGATCCGCGACGAGGTGACCATGCGCCTGCTGCTCGTCCATCCCAGTGCCCTGATGTACTCCGAGATCTTCCTGCGCCTGGAGCCCCTGGGGCTCGAACGGGTGGCGGGCGCGGCCCGCGAGGCGGGGCACGAGGTGCGGGTCGTGGACCGTCAGGTGCTCAGCGAGCGGGTGCTGCGCGACGAGGTGCGGTCGTTCCGGCCCGAGGCACTCGGCGTCTCGCTGAACTACCTGGCGAACATCCCGGAGGCGATCGACCTGGCGGCGAAGGTGAAGCGGGAGGTACCGGGCTGCTTCGTCTTCTTCGGCGGGCACAGCGTCTCCTTCGTCGCCCAGGACGTGCTGGAGCAGGCGGCCGGGGCGGTGGACGCCGTGGTCCGGGGTGAGGGCGAACCGGTGATCGCGCCGCTGCTGGAGGCGGTGCGCGACGGCGGGGTGGACGGCGTACCCGGGATCATCACCGCCGCCGGGCGGGGGCCCGCGCCGCTGATGATGCACGGCATCGACTCCCCGCTCCCGGCCCGCGACCTGATGCGCAACCGGCGCCGCTACTTCATCGGCGAGCTGGACCCGTGCGCCTCCATCGAGTTCACCCGCGGCTGCCCCTGGGACTGTTCGTTCTGCTCGGCGTGGACCTTCTACGGCCGCAGCTACCGCAAGGCGTCCCCCGAGGCGGCGGCCGAGGACCTGGCGCGCGTCCGCGAGCCCAACGTGTTCATCGTGGACGACGTGGCCTTCATCCGGCCGGAGCACGGCAACGCCATCGCCGACGAGGTGGAGCGGCGCGGCATCCGCAAGCAGTACTACCTGGAGACGCGCAGCGACGTGCTGCTGCGCCATCCCGAGGTCTTCGAGCGGTGGGCGCGGCTCGGCCTGCGCTACATGTTCCTGGGCATGGAGGCCATCGACGCCGAGGGCCTGGACCTGTTCCGCAAGCGGATCAGCCCGGACGAGAACTTCCGGGCGCTCGAGGCGGCCCGGCGCATGGGTATCCAGGTCGCCATCAACCTCATCGTGGACCCGGCCTGGGACGAGGAGCGTTTCCGGGTGGTGCGGGAGTTCGCGCTGTCGGTGCCGGAGATCGTCCACTTCACCGTGATGACGCCGTATCCGGGGACGGAGATCTGGCACACGGAATCGCGTCGCCTCACCACCCGCGACTACCGCCTCTTCGACATCCAGCACGCCGTGGTGCCGACGACGCTGCCGCTGGACCGCTTCTACGAGGAACTGGTCCGCACCCAGGCCGTGATCAACCGCAAGCACCTGGGTCTGCGGACGGCGTTCGGCGCGGCCCGGATCCTCGGCCGGAACCTGCTGCGCGGGCAGACGAACTTCGCCCGCATGCTGTGGAAGTTCAACCAGGTCTACAACCCGCGCCGGCAGTTCGCGGACCACGGTATGCCCGTGCGGTACGAGCTTCCGCTGCCGAAGCCCGTCGACGTCGGCGACCGGCGGCAGCTCTACGTCCACACGCGGCAGGCACCGCAAGCGTCACCGCCGCGCCCGTCATAACCGTTGAAGCCCGTACGGAATAGGTCTAGAGTCGTGACCGTTGGACTGGTTGAACATTCAACATCACGCCTCGACCACCTTCCCGGAGGACGCCATGACCACGACCACCGACCTCGCCACCCTGACCGGCGAGTACACGGTCGACCCCGCCCACACGACGATCGGTTTCACGGCACGCCACGCCATGGTCACCAACGTCAAGGGCAAGTTCCTCGACTTCAGCGGCACGCTGCACCTGGACGGCACCGACCCGACCGCCTCCACGGCGACCCTGGACATCACGATGGACAGCATCGACACCGGCTCCGCCGACCGCGACGGCCACCTCAAGAGCTCGGACTTCTTCAAGACGGACCAGTTCCCGAAGATGACCTTCCGCTCCACCAGGGCGGAGGCCCTGGGCGGCGACGACTACCGCATCACCGGCGATCTCACGATCCTCGGCACCACCAGGCCGCTCACCATCGACCTGGAGTTCAACGGCGCCGCCAGGGACCCGTTCGGCAACGAGCGCGTCGGCTTCGAGGGCAAGGCGGAGATCAAGCGTTCGGAGTGGGGGCTGACCTGGAACGCGGCACTGGAGACGGGCGGCGTGCTGGTCTCCGACAAGATCAAGCTGAACTTCGACATCTCGGCGATCAAGCAGGCGTGACGCCCCGCGCCCCCTCGGGGGCACCCAGGACCACCTCGGCGGCGGCCCGGAGCCGGATACGGCGGCCGGGCCGGCCGATCGTCCGGTAGATCGTGTGGTACCGCGCGATCGAACGGTCCGCGGGAACCAGGTCGTCCGCGTCCGCCGCGCTCCGCCGCGACGTGGTGTGTCCGTCGGCCACCACGACCAGGTCGGGTCGCCTTGTCGACCACCGGCCCCCGGCGCCGGCGCGGGCACGACCCACAGGCCTTCGGTACCGGGCACCACGCCCTCGCCCCGGTGCCGGACCGTCACCACCGGCACACCGGCCGCCCGGGCCCGCTCGCCCGGGCCCGCCCGCTCAGCCCCGCGATCGCGGCGACCGCCTCGGCGGCCCGGTGCGCCGTGGCGACCATGGCGTTCCGCATGTCGGTGACGAGGAGCGCGGCACCGGACGGCTCGGGCTCACCCCAGTGGCGTGCCCCACCCGGCCGCCGCCCCGTCCTCCAGCAGGTCCCGCACCTGGTCGAGGGCGTGACCGAAGGGGTCGGGGAAGACGCCCAGCCCGTGCGCGACCAGCGCCCCCTCGTGCAGCAGCATCAGCGTGCGCACCAGCCGGTCCGCGCCGGCCCCTTCGACCGCACCGGTCCCCTCTACCGCACCGGTCCCCTGGTGCGCACCGGCCCCCTGGTGCGCACTGGTCCCCGCGACCGCACCGGTCCTCTCGTTCGCGCCGCCCACGTCGACCTCGCCGGCTTGCCGGGTGAGGCGGGTGAACAGGTCGAGCATCCACCGCTTCTGCCCGGTGATGACCGGGTACGCCGGGTGGGCCGGGTCGCTGATCTCCGCGTGGGCGTTGATCATGCTGCACCCCTTGGAGCCGTACTCCGCCGCCCACGCGCGCGAGGCCTCGAAGACGGCCAGGACCCGGGCGGCCGCCCCCTGGTCCGCGACCGCCTCCAGACGACCGGCGAGCAGGTCCCGCCAGCGCTCGTCGCGCCCGGCCAGGTACTCCACGACGATCTGCTCCTTCGAGCCGAACCGGTCGTACAGCGTCTTCTTGGTCACCCCCGCCTCGGCGGCGATGAGGTCCACGCCCACGGCGTGGATGCCGCGCTCGTAGAACAGCCGCTCGGCGGCCTCCAGCACGCGTCGCGCGCCGGGCGTCATGCGGACGCGGTGCGGTTTCTCGGCAGGACCCATGACCACCAGTATACCGGTCTGTATAGTGGGCACCAAGCGAGTAAACCGATCTGTCTACTCCATGGTGGTGGTTGACGTGAAGGCCCTGCTCTCGGCCGCCTTCGTCCTGTGCTGGAGCTCCGGGTTCATCGGCGCCAAAGCCGGCGCGGGGACCGCGGACGCGACCACGCTCCTGATGTGGCGGTTCCTGCCGCTCGCCGTGGTCCTCCTCGCGGCGGCGGCCGTCTCCGGAGCGGCCGCGTGGCGGGGCCTGACCCGCCGGGACGTCGGCCGGCAGGTCGTCGTCGGCGCGCTGTCCCAGAGCGGCTATCTGCTCAGCGTCTACTACGCCATCCAGCTCGGCGTCTCCAGCGGCACCACCGCCCTGATCGACGGCGTCCAGCCGCTCGTCGCCGGCGCGCTCGCCGGGCCCCTGCTGCGGCAGTACGTCTCGCGCCGGCAGTGGCTCGGGCTGTGGCTGGGGCTGGCCGGTGTCGCCACGGTCACGCTGGCCGACGCCGCGGCGGCCAAGGCGGACGTGGCCTGGTGGGCGTACCTCGTGCCCTTCCTCGGCATGCTGTCGCTGGTGGCGGCCACCTTCCTGGAGGGCCGCTCCCGCGCGCCGGTCGCGCCCCGGGCGGCGCTGACGATCCACTGTGCGACCAGCGCCGTGCTCTTCTCCGGTCTGGCGGTCGCCGCCGGGGCCGCCGCCCCGCCCGCCGACTCCTCGTTCTGGGTGGCGACCGCCTGGCTCGTGGTGCTGCCCACCTTCGGCGGCTACGGCCTGTACTGGCTGATCCTGCGCCGGTCCGGCATCACCGAGGTCAACACCCTGATGTTCCTCATGGCCCCGGTCACCGCCGTGTGGGGCGCCCTCGTGTTCGGCGAACCGTTCGGCGTCCAGACCGCCCTCGGCCTGGCCGTCGGGCTCGCAGCCGTCGTCATCGTCCGCCGCGGGAACGGGACGTCACGGTCCCGGCCCGCACGCTCTTCCCCGGGTTCCGTCGGGCAACGCCCCACGTGTCCGCGAGCGCGGTGACCGGGAACGGGTCCCGGCCGTGCGCCGACTGCGGGGGCGGGGCGGGGACACGCCCCCGGCCCGGACCGCCGTCATGCGCCTCGGCGCGAATTTATCGGTCGTACCGCCCGCCGAATCGCGCTAGCCTGCCCTCCGTGAACAGTCCCGAAGCCTCCAGACTCCGGCCACCGGCTCTCCGGTGGCTGTTCGTGATGCCGGGCTGAGGGACGCGCTCCGCGCGTACCCGGAGTCGTCGTTGTCGTGATCGCCGCCGGACGGCCGTCCGCCGTGTCGTGTCCGATGTCGACTTCGGGGTGCGGAGTTTCTTCATGCCGTTCGCAATCTTCCTGCTGGGCCTCGCCGTGTTCGCCCAGGGAACGTCCGAGTTCATGCTGTCCGGGCTGGTGCCGGACATCGCGAGGGATCTACAGGTCACCGTGCCCGCGGCGGGGGCGCTGACCTCCGCCTTCGCGGTGGGGATGGTCGTCGGGGCGCCGCTGATGGCGGGGCTCGGGCGGCGGTGGTCGCGGCGGGGTGCCCTGCTGGGCTTCCTGGCCGTCTTCGTCGCCGTTCACGTGGTGGGTGCCGTCACCCACAGTTTCGGGGTACTGCTCGCCACCCGGGTGGTCGGGGCGCTGGCCAATGCCGGATTCCTGGCCGTGGCCCTGGTGACCGCCGTGGGCATGGTGGGGCCGGAGGCCAAGGGGCGGGCCACGTCCACGCTGCTCGCCGGGATCACGCTCGCCTGCGTGGTGGGGGTGCCCGCCGGGGCGCTGCTCGGGCAGGTGTGGGGCTGGCGCTCGGCGTTCTGGGCGGTGGTGGTGCTGTCGGTGCCCGCGGTGGCGGCGGTGGCCCGGTCGGTGCCGGGCGGGGCCGCCGACGCCACGCCTCCCCCGCTGGGAGGGGAGCTGCGGTCGCTGCGCGGCCCTCGGCTCCTGGTCACGCTGCTGCTGGGCGCCCTGGTGAACGGGGCGACGTTCTGTACGTTCACGTATCTCGCGCCGCTGGCCACCGAGGTCGGCGGGCTGGGCGCCGCGTGGGTGCCGGGGGTGCTGGCGCTGTTCGGAGCGGGGTCGTTCGTCGGGGTGAGCGTCGGCGGACGGCTGGCCGACCGAAGCCCGGCGGCGGTGGTGACGGTGGGCGGGGCCGCGCTGTGCGCCGGATGGACCGCACTCGCGCTGGGCGCCGGGAACCCGGTTCTCGCACTCGGGTTCGTCTTCCTCCTGGGCGCCCTGTCCTTCGGGGTCGGCTCCACGCTGATCTCCCAGGTGCTGTACGCGGCGCCGGACGCTCCGACCCTGGCCGGCGGCTTCGCGACGGCCGCGTTCAACGTGGGCGCGGCGCTGGGCCCGTGGGCCGGGGGCGCGGCCATCGGTGCGGGGTTCGGGTACCGGTCGCCGGTGTGGGTCAGCGCGGGGCTCGTCGCTTCCGCCTTCGCCCTGACCCTCGCGGCGCCGGCTGCCGGAGCCGCCCGGGCTGCCCGGGCTGCCCGGGCTGCCCAAGCGGGTCGAGCGGGTCGAGCGACCCGAGCGGGTCGAGCCGCCCGGACGTGCCGGACGACGCCGCTCTGACGCGACGCCGTCCGTCGGCCGGGCACCGTAGGCGCCGGGCCGACGGACGGCGAGGGGAGCCCCGGTCCCGCCGTCAGAAGCCTCCGCCGAAGTCGCCTCCGCCGAAACCACCGCCGCCGCCGAAGTCGCCGCCCCCGAAACCGCCTCCGAAGTCACCGGGGTCGAAGTCCCCACCGGAGACGTCGCCGCCCTCGTGGCCGCCGAAGTCGCCGTAACCGGCGCCGTAACCTGCGCCGTAGGCCGGGCCCGCCATCATGCCGCCCAGCATGGTGCCGACCAGCAGGCCGGGCAGGATGCCACCGCCGAAGTAGCCGCCCGCCCAGGGGCCGTAGGCCGGACCCGCGTCCCAGTAGGGGCGGCGGCCGTACTCGGTGTCCACCTCGCGGATCATCGGGTCCCGGCCGTCGGAGAGGCGGGTCTGATCCGCGGCGCAGACCGGGACCTGGCGGGTGGTGCCGCCCTGCGGGGTCCAGGTGACGTCGGCGACCGACGGGCCGTGGCGCGGGTCGAAGAAGCAGGGCGGGCGGCGTTCGGGCAACTGCCTGCCCTCGCGGCGGGCGGCGAGCTGCGCGAGCGAGAAGCGGCCGTCCTCCAGGGCCTGGGTGACCGCGCGCACGTCCTCCGGTTTCCGGGCGTCCGCCATGTAGGTCTTGGCCTGTTCGTAGGCGTCGAGGGCGCGTTCGTAGTCCGTGCGCATGGCGTCGTCGGCGTGCGGTTCCGCCGGGTGGAAGTCGAGGCGGTCCAGCTCCTCGCCGAACGCGGTGATGTCCTCGTCGACCACCACCCGCAGCCTCTCCAGCGCCTCCCGCTGCTCCTCCTCGCGGCGGCGCCGGTTGCGCCGGGAGAGCGCGTAGACGCTCGCGCCGCCGACCGCCACGACCGCGCCGGCGGTGATCAGGGCGCCGGTCGGCACCGAGGCGCCGCCGGAGTCCCAGGACGAGGGCGCGGAGCCGCGCACACTGCGCAGCGCGTCGTCGACGAAGTCGTTCAACTGGGCCTTGGCGTCGCCCGCGCCCTGCGCAGCCGTGACCAGGTTGTCCACGCCCTGGCGACTCAGCACGCTGCTGTCGGCGCGCGCGTCGAACTGGTCGCCGAGCCGGACGCCGTACAAACCGGTGATGCCGGTCTCGGTGCGGAGGTTCTGGAAGAGGTTCCCGGTCGGGTAACCGGCGGGGAGGACCACCACGAAGACGGATTCGTTCGCGTCCTCGATCTTGTCGGCCAGCGCCTCGGCGTCCGACGACGACAGCAGGTCGGAGGCGGCCGGATCCACGTACACGGGACTCTCGCGCAGGGCCGCGCCGATCTCGGAGACGTCGGTGGCCGCCTGCGCGCCGGGCGCACCGGCCATCAGCACCGCCAGCGCGGCGATGACCGGCGCGACCAGGAGGCGTATGAGGACTCGAACACGTGCGTCCTTCATACGTTCGAAAGTACCCGAATCGACCTCAATAAGACATCAGTACGGGCGAAGACCTCGGTGCGGAACGGAAAACCGGCTCACCCGGCGGGCGTGACCCCCGCCCGCAGCAGCCCGTACGTGTACGCGTCCTCCAGGGCCTGCCACGAGGCGGCGATGACGTTCTCGGCGACGCCCACCGTGGACCACTCCCCCGTCCCGTCGCTCGTGGAGATGAGGACCCTGGTCGTGGACTGGGTGCCGTGCACTCCCTCCAGGATGCGGACCTTGTAGTCGACCAGGTCGAGCTTGGCCAGCTCCGGGTAGATCTTCTCCAGGGCGACCCGCAGGGCGCGGTCCAGGGCGTTGACCGGGCCGTTGCCCTCGGCCGTGGCGACGATGCGCTCGCCCTTGGCCCAGAGCTTGACCGTGGCCTCGTTGGCGTGGGTGCCGTCGGGGCGGTCCTCGGCGATCGAGCGCCAGGACTCGACGTCGAAGTACTCGAGGGGGCCGCCCTCGGCCTCGGCGCGCAGCAGCAGTTCGAAGCTCGCGTCCGCGGCCTCGTACGTGTAGCCCGCCAGCTCCCGTTCCTTCACGCGCTCGACGACGCGGCCGACCAGCTCGCGGTCGCCGCCGAGGTCGACGCCGAGCTCCTTGCCCTTGAGCTCGATGGAGGCGCGGCCGGCCATGTCGGAGACGAGCATCCGCATGGTGTTGCCGACCAGCTCGGGGTCGATGTGCTGGTACAGGTCCGGATCGACCTTGATCGCGGAGGCGTGCAGGCCCGCCTTGTGCGCGAAGGCGGAGACGCCCACGTAGGGCTGGTGGGTGGAGGGGGTGAGGTTGACGACCTCGGCGATGGCGTGGGAGATGCGGGTCATCTCCCGCAGCCGGCCCTCGGGCAGGACCCGCTTGCCGTACTTCAGCTCCAGGGCGGCCACGACCGGGAACAGGTTGGCGTTGCCCACGCGCTCGCCGTAGCCGTTCGCCGTGCACTGGACGTGGGTCGCGCCCGAGTCGACGGCGGCGAGGGTGTTGGCGACGGCGCAGCCGGTGTCGTCCTGGGCGTGGATGCCGAGCCGGGCACCGGTGTCGGCCAGCACCGTGGCGACCACGGCCTGGATCTGCGCCGGGAGCATGCCGCCGTTGGTGTCGCACAGGATGACCACGTCGGCGCCCGCTTCCGAGGCGGCGCGGACGACGGCCTTCGCGTACTCGGGGTTGGCGCGGTAGCCGTCGAAGAAGTGCTCGCAGTCGACGAAGACCCGGCGGCCCTGCGCGACGAGGTGGGAGACGGTGTCCCGCACCATCGCCAGGTTCTCCTCGAGCGTGGTGCGCAGGGCGAGTTCGACGTGCCGGTCGTGGGACTTGGCGACCAGGGTGATCACCTGGGCGCCGGACTCCAGGAGCGCCTTGACCTGGTGGTCCTCGGCGGCGGTCGCGCCCGCGCGGCGGGTGGCGCCGAAGGCGACGAGCTGGGCGTGCTGGAAGTCGATCTCCTGCCGGGCGCGGGCGAAGAACTCGGTGTCCCGCGGGTTGGCGCCGGGCCAGCCGCCCTCGATGAAGCCCACACCGAAGTCGTCCAGGTGCCGTGCGATGGCCAGCTTGTCCGCGACCGTGAGGTTGATGCCCTCGCGCTGCGCGCCGTCGCGCAGGGTGGTGTCGAAGACGTGGAACGAATCGTCGAGTTCGCTGGTAGCGGTCATGATCTGAAGACTCCTGTATGGGATCTCGGTCTACCGGAATGACCGGTTCCACCGTCCGTCTATGATCCCGCACGCTCTCTTCCCGGCTGGGGGTGGGCCAGGAAAACGAAAAACCCCTCGCGGGTGCGAGAGGTCTGCGCGCGGGTCGAGGACGACGGTGTCCACCCGTACCTGGTCGTACGCGGTGGTCACTGCGGACCGGCGCGCCTGCTGCCAATAATCATGGCGAACGAGAGCACGGAGGCAGTCTGGCACAGACCGCCCCCGTGCTCACCGACCGTCTCAGGATGCGAGCGCGGTGCTGGTCAGCGCATGCGGCGGACGAAGACGTCGGACGACCGGTTGGTGTCCCCGGGCACCAGGTTTCCCGCGTGCGTCTCGAAGGCGACGGTGCGTCCGTCACGGCTCGGCGCGGCTTCCTGCCAGGCGTACACCCCGTACCCCACGTCGTCCGGGTGGAGGGCGACGGTCACCTGCCGGTTGACGTCCGTGCGCAGGTCCCGGACGTAGAGCTGGGTCTTCTCCGTCCCGCCCGGGACCAGTCCGGTCCCCGCGGAGGAGAAGACGACGCGCCGGCCGTCCTCGCTGATGACGGGCGGCCCCGACCGGTCGTCCAGTTGCCCGCCGTCGGCGGCCAGGGACACCCGTTCCGTCGTGCCGGTGCGCAGGTCCCGCACGAAGACGTCGGACGTCGCGTTGGTGTCCCCCGGCACCAGATCCGCTTCGAAGGAGACGAAGGCCATGTGCCGGCCGTCGCCGCTGAAGGTGGGGGGCCGCCGGGTCCCGGCCGCCTCGTCGAACGCTTCGGTACGGCCGGTGCGGCGGTCGTGGACGTGGACGACGTACCCGGCCCGGCCCCGCTCCAGGCCGTAGGCGAGGCGGCCGGCGTCGGCGCTCATGGTGAAGTGGTAGCCCACGGTCCACTCGGACCCGCCGGCGGTGGGGGGCGTGGCACGGCTGATCAGGCGCGTCGTGCCCAGCCTGCGGTCCCGCAGGTAGAGGCCGTTGCGCACCCCGTCCCCCGTGTCCCCGGTGTCGCGGAACTCCGCGAGGAAGGCCACGTACCGGCCGCCCCTGCTGACCTGCGCGGTCCCGTAGGGCTGCGGGACGGCCCGTTCGTCGTCGGTGAGGCTCACCAGTTCGGTGCGGTGCTTGACCCGGTCGTGGAGGTAGACGCCGGAGAAGTAGGTGCCGTCCGCGTAGGAGCCGGTGCCCGCCGTGTAGGTCACGTACCGGCCGTCGGGGCTGATCCGGGCCGCGAAGGACGAGTGCTCGTACGCGCCGCCGTCGTCGCGGACGCTGATCCGTTCGATGGTCCCCCGGCGCAGGTCGCGCAGGAAGACGTCGGTCTTCTGGTCGGTGTCCTCCGGGACGAGGCCCGGGGACGACGACTCGAACACCGCGAACCGGCCGTCGGCGCTGAGCGACGGGCTCCGTCCGCCGTACGCCACCTCCCGTCCGTCCGCGGAGACGCTGATCCGGACGGTGTCCCCCCGCTTGCTCGCGGCGGACGCCGACGGCGCGGCCGTGGCCACCGTCGCCGCCGCGAGCACCACGGCGCACGTGCCCCGTAAGAGTCTTCGCATCTCTCCCCCTGCTTCCCCGTGGGCGCTGTTCCCCCGGCCCCACGCCGAGGGCACATCACGAGGCAAACGCACGGACGGGTGGCCGGGCAATCCGCCGTAGGTCGTACAACCCGGGCGCGTGATCAGGCGTCCGTGACCAGGCTCTCGTCCAGGAACTCCCGCACATGGCCGAGAACCCTCCCCCGGTCCGTCCCGCGCAGCCCGATCGCCACGTGGATGGCGAAGCCGTCGAGGAGGGCCCGCAGCCGCGAGGCGTAACGGTCGGGGTCGACGGGACGGAACTCGCCCCGCGAGACACCCTCGGCGAGCAGCGCGACCAGGTCGCGGTGCCAGGCGCCCTCGATGGCGGCCTGCCGGTCGCGGGCCTCGTCGGCGGCGTTCTGCGAGTGGTTCCAGACCTCCAGCCACAGCGTCCAGTGCGGATCGCGGTGCCCGGCGGGGACGTACAGGTCGACGTAGGCGTCCAGGCGTTCGCGGGCCGTTCCGGACCGGGTGAGCAGCCGGCCGCGTTCGACCCCGAGTCGCCCCTCGCTCCACTCGAGGGTGCGCAGCAGCAGTTCGTCCTTGGAGTGGAAGTAGTAGAGGAGGTGGCCGCTGCTCATGCCGACCTCGCGGCCGAGTGCCGCCATGGTGAGTTTCTCCAGGCCGCGCTCGGCGATCATCTCCATGGCGGCGGCCAGGACGTCCTCGCGCGGCGGGGCGGTGTTGCGGCGGCGGGCGCCGGGGGTGCTCATGCGCAGGCCACCCGGACCGCGGCCGCAAGGAAGCGGATCTCCCACGGCCCGTAGCACTCGCTGTGCCAGGTGGCCACCGCGGCTCCGCACCCGCCGCACACCTGGTTGGGCCCCTCCATGCCGAGCGTTCCGCAGCACCCCGACTCCTGGACGTCCGGGTTGCCGGACAGCCGCTCGCGGGTGTCCTCCGGGTTCACCACCAGGGTGCCGCGCGGCCCCCTCGACACCATCGTGCGGGGGCCGTCCAGTTCCCCCACCGAGACTCCGGGGAGGGTCGATCCCTCCCACTCCGGGTCCGGATGCGGCACGTACGGCGCCCCGCTCGGCTCGGGGTCCACCGCGTACCTGCCGGGCGGCAGGGTCGACGGGGCGTGCCGCGAGCCGTCCGGGTTCCGGGATCCGTCGTACTCCGGGAGCGGTGGCACCTCGGGCAGGAGACGCAGCGGCTCGGTCAGTCGGTGTCCGCAGGCCGTGCAGAGCAGTACATCCACCCGTACGTTCTACCCGATCACCGCCGTCCCCCCGCCGTCAGCCCGTCTTCGGCTGCTGCTGGGTGATGCAGTGGATGCCGCCGCCGCCCGCGAAGATCGTGCGCGCGTCCACCAGGGTCACCGTGCGCCGCGGGTGAAGCCGGCGGAAGATGCCGGCCGCGATCTCGTCGCGCGGGTCGTCGAAGCCGCAGAGCACGACGCCGCCGTTGCAGAGGTAGTGGTTGATGTAGGAGTAGTCGGCCCAGTGGCCGCCGGCCTCCAGGACGGTCGGGGCGGGCACCTCGACGACCTCCAGGCGGCGCCCCCGGGCGTCGGTGGCGGAGCGCAGGATGCCGATGGCCTCCCGGGTGACCTCGTGGTCGGGGTGGGCCGGGTCGGGCTGGTGATGGGCGACGACGACGCCGGGGGCGGCGAAGGCGGCGACGATGTCGACGTGGCCGAGGGTGCCGAAGCCGTGCGGGGGGTAGTCGCCGGTCAGCCCGCGCGGCAGCCAGATCGCCTTGCGGGTGCCGAGGTGGGCGTGGATCTCCGCCTCGACCCGCTCCCTCGTCCAGCCGGGGTTGCGCTCGGGCCCGAGCTGCACGGTCTCGGTGAGCAGCACGGTGCCCTCACCGTCGACGTGGATGCCGCCGCCCTCGTTGACCAGCGGCGAGGTGTACGTGCGGGCGCCGGCGAGGTCGGCGACGTACGCGCCGACCTTCGCGTCGTGGTCCCAGCGGGCCCACTCCTGGGCGCCCCAGCCGTTGAAGGTCCAGTCGACGGCGGCCAGTTCGGCGCCGTCGGTGAGGAAGGTGGGGCCGATGTCGCGCATCCAGGCGTCGTCCAGGTCGCGTTCGACCGTCTCGACGCCGTCGCCCAGCAGAGCGCGCGCCTCGGCCGACTGCCCCGGACCGCACACCACCGTGACCGGCTCGAAGCGGCGGACGGCACGGGCGACGGACGCCCAGGCGATACGCGCGGCGGCCAGGTCCTCGGGGTCCTCGAAGGTGGGGTTGGGGCCCGGCCAGGCCATCCAGGTGCGCTCGTGCGGGGCCCATTCGGGAGGCATGCGGAAACCGTCGGCGGCAGGGGTCATGACGGGTACCTTCACAGGAAGTAGAGGCGGTTGAGGGAGACGGAGTCGGCCGGTTCCGAGCGCAGCGGGTCTCCGTCCAGGGTGACCAGGCCGGTGCGCTGGTCGACGTCGACCGCGCCGGTACGGGAGTTCAGGCGCAGGTCGGCCGGGCCGACGCCGCGCGTGCCGCGCACCGCGACCCGGCGGCGGCGGGTGGGCATCGTGTCGCCGCCCTGGTCGAGGGCGGCCTGGGCGACGAAGGCCACGGATATGTCGGCGGGCGTGGCGCCGTGCGCGCCGAACTGCGGGCCGAGGACGAGGGGTTCGCAGGTGTCGGTGGCCGCGTTCGGGTCGCCGACCACGCCGTACGCCGGGAAGCCGGACTTGAGGACGAGCTGCGGCTTGGCGCCGAAGTACTCCGGGCGCCACAGGACGATGTCGGCGAGCTTGCCGGTCTCGATCGAGCCGACCTCGTGCGAGAGGCCGTGGGCGATGGCGGGGTTGACGGTCAGCTTCGCCATGTAGCGCAGGACGCGCTCGTTGTCGTGGTCGTCGTCCGGGGCGCCGAACTCGGCTTTCATCTTCCCGGCCATGGCGAAGGTGCGGCGGACGGTCTCGCCCGCCCGGCCCATGCCCTGCGCGTCGGAGGAGGTGATGCCGATCGCGCCCAGGTCGTGCAGCACGTCCTCGGCGCCCATGGTCCCGGCGCGGATGCGGTCGCGGGCCATGGCGGCGTCGCCCGGCAGGTCGGTCTTCAGGTCGTGGACGGAGACGATCATGCCGTAGTGCTCGGCGACCGCGTCCCGGCCGAAGGGCAGGGTGGGGTTGGTGGAGGAGCCGATGACATTGGGGACGCCGGCCATCTTCAGCACGTTGGGGACGTGTCCGCCCCCGCAGCCCTCGATGTGGAAGGCGTGGATGGTGCGGCCCTCCAGGACGCGGAGGGTGTCCTCGACGGAGAGGCACTCGTTCAGGCCGTCGCTGTGCAGGGCGACCTGGACGTCGTGCTCCTCGGCGACGCGCAGGGCGGTGTCCAGGGCGCGGGTGTGGGCGCCCATGTCCTCGTGCACCTTGAATCCGGACGCGCCGCCCTCGGCCAGCGCCTCGATCAGCGGCGCCTCGTGGGAGGACGAACCCCGCCCGAGGAAGCCGATGTTGACCGGCCAGGCGTCGAAGGCGCCGAACGCGTGCTTCAGCGCCCAGGGCGAGTTGACGCCGACGCCCCACACCGGGCCGAACTCCTGCCCGATGACCGTCGTCACGCCGGACGCGAGCGACGCCTCCATGATGCGCGGGGAGAGCAGGTGGACGTGGGTGTCGACGGCCCCGGCGGTGGCGATGAGCCCTTCCCCGGACACGATGGAGGTGCCGGTGCCGACCACGACGTCGACCCCGTCGAGGGTGTCGGGGTTCCCGGCCCGGCCGATCCCGCGGATCCGCCCCTCGCGGATGCCGATCGACACCTTCCTGATCCCCTGGACCGCGTCGATCACGACGACGTTGCTGATCACGACGTCGCAGGTCTCGCGGACGGCGGCGGCTTTGAGGTGCAGTCCGTCGCGGGCGGTCTTGCCGAACCCGGCGAGGAACTCGTCGCCGTAGCGCTGGGCGTCGGACTCGACGCGGATCACCAGCCCCGAGTCGCCGAGGCGGAGGCGGTCGCCGGCGCGCGGGCCGTGGGTGGCCGCGTAGGCGTGGGCGTCGATGCGGAGCGACTCGCTGATCTCTCGTCCCTTCGAGCGGCTCATCGCCCGCCTCCTTCCGGCGCGTCCCGCGTGACGTCCGCCGCTTGCCGTGTGACGCCCAGGTATCCGCAGGCCGCGGCCCGGCGCAGGGCCTCCTCCTTGGCTCCCGGCGCGTCGAGCGGGCCGTCGACCAGTCCGGCGAAGCCGATCGCGACGCGCCGCCCGCCGATGGGTACGAGGCCGACCTCGGCGCTCTCCCCGGGTCCGAGGCGGACCGAGGAGCCGGCGGGGACGGCCAGGCGCATGCCGTAGGCCCGTGCGCGGTCGAAGTCCAGGCGCGGGTTGGCCTCGAAGAAGTGGAAGTGGGAGGTCACGGAGACGGGCACGGTCGCGGTGTTGGTGACCGGCAGGCGCACCGCGGCCTCGGGCTCGGCGTGGCCGGGCCCGGGCAGCAGGGCGCCCGGCGCCCGGTCCCCCAGCCCGCCCCCGACGGGGTCGGAGACGACGGCGAGCCGGGACCCGTCGTCGAAGACGGCCTCCACGTGCACCTCGGTGACCACGTCCGCGACGCCGGGCAGCACGTCGTCGGGGCCCAGTACGGACCGGGCGCGCTCGATCGCCTCCGCGAGCCGGGCGCCGTCGCGGGCGGCCTCGCACACGGTGTCCGCGATCAGCGCGGTCGCCTCCGGCACGTTCAGCCTGAGCCCGCGGGCACGGCGCGCCCGGGCCAGCTCGGCCGCCCCGAAGAGCAGCAGCCGGTCACGTTCCGTGGGAGTCAGTCTCACGACGTGGCACCTCCTTGCCGTCCATACATTAGAGCATCACTCTAAACGTCGCTTTCCTTTCCCGAAACCGTTGACGGACTGGCAGGGCAGACGTCACATTGAGCGTCGCTCTAAATTACTGGCGGCCGTCGAAGGAGACCAGCCATGCCGATGGAACAGCGCGGAGTCGACACCATCCCCGAGGCGGAACGCACCAGCGGGCCCCGGGACCTGGTCTCGATCCTGCTGGGGTCCAACCTCTGTCTGGGCGTGATCGTCTTCGGCTGGCTGCCGCCGTCCTTCGGTCTCGACTGGTGGGCGTCGGTCAGCTCGGTGGTGGCGGGCACGGTCGTCGGCACGCTGTTCACGGCCCCGCTGGCCCTGGTCTCCCTGCGCACCGGCACCAATCTGTCCACGTCGTCCGGCGCCCAGTTCGGCGTGCGCGGACGCCTGGTCGGGTCGGTGGTCGGCCTGCTCCTCGCCCTCGGATACACCGCGCTGACCGTGTGGATCGGCGGCGACGTGATGACGGGCGTCCTCGGCCGGCTCTTCGGGCTGCCGCAGGGCGGGGCCGCGTACGCCGTCGTCTACGGGCTGCTAGCCGCGGCGACCGTCGCGGGCGCGGTGTACGGCTACCGGGTGCTGCTCGCCATGTCCCGGGTGCTGGCCTTCGGCATGACCGCCCTGCTGGTCCTGGGCGTGATCGCCTACGCCCCCGATTTCACGACCGCCGCGCTGCCGGACGCGGGCGGCTATCTGCTGGGCGGCTTCTGGCCGACGTGGCTGCTCGCGGCCGTGGCCGCCGGACTGTCCGGGCCGGTCGCCTTCATCACGCTGCTCGGCGACTACACCCGCTACGTCTCCCCGGCCCGCTTCTCCTCCCGCCGGGTGCTGCACGCGACCTGGCTGGGGCTGATGCTGGGCCTGCTGGTGCCGCAGCTCTTCGGCACCTTCACGGCCTACGCCGCCCGCGCCGCCCTGGACTACGCCGGGCCGCTGGTCGACGCCGCCCCCACCTGGTACCTGGTCCCGCTGCTGCTCGCCGCCTCCGCGGGCTCGGTGGGCAACGCGGGGCTGATGCTGTACTCCATGGGCCTGGACCTGGACGCCATCCTGCCGCGCGCCTCCCGGGCCCGGGCCACCTGCGCCGTCGCCGTCGTCGCCACGGCCTGTGTCTTCGTCGGGCACTACGCCTGGGCCGCCCAGTCGGCGATGACGTCGTTCGTGCTGCTGCTGACGGCGATCGGCACCCCGTGGGCGGTCATCACGATGATCGGCTTCGTCCGCTGCGGCGGGGTGTACGACGCCGACGCCCTCCAGGTCTTCAACCGCCGGGCCCGCGGCGGCGCCTACTGGTACCGGGCCGGCTGGAACGTCCCGGCCACGGCGGCCTGGGCGGCGGGCGCGGTCGTCGGCGTGCTGGCGGTGTCCCTGCCGTCGTACGAGGGCCCGCTGCTGGCGTTCACCGGCGGGGTGGACTGCAGCTTCCTGCTGTCGGGACTGGTGGGCGGGGTGGTGTACGCGCTGTCGTCCCCGGGTGCCGTCGTGGCGACGGCACCCGGGGTGGACGGCGTGGCCGAGCCCGCTTCCTGTCCGACCGGGTCGGGTGACGCGAGGGCGTAGGCCGTCGGGGCCGGGGGGGAGCCCCGCGAGGGCTGCCCCGAGGCGGGGTGATGCGCCAGGGCGTAGGCCGCCGGGGCCCGGGGGCGGAGCCCCCGGCGAGGGCCCGCCCCCGAGGCAGGGCGGTGCCCCAGGACGTAAGCCGTCCGTGCTCGGGGGCAGAGCCCCCCGGCGAGGCCCGCCCCGGAGCGGGGCGCCTCAGACCAGCCGGTGCATCCAGCCGTGCTTGTCCTCGGCCGTCCCCCGCTGGATGTCCAGCAGCGCGGCCCGCAGCCGCCGCGTCACCTCGCCCGGCTCGCCCCCGCTCTGCTGCCACTGGGCACCCGCCCGCTTGACCGTGCCGACCGGGGTGATCACGGCCGCGGTCCCGCAGGCGAAGACCTCGGTGAGGGAGCCGTTCTCCGCGTCACGCTGCCACTGCTCGACGGAGACGCGGCCCTCCTCGGCCTCGTAGCCGAGGTCTCGGGCGACGGTGAGCAGGGAGTCGCGGGTGACGCCCTCCAGGATGGAACCGGTGAGGGACGGAGTGACGATCTTGTCCCCGTACACGAAGTACAGGTTCATGCCGCCGAGTTCCTCGACCCACTGGTGCTCGACCGCGTCGAGGTAGCAGACCTGGTCGCAGCCCTTGGCGGCGGCCTCGGCCTGGGCGAGCAGGGAGGCGGCGTAGTTGCCGCCCGTCTTGGCGTCGCCCATGCCGCCGGGGACGGCGCGGACGTGGTCCTCGGAGACCCAGATGGAGACCGGCTTGACGCCGCCCGGGAAATAGGCGCCGGCCGGGGAGGCGATGACGATGAAGAGGTACTCGTTGGCCGGCTTCACGCCCAGGCCGACCTCGGTCGCGATCATGAAGGGGCGCAGGTAGAGGGATTCCTCACCACCGTGCGCCGGGACCCAGTTCTGGTCCTGCCGCACCAGCGCGTCGCATGCCTCGATGAACGTCTCCACCGGCAGCTCCGGCATGCCGAGCCGGCGCGAGGACGCCTGGAAGCGCCGCGCGTTCTTCTCCGGGCGGAAGGTGGCGACGGACCCGTCGGGGCGGCGGTAGGCCTTGAGTCCCTCGAAGATCTCCTGCGCGTAGTGCAGGACCATGGTGGCCGGGTCGAGGGAGAGCGGGGCGTACGGAACGAGCTGACCGTCGTGCCAGCCGCGGCCCTCGGTCCACTTGACCGTCACCATGTGGTCGGTGAAGTGGCGGCCGAACCCGGGGTTGGCCAGGATCGCCTGCCGCTCTGCGTCGGAGAGCGGGTTGGCGGAGGGCTTGAGCTCGATCGTGGGCGTCGTCATGGGTTGATGTCCTTCACCGGTTGTCGTGACGGGCCGCGGTCACGCCCGTACGGCCGGTGGCCGGTGCTAGGACGTCCGAGCATTCCCTCATCTCGCGGCTTCGCGTTTCGATTATCGCGCGCGGCCCGTGACGGATGAAGCGGGGTGAATGCGGCCCAGGGTTCGATGGTCGCACCTTGCGGACGCAGGAGAAAGCCGCCGGGTGCCTTGTTTCTCGGACCCGGCGGCTTCGAAAGGTTGGATTTCGAGTGCGCCGGGTCAGCCGGCTACTCGTACGGCGAGTGCGTCGCCGATCTCGGAGGTGGAGCGGGCGGGCTTGTCCGCGCGCTCGCCGAGGTCGGCGGAGACCGCGTCCTCGATGCGGGTCGCCTCGGCGTCGTGGCCGAGGTGGCGCAGCAGCAGGGCGACGGACAGGACCGTGGCGGTGGGGTCGGCCTTGCCCTGGCCGGCGATGTCGGGCGCGGAGCCGTGGACCGGCTCGAACATCGAGGGGAACTCGCCGGACGGGTTGATGTTCCCGCTGGCGGCGACGCCGATGCCGCCGGAGACGGCCGCGGCGAGGTCGGTGATGATGTCGCCGAAGAGGTTGTCGGTGACGATCACGTCGAAGCGCTCGGGCTGGGTGACGAGGTAGATCGTCGCCGCGTCGACGTGCATGTACTCGGTGGTGACCTCGGGGTACTCGGCGGCCACCTTGTTGAACACGTTCGTCCACAGGTGCCCCGCGAAGGTCAGCACGTTGTTCTTGTGGATCAGCGCCAGTCGCTTGCGCGGGCGGGCCTGCGCGCGGGCGAAGGCGTCGCGGACGACGCGCTCGACACCGAAGGCCGTGTTGACGGAGACCTCGGTGGCGACCTCGTGCTCGGTGCCCTTGCGGATGGTGCCGCCGTTGCCGGTGTACGGGCCCTCGGTGCCCTCGCGGACGACGACGAAGTCGATCTCCGGCTGCCCGGCGAGCGGGGTGGCGACACCCGGCAGCAGCTTGGACGGCCGCAGGTTGACGTGGTGGTCGAAGGCGAAGCGGAGCTTGAGCAGGAAGCCGCGCTCCAGGACGCCGGACGGCACCGACGGGTCGCCGATCGCGCCGAGCAGGATGGCGTCGTGGCCCTTGAGGGCGTCGAGGTCGGCGTCGGTGAGGGTCTCACCGGTGGCGTGGTAGCGCCGGGCGCCGAAGTCGAACTCCTTGGTCTCCAGCTTCACATCCTGCGGAAGGACGGCGGAGAGGACCTTGAGACCTTCGGCCACGACCTCCTGGCCGATGCCGTCACCGGGAATCACTGCGAGATTGAGGCTGCGAGACATGCCGGCACCCTACCCCTCGTCCCACGGGATGACATGCGGCGTCCGACATGCGGACGCCGGCCTGTCACCTCCGGCTCAGTGGCCGGTGGCGCCGCCGTTGTCCCGGCGGTCGAGGGCGCGCTGGAGGGCGGCCGCGGCGTTCTTGCGGTCGGAGTCACTGGTGCGGGAGAGGTGGCGGACTCGGCGGCGGACGGTCGTCTCGGCCATGGGAATCGACTCCTTCGGCACGCGAAGAGCGCGGAAAGCGAGTGGTACGGGGAGACGCCGGAAGGGGCGGGGAGCGCGGAGCCGCAGGGGTTGCCTGCGCGGGGCCCGGCTCACGACCGCCATTCGCTCGATCGAGCGGGACGTTCGGCTCCTACAAAGCTAAGGGAGCGTGGAGCGTCTGTCTCCACAATTACTCGGACTTCCTACTATCTGAGACAGTGCCGTCGGTCACTCCGCCTTGACCTGCGAAAACGCCGGACGGGCCAGGTCGGGGGGAGACCTGGCCCGTCCGGCGTCGGGTGGGCGTCAGCCCATGTGCGGGTACGCGTAGTCGGTCGGCGCGACCAGCGTCTCCTTGATGGCGCGGGTCAGGGTCCAGCGCATCAGGTTCTGCGGGGCGCCGGCCTTGTCGTTGGTGCCGGAGGCACGGCCGCCGCCGAAGGGCTGCTGGCCGACCACGGCGCCGGTCGACTTGTCGTTGATGTAGAAGTTGCCGGCCGCGTAGCGCAGCTTCTCCATCGTGTACGCCGCGGCGGCGCGGTCGCCCGAGATGACCGAGCCGGTGAGGGCGTAGTCGGACACCGACTCCATCTGGGTCAGCATCTCGTCGTACTTGTCGTCCTCGTAGACGTGGACGGCGAGGAACGGGCCGAAGTACTCGGTGCGGAACACCTCGTTCTCCGGATCGGAGCACTCGACGACCGTCGGGCGCACGAAGTACCCGACCGAGTCGTCGTAGGAGCCGCCCGCGACGATCGTGCAGGTGTCGTCCGCCTTGGCGCGGTCGATGGCGGCCTTGTTCTTGGCGAAGGACCGCTCGTCGATGACGGCGCCCATGAAGTTCGACAGGTCGGTGACGTCACCCATCGTGAGGTAGTCGACCTCGGCCGCGAACTCCTCCTTGAAGCCGTCGTTCCAGATGGACGCCGGGATGTACGCGCGGGAGGTGGCGCTGCACTTCTGGCCCTGGTACTCGAAGGCACCGCGGGTCAGGGCGGTCTTGAGCACGGCGCGGTCCGCCGACGGGTGGGCGACCAGGAAGTCCTTGCCACCGGTCTCGCCGACCAGGCGCGGATAGGTGCGGTACTTCTCGATGTTGTTGCCGACCGTCTTCCACAGGTGCTGGAAGGTCTTGGTCGAGCCGGTGAAGTGGATGCCCGCGAGGTCGCGGTGCTCCAGGGCGACCTCGGAGACCGCGATGCCGTCGCCGGTGACCAGGTTGATGACGCCCTTGGGCAGCCCGGCCTCCTCCAGCAGCTCCATGAGCAGCACGGCGGCGTGGGTCTGCGTCGGGGACGGCTTCCAGACCACCACGTTGCCCATGAGGGCCGGGGCGGTGGGCAGGTTGGCCGCGATCGCGCTGAAGTTGAACGGCGTGATCGCGTAGACGAAGCCCTCCAGCGGGCGGTGGTCCATGCGGTTCCACACACCCTGGGAGTTGGCCGGGGGCTGCTCGGCCAGGATGTTGCGGGCGTAGTGGACGTTGAAGCGCCAGAAGTCGATCAGCTCGCAGGGGCTGTCGATCTCGGCCTGCTGGGCCGTCTTGGACTGGCCGAGCATGGTGGAGGCGGCGATGGTCTCGCGCCACGGACCGGAGAGCAGCTCGGCGGCGCGCAGGATGATCGCCGCGCGGTCGTCGAAGGACATCGCGCGCCACGCGGGGGCGGCGGCCAGGGCGGCGTCGATCGCGTCCTGGGCGTCCGCCTGCGTGGCGTTGGCGTAGGTGCCCAGGCGGGACTTGTGGTTGTGCGGCTGCACCACGTCGAAGCGCTCGCCGCCACCCATCCGCTTGACGCCGCCGATGGTGCAGGGCAGATCAACGGGGTTGTCGGCGAGGTGCCGGAGCTTCTCCTCCAGGCGAGCGCGCTCCGGAGAACCGGGGGCGTAGCCGTGCACCGGCTCGTTGACGGGGGTGGGGACCTGGGTCACAGCGTCCATGAGTTCCGTTACTCCTTAACTGAGCGGTCTTGCGAGCGGGTGCGGGCTCAGCCCTTGGTGACCATCGAGCGGGCGAAGAACCGGAGGTTGGCCGGCTTCTCCGCCAGACGGCGCATGAAGTAGCCGTACCAGTCGGTGCCGTAGGCGGTGTAGACGCGCATGCGGTGGCCCTCGGCGGCCAGCCGCAGGTGCTCGTCGCCGCGGATGCCGTACAGCATCTGGAACTCGTACTCGTCGAGCTTTCGCCCGGCGGTACGGGCCAGCTCCTGCGCGATGGAGATCAGACGCGGGTCGTGGGACCCGATCATCGGGTAACCCTCACCCTCCATCAGCGTCCGCAGGATGCGCACGTACGCCTTGTCGATCTCGTGGCGCTGCTGGTACGCGACCTCGGCGGGCTCCTTGTAGGCGCCCTTCACCAACCGTACGCGACTGCCGCTGTCGGCGAGCCGGCGCGCGTCGGCCTCGGTACGGAAGAGGTAGGCCTGGATGACACAGCCGGTCTGCGGGAAGTCCTTCCGCAGCTCCTCGTGGATGGCGAACATCGAGTCGAGGGTGGTGTGGTCCTCGGCGTCGAGGGTGACCGTGGTGCCGATCCCGGCGGCGGCCTCGACGACCGGGCGGACGTTCTTCAGGGCCAGCTCGTGGCCGCCGTCCAGTGCCTGGCCGAACATGGACAGCTTGACCGACATCTCGGCGCGGGCGCCGAGGTCGAGCGGCTTGAGCCGGTCGACCAGTTCCAGGTAGGCGTCGCGGGCGGCCTCGGCCTGCGCGGGGTTCGTGATGTCCTCGCCGACGACGTCCATCGTCAGCTCCAGCCCCTGGTCGGTGAGGTCCCGGATGATCGGCACGACCTGGTCGACCGTCTCGCCGGGGATGAACCGGTCGACGACCGGCTTGGTCACCGGAGCGGCCGAGACCAGACGACGCATCCGGTCGCTGCGCGACGCGGCGAGAATCACGGGACCCAGCACGGGGCACCTCCACTTACCAACCAACACGAGGCCGTTGCCCGACGAACGGGGGACGGCACGGAGAACCACCGTGAAATCTAAGGATCCTCCCGATCGTCGGCCATCGACACCTGTCACGCATCCGTGCCGCGGATCTCAGACAGATGTATGAAGGGCGCGCACAAATGCGGCAGAATGCCCGGGTGATGTCGGATTCCCAGGATGACTACCAGGAGCTGGTCGACGAGATCTCCGAGTTGTTGGGCGCACCCGCGACCCTGGAGAACCGCGACTTCGAGCTGATCGCCTTCGGCGCCTACGACAGCGAGGGCGACCTCGATCCGTCCGCCCTCGACCCGGTGCGCACCCGCTCGATCCTGACCCGGCGCTCCACCGCGGCCGTCCGGGCCTGGTTCGAGGGCTTCGGCATCACCCGCGCGAGGGGCCCGGTCCGCATTCCGCCGACCCCGGAGGCGGGCGTGTACCGGGGGCGCACCTGTCTGCCGGTACGCCATCGGGGCGTCGTCCTCGGCTATGTGTGGCTCCTGGACACCGACCCCGGTCCGTCCGAGCGCCAACTGACGGCGGCCATGGAGGTCACCGCCCGGATCGGCGCCCTGCTCGCGGACGAGGCACAGCACGGCGCGGACCTGAGCCGGGAGCTGCGGGCGGTACTGACCGCCGAACGAGACTGGCAGCGGGACATGGCGGTGGCGGAACTGCGCACCGCCCTCGGCGCCCGCGCCGACACCCCGCACGCGGCGGTCTGCGTGGCCCCCTGGCCGTCGACCGACCCCGACGACGCGCCCTCGGTCCGCACGGTGCCGGGGGCGACCGCGCTGTGCACGGTGCCGTGGGGCGCGGCCGGCCAGTCGCTGGCGCTGCTGGTCCGGCTGCGCTCGGTGGACGTGCTGACCCCGGCGACGTCGGCGGCGGGCCGGCTGCTGGAGCGGACGCGGGGCGCGAGCGGGGCCGCGGGCGCCACAGCGGCCGGGATCTCCGCGCCGCGCACCGGACTGGCGGAACTGGGGACGGCCTGGTGGGAGGCGTCGGCGGCCGCCCGGGCGGCGCGCGCCGAGACCCGGTTCGGCCCGGTCGCCGAGTGGACGTCCATCGGGCCGTTCCGCCTGCTGACCGCACTGTCCCCGCAGTCCGCCCACGACCCCGTCGTACGGGTACTGCTCTCCCCCGCCCACCGCGAACTGGCCCGCACCGCCGAGGTCTACCTCGACCGCGCGGGCCAGGCCGGCCGCACGGCGGCCGAGCTGGGCATCCACCGCCAGACGCTGTACTACCGTCTCTCCCGCGTCGAACAGCTCACGGGCCTGGACCTGGACGACGGCGAGGACCGGCTGCTGCTCCACATGGCGCTCAAGGCGTACCGCCTGCAGCGGCCTTGATCACCCGGCGCAGGCCCTCGGTGAGCTGGGCCGCCTCGGGGGCGGACTTGGGATCGAAGGTCCACTGCGCGATGAGACCCGTCATCAGGGTGACGTAGAACGCCCCGAGGGTGTCCGCCGTCTCGTCGGAGACGTCCTCCTCCCGCCCGCCGATGAGCGAGGGGACGAGGCCGCGCCCGGCCTCCCGCTGGGCCCGCGCCAGATGGTCGCGCACCTCGGGCATCCGGTCGCCCATGACCAGGATCTCCATACTGAGGTGCCAGATCGACCCCGGCTCCCGCATGGTCTGGATGATGTTGGTCCAGACCACCTGGAACCGTTCGGTCGAGCCGGGTGCGGTCTCGTCCAGCGCGGCCCGGTCCCCCTCGAAGGCGTCGCCCATGCCCTCGACCAGCGAGACGTAGGCCTGCGCGAGCAACGCGTCCTTCGAGCCGTAGTGGTAGCCGATGGACGCCAGGTTGGTCCCCGACTCCTTGACGACGTCCCGCGCGGTCGTGCGCGCGAAGCCTTTCTCCAACAGGCAGCGCTTGGCGCCTTCCAGCAGATCCTCACGGTGTCCCATCGGACCACTCTACCCTTCGATCCATACACTCGTCCTATACATGCGTACTAGACAGCCGTGTAATACGTACGTACAGTCACCGGACATGACAACGAACCCGCCCCGCGCCGGCCGTCGCGAGTGGACCGCGCTGACTGTGCTGATGCTTCCGCTCCTGCTGGTGTCGATGGACGTCTCCGTCCTCTACTTCGCGGTCCCGGAGATCAGCGCGGACCTGGAGCCGAGCGGCACCCAGCAGTTGTGGATCTTCGACGTCTACGGTTTCGTACTGGCCGGCCTGCTGATGACGATGGGCTCGCTGGGCGACCGCATCGGCCGCCGCAGACTGCTCCTCATCGGCGCGGTGGCCTTCGGCGCCGCCTCACTGCTCGCGGCCTACGCGCACACCGCCGAGACCCTGATCGCGGCCCGCGCGGTCCTCGGCATCGGCGGCGCGACGCTGATGCCGACCACGATGGCGCTGGTCCGCACGATGTTCACCGACCCCGCCCAGCGGGCGAAGGCGATCGGGCTGTGGTCCGGGGTGATGACGGCCGGGATCGCACTCGGCTCGGTGATGAGCGGCGTTCTCGTCGAGCACTTCTGGTGGGGCTCGGTCTTCCTGGTCAACCTGCCCGCGATGGTCCTGCTGCTGGCCCTCGGCCCGGTACTGCTCCCCGAGTCGAAGAACCCGTCCCCCGGCCGCTTCGACCTGCTGAGCGTCCCGCTGTCGATGGCGGCGGTCCTGCCGGTGATCTACGGGCTGAAGGAACTGGCCGCCGAGGGCTGGAACGTCCGGTACGTCATGTCAATCACCGTCGGTCTGCTGTTCGCGGCACTGTTCGTGCAGCGCCAGCGCACGTCGGCCTCGCCGATGATCTCGCCGGCCCTCTTCCGCGGGCACGGCTTCACCCCGGCACTCGCGCTCAACACCGTGTCGGCCTTCGGGGTGATGGGCTCGGCGTACTTCACCACCCAGTACCTCCAGTCGGTCCTGGGCAAGAGTTCGCTGGAGGCGGCCCTGTGGAGCCTGCTGCCGTCGGTGCTCATCGGCGCCGCGGCACCGGTCGCCGCCCATCTGGTCCAGCGGGGCGCCGAGCGCGCGTACGTGGTGACGGGCGGCTTCCTCATCTCGGCGGCCGGCTACGGCCTGCTCGCCCTGGCCGGCACGGACTCGCTGTGGCTGGTGCTGGCCGCGTGCGGTGTCCTGGCCGCCGGCGTCGTCATCGCGATGTCCCTGCTCACCGACCTGGCCCTCAGCTCGGCGCCGGTCGAGAAGGCGGGCGCGGCCTCTTCCCTGCTGGAGACCGGCACCGAGTTCGGCGGCGCCCTGGGCATGGCCGCCCTCGGCTCCATCGGTACGGCCCTCTACCGCCGCGGCATGCCGTCGGACGCTCCCGCCCCGGCCCAGGAAACCCTGGGCGGCGCGCTGGCCGTCGCCGCCGAACTGCCGGGGCGCGCGGGGGACGCCCTGGCGACGGCGGCGCGGGAGGCGTTCACGGACGGCATGCAGGGCGCCGCGATCGCCGGGGCACTGCTGCTCACCGGGGCGGCGGGACTGGCGGCGGTGGGCCTGCGGCACATCAGAATGCGTCCGGAGGCGCCCACGGAGAACGCCGGACAGGCTGACCGGGTCAGCCTGTCCGGCGTTTGAGGACGAGCCCGTTCGAGGCGAACGGGGTCCCGGGGGCGAAGAGCCCCCGGGGCACGTCAGACCAGGTTCACCGACCGGGCCGACGTCGCACCGATCTCCGCCGCGACCTCCGCCAGCACCGCGGGGGGCACCGTGTCGTCGACGGTCAGCACGGCCAGCGCCTCACCGCCGACCGTCGCGCGGGCCACCTGCATCCCGGCGATGTTGACGCCGGCCTCGCCGATGACGCGGCCGACCGTGCCGACGACGCCGGGACGGTCCTCGTAGCGCAGGACGACCATGTGGTCGGCGAGAGCCAGGTCGACGTCGTACTCGCCGACGGCGACGATCTTCTGGAGGTGCTTCGGGCCGGCCAGCGTGCCGGAGACCGACACCTCCTCGCCGTCCGAGAGGGTGCCGCGCACGGTGACGACGTTGCGGTGCTCCGGGGACTCCGAGCTGGTGGTCAGCCGGACCTCGACGCCGCGCTCCTGGGCGAACAGCGGGGCGTTGACGTACGACACCGTCTCGTCGACGACGTCCTCGAAGACGCCCTTGAGGGCGGAGAGCTCCAGCACCTTCACGTCGTGCTGGGTGATCTCGCCGTAGACCTCGACGTCGAGGCGGACGGCGACCTCGCCGGCGAGCGCGGTGAAGATGCGGCCGAGGCGCTCGGCGAGCGGCAGACCGGGCTTGACGTCCTCGGCGATGACGCCGCCCTGGACGTTCACCGCGTCGGGGACCAGCTCACCGGCGAGGGCGAGGCGGACCGACTTGGCGACGGCGATGCCGGCCTTCTCCTGGGCCTCGTCGGTGGAGGCGCCGAGGTGCGGGGTGCAGACCACCTGGTCGAACTCGAACAGCGGCGAGTCCGTGCACGGCTCCTTGGCGTACACGTCCAGGCCGGCGCCGGCGACGCGGCCCTCCTTGAGCGCCGAGTACAGCGCCTCCTCGTCGACGATGCCGCCGCGCGCGGCGTTGACGATGCGGACGCTCGGCTTGACCTTGCGCAGCGCCTCGTCGCCGATCAGGCCGAGGGTCTCGGGGGTCTTGGGCAGGTGGACGGTGATGAAGTCGGAGACCTCGAGCAGCTCGTCCAGCGACAGCACCTTGACGCCCATCTGCGCGGCGCGGGCGGGCTGCACGTAGGGGTCGTAGGCGACGACCTTCATGCCGAAGGCCGACATGCGCTGCGCGACGAGGGCGCCGATGCGGCCCAGGCCCACCACACCGAGGGTCTTCTCGGCCAGCTCGACCCCGGTGTACTTGCTGCGCTTCCACTCGCCGTTCTTGAGCGCGGCGTTGGCCTGCGGGATGTTGCGCGCGGTGGCGACGATCAGGCCGCAGGCCAGCTCGGCGGCGGTCACGATGTTGGAGGTCGGGGCGTTGACCACCATGACGCCGGCCTTGGTGGCGGCGGAGACGTCCACGTTGTCCAGGCCGACACCCGCGCGGGCGACGACCTTGAGCTTCTTCGCGGCGGCGACGGCCTCGGCGTCGACCTTGGTCGCGGAGCGGACCAGGATCGCGTCCACGTCTGCGATGGCGGGAAGCAGTTCGGCGCGGTCCGCGCCGTTGCACTGGCGGATCTCGAAGTCGGGGCCAAGCGCGTCCACGGTCGCGGGCGACAGCTCTTCGGCGATGAGTACGACGGGTTTCGAGCTCACGTGAGTCCTCACAAGTCCAATGCGGACGGCCGTCCCGACGGCCGCAGGCGGTGGAGGGTTGGTGGCCGCGTGGAAGACGCACGACGCTGTGGGCCTGACGCGTATGTTGTGCAGCAGTCTAGTGGCGTGGCGGGAGTCGTCCTGCGCCTTGGCGGAAGGATCACCCGTCCGTGGCCGGACAGGTTGGACAACGCCGTGACACCGACGTCACCCGGGGTTCGCCGAAGGGGCCGGAGCGGGATGCTCCGGCCCCTTCGGGCGGGCGGCTTACGCCTCCTCGTCGACCCAGCTCATGAGCTTGCGCAGCTCCTTGCCGGTGGTCTCCAGCAGGTGCTCGGAGTCCTGCTGCTTGTACTCGTTGTACTTCTTCAGACCGCCGTGGTACTCGTCCATCCAGTTCCTGGCGAACGTGCCGTCCTGGATCTCGGCGAGGACCTTTTTCATCTCGGCCTTGGTGGCGTCGGTGATGATCCGCGGGCCGGTGACGTAGTCGCCCCACTCGGCGGTCTCGGAGATCGACCAGCGCATCTTCTCCAGGCCGCCCTCGTACATGAGGTCCACGATCAGCTTCAGCTCGTGCAGGCACTCGAAGTAGGCGATCTCCGGCTGGTAACCGGCCTCGGTCAGCGTCTCGAAGCCCGCCTTGACCAGCGCGGCCGTACCACCGCAGAGGACGGCCTGCTCACCGAACAGGTCGGTCTCGGTCTCCTCGGTGAACGTCGTCTTGATGACGCCGGCGCGGGTGCCGCCGATGCCCTTCGCGTACGACAGGGCCAGCGCGAAGCCGTTGCCCGTGGCGTCCTGCTCGACGGCGGCGATGCAGGGAACGCCGCGGCCCTCCTCGTACTGGCGGCGCACCAGGTGGCCCGGGCCCTTCGGGGCGACCATGCAGACGTCCACGCCGGCCGGGGGCTTGATGAAGCCGTAGCGGATGTTCAGGCCGTGACCGAAGAACAGCGCGTCGCCGTCCTTCAGGTTGTCCTTGATGTGCTCCTCGTAGACCTGGGCCTGGATCGGGTCCGGGACGAGGATCATGATGACGTCGGCCTCGGCGGCGGCCTCGGCCGGGCTCACCACGCGCAGGCCCTGCTCCTCGGCCTTGGCCTTGGACTTGGAGCCCTCGTGCAGACCGACGCGCACGTCGACGCCGGAGTCGCGCAGCGACAGGGCGTGGGCGTGGCCCTGGCTGCCGTAACCGATGACCGCGACCTTGCGGCCCTGGATGATGGACAGGTCGGCGTCGGCGTCGTAGAACAGCTCGGCCACTGGGTTCTCTCCTTGAGTGCAGGTGTTGCGTCCCACCGTATGCCGGTGAGGGGAGGGGAAGTCTCGGGGTCTCGGAATGCGGGCGGCCGGCCGTTCGCCTGCCGCCCGTTTCCGTCGTTATGCGGACCGGTCGAGTGCGCGCAGCGAGCGGTCCGTGATCGAACGGGCGCCGCGGCCGATGGCGATCGTGCCGGACTGGACGAGTTCCTTGATGCCGTACGGTTCCAGCATCTTGAGCATGGCGGACAGCTTGTCGCTGCTGCCGGTGGCCTCGATGGTGACGGCCTCCGGGGAGACGTCGACGGTCTTGGCGCGGAAGAGCTGGACGATCTCGACGATCTGGGAGCGCGTCTCGTTGTCGGAGCGCACCTTCACCAGAACGAGTTCGCGCTGGACCGCCTGGGTGGGCTCCAGCTCGACGATCTTGAGCACGTTGACCAGCTTGTTGAGCTGCTTGGTGACCTGCTCCAGCGGGAACTCCTCGACGCTCACCACGATGGTGATGCGGGAGATGTCGGGGTGTTCGGTGACGCCGACGGCGAGCGAGTCGATGTTGAACCCGCGGCGGGAGAACAGGGCGGCGATCCGGGCGAGGATGCCGGGGGTGTTCTCCACCAGGACGGAGAGCGTGTGCTTGGACATGATCTCTTCGGTCTCTCTCGCTCAGTCGTCTTCGTTGTCGCCGAAGTCGGGGCGGACGTCCCGGGCAGCCATGATCTCGTCGTTGGAGGTGCCGGCGGCGACCATCGGCCAGACCATCGCGTCCTCGTGGACGATGAAGTCGACGACGACGGGACGGTCGTTGATCGAGTTCGCCTCCTCGATGACCTTGTCGAGGTCGGCGGGGTCCTCACAGCGGATGGCGTAGCAGCCCATGGCCTCCGACAGCTTCACGAAGTCGGGGACGCGGGTGCCGGCGCTCGGCTGCTTGCCGTCGGCCTCCGGGCCGCTGTGCAGCACGGTGTTGGAGTACCGCTGGTTGTAGAACAGGGTCTGCCACTGGCGGACCATCCCGAGGGCGCCGTTGTTGATGATGGCGACCTTGATCGGGATGTTGTTCAGGGCGCAGGTGGTGAGTTCCTGGTTGGTCATCTGGAAGCAGCCGTCGCCGTCGATCGCCCAGACGGTCTGCCCGGGCGCGCCGGCCTTGGCTCCCATGGCGGCCGGGACGGCGTAGCCCATGGTCCCGGCGCCGCCGGAGTTCAGCCAGGTGGCGGGCTGCTCGTACCGGACGAAGTGCGCGGCCCACATCTGGTGCTGGCCGACGCCGGCCGCGAAGATCGTGCCCTCGGGCGCGAGCTGCCCGATGCGCTCGATGACCTGCTGCGGGGAGAGCGAACCGTCCTCGGGCTGGTCGTAGCCCAGGGGGTAGGTGTCGCGCCAGCGGCTGAGGTCCTTCCACCAGGCCGTGTAGTCGCCCTTGTTGCCCTCGCTGTGCTCCTTCTGGACGGCCTGCACGAGGTCGGCGATGACCTCGCGGGCGTCGCCGACGATCGGCACGTCGGCGGCGCGGTTCTTGCCGATCTCCGCCGGGTCGATGTCGGCGTGGACGATCTTGGCGAACGGGGCGAAGCTGTCCAGCTTGCCGGTGACGCGGTCGTCGAAGCGGGCTCCGAGGGCGACGATCAGGTCGGCCTTCTGCAGCGCGGTGACGGCGGTGACCGCACCGTGCATGCCCGGCATTCCCACGTGCAGCGGGTGGCTGTCGGGGAATGCGCCGAGCGCCATCAGGGTGGTGGTGACGGGCACTCCGGTGAGTTCGGCGAGGACCTTCAGCTCGGCGGTGGCCCGCGCCTTGAGGACGCCGCCGCCGACGTAGAGCACGGGGCGCTTCGCGGCGGTGATGAGCTTGGCCGCCTCGCGGATCTGCTTGGCGTGCGGCTTGGTGACCGGGCGGTAGCCGGGCAGGTCCATGACCGGCGGCCAGGAGAAGGTGGTCTTCTTCTGGAGGATGTCCTTGGGGATGTCGACCAGGACCGGGCCGGGGCGGCCGGTGGAGGCGATGTGGAACGCCTGCGCGATCACCCGGGGGATGTCCTCGGCCTTGGTGACCAGGAAACTGTGCTTGGTGACCGGCATGCTGATGCCGACGATGTCCGCCTCCTGGAAGGCGTCCGTGCCGATCGCGGAGGACACCACCTGGCCGGTGATCGCGACCAGCGGCACGGAGTCCATGTGCGCGTCGGCGATCGGGGTGACCAGGTTGGTGGCGCCGGGACCGGAGGTCGCCATGCAGACGCCGACCTTGCCGGTGGCCTGGGCGTAGCCGGTGGCCGCGTGTCCGGCGCCCTGCTCGTGGCGGACCAGGACGTGGCGCACCCTGGTGGAGTCCATCAGCGGGTCGTACGCCGGAAGGATCGTACCGCCGGGGATGCCGAATACCGTGTCGGCGCCGACCTCCTCGAGAGAGCGGATGAGGGACTGCGCACCCGTGACGTGCTCGGGGGCGGGCTGTCCTCCGGATCGGGGCCGCGGCTGTGGGTGATGGGCCCCGGTGGCCTGCTCGGTCATCGGCATTCTCTTCTCGATGCTGAGGGTTTTGATGCTGGGGGTTTTGCGGGGTTTCGAGCGGCGTGTTCCTGTTGCTCAGCGGTGCTGGTGCAACAAAAAACCCCTCGTGCCATCAGGCAAGCGAGGGGAGCGCGTCGGGTGTGGGTCGCTGGGAGTCCGGGTCGGTCCGGACGTCACCAGCTCAGCCGACGCGCTGTCCAAGTACGAGAATTCGGGTGCGCATGGCACTGACCCTCCCCCCGGCACGCACCCACTGTCAAGTGGGTGGGACGGGAGTCTCACCATGTGAGCGGAGGGCCGTGCCACCACCGAGGACGGCCGGCAGTCCGGCGCCGACACCGCCGACGACCTGGCCGGCACCGACGCCGCCGCCCGCACCGATCCCCGTCCCGACTCCGCCACCGGTTCCAGGGCCGCCGCCGGTGCCGACGCCCGTGGAGTACACCCCCGCGCCGCCGCCCGCGAAAGCCGGTTCGGCCGGTCCGTGCGGCACCGGGTAGTGGCCGGTTTTGAGCGCTCTGCGCAGCCGGTACTCGTCCAGCGGCCCGGAGAACGCCATGCCCTGCCCGTGCGTACAGCCCATCGCGCGCAGGGCGACGATCTGCTCGGGCACGTCCACGCCGTCGGCCACCGACTGCAGCCCGAGGTCCGTGGCGATGCGCAGCAGACCGCTGGTGATCTTGTGCAGCCGCGCCGACTCCACGACGCCCTCGATCAGGCCGCGGTCGAGCTTGAGGACGTCCACGGGGAGGCGCCGCAGCGCGGTGATCGCCGCGTAGCCGCTGCCGAAGCCGTCGAGGGCGATGCGGACGCCCACCCGTCGCAGGGCGTTCAGCCGGCGGTCCAGCTCGTCCAGGCCGACCCGTGGGTCGATGTCCGACAGTTCGATCACAAGTGAGCCGGGGGGCAGTCCGTGCCGGGTCAGCAGGGCCTCCACCGACCCGAGCGGCATCGAGCGGTCCAGCAGCCGGCGGGCGCCGATGCGTATGGCCACGGACACCGGCAGCCCGGCCGCCGCGCGTTCGGCGGCCTGCTCGACGGCCTCCTGGAGCACCCAGCGGTCCAGCTCGGCGGTCTTGTCGCCGTCCTCGGTCCCGCGCGGGAAATCGGCGGGGGTGAACAGCACCCCCTGCGAGGAGCGCCAGCGCGCCTGGGCGCAGACGGACGCGATCCGGCCGTCCGCCAGCGAGACCACCGGCTGGTGCAGCAGCGCGAACTCGCCGTCGTGCAGGGCGGCCCGCAGCCGCGTGGCCAGCTCGGCCTTGCGTACGACGTCCTGCTGCATCTGCGGCCGGTACAACTCGACGCGTCCCTTGCCGCCCGCCTTGGCGCGGTACATCGCGAGGTCGGCGTTGCGCAGCAGCTCGCCCGCGCCGAGGCCGGGTTCGGCGAAGGCGACTCCGATGGAGGCGTTGACACGGACATCGTTGCCGTCGATGAGGTAGGGCTGCGAGAGCGTCATCCTGAGACGGTCGGCGAGTTCCAGGATGTGTCCCTCGCGGGCCGTCCGGTCCCGGGCGCCGTCCCCGACGATCAGGGCCGCGAACTCGTCGCCGCCCAGCCGGGAGGCGGTGTCCCCCTTGCGGACGGCCTCGTGGAGTCTGCGGGCGGCCTGCACGAGCAGCTCGTCGCCGGCCTGGTGCCCGATGGTGTCGTTGACCGCCTTGAAGCCGTCGAGGTCGATGAAGAGCACCGCCGTGCCCCGCAGGGCGGCGCCGCGGTCGGAGGCACGGCGGCCGGACAGGGCCTGCTGCACGCGCCGGGTGAACAGGGCGCGGTTGGGCAGGTCGGTCAGCGGATCGTGTTCGGCGTTGTGCTGGAGCTGCGCCTGGAGGCGCACTCTTTCGGTCACGTCCCGGCTGTTGAAGATCAGGCCCCCGTGGTGGCGGTTGACGGTGGACTCGACGTTGAGCCAGCCGCCCTCCCCGGAACGGAAACGGCACTCGATGCGCGTGGTGGGCTCCTCGACCGGGCTCGCGGCGAGGAAGCGGCGCACCTCGTGCACCACGCAGCCGAGGTCCTCCGGGTGGATGAGACCGGCCAGTTCACTGCCGACGAGCTCCTCGGCGGGGCTCCCGTAGACCCCGGCGGCGGCCGGGGAGACATACCGGAGGATGCCGTTGGGCGCGGCGATCATGATGACGTCGCTGGAGCCCTGCACCAGGGAGCGGAAGTGGTTCTCCTTCTGGGCCAGTTCCTGGGTGAGGGTGATGTTGTCGAGCAGCATGATGCCCTGGCGCACGACGAGCGCGAGCACCACGGTGCCGCCGGTCAGCAGCACCACGCGGTCGACGCTGCGCCCGTTGAGGACGTTGTAGAGGATGCCCAGGGTGCAGACCGCGGCGGCGAGGTACGGCGTGAGCGCGGCCAGTGACCCGGCGATGGGCCGGGAGCCCGGGTAGCGGCCGCGCTCGCCCCCCGGCCCGGGCACCGGTGGGGGCGTGGTCTGGTGACCGGTGCCGCGCTGTCCGGGCACGTGTTCGCGCACCACGCGCGTGTGCCCGCCGGGCACGTCCTCCGCCGACGGCCGCCCGTGCCGGGACGCCGCCCAGGGCGCGTAGGCGAGCAGCATCGAACCGGCGAACCAGCCCGCGTCGAGCAACTGGCCGGAGCGGTAGCTGTTGTGCAGCAGCGGCGAGGTGAACAGGGCGTCGCAGAGCACCGTGAGGGCGAGCGCGCCGATGGCCGTGTTGACCGCGGATCTGCACACGGGCGACCGCCGGAAGTGCAGGGCGAGCACCATGCTGACGAGGGCGATGTCGAGCAGCGGGTAGGCCACCGAGAGCGCGGAGTGCGCCACGCTGGAACCGCCCTCGGCCTTGGCCGCCTGGGCGAGCGCCAGGCTCCACGCCAGGGTCAGCAGCGAACCGCCGATCAGCCAGGCGTCCAGGCCCAGACAGATCCAGCCGGCCTTCGTCACAGGCCGCTTGGCCAGCACCAGCAGCCCCACGATGGCGGGCGGCGCGAAGCACAGGAAGAACAGGTCCGCGTAGCTGGGGCTGGGCACGGGCTGACGCAGGACGACCTCGTACCACCCCCAGACCAGATTGCCCAGGGCCGCCATCGCCGAGGAGAGGGCGAACAGCAGCCAGGCGGGTCGGAAGCGGACGCGGCGCCCGCGGGCGTAGACGAAGCAGGAGACGGCGGCGGCGGCCGCGGCGGCGCTGAGCCCGAAGTCACCCATGATCTTGGCGAGGTGCTCCGAACCCCAGCCGAACGCGGAACCGACGGCGTATCCCCCACAGACCAGGGCCAGCACGAGCTGGCGTACGAGGGCCGGTCCGCCGGCGGCGGCCGACGGGCGGGGCAGCAGCGGTCCGGGGGAGGGCTTGGTCCGGACCGCTCCGTCCAGGATGGGCGCGGGCGGCGGGCTCACCGGGACCTCCCGGTCCGCGCCGCTCCCGTGTCCCGCGGGCCCCGGTGCGCCGGCTGGGACTGCTTCCCGCGGCCGCTCGGCCGGCGCTGGGGAGGGCCGCAGGGACCGTGACGGCCCCCGTGCCGGCCGTACCGACCTCCTCCGCGCGTGGTCATGGTCGTGGTCGTGGTCGTCCGCCAGGGTCGCCGGCGGCGGCTCCGCCGCGTCGGGTCGTTCGTCCATAGGCCGTACATCGCCCGTCGCCCCCCTCACAGTCTGAGATCTCCATCCCCGGCGCCGAACGGTGCGCGGCGCATCCCCTGTCGGACGATACACCAGTCTCGTCACTCAGGGACATAGGTTCTCTACGCTCCGTGACGACCAGCGGATATGCGGGTACCCACCGCATCCGGGGAGTTGCGGAGGGTGCCTGAAACGGATTACGCGCCCGTCGTCAGGATCACGTTGCGCAACGGCTCCCGGTTCACGAACCGGCTCAACTGGTCCACCACCAGCCGCTCGGCGCGCGGCAGGAAGGCGGAGGTCGGCCCGCCGGCGTGGGGGCTGACGAGTACGCCCGGAGCCTGCCACAGGGGGTGGCCCGGCGGCAGCGGTTCGGGGTCGGTCACGTCGAGGGCGGCGGTGAGGCGCCCGCTCTCCAGTTCGGCGAGCAACGCCTTCGTGTCGACGACGGGGCCGCGCGCGACGTTGACGAGCAGGGCGCCGTCCTTCATCCGGGTCAGGAAGTCCGCGTCGACCAGGCCGCGGGTGGCCTCGGTGAGCGGCGTGGAGACGACGACGACGTCCGCCTCCGGGAGCAGGGCGGGGAGTTCGGTGAGCGGGTGCACCGGGCCGCGCGCCGTGGTGCGGGCGGAGCGCGCGACGCGCACCACCGGCGCGACCTCGAACGGCACGAGCCGGTCCTCGATCGCGGCGCCGATCGATCCGTACCCGACGACGAGCACCTTCCGATCGGCGAGCGCCGGCCGGAACCCGCCGAGCCACTCACCCCGGTCCTGCGCGCGGACGAAGTCGGGGATGCCGCGCAGCGACGCCAGGATCAGGGCCAGGGTGAGCTCCGCGGTGCTGGCCTCGTGCACGCCGCGCGCGTTGCACAGCCGGACGCCCGCGGCCAGGTGCCTCAGCCCGGGCTCCACGTGGTCGATGCCCGCGGAGAGGGTCTGGACGACCTGGACGGAGCGCATGTCCGGCAGCGGGCGTACGCCGATGCCGCTGGGCTTCATGTAGGGGACCACGTAGAACGCGCAGTCGGCGGGGTCGGCGGGGAACTCCTCCTCACCGTTCCAGAAGCGGTACGCGGGGCCTTCGGGGAGGCCCTCGATCTCGTCCGGCGGGATGGGCAGCCACACGTCAGGAGTCATGGTCAGGAGGCTATGTCAGGGGCGCGGAGGGGCAGAGGTTAGGTTGGGTGGCCTGACGAGGGAGGGTCACGACCAGGTGGAGCGCAGGACGATCGGCGCGACGGCACTCGCGGTGGGGGCCGTCGGACTGGGGTGCATGCCGATGAACTGGGCGTACAGCGCGTCGCGGCAGCGGGGCGAGGAGTCGGTCAGGGCGGTGCACCGCGCCCTCGACCTGGGTGTCTCCCTGCTGGACACCGCGGACATGTACGGCCCGTTCACCAACGAGCTGCTGCTGGGACGGGTGTTGAAGGAGCGGCGGCCGGACGCCTTCGTGTCGACCAAGGTCGGTCTGCTGGTGGGCGATCAGCACATCGTGGCCAACGGCCGCCCCGGCTATGTGAAACGTGCCTGCGACGCCTCCCTGCGCCGGCTGCAGACGGACGTCATCGACCTCTACCAACTGCACCGCGCCGACCCCGAGATACCCGTCGAGGAGACCTGGGGCGCGATGGCCGAGCTGGTCCGCGCCGGGAAGGTGCGGGCCCTGGGGCTCTGCGCGGTCGGCGCGCGGTCGGCCCGGCGGCCGGGGGCCCGGCTGCACGACGCCACGATCCGGCAACTGGAGCGGGTGCAGCAGGTCTTCCCGGTGAGCGCGGTCGAGGCGGAACTGTCGGTGTGGTCGCCCGAGGCGCTGCGGACGCTGCTGCCGTGGTGCGTGACGCGCGGCGTCGGTTTCCTCGCCGCGATGCCGCTCGGCAACGGCTTCCTGACCGGCACGCTGACGCCCGGGCAGGGCTTCGAACCGGAGGACCTGCGCGCCCGGCACCCCCGCTTCACCGCCGAGATGATGGCGGCCAACCAGCCGATCGTGGCCGGCCTGCGCCGGATCGCGGCCCGGCACGGCGACTCGGTCACGCCGGCGCAGGTGGCGCTGGCCTGGGTACTGGCGCAGGGACGGCACGTGGTGCCGGTGCCGGGCACCAAGCGGGAGCGCTGGGTGGCCGAGAACGCGGGGGCGGCGCGGTTGCGGCTGACCGAGCGGGATCTGGCGGAGGTGCGGGGGCTGCCGGCGGCGCAGGGATCGTGGGAGTGAGGCGCGCGCCTCTCCGGGGGCGGGGCCCCGTGCTCCCGGGTTGCCGGGTTCGGAGTCCGTCGATCGGGAACTTGGGAGGCGCGTGCGGTGTATGACAGGGAGAACCCGCCGCGTCGAAGGGACCATGATCGTGCAACGACGAGCCGTGTCGGCCGTGTTGGCCACCGCCGCCCTGCTGCTGACGGCCGGCTGCTCCTCCGACGACGGGGAACCGTCGGGCGCGGACGGCAGCACCCCCCCGGGCCGTACGGCGGCGCAGTCGTCGCCCCCGGGGCCGGCCGCCGAGGAGGCACCGCCCGCGAAGGGCTCCGTGGAGGTGGTCCGGACGGTCACCACGGGGCTGAGGAGTCCCTGGGGTCTGGCCCCGCTGCCGGGCGGTGACCTGCTGGTCTCCTCCCGTGACGAGGCCACGGTCACCCGGGTCGACGAGAAGACGGGCGAGAAGACGGAACTGGGCGAGGTGCCCGGGGTCTCGCCGGCCGGCGAGGGCGGCCTCCTGGGCATCGCGCTCTCCCCCGACTACGCCTCGGACCACATGATCTACGCGTACTTCACCTCGGCCTCGGACAACCGCGTCGTGCGCATGCTGTACGACGAGAAGAAGTCGTCCGGTGAGCAGTTGGGCGCGCCGGACACGGTCTTGCGGGGCATCCCCAAGGGCGTCGTCCACAACGGCGGCCGGATCGCCTTCGGCCCCGACAAGATGCTCTACGCGGGCACGGGTGAGAGCGGTGACACGGGGCTGTCCCAGGACAAGGAGTCCCTCGGCGGGAAGATCCTGCGGATGACGCCGGACGGCGACCCGGCGCCCGGCAACCCCTTCCCCGACTCCGTGGTGTACTCGTACGGCCACCGGAACGTGCAGGGGCTGGCCTGGGACGACAAGCAGCGGCTGTTCGCCTCGGAGTTCGGGCAGAAGACCTGGGACGAGCTGAACGCGATCAAGCCGGGCGACAACTACGGCTGGCCCCAGGCGGAGGGCGAGTCCGGCGGCTCGCGGTTCCACGACCCCCTCGCCCAGTGGAGCACCGACGAGGCCTCCCCCAGCGGCATCGCCCACGCCGTGGGCTCCGTGTGGATGGCGGGCCTGGGCGGCGAGCGGCTGTGGCGCGTCCCGCTGGAGGGCACCAAGACCGCGGCCGACCCCCAGGCGTTCCTGGAGGGCGAGTACGGCCGGCTGCGCACGGTGGTCCCGGCGGGCGGCGACAAGCTCTGGCTCATGACCAGCAACACGGACGGCCGGGGCGACGCGAAGGAGGGCGACGACCGGATCCTGGAGCTGAAGGTGACCTAGCCGGCCGGCGTGCCGGAGGCGGCGTGACCGGGCCCGTCACTCCTCCGCCGCCTCCGCGGGGCGCGGCAGGTGGACGACCACCTTGCCCGAGGTGAGGTCTATCGGGCCGTGGCCGGGGTCGCCGTCGCCGACGTCCTCGCGGGTCAGTTCCAGGCGGTTCTGCTCGTCGCGGGTGTGTTTGCGGCCGGGGGAGAACAGTTCCTCGAATGCGTTGAACACGGAGCCTCCGTCGGTCGGCGTCTTTACAGCGTAAGCCTCACTCCGCGGAACGGGACGTGAGCCGCCCGGCCGGGAACAGCGCCAGCCGGTGGGCCACCGCCGCCGCCTCGCCCCGGCCTGCGACGCCGAGCTTGGCGAGGATGTTGGAGACGTGGACGCTGGCCGTCTTCGGGGAGATGAAGAGTGCCTCCGCTATCTGGCGGTTGGTGCGGCCCTCGGAGACCAGGTGCAGGACGTCGCGCTCCCGGCTGGTGAGGCCGAGGGCCTCGGCCGGGTCGGCGGGGGCCGCGGACCCGGCGGCGCGGCCGCGGGTGAGGCGGGCGCGCTGGGCGAGCAGGCCGACCGCGTCGGCCAGCGGGCGGGCGCCGAGGTGGTCTGCGACGGTGCGGGCCAGGCGGAGCAGCTCCGTGGCGCGGGCGCGCTCGTCCTCGCCGCCGGTCTCCAGGAGGGCGCCGGCCAGCCGGTGCCGGACGCGGGCGAGTTCGTAGGGCCGCTCCAGGCACTCGAAGGCGGTGACCGCCTCCCACCAGATCCCCGGGGTGTCGCGGCCCTCGGCGCGGTGGAGTTCGGCGCGGACCCACTTCTCGTGGGCGAGCCAGACCGGGGCGCCCGTGGTGAGGGACTTGGCGGCCTCGGCGAGGCGATCGAGGGCTTCGGCGCGGCCCTCCTCGGCGACCGGCAGACCGCGGGCGTCGGCCTCGGTCTCGGCGGCGAGCTGCAGCAGGGGCCAGCCGAAGCGCTGGGTGCCGGGCGGGAAGCCGGCGTCCAGGGCCCGGCCGAGTTCGGCGCGGGCGTCGAGGAGGCGGCCCTCGGCGGCGGCGAGACCCAGGGTGAGGGCGGCCAGCGGCAGACGGTACTGGGGCATCGAGTCGTGCGTGCCGTAGGCGGCGCGGGCCGCGGCGAGCTGCCGGGTGGCCTCGGCCGTCTCGCCGCGGGCCAGCGCGACGGTGGCCCGCTTGAGGGCCGCGCCGGCGCGTGGTGCGGCGCTGCGGCCCGGGGCCCCGGACAGCTCCGCGGCCTCGAGCGCCTCCTCCCAGCGCCCCAGGGAGATGAACGACTCGGAGAGATTGCCCCACACATAGGCCTCGGACTCCAGCAGGCCCATCCGCCTCGTGAGGTCGACGCCCTCGCGCAGGATGCCGAGCGCCTCCTCGGAACGGCCGATGCCCTCCAGGACGGAGGGCAGGTTGACGTGGCTGCGGGCCACCACGGCGGCCCGCCCCTGCGCCACCACGAGGTCCCGCACCTGGTACATCTCCGCGAGGCCCGCGTCGATGTGCCCCGCGTCGACCATCAGACCGCCCAGGGTGAGCCGGGCGTTGAGCTCGATGTCGTCGGCGCCGACCATGCGCGCGTACTCGACGGCCCGCTCGGCCGCGGTCACGGCGCCGGGGCCGGGGTTGTGGAGCATCGACCAGTTGGCGGCCATGGCGAGTACCTCGGCGTGCACCTCGGAGGGTGGCAGGCCGCGGACCAGTTCCTGGGCGATGCCGAGCTCCCGCCAGCCGTCGCCGCGGCCCTGTGCCTGGACCAGGAGCGAGCGCTGCGTCCAGAACCAGGCGGCGCGCTGCGGGTCCCGGCCGCCCGCGTTCGCCCCGGCGCCCGCTTCCTGCTCGTCCTCCAGCAGGCGCAGCGCCCTCTTGGTGATCTTCATGGCCCGCTCGCGCTCCCCGCACAGCCGTCCGGCGACGGCGGCCTCGGCCATCAGGTCCAGGTAGCGCAGGGGCTTGGTGGCGGGGTCGCAGCCGCAGGGGGGATAGACCTCGGTGTAGTCGACGGGGCGCAGGGTGGCGCGTACGTCGTCGGGGGCGGAGTCCCACAGCTCCATCGCTCGCTCCAGCAGCCGGAGCTGCTCGGAGTAGGCGTGGCGGCGGCGGGCCTCCACGGACGCGTCCAGCACGGCGGGCAGGGCCCTGGCGGGGTCGTGGGCGTGGTACCAGTAGCTGGCCAGGCGCATCACGCGCTCGGCGGCGGGCACCAGCGTCGGATCGGCGTCGAGGGCTTCGGCGAAGCGGCGGTTGAGGCGGGAACGCTCGCCGGGGAGCAGGTCGTCGCCGACGGCCTCGCGGACCAGGGAGTGCCGGAAGCGGTAGCCGTCGCCGTCGGGCGCGGGGAGCAGGATGTTGGCGTTCACGGCGGCCCGCAGTGCCTCGATGAGGTCGTCCTCGGCGAGCCGGGCGACGGCGGCGAGCAGCCGGTACTCGACGGTGGAGCCGCCCTCGGCGACGATCCGGGCGACCCGCTGGGCGCTCTCGGACATGGCCTCGACGCGGACCAGGAGGAGGTCGCGCAGGGAGTCGGTGAGGCCGGCGCAGCAGCCCTCGGCGGCGGCGACGGCGAGTTCCTCGACGAAGAAGGCGTTGCCGTCGGAGCGTTCGAAGATCTCGTCGACCTGGAGCGGGTCCGGTTCGTACGCGAGGATGCCGGCGATCTGGCGGCCCACCTCGTCCCGGGTGAAGCGGCCGAGTTCGAGACGGCGGACGGTGCGCAGCCGGTCGAGTTCGGCGAGCAGGGGGCGCAGCGGGTGGCGGCGGTGGATGTCGTCGGAGCGGTAGGTGGCCAGGACGACGAGGCGGCCGGTGCGCAGGGTGCGGACGAGGTACGCGATCAGGTGGCGGGTGGAGGCGTCGGCCCAGTGCAGGTCCTCCAGGACCAGGACGACGGTGTGCCGGGCCGCGACGCGTTCCAGCAGGCGGGCGGTGAGTTCGAAGAGGCGGGCCATGCTCTCCTCGTCGTGCCGGCCGCCGCCGGCGCCCGGGGTGCTCTCGCCCAGCTCGGGCAGCAGCCGGGCCAGTTCCTCCTCCTGACCGGCGGCTGCGGCGGCCAGCTCCCCGGGCAGTTGGCGGCGCAGGGCGCGCAGCGCGGTGGAGAAGGACGCGAAGGGCAGTCCGTCGGCGCCGATCTCGACGCAGCCGCCCAGCGCGACGACGGCGTCCTGCCGGCGTGCGGCGGTGGCGAACTCCTCGACGAGGCGGGTCTTGCCGACCCCTGCCTCGCCGCCGAGCAGCAGCGCCTGCGGCTCGGCGGTGTCGGCGCGCGCGAGCGCGTCCTGCAACGTGTCCAGTTCGCCGGCGCGGCCGACGAACACGGGACTGACGGACCTGGTCTCCACGGACCCGAGCATCGCACGCGGGTCCGACAGTGCGACAACGGTTTCGGGGAGGACGGCCGTGCGGCCGTCCTCCCCGAGTCCCCCGTTCACGCGGCCCGGGTGAACCGGTGCCGCCGGTACCGGAAGCTATGGCTCTCGGCCTCGGCGGTGCCCTTGGCCGCCTCGCGGCGGGCGGCGCGCCGGGCACGGACGGCCTCGCGGGCCAGCCGCTCCTCGTCGGCGCGGCGGATCAGTTCGGCGGTGCGGGTCTGCTGGATCTCGTACTCGAACATGGTGTGTCCCTCGGGTCCCTCGTGAGAGCCGGTGCCGGCTCGGTTTCGGCTTCGCTCGCTGCTTGCTCGCGATGCCTCAACCTTCGTCTCCCAGGGGGGGTGCGCCACATCGGGTAAGTTCCGCATCTTCGGCACCGGCGGGGGGGCCTTAGACGTGCGTGAGGGGTCTTAGGGCGGGCGCCGGGGCGCGCCGATTCCCTAAGACCCCTCAGCGGGTCCGGTCAGCCGGTGGACGGCAGCCCGAGCAGGATGTCCGTGTACTTCAGGACGGCGAGGAGCAGTCCGATGACGCCGAGGGCGACACCCGCCCAGGCGACCGACTTGATCCACGGGGCCTGCGACCGGCCGGGCGCGCCGAACGCGGGACGGGCCAGCACCACGACGCCGACGATCAGCGCGACCAGGGCGAACAGGCCGCCCCAGAGCGCGGTGGCGTGCCAGGCGTTGCCGTAGCCCTTCTCGATCAGCATGCCGACGTCGGAGGACGAGGACGTCTCCAACTGGCCGATCAGCGACTCGCGCGCGGAGGCCACGGTGCCGACCCAGCTCCCGGTCAGCGACACGATGCCGAGCCCCGCGGAGACGACGGCGCCCGCGCCCTGGCCGACGCCGGTGGGGCCCTCGTCCGCGGCGGCACCGGTCGCGGCGTCCCCGGCGTCCTCGTCCTCGGCCGCGGCCTCGTCCTTGGCTACGGCGTCGGCGTCGGCGTCGGCCGAGACGTGGTCCGTCCCGGCGTCGTCGCCGGCCGGGGCCTCGGTGCCGGCGGTCTCGCTCCCTGCCTTCTCAGGGGCGACGGCCGCCTGGTCCGTCTTGTCCTCGTCGGTCTTCACGCCGGTCTCGTCCACTGTCTTCGTTCCCATGTCTCGCACCGTACGGACGCTGTCTGAGAGGTCCCTTAATGATCCTTTTGAGCGGCACGCGCGCGTGCCTCACGTGCCGCACGCCATTCGGGCGCGAGCACCGCCCACACCTCCGTGTCCTGGCGGGCGCCCCGGTAGGGGAAGCTCTCGCGCAGCACGCCCTCACGCATCATGCCGAGCCGCCGGGCGGCGTTGACACTCGGGGTGTTCGCCGACGAGGCGTGCCACTCCACGCGGTGCATGCCGCGTTCGTCGAAAGCCCAGTCGATCAGGACCCGGGCACCGCGTGTGACCAGGCCGCGGCCCGTTCCGGCGGGCTCCAGCCAGCAGCCGATCTCGCACAGGCCGGTGGCCGCGTCGAAGACCCGGAAGAGCAGGCCGCCGACGAGCTTGCCGTCCAGCCACAGCCCGTGCAGGAATCCGCTGTCGGCGGCGCGCCGGTCCGCGTACGACTGGAGCAGTTGACGGGCGGAGTCGACGTCGGTGGCCTTCGTCCCGAAGGGGATGTGCCGTGTGATGAACTCCCTGCCACGGTCCAGGTGGGCCAGGAACTCCTCGGCGTGCCAGGTCTCCAGGGGGCGCAGTTCGGCTCCGTCGTCACCCAGTGGTATCGCGTACATCCCGCTGCCGTTCCTCCTCCGCAAGGACGTCCGCCACCTCGGCGTCCGTCGCCGCGGCCAGCCTCTCATGGGCCGCGCGGCACTCGGGCGGCTCGATGCTGATGCGCGGCAGGAGCCTGTCCAGCCGGCGTGGCAGCCACCAGTTGGCGCTGCCGAGCAGATGCATCAGGGCGGGCACCAGGAGGGTCCGCAGGACGAAGGCGTCCAGGGCGACGGCGGCGGCGAGCGCGATGCCGAACATGGCGATGACCCGGTCGCCGCTGAGGACGAAGGCGAGGAACACCGAGATCATGATGACCGCGGCGGAGTTGATCACCCGGCTGGTCTCGGCCAGGCCGACGCGGACGGCACGGCGGTTGTCGCCGGTCTCCAGCCACTCCTCGTACATGCGGCTGACCAGGAACACCTGGTAGTCCATGGAGAGCCCGAAGAGCACCGACACCATGATCACGGGCAGGAAGGGCTCGATCGGACCGGCGCTGCCCAGGCCGAGCAGTTCGCTCCCCCAGCCCCACTGGAAGATCGCCACGACGATGCCGAAGGACGCGGCCACGGCGGCGACGTTCATCGCGGCGGCCTTGACCGGAATGCCGATGGACCGGAAGGCCAGCAGGAGCAGCAGGCAGCCGAGGCCCACGACGACGCCGACGAAGAGCGGCAGCTTGCCGACGATGACGTCGGCGAAGTCGTCGTAGCCGGCCGTCACGCCGCCGACGTGCACGTCGAGCGCAGTGCCGGCCTCGGCCCGCGGCAGCACCTCGGAGCGCAGCCGTTCGACGAGGTCGCTGGTGGACCGGGACTGCGGGGACGACTCGGGTACGACGACGAGGTACGCGGTGTCGCCGCCGGAGTCGTACGTCACCGGGGTCACCGAGGAGACGCCCTCGGTGGTGCGCAGGGAGGCGTCGAGATTGTCCAGGGCGAGCCGGTCCTCGGCCCCGCCGACCTCGGTGACGAGGGTGAGGGGGCCGTTGACGCCGGGGCCGAAGCCCTCGGCGAGGAGGTCGTAGGCCTGCCGGGTGGTGGTGCCCTCGGGGTCGTTGCCCTGGTCGGAGGTGCCCAGGCGCAGTCCGAGGGTGGGCAGCGCGAGGACGGTGACGACGACGAGGGCGAGGGCGCCGAGCAGCTTGGGGTGGCGTTCCACGAACGCCGACCAGCGGGCGGCGAACCCGGTGGGCAGCTCGGGTTCGGGCCCGTGCTCGGCGAGCCTGCGCCGCTCGCGTCGGCTCAGGGCGCGCGGGCCGATGTACGACAGCAGCGCCGGCAGCAGGGTCACGGAGGCCGTGACGGTGAGCACGACGGTCAGCGAGGCGGCGATGGCCACGCCGTTGAGGAAGCTGAGACGGAGGATCAGCATGCCCAGCAGGGCGATGCAAACGGTGGCACCCGCGAAGACGACCGCGCGTCCCGTGGTGGCGACGGCGTTCTCCGCGGCCTTTGCGACGGTGAGTCCCCGCTTCAGTCCGCGCCGGTGTCTGGTGACGATGAACAGCGCGTAGTCGATGCCGACGCCGAGTCCGATGAGGGTGCCCAGCATGGGCGCGAAGTCGGCGACGGTCATGGCGTGGCCGAGCAGGGTGATGCCTGCGTAGGCGGTGCCGACGGAGACCAGCGCGGTGGCGATGGGCAGCACGGCGGCGGCGAGGGAGCCGAAGGCGAGGAAGAGCACGACCGCGGCCACGGCCACCCCGAGGACCTCGGCGAGGTGGCCGCCCGGCGCCTCGGTGAGCGCTACGGCGCCGCCGCCCAGTTCGACCTGGAGCCCGTCCGTCTCGGCCGCCTCGGCGGTGTCGACCACCGCCCGCGCCTCGGCCGCGTCGATGTCCTGCGAGGCGTCCCGGAAGGTGACCGAGGCGTACGCGGTGTGGGCGTCCTCGCTGATCAGCGGCGATTCGGGGTCGTCGTACGGGTTGGTCACCGAGGCCACCTGGGGCAGGTCCGCGATGCGGTCCAGGGTGCGGGTCATGGCCTGTTCGACGTCGGTGGCTCGGACCGTGCCGGCCGTCGTGTGCCAGACGATCGTGTCACCGGCGCCGCCGAGTCCGGGGAAGCCGTCGGCGAGCAACTGGGAGGCACGGCCGGAGTCGGTGCCCGGAACTCCGTAGTCGTTGGAGTACGCGGACCCGGTGACCGCGGCGGCCGTGGCGACCCCGCCGAAGGCGAGGAGCCAGAGCAGGACGGCGACGAGGCGGCGTCGGACACACCAGCGTGCAAGGGCTGCCACGAACGTGCTCCCAGGGGTGTCTGATTGTGGATCTTTGACCGGGAACAGTTGTTCATGGAGCGAACGGCCCGCAAAGAACACATGAGCAATGCGCAGTCACTCTTTCAGCCAAAAGTGATCGTTTGCGCTTTTCGTGGGCTTATTCACATGAGTGGAGCCGGTGCGCGGGACGATCGGATGAACGTGTCGTTCCCTACGGGCGATGCGCAGCCGAACGCCTGAGGGGTCGCACCCGACCGGGTGCGACCCCTCACAACAAGCGATGCCGGGCGGGCTCAGCCCTCGCTGACGCCCAGCTTCTCCAGGATCAGCTCCTTGACGCGGGCCGCGTCCGCCTGGCCCCGGGTCGCCTTCATGACCGCGCCGACCAGGGCGCCGACCGCGGCCACCTTGCCGCCGCGGATCTTGTCCACGACGCCCTGGTTGCCGGCGATGGCCTCGTCGACGGCGGCGGTGAGCGCGCCCTCGTCCGAGACGACCTTCAGACCGCGCTTGTCGACGACCTCGTCCGGCGTGCCCTCACCGGCGAGGACGCCCAGGATGACCTGGCGGGCCAGCTTGTCGTTCAGGTCGCCCTTGGCGACCAGCTCGGCGACCCGGGCGACCTGCACCGGCGTGATCGCCAGCTCGTCGAGCGCCTTGCCCGACTCGTTGGCGCTGCGGGCCAGCTCGCCCATCCACCACTTACGGGCGGACGCCGCGTCGGCGCCGGCGTCGATCGTGGCGACGATCGGGTCCAGCGCACCGGCGTTCAGGATCGACTGCATGTCGTTGCCGGAGATGCCCCACTCCTCGCGGAGCCGGTTGCGGCGCACCAGCGGCAGCTCGGGCAGGGCGGAGCGGATCTCCTCGACCCACTCGCGGGAGGGGGCCACGGGCACCAGGTCGGGCTCCGGGAAGTACCGGTAGTCCTCGGCCTCCTCCTTCACGCGGCCCGAGGTCGTGGACCCCGTGTCCTCGTGGAAGTGGCGGGTCTCCTGGATGATCGTGCCGCCGTCGTTCAGCACGGCCGCGTGCCGCTGGATCTCGAAGCGGGCCGCGCGCTCGACGGACCGCAGCGAGTTGACGTTCTTGGTCTCGCTGCGGGTGCCGAACTTCTCCCGGCCGTGCGGGCGCAGCGACAGGTTCACGTCGCAGCGCATCTGGCCCATCTCCATGCGGGCCTCGGACACGCCGAGCGCGCGGATGAGCTCGCGCAGCTCGCGGACGTAGGCCCGGGCGACCTCGGGGGCCCGCTCGCCCGCTCCCTCGATCGGCTTGGTGACGATCTCGATGAGCGGGATGCCGGCGCGGTTGTAGTCGAGCAGGGAGTGCGAGGCGCCGTGGATACGGCCCGTGGCGCCGCCGACGTGCGTCGACTTGCCGGTGTCCTCCTCCATGTGGGCGCGCTCGATCTGGACGCGGAAGGTCTCGCCGTCCTCCAGTTGCACGTCGAGGTAGCCGTCGAAGGCGATCGGCTCGTCGTACTGGGAGGTCTGGAAGTTCTTCGGCATGTCCGGATAGAAGTAGTTCTTCCGGGCGAAGCGGCACCATTGCGCGATCTCGCAGTTCAGCGCGAGACCGATCCGGATCGCCGACTCGACGCCGGTCGCGTTGACGACCGGGAGCGCGCCGGGCATGCCGAGGCAGACGGGGCAGGTCTGGGTGTTGGGGTCGGCGCCCAGTGCGGTCGAACAGCCGCAGAACATCTTGGTCCGGGTGCCGAGTTCGACATGGACCTCGAGGCCCATGACGGGGTCGTACGACGCCAGCGCGTCCTCGTACGACACCAGGTCGGTCGTGGTGGTCACGGTGAAACTTCCCTCTCAGCCCAGCAGGACGTCGTCGTCGCCCAGGCGCTTCAGCTCGCGGTAGAGGATGGCGAGGTTGGTGACGACCGCTGCTCCGGTCACGACGGCGTCGAGCAGCCGCAGCGTGTCGTTGTCGCCGCGGGCCTTCTTGATCTGCTTGTAGACCCCGACGGCGCCGAACGCCGACGTGGCCATCGAGACGTACAGGCCGGACCGGGACTTCTTGAAGCCCTTGGCCTTGGTCAGTGCGCTCACAGCGACGGTGCCTCCTCGATCAGCGGGTGGCCCCACTTTTCCACGAAGGCGGCCTCGACGGCGGCGCCGACCTTGTAGAGCCGGTCGTCCTTCATGGCGGGGGCGATGATCTGCAGACCCACCGGCAGGTCGTCCTCGGGGGCGAGGCCGCAGGGCAGCGACATGGCCGCGTTGCCCGCCAGGTTGGTGGGGATGGTGCACAGGTCGGCGAGGTACATCGCCATCGGGTCGTCGGCGCGCTCGCCGATCGCGAAGGCGGTGGTCGGGGTCGTCGGGGAGACGATCACGTCGACCTGCTCGAAGGCCCGCTCGAACTCCTGCTTGATGAGGGTGCGGACCTTCTGGGCGCTGCCGTAGTACGCGTCGTAGTAGCCGCTCGACAGGGCGTACGTGCCGAGCATGATGCGCCGCTTGACCTCGGGGCCGAAGCCGGCCTCGCGGGTCAGGGAGGTGACCTCCTCGGCGGAGTGCGTGCCGTCGTCGCCGACGCGCGCGCCGTAGCGAAGGCCGTCGAAGCGGGCGAGGTTGGAGGAGCACTCGGACGGCGCGATCAGGTAGTACGCCGACAGCGCCAGGTCGAAGGACGGGCAGTCCAGCTCGACGACCTCGGCACCCAGCTTCTTGAGCAGCTCGACGGACTCGTCGAAGCGCTGGATGACGCCGGCCTGGTAGCCCTCGCCGCGGAACTGCTTGACGACGCCGACACGCATGCCGGACACGGAGCCGTTGCGGGCGGCCTCGACGACCGCGGGGACCGGGGCGTCGATGGAGGTGGAGTCCATCGGGTCGTGCCCGGCGATCACCTCGTGCAGCAGGGCCGCGTCCAGGACCGTGCGGGCGCAGGGGCCGCCCTGGTCGAGGGAGGAGGAGAAGGCCACCATGCCGTAGCGGGAGACGCCGCCGTAGGTCGGCTTGACGCCGACCGTGCCGGTGACGGCCGCGGGCTGGCGGATGGAGCCGCCGGTGTCGGTGCCGATGGCGAGCGGGGCCTCGAAGGAGGCGAGGGCCGCGGAGGAGCCGCCGCCGGAGCCGCCGGGGATCTTGGTGAGGTCCCAGGGGTTGCCGGTCGGGCCGTAGGCGCTGTTCTCGGTCGAGGACCCCATGGCGAACTCGTCCATGTTGGTCTTGCCGAGGATGACGACGTCGGCGGCCTTCAGCCGCCGGGTGACGGTCGCGTCGTACGGCGGGAGCCAGCCCTCGAGGATCTTGGAGCCGACGGTGGTGGGGACGCCCTCGGTGGTGAAGATGTCCTTGAGCGCGAGCGGGACGCCGGCCAGCGGGCCGAGCTTCTCGCCGCGCTCGCGCTTGGCGTCCACGGCGCGGGCCTGCGCGAGGGCGCCCTCGCGGTCGACGTGCAGGAAGGCGTGCACCTTCTCGTCGACGGCCTCGATGCGGGCCAGGTGGGCCTCGGTGACCTCGACGGCCGTCAGCTCGCCGGCGGCGATCTTCGCGGCGATCTCGGCCGCGGTGAGCTTGATGATGTCGCTCATGGCGATTACTCCTCCCCCAGGATCTGCGGCACCTTGAAACGCTGCTGCTCCTGGGCCGGGGCGCCGGAGAGCGCCTGCGCGGGCGTGAGCGACGGACGGACCTCGTCCGGCCGCATGACGTTCGTCAGCGGGAGCGGGTGCGAGGTCGGCGGTACGTCTTGGTCGGCGACCTCGCTGACGCGGGCGACCGCGCCGATGATGTCGTCAAGCTGTCCCGCGAAGTGCTCGAGCTCTTCGGGCTTCAGCTCCAGACGCGCCAGCCGGGCGAGGTGGGCGACCTCCTCGCGCGTGATGCCAGGCATGCAGCGTTCCTCTGGGGTGAGTGTGTGGTTTGGGCAAATCGGCTTGGGCAAGTCGGTTTGGCCCAATCCTATGGGGCCGGGCCCCGTGGCCGTTAAACGGTTTCCCCCGGGGCCGCTCCCCGGCGCCGCGCGGCCCGGGCGGTACCGCCCGGGAAGTGGTCGTCGCGGAGGTCCGGCCCGAGGAAGGAACGCGCACGCGTCGACCGCCGCGCACGGTGGTCAGGTCACGCGTCGACCGCCACGCACGGTGGTCAGGTCACTCGTCGGTCGCCGCCGCGGGCAGTGCGGCGGCGGCCCGCACCCAGCCCCGGGAGCCGCGGGCGAGCAGCCAGGCGGTGGTCTCCTGGGGCGGCATCGCGGCCGCGACCAGCCAGCCCTGTACGGCGTCGCAGCCGAGGTCCCGCAGCCGCTCCCAGGTCTCGTCGTCCTCCACGCCCTCGGCGACGACGAGCAGGCCGAGGGAGTGCGCGAGGTCGACCGTGCAGCGCACGATCGCGGCGTCCTCGGTGTCGACGGCCAGCCGGGCCACGAACGAGCGGTCGATCTTGAGCTCGCTGACCGGGAGCCTGCGCAGGTGGACGAGGGAGGAGTAGCCGGTGCCGAAGTCGTCCAGGGACATCTTCACGCCGTGACCGGTCAGCGCGTTGAGGGTGTCGGCGGCGCGCTGCGGGTCCTCCAGGAGGACGTGTTCCGTGATCTCCAGTTGCAGCGCTCCGGCGGGGACGCCGTGCCGGGCCAGCCGGGCGGCCACGGAGCCCGCGAAGCCGGGGGTGTGGACGTCGCGCGGGGAGACGTTGACCGCGACCGGCACGAACAGGCCCTGGGAGCGCCAGCGGGCGACCTGTTCGAGCGCCGTCTCCAGCACGTACTCGGTGAGGTGGGGCATCAGCCCCGAGGACTCGGCGATCGCTATGAACTCGTCCGGCGGCACCTTGCCGCGCTCGGGGTGCACCCAGCGGACCAGGGCCTCCAGGCCCGCGACCTGTCCGTCGAAGCGGACCTTGGGCTGGTAGTGCAGCTCGACCTCGCGGGCGTCCAGAGCCCGGCGCAGGTCGCCCAGGAGGCCGAGCCGGTCCGGGGTGTTGGAGTCCCGCTTGGACTCGTAGACCTCCACGCCGGTGCGGTCCCGCTTCGCCTGGTACATCGCCACGTCGGCGCGGCGCAGCAGTCCTTCGGCGTCCAGCGCGTGGTCGGGGAAGACGGCGACACCGGCGCTGGCCTCCAGGACGAGGGTGAGCCCGTCCAGATCCATCGGGGAACTGAGCGCGGCCACGAGGCCGCGGGCGATCCGGGTCGCCGACGTGGTGGAGTCGGCGACGGGCAGTAAGACGGCGAACTCGTCGCCGCCGAGCCGCGCGGCCTCCGCCCCGCGCGGCAGGGCCTGCCGCAGCCGGTCGGCCGTCTGCAGCAGCAGCCGGTCGCCGGCGAGGTGTCCGAGGGTGTCGTTGACCGACCGGAAGCGGTCGAGGTCGATCAGCATCAGGGCGGCGCGGGCGCCGATGCGCTCGGCGTCGTCCAGCGCGGCCCAGGTGCGCTCGAGGAGCCACTGCCGGTTGGGCAGTCCGGTGAGAGGGTCCCGCAACTGCTCCTCGGCGCGAGCGCGGGCGATCCACAGGGTCGAGTCGAGGGCGATCAGCGGGATGGCGAACAGCGGCAGCAGCAGCGGCTTGGCGACCGCGACCACGCAGACCAGCGGGGCGATGCCGAGCAGTGCCACGGCGACCAGGCCCTGTCTGACCAGGGCGGTGCGGGCGACGGTGGGCAGGCCGACGCGCGGTGTCTGCAGGTACCACAACAGGGCGCGGGTCACGGCGAGGTAGGCGACCGCGACGAGCACCACCTTGGGCGCCGCGTACACACCCCAGGTGTCGGGGTCCCAGGGGTCCTCGACGGAGGGTACGGAACCGCAGACGCCCAGCACCAGGGCGCCCGCGGCGATGCCGAGGATGTCGACCGCGCCGTGCAGGACGCCCTGCCGCCAGCGGCCCCGACGGGCTATGCCGACCAGGACGACGACGGTGAGGCTGACCATGCCGGCCGGAACCCAGCCGTACAGCAGCAGGACGGAGAGGGTGAGGGCGGCGCCGGATCCGGTGCCGCCCCACCAGCGGGAGCGGCCGAGCATGACCAGGTGGCCTACGACGATGCCGGTCAGCACGGCCAGGGACCAGCCGACGGTGCCGGACGGGAAGAGGGCGTGGCCGTCGGTGAACGCCCGGTAGAAACCGGCGCCCAGCACGAAGGCGGCGGCCGCGACGACGGCCGAGGGCAACGCGGGCCAGGCGAGGTGCCGTTCGCCGTCGGTGTCGGGCAGGACGGAGGGGTGGCGGGCGGCCGGCGGCGCGGAGCCGCGGGCGGTCGCCGCGGGATGCGGTGCGCCACCACCGCGCTGCCCGGGCCACCGGCTCACGTGCCACGCGCCCACCATGCGACGCAGGCTCAGCCGTGAGCCCGCGGCGGCGCTCTCGGTCGGTTCCATTCCCGTCCCTCTCACAGCCGGCGGTGCCCACGCCACGCGGCCCGACGCCCGACATCCATCAACGGCTCCGCGTTGGAGAACCCTTCCCCCTGTCCCTCGGGGGCAGGGGGATGCCCCGACCGCATCCGGGCACGGCGGGCGCACACCTCAACAGTAGGCCGCGGAAGGCTTCCAGGGGCACCGGTCGTCGACGGTTGCCCGAATGCGACCCGGCCATCCGTATGCATCTGGTATGCGCCGATCGGGTGGCCTTCAACCGCTATTCCTCAGCCGAAAGTGCGACGTCGGCCGCCGCTTCGGGTCCTTGTTCGAGCAGGACGGTGAAACCGTCCTCGTTCAGAACCGGCACCTTCAGTTGCATCGCCTTGTCGTACTTCGACCCGGGGTTGTCGCCGACCACGACGAACGACGTCTTCTTGGACACCGACCCGGTCACTTTCGCGCCCCTGCTCTGCAGGGAGTCCTTGGCTCCGTCCCGGGTGAAGTTCTCCAGGGTGCCGGTGACGACGACGGTGAGTCCTTCGAGCGGGCGCGGCCCCTCGTCCTCCCCCGTCGACCGGTCCTCCAGCGGAACTCCGGCCGCCTTCCACTTGCGGACGATCTCGCGGTGCCACTCCTCGGCGAACCACTCCTTGACGGCGGCGGCGATGGTGTCGCCCACCCCGTCGGTGTTCGCCAGCTCCTCCTCGGTGGCCTGCTCGATGCGGTCGACGGAGCGGAACTCCCGGGCGAGGGCCTGGGCGGCGACGGGCCCCACGTACCGGATGGAGAGCCCGTTGAGGAAGCGGGCGAGCGGGCGGGTCTTGGCCTCCTCGATGTGCCTGAGCAGCGCGAGGGTGTTCTTCTTCGGCTCGCCCTCCTTGTTGGCGAAGACCGTGACGATCTTCTCCTCGCCGGTCTTGGGGTCGCGCTTGGGCAGCCCGCTGTCCGGATCGAGGACGTACGCCTTGATGGGCAGCAGTTTCTCGACGGTGAGGTCGAAGAGGTCGCCCTCGTCCTCCAGCGGCGGCCGCGGCGGCTCCAGCGGCCCGGTCAGCGCGGCCGCCACGACGCCGCCGAAGTGCTCGATGTCCAGGCACTCCCGGCCGGCCAGGTAGGAGACGCGCTCACGCAACTGGGCAGGGCACGTGCGGGCGTTGGGGCACCGGAGGTCGATGTCGCCCTCCTTCATGGCCTTCAGCGGCGTCCCGCACTCGGGGCACTCGGCCGGCATCACGAACTCGCGCTCGCTGCCGTCCCGCAGGTCGGCGACCGGGCCGAGGATCTCCGGGATGACGTCACCGGCCTTGCGCAGCACCACGGTGTCGCCGATGAGCACGCCCTTGGCCTTGACGACCTCCTGGTTGTGCAGGGTGGCGAACTCCACCTCGCTGCCGGCCACCGTGACCGGCTCGACCTGCGCGTACGGTGTGACGCGGCCGGTGCGGCCGACACCCACCTTGATGTCGACGAGCTTGGTGTTGACCTCTTCCGGCGCGTACTTGTACGCGATGGCCCAGCGCGGTGCGCGGGCCGTGGAGCCGAGGCGTCCCTGGAGGCGGATCTCGTCGAGCTTGACGACGACGCCGTCGATCTCGTGCGCCACGGAGTGCCGGTTCTCGCCGTAGTGGGCGATGAAGTCCCGTACGCCGCCGAGGCCGTCGACCACGCGGTTGTGCGGGGAGGTGGGCAGGCCCCAGGTCTTGAGCAGGTCGTAGGCCTGGGAGAGGCGGGTCATGCCCTTGAAGCCCTCCAGGACACCGATGCCGTGGACCACCATGTGCAGCGGACGGGAGGCGGTGACGCGCGGGTCCTTCTGGCGCAGCGAACCGGCCGCCGCGTTGCGCGGGTTGGCGAACGGCTTGTCACCCGCCGCGGTCAACCGGGCGTTGAGCTCCTGGAACTTCTCCATCGGGAAGTAGACCTCGCCGCGGATCTCCACGAGGTCGGGCACCTCGTCCCCCGTCAGGCGCTCCGGGATGTCGGCGATGGTGCGGACGTTGGGCGTGATGTCCTCGCCGGTGCGGCCGTCGCCGCGGGTGGCGGCGCGGACGAGGCGGCCACGCTCGTAGGTGAGGTTGACGGCGAGTCCGTCCACCTTCAGCTCGCACAGGAAGTGGTACTCCTGCTCGCCCAGCTCCTTGGCGATGCGCTCGGTCCAGGCGGCCAGCTCCTCGTCGTTGAAGGTGTTGTCGAGGGAGAGCATGCGGGAGCGGTGCTCTACGGCCGTGAACTCCGTCTCGTAGGAACCGGCGACCTTCTGGGTCGGGGAGTCCGGGGTGCGCAGCTCCGGGTACTCCTCCTCCAGCTCCTCCAGGGAACGCAGCAGCCGGTCGAAGTCCGCGTCGCTGACGACGGGGGCGTCCTTCACGTAGTACCGGAAGCGGTGCTCCTCGATCTGCTCAGCGAGCTGCACGTGCTTCTCGCGCGCCTCGGCGGGCACGCTCGTCGTCTCCGCCTGCTTGTCGCCGGCCACCGTGTTGTCCTCCCGTTACTCTGGGTTGTCCGCGAGGGATCTCGCCGCCTGGACGCAGTGGGCGAGCGCCCGGCGGGCGTACTCGGGGGACGCGCCCGCGAGTCCGCACGCCGGAGTGACGGTGACCGCCTCCGCGAGAAGCCCCGGATGCAGCCCCAGCCTGCGCCACAGCGTTCTGACACCCATGACGCTACCGGCAGGGTCTGACAGTGCGGCCTCCGTGCCGGGCACGACACCGGTGAACAGCCGGGTGCCGCCTTCGACGGCCTCGCCGATCGCGTCGTCGTCACGCTCGGTGAGGAGCGAGAAGTCGAAGGAGACGCCCGCGACGCCCGCCCGGCGCAGCAGGGCGAACGGTACGTCCGGTGCGCAGGAGTGGACCACGACGGGCCCGTCGCCGTGCACCCCGGCGACGTCGCGAAGGGCGGCCTCGACGACCTGGCGGTCGACGGCCCGGTGGGTGCGGTAGCCGCTGGCACTCCGCACCTGGCCGCGCAGTACGGCGGTGAGGGACGGCTCGTCGAGCTGGAGCACGACCCGGGCGCCGGGCACGCGGCGCCGGACCTCCGCCAGGTGCAGGCGCAGCCCTTCCGCGAGCGAGGCGGCGAGGTCGCGGGCCGCGCTGGCGTCGGAGAGCACCGCCTCCCCGTTCCTGAGCTCCAGGGCGGCGGCCAGCGTCCAGGGGCCGACGGCCTGGACCTTCAACGGTCCCTCGTGGCCCTGGGTGAACTCCTCCAGGGCGTCGAGGTCCTCCCCGAGCCAGGCCCGGGCCCGTTTGGTGTCCCGGCCCGGCCGGTCGCCGAGCCGCCAGCCGCTGGGCTCCACACGTGCGTACAGCTCGACGAGCATCCCCGCGGTGCGGCCGATCATGTCGGCGCCGGGGCCGCGGGCGGGCAGCTCGGGGAGGAAGGGGAAGTCCTCGAAGGTGCCGGTGGCGGTCTTGACGGCCTCGCGGGCGTCGTCGCCGGGCATCGAGCCGATGCCGGTGGCGGGGCCGAGGCGCGGGCTGGTCTGGCTGTTGTCGCTCACCCGGCCAGCCTATGCGGGAGGACGCGGCCGGCACCCCGGCGGGCCGTCACCGTCCCGGGCGCACCGTCAGGTCGTTGACCTCCGCGTCCCTCGGCAGGTCCAGGGCCATCAGGATCGTCGTGGCGACCGACTCGGGGTCGATCCACTTCGCGGGGTCGTACTCCTTGCCCTCCTGCTGGTGGACCTTGGCCTGCATGGGGCTGGCGGTGCGGCCGGGGTAGACCGAGGTGACCCGGACACCGTTCGCGTGCTCCTCCTGGCGCAGGGCGTCGGCCAGCGCCTTCAGGCCGTGCTTGGAGGCGGCGTACGCGGACCAGCCGGCGTGGGCGTTGAGGCCGGAGCCGGAGTTGACGAACAGCACGTGGCCCTGGGCGACGCGCAACTGGGGCAGGAAGAGGCGGGTCAGCTCGGCGGGGGCGACCAGGTTGACGTTGAGCTGGTTGCGCCAGGTCTTCGACGTGAGGTCGCCGACCGGGCCGAGGTCGACCACCCCGGCGATGTGCAGCAGCGAGTCCACGCGGTCGGGCAGGCTCTGGTGGGAGAAGGCCCAGGAGAGCTTGTCCGGGTCGGTCAGGTCGCCGACCAGCGTCTTCGCGCCGGGGAAGGCGGCCGCCAGTTCCTTCGCGCGGCCCGCGTCGCGCGCGTGCAGCACGATCTCGTCGCCGCGTTCGTGCAGGCGGCGGGCGACGGCCGCGCCGATGCCGGAGCCCGCTCCGGTGATCACATGTGTAGCCATGCCCGCCATGCTCGCATCACCGGCGGCTCACTCGATGCCCTGGCTCTCCTCCAGGTACGCGAGCGCGCCGACCGGCTCCTCGGCGAAGAACACCAGCTCGGTGAGGGGGCGGGGCAGGAAGCCCTCGTCCTCCATGCGGCGGAACTGCTCCTTGAGGCCGTCGTAGAAGCCGGCCGTGTTGAGCAGGACGACGGGCTTGTCGGTGTGCCCGTGCTTCTTCAGCTCCAGGATCTCGGTCGCCTCGTCCAGCGTGCCGGTGCCGCCCACCATGATCACCACGGCGTCGGCCTTCTCCAGCAGCAGCCGCTTGCGCTCGGCGAGGTCCCGCGCGATCACCATCTCGTCGGCGCCCTCGCGTGCCTTGGCCGCCAGGAAGTCCACGGAGACCCCCAGCAGCCGCCCTCCGGACTCCTGCACGCCGTCGGCGACCACCTTCATCAGCCCGACGTCGGAACCGCCCCACACGAGGGTGTGGCCGCCCTTTCCGAGCAGTTCGGCGAACTCCTTCGCGGGGCGCGTGTAGCGCTCGTCGAGGTCGGCGGCGGAGAGGAAGACGCAGATGTTCATGGGGCAACGGTACGTTCGGCGCCCCACGGGGAAGAACCCGGCTTCCGGCCGCGCTGTCACCAGGAGAGCCGGCTACCGAGGAGGACGAACCGTGACCAAGGGACTCAACGGGCTCAAGGGACACCGCATCACCGTCGAGCCGAGCGACCGGCACGTGCGCGTGGTGCGCGGCGAGCAGCTCCTGGCCGAGAGCGACCGGGCGCTGGTCCTGCGGGAGACGGGCTGTCCGGAGCGGTACTACATCCCGGCCGACGACGTACGGCTCGATCTGCTGACGCCGTCCGGCACGCACACCCACTGTCCCTTCAAGGGCGACGCCTCCTACTGGTCGCTGCCGGACGCGGCGGACCTGGTCTGGGCGTACCCGGACCCGGAGCCGGAGGTGGCTCGGATCAAGGACCACCTCTGCTTCTACGACGTCGAGGTGTCCTGACCGGTTCGTGTCCTGACCGGTTGGCCGCGTGCCGTAGGGCAGTCTGCACAGGCATGGAGAAGAGAACCCTTTCGCGCGACGGCACGCGCATCGCCTACGAGAGCACCGGGCGGGGCCCCGCGGTCGTCCTCGTCAGCGGCGCCATGTCGACGGGCGCGGCGGTGGCGCCGCTGGCGGCGGAGCTGTCGGACCGCTTCGAGGTCACCGTGTACGACCGCCGGGGCCGCGGCGCGAGCGGTGACACGGCGCCCTTCGCGGTGGAACGCGAGGTCGAGGACCTGGCGGCGCTGATCGAGGCGGTGGGCGGCGAGGCGTCGCTGTACGGCGTCTCCTCCGGCGGCGCGCTGGTGCTGCGGGCGGCGGCGAGCGGACTGCCGGTGGCCCGGGTGGCCGTGTACGAGGTGCCGTACGCCATGGACGACGCCGCCGCGCGGGCCGCCGCCGAGTACACCGGGCGGCTGGCCGAGGCCCTCGGTCAGGGGCGGCGCGGGGACGCGGTGGAGCTGTTCCTGCGGCTCACCGGCCTGGGTGAGGAGATGATCCGGGGTGCCCGCCAGTCCCCCATGTGGGCCGGTATGGAGTCGCTCGCGCCGAGTCTGGCGTACGACGACGCGGCGATGGGCGACAGCCGGGTCCCCCGGTCCGAGCTCGCCTCGGTCACCGCGCCGCTGCTCGCCCTGGCCGGCGGCGCGAGCCCCGAGTGGATGCGCGAGGCGGCGCGGGCGATCGCCGAGGCGGCGCCCCGGGGCACGTACCGCACCCTGGAGGGGCAGAGCCACGTGGTGGAGCCGGGCGTGCTGGCGCCGGTGCTGGCGGACTTCTTCGCGAACTGAGCGGGGGCCGCGAGGGCCGCGGCGTCGGCGGCGTCGGCGGGGTGCCGGACGTCGCCCCGCCGCTCAGGCCACGCCGGCCGGCACGCGCGTGGTGGACGCGATCGTCGCCGAGCCCACCACGCGCGTGCCGTCGTACAGCACGATCGCCTGGCCGGGGGCGACGCCGCGCACCGGCTGCGTGAACGTCACCTCCAGGGTCCCGTCGACCAGCTCGGCCCGGACCTCGGTCTCGCCGCCGTGGGCGCGGAGCTGGGCGGTGTAGGTGCCGGGCCCGGTCGGGGCGGCGCCGCACCAGCGGGGCTTGATCGCCCGCAGTGCGTTGACGTCGAGGGCGTCCGCGGGGCCGACCGTCACCGTGTTGGTCACCGGGGAGATGTCCAGGACGTAGCGCGGCTTGCCGTCGGGAGCCGGGGTGCCGATCCGCAGGCCCTTGCGCTGGCCGATGGTGTAGCCGTAGGCGCCCTCGTGGGTGCCGAGCCGGTTGCCCGCCTCGTCGACGATGTCGCCCTCGGCCTTGCCCAGCCGGTCGGCCAGGAAGCCCTGGGTGTCGCCGTCGGCGATGAAGCAGATGTCGTGCGAGTCGGGCTTCTTGGCGACGGCCAGTCCCCTGCGCTCGGCCTCCGCGCGGATCTCGTCCTTGGTGGTGAGGGTGTCGCCGAGCGGGAACATCGCGTGCGCGAGCTGCCGGTCGTCGAGCACCCCGAGGACGTAGCTCTGGTCCTTGGCCATGTCGGAGGCGCGGTGCAGCTCGCGTACGCCGTCCTCGCGCAGGATCACCTTGGCGTAGTGGCCGGTGCAGACGGCGTCGAAGCCCAGGGCCAGGGCCTTGTCGAGCAGCGCGGCGAACTTGATCTTCTCGTTGCAGCGCAGGCAGGGGTTCGGGGTGCGGCCTGCCTCGTACTCGGCGACGAAGTCCTCGACCACGTCCTCCCGGAAGCGGTCGGCGAGGTCCCACACGTAGAACGGGATGCCGATGACGTCCGCCGCGCGGCGGGCGTCCCGCGAGTCCTCGATGGTGCAACAGCCCCGCGCGCCCGTGCGGAAGGACTGGGGGTTCGCGGAGAGTGCGAGGTGGACGCCGGTCACGTCGTGCCCCGCCTCGGCCGCACGGGCGGCGGCTACGGCGGAGTCGACTCCGCCCGACATGGCGGCGAGGACGCGGAGGGGGCGGGTGCGCTGCGGGGTCTCAGTCATAACCCTTCCAGGGTACGGGGAGCCGGGAACCGGAGCCCGCGAGTATGCGTTGAAGATCGCATGGGGGCGAAGCGTGAATCCAGCAGCTCTACCGCCGGGGGTTCCGCCGGCGGGTCTACCGGCGGGTCCAAGGACGCGGACCGGCGTATCGGCAGGCGGGCGCTGATCGTCGGCGGCACGGCGGCGGCCGTGGGCACGGCGGTGCTGGCGCGCGACGAGCTGGCCCGCCTGTGGTGGCGGGTACCGGGAGTCGAGCGGCCCCGCGAGGAGGGCGTCGTCGACTACTCCGGCGCCCGGTGGGTCGCGGCGTCGGACGAGAACTGGCGGCGCGCGGACCGGCCCGACGAATTCGGCGTCGACATGGTGATCGTCCATGTCACGCAGGGCAGTTTCGCGAGCGCGGTGAGGGCGTTCCAGGATCCCGGGCACAAGGCGGCCACGCACTACATCGTCGGGCAGGACGGCCGCGTCACCCAGATGATCCGCGAGCTGGACGTCGCGTACCACGCGGGCAACCGCGACTACAACGAACGCAGTGTCGGCATCGAGCACGAGGGCTTCGTGGACCGGCCGCAGGATCTCACCGACGAGATGTACGCGGCCTCCGCGCGGCTGACGGCGGGGATCTGCGCGCGCTACGACATACCCCTGGACCGCGAGCACATCATCGGCCACGTGGAGGTGCCGGGCACCGATCACACCGATCCGGGGCCGCACTGGGACTGGGACCGGTACATGAAGCTGGTGCGGCGGGCGGCGACCAGCGCCCCTTCGGACAGCCCGTCGAGCGGTCCGTCCCGGTCCGGCGCCTAGCTCGAGCTAGCTCAGCCCCGCCGCCCGGGCCCGCTCCACCGCCGGGCCGATCGCCTTGGCGAGGGCCTCGACGTCGGCCGCCGTGGAGGTGTGGCCGAGGGAGAAGCGCAGCGTGCCGCGGGCGAGGTCGGGGGCGGTGCCGGTGGCCAGCAGGACGTGGCTGGGCTGGGCGACGCCCGCGGTGCAGGCGGAGCCGGTGGAGCACTCGATGCCCTGGGCGTCGAGCAGCAGGAGGAGGGAGTCGCCCTCGCAGCCCGGGAAGGTGAAGTGGGCGTTGGCGGGGAGGCGGCCCTCCGGTGCCGGGTCGCCGCCGAGGATCGCGTCCGGCACCGCCGTGCGGACGGCGTCGACCAGGTCGTCGCGCAGGGCGCCTATCTCGCGGGCGAACCACTCGCGCTGTTCGGCGGCGAGGCGGGCGGCGACCGCGAAGGAGGCGACGGCGGGGACGTCGAGGGTGCCGGAGCGGACGTGGCGTTCCTGGCCGCCGCCGTGCAGGACCGGCACGGGGCTGTACTCGCGGCCGAGGAGCAGCGCGCCGATGCCGTAGGGGCCGCCGATCTTGTGGCCGGAAACCGTCATCGCGGCGAGGCCCGAGGCGGCGAAGTCGACCGGGAGCTGCCCGATCGCCTGAACCGCGTCGGCGTGCAGCGGGACGTCGAACCCGGCCGCCACGTCGGCGAGTTCACGGACCGGCATGATGGTGCCGATCTCGTTGTTGGCCCACATGACGGTGGCGAGGGCGACGTCGCCGGGGTTGCGGGCGATGGCCTCGCGCAGCGCCTCGGGGTGGACGCGGCCGTGGGCGTCCACGGGCAGGTACTCGATCGTCGCGCCCTCGTGTTCGCCGAGCCAGTGGACGGCGTCGAGGACCGCGTGGTGTTCGACGGGGCTGGCCAGGACCCGGGTGCGGGCCGGGTCGGCGTCGCGGCGGGCCCAGTACAGGCCTTTGACGGCGAGGTTGTCGGCCTCGGTGCCGCCGGAGGTGAGGACCACCTCGCTGGGGCGGGCGCCGAGGGCTTCGGCGAGGGTCTCGCGGGCCTCCTCGACGGTGCGCCGTGCGCGCCGGCCGGACGCGTGGAGGGAGGAGGCGTTGCCGGTGACGCTCAGGTGCGCGGTGAGTGCCTCGACTGCCTCGGGAAGCATCGGGGTGGTCGCGGCGTGGTCGAGGTAAGCCATGGTGCGGCCGATTCTACGGGGCGGTTCCGTCCGGCCTCAGATCAAGGTTGGCCGCATTACGCGCGCGGCGGCACGGACGGCGCGGCGGAGCGCGCGACCTGGCTCAAAAGCTCCACGACATCGTGTCGTCCGCGGCCATGAACGCCACCAGGACCAACAGGTCGGCGATGCCCAGTCCGAGGCCGAGCAGGGCCCGGCCGCGGCGGGCGGTGCCGCGCCACAGGGCGACGCCCGCCAGGACGATGGCCATCGGGCCGAGGAAGACGTTGAGGACGAGCAGACCGAGCAGACCGAGGACGAAGGAGGCGACGGCCATGCCGTCGGTGTCCCGGATGCCGGTCCGGCGGGTGGTGGCCGGTGCGGTGAGCTGCATGGTGTTCTCCCTACCGTGCGTCGGTGACATGCGTCAGTGGGCGGAGGTGCTCCGCCGGCGGCCGTGCCGCTCGCGGATCGCGAAGATGCCGAGCCAGCCGGCGATGACCAGGCCGAGGGCGACGGAGAAGGTGAGCGGCGCGTGGGCGACGGTGCCCAGCATCACGCCGAGGAGCAGCAGTGCGGCGACGAGAAACAGCATGGAGCGGATCCCCCAACCTTGGGTGAACGATTGTAGTTACAGTTGTTCACTGACCATCGAGTCTAGCGCGCCGTACGGCTTTTCAATTCCGGAGAACAGTTGTTAACTGCATGGCATGAGTCACACCCCCGGCGTCCGGCAGGCCCAGAAGCAGAAGACCCGGCAGGCGCTTTTGGACGCCGCCCTGGGGCTGCTGGAGGAGCAGAGCCTGAGCAGCCTGGGCCTGCGCGAGGTCACGCGCGCCGTGGGCGTCGCCCCGAGCGCCTTCTACCGGCACTTCCACTCCACCGCCGACCTCGGCGTGGCGCTGGTCGAGGAGGCGCTGGGCAGGCTGCACCCGATGATCCGGACCACGGTGGCGCCGGCCGAGGACAGCGATGAACGCATCGCCCGCGCGGTCGAGTTGATCGCCGGTCACGTGGCGGCGTACCCCGCCCACGTCCGGTTCATCGCCCGCGAGCGGCACGGCGGGGTCCAGCCGGTGCGGGACGCCATACGCGAGCAACTGGCCCGGTTCGCCGAAGAGGTGAAGGCCGAGCTGGCCAAGGACCCGGTGTCGGCGGGCTGGAGCGACGCCGACCTGCTGATGCTCGCGGGTCTCTACGTCGACCAGATGCTCGTCACGGGCTCCCTGTTCCTGGAGGTCCTGGAGGTCCTGGAGACACCGGAGGCTGCGGACGAGGCACGCCGGCGCGCCGCCGACACCGCGACCCGCCAGATGCGACTGATCAGCATCGGCCGCCGGCACTGGCTGGACTGACGGTTCCCCGACCGCCGGCGGGCACGCCTCAGACCGGGACGCCGGACGCGGGCACGCCACCCACCGGGACGCCGGAGGCGGACAGGGCCTCGACGTCCCGGTGGGTGGCACGGGCCGGTCTTCACGGGGCGCCGGCGCACCCCTGGGGTCCGCCGGTCAGCCGAGCCGGACCCGGGCCAGTTGGCGGGACTGGGCCACCAGGCGGTCGGCGCTGTCCCAGACCTCGGCGTCCTCCTCCAGGAAGCCGCCCGCGAGGTTGCGGGTGGTGACGGAGACGCGCAGCGGTCCGGGCGCCGGGCGGCACCGCACGTGCGCGGTCAGCTCGACCGTCGGCACCCAGCCCTTGAGCCCGAGCTCGAAGGCGGTCGGGGGCAGCGCGTCCACCGCGAGGAGCATCGACAGGGGGTCGGCGTCGCGGCCGTCGGCGAGCCCGAACCAGGCCCGCATCTCGCCCCGGCCGGAGGGCCGGCCGAGCGCCCAGCCCAGCGTGGCGGGGTCCAGCCTGAGCATCAGCCGGTCGGTGATGGCCGAGCTGCCGTCGACGGGGGCGGGGCCGTCCTCCGTGCCGAAGCACTGGTCCATCGGCGCGATCGCGGGCGGCCGCGCCGAGGTGCGGACGTCGTCGGGCAGCGCGTCGAGGTCGCCGTAGGAGGCGAGGACGCGGATGCGCTCGACCTCGTTGCCCTCGTCGTCGTACTGGAAGAGGGAGGCCTGGCCGGTGGAGAGCGTGCGCCCCGTCCGGACGGTCTCCGTGCGCACGACCGCCGGCCCCGGCCGGGAGGCGGTGAGGTAGTGCGCCGAGATGGTGAAGGGGTCGGGATGCGGAAGGGCGTCCCCGAGGGCACGGCCCAGGACGGCCAGCAGATAGCCGCCGTTGACGGCGTTGATGATCGTCCAGCCGGCGGAGAGGTCGATGTCGTAGACACCCGGGGCGCGCCGGGTGACGGCGGTGTCCCGGTCGAACTCGCTGTCGCCGATGGTGGCCCGCGTGGCCGCTGCGGAGGCTGCTTCTGGCATGGATGCACGGTACAACACGAAACTACTAAGCGGTAGCTTTTTCTGTGGTCCCGGACCGGGATCTCATCCCCGCTCCCGGAGGTACGCCTCCAGTTCGGCGGCCCCCGTCAGCATCGCCCGTCCGCGCGCGGACACCCGGCCGTGCCAGTCGCGCAGGGTGGCCTCCAGCGGCTCCAGCCCACCGGCCGCCCGCACCTGCGCGATCACGGGGCCGATCTGCTCCAGCAGGTAGCCGCCCCGCCTGAGCTGGCGGGCCAGCCGGGCGTCCCGCACGTCGGCCTCGTCGTAGACGCGGTACCCGGTCAGCGGGTCGCGGCGCGGGCGCACCAGCCCGGCGCGCTCCCACTTGCGCAGTGTCGCGGGCCGGATGTCCAGCTCCGCCGCCAGCGGCCCGACGAACCTGCCGCCGGAACCCGGCGCCGCCGCCCCGGGCGCGGGCAGCGGGGTGGGCGCCAGGTCGCGCAGCGCCTCCTCCACGGCCCGGAGTGTGCGCCGGTCGTCGAGCAGTTGGGCGTGGCTCTCGTCGATGAGCCGGTACGCCTCGTCCACGGCACCCCGGTTCACGGCCCGCATGATCGACGCGGCCGGCTGGTGGCCGTGCCCGGGCACCAGGGCGAGGAACGCGTCCAGTGCCCGCGCGTGCAGTGGGGTGTAGGTGCGGTATCCGTGCGCCGTGCGGCCGGCGTCCGGGAGGATGCCGGCCTCCTCGTAGTTCCTGACGGCCTGCGTGGACAGTCCGTGCCGGCGTGCCAGGTCGACCGGCCTGAGCCTGTCACCACTTTGAAGCTTTCGCGCCATGGTCAGGACGATATCGCTCGGAACCTTCAACCGAAAGTTCAACGATAGCGTTGAAGGCATGGCTACCGACATCGAAGACACCGTCCGTCCCGTCGAGGCCGCCGCCGTCATGGGGCTGCTCCCTGCCCGGCCCAGGCTGCTCGCCCTGGGCGAGCCCACCCACGGCGAGGACGCCCTGCTCGAGGTGCGCAACGAACTGTTCCGGCAACTCGTCGAACAGCACGGCTACCGGACGATCGCGATCGAGAGCGACTGCCTGATGGGCCTGGTCGTGGACGACTACGTCACCTCGGGCAGGGGCACCCTCGACGAGGTCATGGAGCACGGTTTCAGCCACGGGTTCGGCGCGTCCGCGGCCAACCGCGAGCTCGTCCGCTGGATGCGCGCCCACAACGAGCGCGTCGGCGACGCCGGCCGGCCGGCGTCCGAGCGGCTCCGCTTCGCCGGTTTCGACGGACCACTGGAGATCACCGGCGCCGCGAGCCCCCGGCAGGCCCTGACCGCGCTGCACGGCTACCTCTCGGCCCGGGTGGACGCGGATCTGCTCCCCTGCACCGCCGAGGTACTCGACCGCCTGCTCGGCGCCGACGACCGGTGGGCCGAGCCCGCCGCGATGACGGACCCGGCCCGGTCCGTGGGCCGGTCGGCCGAGGCCGGGGAGCTGCGGACGCTCGCCGACGACCTGGTCTCGCTGCTCGACGAGCACACGCCGCACCTGCTCGCGGCGACCTCGCGGGACGACTGGGACCGGGCACGCCTCCACGGGCGCACCGCGACCGGCCTCCTGCGCTACCACCGCTGGATGGCCGACACCTCACCGGCGCGCATGAACCGGCTGCTGGGTCTGCGGGACCGGATGATGGCCGACAACCTCCTCGCGCTCGCCGCTCGGGGCCCGGCGTTGGTCCACGCGCAGAACGCCCATTTCCAGCGGGTGAAGAGCACGATGCGGATGTGGCAGGGGCCGGTGGAGTGGTGGAGCGCCGGTGCGCTGGTGAGCGCCCGGCTCGGTGCGGAGTACGCCTTCGTGGCCACGGCCCTCGGCACGATCCGGCACCAGGGCGTGGACGCCCCGCCACCGGAGACCGTCGAGGGACTCCTGTACGCGCTCCCTCGGGACCGGTGCGTCGTCGACGTCTCCCGGCTGACCGCCGCGCTCGGCGACCCGCGGCCCGCGCCCCGCGTGTCCCCCTGGTTCGGCTACGCCTCGCTCGACCCGGCCCACCTGGCCGCGATCGACGGGTTGCTGTTCGTCAAGGACGTCCCGGACACGGCCTAGGGACGTAGTCGGGAGCCCCGGGCCTCACTCCCCCTCCGACACCGTCGACCGCCGGTTCCAGGCGCGCGGCGCCCGCCAGTGGAACCGCAGGGCGAGCAGCCGCAGGACGAAGGCCGTGACGACCGCGAGCCCGGTGGTGAATGAGGTGAGGGCGTCGTAGCGGATGCACAGGGCCACCATGGTGGCGCCGACGATCGCCGGGACGGCGTACAGGTCGCGGTCCCAGCGCAGCAGCGAGGGCACCTCGTTGGCCAGCACGTCCCGCAGTACGCCGCCGCCCACGGCGGTGGCCAGGCCCAGGCAGGCGGAGGCGGTCAGGCCGAGCCCGTAGTCGTACGCCTTGGTCGTGCCGGCGACGCAGAACAGGCCGAGGCCGGCCGCGTCGAAGATGTTCACGCCGGTCTGGAGGCGCTCCACGTGGGGGTGGAGGAAGAAGACCAGCAGGGTGGCGAAGAGCGGGGTGATGAAGTACCCCAGGTCCGTGAAGGCCGCGGGCGGTACGGCACCGATGACCAGGTCACGGAAGAGCCCGCCGCCCAGCGCGGTGACCTCGGCGAGGACGGCGATGCCGAAGACGTCGAAGTTCTTGCGTACGGCCAGCAGCGCGCCGGAGATGGCGAAGACGAAGATGCCGATCAGGTCGAGCGTGTGCTGGACGGTGGGGCTGAAGAGTTGCTCGTACACCCCGCCATTCTCACCTGCCGGTGAGCCCCCGCCTCACGAACGAAGGCGGGGGCTCACCGGCGCGGGACGAGCTCACTTCCCCTTGGCGGGAGGCTCCTCGTCGGTGCCCTCGGCGGTACCGGCGTCCGCGGCCGGACCGTCGTCTTCGACCGCACCGGCGTCCTCGGCCGGACCGTCGTCCCCGGCGGGTTCGGCGTCCTCGGCGGATTCCGAGCCCCCAGCCGACTTGGTGCCCTCGGCCGACTTGCTGCCCTCGGCCGAACCGGCGTCCTCGGCCGAACCGTCGTCCTCGGCAGACTCCTCGCCCTTGGCAGGCTCCGTGCCCTCGGCAGGCTCCGGGCCCTCAGCCGACTTGGTGCCCCCGGCCGGCTCCGTGCCGGGCTCGGTCTCCGCCGCGTCGACCTCCGCGGCGACCGCCGCCGAGGTCTGCGCCGACTCGGTCAGGGCCTTCTCGGACACCAGCTCCGCCGCCTCCTTGGCGTCGGAGAGCAGGACGACGTCCTGCGGGGCCTGGTCCTCGAAGTTCTCCGGGTGGTGGCAGGCCACCTGCTGGCCGGGACGCAGCTCCTTCAGCGGCGGCTCGGTCGTCGTGCAGACCTGCGTCGCCTTCCAGCACCGGGTGTGGAAGCGGCACCCGCTCGGCGGGGCGATCGGCGAGGGCACGTCGCCCTTGAGCAGGATGCGCTCGCTCTTGGCCGACTTGCGGGACGGGTCCGGGATCGGGACCGCCGACATCAGCGCCTTGGTGTACGGGTGCATCGGCGTCTTGTAGAGCAGGTCGCGGTCGGCCAGCTCCATGATCTTGCCGAGGTACATCACCGCGATCCGGTCCGAGACGTGCCGGACGACGGACAGGTCGTGCGCGATGATCACGTACGTCAGGCCCAGCTCCTGCTGGAGGTCGTCGAGCAGGTTGACGACCTGGGCCTGGATCGACACGTCGAGCGCGGAGACCGGCTCGTCGGCCACGACCAGCTTCGGGTTGAGCGCGAGCGCGCGGGCGATGCCGATGCGCTGGCGCTGACCGCCGGAGAACTCGTGCGGGTAGCGGTTGTAGTGCTCGGGGTTGAGACCGACCACCGACAGCAGCCGCTGCACCTCCTTCTTGACCCCGCCCTCGGGCTCGACGCCCTGGAGCTTGAAGGGGGCGCTGATGATCGTGCCGATGGTGTGGCGCGGGTTCAGCGAGGAGTACGGGTCCTGGAAGATCATCTGCACGTCGCGGCGCAGCGGACGCATGCCGCCGACCCCGAGGTGGGTGATGTCCTTGCCCTGGAACTCGACCTTGCCGGCGGTCGGCTCCAGGAGCCGGGTGATCAGCCGGCCCATGGTCGACTTGCCGCAGCCCGACTCGCCCACGACACCGAGGGTCTCGCCGGACCGGACCTCGAAGTCGATGCCGTCGACGGCGCGCACCGCGCCGACCTGGCGCTGCAGCAGGCCCTTCTTGATCGGGAAGTGCTTCTGCAGCCCGGTCACCTTCAGCAGGGTCTCGCCGGGGGCGGCGTCCTTGGTGAGGGTGGCGGTGCCGGCGGCCTCGCTCTGTGTGCCGTCGCTCTGCGCAGGGATGGCCACTGCTTCGTCCTTGGCGTTCTCGCTCACAGCTTCGGCGCAATCTCTTCGGTCCAGATACGCTCCCGCTGCTCCTGCGACATGTGGCAGGCGGCCCAGTGCTTGCTGCCGACCTCGGTCAGCTCGGGGCGGACCGTGCGGGTGACGTCGTCCTTGGGCACGTCGGCGTACGGGCAGCGCGGGTTGAAGGCGCAGCCGGACGGCAGGTTGATGAGAGAGGGCGGGGAGCCCTTGACCGGGATGAGGCGTTCCTGCTGGTCGCGGTCGAGCCGCGGCATCGAGCCGAGCAGGCCCCAGGTGTAGGGGTGCCGGGGCTCGTAGAACACCTTCTCCGCCGGGCCCCGCTCCACGCACCGGCCGCCGTACATCACCAGGAGGTCGTCGGCCAGTTCGGCGACTACGCCCAGGTCGTGGGTGATGATGATGACCGCGGAGCCGAACTCCGTCTGCAGGTCGCGGATGAGGTCGAGGATCTGCGCCTGGACCGTCACGTCCAGGGCGGTCGTCGGCTCGTCCGCGATGAGCAGCTCGGGGTTGTTGACCAGCGACATCGCGATCATCGCGCGCTGGCGCATACCGCCGGAGAACTCGTGCGGGTAGCTGTCCACCCGCTTGTCCGGCTGGGGGATGCCGACGCGGTCGAGCATCTCCACGGCACGGCGCTTGGCGGTCTTCTTGTCCACGTCGTGGTGGATGCGGTACGCCTCCACGATCTGCTGGCCGATCGTGTAGTACGGGTGCAGCGCGGACAGCGGATCCTGGAAGATCATCGCCATCTCGCGGCCGCGCAGCTTGCGCACGTGGTCGGGGTCGGCGGACAGCAGCTCGGTGCCGTCCAGCCAGATCTCGCCCGATATCTGAGCCTTGCGCCTGCCGTACTGGCCGGCGGTGTGCAGGCCCATGATGCCGAGCGAGGTCACCGACTTCCCGGAGCCGGACTCGCCCACGATGCCGAGGGTCTTGCCCTTCTCCAACTGGAAGCTGAGCCCGTCCACGGACTTGACCAGGCCGTCGTCGGTCGGGAAGTGCACCTTGAGGTCGCGTACTTCCAGGAAGGCGCTCGGCGCGGGCGAGGTGCCGATGGGCTCGCCCACGGCCGCTCCGCTCTTGCTCAGGTCGGTCATGCGAGCCTCACTCGGGGGTCGATCACGGCGTACAGGATGTCCACCACGAGGTTGGCGATCAGCACCGCGAGAGAAGTGATCAGGACGACGCCCAGGATAAAGGGCAGGTCCTGGTTCTGGATCGCGTCCAGAACCTTCTGGCCGAGGCCGGGGAGGCTGAACGTGGTCTCGGTCAGGATCGCGCCGCCCATGAGGGCGCCGAGGTCCATGCCGAGCATGGTGAGCAGCGGGGTCAGGGTCGACCGCATGGCGTGCTTGCGGATGACGACCTGTTCCTTGAGGCCCTTGGCACGCGCGGTGCGGATGTAGTCCTCGCCGAGGATCTCCATCATCGTGGCCCGGGTGATGCGGGCGTACATCGCGGCGTACAGGAAGGCCAGGGTGACCCAGGGCAGGATCATGCCGCCGAGCCAGCCGGAGAGGCTGTCCTCCAGGGGCACGAACTCGGCGTTGATCCACCCCAGACCGTGGGAGAAGATCGCCAGGCTGAGCAGGCCGGTGAAGTAGATGGGCAGGGAGACACCCGACAGCGCGACGACCATCGCGCCGCGGTCCCACAGGGTGCCCCGCTTGAGCGCGGAGAGCACACCGGCGGCGAGGCCGAAGATCAGCCACAGGACGGCCGCACCGAGCGCGAGAGCCAGGGTCACCGGGAAACGCTCGGTCAGCACCGGCCAGACGGCCTGTTCGGTACGGAAGGAGTAACCGAAGCACGGCGCGGAGCAGTTGGTGACGTCACCACCGGCCGCGTAGGTGCGGCCCGCGAAGATGCCCTTGAAGAACTCCCAGGCCTGGACGAAGACCGGGTCGCTCAGACCCAGCTTCTGTCGCACACCCTCCACGGCGGCGGGGTCCGCCTGCTTGCCCACGAAGCTCAGGGCGACGTCGACGCCGGCCCACTTGGGGACGAGGAAGAAGATGCCGAAGACCACCAGAATGATGACCACCAGCATCACTGCGGCGGCGAACAGCCGCCTGATGAGATAAGCGAGCACGGGTTGCGGCCCGCTGCGGACCGCGGGCCGCCGGAGGGGGTACCTCCCACGCCTTGTGGGCGGTGGGGGACTTCCGGCGGCCCACGGTCACGCCGCGCCGGCCTTCACCTGCCTTTCGTGCCGTACGGCGGGTGTACCGGTTACTTCGTGGACTTCAGGCCGAGGTTGACGAAGTCGTACATACCGCTGTAGCCGTCGGTGGTGTACACGTTCGCCAGTCGGTTGGAGCGCCAGTTGATGAACTTCTCGAAGACGAAGGGCAGGTAGTACGCGCCCTCCATCACCTTGTGGTTGATCTCAGTGGCGATCTTCGCCTTGCCGGCGTCGTCGAGCTGGGTCAGGTAGTCCGCGAACAGACCGTCGATCTCCTTGTCGTCGATCATCGCGAAGTTGTTGTTCGCGCTGTCGAGGATGTAGTCGCTGTGCCACAGCGGGAGACCGTAGCCCTGGACGGACGGGAAGTCCGGGCCCCAGCCCATGATGATGATGCCGTAGCCCTTCTTCTTCACGTTCGAGGGGCTGCCGACCGTGCTGGCGTACTGGGCGCCGTCGTACTGGTCGATCTCGACGTCGATGCCGACCTTCTTCAGCGACGCCTGGAGCGACTCGGCGGTGGCCACCTCGACCGGCTTGTTGTTGCGGACGGCGATGGTGGTCTTGAAGCCGTTCGGCTTGCCGCAGGCCTTGAGCTCTTCCTTGGCCTTCTCGACGTTGCCGTTCTTGTTGGCACCGGCCATCTCGTACGGGTCGTACTTCTGGCCCTCGGAGCCCGGGACGGACGGCGGCAGCATGTTGGTGCCGATGTCGCCACCGGCGACCGGGCCGCCGCGCGCGGTCTGCAGCGAGACGTGGTCGGCCCCGTAGAGCACGGCCTTGCGGCAGTGGATGTTGTCGAACGGCTTCACGTTCTGCGGGAACGAGGCGTACCGGATGTAACCCGAGACCGGGTTGTCCAGGTTGCCCTTGTGCTCCTTCAGGGCGGTGGTGCGACCCTGCGGGGACAGGCCGGTCTGGGCCAGGTCCAGGTCGTAGTCACCGGAGATCAGACGGGCGTCCAGCTCGTTGGCGTTGGAGAAGAACTTGATCGTGATCTTGTCCGGGTACGCCTTGCGGACCGGGTCCGACTCCTGGTTCCACTCGGTGTTGCGGACCAGGGTCAGGTCCTTGCCCGGGTTGTAGGACTCGAACTTGTACGGGCCCGAGGAGAACGGGCGCAGCGTGTACTTGGCCTTGGTGTCCTTGTCCTGGCGGACCGGGGAGGCCGAGGTCAGCGCGAGCATCTCCTCGAAGTCCGAGTTGGCCTGCGGGAGCTTGAAGACGATGGTCTTGTCGTCCGGCGTCTCGATCGCCTTCAGGCCCAGCTTGTCCTTGGACTTGTCCTTGTACGGACCGGGGTACTCGTCCTTGGGGTCGAGCACCTCCTTGAGGTACGTCGGGCCGCCGGACAGCACGTCCTGCGCCCAGACGCGCTCGATGCCGTACTTGACGTCCTTGGAGGTGATCGGCTTGCCGTCCTCCCAGGTGATGCCGTCACGCAGGGTGTACGTGTAGGTCTTGCCGTCGTCCGAGACCTTGGCGAGCCCGGTGGCGAGGTCGGGGGTGACCTCGGCGCCCGCCGCGCCCGGCTCCGTCTTGTTCGTGACGAGCTGGCGGCTGTAGTAGCGGGAGAAGTTCCACATGAAGCCGTAGTAGCCACGCGTGGTGTCCCACGAGTCGGCGTCCTGCGTGCTGGCGAACTTCAGCGTGCCGCCCTTCTTGGCCTCGGAGGCTCGAAGGACCTTGTTGTTGGCCTTGTCGAAGTCGGCGGCGCCGTTCTTCTTCGAACCGCCGTTGCTGTCGTCTCCGCCGCCGCCGCACGCCGCCGTGGTCAGCAGCGCGGCGACCACTGCGGCAGCGGCCAAAGCCTGCTTGCGCCGCCCTGAGGTGCGTTGGGTAGTCACGATCTCGGATCCTCCGGATTAGATGAGAGACCCCGTGCGGGAGCCACGGGTCGCTTGCCGGTACGGCAGGTCAGCGGGAGCCCTTCGGGTCCAGCGCGTCGCGTACGCCGTCACCGAAGAGGTTGAAGGCAAGAACGGTGATGAAGATCGCCACACCCGGGATCACCATGTACATGGGATCGGACTGGTAGTAGTCGATCGCGCTCGAGAGCATCTGCCCCCAGGAGGAGGTGGGCGGCTTGACGCCCACGCCCAGGAAGCTGAGTGCCGCCTCGGTCAGGATGTTGGTGGGGATCATCATCGTGGTGTAGACGATGATCGGCGCCACCAGGTTGGGCAGCAGTTCCTTGAACAGGATGTAGAACCGTCCGGCTCCCAGGGACCGGGCCGCCTCGACGTACTCCCGTTCACGCATCGAGAGTGTCTGGCCGCGGACCACGCGACCGATGTAGGGCCAGCCGAAGAAGCCGATGACCAGGATCATCATGAGCAGGCGCACGCCCGTGCCGCTCAGCCCCAGCATGTTGTCGGGCATGACGGAGACCAGGGCGATGATGAAGAGCAACTGCGGGAAGGCCAGCAGGCCGTCCATGATCCGGCTGATGAGGGCGTCGACCCAGCCGCCGAAGAAGCCGGCCAGCACACCCAGGATGGTGCCGAGGACAACGGCGACGAGCGCGGACAGGAAGCCGACCAGCAGCGAGATCCGGGCACCGTGGACGATGCGGGCGAAGATGTCACGGCCGTTGACCGGCTCGACGCCCAGCCAGTGTTCGCCGCTCATTCCGCCCAGGGACCCCGTGGGGGTGCCGAACAGCGGGTCGATCGCGTCCTCGTTGAAGGAGTTGGGATCCTGCCCGTACAGGGCGGTGATCGCGGGCGCGAGCACCGCGATCACGATGAGGACGAGCACCACGACGCCGCCCGTCAGGGCCAGCTTGTCCCGTTTCAGGCGCTCCCAGGCGATCCGGCCCAGGGACCGCCCCTGTACCGCCTTGGTGTCGGCGCCGGCAACCGCCGCTTCCTCGGCAGCACTTGGGGCCGCTTCCGCGGTCGGCTCGTGCAATGGTGCCGTCATCTGGCAGGGACCCCTCTCAACCGGCGGTAGCCGGCCCGCACTTGCCGCTGTAGCGGCGTGATCAGTCCGTCGTACACAGGGGCGAACAATCACCCCTTGTTGCGGGAGTCTTCAACGCTTTGGCGATCTGTAGCCAGACTTGACGGGGAATGGATGCGTAACCGTGATGCTGTTTGAGGTGTTCCGTTATCCGGACACTGGGTAACGGGGGCCGGACACGGACGAGTTGGGACATCGGGGGCAAGATGGCGCCTTACGCCCTCATCTACGCGCGAAGATCTCCGCCCACCGGGGACGGGGCCAACCCCGCGACGGTCAGTACCGGCCCCCGGCCGGAGGGTATCCGTAACCGCCCGCGGGTGCCTGGGCGGGGGCGGCCGCGTGGGCCTCACGGTCGTAGAAGGGGCGGGCGTGGGCGCGCAGCCACAGGGCGACCGGGTCGTGGGTGTCGGTCATCGCCACCGTCGACACCGGCAGCCCGTCCGGCACGGCGCCGACGGACTGCTGCATCATCCCGCGCACCGCGTCGACGGCCGGCGGTGAGGTGTCGTACACGTCGAGGCCGATGGCGAGGTACGGCGCGCCGAGCGCCGGCTGCACCCAGGCGCGGCGCAGCGCGCGGACCGCCGGGGTGCGGTGGGCGTTCTGCGCGAGCAGGGCGTAGAACTGGGGGATCTCGATGGCCGGTTCGGACAGGCGCAGGGGTCCGGCGGGCTGGCGGTCCAGACCGGAGGCGATGCGGCGCAGGTCCAGCCAGGGGATGCCGACGCCGCCGCCGGGGGCGTGCGGGTTGAGCCAGAGGCCGTAGTGGTCCGGGTAGAGGGCGCGGGCCACCTCCAGTCCCTCGACCACCTCGTACGACCGGTTCCAGCCGCTGGCCGAGAGCTCCTGGGCGGAGGTGACGCAGGGCGCGTAGCCGTAGCCGTCGACCTCCATGTTCCCGTACTGGGCGTCCGGGGAACCGGCCTGGCCGTGCCAGAGCAGCATCCAGACCTGGCCGGAGGCGGGGGTGGCGAGCGCGCGCAGCAGGGCCTCGTAGGCGTCGTAGCGCCCGGGCGTCACCTGGCGCAGCATGTGCTCGACCTGTCCGGTCGTGGTGCCGCTGGCGCTCACGCGTATCGCCCCTTCGAGAAGTTCCCCGGCTGTGGAACCAGCTTAAGGCTCCGCGGACGGGGGACGCCCATGAGCTCGGGTGCTGTGTCCGTGGGCGGGCGCGGGCTCGTCGCGGCTCGCCGCGCCCACGCGGCCAAGCCGCATGTCCCACAGCCCGTGCCCGGTGCGTACGTCTCCCCCGCGGCGTTCACGACTCCCGGTCGTAGAACGGTCGGACACGTGCGCGCATCCAGTCGCAGACCGGGTCCTGGGCCGCCTCCAGCAGGACGAGGTTGACCTGGCACTTCAGGGGCGCTGTGGCCAGGGCCCGTCCAAGGGCCTCCAGGGGGACGGCACGGGCGTCGCCCTCCCAGTGGGTGAGTTCGACGCCGACGAACATGACGGGGTCGGCGGTCTCGACGGCGGCGAGGCAGCGGCGGGCGGTGCGGACGACGCCGACGGCGGCGAACTCGGCGGAGGCCGCGGCCAGGAACTCCACCGGGTCGTCCTGCCAGTCCGGCTCGAAGAGGCGGACCCGGCCGCCGGACGCGGGACCGTCCAGCGGGGTGCGGCCGGCCCGGCACAGCTCGGCCACGGCCGGCGGCGGCAGCGGGACGCCGAGAACGCCGTCCGGGTTCACGGCGATGCCGATCTGCGGGGGCAGGCCGCGGGCGAACTCCGCGGCGGGGGCGACGGTGTACGCCATCTGCGCGCCGGCGACCTGGCGGAGCTGCTCCTCGGAGCTGAACACCGGCACGTAGGCCTGGCCCTCGATCTCCAGCGAGGGCAGGTCGAGGGGGCCGCTGTTCGGGCCGCCGCCGTTCGGCAGCGGTATCCACACGAAGCTGCGGCCGAGCACCTCCACGATCCGGCCGCCGGCACCCGGCACGCCGAGGGAGGCGGACAGCACCTCCTCCAGCTCGTTGCCGGGCCACCCGCCGTGGGAGTGGGGGTGCGCCTGCGCCGGGAATCCGGCGGAGAAGTCCGCCGGGAGGTCCCCTGGGATGTCCATCTGCCTACCGCCTGCCTGGTACCGCTGCTGTGGCTGAAAAGGCTAACCCGTTCGGCCCCGCGGCCCCAGGGTCTGTTCCGGGTCCCCGCCGGGGCGCGGACGGGGACCCGGGGCCGCCCCGGGTGCGTCACCCCGTGAAGGCGATCCGGCGCAGCGTGTCCGCCGCCGCCCGGTCCAGCAGGATCGCCGAGGTGCAGCCGGCGGGCAGGGTGCCCTCGGTCACCGCGCGCAGCAGGCGGGTGTTGGCCGTGCGGTGCCGCCGGAAGGCGTACCGCGACACGCCCCGGCCGCGCTCGCGCTGGCCGGCCAGGGCCTCGTCGGGGTCGACGTCGAGCAGCAGCAGGTGCAGGATGCCGTCCCGGCGGCGGGCCTCGCGAGCCAGCCAGCCGCGCACCCAGGCCTGGGTGCCGCAGTCGTGCACGACGACCCCCTCGCCGGAGCGCAGCGCGCTGCGCAGTCCGGCGTAGTGGGCGAGGCGGACGAAGGGGCGGTAGAGCCCGTACGGCAGGAAGCGCGGCATTCGGCGGTCCCAGCGGTCGCGGGTGTCCTGTGAGTCGATGCGCGGTCCGCGCACGGCGCGCCGCATCAGCGTGGACTTGCCGCTGCCGGGCAGGCCGGTGATCACCACCAGGTCCCGGGGTCCGAAGAGCAGGGCGTGCGGGCTGCGGCCGCCCCGGTCCCGCAGGTCGCGGACGACGGGTGCGGGCATTTCGGCGCACGCCTGAGGTGCCGGGGCGACCGGCTGCTTGGTCAGCGCGAGACCCGAGCTCGTGGCGTACGCCGTGGTCCTGTTCACCGTGATCGTCCTCCCCTGGGGCGGTTCACGAGTTCCCATCCCCGTCGAGTGTAAAGAGAAGGTAATGCGCAGGTCTCGCGTTTTCGTGCGCTTACTGCCACAGGCCGGTTACAGATCACGGTCTGCCATGGACCGGCCTGGCGTGCAATGATGGCGGCGCCAACTGCATACCGGCCGTTTGAATCCGCGCGGGAGAGTCCCCGGCCGTCGCCGGGGCGCCGAAGGAGCAAGTCCCTCCCTTGAATCTCTCAGGCACCGTTACCGCGCGGGCGAGGCACATCTGAAAAGCGGGCCGCCTCCGACGGGCTGCCCCACCCAAGGTGCAAGTCCTGATCACCGTACTCCGGTGGTCGTGGCGAACCTCTCAGGTTTCGATGACAGATGGGGAGGATCGACCTCGCCACGTCCTGTCCTGGGAGACGACCGACCGATGAGCAGTACAGAACTCCGCCGTACCGCGCTCGATGCCACGCATCGCGCGCTGGGCGCGACGATGACCGACTTCGCGGGCTGGGACATGCCCCTGCGCTACGGCTCCGAGCGGGACGAGCACCTCGCCGTGCGCTCCCGGGCCGGTCTCTTCGACCTCTCGCACATGGGCGAGATCACCGTCACCGGTCCGCGCGCCGCCGAGCTGCTGGACTTCGCGCTGGTCGGCAACATCGGCAGCGTGAAGCCGGGCCGCGCCCGCTACACCATGATCTGCCGCGAGGACGGCGGCATCCTGGACGACCTGATCGTCTACCGCCTGGGCGAGACCGAGTACATGGTGGTCGCCAACGCCTCCAACGCCCAGGTGGTGCTGGACGCGCTGACCGAGCGGGCCGCCGGCTTCGACGCCGAGGTCCGCGACGACCGCGACGCGTACGCGCTGCTCGCCGTGCAGGGCCCCGAGTCCCCGGCCATCGTGAAGAGCCTCACCGACGCCGACCTGGACGGCCTGAAGTACTACGCCGGGCTGCCCGGCACCGTGGCCGGCGTCCCGGCGCTCATCGCGCGCACCGGCTACACCGGCGAGGACGGCTTCGAGCTGTTCGTGAAGCCGGAGGACGCCGTGGAGCTGTGGCGGGCGCTGACCGAGGCGGGCGAGGGCGCCGGGCTGGTCCCGTGCGGCCTGTCCTGCCGGGACACGCTCCGCCTGGAGGCGGGCATGCCGCTGTACGGGCACGAGCTGACGACCGCGCTGACGCCCTTCGACGCCGGGCTCGGCCGGGTGGTGAAGTTCGAGAAGGAGGGTGACTTCGTCGGGCGCGCCGCGCTGACCGAGGCCGCTTCCCGGGCCGAGCAGAACCCTCCCCGCGTCCTGGTCGGCCTGGTCGCCGAGGGCCGCCGGGTGCCGCGCGCCGGGTACCGGGTCGTCGCCGGCACGGAGGTGATCGGCGAGGTCACCTCCGGCGCCCCGTCCCCGACGCTGGGCAAGCCGATCGCCATGGCGTACGTCGACCCCGCGCACGCGGCGCCGGGCACCGCGGGCGTCGGTGTGGACATCCGGGGCAGCCACGAGCCGTACGAGGTCGTGGCGCTGCCGTTCTACAAGCGCCAGAAGTAGACAGTAGAGGGACACCGGCCGCGGCCGTCCGTGACCGCGCGCACCTTCCCGCTGCTCACCGCGGTGTCAGCGGCCCCCCGTTCATCAGCACTTTCCCGCGTACAGGAGAATTCAGGCCATGAGCAACCCCCAGCAGCTTCGCTACAGCAAGGAGCACGAGTGGCTGTCGGGCGCCGAGGACGGCGCCTCGACGGTCGGCATCACGGAGCACGCGGCCAACGCGCTCGGTGACGTCGTCTTCGTCCAGCTCCCCGAGGTCGGCGACTCGGTGTCCGCGGGCGAGACCTGCGGCGAACTGGAGTCGACCAAGTCGGTCTCCGACCTGTACTCCCCCGTCTCCGGCGAGGTCACCGAGGTCAACGAGGACGTCGTCAACGACCCGTCGCTGGTGAACTCGGCTCCCTTCGAGGGCGGCTGGCTGTTCAAGGTGCGGATCACGGACGAGCCGGCCGACCTGCTCTCCGCCGACGAGTACACCGCCTTCACCGCCGGCTGAGGAGTCACGGACCGCATGTCGCTTCTGAACACCCCCCTGCACGAGCTCGACCCCGACGTCGCCGCCGCCGTCGACGCCGAGCTGGACCGCCAGCAGTCCACCCTCGAGATGATCGCCTCGGAGAACTTCGCCCCGGTCGCGGTCATGGAGGCCCAGGGCTCGGTCCTCACCAACAAGTACGCCGAGGGCTACCCCGGCCGCCGCTACTACGGCGGCTGCGAGCACGTCGACGTGGTCGAGCAGATCGCCATCGACCGGGTCAAGGCGCTCTTCGGCGCCGAGCACGCCAACGTGCAGCCGCACTCGGGCGCCCAGGCCAACGCGGCCGCGATGTTCGCGCTGCTCAAGCCCGGCGACACGATCATGGGTCTGAACCTCGCCCACGGCGGGCACCTGACCCACGGCATGAAGATCAACTTCTCCGGCAAGCTCTACAACGTCGTCGCCTACCACGTCGGCGACGACGGCCAGGTCGACATGGCCGAGGTGAAGCGCCTCGCCGAGGAGAACCGGCCGAAGCTGATCGTGGCCGGCTGGTCGGCCTACCCGCGTCAGCTCGACTTCGCCGCGTTCCGCGAGGTCGCGGACGCGGTGGGCGCGTACCTGATGGTCGACATGGCGCACTTCGCCGGTCTGGTCGCGGCGGGTCTGCACCCGAACCCGGTCCCGCACGCGCACGTCGTGACCACCACCACGCACAAGACGCTGGGCGGCCCGCGCGGCGGTGTGATCCTCTCCACGGCCGAGCTGGCCAAGAAGATCAACTCCGCCGTCTTCCCCGGTCAGCAGGGTGGCCCGCTGGAGCACGTGGTGGCCGCCAAGGCCGTCGCCTTCAAGGTCGCCGCGAGCGAGGACTTCAAGGAGCGCCAGGGCCGTACGCTGGAGGGTGCCCGCATCCTGGCCGAGCGCCTGGTGCGGGACGACGCGAAGGCGGCGGGCGTCTCCGTCCTGACCGGCGGCACGGACGTCCACCTGGTCCTGGTCGACCTGCGCGACTCCGAGCTGGACGGGCAGCAGGCCGAGGACCGCCTCCACGAGGTCGGCATCACGGTCAACCGCAACGCCGTCCCGAACGACCCGCGTCCGCCGATGGTGACCTCCGGGTTGCGCATCGGTACGCCGGCCCTGGCGACCCGCGGCTTCACGGCCGAGGACTTCGCCGAGGTCGCGGACGTGATCGCCGAGGCGCTGAAGGCGCCCTCTCCCTTCGGGGCCGCCGACGCCGAAGCCCTCAAGGCCCGGGTGAAGACCCTGGCCGACAAGCACCCGCTGTACCCGGGTCTGAACAAGTAGACACCGCGTGTTCGGGGGCGCCGTGCCCGCCACAAGCGGGCCCGGCGCCCCGCCCCGAAGCACCACCTCTGCACCACCCCCGTTCTGAGGAGTCCCCCGTGGCCATCTCGGTCTTCGACCTGTTCTCGATCGGTATCGGCCCGTCGAGCTCCCACACGGTCGGCCCGATGCGCGCGGCCCGCATGTTCGCCCGCCGCCTGCGCAACGAGGAGCTGCTCGGCTCCGTCGCCACGGTCCGCGCCGAGCTGTACGGCTCGCTCGGCGCCACCGGCCACGGCCACGGCACGCCCAAGGCGGTGCTGCTCGGCCTGGAGGGCGACTCGCCCCGCACGGTGAACGTGGAGACGGCGGACGAGCGCGTCGAGACGATCAAGTCCTCGGGCCGCATCCGCCTCCTCGGCGAGCACGAGATCGCCTTCGCCTACGACGACGACATGGTCCTGCACCGCCGCAAGGCCCTGCCCTACCACGCCAACGGCATGACCCTGTGGGCCCACGACGCGACCGGCGCGGAAGTGCTCTCCAAGACGTACTACTCGGTCGGCGGCGGCTTCGTCGTCGACGAGGACGCGGTGGGCGCGGACCGCATCGTGCTCGACGACACGGTGCTGAAGCACCCCTTCCGCACCGGCGACGAGCTGCTGCGCCTGTCCCGGGAGACGGGCCTGTCCATTTCCGCCCTGATGCTGGAGAACGAGCGGTCCTGGCGCGACGAGGACGAGATCCGTGAGGGCCTGCTGGAGATCTGGCGCGTCATGCGGGCGTGCGTCGACCGCGGCATGTCCCGCGAGGGCATCCTGCCGGGCGGCCTGAAGGTCCGCCGCCGCGCCGCCAACACCGCGCGCAAGCTGCGCTCGGAGGGCGACCCGCAGGCCCTGGCCATGGAGTGGATCACCCTGTACGCCATGGCCGTGAACGAGGAGAACGCGGCCGGCGGCCGGGTCGTCACCGCCCCGACCAACGGCGCGGCGGGCATCATCCCGGCGGTCCTGCACTACTACGTGAACTTCGTGCCCGGCGCCGACGAGGAGGGCGTGGTCCGCTTCCTCCTGGCCGCGGGCGCCATCGGCATGCTCTTCAAGGAGAACGCCTCCATCTCCGGCGCCGAGGTCGGCTGCCAGGGCGAGGTCGGCTCCGCCTGCTCCATGGCGGCCGGCGCCCTCGCCGAGGTGCTGGGCGGCACGCCGGAGCAGGTGGAGAACGCCGCCGAGATCGGCATGGAGCACAACCTGGGCCTCACCTGCGACCCGGTGGGCGGCCTGGTCCAGATCCCGTGCATCGAGCGCAACGGCATGGCCGCGGTCAAGGCGGTCACGGCGGCGCGGATGGCGATGCGCGGCGACGGCTCCCACAAGGTGTCCCTCGACAAGGTCATCAAGACCATGAAGGACACCGGCGCGGACATGTCGGTGAAGTACAAGGAGACGGCGCGGGGCGGGCTGGCGGTCAACATCATCGAGTGCTGACCCTCCGTCCCGCGCCCGCTTGGGCCCCGGTGGCTCAGATCCCGCAGGTGGGAGCCGACCAGTACGGCGACGGGTCGAAGGCCACGTGGGTGTGGTCGTTGTGGCCGGGGTAGCCCGGGCCGAGGATCTCCGAGAAGCCGTGGGTCCTGGCCTGCTGGGCGAGCCGGCACAGGGACGGCGAGCCGACGAGGTCGGCGGCGTCGCCGTAGAGGTGGCGGCTGGTGGCGGAGCCGCCGACCGCGTTGTTGCAGGCCCGCGAGCGGAAGCCGCTGGAGATGGTGATCGGGACGTCACCGAGGGCGTGCCGCATCGCCTCCAGCTTCCACATGGTCTTGAGCGCGTTCGACCTGGCGGTGGCGGCGGAGACCGCGCCGCCGGACCAGTCGGAGTTGCACTTGTTGAGCTCGGCGTAGGTGAAGTGGACGGGCGTGCAGTCCGCGTCCTGGAGGGCGTAGATCTTGCTGAAGGTCGCGGGCCCGGCGACACCGTCCGCGCTCAGTCCGTAGGCGGCCTGGAACTTCTTGACGGCGGCGGCGGTCCGCGCGCCGTACTGGCCGTCGTAGGAGAGCCGCTCGCCGGAGGTCACCCAGCCGGCGACCCGGATCTGGAGCTGGGTCACGTCGCTGCCGGAGGACCCCTGGGAGAGGGTGCGGTTCCAGGTGTAGCAGGAGTCGGCGTGTGCGGCACCGGCGGTGGCGCCGACCCCGACCACCGCACCAGCCATGAGCATGACAATCGAAAGAAGCAGACGTGACGCGCGTCTGAACATTTCGGCCTCCCGACCGTTGAGCCGACCACGGGCTGGAGCCCAGCGTGCGGTAACCGAGCTACGCGCGTCAATGGCGCCCCGGGGAAGTGAAGTCGGGGTTTCCCCGTGGGACGGGGATCACCCGTGCCATCGTGGGGAATAACCAACTCCCGTCCCCCCACGGCTCCTCAGGGAGGCTCCATGCTGCGCGGCATCGACGTCAGCGCGTACCAGTCCTCCACTTACGACACGGACGGCCTCTCCTTCGTCTTCGTGAAGGCGACGGAGGGCCGTTCGTACGTCAACCCGAAGCTCGCGGCCCAGACGAAGCGGGCCCGCGACGCCGGACTCGTCGTCGGCTTCTACCACTTCCTGTGGCCCGGCAACCTCGCCGCCCAGGCCGAGTACTTCGTCTCCAAGGCGCCGGAGAAGAAGGGTGACATCCTCGCCGTCGACTGGGAGACGACGGGCGAGGGCACCCATGCGGGCAACGCGGAGAAGGACAGCTTCATCCGGAAGGTGAAGGCGCTGCGGCCGGACAACCGGGTGATCCTCTACGCGAACAGGAACTTCTGGCTGAACGTCGACACCACCTCGTACGCCGGCGACGGCCTCTGGATCGCCGACTACGTGTCGGCCGGCAAGCCCCGCATCCAGGCGAAGTGGCGCTTCCACCAGTACACCGACGATCCGGTCGACACCAACGTGGCGGACTTCCCGAGCAGAGCCGCGCTGAAGGAGTGGGCCGACGGCGCCTAGTTAACCCCGGAAGCCCGCCGGCCGCTCCGGCGACGCCTCCGCCAGGGCCTTGGTGACGCCCTCGACGCCCGCGCGCAGGCCGTAGACCGGGGTGTCGGGCTGCTGGCGCCAGGACTCGTCGATGCCGCCGGCGTCGACGGTGTCGAAGCCCAGCTCGTCGATCAGGGACCGGACCCTGGCCTTGGCCGCCTCGTCGTCGCCGGCGACCGGGAGCGCCAAGCGGTCGGGGTCGCCGGCCGGGCGCGGACGCTCCAGGATGTCCTGGGCGTAGGTGCCGTTGAAGGCCTTGACCACCGGGCGGCCGAGGTGGCCCTCGATCCAGCGGCTCTCGGTGAGGCCCTCGTCCTCGATGGCGGCGATACGGCCGTCGCGCTGCTGCGGGTAGTAGTTGTTGGTGTCGATGACCGCCACGCCGTCGGCCGCCCCGTCGAGGACACCGGAGGGCAGGTCGGGGACCGCCTTCAGCGGGATGGTGACGACCACGATGTCGGCCCCGCGCGCCGCCTCCCCGACCGGTACCGGCGTGGCGCCGGTCTCCTCGGCCAGTGCGGTGAGCGTGTGCGGGCCGCGGGAGTTCGCGACCGAGACGTCGTGGCCCAGGGCGGTCAGCCGCCGGGTGAGATTGCCGCCGATGTTTCCCGCGCCGATGATGCCGATCTTCATGGTGCCGACTCGCCTGGCCTTTCGGAGGTCGTGTCCTGCGGATCCCGGCGACTCCCGCCGGTGACGAACTCCAACCTCCGGCCGAAACCGGATATTCCGCCGAGGGGCGCCCCGGGTGACGGGCGGGCGCCCCTCACGGCGTCGTCACTTGTTCAGGTGAGCCCAGAACTCGTCGAACGACAGGAGCTTGTCCCCGTCGAGGTCGCGACCGGCGATGATCGCCTCGGCCACCGACTCGGTGACGTTCCAGTCGCCGCCCTGGGCGAGCGCGGTCTTGAACTCGGCGGCGGTGACGAACCCGTCCCCGTCCGTGTCGATCCGCTCGAACTGCTTGCGTGCTTCCTCGATGTCCGCCACCGGTCCGCCCCTCATCTCGTGCGTGGGTCCTTCTGACGCAGGTCAGATTAGCTGCCCGTTCGGCCACCCGGTGCGGCGACCACCCGCCCGGACCGCGGGCGGGGCGCGTCGGGGCCGGCAGTGCCGATGCCGGCGAGGACCTCCGTCATGGAGGTGCCGACCAGCAGCGGACGGTGCGCGCCGGCGGCCCGGTGGTCCACGCCGGCCCACCGACGGCCACGAGTCCGGTGCCTTCGTCGTTCACGTCTGGGAGTCTGGGCCTTCCAGTGGGCGGAGACTCGGGGAGCGCGGTGTGGCGGAGGGCCTGCGGGACATTCTGGAGGCGGCGGCGCGGGGCGTGTTCCCGCCGGCGGACGGCGGGACCACCGTGGTGCCGCAGCACGGACCCCGGGACGCGGGGGTGATCGCCTTCACCGCGCACTCGGTCGTCTTCACGGACGAGGACCCGCGGTGGGTGCGCGAGACGCTGGGCGGGCTCGGCTGCGACCCGCTCGCCGCGACGATGAACACCCGGTTCCTGACCGCCTTCACCAAGCGCACGGGGCGGACGTCCGACACCATCGACGTGCTGCTGACCGGTGCCCCGCTTCCGGGCCGGCCGGAGATCGCGCTGACCGAGGTCGCCGATCCCGGGCATCCCCGGGTGGTCGCGGCCCGCCGACGGCGCGACGAGGTGCGGGTGTGGGCGGCGGACGGCGGAGTGCTCGTGCCGGGCCGCGAGGTCGCCGGGCGGCTGGAGGCCGCGGTGGAGGTGGCGCAGGGGGTACGGCACCGGGGGCTGGGGCGGCGCCTGGTGACGGCGGCGCGTCGGCTGGCCGGGGGCGAGGCGGTGTGGGCCCAGGTGTCGGCGGGGAACGCCCGCAGTCTGCGGGCGTTCCAGGCGGCGGGCTACCGGCCGGTGGGGGCGGAGGCGCTGTTCCTCCGGCCGTGAGTCACGGCCGGTCCCGGGGGCGGGGCCGTCAGTGCGGGGCGCTCAGCGCGGGGCCCTCAGTGCCAGGGCTTGTAGTGCGGGTTGCTCTCGCACTCGCTCATGATCTCGGTCCTGGTCTGCCGGTCGACGGGGCAGGCGCCGATGACGTACCGCCGCTGGATGCCGCCGGGGAAGGCGACCTCGACCTGACCGGCCCCCTTGTGGGTGTCGCCGATGGTCTTGTTCACGTCGATGCCTCCCGGGGCGTCGATGTAGTAGTTGTAGCCGGACTTGTACCAGGTCTTGTAAAGGTCGTGGTCGTAGGTCGTCGAGACGTACGGCGAGGGCTGGTTGACCAGGACGTACTTCTCGACGTCGTACTGGCCGTTGTGGACGTCCTCGGCGTGTCCACCGAACGCGGTTGCCCTCAGCGGCAGATGGGGCCCCTCCTCAGCGGTCCACCACCCGCATCTCGAACCATGTCGTCTTCCCGCGCGGCAGCAGGTCGACGCCCCACCGGTCGGACAGCTTGTCGACGAGGAAGAGGCCGCGCCCGCTGATGTCCGTCTCCTGGACCGGCATCAGACACGGCAGCCCCCTGGACGGGTCGCGGACCTCGACGCGGATCCAGCCGGGGCGGCGGCGCATGTGGAGGCCGAAGACGCGGGCGCCGGTGTGGCGTACGGCGTTGCCCACCAGCTCGGAGACGAGCAGGACGGTGTCCTCCGTGAGCTTCGGGCCGAGTTTCCACTGGCGCAGGGCCACGACCTGGGCCAGTCGGCGGGCGGTGGCGGCGGACTCGGGGCGGGACGGTAACGGAACCTCGCGCTCCGTCGGATTGCCGAACAACTCCAGCGCCTTGAGCGCGCGATCGTCCTCGACCGCCGGCGACCAGCGCGCCGCGGTCGCACGTCCGGCTCCCCGCGGCTGTTCCGTACCCTCCAGCCCCGCCATGCCCCCATCATGGCCGTCCCCGGGCGGCTCCGGGGCCGTTCCCCGGGAATGCGCCCCTGCCGGGCCCTGGCTCGACAGCGGTCGATCGGCATATGCCGCAGGCAGTTCGGAGCCGGGAACAGCCCCACTGACCTGCGCGGACGGCTCGGCCGGAGACAAGCGGCGGACTCCCTCGACAAGGCGCGCTTAACGGTGCGTTAAGGCTGCCATAAACCGCCCCATCGAGGGACCCGGAATCAGACACCGCGTCAACTGCGAGTGATGCGGACCAACTCATCGGACCAACTTCACCGGACCGGCCCACCGGACCGCCCCAACGGAGCGGCCTCAGCGGACCGGAAGCAACAGGCCCGGCGCAAGGGGGCCGGTCCGGCACAGGAGGCCGGCGTCACGGCCCGGCGATCAGAGGAACTTCGCCTTCCCGGGGCCCTCCTCCACGAAGCTGCGCATCCCGCGTTCCCGGTCCTCGGTGGCGAACAGACCCGCGAACCAGTTCCGCTCGACGGCGAGACCGGTCTCGATGTCCGTCTCCAGGCCCGTGTCGATCGCCTCCTTCGCCGCGCGCAGGGCGATGGCGGGCCCCTTCGCGAGCCGCGCGGCCCAGGCGTGCGCCTGCTCGTAGACCTCCGCGGCCGGTACCACGCGGTCCACCAGGCCGAGGGCCAGCGCCTCGTCGGCCCTCACCTGGCGGCCCGTGAAGATGAGGTCCTTGGCCTTGGAGGGGCCGATCAGCCGGGACAGCCGCTGGGTGCCGCCCGCACCGGGGATCAGGCCGAGCAGGATCTCGGGCTGGCCCAGCTTGGCGTTCTCACCGGCGATGCGGAAGTCGGCGCAGAGCGCGAGTTCGCATCCGCCGCCGAGCGCGTATCCGGTCACGGCCGCGACCACCGGCTTGGGGATCCGGGCCACCGCCGTGAAGGAGTCCTGCAGGGCACGGGCGCGCACGATCATCGCCGTGTGGTCCATCACCTGCATCTCCTTGATGTCCGCGCCCGCCGCGAACACCTTCTCGCCGCCGTGGATCACCACGGCGCGCACGTCCTCGCGGCGCGCGGCCTCCTCGGCCAGCTCCTTGATCCGGTCCTGCGTGGCGACGTCCAGCGCGTTCATGGGCGGGCGGTCCAGGCGCAGCGTGCCGACGCCGTCCGCGACTTCGAGATGTACGGTCATGCCAGCAGGTTAACGGTGGCTAACGGGAACGGCCCCGGTGCCGTACCTCACATCGAGGACGCCGGGGCCGTACGAGCGGGCAGGCTCAGGCCTTCCACTTCTCCCAGGACATGTTCCAGCCGTTGAGGCCGTTGTCGGGGGCGATGGTCGCGTCGTCGGAGTTCTTCACCACGACCACGTCGCCGATGAGCGAGTTCTCGAAGAACCAGGCGGCCGGCGCCTTCTCGTCCCAGCCGCCGCGCACGTCGCGCAGGCCGATGCAGCCGTGGCTGGAGTTGCGGTTGCCGAAGGCGTCGCCGCCCCAGTAGTTGCCGTGGATGAAGGTGCCGGAGGTGGACAGGCGCATGGCGTGCGGGACGTCCTTGATGTCGTACTCGCCGCCGTAGCCGACCGTCTCGCCGTTCATGCGGGTCACGGGGAGCCGCTCGGTGATGACCATCTGGCCGTTCCAGGTCTCGTAGCCGGGCGCGCCGGTGGTGACGGGGATGGTCTTGACGGTCTTGCCGTCCCGCACGACCTTCATCGTGAGCTTCTTGGCGTCGACGACGGAGACCTGGCTGCGGCCGACGGTGAAGGAGACGGTCTTGGCCTGCTCGCCGTAGACGCCGTCGCGTCCCTCGACGCCGTCGAGGTTGAGGTCGACGGTGACCTTGGTACCGGCCTTCCAGTACTTCTCCGGGCGGAAGTCGAGGCGGTCGTTGCCGAACCAGTGGCCCGCGACCTCGACGGCGGGCTCGGTCCTGATGCGGATGGCCTTCTCGACGTCCTCGGGGTTGGTGATGCCCCGGGTGAAGCGGATCGAGAACGGCATGCCGACGCCGACCTTGGTGCCGTCCTCGGGCGTGAAGTGGCCGATGAAGGTGTTCTTCGGCGTCAGGGTGGTGAAGCGGGAGTCCTCGGCGGCCGTGCGGCCCTCGGAGTCCTTGGCGACCGCGTGGACGGTGTACGTCGTGGCGGCGGCCAGGTGGGTGGACGGCGTCCAGGCGGCGCCGTCGCCGGATATCTTCCCGTCGACCTCCGCGCCGTCGGCGTCCTTGACGACGACCTCGGTCAGCTTGCCCTTCGTGGCGCCTATCCGCAGGGCGCCGTTGGTGTCGACGGCCTTGGCCCCGTCCTTCGGGGCGATGCTGACGACGGCCTCGGACTGCTTGCTCTGCGCCGCGGTGGAGTCCTCGGCGTTCTTGCCGCCGCCCCCGTCCCCGGCTCCCGGGCCGGACCCTCCCCCGCCGCAGGCGGTGACCGTCAGCAGCACGCCCAGTGCCAGTGCCGACAGTGCCCTGCCGCGTCCCCTGCCGCCCCGCCCCCGGATGCCGGCCGACGACGCCCCCGATATCGGACGCACGTTCAACTTGTCTCCCCTCGCCGGGCCCGGCCGGGCCCGCGCCCCAGTGCGCCCGCGCGCACCGGCGCATCGTATCCGCAGGCCAGGGGCGTAGGGGACAGAGGAATTGTCACTGTTCCGTACCGAGTTGGCGGCCGGGTGCCGCGGTCACGCCGGCGTCACTTCACCGCACTGCCCGCTCTCCACTCCTTCCAGTTCATGTTCCAGCCGCCGAGCCCGTTGTCGGGGGCGACCTTCCTGTCCTTGCTGTGGACCACCTCGACGACGTCGCCGATCAGGCTGCGGTCGAAGAACCAGCCCGCCGGGGTGTCGGAACCGCCGCCCTTGACGTCGCGCAGGCCGACGCAGCCGTGGCTGACGTTGGCCCGGCCGAAGGTGTCCTGCGGTGCCCAGTAGTTGCCGTGCAGGAAGGTGCCCGAGCTGGTCAGACGGATGGCGTGCGGGACGTCGGGGATGTCGTACTCGCCGCCGAAGCCGACCGTGCGGCTGTTCATACGGGTGACGTCGAGCATCTCGGTGATCACCATCTTGCCGTTGTAGGTGGGCGTCGCCGGTGCCCCCGCCGTGATCGGCACGGTGGTCAGCAGCGTGCCGTCCCGGCGCACCTGCATGGTCCGCTCGGCCGCGTCGACGCGGGAGACCTGGCTGCGGCCGACGGTGAAGGAGATCTTCTTGTGCTGGAGCCCGTACACCCCGGGCGCGCCCTCGACGTCGCGCAGTCCCAGGTGGACGGTGACCTCGGTGCCGGGCTTCCAGTACTCCCTGGGACGGAAGTCGAGCCGGTCCTTGCCGAACCAGTGGGGGCGGATCTCGGTGGCGGGCTTCGCGGTCACCGAGACGGCGCGTTCGACGGCGGCCCGGTCGGTGATCTCCCGGCTGAACTCCAGTGAAACGATCATCCCGGTGCCGACGACCGAGCGGTTCTCGGGGGCGACGTACCCGATGAAGCGCTCGTCGGGAACGTAGGTGGTGAAGGTGGTGTGCCTGGCCGAGCGGCGCCCCTGGCCGTCCAGGGCGACGGCGTCGACCGTGTACTTCGCGGCGAGCGCCAGCCGGTCGTCGGCGGGCCGCCAGCTCAGGCCGTCGTCGGAGATCCGGCCGGACACCGGGGTCTGTCGCGCGTCCTGCGACTTGACGACCTTCACCGACTCCAGCCGTCCGTCGGACACCCGCACCGACAGTTGCTCGTCCTTCGGCCGGACGGCCTTGCTGCCGTCGTCCGGCGTGATGCGGATGACGTCCTCGGCTGCGGGTGGCTTGCCGAACACCTCGCCGATGCCATCGCCGATGCCACCGCCGTCCGAGGTGCATCCGGCGGCCCCGGCCAGCAGTCCTGCCCATGTCAGTACGGCGGCCAGAGCGGCCCCCGCGCGCCGTGCGCGCCCATGTACGTGCCTCACATCCACCCGTAACGACCCATCCGCCCCGGGGAAACGTGAGTGCGAGCCATGCGGTGGGCAGAACAGTGGGGAAGGACGACCCGACGGGGGGCGGCGGCCGGGACGCCGCACGCTCTTTCCCGTCTTCCCGTCTTCCCGTCCGGCACGTCGTTCCACGAGCCGCAGGAGGCCGACAGGTGTCGAGCGCAGCCGAGCAGGAGGCGGTGGCCGGGAAACAGGCCGCCGCGGACGGGCACCCCGCCGTCGGGGTGAACGGCGCGCGGCGTGCCGCGTCGCCGCCCGCCGTGCCGGCCTGGCCGGGCACCCCGGTGCCGCTGGGCGCCCGGTACCGGACCGGACCGGACCAGGTGGCGGGCACGAACTTCGCGCTGTGGGCGGGCGGGGCGGAGGCCGTCGAGCTGTGCCTGTTCGACGAGCCGGGCTGCGGTGGCGGGGAGCGCCGGGTGCGGCTGACCGAGCTGACGCACGAGATCTGGCACGGCTTCGTGCCGGGCGTGGGCCCCGGGCAGCGCTACGGCTTCCGGGTGCACGGCCGCTGGGACCCGTGGACCGGCGCCCGCTGGAACCCGGCGAAGCTGCTGCTCGACCCGTACGCCCGCGCGGTCGACGGCGCCGAGGGCAACGACTACGGCACCCTGCCGCCCGAGGTGTACGGGCACGTCCGCGACTGGCCCCAGCAGCACGTGGCGGACACCGTGCGCGACGACCGGGACTCGGCGCCGTACGTCCCGAAGGGCGTCGTCGTCCACGACGGCGGACCCGACGACGAATGGACGTACGACCGGCGGCCGAAGACGCCGTGGGCGGACTCGGTCATCTACGAGCTGCACGTGCGCGGCTTCACCAAGCTGCACCCGGGCATCCCCGAGGAGCTGCGCGGTACGTACGCCGGTCTGGCGCATCCGGCGGCGATCGAGCACCTGACGCGACTGGGCGTGACGGCGGTGGAGCTGCTGCCGGTGCACCAGTTCGCGCACGAGAGTCATCTCCTCGACCGCGGCCTGCGCAACTACTGGGGCTACAACTCCATCGGCTACTTCGCCCCGCACGCCGCCTACGCCGCGTCCGGCACCGCGGGGCAGCAGGTCGGCGAGTTCCGGCGGATGGTGCGCGCGCTGCACGCGGCGGGCATCGAGGTCATCCTCGACGTGGTCTACAACCACACGGCGGAGGCGGGCGAGCTGGGCCCCATGCTCTCGATGAAGGGCATCGACAACCGCGGCTACTACCGCCTCCAGCCGGACGCCCGCCGGTACGCCGACTACACCGGCTGCGGCAACACCCTGCACGTCGTCCAGCCGCACGTCCTGCGCCTGATCACCGACTCCCTGCGGTACTGGGTCACGGAGATGGGCGTGGACGGCTTCCGCTTCGACCTGGCGGCGGCGCTGGCCCGCTCGATGCACGACGTCGACATGCTCTCCCCGTTCCTCGCGGTGATCGCGCAGGACCCGGTGCTGCGGCGGGTGAAGCTGATCGCCGAGCCGTGGGACGTCGGCTCGGGCGGCTACCAGGTGGGCGCGTTCCCGCCCCTGTGGACCGAGTGGAACGACCGGTACCGGGACGCGGTACGGGACTTCTGGCGGCACGCGCTGCCGGACGTGCGGGAGATGGGCTACCGCCTGTCGGGCTCCAGCGACCTGTACGCGTGGGGCGGCCGGCGGCCGTACGCGTCGGTCAACTTCGTCACCGCGCACGACGGCTTCACGCTCCGGGACCTCGTGTCCTACGAGCGCAAGCACAACGAGGCCAACGGCGAGGGCAACCGGGACGGCACGGACGACAACCGGTCCTGGAACTGCGGCGTGGAGGGAGAGACCGACGACGAGGACGTACGGGCGCTCCGGCGGCGCCAGCTCCGCAACCTGCTGACCACGCTCCTGCTGTCGACCGGCGTGCCGATGCTGGTCGCGGGCGACGAGCTGGGCCGCACGCAGGGCGGCAGCAACAACGCCTACTGCCAGGACAACCGGATCAGTTGGGTGGACTGGAGCCTGCTGGACGACCCTCAGTGGCGGCCCCTGTTCGAGCTGACCTCCCGGCTGATCGCGCTGCGCCACCGGCATCCGGTGCTGCGCCGCCGGGCCTTCTTCTCCGGCCGGGCGCATTCCGCGGACGGCCTGCGCGACCTGGCCTGGTTCACCGCCCGGGGCACGGAGATGACGGAGCGGGACTGGTACGCGCCCGCCGCCACGCTCGGCATGTACCTCTCCGGGCGGGACATCCCGGGCCGCGACGAGCGCGGCGCCCCGATCGTCGACGACAGCTTCCTGGCCGTCCTGCACGCGGGCGAGGGGCCGGTCGGCTTCCTGCTGCCGGGGCCGCCGTGGGCGGAGCGGTACGAGGTGGTCGTCGACACCAGCCGGGAGCGGCAGGCGGACGCACCGGGCGGGACGCACCCGGCGGGGACGGAGATCACGGTGCCGGCGCGGGCGGTGCTGCTGCTGAAGGTGGGGTGAGTCCGCCCGGCGGCCGGCTCCGCCCGAGATCGTCCCGGCCGGCGGCCGGCTCGGCCGATGACGGGCATGGCACCAGCGTCCCGGCGTGCGGGGGTGCGGCGCATCGGCCGACGCGCTCGAAGGCGCATCAGCCGATCGGCTGATGCCCCCGTACGACCCCGGTGAGCTCGAAAACCCGGTGGGCACTGTCGGCGGTGAACCGTAGGCTCGCTGCTGATGTCCACGACACCCGCCTCCGCCGAGCCCCCCACCGAGGACCGGTCCACCGTCCGCTCGCTGCTGCGGCTGTGGCCCTATGTACGGCCCGTGCGGGCGCGGTTGGCGACCGCCGCGGGCGTGGCGATCCTCGCCTCCTGCGTGGGGCTGGTGATCCCGCTGGTCCTGAAGTGGATGGTGGACGGGCCGGTCGCCGACCGCGATCCGTCCGGCGTGTGGCTCGGGGCGCTGTACCTGCTGCTCCTCGGGCTGGCGGAGGCGCTGCTGTTCGGGCTGCGGCGCTGGCTGGTGGCCCGGCCGCTGGCGGGCGTCGAGGCGGGGATGCGGGCGGACCTCTACCGGCATCTGCAACGGCTGCCGGTGGCCTTCCACGACCGGTGGGCGTCGGGGCAGTTGCTGTCGCGCGGGACGACGGACCTGATGCTGCTGCGCATGTTCCTCGCCTTCCCGCTGACGTTCCTGCTGGTCAACGGTGTGACGATTCTGGTCGGCGTGGGCATCATGCTGGTCCAGGACTGGACGCTGGGGCTGGTCATCCTCGGGCCCGCCGTACCCGTGATGATCACCTGCGCGGTCTTCGAGAAGAAGTACTCGGCGGTGGCGCGGCGCGCGCAGGACCAGGTCGGGGATCTGACGACCGTGGTCGAGGAGAGCGTGCTCGGCGTCCGCGTCATCAAGGGCTTCGGACGGCACCGCAGCCAGGCCCGGGCGTTCCACGAGCTGTCGCACCGGCTGCGGGGGACGGAGCTGCGCAAGGCACGGTTGCTGGCGTCCATCTGGGCGGTCATCGTGACGCTGCCGGAGATCGCGATCGGGGCGGCGCTGGTGGTGGGGACGGTGCGGGTGGCGGACGGGTCGCTGTCGGCGGGGACGCTGGTGGCGTTCCTGTCCACAGCGCTGGCCCTGCGGTGGCCCGTCGAGTCGATCGGCTTCCTGCTGGCGATGAGTCAGGAGGCGGCCACGGCCACGGACCGGTACTTCGAGGTGATGGACGCGCGGGTCGAGTCGCCGGGGGTGGCGCGTGGGCCCGCGTCCGTGCCGGGGGACGGGTCCCGCGGCCCGGCGGTGCCGGGTGCCGCCGAGGCCCTTCCGGCACTGGCGGAGGCACGACGGCCCGCGGTCGCGGCGGGTGGCGGCGGTCTGCGGTTCGAGAACGTCCGCTTCCGTTACCCCGACGCACCCCCCGGCTCCCCGCCCCTCCTCGACCGCGTCGACCTGCACGTCCGCCCCGGCGAGTCGATGGCCCTGGTCGGGGCCACCGGCAGCGGCAAGACGACGCTGACCGCGCTCATCCCCCGCCTGCACGAGGTGACCTCCGGCCGGATCACGCTGGACGGTGCGGACATCACCGCCCTGTCCCGCGAGGAGCTGCGCTCCATGGTCGCCGTGGCGTTCGAGGAGCCCACCCTCTTCTCGGCCACCGTCGGCGAGAACGTGCTGATGGGGGCCGCCGACGGCGCCGGTGACGAGGAGCTGGGGCGGGCGCTCGCCGTCGCGCAGGCCGACTTCGCGTACGCCCTGCCCCAGGGCACCGGCACCCAGGTCGGCGAGCAGGGCCTGAGCCTTTCCGGCGGCCAGCGGCAGCGCCTCGCGCTCGCCCGGGCGGTGGTCGGCGGGCCGAGGTTCCTCGTCCTGGACGACCCGCTGTCCGCCCTGGACGTGCACACGGAGGCCGCCGTGGAGGCCGCCCTGCGGCAGGTCCTCGCGGACACCACGGCCCTGATCGTCGCCCACCGCCCGTCCACGGTGCTGCTCGCCGACCGCGTGGCGCTGCTCTCGGGCGGCCGGATCGCCGCCGTCGGCACCCACCAGGAACTGCTGCACGGCAGCGCCGAGTACGCCCGTCTGATGTCCGGACTCGACGGGAGCGCGGAATGCCGGGAAGCCCGGGGAGTCCAGGAACCCCGGGTCACCCGGGAAGCCCGGGAGATCCGGGAAGCCCAGGAAGGGGACGGCCGATGACCGCGCCCACGGCCACCGCGCCGGGCAGGGAACAGCCGGAGGGCGGGGACCCGGCCGCCGAGGCGGAGGTCCGCGCGGCCGACGACCTCTTCGACCGGGACGTCCTGCCCAGTCCGCCGGGCGCCACCGCCGCCCTGCTGCGCTCCCTGCTGGCACCCGGGAAGGCCCGCGTCGCCCTCACCACGTTCCTCCTGCTGCTCCAGCAGGCGGCGGTGCAGGCGGGACCGCTGCTGGTGGCGTACGCCATCGACCACGCCGTGCCTGCGCTGCGGGACGACGACCACGGTCCGCTGATCGCGGTGGGCGCCGGCTATCTGCTCTGCTCGCTGGGCGCGGGCGCGCTCCAGTACGCGTTCATCGCCGCCGCGGCCCGCGTCAGCCAGGACGTGCTGCTGGACCTGCGGGGCCGGATTTTCCGCCACGCGCAGGCGCTGAGCGTCGACTTCCACGAGCGCTACACCTCGGGCCGGCTCATCTCCCGCTCCACCACGGACGTGGAGGCGCTGCGCGAGCTGCTGGACGAGGGCCTCCAGGAGCTGGTGACGGTCATCCTGTCCTTCGTCTACATCGCGGCGCTGCTGCTCTGGCTGGACCTGGGCCTCGGCGGCGTCGCGGTGGCGTCGTTCGTGCCGCTGTACGCGCTGGTGCGGTTGTACCGGCGGCGCGCGGGGCGGGTGTACCGCCGGCGGTCCACGGCGATCGCGGCGGTGATCGTGAAGTTCGTGGAGACGATGAACGGCATCCGCCCGGTGCGCGCCTTCCGCCGGGAGGCCGCCAACGACGCCGAGTTCGCCGTGCTGAACCGGCGTCACGAGCGGACCAACGGCGACGCGCTGCTGGAGATGGCCCGTTATGTCGTCGGCTCGCGGCTGGTCGCCAACACGGCCGTCGCGGGGATCGTGCTGTGGGGCGCGTACCGGGTCGCGGACGGCACGCTGGCGCTCGGCGTGCTGGCCGCCGCCGTGCTGTACCTGCGGCGGCTGTACGACCCGATCGACCGGCTCGGCATGTTCCTCAACTCCTACCAGTCGGCGGCGGCCTCGCTGGAGAAGATCGCCGGTCTGCTGGCCCAGACGCCGTCCGTGCCCGAGCCGGCCGCGCCGAAGGAGCTGCCGCCGCCGGCGTCGGAGCACCCCGGGCGCGAGGTCGTCTTCGACGGGGTCGGCTTCGGCTACCGGACCGGCGGCGAGGTGCTGCCCCGCTTCGACCTGACGATTCCGGCCGGGCAGACGGTCGCCGTCGTGGGCTCGACCGGCGCGGGCAAGTCGACGCTGGCGAAGCTGCTCGCCCGGTTCTACGACCCGTCCGACGGGCGGGTCCTGCTGGACGGCACCGATCTGCGCGACCTCGCCGTGCCCGAGCTGCGGCGCGGGGTGGTGATGGTGACGCAGGAGGCGTTCCTGTTCTCCGGCACGGTGGCCGAGAACATCGCGATCGGCCGCCCGGAGGCGACGCGGGAGGAGATCGAGCGCGCCGCGAAGGCGATCGGCGCCCACGACTTCATCGGCGCGCTGCCCGACGGCTACGACACCGACGTCCGCAAGCGGGGCGGCCGCATCTCCGCCGGGCAGCGGCAACTGGTCGCGTTCGCACGGGCGTTGCTCGCGGACCCGGCGGTGCTGATCCTGGACGAGGCGACCAGCTCGCTGGACGTTCCCGGTGAGCGGGCGGTGCAGCGGGCGATGGCGACGGTGCTGAAGGGCCGTACCGCGGTCGTGATCGCGCACCGGCTCTCCACCGTGGAGATCGCCGACCGGGTGCTGGTGATGGAGCGGGGCCGGATCGTGGAGGACGGTGTGCCGGCCGATCTGATCGCGGGTAGGGGCCGGTTCGCGGACCTGCACCGGGCCTGGCGGGACAGTCTGGCGTGAGGGCGCGAGGGCGAGCGGTCCGCATGGAGAGCCGTCGGGGGAGCCACCGGTGATCGACGCGTACGAGGATCCCGGCGCTCCGGACCGCCGGGGCGGCCGGCGTCACCTGTGGCGGCCGGCGGAACGGCGGTGGCCGTGATGTGGAAGGTCATGGAAGTGTTCGAAGGAGAGGAGCCGGGCAACGATGCAGGCGTCGGGAGTCACACGTGCGGTGGCCGCGGCCATGTCGATCGCCTCGTCACTCGGCCTGCCGGCCGACGACGCGATCGTTCTGCACGACTCGAACAAGCTCACGCTGCGTCTGCTGCCCTGTGACGTCCTGGCCCGGGTGGCGCCTGTGGCGGACCAGGTCGCGCGGTTCGAGGTCGGCCTCGCCCAGCGGCTCGCCGCAGCCGGGTGTCCGGTGGCCGCGCTCGACCCCCGGGTGGCGCCGCGCGTCCATGAGCGGGGCGGCTTCGTGGTCACGCTGTGGACCTACTACGAACCCGTGGCGCCGCGTGAGGTCCCACCGGCCGACTACGCCGACGCGCTCCGGCGGCTGCACGCCGGCATGCGCGAACTCGACACTCCGACGCCGCACTTCACCGACCGGGTCGAGCAGGCTCGACGACTCGTGGCGGACCGCGACCGCACTCCGGCGCTCGCCGACGCGGACCGCGAGCTGCTCGGCGACACGCTCCGAGGCCTGCGGCGGGAGATCGGCGAGCGTGGTGACGCCGAACAGCTACTGCACGGCGAACCGCACCCGGGCAACGTGCTCACCACGGGGAACGGGCCGCTGTTCATCGACCTCGAGACGTGTTGCCGCGGGCCCGTCGAATTCGACCTCGCCCACGCGCCCGAAGAAGTCGGCGAGCACTATCCGGGTGTCGACCGGGAGCTGCTGCGCCGGTGCCGGCTCCTGGTGCTGGCGATGATCACCGCGTGGCGCTGGGACCGGGACGACCAGTTCCCCGACGGACGCCGACTGGGCACGCGGTGGCTCGGCGAGATCCGCGCCGCACTCGACCGCGACGGCCCGGGCACCCACGGCTGACCGCGGCTCTTCGGTGCGGCGGGCGGCGGGCTGCCCCTGCCGGGAACCACCACGCCGAAGCGTCCCTTCCGTATATCGAACGTGAACGCCCGGTCAACGAACCATTTCCGGCCAACTTCCTGACGCGCTCCTGACAGAAGGCGCGTTCTCCTGCCACTCTTCCCACGGCCGTTGTACAGCGCCCCCACACCTTCCTCACAGCGCTGCGCGGCGGTCAGCTCCTGGCACGTGGTTCTGCGTACCGAACCGGTACCGCCCGGCCGGCCCACCCGCCGACCGGTCTCCCCTGGCCGCGCGACCCGCGGCCGCGCAGAAGGAGTCAGTGTTGAGCAGCAGCACTCCCCACAGACGCACCTCCCACACCGCGTCCCGCACCACCCACCGCCGCGCCGCCGCCGTCGCCCTGGCCGGTGTCGCCGCGCTGATCGCCACGGCGGTCCAGTCCGGCGCCGCCACCGCGGCGCCCCGGCCGGCCCCCGCCCCGGGCGCCGAGTCCGTCGAACTCACGCCGGCCCAGCGCGCCGAGCTGATGCGCGACGCCGACGCCGCCAAGGCCGAGACCGCCGACGACCTGGGCCTGGGCGCCAAGGAGAAGCTGGTCGTGCGCGACGTCCTCAAGGACCGCGACGGCACCGTGCACACCCGCTACGAACGCACCTACGACGGTCTGCCCGTCCTCGGCGGCGACCTGGTCGTCACCACCGACTCCGGGAAGACCGAGCGGGTCGTGAAGGCCACCGCCAAGGCGATCGCACCGGCCACCGTGACGCCGAAGATCGCGGCCGGCAAGGCCGAACGGCAGGCCGTGTCCGCCGCGGAGGCCGCCGGCGCCGAGCAGCCCGAGGCCGACCGCGCCCCGCGCAAGGTGATCTGGGCGGCGAACGGCACACCGGTCCTGGCGTACGAGACCGTCGTGGGCGGCCTCCAGGAGGACGGCACGCCGAACGAGCTGCACGTGGTCACCGACGCCGCCACCGGCGCCAAGCTCCACGAGTACCAGGCGATCCACAACGGCACCGGCAACACGATGTACAGCGGGACGGTGACGCTGGGCACCGCGCGGTCCGGGTCGTCGTACACGCTGACCGACACCACGCGCGGCAACCACAAGACGTACAACCTCAACCGGGGCACCTCCGGCACCGGAACGCTCTTCACCGGCTCCGACGACGTGTGGGGCAACGGCAGCGCGTCCAACGCCGAGACCGCCGCCGCCGACGCCCACTACGGGGCCGCGCTGACCTGGGACTACTACAAGAACGTCCAGGGCCGGTCCGGTATCCGCGGCGACGGTGTGGGCGCCTACTCCCGGGTCCACTACGGCAACAACTACGTCAACGCCTTCTGGTCGGACGGCTGCTTCTGCATGACGTACGGCGACGGTTCCGGCAACGCCAACCCGCTGACGTCCATCGACGTGGCCGCGCACGAGATGACGCACGGCCTCACCTCCAACACCGCGGGGCTCAACTACAGCGGTGAGTCCGGCGGGCTGAACGAGGCCACCTCCGACATCTTCGGCGCGTCCGTCGAGTTCCACGCGAACAACTCCTCCGACGTCGGTGACTACCTCATCGGCGAGGAGATCGACATCAACGGCGACGGCACGCCGCTGCGCTACATGGACAAGCCCAGCAGGGACGGCGCGTCCAAGGACTACTGGTACTCGGGGATCGGCAACGTCGACGTCCACTACTCGTCCGGTCCGGCCAACCACTTCTTCTACCTGCTGAGCGAGGGCAGCGGCGCCAAGACCATCAACGGCGTCAGCTACGACTCGCCGACCTCGGACGGCCTCCCGGTCACCGGCATCGGCCGCGCCAAGGCGGAGAAGATCTGGTTCCGCGCGCTGACCACCAAGTTCACGTCGACCACCAACTACGCGGGCGCCCGCACCGGCACCCTCGCGGCGGCCGGTGAGCTGTACGGCACCGACAGCGCCGAATACAAGGCGGTGCAGGACGCCTGGGCCGGCATCAACGTCGGCGCGCGCTCGGGCGGCGGCGGTGGCGGCGGCACCTCCTTCGAGAACGCCGCCGACGTGGCGATCCCGGACAACGGTGCGGCGGTCACCTCGTCGGTCGCCGTGACGGGCCGGGCGGGCAACGCGCCCGCGAACCTCCAGGCCGCGGTCGACATCGTGCACACCTGGCGCGGTGACCTGGTGGTCGACCTGCTGGCCCCGGACGGGACCGCGTACCGCCTGAAGAACTCCAGTTCGTCCGACTCGGCGAACGACGTGAAGCAGACGTACACGGTCAACGCCTCCTCGGAGTCCGCCAACGGCACCTGGAAACTGCGCGTCCAGGACGTGGCGGCCCGGGACACCGGGTACATCAACTCCTTCAAGCTCACCTTCCCGTAGGCCCCGCGCGGGACCCCACGGTCAGGGCGCCGTCCCGGTGGTTCGAATCCCCCGGGGCGGCGCCCTCCCCTCGCCCGCTCCGGTCATGGCCTGAGGGCGGCACCCGGAACGCCAGGTTCCAGGTTGCCGCCTTACTCTTGGTGCCCATGTCCTTCACGTACGACGACGTCGGCGCCACCCGCGAGCAGGGCCACTGCCCGCCCGGCTTCCGCCCCATGCACGTACGCACGCGCCTCGGGGAGGGCGAGCCGGTGTTCCAGCGCGCGGTCGAGGCCGTGCTCACCTGGGAGATGCACCGGGAGATGGGCGTCGGCATCGACGCGAGCGCGGAGCGTGCCGCGCCCGGCGTCGACGTCACCGTCACCCTCGCCGGGATGATCAAGGCACCCTGCCGGGTGGTCTGGACCCTGGACGAACCCCGCCGGGCCGGCTGGGCCTACGGCACCCTGCCCGGTCACCCCGAGTCCGGCGAGGAGGCCTTCGTGGTGGACCGGACGGGCGACGGCACGGTCTGGCTGACCGTGACCGCCTTCAGCCGCCCCGCCAAGTGGTACGCCAAGGCCGGCGGACCGGCCGCCCGCGCCTTCCAGCACGCCTACGCCCGCCGCTGCGGCACCGTCCTGCGACGGCTGAGCGGCGGCGACGAGGAGGACTGACCCGCGCTTTCCGACCGTCCCACGTCATCCTCCGGCGGCCTCACCTCATCAGCAGCCCCGCCGCCTCCGCCAGCTCGTCCGACGGCACCGCGACCAGTCCCGGCTCCGCGCCGGACGCCAGCAGCCGGTGCGCGGGCAGGATGCGGACCGTGTAGCCGAAGGGACCGGTGCGGTCCAGGGCGAGCGGGCCCTCGTACACCCAGCGGCCCTCCAGGTCGGGGCCGCCCACCGACTTCAGCGGGACGGTCGTCGCGTCGGTGATGCGGTCCTCGGAGTCCACCCGGCCCGAGACCGCCTGCACCTCGACGTCGTCCGGGGCCAGGTCGCCGAGGTTCACCCGCACCCGCAGCCCGAGCGTCGCGCCGAGCTCGGCCAGCGCGGTGGCGGCGGACGTCTCCACGTGGTCGACGCTCACCCCGGGCCAGGCGGCCCGCACCCGGGCCTTCCACTCGGCCAGCGCACGGGCGGAGTCCGGGTCCATCGCGCGGTGCGCCTCGGCCGCGGGGGCGTAGAGCCGCTCGACGTACTCGCGGACCATGCGGCCGGCCAGCACCTTGGGCCCGAGCAGGCTCAGGGTCTTGCGGACCATCTCGATCCACCGGTCGGGCAGCCCGCTCGCGCCCCGCTCGTAGAAGCGGGGGGTCACCCGCTGCTCCAGCAGGTCGTAGAGGGCGGCCGCCTCTATGGCGTCGCGCCGGTCCGGGTCGGTACCCGCGCCGTCGGCGGTCGGGACCGCCCAGCCGAAGTCCGGCTGGTACCACTCGTCCCACCAGCCGTCCAGCACCGACAGGTTGAGGCAGCCGTTGAGGGCGGCCTTCATGCCGCTGGTGCCGCACGCCTCCAGGGGCCGCAGGGGGTTGTTCAGCCAGATGTCGCAGCCCGGGTAGAGCTTCTGCGCCATCGCCATGCCGTAGTCCGGCAGGAACACGATCCGGTGCCGCACCCGCGGGTCGTCCGCGAACCGCACCAGCTCCTGCACCAGCCGCTTGCCGCCGTCGTCCGCCGGGTGCGCCTTGCCCGCGACGACGATCTGGACGGGCCGCTCGGGGTGCAGGAGCAGGTCCATCAGGCGGTCGCGGTCGCGCAGCATCAGCGTCAGGCGCTTGTACGACGGGACGCGCCGCGCGAACCCGATGGTGAGCACGTCCGGGTCGAGGGCCTCGTCGACCCAGCCCAGCTCGGCCGTCCCGGCGCCGCGCTGCCGCCAGGAGGCGCGCAGCCGCTCCCGCACCTCCTCCACGAGCTGCTCGCGCAGGGTGCGGCGCAGCTCCCAGATGTCCTGGTCGGCGATGTCGGCGACCGAGTCCCAGCGGTCCGAGCCGCCGACGGCCAGCGCGTCCTCGGCCCGCTGGACGCCGATCTGCCGGGCGCCGAGCCGGAACACCTCCGGGGCGACCCAGGTCGGGGCGTGCACGCCGTTGGTGACGGAGGTGATCGGCACCTCGTCGGCGTCGAAACCGGGCCAGAGCCCGGAGAACATCTCCCGGCTGACCCCGCCGTGCAGCAGGGAGACGCCGTTGGCGCGCTGGGCCAGGCGCAGGCCCATCACGGCCATGTTGAACAGGTTGGGCTCGCCTCCGGGGTAGGTCTCCATGCCGAGCCGCAGGACGCGTTCGACGTCGATGCGCGGGAGCTCGGAGTCGGGGCCGAAGTGGCGGGCGACCAGTTCCCGGTCGAAGCGGTCGATGCCGGCCGGCACGGGGGTGTGGGTGGTGAAGACGGTGCCCGCCCGGACCGCCTCCAGCGCGGCACCGAACTCCAGGCCCTTCTCGCAGAGTTCGGAGATGCGTTCCAGACCGAGGAAGCCGGCGTGCCCCTCGTTGGTGTGGAACACCTCCGGCCCGGCGTGGCCGGTGAGCCGGCAGTACGTCCGTACCGCCCGGACACCTCCTATACCCAGCAGCATCTCCTGGAGGAGCCGGTGCTCGCTGCCGCCGCCGTAGAGCCGGTCGGTGACGCCGCGTTCGCCGAGGTCGTTCTCCTCGACGTCCGAGTCGAGCAGCAGCAGCGGCACCCGGCCGACCTGGGCCAGCCAGACACGCGCGCGCAGGTCGCGGCCGCCGGGCAGCGCGAGGGCGACGTGGGCGGGGGTGCCGTCGGCTTCCTCGAGGAGGGTGAGGGGCAGCTCGTGGGGGTCGAGGACGGGGTAGTGCTCCTGCTGCCAGCCGTCCCGGGACAGGGACTGGCGGAAGTAGCCGTGGCGGTAGAGCAGGCCGACGCCGATGAGGGGCACGCCCAGGTCGCTGGCGGCCTTCAGGTGGTCGCCGGCCAGGATGCCGAGACCGCCGGAGTACTGCGGCAGGGCGGCCGTGACGCCGAACTCGGGCGAGAAGTAGGCGACGGCGGCGGGGAGTCGGCCGGGCTGGTCCTGGTACCAGCGGTCGCCGGTCAGGTAGTGGTCGAGGTCGTCGGCCACCGCGGTCAGCCGGCGCACGAAGCGCCGGTCCCGCGCCAGCTCCGCCAGGCGCGCGGGCGGGACGGTGCCGAGCAGCCGTACCGGGTCGCGGCCGGACGCGGACCAGCACCCGGGGTCGACGGACTGGAAGAGGTCGCGGGTCTCCGGATGCCAGGACCAGCGCAGATTCCGGGCCAGATCACTGAGCGGCCGGAGGGGGTCGGGGAGAACGGGACGGACGGTCAGTCGACGAATCGCCTTCACCCTCACGACGTTACCGGTGCGATGTGTCCCTCGCCGGGGCCTTCGCCCTCAGTCCTCCGATTCGGCCTGAACGGCACCGTTCGCGATCTCCGGACGGGCTAATAACCACCGGCGTGTCGATCTTCCGGCGGGGAAGGTGTCCGGTCAGGTCGTCGCGTGTGTCGACATACGCGTGAGTAGGTAACAAAGTGCCGGATTGCCCACCCGAAAAGTGTGGGAAGGCTCCTGCGGTACACCCCACACGCACCCCCGCAGGACCCACCTCCCCAGAGTCATCCGCCCACCCTCGTTGACGCGGACAGGAGCGGTCATGCCCGCCACGCACCACTCGTCAGCACCCTCCGCGGTGCCCCCCGCGGCGCCGCCCGAGGCGCCCCCCGCGGCATCCTCCGGGGCGCCCCCCGCGGACGGCACCACCGTCGTCGGACGCATCCCCGTCCTGGACGTCCGTCCGATGGTCCGGCACGGGCGCAGGCCCGCCAAGGCCGTCACCGGCGAGTCCTTCGAGATATCGGCCACCGTGTTCCGCGAGGGGCACGACGCGGTCGCCGCCAACGTCGTGCTGCGGGACCCCGAGGGCCGGCCGGGCCCGTGGACCCCGATGCGGGAGCTGGCCCCGGGCACCGACCGCTGGGGCGCCACCGTCACCGCCGGCGGGCCCGGACTGTGGTCGTACACGGTGGAGGCGTGGGGCGATCCGGTCACCACCTGGCGGCACCACGCGCAGATCAAGATCCCGGCGGGTATGGACACCGGCCTGGTCCTGGAGGAGGGCGCCCGGCTCTACGAGCGCGCCGCCGCGGACGTGCCCGGCAGCGCGGACCGGCGTGAGCTGCTCGCCGCCGCCGGCGCGCTGCGGGACGAGGCCCGGCCGGCCGCGTCGCGGCTGGCGGCGGCGTTGACGCCCCGGGTGGACGCGGTACTGGCCCGGCATCCGCTGCGGGAACTGGTCACCACCTCCGACCCGCTGCCCCTGCTCGTGGAACGCGAACGCGCCCTGTACGGCGCCTGGTACGAGTTCTTCCCCCGCTCCGAAGGCACCCCCGACCGGCCCCACGGCACCTTCCGCACCGCCGAACGCCGGCTGCCCGCCATCGCCGCCATGGGCTTCGACGTCGTCTACCTCCCACCCGTCCACCCCATCGGCACCACCCACCGCAAGGGCCGCAACAACACCCTCTCCGCCACCCCCGACGACGTCGGCGTCCCCTGGGCCATCGGCTCCCCCGAAGGCGGCCACGACACCGTCCACCCCGCCCTCGGCACCATCGACGACTTCGACCACTTCGTCACCCGGGCCGCCCACCACGGCCTGGAAGTCGCCCTCGACTTCGCCCTCCAGTGCTCCCCCGACCACCCCTGGGTCCACAAACACCCCGACTGGTTCCACCACCGCCCCGACGGCACCATCGCCCACGCCGAGAACCCGCCCAAGAAGTACCAGGACATCTACCCCATCGCCTTCGACGCCGACCTCGACGGACTCGTCGCCGAAACCGTCCGCGTCCTGCGCTTCTGGATGGACCACGGGGTGCGCATCTTCCGCGTCGACAACCCCCACACCAAACCCGTCGTCTTCTGGGAGAGGGTCCTCGGCGAGATCAACCGCCGCGACCCCGACGTCATCTTCCTGGCGGAGGCCTTCACCCGCCCCGCGATGATGCACACCCTGGCCCAGATCGGCTTCCAGCAGTCCTACACCTACTTCACCTGGCGCAACACCAAACAGGAACTGACGGAGTACCTCACCGAACTGACGGGGGACGCCGCCTCCTACATGCGGCCCAACCTCTTCACCAACACCCCCGACATCCTGCACGCCTACCTCCAGCACGGCGGCCGCCCCGCCTTCGAGGTCCGCGCCGTCCTGGCCGCCACCCTCTCCCCCACCTGGGGCATCTACAGCGGCTACGAACTCTGCGAGAACACCCCCCTGCGCGAAGGCGGCGAGGAATACCTCGACAGCGAGAAATACCAGCTCAAACCCCGCGACTGGGCCACCGCCGCCCGCGAGGGCACCACCATCGCCCCCCTCATCACCCAGCTCAACACCATCCGGCGCGAGAACCCGGCGCTGCGCCAACTGCGCGATCTGCACTTCCATCCCACGGACAAGGAGGAGGTGATCGCCTACTCGAAGCGGCAGGGGTCGAACACGGTTCTGGTGGTCGCCAACCTCGACCCCCACCACACCCAGGAGGCGACGGTCTCGTTGGACATGCCGCAACTCGGCCTGGACTGGCACGAGTCGGTGCCGGTGCGCGACGAGCTCACCGGCGAGACCTACCACTGGGGCAGGGCCAACTATGTGCGCCTGGAGCCGGGCCGGACGCCCGCGCACGTCTGCACGGTTCTGCGACCGTCCCACCCGCAGATCGGAGGGTCACCCACCACATGATCTTCAACGAGCCCGTGCCGGACACCTTCGAGGACACCCCGGCCAAGGACCGTGACCCGGACTGGTTCAAACGAGCCGTCTTCTACGAGGTCCTCGTCCGCTCCTTCCAGGACAGCAACGGCGACGGCGTAGGCGACCTCAAGGGCCTCACCGCCAAGCTGGACTACCTGCAGTGGCTGGGCGTGGACTGCCTCTGGCTCCCGCCCTTCTTCAAGTCACCGCTGCGCGACGGCGGCTACGACGTCTCCGACTACACCGCCGTGCTGCCAGAGTTCGGCGACCTGGCCGACTTCGTCGAGTTCGTGGACGCCGCCCACCAGCGCGGCATGCGCGTGATCATCGACTTCGTCATGAACCACACCAGCGACCAGCACCCGTGGTTCCAGGAGTCCCGCAGGGACCCCGACGGCCCCTACGGCGACTACTACGTCTGGGCGGACGACGACAAGCAGTTCCAGGACGCGCGCATCATCTTCGTCGACACCGAGGCGTCGAACTGGACCTACGACCCGGTGCGCAAGCAGTACTACTGGCACCGCTTCTTCTCGCACCAGCCGGACCTGAACTACGAGAACCCGGCCGTGCAGGAGGAGATGATCTCCGCCCTGAAGTTCTGGCTGGACCTGGGCATCGACGGGTTCCGGCTGGACGCGGTGCCGTACCTCTACCAGGAGGAGGGCACCAACTGCGAGAACCTCCCGGCCACGCACGCCTTCCTGAAACGGGTGCGCAAGGAGATCGACGCGCAGTACCCGGACACGGTGGTGCTGGCGGAGGCCAACCAGTGGCCGGAGGACGTCGTCGACTACTTCGGCGACTACGCGGCGGGCGGCGACGAGTGCCACATGGCGTTCCACTTCCCGGTCATGCCGCGCATCTTCATGGCCGTACGCCGCGAGTCCCGCTACCCGGTCTCCGAGATCCTCGCCAAGACCCCGGCCATCCCGTCCGGCTGCCAGTGGGGCATCTTCCTGCGCAACCACGACGAGCTGACCCTGGAGATGGTCACCGACGAGGAACGCGACTACATGTACGCGGAGTACGCCAAGGACCCGCGCATGCGCGCCAACATCGGCATCCGCCGGCGCCTGGCCCCGCTCCTCGACAACGACCGCAACCAGATCGAGCTGTTCACGGCCCTGCTGCTCTCCCTGCCCGGCTCGCCGATCCTCTACTACGGCGACGAGATCGGGATGGGCGACAACATCTGGCTCGGCGACCGCGACGCGGTGCGCACCCCGATGCAGTGGACCCCGGACCGCAACGCGGGCTTCTCGTCGTCGGACCCGGGGCGGCTCTTCCTGCCGACGATCATGGACCCGGTCTACGGCTACCAGGTGACGAACGTCGAGGCGTCCATGGCCTCGCCCTCGTCCCTGCTGCACTGGACCCGCCGCATGATCGAGATCCGCAAGCAGAATCGCGCCTTCGGCCTGGGCACCTACACCGAGCTGCCCTCCTCCAACCCCGCGGTCCTCGCCTTCCTGCGGGAGGCCCCCGCGACCGGGGAAGAGGGGGACGACCTGGTGCTGTGCGTCCACAATTTCTCCCGGTTCGCGCAGCCCACCGAGCTGGACCTGAGCGCCTTCGGGGGGCGCCATCCGGTCGAGCTGTTCGGCGGAGTCCGTTTCCCGGCGGTCGGCGAACTGCCGTACCTGCTGACCCTCGGGGGGCACGGCTTCTACTGGTTCCGGCTCCGCAAGGACGCCGTTTAGGCCGCACCGGCCCGATCCCCGGGGCGGGACGGTTTCTGCCGTCCCGCCCGGGGCACGCATCAGTAACACCCCGACGACCCGGGGAAAGGACGCGACGCCATGTCGGAAGCCGTCACACGCACCGTCACGAGCCCGTCAGCCCTTCTGGCGTCACTTGATCCACTGCTGCGGGACTGGCTGCCGCGGCAACGCTGGTTCGCGGGCAAGGGGCGTCCGGTCACCGGATTCTCGCTGGTCGCCGCCACCGAGCTGCTCCCCTCCGACGCCCGCCTCGGCCTCTACCACGTGCTGGTGCGCGCCCACCAGCAGCTCGCTTCGGCCCCGGGCGGGCCCGAGGGGCCCGGTGACTGCTACCAGCTCCTCATAGGCGTGCGCGAGGCGCTGCCGCCCCGGCTGGCGCCCGCGCTCATCGGACACGTGACCGAGGGCCCGCTGGCCGGCCGCACCGCCTACGACGCCCTGTACGACACCCGGCCCGCCGAGGTGCTCCTGGAGGCGCTGCGCACCAGGGCCCGTATCGGCGGGCTTCGTTTCGAGCGGGAACCGGAACGGGAGATCCGCGCGGGACTGGTGCCGCGGCTGATGACCGCCGAGCAGTCGAACTCGTCGGTCGTGTATGGAGATACGTTCATTCTGAAGGTGCTGCGCCGGATCGTGCCCGGCATCAACCCCGACCTGGAGCTGCCGCTGGCGCTGGCGCGCGAGGGCTGCCCCCGGGTGCCGGCACCGGCGGGCTGGATGGTGGCCGACCTGGCCGGCCGGTCCTGGGTACTGGGCGTGCTCCAGCCCTACGTGCAGGGTGCCGCCGACGGCTGGGAGCTGGCCCTGCGGGAGCTGGCCAAGGGCGAGGAGTTCGTCGCCGAGGCCCGGGCGCTCGGCCGGGCCACCGCCGAGGTGCACACCGCGCTGGCCCGCGCGCTGCCGACCGTCACCCTCGCCCAGGGCCAGGTGCGGCAGCTCGCCGACGGCATGATCGAACGGCTGGAGGCGGCCGCCCACGCGGTGCCCCTGCTCCGGCCGTACGCGCCCGCGCTGCGTACGGCGTTCACGGCGCTGGGCGACCTGGCCGCCGAGGGCCGGACCTGGACCGCCCAGAGGGTCCACGGCGACCTGCACCTCGGCCAGTGCCTGCGCTCGCCCTCCGGTCAGTGGTCGCTGATCGACTTCGAGGGAGAGCCCGCCAAACCCCTGGCCGAACGGCGGATGCCGCAGCCGCCGGTGCGGGACGTCGCGGGGATGCTGCGCTCCTTCGACTACGCCGCGCACTCGGCCGACGCTCCGGTACCGGGCTGGGCCGGGTCCTGCCGGGCCGCGTACTGCACCGGGTACGCCGAGGTCGCCGGTGCCGACCCGCGCACCGATCCGGTGATGCTCCGCGCCCACGAGACGGACAAGGCGGTGTACGAGGTGCTGTACGAGGCCCGGCACCGTCCCGACTGGCTGGCGGTGCCCCTGTCCGCGGTGCGCCGCCTGTCCACGCCCGAACCGGCATGACGCCCTCTCCGGATCCCACTTCGCCCAGGAGGCTCCACCCGTGACCCCCCGCCCCTCGTCCAGCGGTCCCGACCCGAAGCAGACGGCCGAGGAGAAGAGCGCCGCGAAGAAGGCGGCGCCGTCCCGGAAGGCGGTGGCCGAGAAAACGCCCACGAAGAAGACGCCCACGAAGAAGACGGCCGCGCAGAAGACCCCTGCGAAGCAGGCGGCCGCCGAGAAGACGGTGGCAAAGAAGGCGGCCGCCAAGAAGGCCGTCGCCAAGAAGGCCGTCGCGGGGAAGGCGGTCGCGGGGAAACCGGCCGCCAAGAAAGGTGAGGCCGCGAAGGCGGCCGTACCGGTCGAGGTCGCCGTCTCCCCGTCCATGGACGCCGCCGACCGGGAGCGGCTGCTCGCCGGGACGCACCACGACCCCCACTCCGTGCTCGGCGCCCACCGGGTGCCCGGCGGGGTCGCCTTCCGGGCCTTCCGGCCGTACGCCCTGGCGGTGACCGTCCTGTCCGGGGAGCTGCGGGTCGAGCTGCACGACGACGGGGACGGGTTCTTCTCCGGGCTGCTGCCGCTTGAGGAGGTTCCCGTACACCGGCTCCTGGTGACGTACGAGGGGACGGTCCAGGAGACCGAGGACCCGTACCGTTTTCTGCCCACGCTGGGCGACCTGGACCTGCACCTGATCGGCGAGGGACGGCACGAGCAGCTCTGGCGGGCGCTCGGCGCGCATCCGGCGACCCACGAGGGTGTCGCGGGCACCCGCTTCACGGTGTGGGCGCCGAACGCGCGCGGGGTCCGGGTGGCCGGCGGCTTCAACTTCTGGGACGGCACCGGACACCCGATGCGGTCCCTGGGGGGCACCGGCGTGTGGGAGCTGTTCCTGCCCGGCATCGGCGCCGGCGAGCTGTACAAGTTCGAGATCACCCGGCCCGACGGCTCGCGCACGTTCCGCGCGGATCCGCTGGCCCGCCGCACCGAGGTCCCGCCCGCCACGTCGTCCGTCGTGCACACCTCGCACTACACGTGGGGCGACGAGGAGTGGCTGGCCCGCCGCGCGGACACGCCCGCGCACGAGGCGCCGATGTCGGTGTACGAGGTCCACCTGCCCTCCTGGCGCCCCGGACTGACGTACCGGCAACTGGCCGACCAGCTCCCCGCGTACGTCGCGGACCTGGGCTTCACCCACGTCGAGCTGATGCCGGTCGCCGAGCACCCCTTCGGCGGCTCCTGGGGCTACCAGGTCACCGGCTTCTACGCGCCCACGGCCCGCCTCGGCGACCCCGACGACTTCAAGTACCTGGTCGACCGGCTGCACCAGGCCGGCATCGGCGTCCTGATGGACTGGGTACCGGCGCACTTCCCGCGCGACGACTGGGCGCTGGCCGAGTTCGACGGCCGTCCGCTGTACGAGCACTCCGACCCGCTGCGGGCCGCGCACCCGGACTGGGGCACGCTGGAGTTCGACTTCGGGCGCCGGGAGGTGCGCAACTTCCTCGTCGCCAACGCCGTGTACTGGTGCGAGGAGTTCCACATCGACGGGCTGCGCGTCGACGCGGTCGCCTCGATGCTCTACCTGGACTACTCGCGCGAGCCGGGCCAGTGGACGCCGAACGAGCACGGCGGCCGGGAGAACCTGGACGCGGTGGCGTTCCTGCAGGAGATGAACGCGACGGTGTACCGGCGGGTACCCGGGGTGGTGACCGTCGCGGAGGAGTCGACGGCCTGGGACGGGGTCACGCGGGCCACGCACCACCAGGGGCCGAGCGGCTTCGGCGGGCTCGGGTTCGGGCTCAAGTGGAACATGGGCTGGATGCACGACTCGCTCCAGTACATGAGCCACGAGCCGGTGCACCGCAAGTACCACCACGGCGAGATGACCTTCTCCATGGTGTACGCGTACAGCGAGAACTACGTGCTCCCGATATCCCACGACGAGGTGGTGCACGGCAAGAAGTCGCTGGTGTCGAAGATGCCCGGCGACTGGTGGCAGCAGCGCGCGAACGAGCGGGCGTACCTGGGCTACATGTGGGCCCACCCCGGCAAGCAGCTCCTCTTCATGGGGCAGGAGTTCGCGCAGGGCGCGGAGTGGTCCGAGGCGCGCGGTCCCGACTGGTGGCTGCTCGACCCGGAGTACGGGGCGGCGGCCGACCACCGGGGCATGCGCGATCTGGTGCGGGACCTGAACACCGTCTACCGGGCCACGCCCGCGCTGTGGCGGCGCGACACCCACCCCTCCGGTTTCGCCTGGCTGGTCGGGGACGCCGCCGAGGACAACGTCCTCGCGTTCCTGCGGCTGGACGCCGACGGCACCCCGCTGCTCGCGGTGTCGAACTTCGCCGCCGTCGTCCGCCCCGGCTACCGCGTCGGCGTTCCGGACGAGGTCCCCGCCTGGCACGAGGTGCTCAACACGGACGCCGCCCGGTACGGCGGCGGCGACGTGGGCAACCCCGACCCGGTCAAGCCGGAGCCGCAGGGGTGGCACGGCCGGCCGGCGAGCATCCGGCTGACCCTGCCGCCCCTGTCGACGGTGTGGCTGCGCCCGGCCTAGGGATCGTCTTCGGAGGTCGGATCCAGAGCAGCCAGGGGCCGTCGGCCCGGCGGTCAGGACGCGTCGACCAGTCCCTTCGGCAGCGGCCCGGTGTGCAGCACGCCGAGCCGCTGGGTGGCGCGGGTGAGGGCCACGTACAGGTCGCTCGTGCCGTAGCGGCCGGGCTCGACGACCAGCACGGAGTCGAACTCCAGGCCCTTGGACTGGCGCGGGTCGAGCAGGACGACGCCGCGTGTCAGGTCCGGCTCGGCGCCCGCCGTCACGCCGTCCAGCCGGGCCGCGAGAGTTTGGTGCAGCTCGCGCGGGGCGATGACGGCGAGGCGGCCCTCCTCGGGGGTGAGCTCCCGGGCGGCCTCGGCGACGGCGGCCGGGAGGTCGCCGACGGCGCGGATCCAGGGGCGTACGCCGGTGGACCGTACCGAACTCGGCGGTGCGAAGGCGGGGTCTTCGGCGCGGACGACGGCCGCCGCCATGTCCATGATCTCGGCCGGGGTCCGGTAGTTGACGCCCAGCCGCGTGTGCTCCCAGCGGTCCTCGACGTACGGCTCGAGGATCTTCGACCAGGAGCCGACGCCGGCCGCCTCCGCGGTCTGCGCCGGGTCGCCGACCAGGGTCATCGAGCGGGTCGGGCAGCGGCGCATCAGCAGCCGCCACGCCATCGGGGAGAGTTCCTGCGCCTCGTCCACGATGATGTGCCCGAAGGCCCAGGTGCGGTCGGCCGCGGCACGTTCCGCGGCGCTGCGGTGGTCGTCCTCCTCCTGGCGTTCGGCGAAGCGCTCGGCGTCGATGATGTCGTGCGCCGACAGCACCTCCGCCTCCTCCTCGTGCTTGTCCTCGAACTCGTAGGTCCGGGACGCGTACGACACGTCCAGCACGCCCTGCGCGTAGGCGATCTGCGCCTCCCGCTCGCGTTCGGCTCGGGTGCGGGCGACGCGGTCGTCCTCGCCGAGCAGCTCGGCGGCCTCGTCCAGCAGCGGTACGTCGGCGACGGTCCAGCGCCGGGTGACCGGGCGGCGGACGGCCGCGGCCTCCTCGGCGGGGAGGTAGCCCTCGGGCGCGGCCAGGAAGTCGGCGACCAGGCGCTGCGGGGTGATCCGGGGCCAGAGCTGGTCGATGGCGGACCAGACCTCGGGGTTCTCGGCGAGTTCGTCGCGGATCTGGGTGATGTCGCTGGGGTCGAGGAGGTTGGAGCCGTCGTAGGGGTCGGTGCCGATGCGTTCGGCGACCATGTCGGTGAGGGTGTTGAGGATGTGGCCCTCGAAGTGCTCGCGGGCCGCGTTGTGCGGGAGCTTCGCGGCGCGGGTGCGCTCGCGGGCGACGTTCACCAGGTCGTCGTCGAGCATCAGGATGTCGCGGTCGTGCTCGATCGCGATGACCGGGTCGGGCAGCGCCTGCCGGTCGCGGACCACCTCGGCGAGGACCTCCGCCATGTCGGCGCGGCCCTTCACCGCCGCCGCCTCGGGGGTGTCCGTCGCCGTGGCCTTCACGCCGGGGAACAGCTCGCCGACGGTGGCGAGGAGCACGCCGGTCTCGCCCAGGGAGGGCAGCACCTCGCCGATGTAGCCGAGGAAGGCCGGATTGGGCCCGACGATGAGGACGGCCCGCTTGGCGAGCAGCTCGCGGTGCTCGTAGAGGAGGTAGGCGGCGCGGTGCAGGGCGACGGCGGTCTTGCCGGTGCCGGGGCCGCCCTCGACGACCAGGACGCCGCGGTGCAGGGCGCGGATGATGCGGTCCTGGTCCGCCTGGATGGTCTGCACGATGTCGCCCATGCGGCCGGTGCGCGCCGAGTTCAGCGCGGCGAGCAGCACGGCGTCGCCGGACGGGTCCTCGTGGCCGGTCCGCGTCTCGTCGCCGAGGTCGAGGATCTCGTCGTGCAGGGCGGTGACCGTGCGGCCCTCGCTCGCGATGTGCCGGCGGCGGCGCAGGCCCATCGGGGTGTGGCCGGTGGCCAGGTAGAAGGGGCGGGCGACGTCGGCCCGCCAGTCGATCAGGACCGGGGTGCGTTCGGCGTCGTCGGCGCGCAGTCCGATGCGGCCGATGTGGTGGCCGGCACCCGAGGTGAGGTCGATGCGGCCGAAGCAGAGGGAGCCGTCCACCGCGTTGAGCGCGGCGAGCAGCCCGGAGCGCTCGGCGACCAGGATGTCCCGCTCCAGCCGGGCCTGCATGGGTGTGCTGCCCTGCGCGAGCGCGTCCGTCACCGAGCCCTCGGTGTCGCCGCGCAGCGCGTCCACGCGCGCGTACAGTCCGTCGATGAATTCCTGCTCGTGCCGCAATTCATCGTCCGGAAATTCGGTGTTTGACAATTCCACTCCCGCCCGGATATACTCTGCTCACTGAACTTCTTTCGCGACGTCATTCTCCTGAAGTCACGAATCAACGAATATACGCAAAGAAATCCCCCGAGCGCAATTACTCGGGGGATTTCGCGTATCACGTGCGGGTCAGATCACGTCGGCCAGCTCCTCCAGCAGCCGCCGCTTGGGCCGGGAGCCCACCATCGACTTCACCGGCTCACCGCCGCGGAACACCATGAACGTCGGCATCGACAGCACCTTGTACGCGTTCGTGGTCGCCGGGTTCCGGTCGACGTTCAGTTGCACCACCCGGAGCCGGTCGCCCTCCTCCTCGGCCAGGGCGCTGAGCACCGGGGCCATCTGCCGGCACGGCGGGCACCAGTCCGCGGTGAACTCCACCAGCACCGGCAGCGCACTGCCCAGCACCTCCGCACCGAATACCGCGTCCGTCACCTCGGCCACCTCGCTGCCCGTCATACGTGCCCTCCCAGTTCGCACTTGGGCTCCGGACCCCCCGGAACCGCCGCCTCGGCTCGCGCCAGTTGCGCACCGACCTGTTCCCGCACCGACGTCAGTTGCCCGATCAGCGCGTCCAGCTCCGCCAGCTTGCGCCGGTAGACCACGAGGGAGGCCGGACAGGAGTCGCCCTCGGGGTGCCCGGCGCGCAGGCACTCCACGAACGGGCGGGTCTCCTCCAGGTCGAACCCGAAGTCCTGGAGCGTCCTGATCTGCCGCAGCAACTTCAGGTCGTCCTCGTCGTACGTCCGGTAGCCGTTGCCGGTGCGCCGCGCGGACAGCAGCCCCCGCGACTCGTAGTACCGCAGCGTCCGCGTGGTGGTCCCGGCCCGTGCGGCCAGCTCGCCGATTCGCATGCGGACGAACGTAAGCCTTGACGCGGGCGTCAAGGCAAGCGGAACGCCCCGCGCCGGGAGGCGCGGGGCGGGGAGGACCGGGGCGGGAGGACCGGGACGGGAGGACCGGGCGGCTGAGCAACGGGGGGAGCACCTCAGCCGCCCGGAGTGGGTGGGCGTCGCGCGGGCCTCAGGCCCGGGCCAGCTCCTTCTCGCCGCCCTGCTCGGGCAGCTTCGGGGTGCCGTCGCCGTCGTCGGCGCCGTGGTGGTCGTCCAGGAGGGTCTTCTCGTCGAACGGGGCCCGGCCGGCGAGCACCTCGTTCACCCGGCCCTTGTCGATCTCCTTGGTCCAGGTGCCGATCAGGACGGTGGCGACGGCGTTACCGCCGAAGTTGGTCAGGGCGCGGGCCTCACTCATGAAGCGGTCGATGCCGACGATCAGGCCGATGCCGTCCACCAGGGCGGGCTTGTGCGAGGACAGGCCGCCGGCCAGCGTGGCCAGACCGGCACCGGAGACACCGGCCGCGCCCTTGGAGGCCACCAGCAGGAAGAGCAGCAGCGGGATCTGCTCGCCGATGGACATCGGCGTACCCATGGCGTCCGAGATGAACAGCGAGGCCATGGTCATGTAGATCATGGTGCCGTCGAGGTTGAACGAGTAGCCGGTCGGGACGGTGATGCCGACCACCGGCTTGCTGATGCCCAGGTGCTCCATCTTCGCGATGAGGCGCGGCAGCGCCGACTCCGACGAGGAGGTGGACAGGATCAGCAGGAACTCGCGGCCCAGGTACTTGAAGAGCGAGAGGACGTTGACGCCGGCGACGACGCGCAGCAGCGTGCCCAGCACCAGGAAGAGGAAGAGGAAGCAGGTCACGTAGAAGCCGAGCATCAGCACGGCCAGGCTCTTGAGCGCGTCGACGCCGGCCGAACCGGTGACCGCGGCGATGGCGCCGAAGGCGCCGACCGGGGCGGCCCACATGATCATCGCCAGGACGCGGAAGACCAGCCGCTGGATGTGCTCGATGCCGCGCAGGACGGGCTGTCCGGCGGAGCCCATGGCCTGCAGCGCGAAGCCGCAGAGCAGGGCGATCAGCAGGGTCTGCAGCACCTCGCCCGCGGTGAACGCGGAGACGATCGTGGTCGGGATGATGCCCATCAGGAAGTCGACGGTGCCCTTGGCCTCCGCGTCGACCTGCGCCTGACCGGTCTCCTTGACGGCGTCGGTGACCGCGAGGCCCGTGCCCGGGTCCAGGATGTTGCCGACGACCAGGCCGATGGCGAGCGCCACCAGCGACATCACCAGGAAGTAGCCCAGGGCGATACCGCCGACCGCGCCGACCTTGGCGGCCTTGCGCACCGATCCGATGCCCAGCACGATCGTGCAGAAGATGATCGGCGAGATCATCATCTTGATCAGGCTCACGAAGCCGGTGCCCAGCGGCTTCAGCTCGGTGGCGAAGTCGGGGGCGATCAGACCTACGGCGATACCGAGGGCGACCGCGATGATCACCGCGATGTAGAGATAGTGCGTGCGGTCCCGCTTGGCTTTGGGTGCGGCAGGTGCCGTAGCGGCTTTGCTGGTCACGGCGGCCCTCCTTGACGACGTCGTCGGCATCACCGGCGTGCGGCTCACGTCCGGGGGTTTGTTTCGGGGATGCGGTGACTATCTCCCGGCCTGTGAGCGCGGTCACCCTTGCGTTCATTTAGTTCACAATCAGCCAAGAGGGAGACTGGCGGCATGTCCCTCCGCGTCCCGATACCCCGCAGCCTGGCCGGTCAGCTCTTCGCCATGCAGGCCGTGCTGATAGCGGTCGTGGTCGCCGGGTACGCGCTGTTCACCTACGTCAGCGACCGGCAGCAGGCCCAGGAGGCGGCCGGCCGGCAGGCCAGGTCGGTGTCGCTCGCGATCGCCGACTCGCCGTCCGTGCTGGAGGCGATCCGCACGCCCGACCCGACCGCGCGGCTCCAGCCGTACGCGGTGCGGGTCATGCGGGACACCGACGTGGACTTCGTGACGATCATGAATCCGGAAGGCATCCGCTGGACCCACCCGGACCCGAAGCAAATCGGCCATCTCTTCCGCGGTCACATCGAGCGGGCGCAGCGGGGCGAGACCTTCACCGAGACCTACACGGGCACGCTCGGACCGTCGGTGCGGGCGGTGACGCCCGTGGAGGACACCGGGCGGGTGGTCGGTCTGGTCAGCGCCGGGATCAAGGTCGAGGAGATCAGCAAGCGGGCGCAGGACCAGCTCACGGCCCTGCTCGGGGTGGCGGCCGGCGCGCTGCTGCTCGGCGCGGTCGGCACGTACGTGGTCAACGCGCGGCTGCGCCGGCACACGCACGGGATGAACGCGGACGAGCTGAGCCGGATGCACGACTACCATCAGGCGGCGCTGCACGCGGTGCGGGAGGGCCTGCTGATGCTGGACGGGCAGTACCGTGTCGCGCTGATCAACGACGGCGGACGGGAGCTGCTCGGTGTGACCGGTGACGTGGTGGGCGCCTCCGTCGCGGACCTCGGGCTGCCGGCGCAGTTGACGGGGGCGCTGCTGGCCTCCGAGCCGCGGGTGGACGAGGTGCATCTGGCGGCGGAGCGGGTGCTGGTGGTGAACACCTCGCCGGTCTCCGGCGGCGAGCGCCGGGGCACGGTGGTGACGCTGCGCGACGTGACCGAGCTGCAGTCGCTGACGGGCGAGCTGGACTCGGAGCGCGGTTTCACCCAGGCGTTGCGCTCGCAGGCGCACGAGGCGGCCAACCGGCTGCACACGGTCGTCTCGCTGATCGAGCTGGGGCGCGCGGAGGAGGCCGTGGACTTCGCGACCGCCGAACTGGAACTGGCGCAGGCGCTCACCGACCAGGTGGTGGCGGCGGTCGGCGAGCCCGTGCTGGCCGCGCTGCTGCTGGGCAAGACGGCGCAGGCCAACGAGCGGGGAGTGGAGCTGGTGGTGTCGCAGGACAGCCGACTGGACGACGGGCTGCTGCCGCCGTCCCTGCCCGCCCGGGACCTGGTGACGATCCTGGGCAACCTGGTCGACAACGCGGTGGACGCGGCCCAGGGCGGGGTGCCCTCGCGGGTGACGGTGGCGGCGTACACCGACGCGGACCGGGGCGGCGGCTCGGAGCTGGTGCTGCGGGTGTCGGACACCGGCGCGGGCGTCGACCCGGCCCACGCCGACCTGGTCTTCCAGCGGGGCTTCTCGACGAAGCCGGCCGGTGAGGGCGGGCGGGGCCTGGGGCTGGCGCTGGTGCGGCAGGCGGTGCGGCGACACGGCGGCACCCTGACCGTGGCGGAGGCCGAGGGCGGCGGCGCGTGCTTCGAGGCGAGGCTGCCGCTGGGCGACACCGGGGGCCGCGCGCCGGCACCGGGCGCTCCGGCGGGCAGACCGGAGTCCGGGGGCGCCGTATGAGCACCGCCGAGCAGCCCATCCGGGTCCTGGTCGTCGAGGACGACCCCGTCGCCGCCGACGCGCACGTGATGTACGTCGGCCGGGTGCCGGGGTTCACGGCCGTCGGCAAGGCGCACACCGGAGCGGAGGCTCGGCGCGTGCTGGACCGTACGCCGGTGGACCTGCTCCTGCTCGACCTGCACCTGCCGGACGTGCACGGGCTGCAACTGGCCCGTTCGCTGCGGGCGGCGGGGCACCACACCGACGTGATAGCGGTGACGTCGGCGCGGGACCTGACGGTCGTGCGGGAGGGGGTCTCGCTGGGCGTCGTCCAGTACGTGCTGAAGCCGTTCACCTTCGCCACCCTGCGGGACCGGCTGGTGCGGTACGCCGAGTTCCGGGGCACCGCCGGGGAGGCGAGCGGCCAGGACGAGGTGGACCGGGCACTGGCCACACTGCGGGCTCCCGGCCCGGCCGCCCTGCCGAAGGGGCTGAGCGGGCCGACACTGGAGCGGGTGACGGGCGCGCTGCGCGGCTCGGCCGAGGGCCTCACCGCCGCCGGGGTGGCCGAGGCCGTGGGCATCTCGCGGATCACGGCCCGGCGTTACCTGGAGCACCTGGTGGACGCGGGGCGCGCGGGGCGGAGCCCGCTGTACGGGCAGGTGGGGCGGCCGGAGTTGGTGTACCGGTGGGTCCGGGAGGCCGAGCGGGGGCGATGAACACAGGTTGTCCACCGCACACGCATTGACCTGACTAGACCACTCCTCTTACGTTCGCCGAGCAGCCGTCCCGGCCACAGCGTCGTGCCCGTAGGAGGTCTTGCCCGTGCGTCCCACCGTCCGGTCCGTCCGGTTCGCCGCCCTGTTCACCGTCACCGCGCTCGCCTCCACCGCACTCGCCGCCTGCGGAAGCGGCTCCGGCAGCGATCCGGACACGGTGAAGGTCTCCTTCAAGCAGTCGACGGACAACTCCATCAAGGTGATGGACACCTACCTCGGCGACATCAAGAAGCAGTTCGAGAAGGCCAATCCGGGCAAGAAGGTCGAGCTCGTGCCCACCAAGGCCCCGGACTCGGAGTACTACACCAAGCTCCAGCAGATGCTCCGCTCCCCCAAGACCGCGCCGGACCTGGTCTACGAGGACACCTTCCTCATCAACTCCGACATCACCAGCGGGTACTTGAAGCCCCTCGACGAGTACCTGGCGAAGTGGGAGGACTGGGACCGTTTCATCGACACCGCGAAGGCGGCGGCGAAGGGCCAGGACGGCAAGACGTACGGCGTCCCGGACGGGACGGACACCCGGGGCCTGTGGTTCAGCAAGGACGTGTTCGCCAAGGCCGGCCTGCCCGCCGACTGGCAGCCGAGGACCTGGGACGACGTGCTGGCCGCGGCCCGCACCATCAAGGCGAAGGTCCCCGGCGTCATCCCGCTCAACGTGTACACGGGCAAGCCCGCCGGTGAGGCCGCCACCATGCAGGGCTTCCAGATGCTGCTGTACGGCACGAACGACGGGACCACCGACCCGCTGTACGACAAGGGCGGCAAGAAGTGGATCGCGGCGGGGCAGGGGTTCAAGGACTCCCTCGCCTTCGTCGAGACCGTGTACGAGGAGAAGCTCGGCCCGGAGGTCTCCGACGCGCTCGATCCCAACTTCGGTACGAAGGTGCGCGGTGAGCTGCTGCCGCAGGGCAGGCTCGGGATCGCGCTCGACGGTTCCTGGCTGCCGCAGGACTGGCTGGAGGGCAGCGGACACGAGTGGCCCGAGTGGTCGAAGGAACTGGGGCTGGCCGCCATGCCCACCCAGCACGGGCAGGCACCGGGCAGGGTGAGCATGTCCGGCGGCTGGACCTGGTCGATCCCGGCCAAGGCGGGCAACCCGGACCTGGCCTTCGAGTTCGTCAAGACGATGCAGACCAAGGCCAACGCCCAGAAGTGGTACATCGCCAACTCGGGCATCGCCGTCCGCGAGGACGTCGCCGGTGATCCCGCGTACGTGGACGCCCAGCCCGGCATCGAGTTCTTCACCGACCTCGTCGCCGACACCCACTACCGGCCCGCCTACCCGGCGTACCCGAAGGTCTCCGTCGCCATCCAGGAGGCGATGGAGGGCGTGACGACCGGCGACAAGTCGGTGGAGGAGGCGGCGCGCGACTACGACGAGGCGCTCAAGGAGGCCACCGACAACCAGGTGGTCCGCAAGTGACCGCGGCCACGCCGCAGCACACGGGCCCGGGGCCGGACCAGGTCCGCAAGGCGCCGCCGGGCCCGCCCGTGGCCGCGCCCCGCCGTGCGGGGCCGGCCGGCGCCCGCCGCTCGCTGCTGCGCGCCCTGCCCGTCTCCCCCGCCGTCGTCCTGCTGCTGCTCTTCCTCGCCGGTCCGATCGCCTACTGCGTCGTCATCGCCTTCACCGACCTCCAGCTCACCGGGCAGGCCGAGTCGTCCTTCGTCGGCCTGGAGAACTTCCGGCGGGCGTTCCGGGACGAGGCGTTCCTCAACGCCGTATGGCTGACCCTGGTGTTCACCGTGCTGTCGTCGCTGATCGGGCAGAACACCCTGGGGCTGGCGCTGGCCTCGCTGATGCAGCGCGCCTCGAAGCCCGTCCGCACGCTCACCGGTGGCATCGTTGTCACGGCCTGGGTGCTGCCGGAGGTGGTGGCGGGCTTCCTGCTCTACGCCTTCTTCCGCCGCGAGGGCACCCTCAACGCCATCCTGGACTGGCTCCACCTGCCCTCCCAGAACTGGCTGTTCACGCTGCCGATCCTCGCGGTGTCCTTCGCCAACGTGTGGCGGGGCACGGCGTTCTCGATGCTGGTGTACTCGGCGGCGCTGAACGAGATCCCCAAGGAGGTCACCGAGGCCGCCGAGGTGGACGGGGCGAGCGGCTGGCGCCGGATGTGGCACATCACGCTGCCGATGATCCGGCGTTCCATCGGCACCAACCTCATGCTGAACACCCTGCAGACCCTGTCGGTCTTCGGTCTGATCTGGGTGATGACGCGCGGCGGCCCGAGCGGCAAGAGCCAGACGCTGCCGCTGTTCATGTACGAGCAGGCCTTCCAGAACAGCCTGATCGGCTACGGCACGGCGGTGGCGCTGCTGCTGTTGCTGATCGGCTCGCTGTTCTCGGTCGTGTACCTGCGCCTGCTGCGGACGGAGGTCTGAGATGGCGTCCACGGTCGCGTCCCGCGCACCCCACGGACCCCGCGAACCCCGGGCATCCCGCCGCGACCCCGCCTCCCGGCGCGACCGGCGCCGGCTGGCCGCCGACGCCGGGCTGCTGGTGGCCGCCGCCGCGTTCGTGCTGCCGCTGGCCTGGGTGGTGCTGTCCGCCCTGGACCCGCGCGCGAGCCTCAGGGTGAAGGTCCCCGACGGGCTGACGCTGGCGAACTTCGACGCGATCCTCACCCCGGAGATCACCTTCACCCCGCTGCTCAACAGCCTCGTCCTGTGCGGCGGCGCGACCCTGCTGACGGTGGTGTGCGCGGCGCTCGCGGCGTATCCGCTCTCCCGTTTCCGGTCGCGGCTGAACCGGCCGTTCCTGCTGACCATCCTGTTCGCGACCAGTCTGCCGATCACCGCGATCATGGTGCCGGTCTACGCCCTCTTCGTGCGGGTGAACATGATCGACACCATGCAGGGGACGATCTTCTTCTTCGCCGCCTCCCAGCTCCCCTTCGCCATCTGGCTGATGAAGAACTTCATGGACGGCGTGCCCAGGGAACTGGAGGAGGCGGCCTGGACGGACGGCGCGTCGTCGTTCCAGTCACTGCTGCGGATCGTGCTGCCGCTGATGGGGCCGGGAGTGGCGGTCGTGACGGTGTTCTCGTTCGTGATGATGTGGGGGAACTTCTTCGTCCCCTTCATGCTGCTGCTCTCCCCGGACCAGATGCCCGCGTCGGTGAGCATCAACGACTTCTTCGGCAACCGGGGCATGGTGGCGTACGGGCAGCTCGCGGCGTTCTCGATCGTCTACTCGACGCCGGTCATCCTGCTGTACGTGCTGATCTCCCGGCGGCTGGGCGGGGGGTTCGCGCTGGGCGGGGCGGTGAAGGGGTGAGCGGGGCGGTGTCCGCTTGCGCCCGCAATATGCCGGCTGAACGCCCGTCATACGCCCGTAGGTTCGTACAATCCGTATCGCTGGCTGAACAGCCCGTAGTCAGCGCCTCACCGGACCCCTACGGTGTGGGCCGTGCGCCGACCCTCACCTCACCCGAACCAGTCGGGTCCCCCGTTCAACGCCCTCGCCGCCCGCCGGCTCCGTGCCGCCCTGAACATGGGGCCCGAGCACGTCGCCCACGGCATGCGGGTCTCGTACGGGCTGCCGTACGTCACCCCGGATCTCGTCATCGCCTGGGAGCGGGGCGTCGCCTCGCCCCGGAACCCCGAGCTGACCGCGCTCGCGGGGGTGCTGTGGTGCTCGCCCGGTGATCTGATCGGCCGGCCGCAGACCCTGCGCGAGCACCGCGTCGCCCGTTCGCTGGCGCCGCAGGACGTGGCCCGTGCCGTCGGGATCGCGCTCCCGGCGTACCTGCGGATGGAGGAGAAGGACGGCTGGCGTGGCACGGACCGCCAGTCGGCCGCGCTCGCCGACGTGCTCGGTCTCACCCTGCCCGACTTCGTGACCGTCACGGGGCGCGAGGAGAAGCTCGCCGACCTGCTGACGAGCGCCGTGACGACCCGCTGGCAGGGCTATGTGCGCCCGGTCGCCAAGGTGGCACCGCTGGACCGGCGGGTCCTGGAGAACGTGCTCCAGGTACTGCACCAGGACTACCAGGGGCACATGACCGCCACCCTGAGCTGGGGCGGCGGCAGCGGTGACTCCGACGTGGCCGGCCGCGACTTCCTCGACCGGATCGTGGAGCACTTCTGGGCGGCGGTCGACAGACACCCGTGAACGGTGGGTCCGGCGGCTAGAAGACCGACTCCGCCTCGTCCATCCGGTCCTTCGGCACCGTCTTCAGCTCGGTCACGGCCTCCGCCAGCGGCACCATGACGACGTCCGTGCCGCGCAGCGCGGTCATCCGGCCGAAGTCGCCCCGGTGCGCGGCCTCCACCGCGTGCCACCCGAAGCGGGTGGCGAGCACCCGGTCGTACGCGGTCGGCACGCCGCCGCGCTGGACGTGGCCGAGGATGACCGGCTTGGCCTCCTTGCCGAGCCTGCGTTCCAGCTCGTAGGCCAGTGCCGTGCCGATGCCCTGGAAGCGCTCGTGGCCGAACTTGTCGATCGCGCCCTTGCCGTAGTCCATGGAGCCCTCGGCGGGGTGGGCGCCCTCGGCGACGCAGACGACGGCGAACTTCTTGCCGCGGGAGAAGCGCTCCTCGACCATCTTGACCAGGTCGGCGGGGTCGAAGGGGCGTTCGGGCAGGCAGATGCCGTGGGCGCCGGCGGCCATGCCGGACTCCAGGGCGATCCAGCCGGCGTGCCGGCCCATGACCTCGACGACCATCACGCGCTGGTGGGACTCGGCGGTGGTCTTGAGGCGGTCCATCGCCTCCGTGGCCACGCCGACCGCCGTGTCGAAGCCGAAGGTGCGGTCGGTGGAGGAGATGTCGTTGTCGATGGTCTTCGGCACGCCGACCACCGGGAGGCCGGCGTCCGACAGCATCCGGGCGGCCGTCAGCGTGCCCTCGCCGCCGATCGGGATGAGTGCGTCGATGCCGAAGTTCTGGATCATGTCCGAGGCGTTCTCGCACGCCTCGCGGAGCCGGTCGCGCTCCAGCCGGGAGGAGCCGAGGATGGTGCCGCCGCGGGCCAGGATGCCGCTGACCGCGTTCAGGTCGAGGCCGCGGTAACGGCCGTCCAGCAGGCCCGCGTAGCCGTCCTCGAAGCCGATGACCTCGTCGCCGTAGTTGTCGACCGCTCGGTGCACGACCGACCGGATCACTGCGTTCAGGCCGGGGCAGTCGCCGCCTGCGGTGAGAACTCCGATACGCATCGTGCTGTGTCTCCTGCTCACTGTTGATACCGGGGAGCCGGTCCAATTGTTTCACGGCCGACGCGTCGACGAGCACCGCCGAGCGCCGACAGCCGCCGACGGGCACCGACGGGCACCGACGGGCACCGACGGGCACCGACGGGCACCGACGGTTCCGGCCGGGCACGGCCGGACGCTGACGGGCGCCTTATCCATCGCCGGAGGTATTGTCAAGAGGGTTCCGCTCACCCCGGTGGGCGATTTTGTGTGCACGGGACAGCCGCCACCAGACGAAACGGAGAGCACGCGTGACGCGCAGCGTGTACGTGACCGGTATCGACCGCGGCGACGGCCGCCAGGTCGTCGAACTGGGGGTCATGGAGCTCCTGACCCGGCAGGTCGACCGGGTCGGCGTCTTCCGTCCCCTGGTCCACGACGGGCCCGACCGGCTCTTCGAGCTGCTGCGCGCCCGCTACCGGCTCGCGCAGGACCCGGCGACCGTCTACGGCATGGACTACCAGGAGGCGTCCGCGCTCCAGGCCGAACAGGGCACGGACGAGCTGGTGTCCGCGCTGGTCGACCGGTTCCACCTGGTGGCCCGGGACTACGACGTCGTCCTCGTCCTCGGCACCGACTTCGCCGACACCCAGTTCCCTGACGAACTGGCGCTGAACGCGCGGCTCGCCAACGAGTTCGGCGCCTCGGTCGTCCCGGTCGTGGGCGGCCGCAAGCAGACCGCGGAGTCCGTGCTCGCCGAGACCGTCAACGCCTTCCGCGCCTACGACGGGCTGGGCTGCGACGTCCTGGCCATGGTGACCAACCGGGTCGCCCGCGAGGACCGGGACATGATCGCCGAGCGGCTCGCGAACCGGCTGCCGGTGCCGTGCTGGGTGGTGCCGGACGAGCCCGCGCTGTCGGCGCCGACCGTCTCGCAGATCGCGCACGCCCTCGGGGCCGGGGTGGTGCTCGGCGACGACTCGGGGCTCGCCCGCGACGCGCTGGACTTCGTCTTCGGCGGGGCCATGCTGCCCAACCTGCTGAGCGCCCTGACGCCGGGCTGCCTGGTCATCACCCCCGGCGACCGCGCCGACCTGGTGATCGGCACGCTCGCCGCGCACAGCGCCGGCACCCCGCCGATAGCCGGCGTCCTGCTGACCCTGGACGAGGTGCCCGGCGAGGGCATCCTCACCCTCGCCGACCGCCTCGCCCCCGGTACGCCGGTGCTCTCGGTGACCGGCAACAGCTTCCCCACCGCCGAGCAGCTCTTCTCCCTGGAGGGCAAGCTCAACGCGGCCACCCCGCGCAAGGCGGAGACCGCCCTCGGCCTCTTCGAGCGGTACGTCGACACCGCCGACCTCAACAAGCGGGTCTCCGCCCCGAGCAGCGACCGCGTCACGCCGATGATGTTCGAGCACAAGCTGCTGGAGCAGGCCCGTTCCGACCTGCGCAGGGTCGTCCTGCCGGAGGGCACCGAGGAGCGGGTGCTGCACGCGGCGGAGGTGCTGCTGCGCCGGGGCGTGTGCGAGCTGACGCTGCTCGGCCCCGTCGAGCAGATCCGCAAGAAGGCCGCCGACCTGGGGATCGACCTGGAGGGCGCGCAGTTGACCGACCCGGCGGTCTCCGAGCTGCGCGACTGTTTCGCGGAGAAGTACGCCGCCCTGCGCGCCCACAAGGGCGTCACGGTGGAGCTGGCGTACGACGTCGTCTCCGACGTCAACTACTTCGGCACGCTGATGGTGCAGGAGGGGCTGGCCGACGGCATGGTGTCGGGGTCGGTGCACTCCACGGCGGCGACCATCCGGCCGGCCTTCGAGATCATCAAGACCAGGCCGGAGGCGTCGATCGTCTCGTCCGTCTTCTTCATGTGCCTGGCCGACAAGGTCCTGGTCTACGGCGACTGCGCGGTCAACCCGGACCCGAACGCGGAGCAGCTCGCCGACATCGCGACCCAGTCGGCGTCCACGGCGGCGCGGTTCGGGGTGGACCCGCGGATCGCGATGCTGTCGTACTCGACGGGCACCTCCGGTTCCGGCGCGGACGTCGACAAGGTGCGCGAGGCGACGGAGCTGGTCCGCTCGCGCCGCCCGGACCTCAGGGTCGAGGGGCCGATCCAGTACGACGCCGCCGTCGAGCCGTCGGTGGCCGCGACCAAGCTGCCCGGCTCCGAGGTCGCCGGGCAGGCCAGCGTGCTGATCTTCCCCGACCTGAACACCGGCAACAACACGTACAAGGCCGTGCAGCGCTCGGCCGGCGCCATCGCCGTGGGGCCGGTGCTCCAGGGGCTGCGCAAGCCGGTCAACGACCTGTCCCGGGGCGCGCTCGTCCAGGACATCGTCAACACCGTCGCCATCACGGCGATCCAGGCCCAGCAGTCCCCCAGCGAGAAGGCGTCCGACCAGTGAGCCGCACACGAGTCCTCGTCCTCAACTCCGGCTCCTCGTCGGTGAAGTACCAGCTCCTCGACATGCGCGGCAGCGACCGGCTGGCGATGGGCCTGGTCGAACGGATCGGTGAGGAGACCTCACGGCTCAGGCACACCCCGACGGGCGGCCTCAGCCGTGAGTGGAGCGGGTCCGTTCCCGACCACGACGCCGCGCTGAAGGCGGTGGCGGCGGAGCTGGCCAAGGACGGCCTCGGCCTGGACTCGCCCGAGCTGGCCGCGATCGGACACCGGGTGGTGCACGGCGGGAAGCACTTCACCGAGCCGACCGTCGTCGACGACGCGGTGCTCGCCGAGATCGAGCGCCTCATACCGGTCGCCCCGCTGCACAACCCGGCCAACCTCACCGGCATCCGCACCGCGCAGGCGCTGCGTCCGGACCTGCCGCAGGTGGCCGTCTTCGACACCGCCTTCCACACGACGATGCCGGAGTCCGCGGCCCGCTACGCGATCGACGTCGAGACCGCCGACGCGCACCGCGTCCGGCGCTACGGCTTCCACGGCACCTCGCACGCCTACGTCTCGCGGGAGACCGCGAGGCTGCTGGGCCGGGCGCCCGAGGACGTGAACGTCATCGTGCTGCACCTGGGCAACGGGGCGTCCGCCTCGGCGGTGCGGGGCGGGCGCTGTGTGGACACCTCCATGGGGCTGACGCCTTTGGAGGGGCTCGTGATGGGTACGCGCTCGGGTGACATGGATCCGGCCGTCATCTTCCATTTGATGCGTGTTGGTGGAATGTCCGCCGACGAGATCGACACTCTCCTCAACAAGAGGAGCGGTCTGATCGGACTCTGCGGCGACAACGACATGCGGGAGATCCGCCGCCGTGTCGACGCCGGCGACGAGCGGGCGCGGCTGGCCTTCGACATCTACATTCACCGGCTGAAGAAGTACATCGGTGCCTATTACGCCGTTCTCGGACGGGTGGACGCGGTGGCCTTCACGGCCGGGGTCGGCGAGAACGCGGCGCCGGTGCGGGAGGCCGCCGTGGCGGGCCTGGAGGGGCTCGGCCTGGTGGTCGACGCCGGGCTGAACGCCGTACGCGCGGACCGGGCGCGGCTGATCTCGCCCGCGGACGCGCGGGTGGCGGTGGCCGTGGTGCCGACCGACGAGGAAATGGAGATCGCGACACAGACCTACGCTCTGGTCGAAAAGGAAAGGTGAGGGCACCCGAGGACGGCTGAGTAATTCTCTTGTGAGCACCGAGGCGCCCATTTGTATCTTCCGCCAGACGGAATATTCCGCAGCGAAACAAACCGATAGGATCGCCCCATGCGCCGTTCGAAAATCGTCTGTACTCTCGGCCCCGCCGTCGACTCCCACGAGCAGCTCGTAGCGCTGATCGAGGCCGGCATGAACGTGGCCCGCTTCAACTTCAGCCACGGCACCCACGCGGAGCACCAGGGGCGTTACGACCGTGTCCGGGCCGCCGCCAAGGAGACCGGCAGGGCCATCGGTGTCCTGGCCGACCTGCAGGGCCCGAAGATCCGCCTGGAGACCTTCGCCGAGGGTCCCGTCGAGCTGGTGCGCGGTGACGAGTTCACCATCACCACCGAGGACGTGCCGGGCGACCGGACGATCTGCGGCACGACGTACAAGGGCCTGCCCGGCGACGTGACCAAGGGCGACCAGGTACTCATCAACGACGGCAACGTCGAGCTGAAGGTCACCGAGGTCGAGGGCCCCCGGGTGCGGACGATCGTCATCGAGGGCGGCGTCATCTCCGACCACAAGGGCATCAACCTGCCCGGCGCGGCCGTGAACGTCCCCGCCCTGTCGGAGAAGGACGTCGAGGACCTCCGGTTCGCGCTGCGGATGGGCTGCGACCTGGTGGCGCTCTCCTTCGTCCGGGACGCCAAGGACGTCGCCGACGTCCACCGCGTGATGGACGAGGAGGGCCGCCGCGTCCCCGTCATCGCCAAGGTGGAGAAGCCGCAGGCGGTGGAGAACATGGAGGGCGTCGTCGCGGCCTTCGACGCCGTCATGGTCGCCCGTGGCGACCTGGCCGTCGAGTACCCGCTCGAGAAGGTCCCCATGGTGCAGAAGCGCCTGATCGAGCTGTGCCGGCGCAACGCCAAGCCGGTGATCGTGGCGACCCAGATGATGGAGTCGATGATCACCAACTCGCGCCCGACCCGCGCCGAGGCCTCCGACGTGGCCAACGCGATCCTGGACGGCGCGGACGCGGTCATGCTGTCGGCGGAGTCGTCGGTGGGCGCGTACCCGATCGAGACGGTCAAGACGATGTCGAAGATCGTCACCGCCGCCGAGCAGGAGCTGCTGTCCAAGGGCCTGCAGCCGCTGGTGCCGGGCAAGAAGCCGCGCACGCAGGGCGGTTCGGTGGCCCGTGCCGCGGCCGAGATCGCCGACTTCCTCGGCGGCAAGGGCCTGGTGGCCTTCACCCAGTCCGGTGACACGGCGCGCCGGCTGTCCCGCTACCGCGCGGCCCAGCCGATCCTCGCCTTCACCACGGACGAGTCGACCCGCAACCAGCTCGCGCTGAGCTGGGGCGTGGAGCCGCACGTGGTTCCGTTCGTGAACAGCACCGACGAGATGGTCGACCTGGTGGACCAGGAGACGATGCGCCTCGGCCGGTTCAACGACGGCGACATCGTCGTGATCACCGCCGGCTCGCCCCCCGGCGTGCCCGGCACCACCAACATGGTCCGCGTGCACCACCTGGGCGAGACCCGCCGCGCCTGACGGCCCCCCGTACTCGGCTCCGGTACGGCACTGAGGGCGCCCCCCGCGCACAGGGGGCGCCCTCAGCGGCGTCGCGGCTCCCGAACGGGCTTGCGGGCCCGCCCGGTCAGGTCGTGTACTGGTGCAGCCCCGGAATGTGGAGCGTGCCGCCGAACTGGCCGGCCTGGACGACCGTCACCTTCGTGAAGTAGATCAGCGGAATGTCGAGCGGCGGCGGGTTCTCCGGGTCGAAGGTGACCGGGATCAGCCCGAGCAGGTTGCCCGAGATGCTCTCGGTGTACATCACCGTCTTGCCGTCGCGGATCGTGGAGGTGGAGCCCTTGGCCGCCTGCACGTGGTACGTCTTGCCGGCCTGTTCGTCGTTGACCGTCTGGTGCAGGTCACCGATGTCGGTGCCGTTGGAGATGACGTACTTCAGCACCTTCTTGGTGCTGCCGTTGGCCGTTCTCACCTCGACGATGCCCTCGTAGACGGCGCCCTTCAGCAGCAGCGAGCTGGCGTTGAGGTACCACGGGTCGTCGGGCAGCGGCACCGTGTTGTCGACGCCGCCCTCCTTGTCCGTGGCGACCGGGCAGTCGTCGACGTCCGTGCCGGCGCTCTCGGAGGCGCTGGGGGTGGGCGACGCGGTGGCCTCACCGGCCGCCTCCTCCGCCTCCTCGGCCGCGTCGTCCGCCGATTCCGCGGTGTCCCCGGCCGCCCCGGACGCCGCGTCGGTCGGGTCCTCGACGGCGTCGTCCGCCGTGTCGGTGACCTTGTCGGTGGCCTCGTCGGTGGCCTCGCCCGTGTCCTTGCCGGTGGTCTCCTTTGCCGGGTCGGACGCGTCGTCGCCGGCGCCCTGGGACGCCGGCGCCGAGGGGGTCGGCGTAGGACTGGGGCTCTCCTCGGCCTTCTTGCCGCCGGTGAAGACGCCCTCGATGGCGTCGCCGATGCCCTCCAGCACACCGCCGCCGGGCTCGGACGGGGACGGCTCCGCGGCGCCCTCGCCGGCCTCCTCCCCGCTCTGCGGCTCCTTGCTCCGCGACTCCTGCGACGCGGACGGGCTCGGGGCGGGGCTGGTCTCGTCGGCCGTGTCGGCCTCGTCGCCCGTGTCGCCCTCGTCGTCGGAACCTGAATCCGGCGAAGAGTGCTCACCCGTGCCCGCGTCCTTGCCCGAGTCCGAGTGGCCGGGCTCCGTCTCGTCGCCCTTGTCGTCGTCGGCCCCGTCGGTCGCCGAGGGCGACGGCGTGGGCGACGCGGAGGTGTCCTTCCCGGCGTCCTCCAGGGCAGCCACGCACTCCTTGTACTCCTCGGCCGTCAGGCTGTTGGAGGTCGGCGCGGCCGAGTCGTTGCCGTCGGCGAGGGCCAGCGTCGGCGTGAACCCCATCCCCATGAGGACGGCCGTGGGCATCGCCGCCAGGGCTATCGCCTTCCCGGCCGGCATGTGGAACCTCGTGAACAACGGCTTCTTGGGTGCCGCGTGGCGCGGCCCGGTTCTCACACGGGACGACTCCACGTCAGTCCCGCGGGTCACCTCGTCAGCCGGCACTGTGCCTCCCGTTCGCCCCGTTGGCCGGGCTCGTTCCTGACAGGTCATTCGGATCGTCCGCCCCGTCCCGCGGCTGCGGGATCGTGGCGTCGGGCACCGGCGTCGCGGGCGCCGAGGCGCCGGGCACGGTGGTTCCGGGCACGATGGTTGCGGGGGCCACGCCCTCGGGCGCGTCGCCCGTTCCCTTGCCCTCCACCGGCGGCTCGGCCCGCGGCGGCTCACCCGGCACCCACGACACGGCCATCGCCCCGCCGATCAGGGAGAGCAGGAAGCCGATGAAGAAGCCGCCGAGGTTGGACACGGGGATGGACACCAGCGCCAGCAGGATCGCCGCCACGCCCGCGAAGACCCGGACGTGCTTCTGGAACCACAGGCTGACGCCCAGGACGACCAGCAGCACACCGATGATCAGGGACCCGGCGCCCGCGGTGGTGGCCATCGCCAGCGTCAGGTGCCCGATCTGGAGATTCGCGTACGGGAAGTAGGCGATGGGGAGTCCGCCGAGCGCGACGAACAGGCCGGCCCAGAACGGCCGCGCGCCTCGCCAGGCACGGAACTGCAGCCTCCGGCGGGTGAACTGGCCGGCTGCGACAGGAGTCTCGGCGCTCATGGAAAACAGCTCCCTGGTACGGCTTTGCTGTGGTGGAGATGTGGGCCGCGGGTGAAGGCACGGCCGGGGAGTGGACGGGCGGGGGTGCCACCGGCTCCCCCGCCCGTCAGCGAGTGCTTAGTAGCACTCCTTGACACCCTTGGACAGCGACATCTTCAGTCCGCTGAGCTTGAAGGTTCCGGCAGTGGTGGCCCACGCCGTCTGCTTCACGTTGGTCAGCGTGGCCGAGTCGGCCTGCTGCGCGAATCCGAACGGGTTCGCGGTGTCGCCCTTCTTGATGCCGGGACCCTTGCTGGCGTCCTTGGCGGCCACACCGATGTCGATGCCGCGGAAGGTGGCATCGGCCTCGAGTTCCTCGACGTCGATGTACAGGTTCTGCGCCTCGACCGGCTTGTCGCCGCCGCCGGCCTTCAACATGAGGCTGACCGAGCCGATCAGCGGGATGTCCGGGGTGACCACGGACTGGCACATGTTCTTGATCGACGCGGACTTGAACGCCGAGACGGCGACGGGGTGAGCCGTCTTCTTGCCGTCGAGCGTGTAGCCCGAGTCGATCGCCCCGTACTGGGAGAAGCCCGTACCGTCGAGCCGGTCCGCCGTCACCTTGAACGACTGACCGGAGACGCTGAACGACGCGGCCAGGGCACCCTGCCCCAGCGCGACGCCTATCGCAGCCGTGGCGGCCACGCTGGGCACCATCACCACAGCGAACCGCTTCCATCTGGTCCCGCCACGCACCTGGGACTCCATATTTCCTCCTTCTCGGACGTACATCTCCTGGCCTCGGCCTGCCCCCGGGATCGGCGGCTCGGCCTGGCAGGGATGGGAGAAGTGCTACGTCCTCGGGAAGGAGAGCGCCCGCGCTCGGCGGCACGTACAACGCGCCCGAATCACCGGCGATCACCCCCGAGCGACAACCACTGGTCGCGCCTGACACGATCACGCACAACCCTGCTGGACAGGCTTCGCCGGTGGGCGAAGACCCCCCTGCCCAAGAGCCGGCTCCACTGCCGCCGGCTCTGCTCGGTGGGGACCCAGGAACCCCCGCGACCCGACTGGCTTTCGGGGTACGGGAATGGACCGAGCGTCGCCGATCGTGGTGCATTCTCGCCGCCGACACAAGGGGGTTCGTTACTCACTAGTAACGGCCGGATGACCGCGGGGCGACGCACGGGGCCCGAACGGCGACGCTCGGTGTGCCATGAAGGCGGAACAAAACAATTGATCGCTGGACAGAATCCGACAGATCGACGACGGTGACTTACTGGCAGTAACAGCGGCCGCGATTGCCAAGATTTGGCAAAGCGCGGCCGCACTGACGTCCCGTCGACTGCTCTTTCACTCGGGCACCACGCGGCCGGCGGTCGGCGACCGCCGGCGAAGCGGGCCCGGAGCGCCCCTAGAACAGGGCGCGAGCCAGCGCCCTGCGCGCCGCGGCGACCCGCGGATCGTCGGCGCCGACCACCTCGAACAGCTCCAGCAGCCGCAGCCGTACGGCGTTCCGGTCGTCCCCGGCCGTGCGGCGCACCGTGTCGATGAGGCGCCCGAAGGCGTCCTCCACGTGACCGCCCACCAGATCCAGGTCGGCGGCGGCGATCTGCGCCTGGGCGTCACCGGGCTTGTCGGCCGCGTCCTGGCGGACCCGCTGCGGGTCGGCGTCCTGCACGCGCTGGAGCAACTCCGCCTGGGCCAGACCCAGTTTGGCCTCCGTGTTGCCCGGGTCCTCGCCGAGCACGTTCTTGTACGACTGGACGGCTCCCGCCAGGTCGCCCGCGTCCAGCGCCTGCACGGCGGCCTCGAGGGCGGCGTCGTGCGGACCGGCCGGGCGCTCGGGGGCGGCCGCGGGCCGGTCCCCCGGCTCCGCCTCGGCGTCGACGGCGAGACCGGTCAGGCCGAAGCGCTCCTCGGCGACCTGCACCAACTGGTCCAGGGTCTGACGGATCTGCGCCTCGCCGGCGGCGCCCTGGAAGAGCGGCAGCGCCTGTCCGGCGACGACCGCGAACACGGCCGGGATGCCCTGGACACCGAACTGCTGCATCAGCATCTGGTTGGCGTCGACGTCGATCTTCGCGAGGACGAAGCGACCGTTGTACTCGACGGCGAGCCGCTCGAGCACCGGGCTCAACTGCTTGCAGGGCTCGCACCATTCGGCCCAGAAGTCGATGACGACCGGGACCTCGGTGGACCGCTGCAGGACATCGCTCTCGAAGCGGGCCTCGTCGACGTCGATGACGAGATCGGCCGGGGAGACGGCGCCCGTCCCACCCTGCCGGGCCGCCTCGGCGCGAGCCTGCTCCGCCTTCGCCTTGGCCTCCTGGGCCGCCTTCACCGCGGCGAGGTCGACGACCCCGCTCATGGACATGTTCCGTGGCTGCATGGGCCTATCCTCCCCCGTACTCCGCGCGTGCGTGAAAAGCGGGTCGAAAGCCCGCTCTGAAGTGTGGTGCCGGCGCCGGGTCCCCACCCACGCCCGTGGTCGTCGCTGGGGCACGGGCGGGCCCGTGCTTTCGCTACGACCCGTAGCGTAATGCCACGAGGGGCCGCGGGAACACCCCTCTCCCGTGATCTCCCTCACGGGGGCTCGCGGTTACCCGCCGGTTAAGGTCGGGGAATGCAGAGCAGCACCCCCGCCGGCCGTACCGGGCGCCCGCGCAGCGCCGCGGCGGACACCGCGATCCTGGCCGCGACGCGGGCGGCCCTGGTCGACCTGGGCTGGTCGAAGCTCACCCTGGGAGACGTGGCCACGCGGGCGGGGGTTGCCAAGACGACGCTCTACCGCCGCTGGGCGGGCAAGAACGAGCTGGTGGTCGACGCGGTAGCCGAGCTTTTCGACGAACTCCGGCTTCCCGACCGCGGCTCCCTGGCCGCCGACATCGAGGGCGTGGTGCTCCAGTTCGCGGCGATCCTGGCCCGCCCGGAGGCCAGGAGCGGCCTGATGGCGGTGGTCGCCGAGTCCACGCGAGACGACGCCTTGCGGGAGCGCATCCGCGCGTCGATCGTCGAGCGTCAGAAGCGCCTGGTGCTGGAGGGCAGGGCCCGCGCCCAGGCGCGCGGCGAGCTGCCCCCCGAGACCGACCCGGCCGAGGCCGCCCGCACCGCGGATCTGATCTTCGACGTGGTGGCGGGGGCGGTGGTTCACCGCACCCTGGTCAGCGCGGAACCGGCGGACGGGGAATGGGTGCGGGGCCTCACGCGGGTACTGCTGTGGGGCCTGAGCGCCCAGCCGCCCGAGCCCTCCGGTGGGTGGCCTCCCGGCTGACGGCGGGGTGACGGGCGGCCTCCCTGCCGACCGAACCGGGTGGCAGGTGGCCTCCCTGCCGACCGAACCGGGTGGCAGGTGGCCTCCCTGCCGACCGAACCGGGTGGCAGGTGGCCTCCCTGCCGACCGAACCGGGTGGCAGGTGGCCTCCCTGCCGACGAATCCGGGTGACAGACGGCTCCTCAGCCGACCGAACCGGGTGACGGGTCCCCCGGCCGACCGAGCCCAGTGACGGTGCCCCGGCCGACCGAGCCGTCCGGCGCGTGGACACGGGCCGGGGGCCAGGGGCGAAGCCTCCGGCTGCGCCCCGCACCGGCGCGGGGCGCCTAGAACCCCGCCGGTTCCGTGTACACCCCCCACTCGTCCCGCAGCACCCCGCAGATCTCGCCGAGGGTGGCCTCGGCGCGTACCGCGTCCAGCATCGGCGCGATCATGTTGCCGCCGGAACGGGCCGCGGCGAGCATGGCGTCCAGGGCGGCGCGCACCGCCGTGTCGTCGCGGGCGGCCTTGCGGTCGCCGAGGACCCGCACCTGCTCGCGCTCCACCTCGTGGCTGACCCGCAGGATCTCCAGGTCGCCTGTGACGGAGCCGGTGTGCACGTTGACGCCGACGACCTTCTTGTCGTCCTTCTCCAGGGCCTGCTGGTACCGGAAGGCGGACTCGGCGATCTCGCCGGTGAACCAGCCGTCCTCGATGCCGCGCAGGATGCCGGAGGTCATCGGCCCGATGGGGTGCCGCCCGTCGGGGTGGGCGCGCAGGCCCCGTTCCTTGATCTGCTCGAAGATCTTCTCCGCGTCGGCCTCGATCCGGTCCGTGAGCTGCTCGACGAACCAGGAACCGCCCAGCGGGTCGGCGACGTTGGCGACGCCGGTCTCCTCCATCAGCACCTGCTGGGTGCGCAGGGCGATCTCCGCGGCCTGCTCGCTCGGCAGCGCGAGGGTCTCGTCCAGGGCGTTGGTGTGCAGGGAGTTCGTCCCGCCGAGCACCGCCGCCAGCGCCTCCACCGCCGTACGCACCACGTTGTTGTACGGCTGCTGGGCGGTGAGCGAGACACCGGCGGTCTGCGTGTGGAAGCGCAGCCACTGCGCCTTGTCGGACTTCGCGCCGTACACGTCCCGCATCCAGCGGGCCCAGATGCGCCGGGCCGCACGGAACTTGGCGATCTCCTCGAAGAAGTCGAGGTGCGCGTCGAAGAAGAAGGAGAGGCCCGGCGCGAACCGGTCGACGTCCAGGCCGCGCGACAGGCCCAGCTCCACGTACCCGAAGCCGTCCGCCAGCGTGTACGCCAGCTCCTGCGCGGCCGTCGCGCCCGCCTCGCGGATGTGGTAACCGGAGACCGACAGCGGCTTGTAGTCGGGGATGCCGGCCGCGCAGTACTCCATCAGGTCGCCGATCAGGCGCAGGTGCGGCTCGGGCTGGAAGAGCCACTCCTTCTGGGCGATGTACTCCTTGAAGATGTCGGTCTGGAGCGTGCCGTTGAGTACGGACGCGTCCACGCCCTGCCGTTCGGCGGCGACCAGGTACATGCAGAACACGGGCACGGCCGGCCCGCTGATCGTCATGGAGGTCGTCACGTCCCCGAGCGGGATGTCCTTGAACAGCACCTCCATGTCGGCGGCCGAGTCGATGGCCACGCCGCAGTGCCCGACCTCGCCGAGCGAGCGCGGGTCGTCGGAGTCGCGGCCCATCAGCGTCGGCATGTCGAAGGCGACCGAGAGCCCGCCCCCGCCGTTGCGGAGGATCATCTTGTAGCGCTCGTTGGTCTGCTCGGCGTTCCCGAAGCCGGCGAACTGGCGGATGGTCCAGGTCCGCCCTCGGTAGCCGGTCGGATGGAGGCCGCGGGTGAAGGGGTACTCCCCCGGCCAGCCGATCCGCTCGAAGCCCTCGTAGGCGTCCCCGGGCCTGGGCCCGTACACCGGCTCCACGGGATCACCGGAGAGCGTGGTGAAGTCCGCGTCGCGCTTGCGCGCCGCGTCGTACCGGGCCTGCCAGCGAAGGCGGCCCTCCTCTATGGCGTGAGCGTCCATACCCTCGAATTTACTAGGACGTCCAAGTAAATGTCGATGGGGGACCGCCGTACGGGTGTCCGGACGGCGGGGAGGGGGCCCGGGAGGAGCCGGTTACGCCTTGGCGGGAGCGGGCGCCTCGGCCGCGGCGGCCTTGGTGTCCAGCTCCTGGCTGATCTTGCGCTCCACGAAGAACGCGGCGGTCGGGATGGTCCCGGCCAGCAGCACCCACAACTGCTTGCTGACCTTCCACTTCGCCTTGGCGCCCAGGTCGAAGGCGAAGACGAGGTAGACGACGTACAGCCAGCCGTGCGCGATGCTGACGATGCGGGTGAAGTCGGCGGCACCGTCCATGTCCAGCAGGTACTTGGCGATCATGCCGAGGCAGAGCAGGATCAGCAGCACACCGGTGACGTACGCCATGACCCGGTAGCGGGTCAGCACGCTCTTTTTCATGCGTACGAGCGTAACCGTCCGTTTCGCGCGATCTTCGAGCGGGCCCGGCGACCCGCTCAGGCCTCTTCGAAGTCCCCGGCGGCGACCCGCAGCGGCCTGAGCATCGCGAAGATCTCGGCGCACTCCTCGGCGTCGTAGGCACCCAGCCCGAAGTCCATCGCCATGAGGTCGCGGGTGGCCGCCTCGACCACCTCGCGGCCCTTGCCGGTGATGGTGGCGAGCGTGCCGCGGCCGTCGTTGGGGTTGGGCCGCTTGCCCACCAGGCCCGACCTCACCAGCCGGTCGACGGTGTTGGTGACGGAGGTGGGGTGCACCATGAGACGCTCGCCGATCTTGGACATCGGCAGCTCGCCCGACTTGGAGAAGGTGAGCAGCACCAGCGCCTCGTAGCGCGCGAAGGTCAGCCCGTACGGCTTGACCACCGCGTCGACCTCGGCCAGCAGGATCTGGTGCGCCCGCATGATCGAGGTGATGGCGGACATGGAGGGCACGCCGCCCCAGCGCTGCTTCCACAGTTCGTCGGCACGGGCGATGGGATCGAAGGAGAGACTGAGGGGCTTCGGCACGGCATCAGACCCTACCGGCCGGTCATATCCCGGTCAGCCCCGTCTCGCCTTTCGATACCGCCGCCCGCGGCGCGCCGCTACTCGCACAGGTGCCGCTCCACCGTCTCCACCTTCGAGGTGAGGCCGTCCGACACGCCGGGGCGGATGTCCGCCTTGAGGACCAGGGAGACGCGCGGCGCCCGTGCCTCGACGGCGGCGACGGCCCGCCGGACGACGTCCATGACCTCGTACCACTCGCCCTCCACGGACGTGAACATCGCGTCGGTGCGGTTCGGCAGGCCCGAATCGCGGACCACCCGCACGGCGTCGGCGACGTACTCCCCCACGTCCTCGCCGACACCGAGCGGCGTCACGGAGAAGGCGACGATCACGCGCCCACGACCCCTTCCTGGCGGGCACGGGAGGCGATGACCGCGCTCTCGGCCTCGCGCTTGAGCCTGCGCTCGGCGAAGAAGCCGCCGGTGGGCAGGACCGACATGACGAAGTAGAAGGCGGCGGTGCCGAAGGACCACTTGGCGCGGTTCCAGGCGTCCGCCCAGAAGATCACGTACAGGACGAAGAGAACGCCGTGGACCATGCCCATCACGGGTACCGCGTTGAAGTCGGTGGTCCGCTTCAGCACCGAGCAGACCAGCAGCAGGAGGAACGAGATCGCCTCGGGGCCGGAGACCAGGCGGAGGCGGCGGAGGGCGGAGGCGGTCTTGAGGTCCACGGGTCACCTTCGGTGGAAGAGGGATCGATACGTCGGGCACCGCCGGGCCGGCGGTTTGTGAACGTGCGCACAAGCGCGCGTCCATTGTGGCAAACCCCCGACGCGCCCGGGCGAGGGGGGCGGCGACACGGGCCCTTGGGGGGCGATCGGGGAGGTCCGCGCCCGTGGGACCTGTCGGTGGGCCCGCCCGGCGGGCTACCTTCCCATTTGTGGCGATGTTCCGACTTCAAGGAAGCAAGGTACTCGCCGTCGACATGACCGGGGACGCCGTCAAGGCGAAGAACGGCTCGATGGTCGCGTACGACGGGGAGATGGCCTTCAAGAAACTCAGCGGCGGCGGTGAGGGCATCCGGGGCATGGTGACCCGGCGGATCACCGGCGAGCAGATGACGGTGATGGAGGTGAGGGGGCACGGGACCTGCTGGTTCGCGGACCGGGCCTCGGAGATCAACCTCGTCGGCCTCCAGGGCGACAAGCTGTACGTCGAGTCGAGCAACTTCCTGGCGGCCGACGCCGGGCTGCGGACCGGCACCAGCTTCACGGGGGCACGCGGCGCCTCCCAGGGCAACGGGCTGTTCACCACGACCGTGGAGGGACACGGGCAGGTGGCGATCATGTCGGACGGACCGGCGGTGGTGCTGCGGGTCGGCGCGCAGTACCCGCTGACCGTCGACCCGGGGGCGTACGTCGCGCACCAGGGGAACCTGCGGCAGTCCTTCCAGTCCGGTGTGACGTTCCGCACGCTGTTCGGGGAGGGCGGCGGGGAGGCCTTCCAGATCCGCTTCGAGGGCGACGGCCTGGTGTACGTGCAGCCGAGCGAGCGGAACACGATCGCGGGGGATGTGTGAGATGGCCTTCCGGGAGATCAATTCCAAGATGGTCCAGGCGGCCGTGACGCCCGGGCAGCGGCTGTTCAGTCAGCGCGGCGCGATGCTCGCCTACCAAGGGGACGTGTCCTTCACCCCGAACATGGCCGGCGGTCAGGGCGGTGTCATGTCGATGATCGGGCGCCGGGTGGCGAACGAGGACACGCCGCTGATGACCGTCGAGGGCAGCGGCACCGTGCTCTTCGGGCACGGCGGCCACCACGTGCAGGTGATCAACCTCTCCGGCGACACGCTGTACGTGGAGGCGGACCGGCTCCTCGCCTTCGAGGGGACGCTGGAGCAGGGCACCGTGTTCCTGGGCTCGCAGGGCGGCGTCATGGGCATGGTGCGCGGCCAGGTGAGCGGGCAGGGGCTGTTCACGACGACGTTGAGGGGCCACGGCTCGGTGGCGGTGATGGCCCACGGGGGCGTCTTCGAGATCCCCGTCACCCCGCAGCGCCCGGTGCGCGTCGACCCGCAGGCCTACGTCGCCCATCACGGCGACGTACGCAACAAGCTGTCCACGGCGATGGGCTGGCGGGACATGGTCGGACGCGGCTCCGGCGAGGCGTTCCAGCTCGAGCTCAGCGGCAGCGGCACGGTGTTCGTCCAGGCGTCGGAGGAGAAACTGTGAGCGCGGTTCACCACGACCCGGCGACGCTGCCGGCCGACGACAACGTCAACGACTACACCTTCTGCGTGGAGCTCAAGGGGAGCCGGTGGTTCCTGCAGAAGGGGAAGATGATCGCCTACTACGGGACGATCGAGTTCAACGGGATCGGGCACGGCCGGCTGGACCGGCTGGTGCGCACTTCGTTCCATTCGCCACTGCACGCGAGCGACTGGGTCGTGGCGGAGGGATCGGGCAAGATGCTCCTCGCCGACCGGGCCTTCGACGTCAATTCGTATGACCTTGAAGACGGCAACCTGACCATTCGCTCGGGCAACTTGCTTGCTTTTCAGCCAAGTCTCGCCCTCAAGCAGTCGATCGTGCCGGGTTTTCTGACCCTGATCGGAACCGGAAAGTTCGTGGCCGCGTCAAACGGTCCGGTGGTGTTCATGGAACCCCCGATCCGGGTCGACCCCCAGGCCCTGGTCGGGTGGGCCGACTGCCCGTCTCCGTGCCATCACTACGACCACGGGTACATGACCGGCCTACTGGGCGGTCTACGTGCGATGACGGGTCTCGGCGGGGCCTCCGGGGAGGAGCACCAGTTCGAGTTCGCGGGGGCGGGGACGGTGCTGCTGCAGTCGAGCGAGGCGCTGATGGCGGAGCAGGCGACGGGGGCCGCTCCGCAGCAGGCGGGAGTGCCCGGCGGCGGCGCGTCCGGGGCGCCGGGAGGCCGGTCCGGGGTACCGGGGCTTCCCGGACAGCTAGGGGACCTCCAGCGCCGCTTCGGGCTGTGAGCGGTAATCTGCGGAGTGTGACATCGAACGCGTGCGCACCGTCACCGTCACGGAGAACCCCTCACTAGTTCGCCTTTCAACATTTTAGGTAGACTTCATTCATGGAGACCGAGACGGCCACCCGCTGGCTGACCGATACGGAGCAGTGTGCTTGGCGCACCCACCTGGAGGTCAACAGGCTGTTGACGCACCAGCTCGAGAAGGACCTGCAGCCGTTCGGCCTGACGATGAACGACTACGAGATCCTGGTGAACCTCTCCGAGTCGGAGGGCGACAGGATGCGGATGAGCGATCTGGCCACCGCCACGATGCAGTCCAAGAGCCGCCTCTCCCACCAGGTCACCCGCATGGAGAACGCGGATCTGGTCCGGCGGGAGAACTGCGAGTCCGACCGCCGCGGGCTCTACGCCGTCCTCACCGAGCACGGCCTGGAGACGATGCGGAAGGTCGCGCCGCACCACGTGGCGTCCGTCCGCAGGCACTTCATCGACCTGCTGGCCCCCGAGGCCCTGACGGAGCTCGACAAGGCGCTCAAGCCGATCGCGGAGCACCTGCGCGGGCAGCGAGGACGTCCCTGACCACGACCTCGGTCACACCCGTGGCCGTGCGGGTCTAGGCGGCCGGCAGGCGGAGCTCGAACAGGGCGCCGCCTGCCGGTGCTTCGTGGACGGTGAGCGTGCCGCCGTGCCGTACGGCGACGTCACGGGCGATGGCCAGCCCCAGCCCCGCCCCGCCGTCGTCGCGGCTGCGGGCGGCGTCGAGCCGTACGAACCGCTCGAAGATCCGCTCCCGGTCGGCCGCCGGCACGCCCTCCCCGTCGTCGGCCACCGCGACCACGGCCGCGTCGCCGTCCCGCCGGACGGACACCTCCACCGCCGAGCGGGCGTGCCGCTGCGCGTTGTCGAGCAGATTGGCCAGCACCCGTCCGAGCTGCCCCCGCGACCCGGCCACCGCCACCTCGCCCGCGGCACCGTCCACGGCCCGCACGCTCACCCCCGGCCGCCCTCCGGCCTCCTCCCGCGCCAGCGCCACGAGGTCGACGCGCGCGTCGGAGGGCCGCTCCCCCGCGTCCAGCCTGGCCAGCAGCAGCAGGTCGGCGGCGAGCCGCTGCAGCCGTACGGTGTCCTCCACGGCGCCGTCGAGGTCGAGCAGCTCCGGGTGGGCGGCGGCCACCTCCAACTGGGTGCGCAGCGAGGCGATCGGGCTGCGCAGCTCGTGCGAGGCGTCGGCGACGAACCGCCGCTGCCGCTCCACCGACGACTCCAGGGCGGCCAGCGTCTGATTGGTGGTCGAGGCGAGCCGGGCGACCTCGTCGTGCGTGTCCGGCACCGGGACGCGGCGGGCCAGGTCCTCGCTGGCGGTGATCGCGGCCATCTCCCGGCGGATGCCGGCCACGGGGCGCAGCGCGCGCCCTGTGACCAGCCAGGTCACCCACCCGACGACCGCGAGCAGCAGCGGGAAGCCGATCAGCATGACGGTCAGCGCGGTGTTCACGGCGCCGTGTTCGGCGGACAGCGGGGCACCGGCGTACACGGTGAGATCGTCCCCGGCCCGGTTCTGCACGGGCACGGCGGCGAAGCGGTAGTCCTCCGTGTCGCCGTCGATCGTCGCCGAACCGTCGCTGACGGTGGTCCGCTCGCCGATCTCCCCCGGCTCCAGCGACTCGCCGGCGTCGTCATCGTCGTCCGAGTCCCCGTCGTCGTCGCCGTCGTCGGTGTCGGTGTCGGTGTCGGTCGGGGTGGGCTGCGGCTTCACCGCGTCGACACCGGTACCGCTGATCCGCTCCAGGTTCTCGCTGGCGGCGACCAGCCCGCCGTCCTCGTCGACGACCTGCACCGGGCGGTCGTCCACGTCCAGCGACAGCTCGGCGTAGGGCGTGCCGACGGCCAGTTCGGTGGCGACCTCCCGTGCCGAGCGCTCCGCCTGGGTGCCGGCCTCCCCGAGCAGGTTGGAGCGAAGGGACAGCAGGACGGCGGTACCGGCCGCGATCAGGGCGACGGCGACCACGAGGGTGGCGCCGAGCGTGGCCCGGGCCCGGACCGACCCGAGGAGCCGGCTCATCGCTCGGCCTCCAGCCGGTACCCGGCGCCGCGTACGGTCCGGATGAGGCCGGCGCGCAGCTTGCGCCGCAGGGCGCTGACGTACACCTCGACGATGTTGGGGTCGCCGTCGTAGGCGAAGTCCCAGACGTGTTCCAGGATCTCCGCCTTGGACACCACTTCCCCGGCCCGCACCACGAGCTGCTCCAGTACGGCGAACTCCTTCGCGGTGAGGGTGACCTCACGCTCGGCCAGGAAGACCCGGCGGGCGGCGGTGTCGACCTTCAGGTCGCCGTGGACGTGCACGGGTGACGCCCCGCCCCCCTGTGCCCGCCGCCGCAGCAGGGCCTTCACGCGGGCGACCAGGACGACGTAGGAGAAGGGCTTGGTGAGGTAGTCGTCCGCGCCCGTGTCCAGGCCCTCCGCCTCGTCGTACTCGCCGTCCTTGGCGGTGAGCATCAGGATCGGCACGTCGTGGCCGGCGGCGCGCAGGGCGGCGCAGACCCGGTAGCCGTTGAGGCCGGGCAGCATGATGTCGAGGATGACGAGGTCGTACGTGCCCTCGCCGGCCCGGTGCAGGCCCTCCAGGCCGTCGTGGACGACGTCCACGGTGTAGCCCTCGGCGGTGAGGCCCTTGGCGAGCGACACGGCGAGGCGCTTCTCGTCCTCCACGATCAGGATTCGAGAGGGGCGGCGCGAAGCGCCTCGGGCAGCGTGGTGGTGGGCGACGGGCGGGCGCATGGGTAGAGGGTCGCAAAACGAAGCTGAAGAACCCTTCAGGCGGCTTCAGGCTGGCCTCAGCGTCGGTCCGAGACAGTGAAGGCGTCGAAAGCACATCGACTCGAACGACCTTGCACGACTCGGGAGGAACCGCATGAAGCGCAACATCGCGATCGCCGTCGTCACCGCCGCCGCACTGATCGGAGGCGGTACGGCGACGGCTCTGGCGACCACGGGCGACGACGGCCCGGGTACGACGCGTCAGGCGGACGTCCGGGCGGCCTCGGACGACGACGCGGGCGACGACGCGGGCGACGACGCGGGCGACCGGGCGGACGACGACGGCACGCGGGAGGACGACGCCGACGACCGGGACGACTCCCGCGACCGCGACGACGACCACGCCCGCGTGTCCTCCGCGAAGGTGACGGCGGCCGACGCCATCGCCTCCGCCCTGAAGGAGGCGCCGGGCACCGCCGTCTCCGCCGAGCTGGACGACGAGGACGGGGACGACGACGGTGAGCGCGCGGCCTGGGAGGTCGACGTCCTCTCCGGCGACGGCACCTGGCACAGCGTCCGGATCGACCCGGCCACCGGCAAGGTCCTCGGCTCGGAGACGGACGACGAGGACGACACCGACGAGGTGCGGGCCGCCCTGAAGGGCTCGTCCGTGGACGCCGCCGAGGCCGCGAAGGCGGCGGCCGGCCACGGCACCGTGACCTCCGTGGAGCTGGACGACGACGGCCACCACGGCGACGGCAGGGCGGCCTGGGAGATCGAGACCCGCTCCTCCGACGAGGCCGAGCAGGACTGGCGGGTGGACCTGAAGACCGGGAAGGTCACGGCCGACCGCTCGGACGACTCGCACTCGGACTCCGACTCCGACGACTCCGAGGACTCCGACGACTCCGGCTCCGGCTCCGGCTCCGGCTCCGGCTCCGGCTCCGGCTCCGGCTCCGGCTCCGGCTCGGACGACGACTGAGCGGCCGGCCCCGGCCACACGACGGACCGACCGCGGCGGCGCCCCGGCACCAGCGCCGCCGCCACGGTCCACCGCGCCGGACACCGCGAAACACACCGGCAGCGGCAACCGTTCCACCAGCAGGCCCACCGCCCCGGCACAGACGCCGCCTTCGACGGCGGTGCTGCACCAGGCGCCCGCCCGGATACGGAACCCGGCGCCGCGCTCTCGCCGACGATCGGATACGCCGGCGCCACGAACGGGCCCGCGCAGGCGACGGCCGCGACGAGCGCCCCGAGGCCGGGCGCGAGGCCCACGGCCGCCAGGACGATGCCCGGCCCCCGTGAGGAACGGGGGCGGAACACGCGGGGCAACGTACCAGCGCGGCTGTCCGGTCGCACCGGCGTCTGCGGACGCGGCGTCAGCCGCTCGTCAGCCCCGCCACCAGTTCGTCCGCCGCGCGGTACGGGTCCAGCTCGCCCGCGACGATGCGTTCCGCCAGGGTGCCGAGGCGGCGGTCGCCGTGCAGGTCGCCGATGCGTTCGCGCAGGGTGGTGACGGCGATGGTCTCGACCTCGCGGGCGGCGCGGGTCCGGCGGCGTTCGGTGAGGACGTCCCGTTCCTCCATCCACGCGCGGTGCTTCTCCAGGGCCTCGACGACCTCGTCGACGCCCTCGCCGCGCGCGGCGACCGTCTTGACGATGGGCGGGCGCCAGTCGCCGGGGCCACGGGCCTCGCCGAGGCCCAGCATGTGGTTCAGCTCGCGGGCGGTCGCGTCCGCGCCGTCGCGGTCGGCCTTGTTGACGACGTAGACGTCGCCGATCTCCAGGATTCCGGCCTTCGCCGCCTGGATGCCGTCGCCCATGCCGGGGGCGAGGAGGACGACCGAGGTGTCGGCCTGGGAGGCGATCTCGACCTCCGACTGGCCGACGCCCACCGTCTCGACCAGGACCACGTCGCAGCCGGCCGCGTCGAGGACGCGGATCGCCTGCGGGGCGGCCCAGGCGAGGCCTCCGAGGTGGCCGCGGGTCGCCATCGAGCGGATGTAGACGCCCGGGTCGGACGCGTGCTCCGACATCCGGACGCGGTCGCCGAGCAGGGCGCCGCCGGAGAAGGGGGAGGACGGGTCGACGGCGAGGACGCCGACCCGCTTGCCCTGCTTGCGGTACGCCGTCACCAGGGCCGAGGTGGAGGTGGACTTGCCGACGCCCGGCGAGCCGGTCAGACCGACCACGTACGCCCCGCCGGTCAGCGGCGCGAGGGCCGCCATGACCTCCCTGAGCTGCGGGGACGCCCCCTCCACCAGGGAGATCAGCCGGGCCACGGCCCGCGGCCGGCCTTCCCTGGCCTGGGCGACCAGCGAGGAGACGTCCTGCATCACAGCTCCGTTTCGGTGAGAAGTCGTCACCGGGATCGTCACCCGGTGACCCGAGGTCAGGCCTTGGGGACCCGCACGATCAGCGCGTCGCCCTGGCCGCCGCCGCCGCACAGCGCCGCCGCGCCGACCCCGCCGCCGCGCCGCTTCAGTTCCAGCGCCAGGTGCAGCACGAGCCGGGCGCCGGACATGCCGATGGGATGGCCGAGGGCGATGGCGCCGCCGTTGACGTTCACCTTTTCGGTGGATACGCCGAGGTCCTTCATTGACTGCACGGCGACGGCGGCGAAAGCCTCGTTGATCTCGATCAGGTCGAGGTCCGCGACCTGAAGGCCCTCCTTCTTCAGGGCGTGCCGGATCGCGTTGGACGGCTGCGACTGCAAAGAGTTGTCCGGCCCCGCGACGTTGCCGTGCGCGCCGATCTCCGCGATCCACTCCAGGCCCAGCTCCCGCGCCTTGGCCTTGCTCATGACGACCACGGCCGCCGCGCCGTCGGAGATCTGCGAGGAGGAGCCCGCGGTGATCGTGCCGTCCTTGGAGAACGCCGGACGCAGCCTGCCGAGCGACTCGGCGGTGGTGTCCCCCCGGATGCCCTCGTCCTTGCTGAACAGCACCGGGTCGCCCTTGCGCTGCGGGATCTCGACCGGGGTGATCTCGGCCTCGTAGACGCCGTTCTTCTGGGCGGCGGCGGCGCGCTGGTGGGACAGGGCGGCGATCTCGTCCTGGGGCTCGCGGGCGATGCCGAGGCGGGTGTTGTGCTTCTCGGTGGACTCGCCCATGGCGATGTCCTCGAACGAGTCGGTCAGACCGTCGTACGCCATGGCGTCGATCATCTGGACGGCGCCGTACTTGTAGCCCTCGCGGGACTTGGGCAGCAGGTGCGGGGCGTTGGTCATGGACTCCTGGCCGCCCGCGACGACCACGTCGAATTCACCGGCGCGAATGAGCTGGTCGGCGAGGGCGATGGCGTCGAGGCCGGAGAGGCACACCTTGTTGACCGTGAGCGCCGGGACGTTCATGGGGATGCCGGCCTTGACGGCGGCCTGGCGGGCCGGGATCTGCCCCGCGCCGGCCTGGAGCACCTGTCCCATGATCACGTACTGGACCTGGTCGCCGCCGATACCCGCGCGGTCGAGGGCGGCCTTGATCGCGAAGCCGCCGAGGTCGGCCCCGGAGAAGGACTTCAGCGAGCCGAGCAGCCGCCCCATCGGGGTACGGGCACCCGCGACGATGACGGAGGTCGTGCCGTTCGTTGCAGAAGACATGAGCTGCGATCCCCTTTTCCGGCCCGCACAGGCCGAGGAGTGAACGAGGGTTTACTCGAATGTACTGAGCGGTATCCCGCCCGTCACCCGGCGGTCGGTGTGATCGCGCGCACGTTGCGTAACCACCTCCGGAGCGCTGCACTGAATCCATGCTGACGCGAATCGACCACATCGGAATCGCCTGCCACGACCTCGACACGACCGTCGAGTTCTACCGTGCCACCTACGGCTTCGAGGTGACCCACACCGAGGTCAACGAGGAGCAGGGCGTGCGTGAGGCCATGCTCAAGATCAACGATACGTCGGACGGCGGCGCCACGTATCTCCAGCTCCTGGAGCCGACCCGGGAGGACTCCGCGGTCGGCAAGTGGCTCGCCAAGAACGGCGAGGGCGTCCACCACATCGCGTTCGGTACGGCGGACGTGGACGCGGACGCCGCGGACATCCGGGGCAAGGGCGTACGCGTTCTGTACGACGAGCCCCGGCGCGGTTCCATGGGGTCGCGGATCACCTTCCTGCACCCCAAGGACTGCCACGGCGTACTGACAGAACTGGTCACTTCGGCGGCCGTTGAGTCACCTGAGCACTGACTCTCGTACATATGGGCCGGTAGGGTTGGGTGCGGTCGCCGCTCAGTCCAGGGTGACCCGGTCCCGCCGTCAGTGGTGGCGGGGCCGCCGGGGTCGTGTTTCGGGGGGCCAACGCCGGGGCAGAAGCACGTGCTCCGCCGTTGATCTGACACCATTCCCCGGGGGCCCCGTCCGGTGGACGGACGGAGCTCGTTCGGGAAGATTGCGACCAGGGGACGGATGGGACCGCGCAGTGCGGGGCTACGAGAGCCAGGAGCGAGAGCCGGCGGCTGACGTCGACCACCTCTCTCGGTTCGAGGCCGAGATGAAGCGGCTGAAGACCGAGCGGGAAAAGGCGATCCAGCACGCCGAGGACCTCGGCTACCAGGTCGAGGTGCTGCGCGCCAAGTTGCACGAGGCGCGGCGCACCATCATGTCCCGGCCCGCCTTCGACGGCGGCGACATCGGGTACCAGGCCGAGCAGTTGCTGCGCAACGCGCAGACGCAGGCCGACCAACTGCGCGCGGACGCCGAGCGGGAGCTGAGCCAGGCCCGGGCGCAGACGCAGCGCATCCTCCAGGAGCACGCCGAACAGGCCGCCCGGCTCCAGGCCGAGCTGCACCAGGAGGCGGTGACCCGGCGCCAGCAGCTCGACCAGGAGCTGGCCGAGCGCCGCCAGACCGTCGAGTCGCACGTCAACGAGAACGTGGCCTGGGCGGAGCAGCTCCGCGCCCGCACCGAGCAGCAGGCCCGCCGGCTGCTCGACGAGTCCCGCGCCGAGGCCGAGCAGGCCATGGCCGCGGCCCGCGCGGAGGCGGAGCGGCTCACCTCCGAGGCCCGCCGGCGGCTGCAGGACGACGCCGAGAGCGCGCGCACCGAGGCCGAGCAGATCCTGCGCCGCGCCCGCGCCGACGCCGAGCGGCTGCTGACCGCCGCCTCCACACAGGCGCAGGAGGCCACCGACCACGCCGAGCAGTTGCGCAGCTCCACCGCCACCGAGTCGGAGTCCACCCGCCGCCAGGTCCAGGAGCTGAGCCGGGCCGCCGAGCAGCGGATGTCCGAGGCGGAGGAGGCGCTGCGCAAGGCGCAGGCCGAGGCCGAGAAGGTGGTCGCCGAGGCCAAGGAGTCCGCGGCCAAGGCGCTCGCGAGCGCGGAGCAGACCAACGAGCAGCGCACCCGCACCGCCAAGGAGCAGGTCGCCCGGCTGGTCGGCGAGGCCACCAAGGACGCCGAGAGCACCAGGACCGAGGCCGAGCAGCTCGTCGCGGACGCCCGCGCCGAGGCCGAGAAGATCGTCGCCGAGGCCGTCGAGAAGGCCCGCACGCTCACCGCCGAGGAGTCGGCCACCCAGCTCTCCAAGGCGGCCAAGACCGCCGAGGACGTGCTGAACAAGGCGTCCGAGGACGCCAAGCGGACCACGAAGGCCGCCACCGAGGAGGCCGAGCGGATCCGCACCGAGGCCGAGGCCGAGGCGGACCGGCTGCGCGCCGAGGCGCACGACATCGCCGAACAGCTCAAGGGCGCGGCGAAGGACGACACCAAGGAGTACCGCGCCAAGACGGTCGAGCTCCAGGAGGAGGCGCGCCGGCTGCGCGGCGAGGCCGAGCAGCTCCGCTCCGACGCCGTCGCCGAGGGCGAGAAGATCCGCGCCGAGGCCCGCAAGGAGGCCGTGGCGCAGATCGAGGAGGCGGCGAAGACCGCCGAGGAGCTGCTCGCCAAGGCCAAGGCCGACGCCGACGAACTGCGCCGGACCGCGACGGCGGACAGCGAGAAGGTCCGCACCGAGGCCATCGAGCGGGCTACGACCCTGCGCCGGCAGGCCGAGGAGACCCTGGAGCGCACCCGCGCCGAGGCCGAGCGGCACCGCACGGAGGCCGCCGAGCGCGCCGAGGAGCTCCAGGCGGAGGCCGAGCGCTCCGCCCGCGAGCTGCGCGAGGAGACCGAACGCGCCGTCGAGGCCCGGCAGGCGGAGGCCGCCGACGAGCTGACGCGGCTGCACACCGAGGCCGAGGAGCGCCGCACCGCCGCCGAGCAGGCGCTGACCGAGGCCCGTGAGGAGGGCGAGCGGATCCGCCGCGAGGCCGCCGAGGAGGCCGAGCGGCTGCGCACCGAGGCGGCGGAGCGGATCCGCACGCTCCAGCAGCAGGCCGAGACGGAGGCCGAGCGGCTGCGCACCGAGGCCGCCGCGGACGCCTCCGCCTCCCGCGCGGAGGGCGAGGCCGTCGCCGTACGGCTGCGGTCGGAGGCCGCGAGCGAGGCGGAGCGGCTGAAGTCGGAGGCGCAGGAGAGCGCCGACCGGGTGCGGGCGGAGGCGCAGACCGCCGCCGAGCGCATCGCCGCCGAGGCGTCGGAGGCACTGGCCGCCGCCCAGGAGGAGGCCGCCCGGCGCCGCCGCGAGGCCGAGGAAACGCTCGGCTCCGCCCGGCAGGAGGCGGACCAGGAGCGCGAACGGGCCCGCGAGCAGAGCGAGGAGCTGCTGGCCTCGGCGCGCAACCGCGTGGAGGAGGCGCAGGCCGAGGCGACCCGGCTGGTCGAGGAGGCCGACCGGCGCGCCACCGAGATGGTGTCGGCCGCCGAGCAGCACGCGACGCAGGTGCGGGAATCGGTCGCCGGGCTGCACGAACAGGCCCAGGAGGAGATCACCGGACTGCGCAGCGCCGCCGAGCACGCGGCGGAGCGCACCCGGCGCGAGGCCGAGGAGGAGGCGGACCGGGTCCGCGCCGACGCCTACGCGGAGCGGGAGCGGGCGAGCGAGGACGCCGGGCGGCTGCGGCGCGAGGCGCAGGAGGAGACGGAGGCCGCCAAGGCGCTGGCCGAGCGGACGGTGTCCGAGGCCATCACGGAGGCCGACCGGATCCGTTCGGACGTCTCCGAGCACGCCCAGCGGGTGCGCACGGAGGCCTCCGACACCATCGCCGAGGCCGAGCAGTCCGCGGCGCGTACCCGGGCGGACGCCCGCGAGGACGCGAACCGCATCCGGTCCGACGCGGCGACGCAGGCGGACACCCTGATCACCGAGGCGCGCTCCGAGGCCGAGCGGCTCACCGTGGAGACGGCGGCCGAGACCGACCGGATCCGCACGGAGACGGTCGCCGAGGCGGAGCGCGTCCGCACCGAGGCGGCGACCGAGGCCGAGCGCGTCCGCACCGAGGCGGCCGGCGAGGCGGAGCGGCTGCGGACCGAGACGGTCGCGGAGGCCGAGCGGGTCCGCGCCGAGGCCACCGCCCGGGCCGAGCAGTTGGTCTCGGACGCCGCCGGGGAGGCGGAGCGGCTGCGCACCGAGGCCGCCGAGACGGTCGGCTCCGCCCAGCAGCACGCCGAGCGCGTGCGCACCGAGGCGGAGCGCGTCCAGGCCGAGGCGGCGGCGGAGGCCGAGCGGGTCACCGCGGCCGCCCGCGAGGAGGCCGAGCGCACCCTCGACGAGGCCCGCAGGGACGCCAACAAGCGGCGCTCGGAGGCGGCCGAGCAGGTCGACACGCTCATCACCGAGACCACGGCCGAGGCCGACAAGCTGCTCACCGAGGCCCAGCAGCAGGCCCAGAAGACCACCGCGGACGCCGAGTCGCAGGCCGACACGATGGTCGGCGCGGCCCGCACGGAGGCCGACCGGATCGTCTCGGAGGCGACGGTCGAGGGCAACACCCGGGTGGAGAAGGCCCGTACGGACGCGGACGAGCTGCTGGTCGGCGCCCGCCGGGACGCGACCGCCGTGAGGGAGCGCGCGGAGGAGCTGCGCCAGCGGCTCACCTCCGAGATCGAGGAGCTGCACGAGCGGGCCCGCCGTGAGGCCGCCGAGACGATGAAGTCGGCCGGCGACCGCTGCGACGCGCTCGTCAAGGCCGCCGAGGAGCAGCTCGCCAAGGCGGAGGCGAAGGCCAAGGAGCTGGTGTCGGAGGCCAACTCCGAGGCCGGCAAGGTGCGCATCGCCGCCGTCAAGAAGGCGGAGGGGCTGCTCAAGGAGGCCGAGCAGAAGAAGGCCACGCTGGTCCGGGAGGCCGAGGAGCTCAAGGCCGAGGCGGTCCGCGAGGCCCGCCGCACGGTCGACGAGGGCAAGCGGGAGCTGGAGATCCTGGTGCGGCGCCGCGAGGACATCAACGCCGAGATCTCCCGCGTGCAGGACGTGCTGGAGGCGCTGGAGTCCTTCGAGGCGCCGACGGGTGGCGGCAAGGACAACGGGGTCAAGGCCGGGGCCACGGTGGGAGCCCCACGTTCGGGTGGCAAGTCGTCAGACGGCTAGCCTTCGGGGCGGATCGGGTGTCTGCTGGAGACCTTTGGCCGGAGTCCTGACGGACCCTTGACCAGAACTTTGGCAAGCCATCCGTGGGTCAGCCACCCAAAAGAGGTGTCATTCTCCGTATCAAACGTGCATCCGCTCGATGACACACCGCATTGGCGCCTAGGATTCCCCCTATCACCTCACCGGTCTCTTTCGACAGGAACCCCATGAGCGACACTTCCCCCTACGGCTTCGAGCTTGTGCGGCGTGGGTACGACCGCGCTCAGGTGGACGAACGTATCTCCAAGCTCGTCTCCGACCGTGACAGCGCTCTCGCCCGCATCACCGCTCTGGAAAAGCGCATCGAGGAGCTCCACCTCGAGACCCAGAACGCCCAGGCCCAGGTCAACGACGCCGAGCCGTCGTACGCCGGTCTCGGCGCCCGGGTCGAGAAGATCCTGCGTCTCGCCGAGGAAGAGGCGAAGGACCTGCGCGAGGAGGCCCGGCGCGCCGCCGAGCAGCACCGCGAGCTCGCCGAGTCGGCGGCCCAGCAGGTGCGCAACGACGCGGAGTCGTACGCCTCCGAGCGCAAGGCCAAGGCCGAGGACGAGGGCGTCCGGATCGTCGAGAAGGCCAAGACCGACGCCTCGCAGCTCCGTTCCGAGGCGCAGAAGGACGCGCAGTCCAAGCGCGAGGAGGCGGACGCCCTCTTCGAGGAGACCCGCGCGAAGGCCGCGCAGGCCGCCGCCGACTTCGAGACGAACCTCGCCAAGCGCCGCGAGCAGTCCGAGCGCGACCTGGCCTCCCGTCAGGCCAAGGCCGAAAAGCGCCTCGCGGAGATCGAGCACCGCGCGGAGCAGCTCCGTCTGGAGGCGGAGAAGCTGCGCACGGACGCCGAGCGCCGCGCCCGCCAGACCGTCGAGACGGCGCAGCGCCAGGCCGAGGACATCGTGGCCGACGCCAACGCCAAGGCGGACCGGATCCGTTCGGAATCGGAGCGCGAGCTCGCGGCCCTCACCAACCGCCGCGACTCCATCAACGCGCAGCTCACCAACGTGCGCGAGATGCTGGCGACCCTCACGGGCGCCGCGGTGGCCGCGGCCGGTACGCCGGCCGAGGACGAGCCCGTCTCCCGCGGCGTGCCGGCCCAGCAGTCCCGCTGACACGGGGCGTACGCCGGCCGAACGCGTAGGGAACAAGTACGAAGCCTTCTGTCACTGGGGTGGCAGAGGGCTTCGTCACGTTCTAGCGTGGGCGCCATGATCGAGCTCGAGGGGCTGACCAAGCGGTACGGCGAGAAGGTGGCGGTCAACAATCTCTCGTTCACCGTCAGACCCGGCATCATCACGGGCTTCCTCGGCCCCAACGGCGCGGGCAAGTCGACCACCATGCGGATGGTGCTGGGCCTGGACCGACCCACCGCCGGGGACGTCCGGATCGACGGCAAGCACTACGACCAGCTCAAGGACCCGCTGACGTACATCGGCGCGCTGCTGGAGGCCAAGGCCTGGCACGGCGGGCGCAGCGCCTACAACCACCTGCTGTGCCTCGCGCAGAGCAACGGCATTCCGGCGAGCCGGGTGCGCGAGGTGCTGGACACGGTCGGGCTCTCGGCGGTCGCCCGGAAGAAGACCAAGGGCTTCTCCCTCGGCATGGGCCAGCGGCTCGGCATCGCCGGAGCGCTGCTCGGCGACCCGCGGATCCTGATGTTCGACGAGCCGGTCAACGGCCTCGACCCCGAGGGCATCCACTGGATCCGCAATCTGATGAAGACGCTGGCCTCCCAGGGCCGCACGGTCTTCGTCTCCTCCCACCTGATGAGCGAGATGGCGCTGACGGCGGACCACCTGGTGGTCATCGGCCAGGGCAGGCTGCTGGCGGACACCTCGATGGCCGAGTTCATCGCGGAGAACTCGCGCAGCTACGTCCGCATCCGCACCCCGCAGCGCGAACGGCTGCTCGACGTGCTGCACGGCGACGGCATCACGGTCGTCGAGACCGGCGCCGAGGCTCTGGAGGTGGACGGCGACAAGTCCGAGGCCATCGGCGAGCTGGCGGCGCGGCACCAGATCGTGCTGCACGAACTGAGCCCGCAGCGGGCCTCGCTGGAGGAGGCGTTCATGCAGCTCACCGCCGAGTCCGTGGAGTACCACGCGCACGACGGGCAGCCGCCCGGTCCGGTGCCACCGCAACAGGCGCAGCGGCAACAGCAGTGGGGCAGCGACTGGAGGAAGGGATGAGCATGGCGGCGACACAGGCCGTACGGTCCGAGTGGACCAAGATCCGGTCGGTCGCGTCCACGGTGTGGACGCTGGGCCTCGCCGTGGTCGTCACCATCGCCCTGGGCATGCTGATCTCGGCGCTGTCGAAGAGCGAGTTCGGCAACATGAGCGAGCGGGACCAGCTCACCTTCGACCCGACCTTCATCAGCTTCGCCGGGACGAGCCTCGGCCAACTGGCGATGATCGTGTTCGGGGTACTGGTCGTGGCGAACGAGTACAGCTCCGGCATGATCCGCACCTCGCTGGCGGCCGTGCCGCAGCGCGGCACGTTCCTGTTCAGCAAGATCGCGGTGGCCACCGCCCTCGCCCTCGTCGTGAGCATGGTCACCAGCTTCGCCACCTTCTTCCTCGGACAGGCGATGCTCGGCGACCTCAAGGCGTCGATCGGCGATCCGGGCGTGCTGCGCGCGGTCATCGGCGGCGGCCTGTACATGACCCTCATCGCGATGTTCTCGATGGGCGTCGCCGCGATGCTGCGCTCACCGATGCTGTCGCTGGGCATCCTGATGCCGTTCTTCTTCCTGATCTCCAACATCCTGGGCAACGTCCCGGCGACGGAGAAGGTCGGCAGGTTCCTGCCCGACCAGGCCGGCAGCAAGATCATGCAGGTGGTCGCGCCGATCGACGACGACGTCCCCTACGGCCCCTGGGGCGGCCTCGGGATCATGGCGCTGTGGGTGATCGCGGCCCTCGTCGGCGGGTACGTTGTGCTGAAGAAGCGGGACGCCTGAGGACCGGGCAGACGCTGGAAGGGTTCCGTCCGTGCCCGGATTTTGCCCGGGCTTGAACGGAACCGTCAGCGCCTCGATATCCTCCTAACCCTTACGGGGGCGTGTGCCCTGCTGTCCTGAACCTTCCGATGGGTGCGGAGCATGATCGAGGCTGTCGGCCTGACCAAGCGCTACGGCGACAAGACCGCTGTGTACAACCTCTCCTTCCAGGTGCGGCCCGGCGCCGTCACCGGCTTCCTCGGGCCCAACGGCTCGGGCAAGTCGACGACGATGCGCATGATCCTCGGCCTGGACAACCCCACCGCCGGGCACGTGACCATCGGCGGCCACCCCTACCGCAAGCTGCCCAACGCCCCCCGTCAGGTCGGCGCGCTGCTCGACGCCAAGGCGGTGCACGGCGGCCGGGCCGCCCGCAACCACCTGCTGAGCCTGGCCCAACTGTCGGGCATCCCGGCCCGGCGCGTGGACGAGGTGCTCGGCGTGGTCGGCCTCCAGGACGTGGCCCGGCGGCGTTCCAAGGGCTTCTCCCTCGGCATGGGCCAGCGGCTCGGCATCGCCGCCGCGCTGCTCGGCGACCCCCAGGTGCTGCTGTTCGACGAGCCGGTCAACGGCCTCGACCCCGAGGGCATCCACTGGGTGCGCAATCTGATGAAGGCGCTCGCGGCGGAGGGCCGTACCGTCTTCGTCTCCTCGCACCTGATGAGCGAGATGGCGCTGACCGCCGACCACCTGATCGTCATCGGGCGCGGCCAGTTGCTCTCCGACATGAGCGTGAAGGACTTCATCTCGGCCAACTCCGCCGACTTCGCGCGCGTGCGGACGCCGGAAGGCGAGCCGCAGTTGCGCGAGAAGCTGACGTCCGCGCTGACCGAGGCGGGCGGGCACGTGATGTCCGAGCAGGACGGCGCGCTGCGGGTGACCGGGCTGGCGCTCCCCCGGATCAGCGACATCGCGCACGGCAGCGACGTACGGCTGTGGGAGCTGTCGCCGCACCAGGCCTCGCTCGAGGAGGCCTACATGCGGATGACCCAGGGCGCCGTCGACTACCGGTCGACCGCCGACCAGAAGGCCGGGCTCCAGCAGCCGCTGCCGCCCGGCGCGCAGCCTCCGATGCCGGTGCCCGGACAGGGCCAGCCCGGCTGGTACGCCCCACCGCCGCCGCAGCAGGGCGGTCAGCCCTTCCCGGCGCCGCAGGGCGCTCCCCAGGGCGCGCCGGGCCGGGCCCCGGCGGGACCGTACGGAGCCCCGGCCGCGCCCGCCGCGGTGCCGGGCGGTCAGTCCGCCAACCCGTACGCGGCGCAGCAGGCCCCGCACGCTCCGCAGGCCCCGGCCCAGGCGCCCACGCCGCCCGGGGCCGCCCCCTCGCCCACTTCCGCCCCCGCGCCCGTCACCGAACCGACCAAGCCCGAGGACGCCCGATGAGCACGCCCCAGCCCCCGACGCAGCAGGCCGCACCCGACTGGCGGGCGGCGCCCGGGTCGCCGTACCCGACCTACACGTCGCCGATCCCGGTGGTGCGCACCCACCTCGGGCACGCGCTCGCGTCCGAGTGGACGAAGATCAAGTCGGTGCGCTCGACGATGTGGACGCTGGGCGTGTTCGTCCTGCTGGTCGTCGGTATCGGCCTGCTCACCGGCCTGGTGGTGGCGAGCTCCTCGTCCGACCTGGCCGGCGAGAGCGCGCTGGCTCTCGGCTTCTTCGGCCTGCTGCTCGGCAGCATCTGCGTCATCACCCTGGGCGTGCTGACCACCGCCTCGGAGTACGGCACGGGCATGGTGCGGACGACGATGACCGCATGCCCCAGCCGCGGCCGCGTCCTCGCCGCCAAGGGAATCGTGTTCTTCCTGGTGGCCTTCGTGGTGACGCTGGTGTCCGTCTCGCTCGTCGGCCTGCTGCACGTGGCGCTGCTGGAGGGCAACGGCGCCTCGGAGCCCACCGGCGGGGAGTGGTTGAAGGGCACCGTCGGTGTCTCCCTCTACGTGGCGCTGCTCGGGCTGCTCTCGCTGGCCATCGGCTCGGTCATCCGCCACTCGGCGGGCGCCATCACGATCATGATCGGGGCGCTGCTCGCACCTCTGGTGATCGCGCTGTTCATGTTCTCGGATTCGCTGAGGGACGTGCAGCAGGCCCTGTTCGAGTACTCGATCCCCAACCAGATGAGCATCTTCTACGCCAACTCGCTCAGCGAGTCCGGCCCGTCCGGCTGGGACCCGCTGTGGATCATGCTGGGCGTGACGGCCGCCGCGTTCGCCGGCGCCTTCGCGCTGCTGGAGAAGCGGGACGTCTGACCCGCGCGGTCAGAACCTCGGCGCGTTACGGGACCGCTGCACCCGCGTGGTGCGGCGGTCCTTCGCGTGCCAGCAGGACTTGTGCCAGTGCCGGCGCTCGTCGACGCCCGAGTGCGCGGGCCAGGCCACCACGTGCGGGACACCGTCCGGAATGAGCTGGTCGCAGCCCGGGCAGCGGTACGACTTCCCCTGCGCGCTCGCGCCCGCCACGTGCCGTACGCTCCAGTCGTCGCCCTGCCAGCTCTCCGACGACTGCCAGCCGCCGTAGCGGGCGGAGCCGTCGTCCTCGGCGCTCCGGCCGGACGAACCGGCTCCCTTGGGTCGGTTGCGACGCGGGGACACAGGACACCTCACGGAGCTATACAGGGAATACGGCTGGCGTCCAGCCTACGCGGCACGGACTGGGGTACACGTACGCCGCCGACCGCCGCGACGCGTCCGTGCGGAGCTGTCGCGGGGCCGTCGAGGCCCCTCCACAACGGCCGATTCTGCAGACAATCCGCAAATCCCTCCGCCCAACCGTGACCTCGGCACGTGTCAGACGGTTATGCCCGGTGGGGGAGCTCCGTGTCGGAGCCGAGGAAGCAGGAAAGCGATGCGCGTAGGAAGTTTCGTGTTGGGCGCCCAGTTCCCGGGCCAGGGCCAGGGAGAGGCGCTGCACCGCGCGGTCCGCTCGGCCGAGGTCGCCGAGGAGGCGGGGCTCGACGCGGTCTGGCTGGCCGAGCACCACTTCGTGCCGTACGGCACATGTCCGTCGGCCGTCACGCTGGCCGCGCTGCTGCTGGGCCGTACCCGTCGCATCCGGGTGGGCACCGCGGTCAGCGTGCTGCCCACCGTCCACCCGGTGACGCTCGGCGAGCAGGCCGCGCTGCTGCACGTCACCAGCGGCGGCCGGTTCTCTCTGGGTGTGGGCCGGGGTGGTCCGTGGGTGGACCTGGAGGTGTTCGGCGCGGGCCTGGAGGCGTACGAGAAGGGCTTCCCCGAGTCACTCGATCTGCTGGTGCGCTGGCTGCGCGAACCGGCCGTCGGCGCCTCGGGCGAACGCTTCCGGTTCCGCGAGGTGCCCGTCGTCCCGCGCCCGTCGGAGTCCCTCACGGAGGGCGCGGGCCCCGAGGTCGTCGTCGCCTGCACCTCCCCGGCGAGCGTGCGCATGGCGGCCGAGCGCGGGCTGCCGATGCTGCTCGGGATGCACGCCGGGGACGAGGAGAAGGCCGAGATGGTCGCCCTGTGGCGGCAGCACGCCCGCGCGGCCGGACACCCGGCGGCACAGATCCACGGCGCGGCCCATGTCTCGGCCGGCGTCTGCCAGATCGCGGACCGGCGCGTCGACGCGGCGGAGACCCTGCTCAAGGCGATGCCGGGCTGGCTGCGCCAGGGGCTGGGGGCCCATGTCACGGTGGACGGCCGCACCCGGCGGATGCGCGACCCGCACGCGTACACCGAACTGCTCTGCGGACTGCACCCGGTGGGGTCGCCCCGGCTCTGCGCGGACCGGCTCGCGGCGACCGGCGAGCGGACCGGCATCAGCCGCTTCGCCCTGCTCGTCGAGGGGTCCGGTGACCTCGCGGCGACCGAGGAGAACGTACGGCGGCTCGGGTCCGAGGTACTCCCCCAACTCCGCTGAGCAGGTGGGCGGGAGCTTGCCGCTCCGGTACAGAACTGCACCTCCCGCGTACGGAACGGCAAGCGGACGACCGTGAGGTCAGCAGTCGCGGAACTCGGGCGACTGGTTCAGGACCTGGCTGCGCACCGAGGTGAAGCGGGTCAGCTTCTCGTCGACGGAGGAGTCCAACGGGAACACCGCCACCCGGTGGCAGTTCTGGAAAGCCAGCCGCACACCGAAGTGCCGCTGCAGTGCACCGCGTATGGCGTCACTCGCGAGCGCACGCAGTAGCTGACCGCGCGCCTGCTCGTCCGGCGGGGGCGTCTGGTTGTCGGCGAACGCTCCGCCGTCGACCTTCAGCTGTGCCACCAGGGAGCTGACCATCTCCCACGCGTAAGGCAGGGAAGTCCGGACGCAGTCGACGAAGGCTGCTTCGTCGACCTCGCCTCGCTCGGCCTGTTCGAGTAGGGCCGGTGAGACGTCGAGCGACATGGGTTCTCCTCTCGCACCCCCGACTGGCAGGGGTTGCCGGACAGTTGAGGGGAGGGCGATTGTGAACACGCTGCGTACACACCTCGCGACCTCCCGTTCAATACCGTAAGCAACCGATCGTGACCGCACCAGGAGAATGCCCAGATGGGCACCATCCCGTAGGCACACAATCGGCCAGTGCGTAAGGTGGGGCCAATGGGAGAAGTGGGACAGCGTCCGGAGCCGTCCCGGCACGGGCGAATCGCGTAGGGCCGGGGGCGTCGAGTAGCGTTGCCGACCATGCGTCTCGTCATTGCCCGCTGCTCCGTCGACTACGCCGGACGGCTCACCGCCCACCTGCCCTCGGCCCCCCGGCTGATCCTGGTCAAGGCGGACGGCAGCGTCTCGATCCACGCCGACGACCGGGCCTACAAGCCCCTCAACTGGATGTCGCCGCCCTGCACCCTGAAGGAGGGCACGGGCGAGGAGGAGGGCGTCTGGACCGTCGTCAACAAGGCGGGCGAGAAGCTCATCATCACGATGGAGGAGATCCTCCACGACTCCTCGCACGAACTGGGCGTGGACCCCGGCCTGATCAAGGACGGCGTGGAAGCGCACCTCCAGGAGCTGCTCGCCGACCGTATCGAGACCCTCGGCGAGGGCTACACCCTCATCCGCCGCGAGTACATGACCGCCATCGGCCCCGTCGACATCCTGTGCCGGGACGCCGAGGGCCGGACCGTCGCGGTCGAGATCAAGCGGCGCGGCGAGATCGACGGCGTGGAGCAGCTCACGCGCTACCTGGAGCTGCTGAACCGCGATCCCCATCTCGCCCCGGTGCGCGGCGTCTTCGCCGCCCAGGAGATCAAGCCGCAGGCCCGGGTGCTCGCCACGGACCGCGGCATCGGCTGCCAGGTGCTGGACTACAACGCCATGCGCGGCATCGAGGACGACAAGCTGCGGTTGTTCTGAGCGGACGTCACGTACGACGTGCGGGAGGGCCGGGTCCGGGTGGCGGACCCGGCCCTCCCGTGCTGTCCCGTGCCGTTCCGGGACGCCGTCCGGAGCGTCAGATGATCTGACCCGTCGCCGGGCCCGGACCGCTCGGCGTCCCCGGGCCCGTGCCGCCGGTCGCGGTGCTGCTCTGCGAGGCGGTCGCGGTGCCGGCCGGGGAGCTGGCGGTGGTGGGAGTGCCGGGGCCGGTGGCGCTGTTGGACGTCTCCGGGGTCGACGGCGAGGTGGTCTGGCTCTCGGTGGGGCTGGGACCGGTGGGCCCGCCCGTCGGCGTGGTGGGGTCGGGATCCGGCTCGGTGTCGGTGGGATCCGGCGTGGACGGGTCCGGCGGCGGCTCGCTGGACGTGGGCGGCCTGGACGACGAGGGCGGGTCCTGTGGCTCGTCCGAGTCGCCCGGACCCGGTGAGCTCGGGTCCTCGGGCTCGCCCGAGCCGCTCGCGTCGTCCGACGGGCTCGCCGACGCGCTCGGCGTCGGGTCGTCCGACGTGCCGAGGGTGCCGTCCGGGCCGGGGTCGGTGGGCGAGGCGGTGTCCCCCGGGTTCGCGTCGTCCTCGGACGGCCGGTCCGCGCCGAGGCTGCCGTCGTCGATGCCCTGACTGGCCGACGGGTTGACGCCGACCTGGTCGGAGGGATCGCCGGCGTCGTTCTCCGACGTGGCGCCGAGGGTCACCACCGTGCCGAGCACGGCGACGAGCAGCGCGCCCGCTCCGGCGGCCACCAGATTGCGCCGCGCGAAGCCCTTGATGCCGACGCCCGCCTTCGGGGACGGCCCGGGGGCCGGCTCCCGGCTGGTGACCAGGGTCGGCGCCTGCGGAGACGGCTGCAGCGGCGGGAAGGGCGAGGGTACGCCCGCGGGCGGCGACGCCGACTCCTCGTTCCGGGCGTCGGGCACCTCCTCCCCCGCGGTCGGGCCGAGGTCGGCACCGGCGGCGCCGAGTCCGGCGGCGGCCCCGGCGGCACCGAAGGCGCCCGCCCCCGTACCGAGGCCGGGCGTGTCCCCGGTCCGGTCGGCGACCAGCGCGAGGGCACGGCGGCCCGCGACGGCGCCGCGCTTGTCGGACAGCGCGCCGCGCAGCCCGATGGACGCCTCCAGCTCGGCGCGGGCCCGGTCGAGCTGTCCCCCGCACAGCGCGAGGACGCCCAGCTCGTGGTGGAAGTAGGCCTGTTCCGCGACGTCACCGGCGAGCCGGGAGGCCTCGGTGCCCGAGCGCAGCGCCCGCTCCCAGGCGCTCCAGTGCAGGCCGGCGGCGAACGCGGGCGCCGCGGTGCGGGCCAGCTCGACGGCGGGGCTCTCCTCGTCGTCCGCGGGCGGGGTCGTCGCCGGCACCAGCACGGCGAGGGCGGCCAGCACGGCGTCGGCCTCGGCGCAGACCCGCTCCGGGGTCACCGAGGGGTGCCCGGCCCACCAGGCGTAGTGCTGGGCGGCGGCCAGCGCCCTCTCCCGTACGTCGTCGGCGTATCCGGCGCTCTCCAACTGGGTGAGCACACCGGCGGCGAGCCGGTAGCGGGAGCCGACCGGCGAGACCAGTCCGCAGTCGGTCAGCTCGCCGAGGGCGGCGTCCGCGTGGGTGTCGCCGACCAGGGCGGGCAGATGCGCCTGGTGCGGCACCTCGCCGCCGAGCGCGACGGCGAACTCCAGGGTGGTGCGGGCGGAGGCGCTCAGCCGGGAGGCGAGCAGCGGGGCGGGCGCGGCGGCCTCACCGAGGGACGGCAGGGGTACGTCGTCGGCCTCGGCGGCGTCGTAGGGCGTGTCGTCGGCCGGGCGGGCGTCGACGAAGACACCGAACTCGTCGACGGCGTCGGCACCGGCCCGCTGGCGGTCGCGCCGGCGCAGCAGGGCGCCGGCCTGGACGAAGCGCAGCGGCAGGCCCTCGGACTCGAACCAGAGGTCGCCGGCCCAGTTGGCCTCCTCCTCGGTGAGGGTGCGGCCCGCGGCGCGCTCCAGCAGCTCCACGCCGTCCGAGCGGTCCAGGCCGGTGAGGAAGACCTCCTCGACGGCCGAGTCCGCCAAGGGCGCGGGCACGTCCGGGGTGGCGCCGATGAGCCACGCGCACTCGGGGGTGGCGTCCAGCAGTTCGTCGAGGGCGGTGCCGCCGAACTCGACGTCGTCCAGGACGACGACCGCGCCGACCTCCCGGAGCCGGCCGAGCAGTGCGTCACGCTCCGGGCGGTGCAGGGGCGCGCGGTGGACGGCGTAGAAGAGGTCGTGGAGCAGGTCGTCGGCGGTGCGGTGGAAGCCGCTGAGCCGGACGACGCCGTCGGGTGCGAGGCCCGCGCAGTCCTCGGCGACGACGTCGAGGAGGCTGGTGCGGCCGGAACCGGCGGGGCCGGTGAGGCGGACGGAGCGGCCCCGGGCCAGCAGCCGCACGAGACGTTCGCGTTCGTCCTCGCGGGCCAGCAGGCCCAGTACGGTCCGCATGGGCCCCGGCGGGACGGGCGGCCGCGCGGCGCGCTCCGCCTCGGCGCGTTCGGCCGCGGTGAGCTTCTCGGGCCGGGCGGGCCGCTCCGCGGGCGGGCAGAGTTCGATCTCGCTGCCGTCGACGGGGTTGACGGTGAGCAGGAAGTCGCCGGACACGAGCTGCACCGTGCGGGCGAGCGCGGGCTGTCCGAAGTCGGAGGTGAGGGAGTCCCTGGGCGGGCGCGGGCGCGGCGCCTGGTGGTCGCCGTCTTGGCCGTGCTCCTCGGGTCCCCGGTTGTTCGGGTCCATAGGTTCAAGCCCCCCAAAAGCGTCGTGTGCAGGGCCCCGGTCGGGACCACCCTCTCCCGGCCTTGCCGCACACCGCGCTGTCGCTTCTGGTCCGGGCCCGCCAGTGGGTTCACAAGGTGGCGGGCAGCCAGACCCTAAACCTTCGCTCAGTATCTCCGACAGTCCGGGGTACCGTCCCGTCCGAGACGTCACGGTCTCGTGAGGATTGCGTGCGTCGGGCGTTTCGCCGAGGGGTGTCCGGGTCTCCCCGGCCCCGACCGGCCGCACCGGCACGCGGTGTCACACCTTGGGCGTTCCGCCCCGGGCGTCACACCCTGGGCAGGGTCTCCACGCCGATGCCGCCCTCGATGGCCAGGATCCGGTGCAGCCGGGTGGCCACCAGCAGGCGCTGCATCTGCGGTGGTACGTCGCGCAGCACCAGCCGCCGGCCACAGCGGCCGGCCCGCCGGTGGGCCCCCATGATCACGCCGAGTCCGGTGGCGTCCCAGGAGTCCAGTTCGGACAGGTCCAGCACCAGGTCGCCGACTCCGTCGTCGACGGCCGAGTGCAGGACCGTACGGGCGTCCGCCGCGCTGCGGACGTCGAGGCGGCCCCCGACGACCAGCTCGACGTGGTCGCCCCTGATGTGCATATGCGCTCCCCGGCGTGCGTCTTTGTCGTCTCTTCGATTCTTCGGTTCTTCGGCTCTTCGGTTCGCTGTGGTCTCTCGGCGATATCAGGTGTTGCAACCTCTGACTGGCCGAAACGATCGGAGGTTGCCGCCTGTAAGCGAACCGATACCGAATTCACCCCGGCGTGTGACGTTTCCCGGGGTCGATGCGTTCTCAGTGCTTGTAGAAGCCCTGCCCGCTCTTGCGGCCGATGTCACCGGCGTCCACCATCCGGCGCATCAGCTCCGGCGGGGCGAACTTCTCGTCCTGGGACTCGGTGTAGATGTTGCCGGTGGCGTGCAGCAGGATGTCGACGCCCGTCAGGTCGGCGGTGGCCAGGGGCCCCATGGCGTGGCCGAAGCCCAGCTTGCAGGCGAGGTCGATGTCCTCGGCGGTGGCGACGCCCGACTCGTAGAGCTTCGCGGCCTCGACGACGAGGGCGGAGATGAGGCGGGTGGTGACGAAGCCGGCGACGTCGCGGTTGACGACGATGCAGGTCTTGCCGGTGGACTCGGCGAACTCCCGTGCGGTGGCGAGCGTTTCGTCGCTGGTCTTGTAGCCGCGGACCAGCTCGCACAACTGCATCATCGGGACCGGCGAGAAGAAGTGGGTGCCGACGACCCGCTCGGGGCGCTCCGTCACGGCCGCGATCTTGGTGATCGGGATGGCGGAGGTGTTGGACGCGAGGATCGCCTCGTCCTTCACCAGTTCGTCGAGGGCGCGGAAGATCTCGTGCTTGACTTCCAGCTTCTCGAAGACGGCCTCGACGACGACGTCCGCGTCGGCCACGGCGTCCAGGTCGGTGGTCGCGGTGATGCGCGCGAGCGCGGCCTCGGCGTCGTCGGCGGCGAGCTTCCCCTTGGCGACGAACTTGTCGTACGAGGCCCTGATGCCGTCGGCGCCGCGCCGGAGCGCCTCGTCGGTGACGTCGCGCAGGACGACCTCCCAGCCCGCCTGGGCGGAGACCTGGGCGATTCCGGACCCCATGAGGCCGGCTCCGATGACGGCGAGCTTCCCTGCCACTGTGCGACTCCCCTGATACGCGCTGATTCTCTTCTCTCGGCCGGAGATTAGCGGGCGTGAGCCGCTGTGTGACCGGTTAGTAACGCGCGTCACGTCTCAGATGACGGACATCACACCGGGGTGTGTCATTCGGGTGTCAGGCCGCGCCTCGTACGGCGTAGTTGAGCACCTTCTCGCTCAACAGCTCCTCCATCTCGTCCAGCAGCGAAAGGACGTCGCGGGAGACCTCCGACGGCTTCCCGCCGGCGACCATAGGCCGACGGTCAACGCGCTGACGATGCCGTCGATGCTGCTGTCCGGCCTGATGCTCCCGATGACCCTGGGACCGGCCTGGCTGGACGTGCTCTCACATCTCATGCCGTTCCGCTATCTGGTGGACGCGGTCCGGGACGCGTACGTCGGCAGCTACGCGACGACGCACATGCTGTACGGCGTCCTGGTCGCCGTCGCCCTCACCGCGCTGGCCGTGACGGTGGGCACACGCGTGTTCCGGACCGCCGGAGCGTAACTACGCTGGCCCCATGGTCAACCTGACGCGCATCTACACCCGGACCGGCGACCAGGGCACCACCGCCCTCGGTGACATGAGCCGGGTCCCCAAGACCGACCTGCGGATCTCCGCCTACGCCGACGCCAACGAGGCGAACGCGGTGATCGGCACCGCGATCGCCCTCGGCGGTCTGCACGAGGAGGTCGTCAAGGTCCTCGTCCGCGTCCAGAACGACCTGTTCGACGTGGGCGCGGACCTGTCGACGCCGGTGGTGGAGAACCCGGAGTACCCGCCGCTGCGGGTCGAGCAGTTCTACGTCGACAAGCTGGAGGCGGACTGCGACCGCTTCCTGGCCGAGGTGGAGAAGCTCCGCTCCTTCATCCTGCCCGGCGGCACGCCCGGCGCGGCCCTGCTGCACCAGGCGTGCACGGTGGTCCGGCGGGCCGAGCGCTCCACGTGGGCGGCGCTGGAGGTGCACGGCGAGTCGATGAACCCGCTCACCGCGACCTACCTGAACCGCCTCTCCGACCTGCTCTTCATCCTCGCCCGCGTGGCCAACAAGGAGGTCGGGGACGTGCTGTGGGTGCCGGGCGGGGAGCGCTAGCCGCGTCGCCGGCGCGCCGACCGGAACAGGCCCCAGGCGGTCTGCGCGCCACCGACGCACATCATCACGACCCCGGCCTTCGTCGGGTCGACGACGGGCACCGCGACGTCCCCGGCGAACAGCCGGAGGGCGAGGCCGGCCACGAAGGTGGCCCCGCCCTCCCACAGGTTCCGCTCCGGCGGGTACCTCATCGGCGCGCGCCCTCCGTCTCCCCCGCCGCCTCGGACACGGCCTGCTCCGTGCCCGCCGGGGCCTTCTTCGGCCAGACCAGGTAGCCGAGGGCCACCAGGCCGTGGATGGCGGCGACCCTGACGGCCACCCACTGGAAGGCCCGCAGCGACGACACGTCACCCCCGTCGCCGACGTACCAGACGGCGCCCTGGAGCAGCGCGCACGCCACGGCCGCGCCCAGCAGCGTGCGCAGCCACAGCCGGCCCTCGTGCCGGGCCCGGGCCTTGCCGTAGCGCGGGGGCTTCGGCGGTGGCGGACCGCCGGCCAGGCGGTGGGCCGCGTGGCCGTCGAGCCAGCGGATCGTGTAGTGGCCGTACGCGACCGTGTAGCCGATGTACAGCGCCGCCAGGCCGTGTTCCCAGCCCGGCTCGGCGCCGTTCTTCAGGTCGATCGCCGTCGCGGCGAACAGCACCAGTTCCAGTACCGGCTCGCACAGCAGCAGGAACACGCCGGTACGGCGCCATTTCAGCAGGTAACGGGCGGCCAGTCCGAGCGCCAGCAGCACCCAGAAGCCGACCTCGCAGGCGATGATCAACGCGACGACCACGACGCACTCCCTTCGTTCACCCTTCCAGGCTCCCGTCGGAACCCGCCCCGTTCGTCGTCGCCGGTGACGAACCTCCGGTACATCGAAAGATGCAGTACCGGACCGTTCCGCGGGATCAGGCGGACGGGCCGCGCGCCGTGTTGGATGGTGGCATGGCCGTACGACTCCCCCGCCCGCGCCGCTTCGACGTGTACGCCGCGTCGGCGGGACTGCTGGGCGGGCTGCTGCTGTGGGGCATCGGGCTGGGCGTGCGGCCGGCCGACGAGCCGGTGGTGCTGTTCGACGGCCGCTGGCCGCTGCTGGTGCCGCTCGCCGTCATGGCGGGCTGCGAACTGCTGCGCCGGGCCGCGCCCCGCACCGGGCTGCTGGTCGGCACCGCCGCGCTGATCGCGGACACGCTCACGCAGGGCAGCCTGGTCACGCTGATCATGTACACCGACCTGATGTACGCCGCCGTGCTGTACGGTCCGCCCGCCTCGGCCCGCCGCATCCCGTGGATCACCGGGCTGCTCACCGTGGCCGGCACGGTCGTGCCGTTCGCGCTGTGGCGGGTACCCGAGGCGCTGCTCATCGGTGTCGCCGTCGGCGTCGTGTCCTTCGCGCCCGCCTCCACGGGGCTCATCGTCCGCAACCACCGCGAGGCCGCCGACGCCGCCCTGCTGCGGGCCGAGCAGACCGCGCTGCTCGCGGAGATGGACCGGGCGCAGGCGGTGACCGCGGAGCGCTCCCGGATGGCCCGCGAGCTGCACGACATGGTCGCCAACCACCTCTCCGCGATCGCCATCCACTCCACGGCCGCGCTCTCGCTGGACGACCCGGCGACCACCCGGCAGGCGCTCGGCGTCATCCGCGAGAACAGCGTCGAGGGCCTGGCCGAGATGCGACGGCTGATCGGCATCCTGCGGGACGACGCCGGGGACGGGGAACCGGCCGCCGCCCCCACCCTCGACAGCCTCGGCGCGCTGGTCGAGGGGGCCCGCGCCAACGGACTCGACGTCGTCCTGGAGACGGTGTCCGGCGAAGGGCTGCCCGCACCGGTCGAGCTGGCCGCGTACCGGATCGTCCAGGAGTCGCTCACCAACGCGCTCAAGCACGCCTCGCGGGGGACGGTACGAGTCGGGCTCAGCCGGCGCGACGACGTCCTGCGCGTCCGGGTGACCAGCCCGTACGGCGACCGGGAGGCCCCGCGCGCGCCCGGCTCGGGCGCCGGTCTGGTCGGCATGCGGGAGCGGGCCGCGCTGCTGCACGGCACGTTCGAGGCCGGGCCGGTGGCGGACCCCGACTCGACGGGCGGCAAGATCTGGACCGTACGGGCCACCCTGCCCCTGACCGAAGGAGACCTCGCATGATCCGCGTCCTCGTCGCCGAGGACCAGTCCGCCGTCCGCGCGGGACTGGTGCTCATCCTGGGCAGCGCGCCGGACATCGAGGTGGTCGGGGAGGCGGCGGACGGCGAGCGCGCGGTGGAGCTGGCCCGGGAGCTGCGGCCCGACGTGGTGCTGATGGACGTCCAGATGCCGCGCCTGGACGGGGTGTCGGCGACCCGGCGGGTGGTCGCCGAGCGACTCGCCGACGTGCTCGTGCTGACCACGTTCGACCTGGACGAGTACGTGTTCGGGGCACTGCGGGCGGGGGCCGCCGGGTTCCTGCTGAAGAACACGGAGGCGACGGACCTCCTCGCCGCCGTGCGCACGGTGGCGGGCGGCGAGGGGATCGTCGCTCCGGCCGTCACCCGGCGGCTGATCGCCGAGTTCGCCGCGAAGCCGGTCCGGGAGCCGGCCGCCGATCCCGCGGTCCTCGAGGGTCTCACCCGGCGCGAGCGCGAGGTGCTGTCCTGTCTCGGTGAGGGGCTGTCCAACGCGGCGGTCGCCGAGCGGCTGGACATGGCCGAGGCCACGGTGAAAACGCACGTCAGCCGCCTGCTGGGCAAGCTGGAGCTGCGCAGCCGGGTGCAAGCGGCGGTACTCGCGCAGGAGTTGGGGATCTAGCTCCGCCCCCTGGCCGCATCGGGCCGCACTGGTCCAGACCTATTGACCTATGGTCCAGACCTTTCTATTCTCGCGGCACTGCGGGCATGAGGCTCAGTCATGCCCACAACAACAACCCCACATAAGGAGGCGCAGCATGCGCTTCAGACACAGAGTCGCGGCACTGGTCGCGACACTGTCGCTCCCGCTGGCCGGTCTGGTCGGCCTGGCGAGTCCCGCCCAGGCCGCGACGAGTGCGACGGCCACCTTCACCAAGACCTCGGACTGGGGCACCGGCTTCGGCGGCAACTGGACGGTGAAGAACACCGGCACCACGACGCTCAACTCCTGGACCGTGGAGTGGGACTTCCCCTCCGGCACCAAGGTGACCTCCGCCTGGGACGCCACGGTCACCAACTCCGGTGACCACTGGACCGCCAAGAACGTCGGCTGGAACGGCACCCTCGCCCCCGGGGCGTCCGTTTCCTTCGGCTTCAACGGCAGCGGACCCGGCTCCCCGTCCAACTGCAAGCTCAACGGCGGCAGTTGCGACGGCACCTCGGTCCCCGGCGACGAGGCCCCCTCCGCGCCCGGTACCCCCACCGCCTCGGGCATCACCGACACCTCGGTGAAGCTGTCCTGGTCGGCGGCGACCGACGACGAGGGCGTCAAGAACTACGACGTCCTGCGCGACGGCGCCAAGGTCGCCACGGTCACCGGCACCACCTACACCGACACCGGCCTGACCGCCGGCACCGACTACTCCTACACCGTCCAGGCCCGCGACACCGCCGACCAGACCGGTCCGGTCAGCGGCGCGGTCAAGGTCCGCACCACCGGCGGCGACGACGGCGGCAACCCGGGCACCGGCGACGAGGTCAAGCTCGGCTACTTCACCAACTGGGGCGTCTACGGGCGCAACTACCACGTCAAGAACCTGGTCACCTCCGGCTCCGCCGAGAAGATCACGCACATCAACTACGCCTTCGGCAACGTCCAGGGCGGCAAGTGCACCATCGGTGACGCCTACGCCGACTACGACAAGGCCTACACCGCCGACCAGTCCGTCGACGGCGTCGCCGACACCTGGGACCAGCCGCTGCGCGGCAACTTCAACCAGCTCCGCAAGCTGAAGGCCGAGTACCCGCACATCAAGGTGCTGTTCTCCTTCGGCGGCTGGACCTGGTCCGGCGGCTTCCCCGACGCCGTGAAGAACCCGGCCGCCTTCGCGAAGTCCTGCCACGACCTGGTCGAGGACCCGCGCTGGGCCGACGTCTTCGACGGCATCGACCTGGACTGGGAGTACCCGAACGCCTGTGGCCTGAGCTGCGACACCACCAGTGCCCCGAACGCCTTCAGCACCATGATGAAGGCCATGCGCGCCGAGTTCGGCGACGACCTGGTCACCGCGGCCGTCACCGCCGACGCGTCCGACGGCGGCAAGATCGAAGCGGCCGACTACGGCGCCGCCGCGCAGTACATCGACTGGTACAACGTGATGACGTACGACTTCTTCGGCGCCTGGGCGAAGAACGGCCCCACCGCCCCGCACTCGCCCCTGACCTCGTACGACGGCATCCCGCAGCAGGGCTTCAACTCCGCCGAGGCGATCGCCGCGTTCAAGGCGGCGGGCGTGCCCTCCGACAAGCTGCTCCTCGGCATCGGCTTCTACGGCCGCGGCTGGACCGGCGTCACCCAGTCCGCGCCCGGCGGCACGGCGACCGGCCCGGCGGCGGGCACGTACGAGGCGGGCATCGAGGACTACAAGGTCCTCAGGAACAGCTGCCCGGCCACCGGCACCGTCGCCGGCACCGCGTACGCGCACTGCGGCAGCAACTGGTGGTCCTACGACACCCCGGCCACCGTCAAGTCGAAGATGGACTGGGCCGAGCAGCAGAAGCTCGGCGGCGCCTTCTTCTGGGAGTTCAGCGGCGACACCGCGAACGGCGAGCTGGTGAGCGCCATCGACAGCGGTCTGAAGTAGTCCCCGCAGGCCTGACACACAACGACGCTCCTTCGGACCTCGTCCGGGGGAGCGTCCCCAGTGAGCGGATGCGGCTAGGCCACGTTCACTCGCTGTCCGGGCGGGGCCGCTTCCAGCCACGCGAGGAATCCGGTCAGCGCGTCCTCGCTCATCGCCAGCTCGAGACGCGTGCCCCGGTGCAGACAGGCCAGGACGACGGCGTCGGAGAGCAGCGCCAGCTCCTCCTCGCCGTCGGGGAGCCGGCGTCCGGCCACCTCGATCGCGGAGCGCTCCAGAACGCGGCGCGGGCGCGGGGAGTACGAGAAGACGCGGTACCACTCGACCCGGTCGCCGTGGTAGCGGGCCACCCCGTAGGACCAGCCCTTGCCGCCCCCGTCGCCCTCTTCGGGGGCATCCCAGCGCAGGGAGCAGTCGAAGGTGCCGCCCGATCGCTGGATCAGCCGGCGGCGCAGACCGAAGACGAAGAGCCCGAGCACCACCAGGGCGACGACAATTCCGCACACAGTCAGAGCGAGGGCCATCGACACCGACCTCCTCGTCTCCTAGGTAACGGAACGGAAAAAACACCCGGATCTGCCTCAGCCGCGGCCGGGTCCGGATCGCTCCGGTCCCAGCCGCGGCTGAGTGACGTCATGGCACGACGCTATCGCACAGTGCTGTGGATCAGCGTCCCGCCACCGCGCGCAGTCGGACGTCCGCGCGACGCTCGGCGTGGGCGTCGCCCTCCGCCTTCGCGCGCTCGAGCTTGCGCTCCGCGCGGTGGACGTCGATCTCGTCCGCCAGCTCGGCGGTCTCGGCGAGCAGCGACAGCTTGTTGTCGCCGAACGAGATGAAACCGCCGTGCACGGCGGCGACGACCGTCCCACCGTCACTCGTACGGATGGTCACCGGGCCCGACTCCAGCACACCGAGCAGCGGCTGGTGACCGGGCATGACGCCGATGTCGCCGGACGTGGTGCGCGCGACGACCAGGGTGGCCTCGCCGGACCAGACCTCTCGGTCGGCCGCGACCAGCGCGACGTGCAGCTCAGCAGCCAAGGTGGCTCCTCGGGTCACCACCCGGCGGGAGAGCCGGGTGTTGGTTACAAGTCTAAGGGGCGTGACGGAGGGGGCGGGACGCGCCCGCCCCCTCCGGTGTGAGCCCTGGGGCTCACGGTGAGCGCGAGGCTCAGGAGACGCCGAGCTCCTTCGCGTTCTTCTTCAGGTCCTCGATGCCACCGCACATGAAGAACGCCTGCTCCGGGAAGTGGTCGTACTCACCGTCGCAGATCGAGTTGAACGCGGCGATCGACTCGTCCAGCGGCACGTCCGAACCGTCCACGCCGGTGAACTGCTTGGCGACGTGGGTGTTCTGGGACAGGAAGCGCTCCACGCGACGGGCACGGTGGACGACGAGCTTGTCCTCCTCGCCGAGCTCGTCGATACCGAGGATCGCGATGATGTCCTGCAGGTCCTTGTACTTCTGCAGGATGCTCTTCACGCGCATCGCGGCCTGGTAGTGGTCCGCCGCGATGTACCGCGGGTCGAGGATGCGGGACGTCGAGTCCAGCGGGTCCACGGCCGGGTAGATGCCCTTCTCGGAGATCGGACGGGAGAGCACCGTCGTCGCGTCGAGGTGGGCGAAGGTGGTGGCCGGGGCCGGGTCGGTCAGGTCGTCCGCGGGGACGTAGATCGCCTGCATCGAGGTGATCGAGTGACCGCGGGTCGAGGTGATGCGCTCCTGGAGGAGGCCCATCTCGTCGGCCAGGTTCGGCTGGTAGCCCACCGCGGAGGGCATGCGGCCGAGCAGGGTCGACACCTCGGAGCCCGCCTGGGTGAAGCGGAAGATGTTGTCGATGAAGAACAGCACGTCCTGCTTCTGGACGTCACGGAAGTACTCGGCCATGGTCAGGCCGGCCAGCGCGACGCGCAGACGGGTGCCCGGCGGCTCGTCCATCTGACCGAAGACCAGCGCGGTCTTGTCGATGACGCCGGACTCGCTCATCTCGTCGATGAGGTCGTTGCCCTCACGGGTGCGCTCACCGACACCGGCGAACACGGACACACCGTCGTGGTTGTTGGCGACGCGGTAGATCATCTCCTGGATGAGCACCGTCTTGCCGACACCGGCACCGCCGAACAGACCGATCTTGCCGCCCTTGACGTACGGGGTCAGCAGGTCGATGACCTTGACGCCGGTCTCGAACATCTCGGTCTTCGACTCGAGCTCGTCGAAGTTCGGCGCCTTGCGGTGGATCGGCCAGCGCTCACCGTCGTAGGTCTCGTCGACGTTCAGCACCTCACCGAGGGTGTTGAACACCTTGCCCTTGGTGAAGTCGCCGACGGGGACGGAGATGGCCGTGCCCGTGTCGGTCACCGGGGCCTGGCGGACCAGACCGTCGGTGGGCTGCATGGAGATGGTGCGGACCAGGCCGTCACCCAGGTGCTGGGCGACCTCCAGGGTCAGCGTCTTCAGTTCGCCCGCCTGCGCCGGGTCGGCGACCTCGACGTGGAGGGCGTTGTAGATCTCCGGCATCGCGTCGACGGGGAACTCCACGTCGACGACCGGGCCGATGACCCGGGCGACGCGGCCCGTAGCCGTCGCGGTCTCAACAGTGGTGGTCATTAGTTGTCACTCCCCGCGTTCGCGTCGGCCAGGGCACTGGCGCCACCGACGATCTCGCTGATTTCCTGGGTGATTTCGGCCTGGCGGGCCGCGTTGGCAAGACGGGAGAGCGTGTTGATCAGCTCGCCCGCGTTGTCGGTGGCCGACTTCATCGCGCGCCGCGTGGCGGCGTGCTTGGAGGCGGCCGACTGGAGCAGCGCGTTGTAGATACGGCTCTCGACGTAGCGCGGCAGCAGGGCGTCGAGGACGTCCTCCGCCGAAGGCTCGAAGTCGTACAGCGGAAGGATCTCGTCCTTCGCCGTGGACTCCTGGGCGACCTCGTCGAGGCTCAGCGGCAGCAGCCGGGAGTCGACCGCCGTCTGCGTCATCATCGAGACGAACTCGGTGTAGACGATGTGGAGCTCGTCCACGCCGCCCTCCGCCGTCTCCTTCTCGATGGCCTCGATCAGCGGCGCCGCCACCTTCTTGGCGTCCGCGTACGAGGGCTCGTCGGTGAAGCCCGCGAACGACTCCGCGACCTTGCGGTCACGGAAGTTGTAGTGGGCGACGCCGCGCCGGCCGACGATGTACGCGTCGACCTGCCTGCCCTCGCGCTCGAGGCGCTCGGTCAGTTGCTCCGCCGCCTTGATGGCGTTGGAGTTGAAGGCGCCGGCCAGGCCGCGGTCGCTCGTGAGGAGCAGGACCGCGGCACGGGTCGGGTTCTCCGCCTCCGTGGTGAGCGCGTGCTTGGTGTTCGACCCGGTACCGACCGCCGTGACCGCGCGGGTGAGCTCCTGCGCGTACGGCGTGGAGGCCGCCACCTTGCGCTGCGCCTTGACGACGCGCGAGGCGGCGATCATCTCCATCGCCTTGGTGATCTTCTTGGTCGCGGTGACGGATCGGATGCGACGCTTGTAGACCCGGAGCTGGGCTCCCATGAGTCAGGTCCCTTCCTTACGTCACTTGGAGGCGCTGGTCGCCTTCGGCGTGGCCGTAGCGTCCTCGCCGAGCAGCTTGCCGTCCGAGGTCTCGAACTGCTTCTTGAACGCGGCGATCGCCTCGGCAATGGCCTGCAGGGTGTCGTCGGACATCTTGGCGCCCTCGCGGATGGAGGTCATCAGGCCCTGCTCCTGGCGGTGCAGGTACTCGAGGAGCTCCTTCTCGAAGCGGCGGATGTCGGCGACCGGCACCTCGTCCATCTTGCCGGTGGTGCCGGCCCAGACGGAGACGACCTGGTCCTCGGTGGGCATCGGCTCGTACTGGTCCTGCTTCAGCAGCTCGACCATGCGCTGGCCGCGCTCCAACTGCGCCTTCGACGCGGCGTCCAGGTCGGAACCGAAGGCGGCGAACGCCTCCATCTCACGGAACTGGGCGAGGTCCACGCGCAGTCGGCCGGAGACCTGCCGCAGGGCCTTGTGCTGGGCGGAGCCACCGACGCGGGAGACCGAGATACCGACGTTCAGAGCCGGACGCTGACCGGCGTTGAACAGGTCGGACTCCAGGAAGCACTGTCCGTCGGTGATGGAGATGACGTTGGTCGGGATGAACGCCGAGACGTCGTTGGCCTTGGTCTCGACGATCGGCAGACCCGTCATCGAACCGGCGCCCTCGGCGTCGGAGAGCTTCGCGCAGCGCTCCAGCAGGCGGGAGTGCAGGTAGAAGACGTCACCGGGGTAGGCCTCGCGGCCCGGCGGGCGGCGCAGCAGCAGCGACACGGCGCGGTAGGCGTCGGCCTGCTTCGACAGGTCGTCGAAGATGATCAGGACGTGCTTGCCCTCGTACATCCACTGCTGGCCGATGGCCGAGCCGGTGTACGGCGCCAGGTACTTGAAGCCGGCCGGGTCGGACGCCGGGGCGGCCACGATGGTCGTGTACTCCAGCGCGCCGTTCTCCTCCAGCGCGCCGCGGACCGACGCGATGGTGGAGCCCTTCTGGCCGATGGCGACGTAGATGCAGCGGACCTGCTTGCTCGGGTCGCCGGTGCGCCAGTTGTCACGCTGGTTGATGATCGTGTCGACGGCCAGCGCGGTCTTGCCGGTCTGGCGGTCGCCGATGACGAGCTGACGCTGGCCACGGCCGATCGGAGTCATGGCGTCGACGGCCTTGTAGCCCGTCTCCATCGGCTCGTGCACCGACTTGCGCTGCATGACGGTGGGGGCCTGCAGCTCGAGGGCGCGGCGGCCCTCGGTCTCGATCTCGCCGAGGCCGTCGATCGGGTTGCCGAGGGGGTCGACCACGCGGCCGAGGTAGCCCTCGCCCACGGCGACCGACAGGACCTCGCCGGTGCGGGTGACCGGCTGGCCCTCCTCGACGCCGCTGAACTCACCGAGGATGACGCAACCGATCTCGCGCTCCTCGAGGTTCAGGGCGAGGCCGAGGGTGCCGTCCTCGAACTTCAGCAGTTCGTTGGCCATGGCCGAGGGGAGGCCCTCGACCTTCGCGATGCCGTCGCCGGCAAGGGTGACCGTACCGACCTCCTCGCGCGAGGCCGCGTCCGGCTTGTACGACTGGACGAAGTTCTCCAGCGCGTCCCGGATCTCCTCCGGCCGGATCGTGAGCTCCGCCATCTGAGTTCCCTGCTCTCCTTGTTGGGCCCGAAGTTTCACTTGGGGGGTATTCCACGAGTCGGGGACTCCCCCCAAAAAGAGGTGAATCCTCTGCACGGCCCAACCAGGGCCGTCGTAACTACGTAGTGCTTGCTGTGCTGTTGTCGCGCGAAAGCGTCAGCTCGCCAGTCGGCGGCCTGCGTCCTCCAGGCGGTCCGCGATGGAACCGTTGATGACCTCGTCACCGACCTGCACCCGGATTCCGCCGAGGACCCGGGGGTCCACGTCGAGGTTGAGGTGCATCGGGCGGCCGTAGACCTTCGCGAGGGCCGCGCCGAGGCGCCGCTTCTGCGTGTCGCTCAGCGGTACCGCCGAGGTGACGACGGCGACCATGCGGTCCCGCCGGTCGGCGGCGAGCTTGGACAGGGATTCGAGTCCCGACTCCAGGCTACGTCCCCGCGGCGCGGTGACAAGCCGCGTCACCAGACGCTCGGTGGTCACGTCCGCCCGGCCGCCGAGCAGGCTGCGCAGCAGCTCACTCTTGGCCGGGGTGGTGGCCGAGCGGTTGGTCAGCGCGGCGCGCAGCTCGGTGTTCGAGGAGACGATCCGGCCGAACCGGAACAGCTCGTCCTCGACGTTGTCGAGCCGGCCCGCCTTCTGCGCGGCGGTGAGGTCGGCGGTGTCCGCCAGCTCCTCCAGCGCGTCCACCAGGTCGCGTGACTGCGACCAGCGGGAGCGCACCATGCCGGCCACCAGGTCAGCGGCGGGGCCGCTGACCTGGGTGCCGAGGAGGCGCTGGGCGAGCTCCGCCTTGGCCTCGCCGGCCTGCGCCGGGTCGGTGAGGGCCCGACGCAGCGACACCTCGCGGTGGAGCAGCGCGGTGACGGAGGCCAGCTCGTCGGCGAGCGAGCCGGCGTCCACGGACGTGGAGTCCGTCAGCGCGTCGAGACGCTCGCGTGCGGCAGCCAGGGCCTCGCGGCTCGCTCCGTTCATCGGGTTGCCTCTGCCTTCGTCGCCTTGTCGTCCAGCTCGTCCAGGAAGCGGTCGATGACGCGGCTCTGCCGGGCGTGGTCCTCGAGGGACTCGCCGACGAGCTTGCCGGCCAGCTGAGTGGCCAACTGTCCGACGTCCTGGCGCAGCGCGGACGCGGCGGCCTTGCGGTCGGCCTGGATCTGGGCGTGACCGGCGGCGATGATCTCCTCACGCTGCCGCTGGCCTTCCGCGCGCATCTCGGCGATGAGCGTGGCGCCCTGCTCCTGCGCCTCCTGGCGCAGGCGCGCGGCCTCGTGCCGGGCCTCGGCGAGCTGGGCCTTGTACTGCTCGAGGACGCTCTGGGCCTCGGTCTGCGCGGCCTCGGCCTTCTCGATACCGCCCTCGATGGCCTCGCGTCGCTGCTCCAGAACCTTGTTGATGTTCGGAAGGAGCTTCTTGCCCAGGACAAAGAAGACGATCGCGAAGGCGATCAGACCGATGATGAGCTCGGGGATCGCCGGGATGAGAGGGTTCTGCGCCTCTTCCTCAGCCGCCAGCGTTACCAGGGGCGAGATCACGTCAGTTCCTTCCGTCGAAGTTTCTCGTCGGCCAGGACCGGATCAGGAAGGCACCGGGTAGACGAAGCCCATGACCAGACCGATCAGGGCGAGCGCCTCACAGAGCACGAAGCCGAGGATCTGGTTCTGGCGGATCAGACCGGCGGCCTCGGGCTGCCGGGCGAGAGCCTGCGTACCGTTACCGAAGATGACACCCACGCCGATGCCCGGGCCGATGGCGGCCAGGCCGTAGCCGATCGCGGCGAAGTTGCCCTGGATGTTGGTCGCAGCGAGGGTCTGGAGAGCGGACATGCCGTTTCTTCCTTCTTGTTCAACAGGGGCCGGTGGGGGTTGGCCACCGGGCGTAGACGGGGATTGGTGCTCAGTGGTGCTCGGCGAGCGCGCCCTGGATGTAGCTGCAGGACAGGAGGATGAAGACGTAGGCCTGGAGCGCCTGGATGAACAGTTCGAAGACCGTCATCGCGAGGACCATCAGGAACGACACGGCCGAGTAGGCGATACCGATCCCGTTCAGCAGGTACCAGGCACCGATCGTGAAGATCAGCAGCAGGACGTGCCCGGCGAACATGTTGGCGAAGAGTCGCACCGCGTGCGTGAACGGCCGGATGAACACGTTCGAGAGGAACTCGAAGAACATGACGACCGGGAAGACCGGACCGAGCGACGGGTCGTAGGCGGTGATGTTCTTGAATCCGCCGAGGAAACCGTGCCGCTTGAAGGTCAGGCTCACCCACAGGATGTAGACGATCGCGGCGAGGCCGGCCGGGTAGGCGATGATCGCCGTCGCCGGGAACTGGGCGATCGGGACGATCGACCAGAGGTTCATGATCCAGATGAAGAAGAACAGCGAGACCATGAGCGGGACGTACTTCTCGCCCTCGCGCTTGCCGATCGTCTCGTAGACGACACCGCGTCGCACGAAGTCGTAACCGGCCTCGCCGACCATCTGGAGCTTGCCCGGCACCAGTTTGGGGTTTCGAAAGGCGGCCCAGAAGAACCCGACGACGATGACCGAGCTCAGAGTGGTCAGCAGCATCGGTTTGTTGATTTCGATGCCGCCTACTGTGAACAGCGGCTCGAAGAGGAACGAGTGCAGGCCGGGGGTCGGGAAACCGCACCCATCGAAAATATGACAATCAGTCTCGAAGGCGAGCGTCTTGGCGTCACTCACCGCGAGCTCCTTCAGCGTGGCGCATGGGTACGGCAACCTCGATGTGTCGGCGCGGTATGCGACCGCGAGACGGCACTGGACTGGATTTGCGGATATGGGGGCGGCGACTGGGGTCCGAGCCGTGAAGCGTCACAGGCACGGCTGCCACCCACGCCAGCTCTGCCGCAGTTGTGGCGAGACGATAGCAAATGAGCGGAAGCCTCCTTACGCCGACCCTACGGGTCACGATGGCGTCCGGGCTGTGTCCGGCTCCACGTAGAGGACCTTGGCCTTCATATGGGAGCGCACTTGCGCCGCGATCCAGACCAGGGTGGCAGCGAGCAGTGTGAAGGCGAAGCACTTCGGGTTGAAGGCGGAGCTGCTCCGCAGGGCGGTCAGGACGACCATCAACAGCAGGATCTGTGTGGTGTAGACCAGCAGCCCCATCATCTGGAAGAGATGAGGCAGGGAGCGCGCCGTCCGTTGCAGGACCATGAGGCCGCTGACCATGAACAGCACGACGAGAAGGGTGCCGAAGGCGGCGCCGAGCGCACCCTTGCTGCCGACCACGGCGGCACTGACCGCGACTCCGACCATGCCCGCGGCAACGGTGGGCAGTGCGCAGTGCAGAAGTGTTCGTACGTCGTTGGACTGCATGGTGGCAGCTCCTCCGGCGAAGTCTGGGGGACGGTGCAGGTCGTCGAGCGACGACAGTATCCCGAGAGCGCGAGGCAGAACTCACCGGGCGGCCGGTCGGGACCGGCACACCGCACGCTATCTGGGATCTCGTGAACCGTATCACAAACTATTTGATGAGGTCTTTACCTCGAAGGTGTGCTCGCTGTCACACGGACAGGCCAAGTGCCAGGTCGGCGCGGTGACAGGGAGTGCCGGAGCTGGTATGCGACCGTGATCGCAGCGGCCGTCAGTAGGTGTGGAAGCCCCGCCCGGACTTCCTGCCGAGCAGACCGCCGTCGACCATCCTGGACAGCAGCGGGGGCACCGCGTGGGCGGGCTCCTTGAACTCCTCGTACAGGGCGGCGCCGATGGCGGCGACGGTGTCCAGGCCGATGAGGTCGGCCAGTGCCAGCGGCCCCATCGGATGGGAACAGCCCAGCGTCATCGCTTTGTCGATGTTCTCCGCGTCGGCGTAGCCCGCCTCGTACATCCGGATCGCGGACAGGAGGTAGGGGACGAGCAGCGCGTTGACGACGAAGCCGGAGCGGTCGCCGACGTGGATCGCCTGCTTGCCGAGGACGCCGGTGACGAAGTCCTCGGCGGTGCGCCGGGCGCGGTCGTCGGTCAGCAGCGTGCTGACCACCTCCACGAGCCGCAGCACCGGGGCCGGGTTGAAGAAGTGCAGGCCCAGGACCTGGCCGGGGCGGTCCGTGGCCCGGGCCAGCTTCATGACCGACAGGGCGGAGGTGTTGGACGCGAGGATCGCTTCCGGATCCTCGACGACCTCGTCCAGGGTCCGGAAGACCCGCAGCTTGGTGGGCTCGTGCTCCGGGGCCGCCTCGAGCACCAACTGGCGGTCGCGCAGACCGGCGAGATCGGTGGTGAACCGCACCCGCGCCAGGGCCGCGTCGCGGTCCTCCTCGGTGACCTTGCCCCGGCGGACGCCGGCGGCGAGGGAGCGTTCCAGCCTGGCGCGGCCCCGCGCGATCCCCTCCGGTCCCGAAGCGGCGACCAGCACGTCACGCCCGGCCCGGGCGCACACCTCGGCCAGCCCCGCCCCCATCACCCCGCACCCGACCACGCCGACGCGCCGGATCGCCGGGGCCGCCGCGGTCGTCCCCGACGCGGCGGACTTCGCCTCCGGGTCGGGTGCCGGGGGCGTTCCGGTCGCCGGGGGCGTTCCGGGCGTCGCGGAGGAAGCCGTCACGGTGCTCATCTCACATCTCCTTCGGATCCTGTGGACCGTGCCCGGCGGTGCGTACGGGGGCGAAGCCGGCCGGAATCGGGGGTACGGGGCGGGCGCGGCCGCGGGTGCGCCCGGCAGGCCCTTCGCGAGGGCCTGCCGGGCGGGAAGTGGACCCGTCGGTGGTGTCAGGCGGTGGGGGCGAGGTCGCGCAGGAGGTCGAGGCGCTTCTCCCCCACGCGGGCGCGCAGATCGGGGTCGGTCACGCCCTGGCCGGGACCGTCGGCCAGGCACAGGACGCCGACCTTGCCGATGTGGCGGTTGGCCTGCACCGAGCGGGCCGCCTCGGCGATCTCCGCGAGGGGGTACACCGCGGAGAGGGTAGGCACGATCCGGCCGCTGGAGATCAGCCGGTTCAGCTCCCACTGCTCCTGGAGGTTCGCGGCGTGGCTGCCGATGATGCGCTTGAGCTTCATCCACAGGTACCGGTTGTCGTACCCGTGCTGATAGCCCGTGCTGGAGCCGCAGGTCACCACCGTGCCGCCGCGGCGGACGACGAACACCGAGATCGGGAAGGTGGCCCGGCCGACGTGTTCGAAGACGATGTGCGGGTCCTCCCCCACTTCCCGGCGGATGATGCGGCCGAGCCGTTTGCCGGCCTCGATCACCGCCGTCGGGTCGTCCGCCGTACGGTCGTCGAGGCCGATCTCCCGACGGTCGATCACCACGTCGCAGCCCAGCCGCCGGGCCGCCTCGGCCTTGGCGGGCGAGCTGACCACGCCGACCGGGATCCCGCCGCCGTTCTTGACCAGTTGCACCGCGTAGGCGCCGAGGCCGCCGGCCGCGCCCCAGACCAGTACGACGTCGCCCTGCTTCATCCGGGCCCCCCGGTCGCCGACCAGCATCCGGTAGGCGGTCCCCGCGCACAGCGGGTTGCAGGCGGCCTCCTCCCAGGTGAGGTGGCCGGGCTTGGGGATGAGCTGGCTGGCCCGCACCACCGCGTAGTGGGCCAGACCGCCGAAGTTGGTCTCGAAGCCCCAGATGCGCTGTTCGGCGCCGAGCATCCCGTCGGCCTGGGTGGCCGCTTCCTGGTCGTCGACCTGGACACAGCTCACCACCACGTGGTCGCCGGTCTTCCAGTGCCGTACGCCGGACCCGGCGCGCACCACCACACCGGCCCCGTCGGAACCCAGCACGTGGTACGGCTGGTCGTGCCGCGCCGCCCAGCCGCCCTGTGCGGCGAAGTTCCGCAGGAAGCGGAAGGTGGACAGCGGTTCGAAGATCGCCGACCACACGGTGTTGTAGTTGACGGCGCTGGCCATGACGGCCACCAGCACCTCGTCCGGCGCCAGTTCGGGCATCGGCACCTGCCCGACGCGCAGCGACTTCCGGACATCCTTGTCGGCCACGCCCTGGAACATCTCGGCGTCCTCGGCGCGCAGGTAGGCCGCGGTGTACTCCGTGGGCGGTGCGAGGCCGTCGAGTTCCTCCGGGGGCGCGCCCGCCCGCACCGCTTCGGACAGAGAGGTCATGGTTCGCCTTTCCCGGGATGCGCACGCCCGAGCGCCGGTCCGTGCGCCGCATGGTCGGTCCCTAGTCGCGGTAGCAGTGCACCTCGTCGGCGGGAATCCAGTCGCCGTTCTCCTCGAATTTGACGAAACCGCGCTTCACGTAGTGATTCTCGTCGACGATTTCGTACCGCTCCTTGAGCAGGAAAGTCTTGCCGAACCCTATGCACTCGCCGACGAAAGCCAGCCGGCCGTCCTCCCAGCCCCCGGCGGTGAGGAGCGTGCGATTTCCCCAGTCGTCGTAGTAGTAGCCGGAGAATGCCGAGTCCGACTCGACCCACTGGACGACGAAACGTCCCGTGAGGTCGTGCTCCGGAACTCGCTGCGTCATCTCGTAGGCGTGTCCGGAGAAGGTGGACGCCGTGTTCCAGGAGGCGATCCCCTTGGTGGGCGGGTCGGCGGTGAAATTCGTCCACTCCGCACGGAAGTCGCCGAGCAGGAAATTCAGGTCGGTCATCTTCTCCGGGGCCGGCGGCTTGGTGAATTGCTGTTCCCCGGACGGTGTGGATTCCTGCTCGGAGATACTCATTGCGGGACGAGCCCCCATCCTGAATGACGCAAGGAAATTTCCTGCATGCTATGCATCGAGTGACCCCTGTCGCCAACCCCTATTGCCTCCTCATTCACAGGGGCCCGGATGCTGGGGTGGCTGCGGGGACGCGGTTAGGGGCGATCAGCGCATACCTTCGGCGCCGAAGGGCGCGGTATGCCAATCTCTGGGGCGGGTTCAGGTGACGAACGAAGCGCAGCTTGTTGATTACCTCAAGAAGATGGCAGCCGACCTGCGGCAGGCTCATCGGCGCATCAGGAAACTCGAGGCCGAGGGCGCCGAACCCGTCGCCATCGTCGGGATGGCCTGCCGGCTGCCCGGTGGCGTCGGCTCCCCCGACGAGCTGTGGGACCTCATGGTGCGCGGCGAGGACGCCGTCACCGGCATGCCCACCGACCGCGGTTGGGACCTGGGCGCCCTCTACGACCCGGATCCGGACCGCCCCGGCACCTCGTACGCCATGGAGGGCGGGTTCGTCACCGGCGCCACCGAGTTCGACGCCGAGTTCTTCGGGATCTCTCCGCGCGAGGCCCTGGCGATGGACCCGCAGCAGCGGTTGCTGCTTGAGACCGCGTGGGAGGCCCTGGAGAACACCGGGCTGGATCCGCGCTCCCTGGCCGGCTCGCGCACCGGTGTGTTCACCGGCCTGATGTACCACGACTACGCCACCGGTTCGGGCCCGCTGCCCGATGAGGTCGAGGGCTACCTGAGTACGGGCACGGCCGCCAGCGTGGCCTCGGGGCGGATCTCGTACTTCCTCGGCCTGGAAGGCCCGGCCGTCACCCTGGACACCGCCTGCTCCTCGTCCCTGGTCACCCTGCATCTCGCGGTGCAGGCACTGCGCGACGAGGAGTGCGATCTGGCGCTGGCGGGCGGTGCGACGGTCATGTCCACCCCGGCCACGTTCGTGGAGAACTCCCGGCAGCGCGGCCTGGCCCGCGACGGCAGGTGCAAGTCGTTCGCCGCCGCGGCGGACGGCGTCGGCTGGGGCGAGGGCTCCGCGCTGCTGGTCGTCGAACGGCTCTCGGACGCCCGGCGCAAGGGACACCAGGTCCTGGCGGTGGTGCGGGGCAGCGCGGTCAACCAGGACGGCGCCTCCAACGGTCTCACCTCGCCCAACGGCCCCTCGCAGCAGCGGGTGATCCGCCAGGCCCTGGAGTCCGCCCGGCTCGGACCCGCGGACGTCGACGTGGTGGAGGCGCACGGCACCGGCACGACCCTGGGCGACCCCATCGAGGCGCAGGCCCTGCTCGCCACCTACGGCCGGGACCGCCCCGCCGACCGCCCGCTGCGGCTGGGCTCGGTCAAGTCCAACATCGGTCACACACAGGCCGCCGCCGGCGCCGCCGGGATCATCAAGATGATCCTGTCGATGCGGCACGAACAGGTCCCGCGGTCCCTGCACATCGACCGTCCCACGCCCGAGGTGGACTGGTCGGCGGGTGCGGTGGAGCTGCTGGCCGAGAACCACCCGTGGCCCCGCACCGACCGGCCCCGGCGAGCCGGGGTGTCCTCGTTCGGGATCAGCGGCACCAACGCCCACGTCGTACTGGAGGAGCCGGAACCGGAACCGGTCCAGGACGCCGACGAGACCGGCCCGGACGGCACCGCGGGCACCGCGGGCGCCGCGCCGCGGGGCCTGCCGGTCGTACCGGTGGTGCTGTCGGCGGCCACGGCCGCGGCGCTGCCGGCGCAGGCCGCCCGGCTGCACGCGCACCTGCTGGACCGGCCCGAACTGGCGCTGGACGACGCGGCGTGCGCGCTGGCGACCACCCGCACCGCCTTCGGGCACCGGGCCGTGGTGGTGGCCGAGGACCGCGCCGACCTGCTGGACAAGCTGGCCGAGCTGGCAGCCGGCGGCAGCCCCGCCGGGCTCGTGAGCGGCATCGCGGACGAGGTGCGCGGCGCCGTGCTGTTCACCGGACAGGGTGCGCAGCGGCCCGGTATGGGCCAGGAGTTGTACGCGGCGTTCCCCTCGTTCGCGAGCGCGCTGGACGACGTGTGCGAGGAACTGGACGCGAGGCTGGACAGGCCGCTGCGTCCGCTGCTGTTCGCCGCCGCCGACAGCGCCGAGGGACGGCTGCTCGACCGGACGCTGTACACCCAGTCGGCGACGTTCGCGCTCGGAGTGGCGCTGTTCAGGCTGCTGGACGAGTGGGGCGTGCGCCCGCGGCTGCTGGCCGGGCACTCGGTGGGCGAACTCACCGCCGCCCACGTGTCGGGAATGCTGTCCCTCTCCGACGCGTGCGAACTGGTCACCGCGCGCGGCCGGCTGATGCAGCGGCTGCCCGAGGGCGGCGCGATGGTCTCGGTGGCGGCGACCGTCGAGGAGGTGCTGCCCCAGCTCGCCGGTCACGAGTCGGTGGCCGGCATCGCGGCGGTCAACGGGCCCGGCTCGGTGGTGGTGTCGGGCGACGAGGACGTGGTCGTCGCGATCGCGGCGCACTTCACCGGCATGGGACGCGCGACCCGCCGGCTCCCGGTGAGCCACGCCTTCCACTCGCCGCTCATGGAGCCGGTGGTGGCGGAACTGCGGCAGGTGGCCGGACGGCTGTCGTTCGGTGAGCCGGCCATCCCCGTGGTCTCCAGCGTGACGGGCACCCTGCTCGACCCGGCCGACTGGGCGGATCCGGCCTACTGGGCGCGCCAGGTGCGCGAGCCCGTCGTCTTCCACGAAGTGGTGCGCACCCTCGCCGCAGAGGGTGTGAGCGTCTTTCTCGAACTCGGCGCCGACGCCGCCCTGACCTCCATGGTGGAGGAGACCCTGGCGTCGGAGGAGGCCGCGGCCGCCGTCGCCGTACCGGCGCTGCGCCGCAGGCGTTCGGAGGTCCACACGCTGACGGCCCTGCTGGCGCACGCGCACACGGCCGGGGCGGGCGTCGACTGGTCGGCGTTCTTCGGCTCCCGCCCGACGCGGCCGGTGCCGCTGCCGACGTACGCCTTCGAGGGCACGCGGTACTGGCTGCGGGGTGTGCCCGGGCCGGGAGACGTGGCCGCGGCCGGACTCGCGCCCGCCGGGCACCCCCTGCTGGGAGCCACGCTGGTCCCGGCCGCCGAGGGGGGCCGGCTGTTCACGGGGCGGCTGTCCGTCGAGAGCCATCCGTGGCTGGCGGACCACGCGATCGACGGCACCGCGCTGCTGCCCGGGACCGCCGTGGCCGAGCTGGCGCTGTGGGCGGGCGGGCACTTCGGGCTCGACCGGGTGGCCGACCTCGTCCTGGAGCTGCCGCTCGTCCTGCCGGCACAGGGCGGACTGCGCGTGCAGCTCTGGGTGGGAACCGAGAAATCGGCGGGCGAACGCGAGTTCGGCCTGTACGCGCAGCACGAGCAGTCCGCCGAGGACGTGTGGACGCGGCACGCCCAAGGCACCCTCGCCGCGGCCCGCGGCGTACCGGACGGGGATCTGACGGCCTGGCCACCCGCGGGTGCCGAGGCGGTGGACATCGCCGGTCTGCACGCCGGTTTCGCCGCGGCCGGTTTCCACTACGGCCCGGTGTTCCAGGGGCTGCGCGCGGTGTGGCGGCTCGGGGACGAGGTGTACGCCGAGGTGCGGCTGCCCGAGGAGGCCGCCGGGGACGCCGGGGAGTTCGGGCTGCATCCGGCGCTCGCCGACGCCGCGCTGCACGCGTCCGCCTTCGCGGGCGGCGAGTTCGGCGGCGCCGGGCAGGGCAGGCTGCCGTTCGCGTGGCGCGGGGTGTCCCTGTACGCCGCGGGGGCGGCCGCGTTGAGGGTGCGGCTGACCCCGACCGGCCCGGACACGCTGGCGCTGCTGTTCGCCGACGCCACCGGCCGTCCGGTGGCCACGGTGGACTCACTGGTGGTACGGGCCGCCGACCGGCCGACCGCGCCGGACACCGCCGCGAGCGCGCTGCTGGTGCCCTCCTGGGTGCCGGTGGATCCGGTGGAACAGGCGGGCCGCTGGGCCGTGCTGGGCGCGGGACCGCTCGCCGGCCTCGCCGGGGCGGAGCGGTACGACGACCTGGCCGGGCTGGGCGCCGCGGTGGACGCGGGCGCCCCGGTTCCGGAGTTCGTCGTCGCCGCGTCCGGGCCGTCCGACGGCTCCTGCGACGCGCGCGGCGCGCACGACGCCGCCACGCGGGCGCTGGAGCTGCTGCAGTCGTGGCTCGCGGACGACCGGTTCGAGTCGTCCCTGCTGGTCACGGTGGTGCGGAACGCGGTGGCCGCCGAGGACGGCGCCGCCCCCGATCCGGCTCAGGCGGCCGTCTGGGGTCTGCTCGGCTCGGCCGTCACCGAGCATCCGGGCCGGATCGCCGTCGTGGACACCGACGGCACCCCCGAGTCCCTGGCCGCACTGCGCGGCGCGGTCGCGGACGAACCGCGGGTCGCCGTGCGGGCGGGCCGGGTCCTCGCGCCGAGGCTGTCCCGGGCCACGGGCACACCTGCGGCGGCCCGGGGGATCGATCCGAACGGTACCGCCCTGATCACCGGCGGCACCGGCACCCTCGGCGCCCTCCTCGCCCGCCACCTCGTCCACCACCACCACGTCACCCACCTCCACCTCACCAGCCGACGCGGACCCGACGCCCCCGGCGCCCGACAACTCCACGACGAACTCACCCGCGCCGGCGCCCACATCACCCTCACCGCCTGCGACACCACCGACCCCACCGAACTGGCGAACCTCCTCGCCACCATCCCCCGAGAACACCCCCTCACCACCGTCATCCACACCGCCGGCACCCTCGACGACGCCACCACCACCAACCTCACCGACACCCAACTCCACACCGTCCTCCGACCCAAGATCGACACCGCCACCCACCTCCACCACCTCACCCTCGACCACCCCGTCACCACCTTCGTCCTCTACTCCTCCGCCGCCGGACAACTCGGCACCGCGGGACAGGCCAACTACGCCGCCGCCAACACCTACCTCGACGCCCTCGCCCACCACCGCCACGCCCACGGCCAACCCGCCACCTCACTCGCCTGGGGCCTGTGGAACACCCGCAGCGGCATGACCGGCCACCTCGACGACGAGCAGACGCTGCGCCGACTGGCCGAGGCGGGCATGCCGGGTGTCTCGGAGCAGCAGGGCCTGGCCCTGTTCGACACGGCGGTCGCGCTGGACGCCCCGGTCGTCGCGCCGTTGCCGCTGGCCCTCGGCGCGTTGCGCGCCCAGGCCGCCGCGGGCACGCTGCCTCCGCTCTTCCGGGGTCTGGTGCGGGCCCCGGTCCGGCGGGCCGGCGCCGCCGGCGGGCCGTCCGATACGGGCTCGGCGTTCGCGGAAAGGCTGCGGGAGCTGCCGGAGCAGGAGCGCACGCGTGTCCTGCTGGACCTGGTCCGCGCCGGCGCGGCGAGCGCGCTGGGTCATGCCACGCCCGACGCGCTGGACGCGCGGCGGACCTTCCGGGAGCTGGGCTTCGACTCGCTGGCCGCCATCGAGCTGCGCAACGCGGTGGGTGCGGCGACGGGACTGCGGCTGCCCGCCACCCTGGTCTTCGACCATCCGACGCCGTCGGCGGTGGCGGACTTCCTGCTGGGTGAGCTGACCGGTCACGCGCCGGGTCCTGACGTGCCGCGGCCGGCCGCGGAGCGGTCCGAAGAACCCGTCGCCATCGTCGGGATGGCGTGCCGCTACCCCGGCGGGGTGGCCACGCCGGAAGACCTGTGGGACCTGGTCGCGGCCGGCCGGGACGCGGTCTGCGGCATGCCCGAGGACCGCGGCTGGGACGTGGAGCGGCTCTACGACCCGGAGGGGGCCAGGCCCGGCACCTCGTACGTGCGCCAGGGCGGCTTCCTGCTGGACGCGGCCGACTTCGACCCGGAGTTCTTCGGCATCTCGCCTCGTGAGGCACTGGCCATGGACCCGCAGCAGCGGCTGCTGCTGGAGACGTCCTGGGAGGCACTGGAGCGGGCCGGCCTGGACCCGCGCGCGCTGCGCGGCAGCCGGACCGGGGTGTTCACCGGCATGATGTACCACGATTACGGCGCCGACCGCGACGGGCTGCCCGAGGAGGTCGAAGGGCTCATCGGAACCGGCTCGGCCGGCAGCGTCGCCTCGGGCCGTATCGCGTTCACGCTGGGTCTGGAGGGGCCGGCGGTCACTCTCGACACGGCCTGCTCCTCCTCGCTGGTGGCCCTGCACCTGGCGGTACAGGCACTGCGTACCGGGGAGTGCGACCTGGCGCTGGCCGGTGGTGTGACCGTGATGTCCACCCCCGGGGTGTTCGTGGAGCTGTCCCGGCAGGGCGGGCTGTCCCCCGACGGCCGCTGCCGGTCCTTCGCGGCGGGCGCGGACGGCACGGGCTGGGGCGAGGGCGCCGGCCTGCTGCTGGTCGAGCGGCTGTCCGACGCGCGCCGAGACGGCCACCCGGTACTGGCCGTGGTGCGGGGCAGCGCGGTCAACCAGGACGGCGCGTCCAACGGGCTGACCGCACCCAACGGTCCCTCGCAGCAGCGGGTGATCCGGCAGGCCCTGGAGTCCGCCCGGCTCGGACCCGCGGACGTCGACGTGGTGGAGGCGCACGGCACCGGCACCACGCTGGGCGACCCCATCGAGGCGCAGGCCCTGCTCGCCACCTACGGCCGGGAGCGGTCCGCCGACCGCCCGCTGTGGCTGGGCTCGGTCAAGTCCAACATGGGGCACACACAGGCGGCGGCCGGTGTGGCGGGCATCATCAAGATGGTCATGGCGATGCGGCACGGCGTGCTGCCCAGGACCCTCCACGTGGACGAGCCGACGCCCGAGGTGGACTGGTCCACGGGCACGGTGGAACTGCTCGCCGAGGAGCGGCCGTGGCCGGCGGACGGCCGTCCGCGCCGGGCCGCCGTGTCCTCGTTCGGTATCAGCGGCACCAACGCCCACGTCGTCATCGAACAGCCACCGGCCGACGAGCCGGCCGAACCGTCCGGGCCGGTCCCGGGCGGAGTGCTGCCGTGGGTGCTCTCCGCGCACAGCCGCGACGCGCTGTACGCCCAGGCCGACCGCCTGGTCACCCATGTCACGCGGCGACCGGAGCTGTCCGCGGCGGACGTCGCCGCCGCCCTGGCGGGCAGGGCCCGACTGGCCCACCGGGCGGTGGTGCTGGGCGACGACCGGGAGGAACTGCTGGCGACGGCGGCCGGGCTGGCCCGCCTGGCCGAGGAGCCGGACGCGGTGCCGCCGCCCGGCGTGGTGACGGGTGCGGTGCCCGGCGAGCACCGTGTCGTCTTCGTCTTCCCCGGTCAGGGAGCACAGTGGGCGGGCATGGCCGCGGAACTGCTCGACTGCGAGCCGGTCTTCCGGGAGCGGATGCTGGAGTGCGAGCGGGCGCTGAGCCCGCACGTCGACTGGTCGCTGCTCGCCGTGCTGCGGCGGGAGGCGGACACGCCGCCGTGGGACCGGGTGGACGTGGTGCAGCCGGCGCTGTGGGCGGTGATGGTGTCACTGGCCGCGCTGTGGCGTGCCTACGGCGTCGAACCGGACGCCGTGCTCGGTCACTCGCAGGGCGAGATAGCCGCCGCCTGTGTCTGCGGTGCCCTCAGCCTCGACGACGGGGCCCGGGTGGTCGCGCTGCGGGCCGGGGCGATCGGGTCGGTGCTGGCCGGGCGGGGCGGGATGGTGTCGCTGGCGCTGCCCGCGGCGGCGGCCCGGGAGCTGACCGCCGGGTGGCCCGGGCGGGTCTCCGTGGCCTCCGTCAACGGGCCGGCCAGCACTGTGGTGGCGGGTGAGCCCGACGCGCTCGACGCGCTGCTCGCCCGGTGCGACGAGAACGGTGTCCGGGCCCGGCGCATCCCGGTGGACTACGCCTCGCACACCGCCCAGGTGGAGGCGATCGAGGCCGACCTGGCCGCCGCGCTGGCGGGGATCACGCCGCGCGCGGCGTCCGTCCCGTTCTTCTCGACGCTCACCGGTGCCCCGTTGGACACGACGGAGCTGGACGCCGGGTACTGGTACCGGAACCTGCGCCACACGGTGGAGTTCGAGGCGGCCACCCGAGCCGCGCTGGACGAGGGCTGCACGGTCTTCGCGGAGATCAGTCCGCACCCGGTGCTGGTGCCCTCGCTCCAGGACAGCATCGACGCGGCGGGCCGCGCCGCGGTGGCGGTGGGGTCGCTGCGCAGGGACGACGGCGGCGCACGGCGCTGGCGTACCTCGGTCGCCGAACTCGGCGTGCTGGGCGTCGAGGTCGACTGGTCGCCGGTGCTCGGTCCGCCCGGCGCCCGGCCTCCGGTGGAGCTGCCGACCTACGCCTTCCGACGCCGGCGGTTCTGGCTGGAGTCCCGCCGTGGCGCCGGCGACCTGACCACGACGGGCCTGGAGGTGGCGGACCACCCGCTGCTGGGCGCGTCCGTGGCGCTGGCGGGCGGCGAGGGCGTGCTGTTCACCGGCCGGCTGTCCGGGCGTACCCACCCCTGGCTGCTCGACCACGCCGTCTCGGGCACGGTTCTGCTGCCGGGCACCGCCTTCGTGGACCTGGCGATCAGGGCGGGCGACCGGCTCGACCGGCCGCACCTGGACGAACTCACCCTGCACGCGCCGCTGCTGCTGGGCACCGGCGCCCAGGACGAGGTGACGGTGCAGGTCCGGGCCACGCCGGACGACGACGGGGACCGGGCCACGGTCACCGTGCACTCCCGTACCGGCGAGGCGGGCTGGGTACTGCACGCGTCCGGCGTCCTGGGCCGGGAGGCGGACGAGGAGCCCGCGCCGGAGCCGGCCTGGCCGCCGGCCGGGGCGGAGCCGGTGGAGGCGGACGGCGTCTACGACGTCCTCGCCGAGGGCGGCTACCACTACGGGCCGGCCTTCCGGGGCCTGCACGGGGTGTGGCGGCGCGGCGAGGAGCTGTTCGCCGAGATCCGGCTGCCGGAGTCCGAGCGGGAGGAGGCGGAGCGCTACGGCGTGCATCCGGCACTGCTGGACGCCGCCCTGCACGCCATGGCGTTCGCCGCGGATCCGGACGCGGGGGTGCGGCTGCCGTTCTCCTGGACGGGGGTGCGCCTGTACGCGACCGGCGCGACCACGGCCCGGGTGCGGCTGACCCCGTCCGGGGACCGGCTCGGTGTGCTGCTCACCGACGAGGCCGGACACCCGGTGGTGTCGGTGGGGGCCCTGGTGACCCGGCCCGCCGACCTCGGCCGGCCCGCGGACACCGCCGTACGGGAGGCGCTGCTCCATCTCGACTGGTCCGTCGTGCCCGACGGGACCGAGGACGGTGGGCCGGCCGGGACGTACGCGCTCGTCGGTGACGACCCGTTCGGTCTGGCGGGCCCGGACGCGCGAGTGCCGGTGGTGTCCGGTACGGAGGAACTGGCCGCCGTCGGCCCGGTTCCGGACCTCGTGGTGCGCTGCCTGGCGCCCCGGGGGACGGACGATCCCGCGGCGGCCGCGCACGCGGCGGCGCAGGAGACGCTCGGGTGGCTGCGCGACTGGCTCGCCGACGACCGGTTCGCCCGGTCCCGCCTGGTGCTGGTGACCTCCGGGGCGGTGGCCGCGGGCGACGGTGAGGATGTCACCGATCTCGGCAACGCGGCCTGTTGGGGCCTGGTGACCTCGGCCCAGACCGAGAACCCCGGGCGCCTGGCCCTCGTCGACCTGGACGGGCACGACGCGTCCCGGGACGCGTTCGGGGCCGCGCTGCGCTCCGCCGAGCCCCGGGTCGCGATCCGCGGGGGCGCGGTCACGGCGCCGCGGCTGGCGCGGACCGCGTCGCATCCGGCGCTGCTGCCGCCCCCGGGGCCGGTCCCGTGGCGGCTGGAGAGCACCGGCCGGGGCACGATCGAGAACGTGGCCCTGGTGCCCTGCCCCGAGGTCCTCGACCCGCTCGGGCCCGGACAGGTACGGATCGCCGTGCACGCGGTCGGGCTGAACTTCCGGGACGTCATCGTCGCCCTCGGCATGGTCGAGGGGCAGAACGGCATCGGCGGCGACGTCGCCGGCACCGTCCTGGAGGTGGGGTCCCAGGTGGCCAACGTGGCCGCGGGCGACCGGGTGCTGGGCCTGTGCCCGGACTCGTTCGGTCCGGTGGCAGTGTGCGACAGCCGGTTCCTGACGCCGATGCCGGACGGCTGGTCCTACGAGCAGGCGGCGACGGTCCCGATCACGCATCTCACCGCGTACTACGGGCTGGTGGACCTGGCGGGCGTCCAGCCCGGTGAATCGGTGCTGGTGCACGCGGCGGCGGGCGGCGTCGGGGTCGCGGCCGTCCAACTGGCCCGTCGGCTGGGAGCCGAGGTCTTCGGCACCGCCAGCCCCGGCAAGTGGGAGACGCTGCGGGAGTACGGGCTCGACGACAAGCACATCGCCAACTCGCGGACCCTGGAGTTCGAGCAGGAGTTCCTGGAGTCCAGCGGCGGGCGCGGCATGGACGTCGTCCTGGACTGCCTGGCCGGCGAGTTCGTCGAGGCGGGGCTGCGCCTGCTGCCGCGCGGCGGCCGGTTCCTGGAGATGGGCAAGACCGACAAGCGAGACCCGGAGCAGGTCGCCGCCGGCCACCCGGGCGTGCGCTACCAGGCCTACGACCTGCTGGAGGCCGGGCCGGACCGGATCCAGGAGATGCTGGTCGCGGTGATGGACCTGTACCGCGAAGGGGGTCTGCGCCGGCCGCCGGTCACCGTCTACGACCTGCGGCGGGCACGGGAGGCGATGCGGGACCTGAGCCAGGCCAAGCTGGTCGGCAAGGCCGTGCTGACCGTGCCGCGGGGGATCGATCCGAACGGTACCGCCCTGATCACCGGCGGCACCGGCACCCTCGGCGCCCTCCTCGCCCGCCACCTCGTCCACCACCACCACGTCACCCACCTCCACCTCACCAGCCGACGCGGACCCGACGCCCCCGGCGCCCGACAACTCCACGACGAACTCACCCGCGCCGGCGCCCACATCACCCTCACCGCCTGCGACACCACCGACCCCGCCGAACTGGCGAACCTCCTCGCCACCATCCCCCGAGAACACCCCCTCACCACCGTCATCCACACCGCCGGCACCCTCGACGACGCCACCACCACCAACCTCACCGACACCCAACTCCACACCGTCCTCCGACCCAAGATCGACACCGCCACCCACCTCCACCACCTCACCCTCGACCACCCCGTCACCACCTTCGTCCTCTACTCCTCCGCCGCCGGACAACTCGGCACCGCGGGACAGGCCAACTACGCCGCCGCCAACACCTACCTCGACGCCCTCGCCCACCACCGCCACGCCCACGGCCAACCCGCCACCTCACTCGCCTGGGGCCTGTGGAACACCCGCAGCGGCATGACCGGCCACCTCGACGACGACGACGTCCGGCGCATGGAACGGGCGGGCATGCGACCGCTGGACGACGAGGAGGGCCTGGCCCTGTTCGACCTCGCCGTCGGGGCGGACGTACCGCTTCAGGTGATCACCCGGCTGACCGCGTCGGCCCTGCGCGGTGGGGCGGATGGCGTGCCGCACCTGTTCCGGGGCCTGGCGGGCGGCACCGTCCGGCGGGTGGTGCGGTCCGGCGGCGACGGCTCCGAGTTGCGGACCCGGCTGACCGGGCTGGCCCCCGCGGAGCAGCGGCGCAGGCTGCTGGAGCTGGTCCGGTCGAACGCGGCCACCGTGCTGGGCCATCCGTCGGCGGAGGCCGTCACGGCGGAGCAGTCCTTCAAGGACCTGGGCTTCGACTCGCTGACCGCCGTGGAGTTCCGCAACCGGCTCGGGGCGGCGACCGGACTGCGGCTGCCCGCCACGCTCGTGTTCGAGCATCCGACCCCGGCCGCGCTGGCCGGCCAGTTGCTGACGGAGCTCGCTCCGGCCGGGCTGTCGGGCGTCGAGGCGGCGCTGACGGAGGTGGACGCGCTGGAGACCACGCTGGCGGACATCGCGGCGGCCGACGGCGACCACGAGCGCGTCCTGCGGCGGCTGCGCGGCCTGGTGTCCAAGTGGAGCACCCCGGAGGGCGGACCGGCGGCCGGTGACGGGGACGGGCTCGACGACCTCGACACGGCCACCACCGACGACCTCTTCGACGCGATTGACAAGGGTTTCGGTCTCTGACCGACGCCGATCGTCCGGGAACACCATCAAGGAGCTGCTAGCTAATGTCCGACGAGGAGAAGGTCCGCGACTACCTCAAGCGGGCTGTCGCCGAGGCGCGCGGCCTCCAGCACCGGCTGCGCGAGGTCGAGGACAAGGCGCGCGAGCCGATCGCCGTCGTCGGCATGGCCTGCCGGTTCCCGGGCGGGGTGCGGACACCGGAGGACCTGTGGCGCATGGTGGCGCAGGGGGACGACGCGATCGCGGGGTTCCCCGCCGACCGCGGCTGGGACGTGGACCGGCTGTACCGCTCCGACGCCCAGGAGTCCGGCGCCTCCACCACCCTGGAGGGCGGGTTCCTGGAGGGCGCGGGCGACTTCGACGGGGACTTCTTCGGAATCTCGCCGCGTGAGGCCCTCGCGACCGACCCCCAGCAGCGGCTGCTGCTGGAGTCCTCGTGGGAGGCGCTGGAGCGCTCCCAGGTCGACCCCCGCTCGCTGCGCGGCAGCGCCACCGGGGTGTTCTTCGGGGGCACGGGCGGCGATTTCGCCGGCCTGCTGGCCGCGTCACCGCAGGCCCTGGACGGCTACATGCTGACCGGCACCTCCAGCAGCGTGCTGTCGGGCCGGGTCTCGTACCTGCTGGGGCTGACGGGGCCCGCGGTGACGGTGGACACCGCCTGTTCCTCCTCGCTGGTCTCCGTGCACCTGGCGACGCAGGCCCTGCGCAAGGACGAGATATCGCTGGCCCTGGCCGGTGGCGTGTCGGTGCTGGCGACCCCCGGCGCCTTCCCCGAGTTCTCCCGGCAGGGCGGCCTGGCCGCCGACGGCCGGTGCAAGGCGTTCGCGGCCTCGGCGGACGGTACCGGCTGGGGCGAGGGCGTCGGCGTCCTCGTACTGGAACGGCTCTCCGACGCCCTGCGTGCCGGTCGCCCGGTGCTCGCCGTGCTCCGGGAGAGCGGGATCAACCAGGACGGTGCCAGCAACGGCCTCACCGCGCCCAGCGGTCCCGCCCAGCGCCGGCTCATCCTGCGCACCCTCGACAACGCCGGGCTGGCCACCGCCGACGTCGATCTGGTGGAGGCGCACGGCACGGGCACCAAGCTGGGCGACCCGATCGAGGCCCGGGCACTGCTGGCGACCTACGGCCAGGACCGCCCGGCCGACCGGCCGCTGTACCTCGGCTCGGTGAAGTCGAACATCGGCCACACGCAGTACGCCGCCGGAGTCAGCGGCGTGATCAAGACGGTCATGGCCCTCAGGCACGGCGTCATGCCGAAGACGCTGCACGTGGACGAGCCGACGCCGCACGTGGACTGGTCCGCGGGCGCGGTGGAGCTGCTGACCGAGAACCGGCCCTGGCCCCCGGCCGACCGTCCGCGCCGGGCCGCGGTGTCCTCCTTCGGAGTCAGCGGCACGAACGCGCACGTGATTCTGGAGGAGGCGCCGCAGGCCGGTCCGGTGGAACCGGAGGCGGAGAGCGGGGTGGCGCCGGTGTCGTCGCCGGTGGTGCCGTGGGCGCTGTCGGGCCGGACGGAGGCGGCGCTGCGGGCGCAGGCGGCGCGGCTGGTGGAGCACCTGGAGCGTGATCCCGACGCGTCCTGGCTGGACGTGGGGTGCTCGCTGGTGCGGACGCGGTCGGCGTTCGAGCAGCGTGCGGTGGTGCTGGGCGCCGGCCGGGAGGAGTTGCTGGCGGGGGTGCGTGCGGTCGCCGGGGGCACGCACGCGCCGGGAGTGGTCACCGGGCGGGCCGCCGACTGCGGTGTGGTGTTCGTGTTCCCGGGTCAGGGTTCGCAGTGGGTCGGTATGGGGCGTGAGTTGTGGGACGCGTCGCCGGTGTTCGCGGAGTCGATGGTGGCGTGTGAGCGTGCGCTGGCTCCGTTCACGGACTGGTCGTTGCGGGATGTGGTCTTCCGTGACGGTGATGATCCGTTGTGGGCGCGGGTGGATGTGGTGCAGCCGGTGTTGTGGGCGGTGATGGTGTCGCTGGCCGCGGTGTGGCGTTCGTTCGGGGTGGAGCCGGCCGCGGTGGTGGGCCATTCGCAGGGTGAGGTGGCGGCCGCGTGTGTGGCGGGCGGGTTGTCGTTGCAGGACGGTGCGCGGGTCGTGGCGGTGCGTTCGCGGCTGGTGCGGGAGAGGCTGTCGGGCCGGGGCGGTATGGGTTCGGTGGCGTTGCCGGTGGCGGAGGTGGAGGAGCGGCTGGCCGGGTTCGGGGGCCGGGTGGGGGTCGCGGCGGTGAACGGTCCGTCGTCGGTGGTGGTCTCGGGTGAGACCGAGGCGCTGGAGGCGTTGCTGGCTCAGTGCGAGGAGGAGGGGGTGCGGGCCCGTCGCATCGCGGTGGACTACGCCTCCCACTCCGCCCAGGTGGACGCGCTGAACGAGGATCTGCTGGCGGAGCTGGCGGAGATACGCCCGCAGTCCTCGTCGGTGGCGTTCTATTCCACGGTGACGGGCGAGCAGGCCGACACCGCCGGGGTCGACGCGGCCTACTGGCTGCGGAACATGCGGGAGACGGTCGCCTTCGAGGCCGCCGTGCGCACCGCCGTCGACGAGGGGAACCGCACCCTGCTGGAGATCAGCCCGCACCCCGTGGTGGTCATGGCCGTGCAGGAGGTCATCGACGGCATGGGAGTCGCGGCCCACGTCTCCGGCTCCGTGCGCCGCGACGACGCGGGCGCCGACCGGCTGCTGGCGTCGCTGGCCGAGGCGTACGCGGCCGGCGCACCCGTCGACTGGACGAGGCTCTTCCGCGGCACCGACGCGCGTCCCGTGGACCTGCCCACCTACGCCTTCCAGCGGGAGCGGTACTGGCTGCGCCCGCCTGCCTCCGGCTCCGGTGACGTGACCGCCGCCGGTCTGCGCTCCCCCGGGCATCCGCTGCTCGGGGCCGCCGTGGAGCCGGCGGAGTCCGACGGCCTGATCCTCACCGGGCGCCTCTCGCTGCGCGACCACCCCTGGCTGGCCGACCACCGCGTCATGGGCACCGTCCCCCTCCCGGGGACCGCGTTCGTCGAGCTGGCGGTGGCCGCGGGCGATCTCGTCGAGTGCCCGCACGTCGAGGAACTGACCATGCAGGCCCCGCTCCTGCTGCCCGAAACCGGCGACCTGGACCTCCAGCTCACCGTGAGCGCCCCGGACGGGACCGGGCGACGCGAGATCGGACTCTTCGCCCGCTGCGACGACGACATCTCGGCCGGGTCCTGGGTCCGGCACGCCACCGGCGTGCTCCGCCCCGTCGGTCCCGCCCCCGAGGAGGCCTCCGCGCTCTGGCCGCCGCACGGCGCGGAGCGCCTCGACGTGGACGATCTGTACGAGCGGTCGGGCGACGGTCCGTTCGCCTACGGGCCGGCCTTCCACGGCCTGCGGGCCGCGTGGTCGCGCGGCCGGGAGGTCTTCGCGGAGGTTCGCCTGCCACAGGAGCTGCACGAGGAGGCGGGCGACTACCTCCTGCACCCCGCGCTGCTGGACGCGGCACTGCACGCGGTGGGTCTGGGCGAGCTGCTGGACACCGGTGGACAGCCGCTGCGCCCGTTCGCCTGGAACGCGGTGTCCCTGCACGCCACCGGGGCCACCGCCCTGCACGTGACCCTCTCCCCCGCCGGGGAGAACGCCGTGGCCCTGCACGCCGTGGACGGCACCGGCGCGCCGGTGGCCACGGTCGGTTCGCTGCTGCTGCGGCCGGTCGGCACCGGCGGCCCGGACACCGGGCGGTCCGCCACCCGTCCCTCGCTGTTCGGCATGGAGTGGACGCCCGTCCCGCTGCCCGTGCCCGACGCCGCCCCTTGGGCGGTCCTGGGCGCGGACCCGGAGCGGGCGGCGCGATGGGCGGGCTCCGAAGGCGGTGTGGAGCACCACGCCGGGGCGGCCGAGCTGACCGCGTCCCTGACCGCGTCCCCGGAAGCGGGCGGTCGGCGGCCGTCGTTCGTCGTCCTGGATCTGACGGCCGGTGACCCGGACGGCCGGGGCCCCGCGGACCTCGCCCGGGAACGCGCCGGTGCGGTGCTGGCGGCGGCACGCGCGTGGGTCTCCGAGGACCTCGACGAGCGGCTCGCGACGGTGCCGCTGGTGGTGGCCACCTCTCACGCCGTGGGCACCTCGCCCGAGGATCCGGTGACCGGGCTCGGTTCCGCCGCGCTGTGGGGACTGGTGCGCTCGATCCAGTCGGAGAACCCGGGCCGGTTCGTGCTGCTGGACCTCGACGACGACCCCGAGTCCGTGCGGGCGGTGCCGGGCGCGGTCGCGTCCGGGGAGGCAGAGATCGCCCTGCGCCAGGGTGCCGGGCTGGTGCCGCGGCTCGCCCGGACCCCGGTGGCCGAAACGCCCGGGGACGTGCCCGGCGCGGGACTCGACGCGCTCGACCCGACGGGCACGGTGCTGGTGACGGGGGCGACCGGGGGCCTCGGCGCACTCGTCGCCGCGCGGCTGGCCGAGCGGCACGGCGTACGGCACCTGCTGCTGCTCAGCAGGCGGGGCCCGGACGCGGACGGCGCGGACGAACTGCTCGCCCGGCTCGGTGAGCTGGGCGCGACGGCGACACTGGTGGCGTGCGACGCGGCGGACCGTGAGGCGCTGGCGGAGGCGCTCGGCCGGATTCCCGCCGAGCATCCGCTGACCGCCGTGGTGCACTGCGCCGGTACCGCCGAGAACGCGCTGCTGGCCGCGCTGACCCCCGAACTGATCGACCGGGTCTTCCGTCCCAAGGTGGACGCGGCGATGCATCTGCACGAGCTGACGGCCGGCCTGGACCTGTCCGCCTTCGTGCTGTTCTCCTCGATCGCGGGCACCCTCGGCGGCACCGGTCAGGGCAACTACGCGGCGGCCAACACGTTCCTCGACGCACTCGCCCGGCACCGGCGCGGACGCGGGCTGGCGGCCACGTCGCTCGCCTGGGGGCTGTGGGAGGCCGAGCGCGGCATGGGCGGCGGTCTCACCGAGGCGGCTTCGGCGGGCACGCCCATGCGCGGGGTGTCCGCGCTGCCCTCCGCGGAGGGCCTGGAGCTGTTCGACCTCGGCTGGCACAGCGCCGAGCCGGTGCTGTTCCCGGCACGGCTGAACGGCGCCGCGCTGCGGGCCCAGGCCTCGGCCGGTTCCCTGCCGCCGGTGTTGCGGGGGCTGTTCCGCGTGCCGGGCCGACGGTCGGCGCAGGACGGGAGCCAGGACGCGGGGGCCCGGTTGCGGCGGCGCCTCGCGGAGATGGGGCCCGCTGAGCGGCGGGACGCCGTGCTGGCGCTCGTACGCGACCTGATCGCCGCCGTGCTGGGACACGCCTTCGCGGACCGGATCGAGACCGACCGGCCCTTCCGCGACCTCGGGTTCACCTCGCTCACCGCCGTGGAGTTGCGCAACCAGCTCAACGCCGTCACCGGCCTGCGCCTGCCCGTCAGCCTGGTCTTCGACTACCCGACGCTGGGCGAGTTGGTGACCCTGCTGGTGGGCAAGCTGTGCCCGGACGGTGCGACGCAGGCGGGCGGGACGCCCGAGGCCGACCGGGAAGCAGCCGTGCGGCGCGCTCTGTCGTCCATTCCGCTGGACCGGCTGCGGGAGCACGGCCTCCTCGACACGCTGCTCGCCCTGTCGGGTGACGGCCCGACGGCCGGGTCCGAGGCGGCCGACCGCAGCGAGGAGATCAAGTCCATGGACGTGGCGGCGCTCCTCGCGATGGCCAGGAGCACGACGTCACAGTGACGCGGCGGCCCCGCTCGCCGTCCCGTCGGGTTTGCCACCGGCGGCACGGCGAGTGGGGCCCCTTAGGGGGCGGGTCTAGGGGCTGGGCGTGCATAGCCTGCGAGAAGCCGCGGACCCGCCCTCACGCGTTTCGAAACCTTCACGAGTCAGGAGAGCATGTCATGGCCGAAGCGCCTTCCGAGCCCATAGCGTTCCCCTTCCCCGAGCCGCCCTCCGTCCGTGACCTGCCCCCCGAGCTGGCCGAGATCCGTGACGGCGAGTCCGTCGTGGAGGTGAAGTTCCCCGACGGCATCTCCGGCTGGATGGTGACCAAGCACGCCGACGTCCGCAAGGTGCTCGTCGACTCCCGGTTCAGCAGCAAGGTCATGGCCAGTGCGGCCGCGAGCATGTCGGAGACCGAGACCGGCAAGCTGATGAACGAGTCCCTCGTCGGCATGGACGCGCCGGAGCACACCCGGCTGCGCAAGCTGGTCACCCGGGCCTTCACCGCGCGCAAGGTCGAGCAGCTACGGCCTCGCGTCGCCGAGTTGGTCGCCGAGTTGCTGGACGAGATGGAGAACCAGCCGCGACCGGTCGACCTGGTCAAGGCGTTCTCCGTGCCGCTGCCGGTCCGGGTGATCTGCGAGCTGCTCGGCGTGCCGGCCAAGGACCAGGAGACGTTCCACGCCTGGTCCAACGCCCTGCTCGGGGACTGGAGCCAGGTCGTGGAGAAGGAGGCCGCGACCGTCTCCCTGGTGGGGTACTTCGGTGAACTCATCGCCGCCAAGCGGGAGAACCCGGCCGACGACCTGATCACCGCGCTGATCAAGGTGAGCGAGGAGGACCCGACGCTCACCGACCGCGAGATCACCGCGCTGAGCATCGGTATCCTCAGCGCCGGCCACGAGACGACCGCCAATCAGATCAGCATGTTCCTGGTGCACCTGCTGAACGATCGCGACCAGCTCGAGGAGGTACGCGCGAACCCGGAAGCGCTGCCGCGTGCCATCGACGAGCTGCTGCGGTTCGTGCCGCTCACCACGACCGGCGGCATCATCCCCCGGCTGACCACCGCCGAGGTGGAGCTGAGCAACGGCAAGGTGCTGCCGGCGGGCGCCGTCGTCCTGCCCGCGGTCGCCACCGCCAACCGGGACCCCGAGGTCTTCGCGGACGGGGAACTGCTGGATCTGGGCCGTGAGCACAATCCCCACCTGGCCTTCGGCGCCGGTATCCATCACTGCCTGGGCGCCCAGCTCGCCCGTATCGAGCTCCAGGAGGCATTCAAGGCGCTGCTGGAGCGCCTGCCGTCGTTGCGACTGGCGGTCCCCGAGTCGGAGCTGCGGCTCAAGAGCGCTTCGATCATCCGCGGTCTCGAAAGCCTGCCCATCACCTGGTAGGCGGTGCGACGGCGAAGGGCCCGGCAGGCGACGCGCCTGCCGGGCCCTTCGCGGTGTCCGGGTTCCTCCACCGCGGGCCGACGGGCCGTGTTCCCCACGCGGGGAACACGGCCCGTCGTGCACGGCGGTCACACCGCCGGGCGGACTACCGCTCCTGCCCGGTCAGCCACTCGTGCACGGCCGCCGCGGTGACGTCCCCGTGGCCCTCCAGCATCGTGTAGTGGTTACCCGGTACGTCGACGGCGTCGTGCGGCAGCGGCCACGCGGCCTGCCACTGCTCGGCCGGCGGCTGCTCCTGCCCCGGTTCCAGGCCGTAGCACTCGGAGGCCCGCACCAGCAGCGTCGGAGTGGAGATCTCCCGGGGCCGCCAGTGCTCGAACATCCCGAAGTACGCGGCCATCGCCGTCAGGCGCGTCCCGGTCATCCGGCCGAAGTCCTTCTCCAGGTCCAGGGATTTCGCCTCCAGCACGGGCGTGATGTAGGAGGTGGCGTCGTAGCCCGCCAGGTAGCTGTCGATCAGCACCAGGCCCTCCGGCGACCGGCCGCGCTCCTCCAGCCGGGCCGTCACCTCGTGGGCGACGCGAGCGCCGGAGGACCGCCCGGTCAACGCGAACGGCTCGTCGCCGACCAGGTCCTCGATGAGACGTACGGCGTAGTCGGCGGCCGCGTCCACGTCGGCGGCGACCGGCTGCCCGGTGACGAAGCCGGGGAGCATCAGCGACCACACGTCCCGCATGCCGCGCAGTGGTGCCGCCATGGCGACCAGTTCCTGGTTGCTCGCCCACACGGACTGCGACGGGAACCCGATGATCTTCGGGTGCCGATCGCCTTCCCCGAGCCTGACGAGGGCCGGCCCGTTGCGCACCTCCTCGGGGTCGCGGTAGCTCGGCCGCAGATCGACCGAGTTGCGCAGCACGATGTGTCCGATGTCGAGCCGGCCCAGTTCGACGGCGCGCCGGTACAGCGCCTCCACCCCGTTGACGACGGCGAGGTCGTCGTTCCGCCCGGTCCCGCCGGCCGCGGCGGTGTCCTGGCCCCGGTCGCTCGCGACTTCGCCGGACGCGGCGGCTGGGGCGGTCGTGGTGCGCAGTTCACCGCTGATCGCGGCGGCGAGTTCGGCGGGCGTCGGGTGGTCGAAGACGACCGTGGACGGCAGGCGGAGCCCGGTGCGTTCGTTGAGCCGGTTGCGCAGTTCCACCGAGGTGAGCGAGTCGAAGCCCAGCTCGACGAACCCGTCGGTGTCGTCGACTTCCTCGGCTCCGCCGTGTCCGAGTACGTCGGCGACCTCGCCGCGGACCAGGTCCGTCAGTACGGTCAGCCGCTCGGGCTCGGCCGCCCGTGCGAGTCGCTCGTGCAGCCGGGAGGTGGCCCGCGTGTCCGACCGGGTGGCCCGGCGCTGCGGGGCGCGGACCAGGCCGCGCAGCAGCGGGGGTATCTGCTGCTCGTCGGCCGCCCGTGCGGCGGCGGTGTTCAGCCGTATCGGCACCAGGAGGGGATCGGTGCCCGCCGCGAGGGCCTGGTCGAATACCGCCATGCCCGTCTCCGCCGTGAAGGGGCCGACCCCGCCGCGGGCCATCCGGGCGCGTTCGGCCCGGCCGAGGCCGGCGCCCATGCCGCCGGGCTGCTCCCACCAGCCCCAGGCCAGTGCGGTGCCGGGCAGTCCGGCGTCGCGCCGGTGGGCGGCGAGGGCGTCCAGGAACGCGTTGGCGGCGGCGTAGTTGGCCTGCCCCTGACTGCCAAGGAGTCCGGCAGCGGAGGAGAACAGCACGAACTCCCGCAGTGGTGCCCCTTCGGTCAGCTCGTGCAGGTGCCAGGCCGCGTCGGCCTTGGCCCGCAGCACGGCGTCGAGTCCGTCCGGCGTGAGCGACTCGACGGTGGCGTCGGCCAGCACACCCGAGGTGTGGACGACGCCGGTCAGCGGACGGTCGGCCGGGATGTCCCCGAGCATCGCGGCGAGCGCATCGCGGTCCGCGACGTCGCAGGCCACGATCCGTGCGTCGGCGCCCAGTCCGGTCAGTTCGTCCAGCAGCGCGGCCGCGCCTGGGGCGTCGTCCCCGCTGCGGCTGGCCAGGACCAGGTGGCGTACGCCGTGGGCGGCCACGAGATGGCGTGCGACCACGGCGCCCAGGGCGCCGGTGCCGCCGGTGACCAGCACGGTGCCGTCGGGTCCGAAGCCCGGTTCGGTCCGGGGCGGCGTGGTGTGCCGGGCCAGCCTGGGCACGGTCGCGGTGCCCGCGCGCAGGGCGAGCTGCGGCTCACCGGTGGCGAGCGCCTGGGGCAGCGCCCGGTAGGACGCCTGGTCGTCGTCGATGTCGACCAGCACGATCCGGTCCGGGTGCTCCGACTGCGCCGCGCGCACCAGGCCCCAGACCGCCGCGGCCGCCGGGTCCCCGGTACGGTCCTGGTCGTCTGCCGCGACCGCGCCCCGGGTGAGCAGCACCAGCCGGGATCGTGTGAGACGGGCGTCGGCGAGCCAGTGGTGGAGCACCTCCAGCACCCGGCGTACGACGTCGTGGGTGGCCGCGACGACGCCGCCCTGATCGCCGCCGATGCAGGACATGGCGACCACCGCGGGTACGGGCACGCCCGTTTCCAGGCTGTCGGCCAGGGACTGCGGGTCGAGGTAGGGCGTGCCGGTGAGGCCCGCCTCCACCAGCCGCGGCCGGATCTCCAGGGGGTCGAATCCGAGCATCGCCCACTCCCCGGGGGCTTGTCGGGTTCCCAGGGGCAGCGCGGTCCACTTCAGGCCGAACAACGCGTCCTGCCTCGGTGCCGAGGCGGTGAACTGCTCCAGTGCGGGGTCCCGCATCGCCAGCGAGTCGACCGTGGCGATCGGCAGGCCGATGTCGTCGGTCACCGCGACGGACACCTCGCTGCGCCCGGCCGGGGCCAGGTGGACTCGTGCGACCGTGGCGTGGGTGGCGTGCAGGTTGACTCCGGTCCAGACGAAGGGCATGCCTCCCTTGATCGGTTCGCGGTCGGCCGTGCCGCCGAGGACGCCGAGCGCCAGCGGCTGCAGTGCCGCGTCCAGCAGCGCCGGGTGCACCCCGAACCCGTCGTTCGCGTCCCCCGCCTCCTCCGGGAGGCGGACCTCGGCGAACAGCTCACCGTCCCTGGTCCACAGGGCGCGAAGGCCCTGGAACACCGGTCCGTAGGTGAAGCCCGCCTCGGCCATGGTCGAGTAGAAGTCGTCGACCGCGATCTCCGTCGAGCCCGCGGGCGGCCATACCTCCGTCACGGCGCCGGGTTCGGCTCCCCGGTGCTCAGTCAGCACGCCGGTGGCGTTGCGCAGCCACGGCTCGCCTTCGCCCCCGTCGTCGGACCGCGAGTGGACGGTGATACTCCGTCGACCGGTCTCGTCGAGTCCTCCGACGACCACCTGGACCGCGCGCCCGCCCTGTTCACCCAGGATCAGCGGGGCCTCCAGGGTGAGTTCCTCGATCCGTTCGCATCCCACCTGGCCGCCGGCGTGCAACGCCAGTTCCGCGAACGCGGTGCCCGGCAGGAGGGCTGTGCCCAACAGGGCGTGGTGGGCGATCCACGGCTGTGCCGCCAGGGTGAGCCTGCTGGTGAACAGGAAGCCGTCCGAGCCGGGCAGCGGCACCCCGGCGCCGAGCAGCGGGTGGCCGGTCGCCGTGAGGCCGAGGGTGACGGGATCACCGCTGCCGGTGGCGAGGGAGTCGAGCCAGTACCGCTTGTGCTGGAAGGCGTAGGTGGGCAGGTCCACCATGCGAGCGCCGGTACCGGCGTACAGCGCGGTCCAGTCGACGGACGCGCCGGCCACGTGGATCCGGCCGAGTGCGCGCGCCAGGCTCTCCGTGTCGGGGCGTTCGGGGTGCAGGGCGGGGGCGCACACGGCCTCGGTGCCGGCGTGGTCGAGGACCTCCTCGACCATCGCGGTCAGCGGACCCGCCGGGCCCAGTTCCAGGAACGTGTCCACACCCCGGCCCGACGCGGTGGTGACGCAGTCGGCGAAGCGGACCGCCTCGCGGACCTGCCGCACCCAGTATTCGGGCGTGGTCAGTTCCGCGCCCGCCGTCCCGCCGGTGAGGTTGGAGATCACCGGGATCGCGGCGGAACGGAACTCCACGCCCCTGAGCACCTCGGCGAACTCGGCCAGCATCGGCTCCATCCGCGCCGAGTGGAACGCGTGGGACACCGACAGCCGCCTGGTCCGCCGGCCCGCACCGGCCAGCGACTCCGCCAGCTCCAGCACCGGACCCTCATCACCCGACAGCACCAGCGACCGCGGCCCGTTCACCGCCGCCACCGAAACCCCCGCCGGCAACACCCCCAACTCGTCCTCGGCCACCTCCACCGCCACCATCGCCCCACCGGAAGGCAACCCCTGCATCAACCGGCCCCGCGCCACCACCACCCGGCACGCGTCCGCCAACGACCACACCCCGGCCACATGAGCCGCCGCCAGCTCACCGACGGAATGCCCCACCAGCACATCCGCCCGCACACCCCACGAGGCGACCAGCTCGAACAGCGCCACCTCCAACGCGAACAACGCCGGCTGCGCCCACTCGGTCCGCGCCAGCACCGCCTCGTCACCGCCGAACACGACCTCCTTCAACGGCCGCTCCAGCATCAGGTCCAGATGCCCGCACACCCGGTCGAAAGCCCCGGCGAAGACCGGGTACGCCTCGTACAGCTCCCGCCCCATACCGGCCCGCTGGGCACCCTGACCGGTGAACAGCAACGCCGTCCCACCCTCACCGGCCACACCCCGCACCACACCCGAGGCACTCTCCCCCTCGGCCAGCGCCTCCAGCCCGGCCAGGAACCCACCCGGCTCCCGCCCGGTCAGCACCGCCCGGTGCTCCAGAACCGCACGCGAAACCGCCAGCGACCAGCCCACGTCCACCGGGCTGAGGCCGGGCCGGTCCCTGAGACGGTCCCGCAGCCGCGCGGCCTGTGCGCGCAGTGCCTCCTCGCTCCGGCCGGAGATCACCCACGGGGTCACCGGCAGCGCGGCGGGCGGCGCCGCGCCGTCGGCCGGGTCCGCCGGAGGGTCGGTCCGAGGGGGCTGTTCCAGGATGACGTGTGCGTTGGTGCCGCTGATCCCGAACGAGGAGACACCCGCCCGGCGGGGCCGTCCCGTCTCCGGCCACTGCCTGGCCTCGGTCAGCAGCTCCACCGCGCCCGCCGACCAGTCCACCTCCCGCGACGGCGCGTCCACGTGCAACGTCGCCGGCATCACCCCGTGCCGCAGCGCCAGCACCGACTTGATCAGGCCCGCGACACCGGCGGCGTACTGGGTGTGCCCGATGTTCGACTTCACCGAGCCCAGCAGCAACGGCCGGTCGTCCGCGCGGTCCTGGCCGTAGGTCGCCAGCAGCGCCTGCGCCTCGATCGGATCACCCAGACTCGTCCCCGTACCGTGCGCCTCCACCAGGTCCACATCGGCCGGTGACAGCCCCGCCGACGCCAACGCCTGCCGGATCACCCGCTGCTGCGACGGACCGTTCGGCGCCGTCAGACCATTCGACGCACCGTCCGAATTGACCGCCGAACCCCGCACCACCGCCAGGACGGGACGCCCGTCCCGCACCGCGTCGGACAGCCGCTGCACGGCGAGCACACCGACACCCTCGCCCCAGCCGGTGCCGTCCGCCCCGTCGGCGAACGCCTTGCACCGCCCGTCGGGGGCCAGACCGCCCTGCCGCTGGAACTCCACGAACGCGCCCGGTGTCGCCATCACGGTGACACCGCCCGCGAGGGCCAGGTCGCATTCGCCGCTGCGCAGGGCCTGTGCAGCGAGGTGCAGGGTCACCAGAGAGGAGGAGCACGCCGTGTCCACGGTGACGGCAGGCCCCTCGATGCCGAGCACGTAGGCGACCCGGCCGGACATCACGCTGCCCGAGGCACCGGTGAGCGCGTAACCGCCGCTCGCCTCGGCGGAGTTCATCAGTACGGTCGTGTACTCCTGGGTGGTGCCGCCGACGAAGACACCGGTACGGCTGCCGCGCAGGGCGAGCGGGTCGAAGCCGGCCCGCTCCAGCGCCTCCCACGACGTCTCCAGCAGCAGCCGCTGCTGCGGGTCCATCGCCAGCGCCTCACGCGGCGAGATCCCGAAGAACGCCGCGTCGAAGTCGGCCGCCCCGGCCAGGAAGGCTCCCTGGCGTGCGCCGCCGGACTCCTCCAGGAAGGAGTCCATGGCGAGTCCGTGCCAGCCCCGGTCGGCGGGGAAGTCCGTCATCTCGTCGCGGCCTTCGACGAGGAGCTGCCACAGGTCCTCGGGGCCCTGTACGCCTCCGGGGAAGCGGCAGGCCATGCCGACGATCACGATCGGGTCGTCGTCCGTGGCGCGGAGCTCCGGCAGCGCCGTCTCCGTGGCGCTGCCGAACATCTGCTCGTGGAGGTGGCCGGCGAGCCGGTGCGGCGTGGGGTGGTCGAAGACGAGGGTGGCGGGCAGCCGCAGGCCGGTCGCCGCGTTGAGCCGGTTGCGCAGTTCCATCGCGGTCAGCGAGTCGAAGCCCAGTTCCTTGAACGGCCTGGCGGGCGTGATGTCGTCCGTCGTACGGAGTGTGAGGACGGCGACCGCCTCGGCCCGTACGAGGTCGAGCAGCCGGTCGTGCTGTTCGGGGAGGGTGAGTGCCACCAGTTCCGCCCGGAAGGCCGAACCGCCCGAGTCGTCGCCGGTGGTGTGGTCGGTCTCCTCGGCGAGGGCCTGTGCGACCTCGGGTATGTCCTCGATCAACGGCCTGCGACGCGCCATGACATACCCCGGGGTGAACCTCCCCCAGTCCATGTCCGTCACCGTCAACGCCGTCTCGTCCCGCTCCAGCACCTGACGCAGCGCCTCCACCGCCAACGCCGGCTCCATCGCCCGCACACCACGACGCTCCAACTGCTCCGCCGTACCATCGGTCGCCATACCCGTGGCCTTCCAGCCACCCCACGACACCGACGTCCCCACCACACCCCGCGCCCGACGCTCCCACGCCAGACCGTCCAGATACGCGTTCGCCGCCGCATACGCGCCGTTACCCGCACTGCCCCACACCGCCGCACCCGACGAGAACAGCACGAACGCGTCCAGCTCCAGCCCAGCCGTCAACTCGTCCAGATGACGAGCACCCAGCGTCTTCGCGGCCATCTGCACCCGCATCTCACCCGCGTCCACCTCCCCCACCAAGCCGTAACCGGCCACACCGGCGGTGTGGAAGACCGCCGTCAGCGGATGCTCGGCCGGAACACCCTCGATCACCCGCGCCAGCCCCGCACGATCGGTCACATCACACGCCACCACCTCCACCTCGGCACCCAACCCCGCCAACTCCTCCACCAGCTCCGCAACACCCTCCGCCTCAGCCCCACGACGACTCACCAACACCAGCCGGCCGGCCCCCTCACCCGCCAGCCAACGCGCCAGATGCCCACCCACACCACCCGTACCACCAGTGATCAACACCGTCCCCCGCGGCACGAACCCCCGCACCACCTCCGCATTCACACCCAACGGCGCACGCACCAAACGCCGCCCGAACACACCCGAAGAACGCACCGCGACCTGATCCTCACCCCCACCCGCCGCCAACACCCCGACCAGATGCGCGGACACCCGCCCGTCCCACACCGCCGGAACATCCACCAGCCCACCCCACACCCCGGGCAACTCCAGACCCGCAACCTGCCCCCACGCCCACAACGCCACCTGACCCGCACACACCACATCACCCGCACCAACCACCGCCGCACCTTGGGTCAACACCCACACCGGCGCCGACAACCCCGCATCCCCATACGCCTGCACCAACACCAACGACGAGGCCAACACCTCATCACCCTCACCCCACGCCAACAACGACACCACACCAGCGACCTCACCCACACCCCTCAAACGCTCCGCCAACTCACCACGCGTCACCCCCGCCGCGACATCAAGCACCCGCACCTCGGCACCCGCCACCCTCAGCGCCTCCGCAACCTCCGCCACCGGACCACCACCACCCCGGCCCACCACCAACCACACACCACTCAAAGAACCCACCGACGGCATCACCACCGAACGCCACACCGTCCGATACCGCCACGAGTCGATGGTCGTCTGCGCCCGACGACCGTTGCGCCAGGCCGACAGCGTGGGAACCACCGACTCCCACGCCTGTGCATCCAGCCCGTCGACGAGCGAGGCCACACCGTCGACGTCCGCCCGCTCCACGGCCCCCCAGAACGCGGCATCCACCGGATCGGTCGTTCCACCGGTCTCCTGGCCGGGCTGGACGACGTCCTTGATCCAGTAGTGCTCGTGCTGGAAGGCGTAGGTGGGAAGGTCCACCCGACGGGCACCACTGCCCGCGAACATCGACGACCAGTCCACCGGAACCCCGGCGACGTACGCCTCGGCCAGCGACGTCAGCAGCCGCTGGACACCACCCTCCTCACGCCGCAACGAACCCACCGCGGTCCCAGCGCCGAACACACCCTCCACCGTCTCCTGAACCGCCACGGTCAGCACCGGATGCGGGCTGGACTCCACGAAGACCTGATGCTCCAACTCGGCCAGCAGACGCGTCACGGGCTCGAACCTCACCCGCTCCCGCAGATTCGCCACCCAATACCCCGCGTCCAGCCCGGCGGTGTCGAACCGCTCACCCGTCACCGTCGAATAGAACGCCACCGACGACGACACCGGCCGGATCCCGTCCAGCTCCGCCAGCAGATCCTCGTTCAGCGCGTCCACCTGGGCGGAGTGGGAGGCGTAGTCCACCGCGATACGACGGGCCCGCACCCCCTCCTCCTCGCACTGAGCCAGCAACGCCTCCAACGCCTCGGACTCACCCGAGACCACCACCGACGACGGACCGTTCACCGCCGCGACCCCCACCCGGCCCCCGAACCCGGCCAGCCGCTCCTCCACCTCCGCCACCGGCAACGCCACCGAACCCATACCACCCCGGCCCGACAGCCTCTCCCGCACCAGCCGCGAACGCACCGCCACGACCCGCGCACCGTCCTGCAACGACAACCCGCCCGCCACACACGCGGCCGCCACCTCACCCTGCGAATGACCCACCACCGCCGCCGGCTCCACCCCGAACGAACGCCACACCGCGGCCAGCGACACCATCACCGCCCACAACACCGGCTGCACCACATCCACCCGCGCCCACAACGGATCATCACCGTCACGGAACACCACATCCCGCAACGACCAGTCCGTGAACGGAGCCAGCGCCTCCGCACACTCCTCCATACGAGCCCGGAACACGGGCGACGCGTCCCACAACTCACGCCCCATACCCACCCACTGCGAACCCTGACCCGGGAACACGAACACCACACCGCTCCCCACGTCACCGGAACCCCGTACCAGGCCGGGGGTTTCGAATCCGTCGGAGAGGGCGGAGAGGGCGGCGAGTTCGGCGGGGCGGTTCGTGTCCTGGTGGGTGAACAGCACCGCGCGTTGGGCCAGAACGGAACGGCTCGTCAGCAGCGAGTAGCCGACGTCGGCACTCAGGAAGCCGGGGCCGGTGTCGAGGTGGGTCCGCAGCCGCGCGGCCTGGTCTCGCAGTGCGGTCTCGGTGTCGCCGGATATCAGCCAGGGCAGGGGCGCGGGACTCGCGGTGAAGGGCGGCGCGGCGGCGTCCGTGGGCTGCGGCTCCCTGGCATCGTGCTCTTCAGGGGCCTGTTCCAGGATGACGTGCGCGTTCGTGCCGCTGATGCCGAACGACGACACGCCCGCCCGACGCGGCCGTCCCGTCTCCGGCCAGGCACGCGCCTCGGTCAGCAACTCCACCGCACCCGCCGACCAGTCCACCTGTGTGCTGGGCTTGCCGACGTGGAGGGTCTTGGGCATGACGGCGTGCTGGAGCGCCAGGACGCTCTTCATCACACCGGCGACGCCGGACACCGCCTGAGTGTGTGCGATGTTCGACTTCAGGGAACCGAGCCACAGCGGCCGGCCGTCCGAGCGGTCCTGACCGTAGGTGGCCAGCAGCGCCTGGGCCTCGATCGGGTCGCCCAGCGTCGTACCCGTGCCGTGCGCCTCCACCATGTCGACGTCGGCCAGGGTCAGACCCGCGTTGGCGACGGCCGAACGGATCACCCGCTGCTGCGAGGGCCCGTTCGGGGCGCTCAGGCCGTTCGACGCACCGTCCTGGTTCACCGCCGAGCCCTGGATGACGGCCAGCACGGGGTGGCCGTTGCGGCGCGCGTCCGAGAGGCGCTCCAGCAGGACCATGGCGGCGCCCTCGCCCCAGCCGATGCCGTCGGCGTCGTCGGAGAACGCCTTGCAACGGCCGTCCGCGGCCAGGCCGCGCTGCCGGGCGAAGCTGACGAAGGCGGACGAGGTGGCCATCACCGCGACACCGCCGGCGAGGGCCAGTGTGCAGTCGCCCTGCCGGAGCGACTGCACGGCGGAGTGCAGGGCGACGAGTGAGGAGGAGCAGGCCGTGTCGATGGTGACCGCGGGCCCTTCGAGGCCCAGTACGTAGGAGACACGACCGGACATCACGCTGGCGGAGCCACCCGTGATCGCGTATCCCTGGTCGGTCGGGGAGTTCATCAGCTTCACGGTGTGCTCGATGGCGGTGCCTCCGACGAACACACCGGTGCGGCTGCCGCGCAGCGTGTGCGGGTCGATCCCCGCGCGCTCCAGCGCCTCCCAGGACGTCTCCAGCAGCAACCGCTGCTGCGGGTCCATGGTCAGCGCCTCGCGCGGGGAGATCCCGAAGAACGAGGCGTCGAAGGCGCCCGGCTCGCGCAGGAAGGCACCCTCGCGGGTGTACGTCGTTCCCGGCCGGTCGGGGTCGGGGTCGAACAGCGAGGACAGGTCCCAGCCCCGGTCCTCGGGGAATCCGCTGACCCCGTCGGCCTCGTCGATCACCATCTGCCACAACTGCTCGGGGGAGTCGACCCCGCCGGGCAGCCGACAGGCCATCCCCACGACGGCAAGGGGCTCACGAACGCGATCCTGGCTGTCCTTGAGCTGCTGACGGGTCTGCTGCAGTTCGGCCGTGACCTTGCGCAGATAGGTACGGAGTTTGTCCTCGGTCATCGTGACATCCCACTCTGAAGCAGTTGAGGATCCATCTGATGCCTGTTCAGGACAGGCCCAGGTCGCGGTCGATGAAGTCGAAGATCTCGTCGTCCGTGACGGCGTCGAGATCGGTGGTGGCGTCCGTCTCAGCGGCGCTGAGCTGGGCGACGAGGGTACGGAGGTGCTCGGCGATGTCCTCACGCGCCTGCGGGTCGGTGGCCACACCGTCCAGCGCTTCCCCGATGCGCGTCAGCTCCCGCCTGATGTCGAGAACGTCGCTGAGGCCCTGCTGTCCGTCCTTGGCGAGTTCCGTGTGCAGGAGTTCGGCGATGCGCTGGGCATTCGGGTGGTCGAAGACGAGGGTGGCGGGCAGGCGCAGGCCGGTCGCCTTGGACATCCGGTTGCGCAGTTCCATCGCGGTCAGCGAGTCGAAGCCCAGGTCCTTGAACGGCCGGCTCGGCGTGATCTCCGCCGTCGTCCCGTGCGCCAGCACCTGCGCGGCCTCCTGCCGCACCAGCCCCAGCAACAACGCCCGCTGCTCCGCCTCGGTCAGCCCCGCGAGCCGCTCCCGCAACCCCGCACCCGCCGTCTCGTCCCCGGACCCCGCCTCGGTCTCCGAGATCTCACGCAGTGCCCGAGCGGCCTCGGGCACGTCCTCGATCAACGGCCGCCGCCGCGCCATCGCATAACCCGGAGTGAACAACGCCCAGTCCATATCGGCGACCGTCACCGACACCTCGTCCTGCTCCAGCACCTGACGCAACGCCCGCGCCGCCGTCACCGGATCCAGCAACCGCACACCACGACGCGACAACTGCGCCGCCGTCTCCCCCTCCGCCATACCCGTGGCCTGCCAGCCACCCCACGACACCGACGTCCCCACCACACCCCGCGCCCGACGCTCCCGCACCAACCCGTCGAGGAAACCACCCGCGGCCGCGTTCGCACCATTGCCGCCACTGCCCCACACCGCCGCACCCGACGAGAAGACCACGAACGCGTCCAGCTCCAACCCGGCCGTCAACTCGTCCAAATGACGAGCACCGACCACACGAGCCGACATCACCCGCGCGAAATGCTCCGGATCCGACTCGGCCACCACCGCGTAACCAGACGCCCCGGCGGCGTGGAAGACCGCCGTCAGCGGATGCTCGGCCGGAACACCCTCGATCACCCGCGCCAGCCCCGCACGATCGGTCACATCACACGCCACCACCTCCACCTCGGCACCCAACCCCGCCAACTCCTCCACCAACTCCGCAACACCCTCCCCGTCAGCCCCACGACGACTCACCAACACCAGCCGGCCGGCCCCCTCACCCGCCAGCCAACGCGCCAGATGCCCACCCACACCACCCGTACCACCAGTGATCAACACCGTCCCCCGCGGCACGAACCCCCGCACCACCTCCGCATTCACACCCAACGGCGCACGCACCAAACGCCGCCCGTACACACCCGAGGAACGCACCGCGACCTGATCCTCACCCCCACCCGCCGCCAACACCCCGACCAGATGCGCGGACACCCGCCCGTCCCACACCGCCGGAACATCCACCAGCCCACCCCACACCCCGGGCAACTCCAGACCCGCAACCTGCCCCCACGCCCACAACGCCACCTGACCCGCACACACCACATCACCCGCACCAACCACCGCCGCACCTTGGGTCAACACCCACACCGGCGCCGACAACCCCGCATCCCCATACGCCTGCACCAACACCAACGACGAGGCCAACACCTCATCACCCTCACCCCACGCCAACAACGACACCACACCAGCAACCTCACCCACACCCCTAAAACGCTCCGCCAACTCACCACGCGTCACCCCCGCCGCGACATCAAGCACCCGCACCTCGGCACCCGCCACCCTCAGCGCCTCCGCAACCTCCGCCACCGGACCACCACCACCCCGGCCCACCACCAACCACACACCACTCAGGCGAGCGGTGAGGGAGGTACCGGTGGCACGCCATTCGGTGCGGTAGCGCCACGAGTCGATGGTCGTCTGCGCCCGACGGCCCTTGCGCCAGGCCGACAGCGTCGGCAGCCAGGCCTCTGCGGCCTTGAGGGAAGCAGCGTCCAGGCTGTCGGAGGTGTCGAGTACCTGGGCGAGATCAGTGAAGTCCTCGCGCTCGACGGCGTCCCAGAAGGCGGCGTCCACCTCGTCCGTCGACGCGGTACCGATCTCACCACCGACGGTGACGCCCTCGAGCCAGTAGCGCTGGTGCTGGAAGGCGTAGGTGGGAAGGTCCACCCGACGGGCACCACCGCCCGCGAACACCGACGACCAGTCCACCGCGACGCCCGCGACATACGCCTCGGCCAGCGACGTCAGCAGCCGCTGGACACCACCCTCCTCACGCCGCAACGAACCCACCACCGACACCGGCCGGCCCACCACCTCACCCGTCTCCGACACCGCAACCGCCAGCACCGGATGCGGACTCGACTCGACGAAAACCCCACAACCCTTCTCCACCAGCAGACGCGTCACGGGCTCGAACCTCACCCGCTCCCGCAGATTCGCCACCCAATACCCCGCGTCCAGCCCGGCGGTGTCGAACCGCTCACCCGTCACCGTCGAATAGAACGCCACCGACGAGGACTGCGGGCGTATCTCCGCCAGCTCCGCCAGCAGATCCTCGTTCAGCGCGTCCACCTGGGCGGAGTGGGAGGCGTAGTCCACCGCGATACGACGGGCCCGCACCCCCTCCTCCTCGCACTGAGCCAGCAACGCCTCCAGCGCCTCGGACTCACCCGAGACCACCACCGACGACGGACCGTTCACCGCCGCGACCCCCACCCGGCCCCCGAACCCGGCCAGCCGCTCCTCCACCTCCGCCACCGGCAACGCCACCGAACCCATACCACCCCGGCCCGACAACCTCTCCCGCACCAGCCGCGAACGCACCGCCACGACCCGCGCACCATCCTGCAACGACAACCCGCCCGCCACACACGCGGCCGCCACCTCACCCTGCGAATGGCCCACCACCGCGGCCGGCTCCACCCCGAACGAACGCCACACCGCGGCCAGCGACACCATCACCGCCCACAACACCGGCTGCACCACATCCACCCGCGCCCACAACGGATCATCACCGTCACGGAAGACCACATCCCGCAACGACCAGTCCGTGAACGGAGCCAGCGCACGCTCACACGCCACCATCGACTCCGCGAACACCGGCGACGCGTCCCACAACTCACGCCCCATACCGACCCACTGCGAACCCTGACCCGGGAACACGAACACGATGCGACCGTTGGCTTCGGCAGTGCCCGCGATCACGTCGGGGGCCGGTTCCCGGGCCGCGAGGGCGCGGACTCGCTCGGTCAGGGCCGCCATGTCGCCACCCAGCACCACGGCACGGTGCTCCAGGTCGGCACGCGTCGTCGCAAGGGAGAACGCCACGTCCGCGGCGTCGAGGTCCGGCGTACGTTCCACCAGGTCGTGCAGACGCTCGGCCTGGCCGCGCAGGGCGCCTGTGGACCGGGCGGAGATCACCCAGGGGACAACGGGTGTGACCAGCGCCGGGGACGTCGGCCCTTCGGCGTCGGGCCGGTCCGGTGTCTCCTCCTCCGCCGGTGCCTCTTCGATGATCACGTGCGCGTTGGTGCCGCTGATCCCGAACGAGGAGACGCCAGCGCGGCGCGGTCGCTCGCCCTCCGGCCAGGCACGCGCCTCGGTCAGCAGCTCCACCGCACCCGCCGACCAGTCCACCTCGGGTGTCGGCTCGTCCACGTTGAGCGTCCTGGGCATCAGGCCGTGTCGCAGGGCGAGTACGGACTTGATGACGCCCGCCACGCCGGCAGCGGCGCCGGTGTGGCCGATGTTGGTCTTCACGGAACCGAGCCGCAGCGGCCGGCCGTCCGCGCGGTCCTGGCCGTAGGTGGCCAGCAGCGCCTGGGCCTCGATCGGGTCGCCGAGGGTCGTACCCGTGCCGTGCGCCTCCACCATGTCGACGTCGGCCAGGGTCAGACCCGCGTTGGCGACGGCCGTACGGATCACCCGCTGCTGCGAGGGGCCGTTCGGGGCGCTCAGGCCGTTCGACGCACCGTCCTGGTTGATCGCCGAACCACGGATCACCGCCAGCACCTCGTGGCCGTTGCGGCGTGCGTCCGACAGACGCTCCACGACGACCATGCCGACGCCCTCGCCCCAGCCGATGCCGTCCGCCGAGGCCGCGAAGGCCTTGGTGCGTCCGTCCTGCGAGAGTCCACCGAGCGTGTCGAACTCGGCGAACGCGCCCGGCGTGGCCATGAGGCCGACGCCGCCGGTCAGTGCGAGGGAGCACTCGCCGTTACGCAGGGCCTGGGCGGCGAGGTGCAGGGCGACCAGGGAGGACGAGCACGCCGTGTCCACGCTGACGGCGGGCCCCTCGAAGCCGAGTGCGTAGGAGATACGCCCGGACATCACGCTTCCGGAGGAACCCGTGACGGCGTAGCCCTGGCTGGTCGGCGAGTTCATGAGCAGGGCGCCGTACTCGACCGCGGTACCGCCCACGAAGACTCCGGTGTCGCTGCCGCGCAGTGACGTCGGATCGATGCCGGTCCTCTCCACGGCCTCCCAGGAAGTCTCCAGCAGCAGCCGCTGCTGCGGGTCCATCGTCATGGCCTCGCGGGGTGAGATCCCGAAGAACCCGGCGTCGAAGTCGCCCGCCTCGTGCAGGAAGCCCGCGCGACGGAGGCTGCCGAGGTTCCAGCGGTCCCAGCCTCGGTAGGAGGGGAAGTCGGACATCCCCTCCCGGTCCTCCACGACCATCTGCCACAGGTCTTCGGGGGAGGTCACACCGCCCGAGTAGCGGCAGGCCATGCCGACGATCGCGAGCGGCTCGTCGGTCGACGCCCGGACGGTCTCGACCCGGGCGGCGGCGGTGTCGCCGCCGACGAGTTCACCTTGCAGATGTGCGGCGAGCTGTCGCGGGTTGGGATAGTCGAAGACGAGGGTGGCGGGCAGCCGCAGGCCGGTCGCCGCGTTGAGCCGGTTGCGCAGTTCCATCGCGGTCAGCGAGTCGAAGCCCAGTTCCTTGAACGGCCTGGCGGGCGTGATCTCGGCCGCGGAGGAGTGGGCCAGGATGCCGGCGGCCTCGTCGCGCACCAGGTCCAGCAGCAGGTCGAGCTGTTCAGCCCGGCCGAGTGCCACCAGTTCCGCCCGGAAGGCCGAACCGCCCGAGTCGTCGCCGGTGGTGTGGTCGGTCTCCTCGGCGAGGGCCTGTGCGACCTCGGGTATGTCCTCGATCAACGGCCTGCGACGCGCCATGACATACCCCGGGGTGAACCTCCCCCAGTCCATGTCCGTCACCGTCATGGCCGTCTCGTCCTGCTCCAGCACCTGACGCAGCGCCTCCACCGCCAACGCCGGCTCCATCGCCCGCACACCACGACGCTCCAACTGCTCCGCCGTACCATCGGTCGCCATACCCGTGGCCTTCCAGCCACCCCACGACACCGACGTCCCCACCACACCCCGCGCCCGACGCTCCCACGCCAGACCGTCCAGATACGCGTTCGCCGCCGCGTACACGCTGTTACCCGCACTGCCCCACACCGCCGCACCCGACGAGAACAGCACGAACGCGTCCAGCTCCAGCCCAGCCGTCAACTCGTCCAGATGACGAGCACCCAGCGTCTTCGCGGCCATCTGCACCCGCATCTCACCCGCGTCCACCTCCCCCACCAAGCCGTAACCGGCCACACCGGCGGTGTGGAAGACCGCCGTCAGCGGATGCTCGGCCGGAACACCCTCGATCACCCGCGCCAGCCCCGCACGATCGGTCACATCACACGCCACCACCTCCACCTCGGCACCCAACCCCGCCAACTCCTCCACCAACTCCGCAACACCCTCCCCGTCAGCCCCACGACGACTCACCAACACCAGCCGGCCGGCCCCCTCACCCGCCAGCCAACGCGCCAGATGCCCACCCACACCACCCGTACCACCAGTGATCAACACCGTCCCCCGCGGCACGAACCCCCGCACCACCTCCGCATTCACACCCAACGGCGCACGCACCAAACGCCGCCCGTACACACCCGAGGAACGCACCGCGACCTGATCCTCACCCCCACCCGCCGCCAACACCCCGACCAGATGCGCGGACACCCGCCCGTCCCACACCGCCGGAACATCCACCAGCCCACCCCACACCCCGGGCAACTCCAGACCCGCAACCTGCCCCCACGCCCACAACGCCACCTGACCCGCACACACCACATCACCCGCACCAACCACCGCCGCACCTTGGGTCAACACCCACACCGGCGCCGACAACCCCGCATCCCCATACGCCTGCACCAACACCAACGACGAGGCCAACACCTCATCACCCTCACCCCACGCCAACAACGACACCACACCAGCAACCTCACCCACACCCCTAAAACGCTCCGCCAACTCACCACGCGTCACCCCCGCCGCGACATCAAGCACCCGCACCTCGGCACCCGCCACCCTCAGCGCCTCCGCAACCTCCGCCACCGGACCACCACCACCCCGGCCCACCACCAACCACACACCACTCAAAGAACCCACCGACGGCATCACCACCGAACGCCACACCGTCCGATACCGCCAGGAATCCAGCACTGCCCGATCCTGTCGCCCCTTGCGCCAGGCCGACAGCGCCGGGACGACGTTCTCCCACGTCCGCTGGTCGACTCCGTCGACCAGCGAGGCCACGCCGTCGACGTCCGCCCGCTCCACCGCTCCCCAGAACGCGGCGTCCACCGGGTCGGCCGCGCCACCACCGCTGCTCTGCCCCGGAAGTACGGCGTCGTCGAGCCAGTAGTGCTCGTGCTGGAAGGCGTAGGTGGGAAGGTCCACCCGACGGGCACCACTGCCCGCGAACACCGACGACCAGTCCACCGGAACCCCGGCGACGTACGCCTCGGCCAGCGACGTCAGCAGCCGCTGGACACCACCCTCCTCACGCCGCAACGAACCCACCGCGGTCCCAGCGCCGAACACACCCTCCACCGTCTCCTGAACCGCCACGGTCAGCACCGGATGCGGGCTGGACTCCACGAAGACCTGATGCTCCAACTCGGCCAGCAGACGCGTCACGGACTCGAACCTCACCCGCTCCCGCAGATTCGCCACCCAATACCCCGCGTCCAGCCCGGCGGTGTCGAACCGCTCACCCGTCACCGTCGAATAGAACGCCACCGACGACGACACCGGCCGGATCCCGTCCAGCTCCGCCAGCAGATCCTCGTTCAACGCGTCCACCTGCGCCGAATGGGAGGCGTAGTCCACCGCGATACGACGGGCCCGCACCCCCTCCTCCTCGCACTGAGCCAGCAACGCCTCCAACGCCTCGGACTCACCCGAGACCACCACCGACGACGGACCGTTCACCGCCGCGACCCCCACCCGGCCCCCGAACCCGGCCAGCCGCTCCTCCACCTCCGCCACCGGCAACGCCACCGAACCCATACCGCCCCGGCCCGACAGCCTCTCCCGCACCAGCCGCGAACGCACCGCCACGACCCGCGCACCGTCCTGCAACGACAACCCGCCCGCCACACACGCGGCCGCCACCTCACCCTGCGAATGGCCCACCACCGCGGCCGGCTCCACCCCGAACGAACGCCACACCGCGGCCAGCGACACCATCACCGCCCACAACACCGGCTGCACCACATCCACCCGCGCCCACAACGGATCATCACCGTCACGGAAGACCACATCCCGCAACGACCAGTCCGTGAACGGAGCCAGCGCACGCTCACACGCCACCATCGACTCCGCGAACACCGGCGACGCGTCCCACAACTCACGCCCCATACCGACCCACTGCGAACCCTGACCCGGGAACACGAACACCACACCGCAGTCGGCGGCCCGCCCGGTGACCACTCCCGGCGCGTGCGTGCCCCCGGCGACCGCACGCACCCCCGCCAGCAACTCCTCCCGGCCGGCGCCCAGCACCACCGCACGCTGCTCGAACGCCGACCGCGTCCGCACCAGCGAGCACCCCACGTCCAGCCAGGACGCGTCGGGATCACGCTCCAGGCGCTCCACCAGCCGCGCCGCCTGCGCCCGCAGCGCCGCCTCCGTCCGGCCCGACAGCGCCCACGGCACCACCGGCGACGACACCGGCGCCACCCCGCTCTCCGCCTCCGGTTCCACCGGACCGGCCTGCGGCGCCTCCTCCAGAATCACGTGCGCGTTGGTGCCGCTGATGCCGAACGACGACACGCCCGCCCGACGCGGCCGTCCCGTCTCCGGCCAGGCACGCGCCTCGGTCAGCAGCTCCACCGCACCCGCCGACCAGTCCACCTCGGGCGTCGGCTCGTCCACGTGCAGCGTCTTCGGCATCAGGCCGTGTCGCAGGGCGAGTACGGACTTGATGACGCCCGCCACGCCGGCAGCGGCGCCGGTGTGGCCGAAGTTGGACTTCACGGAACCGAGCCAGAGTGGCCGGTCGTCCGGACGGTTCTTGCCGTAGGTCGCCAGCAGCGCCTGGGCCTCGATCGGGTCGCCCAGCTTGGTGCCCGTTCCGTGCGCCTCCACCAGATCGACGTCGGCCGGCTTGAGGCCCGCGTTGGCCAGTGCCGTACGGATCACCCGTTGCTGCGAGGGGCCGTTCGGGGCGCTCAGGCCGTTCGACGCACCGTCCTGGTTGATCGCCGAGCCACGGATCACCGCCAGCACCTCGTGGCCGTTGCGGCGTGCGTCCGACAGACGCTCCACGACGACCATGCCGACGCCCTCGCCCCAGCCGGTACCGTCCGCCGAGGCCGCGAACGCCTTGCAGCGGCCGTCGCCTGCCATACCGCCCAACGTGTCGAACTCGGCGAAGGCGCCCGGCGTGGCCATGATGGTCACGCCTCCCGCCAGCGCCAGATCGCATTCACCGTTGTGCAGGGACTGTGCCGCAAGGTGCAGCGCGACCAGCGAGGACGAGCAGGCCGTGTCGACGGTGACCGCGGGCCCTTCGAGACCCAGCACGTAGGAGACACGGCCGGACATGACGCTGCCGAGCGCGCCGGTCATGCCGTATCCGCCGCCGGCCTCGGACGAGCCCATCAGCACGGCGGGATAGTCCTGGGGGCCGCCACCGACGAAGACACCGGTGGCCGTGCTGCGCAGTGAGTGCGGGTCGATGCCGGACTTCTCCACGGCCTCCCACGACACCTCCAGCAGCAGCCGCTGCTGCGGGTCCATCGAGGTGGCCTCCCGTGGGGAGACACCGAAGAAGGAAGCGTCGAAGTCACCGGCCCCCTGGAGGAATCCGGCCCGGTCGACCGCGGGAGCGCCCCAGCGCTCCCAACCCCGGTCCGTGGGGAAGGCGGACAGTTCGTCCCCGCCTTCGGCCAGCAGTCGCCACATGCCTTCGGTGTCGAGTACGCCTCCGGGGTAGCGGCAGGCCATGCCGACGATCGCGAGTGGTTCGTCGTCCACGGGTCGCATCGAGGCCGGCTCGTTGCCGGGACCCGTCTCGCTGCCGACGAGTTCGGTGCGCAGCATGGCGGCCAGTCGTGCCGGATCGGGGTGGTCGAAGACGAGGGTGGCGGGCAGGCGCAGGCCGGTCGCCTTGGACATCCGGTTGCGCAGTTCCATCGCGGTCAGCGAGTCGAAGCCCAGGTCCTTGAACGGCCGGCTCGGCGTGATCTCCGCCGTCGTCCCGTGCGCCAGCACCTGCGCGGCCTCCTGCCGCACCAGCCCCAGCAACAACGCCCGCTGCTCCGCCTCGGTCAGCCCCGCGAGCCGCTCCCGCAACCCCGCACCCGCCGTCTCGTCCCCGGACCCCGCCTCGGTCTCCGAGATCTCACGCAGTGCCCGAGCGGCCTCGGGCACGTCCTCGATCAGCGGCCGCCGCCGCGCCATCGCATAACCCGGAGTGAACAACGCCCAGTCCATATCGGCGACCGTCACCGACACCTCGTCCTGCTCCAGCACCTGACGCAACGCCCGCGCCGCCGTCACCGGATCCAGCAACCGCACACCACGACGCGACAACTGCGCCGCCGTCTCCCCCTCCGCCATACCCGTGGCCTGCCAGCCACCCCACGACACCGACGTCCCCACCACACCCCGCGCCCGACGCTCCCGCACCAACCCGTCGAGGAAACCACCCGCGGCCGCGTTCGCACCATTGCCGCCACTGCCCCACACCGCCGCACCCGACGAGAAGACCACGAACGCGTCCAGCTCCAACCCGGCCGTCAACTCGTCCAGATGACGAGCACCGACCACACGAGCCGACATCACCCGCGCGAAATGCTCCGGATCCGACTCGGCCACCACCGCATAGCCAGACGCCCCGGCGGCGTGGAACACCGCCGTCAGCGGATGCTCGGCCGGAACACCCTCGATCACCCGCGCCAGCCCCGCACGATCGGTCACATCACACGCCACCACCTCCACCTCGGCACCCAACCCCGCCAACTCCTCCACCAACTCCGCAACACCCTCCCCGTCAGCCCCACGACGACTCACCAACACCAGCCGGCCGGCCCCCTCACCCGCCAGCCAACGCGCCAGATGCCCACCCACACCACCCGTACCACCAGTGATCAACACCGTCCCCCGCGGCACGAACCCCCGCACCACCTCCGCATTCACACCCAACGGCGCACGCACCAAACGCCGCCCGTACACACCCGAAGAACGCACCGCGACCTGATCCTCACCCCCACCCGCCGCCAACACCCCGACCAGATGCGCGGACACCCGCCCGTCCCACACCGCCGGAACATCCACCAGCCCACCCCACACCCCGGGCAACTCCAGACCCGCAACCTGCCCCCACGCCCACAACGCCACCTGCCCCGCACACACCACATCACCCGCACCAACCACCGCCGCACCTTGGGTCAACACCCACACCGGCGCCGACAACCCCGCATCCCCATACGCCTGCACCAACACCAACGACGAGGCCAACACCTCATCACCCTCACCCCACGCCAACAACGACACCACACCAGCGACCTCACCCACACCCCTCAAACGCTCCGCCAACTCACCACGCGTCACCCCCGCCGCAACATCAAGCACCCGCACCTCGGCACCCGCCACCCTCAGCGCCTCCGCAACCTCCGCCACCGGACCACCACCACCCCGGCCCACCACCAACCACACACCACTCAAAGAACCCACCGACGGCATCACCACCGAACGCCACACCGTCCGATACCGCCACGAGTCGATGGTCGTCTGCGCCCGACGACCGTTGCGCCAGGCCGACAGCGCCGGGACGACGTTCTCCCACGTCCGCTGGTCGACTCCGTCGACGAGCGAGGCCACACCGTCGACGTCCGCCCGCTCCACGGCCCCCCAGAACGCGGCATCCACCGGATCGGAAGGGCCGTCCCCACCCTGCCCCGGCAGCACCACGTCATCCAGCCAGTAGCGCTGGTGCTGGAAGGCGTAGGTGGGAAGGTCCACCCGACGGGCACCACTGCCCGCGAACACCGACGACCAGTCCACCGCGACGCCCGCGACATACGCCTCGGCCAGCGACGTCAACAGCCGCTGGACACCACCCTCCTCACGCCGCAACGAACCCACCACCGACACCGGCCGGCCCACCACCTCACCCGTCTCCGACACCGCAACCGCCAGCACCGGATGCGGACTCGACTCGACGAAAACCCCACACCCCTTCTCCACCAGCAGACGCGTCACGGGCTCGAACCTCACCCGCTCCCGCAGATTCGCCACCCAATACCCCGCGTCCAGCCCGGCGGTGTCGAACCGCTCACCCGTCACCGTGGAATAGAACGCCACCGACGAGGACTGCGGGCGTATCTCCGCCAGCTCCGCCAGCAGATCCTCGTTCAGCGCGTCCACCTGGGCGGAGTGGGAGGCGTAGTCCACCGCGATACGACGGGCCCGCACCCCCTCCTCCTCGCACTGAGCCAGCAACGCCTCCAGCGCCTCGGTCTCACCCGAGACCACCACCGACGACGGACCGTTCACCGCCGCGACCCCCACCCGGCCCCCGAACCCGGCCAGCCGCTCCTCCACCTCCGCCACCGGCAACGCCACCGAACCCATACCGCCCCGGCCCGACAGCCTCTCCCGCACCAGCCGCGAACGCACCGCCACGACCCGCGCACCATCCTCCAACGACAACCCGCCCGCCACACACGCGGCCGCCACCTCACCCTGCGAATGGCCCACCACCGCGGCCGGCTCCACCCCGAACGAACGCCACACCGCGGCCAGCGACACCATCACCGCCCACAACACCGGCTGCACCACATCCACCCGCGCCCACAACGGATCATCACCGTCACGGAACACCACATCCCGCAACGACCAGTCCGTGAACGGAGCCAGCGCCTCCGCACACTCCTCCATACGAGCCCGGAACACGGGCGACGCGTCCCACAACTCACGCCCCATACCGACCCACTGCGAACCCTGACCCGGGAACACGAACACCACACCGCTCCCCACGTCACCGTCGGCACGGCCGCTCACGGTGCCGGGGCCTTCCGTGCCGGTCGCGAGCGAGCGCAGCGCGGCGAGCAGTTCGTCCCGGCCGGTGCCGAGGACGACCGCACGCTGCTCGAACGCGGACCGTGTCCCGATCAGTGAGAAGCCCACGTCCTGGGTGCTGAGGGCGGGCTGCCGGGTGAGGTGGTCCAGCAGTCGTGCGGCCTGTGCGCGCAGCGCCGCTTCGTTCCGTCCGGAGATCACCCACGGCGTCACCGGCAGCTCGGCCGTCGCCGCGCCGTCCGCCTGTTCCTCCGGAACGGTCGCCTCGGGGGTCTCAGGGGTCTCGGGGGCCTGTTCCAGGACGACATGTGCGTTGGTGCCGCTGATGCCGAACGACGACACGCCCGCCCGACGCGGCCGTCCCGTCTCCGGCCAGGCACGCGCCTCGGTCAGCAGCTCCACCGCACCCGCCGACCAGTCCACCTCGGGCGTCGGCTCGTCCACGTGCAGCGTCTTCGGCATGACGCCGTGCCGGAGTGCGAGGGCGGCCTTGATGACACCGGAGATACCGGCCGCGGCCTGAGTGTGTCCGATGTTGGACTTCAGGGTGCCGAGCCACAGCGGCCGGTCGTCCGGGCGATTCTGGCCGTAGGCGGCCAGCAGGGCCTCGGCCTCGATGGGGTCGCCGAGGGTCGTGCCCGTGCCGTGCGCCTCCACCATGTCCACGTCCGCCGGTGTCAGGCCCGCGTTGGCCAGGGCGGCGCGGATGACCCGCTGCTGCGAGGGGCCGTTCGGGGCGCTCAGGCCGTTGGACGCACCGTCCTGGTTCACCGCGGAACCGCGGATCACCGCCAGGACCGGGTTGCCGTCGCGGAGCGCGTCGGAGAGGCGCTGGACGGCGACGACGCCCGCGCCCTCGCCCCAGCCGGTCCCGTCCGCCGAGGCCGCGAACGCCTTGCACCGGCCGTCACCGGCCGATCCGCCGGTCGCGGAGAACTCGGCGAAGATGGAGGGGGTCACCAGAACCAGGACACCGCCCGCGAGGGCGAGGTCGCACTCGCCGGTGCGCAGCGACTTGACGGCGAGGTGCAGGGCGACCAGGGAGGACGAGCACGCGGTGTCCACGGTCACCGCGGGGCCCTCCAGGCCCAGCACGTAGGACACGCGGCCGGACAGCACGCTGCCGGGGGCGCCGGTGAGCGCGTAACCGCCCGCGCCCTCGGCCGAGTTCATGACCAGGGCGCCGTACTCCTGCGGGGCCCCGCCGACGAAGACGCCGGTGCGGCTGCCCTTGAGCGAGCCGGGGTCGATGCCGGCCCGTTCCAGGGCTTCCCAGGACGTCTCCAGCAGCAGCCGCTGCTGCGGGTCCATCGCCATGGCCTCACGCGGTGAGATGCGGAAGAAGTCGGGGTCGAAGTTCCCGGCGTCGTGGAGGAAGGCGCCCGTCCGGGCCGTGGGGACGTCCCACTGCTCCCAGCCCCGGTCGGTGGGGAACCCGGACATGGCGTCCCGGCCCTCGGTGACCAGCCGCCACAAGCCCTCGGTGTCGCGCACCCCGCCGGGGTAGCGGCAGCCGACGCCGATGATCGCGACGGGCTCCGAGGAGGCCGCGCTGAGCCGCTGGTTCTGCTGCCGCAGCCGATCGTTCTCCACCAGCGAGGCCCGCAGCGCGTCGACAACCTCCGACATGGAACCGCTCATGCTCAACTCCCACTCACGTGTTTCGTCAATGCGCAAGGACAGGCCTGTTTGCAGGCTATGAGGCCGGGACGTGGATCCCGGCCCCAGTTCTGGACCACGGGCACCCCTAAGTTCCGGGCCGGTGGCGCGGATAGGGGCAGGGATCAGGACAGGCCGAACTCGTCGTCGAGCAGGGACACGAGTTCCTCGGCGCTCGCCGACTCGAGGTCGACGTCGGTGGTCGGCTGCTCCTCGGCGGCCTCTTCCAGCGTCGCCAGCAGCACCCGTAGCCGGGTCGCCATCGCCCCTCGGTCCTGGGCGGTCCCGCGCTCCGTGGAGCGGACGGCGGTCTCCAGGTCCCGCAGAGCGATCAGGGCGGGGTCGGTGGCGGTGGGCGGGTCCAGTTCGATGCCGTCCAGCAGTTCGGCGGCCAGGGCCCTCGTGGTGGGGTGGTCGAAGACCAGGGTGGCGGGAAGCCGTACCCCGGTCAGGACGCTGAGGCGGTTGCGCAGGTCGACCGACATCAGGGAATCGAAGCCGAGGCTCTTGAACGCCTTGGTGGCCGGGACCGCCTCCGTCGAGGGCAGGGCGAGGACCGCGGCGACCTCGGTGCGGACGAGGTCCTCCAGGGCGCCGGCCCGGTCGTCCTGCGACAGGGGCCGCAGCCGTTCCCGGAGCCCGGTGGAACCGGTGGGCGCCTCGGCGGCCCGGGGGCTCGGCCGCGGCACCAGGGCGCGCAGTGGCAGGGGCAGGACGGCCCGGTCGGCGGCGGACAGTCCGCCCGGCTCGAACCGGAAGGGCAGCAGCACCGGTTCGCCGCCGCCGTGGGCCGCGTCGAAGAGGGCCAGGCCGTCTTCCGGGGCGAGCGGCCGCATGCCCGAGCGGGCGATGCGCCGCAGGTCCGCGGCGGAGAGCTGGGCGGTCATGCCGGAGTCGCTCTCCCAGGGGCCCCAGGCGAGCGAGAGCGCGGGCAGGCCGTCGGCGCGGCGCCGCAGGCACAGGGCGTCGAGGTAGGCGTTGGCGGCAGCGTAGGCGGACTGGCCACCGCCGCCGAGGGCTCCCGCGAGCGAGGAGCACACGACGAAGGCGCCGAGGCCGAGGGATGCGGTGAGGTCGTGCAGGTTCACCACCGCGTCGATCTTCGGCCGCAGGACGCGGTCGACCTGCTCGTCGGTGAGCGAGGCGAGCAGCCCGTCGTCGACGACGCCCGCGGCGTGCACGACGGCGGACAGGGGTGCCGTCCGCGGGATCGTGTCGAGTACGGCGGCCAGGGCGTCCCGGTCGGCCGTGTCGCAGGCGGCGATGCGGACGTCGGCTCCCGCTTCGGTCAGGTCCCGGCGGAGGTCGGCCATGCCGGGCGTGTCCTCGCCGCGGCGGCCCAGCAGCAGCAGACTGCGTACGCCGTGCCGCTGGACGAGGTGCCGGGCGAGCAGTCCGCCGATCATGCCGCCGGCGCCGGTGACGAGCGTGGTGCCGTCGGTGGGCCACGGGCCCTCGGGTGCCGGGGCTTGGACGATGTGGCGGGCCAGGGCGGGTACGAGAACCGCATCGCCGCGGAAGGCGAACTGGTCGGTGTCGGTGGTCTCCGTCCCGGCCAGGAGCGGGGACCGGGTGAGGTCGTCGAGCGTGGTGGCGGTGTCGAGGTCGGCCAGGAGCAGCCGGCCGGGGTGCTCGAGCTGGGCGCTGCGGGCCAGGCCCCACAGCGCGCTGTGCGCCAGGTCCGGTACGCCGTCGCCGGGGCGGGCCTCGACGGCGCCGCGGGTGCACAGCACCAGCCTGCTCTTGACGAGGTGTTCGTCCTCGAGCCAGGTGCGCAGCGTGTCGAGAGCCGTGTGCACGGCGGTGCGTGCGGCGGCCGGGTCGACGCCGGTGGTGGTGGGGGCGCAGGGCAGGAGGACCTGGTCGGGGGCCGGGCCGCCGTCGGCGAGGTGCCGGCGCAGGGCCGCGAGGTCCGGGTAGTGGTCGATGTCGGGGCTCTGGGGGGTGCCGGGGCCTACGACGGCCCAGCGGACGGCCGGGGCGCCGGTGGCCTCCGGCCGGGGCGCGGGCGTCCAGTGGAGGCGGAACAGGGACGAGGCCACGGACGTGCCCAGTTGGGCGCGGGAGACGGCGCGCAGGCTCAGACCGCCCACGGACAGGAGCGGTTGTCCGGTGCCGTCCTGGAGGGTGGCTCTCACCTCGTCGCTGCCGGTTGCGGCCGCGAGGCGGATCCGGCAGGTGGTGGCGCCCGGCGCGGACACGGCGACGTTCCGCCAGGCGAACGGCAGGAACGGGCCGCTGCCGCGGTTGGCGGAGGGCAGGAACGCGAGGGTGTGCAGGGCGGCGTCCAGCAGGGCGGGGTGGACACCGAAGGCCGCGGCGTCGTCGGCGGCCTGAGCGGGGAGTGCCACCTCGGCGTAGACCTCGTCGTTCAGCCGCCAGGCCGCGGTCAGGCCCTGGAACACCGGCCCGTAGGCGGTGCCGGCGGTGGCCAGGCGGTCGTAGAAGTCGTCCAGCGGGACGGGTTCGGCGCCCTGCGGTGGCCACGGGGTGAGGGGGCCGGCCGGCCGCGGCGCGGGGGCGGTGGTGAGGAGTCCTTCCGCGTGGCGGGTCCATTCGGTGGTGCCGGCGGGGCGGGAGTAGACGGCGACCGGCCTGCGGTCCTCGTCCGTCGTCTCGCCGACGACGACCTGTACGGTGACACCGCCGCGCTCGGGCAGGACGAGCGGGCTGTGGACGACGAGTTCGTCGACGTGGCCCGCGCCGAGGCGGTCGCCCGTCCACAGGGCGAGGGCGAGGAATCCGGTGCCGGGGAAGAGGGCGGCGTCCAGGATCCGGTGGTCGGCGAGCCAGGGCTGCGCGGCGAGGGACAGTTCGCCGGTGAACAGGGTGTCGCCGCCGGAGGCGGAGCGGACCATGGCGCCGAGCAGCGGGTGTCCGGTGCCGTCCAGGCCGGCCGAGGACAGGTCGCCGCGTTCCGTGGTGGACTCGGCGGGCCAGTAGGACGTCCGCTGGAAGGCGTAGGTCGGCAGGTCCACCGGCCGGGCTCCGGTGCCTTCGAAGACGGCGTCCCAGTTCACGCCGACGCCGTGCACGTGGGTGCGGGCCAGGGCGGTGAGGAGGGTGTCGGGTTCCGGTCCGGTGCGCCGCAGCAGCGAGGTGCACGCCCCCGCGGGAGCGGTGTCGAGGCAGTCCTCGGTCATCGTGGTGAGCGTCGCGTCCGGTCCCAGTTCGAGGAAGGAGGTGACGCCCGCCGCGGTGAGGGCCGCCACGCCGTCGGCGAACCGGACGGTGTGCCGGGCATGCCGCACCCAGTACTGCGGGTCGGTGTACTCGTCGGCGCCCAGGACGGTTCCGGTGAGGTTGGAGACGACGGGGATGCGGGGCGGCGCGAAGGACAGTCCGGCGACCAGGTCGGCGAACTCGTCGAGCATGGGGACCATGAGCGGCGAGTGGAAGGCGTGGCTGACGCCGAGCCGCCGGGTCCGCCTGTCCTGCGCGGCGAAGTGCGTCTCCAGGGCGTCGATGGCCGCGGCCGCTCCGGAGAAGACCACCGAGCGGGGGCCGTTGACGGCGGCGATGTCGACGGCGTCGGCGTGCTCGCACGACACCGTGGTGAGCGCGGTGGCGGCTTCGCCTTCCGCGGCCTGGACGGCCAGCATGGCTCCGCCCGCGGGCAGGGCCTGCATGAGCCGGCCGCGGGCGACCACGAGCCGGGCGGCGTCGGCGAGGTCCAGGACTCCCGCCGCGTGGGTTGCGGCGATCTCGCCGACGGAGTGCCCGAGGAGGTAGTCGGGGACCACGCCCCAGGCCTCCAGCAGCCGGAACAGGGCCACTTCGAGGGCGAACAGGGCGGGCTGGGCGAGGGCGGTCCGGTCGAGTTCGGCGGCCTCGGCGGTGAACACGCTCTCGCCGAGCGGCCGGCCGAGCAGCGGGTCGATGTGCGCGCAGACGTCGTCGAAGGCGCGGGCGAACGCGGGAAAGGCGGCGTACAGCTCCCGTCCCATGCCCTGCCGCTGGGATCCCTGTCCGGCGAACAGCAGGGCGAGGCCGCCTTCGTCGGCGGTGCCGCGCAGCAGTCCGTCCGGGTTCCGGCCGGCCGCGAACTCGGCGAGCCGGGCCAGGGCTTCCTCCCGGTCGGTGACCGGCAGCGCGGCCCGGTGTTCCAGTGCGGTGCGGCGGGTGGCCAGGGTGTGGCCGATGTCGGTGACCGTGCCCTGCGGGTGTCGGCGCAGACGGGTCAGCAGGGTCGCCGCCTGGGCGCGCAGGGCCTGTTCGTCGTGGCCCGACAGCAGCCACGGGGTGACCGGCAGGGGCGTTCGGGGAGCGGCCGCGGGCTCCGGTTCGGCGGCCTGTTCCAGGATGATGTGGGCGTTGGTGCCGCTGACGCCGAACGAGGAGATTCCGGCCCGGCGCGGTCGGCCGGTGTCGGGCCACTGCCGGGGCTCGGCGAGCAGTTCGACGGCGCCCGCGGACCAGTCGACGTGCGGGGTCGGCTCGTCGACGTGCAGGGTGCGGGGCAGGACTCCGTGCCGCAGGGCCTGCACCGTCTTGATCACGCCACCCACGCCGGCGGCGGCCTGGCTGTGGCCGATGTTGGACTTCAGCGAGCCGAGCAGCAGCGGTTCTGCCCCGTCGCGGCCCTGGCCGTAGGTGGCGAGGAGGGCCTGGGCCTCGATGGGGTCGCCGAGGGTGGTGCCCGTGCCGTGCGCCTCTACGGCGTCGACGTCGGTGGCGGCCAGCCCGGCCCGTTCGAGCGCCTGCCGGATCACCCGCTGCTGGGAAGGTCCGCTGGGTGCGGTGAGGCCGTTGGAGGCGCCGTCCTGGTTGACGGCGCTGCCCCGCAGCACGGCGAGCACGGGGTGCCCGTTGCGGCGCGCGTCGGACAGGCGCTCGACCAGGACGATGCCGGCGCCCTCGGCCCAGCCGGTGCCGTCGGCCGCGCCGGCGAAGGCCTTGCAGCGGCCGTCGGGCGCGAGGCCGCCCTGCTTGGCGAAGTCGTCGAAGAGGAAGGGGCTGGTCATCACGGCGACACCGCCGGCGAGCGCCAGGTCGCAGTCGCCGTCGCGCAGGGACTGGGCAGCGGTGTGCAGGGCGACCAGCGACGAGGAGCAGGCCGTGTCCACGGTCACCGCGGGCCCTTCGAGGCCGAGGACGTAGGCGACGCGGCCGGAGACCACGCTGGCGGAGGCCCCGGTCACCCCGTAGCCGGCCAGGGCCTGCGAGCCGCGCGGGAAGAGACCGGTGTAACCGGAGGCGGCCGCGCCGACGAAGACGCCGGTACGGGTGCCGCGCAGCGTGCCGGGTGCGATGCCGGCGCGTTCCAGCGCCTCCCAGGACGTCTCGAGGAGCAGCCGCTGCTGCGGGTCCATGGTCAGGGCCTCGCGGGGGGAGATGCCGAAGAACGCGGCGTCGAAGTCGGCGACGCGGTCCAGGAATCCGCCCTGCTGCGGCACGGCTCCGTCGGCGGGCGGTTCGCTGGTCCAGTTGCGGTCCGCGGGGAAGCCGGAGACGGCGTCCCGCTCGTCCATGACGAGGTCCCACAGTTCGTCGGGCGAGGTGATGCCGCCCGGGTAGCGGCACGCCATGCCGACGATCACGAGGGGTTCGCCGTCGGTGCGGGGTGGGGCGGAGGCGGGCGCGGTGGCCGCGGGGCTCGCGGGTTCGTCCAGGTCGCCGAGGAGTTCGGCGGCGAGGAAGTCCGCGAGGGCGCCGGGGGTCGGGTGGTCGAAGACCACGGTGACGGGCAGCCGGAAGCCGACGGCGCCGGTCAGCCGGTTGCGGAACTCCACGGCGGTCAGCGAGTCGAAGCCCAGTTCGCGGAAGGGTGCCGTCGAGCCGACCGCTTCGGCATCGGAGTGCCCGAGCACGGTGGCGGCGTGGGAGCGGACCAGTTGGAGCAGGATCCGCATGCGTTCGGTGCCGGTGAGCGGCACCAGCCGCTCGCGCAGCGAGCCGCCCTGGGCCTCGGCCGCCCGGCGGCCGGTCCGACGGGTAGGGGAGGGCACCAGGGCCCGCATGACCGGCGGGACCCGGCCGGAGGTGCCGGCGAGTGCGGCCGGGTTGAGCTTGGCGGGCACGAGGTGGGCGTGGCCGGAGCGGCACGCGAGGTCGAAGACGGCGAGGCCTTCGTCGCTGCTCATCGGTACGACGCCGCCGCGGCTCATGCGGCGCATGTCGCGGTCGTCGAGGTGGCCGGACATCTCGCTGCGCTGCTCCCAGAAGCCCCAGGCCAGGGAGAGCCCGGGCAGCCCCTGGGCGCGCCGGTGCGCGGCGAGGGCGTCCAGCGTCACGTTGGCGGCCGCGTAGTTGCCCTGGCCGGGTGCGCCCATGGTGCCGGCCATGGAGGAGAACAGTACGAACGCGCTCAGGTCGAGGTCCCGGGTGAGCTCGTGCAGGTTGCGTGCGCCGGTCACCTTGGGGCGCAGCACCGCCCTGGTCCGTTCGGCGGTGAGGGATTCGATCAGGCCGTCGTCCAGTGCGCCCGCGGTGTGCAGGACGGCGGTGAGCGGCTGATCGGCGGGGATGCCCGCGAGGAGGGCGGACACCTGGTCGCGGTCGGCGATGTCGCAGGCCGCGAAGGTCACCCGGGCGCCGGCCCGGGTCAGTTCCTCGGCGAGTTCGGCCGCGCCGGGGGCGTCCGGTCCGCGCCGGCTGGTCAGCAGCAGGCTGGTGATGCCGTGCCGGGTCACCAGGTGGCGGGCGAGCAGCGTGCCGAGGGTGCCGGTGCCGCCGGTGATCAGGACGGTGCCGTGGGTGGGGAACGGGTCGCCGGGGACGGTGAGCACGGCTTTGCCGACGAGTGCGGCCTGGCTCAGGGCCCGGAAGGCGGCGCGGGCCTCGCGGATGTCCCAGGTGTTGAGGGGCGGCGGGCGCAGGGTGCCGTCGGCGAACAGCGGGGCGAGCGTGGCCAGCATCTCGTGGATGCGGTCGAGGCCGGCTTCGGGCAGGTCGTAGGCCCGGTAGGTGACGCCCGGGTGGGCGGCGGCGACCTGGTCGGGGTCGCGTTTGTCGGTCTTGCCCATCTCCAGGAAGTGTCCGCCGCGGGGCAGCAGCCTGAGGCCCGCGTCGACGAATTCCCCGGCCAGGCAGTCCAGGACGATGTCCATGCCGCGTCCGTCGGTGGACTGCAGGAACCACTGCTCGAAGTCGAGGGTGCGGGAGTTGGCGAGGTGCGCGGCGTCCAGTCCGGCGGCGCGCAGCGTGTCCCACTTGCCCGGGCTGGCGGTGCCGTAGACGTCGGCGCCGAGGTGGCGGGCGAGCTGGACGGCGGCGCTGCCGACGCCGCCGGCCGCGGCGTGGACGAGCACGGACTGGCCGGGGCGCAGGCCGCCGAGGTCGACGAGCCCGTAGTAGGCGGTCAGGTAGGCGACGCAGACGGCGGCGGCCTCCTCGAAGGCCCAGCCGTCGGGTATGCGGTGCACGGTGCGTTCGTCGGCGACGGTCACCGGGCCGAACACCTCGGTGGACAGGCCGAAGACGCGGTCGCCGACCCGGTGGTGGGTGACGTCGGGGCCGACGGCGGTGACCACGCCGGCGATCTCGCCGCCCAGTCCGGTCAGTCCGGGCACCAGGTCGAGGGCGACCACCACGTCCTTGAAGTTGATGCCGGCGGCGCGGACGGCGATCCGCACCTGGCGCGGCCGAAGCGGTTCGAGGAGTTCGGGGCAGGGCATCGCGGTCAGGCCCTCGATGGTGCCGGGCCTGGTGTTCTCCAGCCGCCAGGCGCTCTCCCCGGGCGGCGGCACGATCGCCGCGGCCGCGTCCCAGCGGGTGAGTGCCGGGGTGCGTGCCGCACCGGCCCGCAGGGCGATCTGCTCCTCGTCCGAGGCGAGGGCGGCGCCGAGCGCCGCGGCGGACTCGGCGGTCCGGTCGAGGTCGACGACGCCGAAGCGGCCGGGGTGTTCGTTCTGCGCCGAGCGCAGCAGCCCCCACACTCCGGCGGCGGCGAGGTCGGTGACGTCCTCGTCGGCCGCGCTCGCCACGGCGCCGCGGGTGACCACGACGAGCCGGCAGTCGTCGAGGCGGCTGTCGGCGATCCACTCCTGGAGCAGGGCGAGGGTGCCGACGACGGTGTCGGCCGTGTCGCCCGCCGGTTCGCCGCCGACGGGCAGCAGCGCGGTGACGGCGGTGCGGTCGGCGGCGACGCGCGCGGCGAGTTCCTCGATGCCGGCCACGGCTTCGGCGCCGGGCAGGGCGGTGCCGACGCCGAGCGGGTCGGCACCGAGGACCACGTGGCGGCGCGCGGGCTCCCGCTCCCGGGCGGGCAGGGTCCTCCAGTCGAGCCGGTAGAGCGCGTCGGTGCGTACGGTGCTCAGCGCGGCCTCGGTCATCCGGCGCACGACGAGGGAGTCGACCGACAGGACGGGATCGCCCGCCTCGTCCGCCAGTGCCACGGCGACCTCGTTCTCACCGCGCCGGGACAGCCGCACGCGCAGTCGCGCACAGCCGGTGGCGTGCAGTCGCACCCCGGTCCAGGAGAACGGCATGCCGACGCCGCCGCCGTCGTCGCCGTCCCAGGTGAACATGGCGTGCAGGGCGGCGTCGAAGAGCGCCGGGTGCAGGCCGAAGCGTTCGGCGGCGGACGTCTGGTCGTCGGGCAGGGCCACCTCGGCGTACACCTCGCCGTCGCGGTGCCACACCTGGCGCAGGCCGCGGAACTCGGGGCCGTACTGGTAGCCGGCCTCGGCCATGCGCTCGTACATCCCGGTGATGTCCACCGGCTCGGCGCCCTCCGGCGGCCAGATGCCGGCGAGCGAGTCGCCGTCCTCGCCGCCGGACCCGGCGGCGAGCAGTCCGGAGGCGTGCTGTGTCCAGGGGGTGTCGGCCGGTGCGTCCTCGGGTCGGGAGTACACGCCGACCGGGCGCGCCCCCGTCTCGTCGGCCGACTCGACGTGCGCCTGTACGACCGTCGCTCCGGTGTGCGGCAGGACGAGCGGGGTGTGCAGGGTCAGTTCCTCGATCCGGCCGCAGCCGACCTGGTCGCCGGCGAGCACGGCCAGTTCCACGAACCCGGTGCCCGGGAAGATCACCCGGCCGGACACGCCGTGCGCGGCGAGCCAGCCCTGAGTACGCGGCGACAGGCGTCCGGTGAGCACGGCACCGTCGCCGTCGGCCATCCGGACCAGGGCGCCCAGCAGCGGGTGGTCGACCGAGGAGAGCCCGACGGAGCTCACGTCGCCGGAGCGGGCGGCGCCCTCGGCCCAGTAGCGGGTGCGCTGGAAGGCGTAGGTGGGCAGTTCCACGGTGCGGGCGCCGGTGCCGGCGAACACGGTGTTCCAGTCGACGCGGACACCGCCCAGGTGGGCCTTGGCCAGGGAGGTCGCGATCCTGCCGAGGTCGCCCTCGTCGCGCCGCAGGGACTCCACGACGACCGCGGGTGCTCCCGTGTCGTCGACGGTCTGCTCGACGGCCATGGCCAGCACCGGGTGCGGGCTGGACTCGACGAAGGCGCTGTGGCCCTCGGCGAGCAGGGTGCGGACGACGGGCTCGAAGAGCACCGGCGCGCGCGTGTTGTCGTACCAGTAGTCGGCGTCCATGGTGGCCGTGTCGAGCAGGCCGCCGGTCACCGTCGAGTACAGCGCCACGGTGCCGGTGCGCGGCCGGACCGGTGCCAGCAGTTCCAGCAAACGCTCGCGCAGCGGGTCGACGAGGGCGCAGTGCGTCGGCACGGTGGCTGCCACCGTCCTGGCGCGCACCTGGTCGCGGGCGCACTCGGCGACGAACTCGGCCAGCGCGGCGTCGGCTCCGGCGACGGCGACGAGGCGGGGCCCGTTGACGCCGGCCAAGGACAGCCGGCCGTCCCAGCGCCGCAGCCGCTCGCGGACCTCGTCGGCGGGCAGTGCCACCGACGCGACGGCGCCCTCGCCGACCAGGGTCTCGGCGAGCAACTGGCTGCGCAGGCAGATCACGCGGGCGGCGTCCTCGAGGCTGAGAGCGCCCGCGACGTGGGCGGCGGCGATCTCGCCCTGGGAGCTGCCGACCACGGCGTCGGGCCGTACCCCGTGGGACTGCCACAGCTCGGCCAGCGACACCATGACGGTGAACAGCACGGGCTGGACGACCTCGATGCGGTCCATGGACGCGGCGCCGGGCTCGTCGCGCAGCACGTCGAGGACCCGGAAGTCCACGAACTCCTCGACGGCCGCGGCGCACTCGGCCGCCTTGGCGGCGAACACCGGTGCGGTGTCGAGGAGTTCGCGGGCCATGCCTGCCCACTGCGCGCCCTGGCCGGGGAAGACGAACACGACCTTGCCCTCGGCGGGGGTGCCGCGCAGCACCCCTTCGGCGGGGCGGTCCTCGGCGAGGGCGTCCAGGGCGTCGAGGAACCCCTCCCGGTCGGCGGCGAGTACGGCGGCCCGGTGCTCGAGGCCGGTGCGGGTCGTGGCGAGTGAGAGGGCCACGTCGGCGTCGGCCGCTTCGGGACGGGCCAGCAGGTGGGCGTGCAGGGCGCGGGCCTGGCCGCGCAGTGCGGGCTCGCTGCGCGCGGAGAGCACCCACGGCAGCAGCGGCGGGGCCGGGGCCCCGGACGCTTGAGGTTCCTCGTCCCCACTCTCCGCGCCGGTGTTCTCGGCGGTGTCCTCTTCCAGGATGACGTGGGCGTTGGTGCCGCTGATGCCGAACGAGGAGACGGCGGCCCGGCGGGGGGTGCCGGAGGCGGGCCAGTCGCGGGCCCGGTCGAGGAGTTCCACGGCGCCCGTGGTCCAGTCGACGTTCGGGGTGGGTTCCCCGGCGTGCAGCGTCCTGGGCAGGATGCCGTGCCGCAGCGCCTGCACCATCTTGATCACGCCGCCCACTCCGGCCGCGGCTCCGCTGTGGCCGATGTTGGACTTGAGCGAGCCGAGCCACAGCGGCCGGCCGGCCGGCCTCGCCCGGCCGTAGGTGGCCAGCAGCGCGTCCGCCTCGATCGGGTCGCCGAGGCTGGTTCCCGTGCCGTGTGCCTCGACCACGTCCACGTCGGCGGGCGTGAGGCCCGCGTTGGCCAGCGCCTGGCGGATGACCCGCTGCTGCGAGGGGCCGTTGGGCGCGGTCAGGCCGTTGGACGCGCCGTCCTGGTTGACCGCGCTGCCCCGCAGCACCGCGAGGACGCGGTGGCCGAGCCGGCGCGCGTCGGAGAGCCGCTCGACGGCGAGGACGCCGACGCCTTCGCTCCAGCCGGCGCCGTCGGCGGCCGCCGAGAAGGCCTTGGAACGGCCGTCGGGTGCCAGTGCGCGCTGCCCGGACAGGGCCAGGTGGACGGCGGAGGTGGACAGGGTCGTCGCCCCGCCGGCCAGAGCGAGGTCGCATTCGCCGTTGCGCAGTGCCTGCACGGCGAGGTGCAGGGTCACCAGCGAGGAGGAGCAGGCGGTGTCGACGGTGACGGCGGGGCCCTCCAGGCCCAGGGCGTAGGAGACGCGGCCGGACAGGACGCTGTTGGAGGTGCCGGTGGCGCCGTAGCTGTCCAGCCCGTCGGCGGTGGCGGCGAGCAGGGTGCCGTAGTCCTGCTGATTCAGTCCGGCGAACACGCCCGTACGGCTGCCGCGCAGCGCGTGGATGTCGAGTCCGGCCTGTTCGAGCGCTTCCCAGGAGGTCTCCAGCAGCAGCCGCTGCTGGGGGTCCATGGTCTGCGCCTCGCGCGGGGAGATACCGAAGAAGGCCGCGTCGAACGAGGCGATGTCGTCGACGAACCCGCCCCCGGAGGCGTAGCAGGTGCCGGGGTGGTCGGGGTCGGGGTGGTGGAAGCCGTCCAGGTCCCAGCCCCGGTCGGTGGGGAATGGGCCGATGGCATCGGTCTCCTCGATCACCAGCCGCCACAGGTCCTCGGGAGAGCTGACACCACCGGGGTAGCGGCAGGCCATTCCGACGATCGCGACGGGCTCGGTGCTCCTCGCCTCCGCGTCGGCCAGGCGCCGACGCGTGCGGTGCAGGTCGGCGCTGACCCGCTTGAGGTAGTCCCGCAGCTCCTGCTCGTTGGCCATCCGGCTCAGTCCTCTCCGAGTTCCGCGTTGATGAAGTCGAACAGCTCTTCATCCGTGGCGGAATCGAGCTTGCTGGTGACGTCGCCGGCGGCGGCGCCGTCGTCGGGCGGTGTGCTCCAGGCGGTCGCCAGCGCGCGCAGCCGGGCCGCGATCTGTTCGCGGTCGGCGGTGTCCGGCGGCGGGGCCGCGAGCGCGGCCTCCAGGTGGTCGAGCTGGGTGTGCACGGACTGGGGCGCCCCCGCCACCGATCCCAGGAGCTTGCTCTCCAGGTGCTCGGCGAGCGCGGTCGCGGTGGGGTAGTCGAAGACCAGCGCGGCGGAGAGCTGGACGCCGGTCTCGGCGACCAGGCCGTTGCGCAGTTCCACCGCGGTGAGCGAGTCGAAGCCCAGCTCCCGGAAGGAGCGGCGGGCGTCGAGGGGGGCGTCGGCGACGTAGTCGAGGACGGTGGCCACCTGCCGTTGGATCAGTTCCAGCAGCAGTTGGCGCCGACCGCTCTCGGACTGCTCGGCCAGGCGTTGCGCGAAGGACTGTCCGCTCGCCCGTCCGGTGCCGGCGGCGGCCCGGCGCAGCGGGGCGCGGACCAGTGAGCGGAACGGCGCGGGCAGCGTGCCGTCGGCCGCCTTCTTCCGCAGTACGCGCGTGTCCAGGCCCATCGGCACCAGGGCGGCCGCGCCGGAGGCCCAGGCCCGGTCGAACAGCGCGAGACCCTGTCGCGGGGTGAGGGCGAGGACCCCGGCCTGGGCCATCCGGCGGCGGTCCACATCGGACAGGCGGGCGGACATGCCGGAGTCGGTCTCCCACAGGCCCCAGGCGAGCGAGGTCGCCGGGAGCCCGGCCGCCCGCCTGCCGTGCGCGAGCGCGTCCAGGAAGGCGTTGGCCGCGGCGTAGTTGGCCTGTCCGGCGCCGCCGAACACGCCGACGCCGGAGGAGAACAGGACGAAGTGGGACAGTCCCAGACCCGCGGTCAGCTCGTGCAGGTGGTGCGCGGCCTCCGCCTTGGGCCGCATGACGGTGTCGATCCGCTCGGGGGTCAGCGTGGTGAGCACGCCGTCGTCCACGACGCCCGCGATGTGTACGACCGCGGTCACCGGGTGCTCGGCCGGGACGCCGGCCAGCGCGGCCTCCAGAGCGGCGCGGTCCGCGATGTCGCAGGCCCTGAACGTCGCCTCGGCGCCGCACGCGGCCAGTTCGCGGCCCAGTTCGGCCGCGCGGGGGTCGTCCGGTCCCTTCCGGCTGAGCAGGAGCAGCCTGCGCACGCCGTGTTCGGCCGCCAGGTGCCGCACGACCTCGGTGCCGATGCCTCCGGTGGCGCCGGTGACCAGCACCGTGCCGTGCTCGGGAGCTTCGGCGGCGGGGTCCTGCGGCGGCTCGGTGACCCGGGCCAGCCGGGGTACGAGCAGCCGGCCGTCGCGGATCGCGAACTGCGGCTCGTCCGCCGCCAGGGCGGTGCCGACGGCCGCCGCGAGCGGATCGGCGTCCTCCTCCCGGTCGCCCAGGTCGGCCAGGACGAACCGGTCGGGATGTTCGGCCTGGGCGGAGAGCAGCAGTCCGCGGACCGCCGCCTGCGCGGGGTCGACCGCGGTGCCGTCGCCGGTCGACACGGCGGTCCTCGTGACGAGGACGAGCCGGGCGCCGGTCAGCCGGGTGTCCGCGAGCAGTTCCCCGACCAGGGCCAGGGTGCGGTGCACGGTACGGCGCGCGGACTCCACGGGGGTGCCGGGCTCCGTCTCCACGGGCAGGACGACGAGGCCGGGCCCGTCACCGCGGCCGGCCGCGTCGCCGAGGGACGCCGGGTCCGGGTGGGCGGCCGCCTCGGCACCCTCCGCCGCCAGGGCCTTGGCCAGGCCGTCGGCGGCGGAGCCCACCACGGCCCAGCGTTCCTCCGGGGCGGGGGCGAGGTCGTCCACCGGCGTCCAGACCGGCCGGTACAGGGCGTCCGGAGCGGTGTGCGTGTCCGGGCGGGCGGCGGCGGGGCCGCCGGTGCCGACCTGGACGTGCTCCACCGAGAGCACCGGCGACGCGTCCGCGTCGGTCAGCAGGACGGTGACGGCGTCGGGGGCGCTGCGGGTCAGGTGGACGCGCAGCTCGGTGGCGCCGGCCGCGTACCGGGTCACCCCGGTGAGGCGGACCGGCCGCCCGGCCAGTTCGGCGATCAGTTCCAGTACCTCGGTCAGCAGTTCGGGGTGGAGGCCGAAGCGGTCGGCGTCGGCCGCGTCCCGTTCGGTCAGGGCCAGCTCGGCGAACAGCTCGTCCTCTCCCCGGCGCCACACCAGGTCGGCGCCGACGGGTTCGGCGTCGGTCGGCGGCCAGGCCGCCGTACCGGTGGCGGTGTCGGGCCCGGGCCCGGGCCGTGGGGCGTCGCCGCCGAGTACGCCGCGGGCGATCCGTGTCCAGGCCCCCTCGGCGACGGGGCCGTCCGCCGGGCCCACGTGGAGCGTGCAGTCCCGGTTCCCGTCCTCGTCGGGTGCGGCGACCACCAGGTGCAGGGGTGCCAGGGGGGCGTGCGGAACCGGCCCGGTCACCTCGAGTTCGGCGATCCGGTGACAGCCGAGGCTCCCGCCGGCCCACAGCATCAGGTCGAGGACGTCGCCGTCGGACAGCGGCCGCCCGTCCGCGGGTGCGGGCAGGGTGCCGCTGAACAGGGACCCGCCCGTCCCCGGCAGCGTCACGGACGCCTTCAGCAGCGGGTGGCCGGTGCCGGTCAGGCCCGCGCCCTCCAACGCCTCGTCGCCACCCGTCGGCGCGTCCAGCCAGTAGCGCCGGTGCTGGAACGCGTAGGTGGGCAGCTCCACCCGGCGGGCGCCGGTGCCGTGGAAGAACGCGGTCCAGTCGACGCGTTCGGTGCGCACGTGGAGCCTGCCGAGCGCGGTGAGCAGGGTGCGCACCTGGTCGCGGTCGCGGCGCTGGGCGGCGATGCCGACGGCCCGCTCCCCCGCCGACTCCTGTGCCATGGCGGTCAGGACGCCGTCCGGGCCCAGTTCCAGGAAGGTGGTGGCGCCCTCGTCGAGCAGCGTGCGCACCCCGTCGGCGAACCGCACCGCCTCGCGCACCTGGCGCACCCAGTAGGCGGGGTCGCACAGCTCGGCGCCGGCCACCTCACCGGTGAGGTCGCTGACGACGGGCAGCGTCGGCTCGGCGAAGGAGACCTGGGCGAGTTCCCGCTCGTAGGCGGCGAGCATCGGCTCCATCAGGGGGGAGTGGAAGGCGTGGCTGACGGTGAGCCGCTTGGTGCGCAGCCCCGCCTCCGCGAGCCGGGCGCCGGCGGCCGTGACGGCTTCCCCGGTGCCGGACAGGACCAGCGAGGCGGGGCCGTTGACCGCGGCGACGGCGACCTCGGCGAACGTGTCGCCGAGTACCGCGGCCACCTCGTCCTCGGCCGCGGCGACGGACAGCATGGCGCCGCCCTCGGGCAGTTCCTGCATCAGCCGGGCGCGGGCGGCGACCACCCGGGCCGCGTCGGCGGCCGACCACACGCCGGCCACGTGCGCGGCGGCCAGCTCGCCGACCGAGTGTCCGAGCAGGGCGTCGGGCCGTACGCCCCAGTGCTCCAGCAGCCGGAACAAGGCCACCTCCACGGCGAACAGTCCGGTCTGGGTGTAGAGGGTCTGGTCGATCAGCGTGGCCTCGTCCGTGCCGGGCCCGGCCCACAGGACCGTGCGCAGCGGGCGCGGCAGGTGCCGGTCGAGTTCCGCGCACACCGCGTCGAAGGCCGCGGCGAACTCCGGGTACGCCTCGTACAGGCCGCGTCCCATGCCGGTGCGCTGGGCGCCCTGGCCGGTGAAGAGGAAGGCAAGTCCGCCCCCGGCCCGTTCCTCGGCGGCCCCGCTCGCGGCCAAATCGGCCAGGCTCCGGCCCAGTTCGTCCCGGTCGGCGGCGACGAGGACCGCCGCCCGGTCCAGCACGCCGCGGGTCGTGGCCAGCGAGTAGGCGAGGTCGGTGACCTCGTGCTCACCGCGGTCCAGGAGGGCCGTCAGGCGGCTGGCCTGGTCACGCAGCGCGCCCTGGGTGCGGGCGGACAGGACGAGCGGCACGCAACGGGCGGGTGCCGCGGTGTCCGGTGCCCCGGTGTCCGGTGCCCCGGTGTCCGGTGCCCCGGCGCTCCCGTCGGTGCCGGTGTCGTCGTGGTGCGGCTCCGCCGCCTCCTCCAGGACGACGTGCGCGTTGGTGCCGCTGATCCCGAACGCGGACACCCCCGCGCGGCGCGGTTCGTCGCCGCGCGGCCACCGCCGTGCCTCGACGAGGAGTTCCACCGCTCCGGTGCTCCAGTCCACGTGCGGGCTGGGCTCGTCCACGTGCAGGGTGCGCGGCATCAGCCCGTGGCGCATGGCCTGCACCATCTTGATGACGCCGGCCATACCGGCGGCGGCCTGCGTGTGCCCGATGTTCGACTTGACCGAGCCCAGCCACAGCGGCCGTCCGGCCGGGCGGTCCTGGCCGTAGGTGGCCAGCAGCGCCTGCGCCTCGATCGGGTCGCCGAGCGTGGTGCCGGTGCCGTGCGCCTCCACCACGTCCACCGCCGAGGGCGGCAGCGCGGCGTTGGTCAGCGCCTGCCGGATGACCCGCTCCTGGGAGGGGCCGTTGGGTGCGGTGATCCCGTTGGAGGCCCCGTCCTGGTTCACCGCGGAGCCGCGGACGAGCGCCAGTACGGGATGTCCGAGCCGTCGGGCGTCGGACAGCCGCTCCAGCAGCAGGACGCCGGCGCCCTCACCGAGGGAGAACCCGTCCGCGGCGCCGGCGAACGGCTTGCAGCGGCCGTTGGCGGCCAGTCCGCGCTGCCGGCTGAAGGCCACGAAGGAGGTGGGGTCCGGCATGACGGTGGCGCCGCCGGCGATGGCGAGGTCGCACTCGCCGCCTCGCAGCGCCTGGGCGGCGGTGTGCAGGGCCACCAGCGACGAGGAGCAGGCCGTGTCCACGGTCAGCGCGGGGCCCTGCAGGCCGAGGGAGTAGGAGATCCGGCCGGAGGCGACGCTGGACGCCGCGCTGACGAGGAAGCCCTCCATGCCGTCGGCCGAGCCTCGCAGCCGGGTGCCGTAGGTCTGATCGGTCAGGCCCACGTACACACCGGTCCGGCTGCCGCGCAGGGACCTGGGGGGAATGCCCGCCCGCTCCAGCACCTCCCAGGAGGTCTCCAGCAGCAGCCGGTGCTGCGGGTCCATCGCCTGGGCCTCGCGCGGCGAGATGCCGAAGAAGCCGGGGTCGAAGTCGCCCGCGTCGTGCAGGAATCCGCCGTGGTCGACGTAGCTGGTGCCGGGCGTGTCGGGATCGCCGTTCACGATCCGGTGCAGCGGCCAGCCCCGGTCCACCGGGAAGGGCGTGATCATGTCGCGTTCGTCGCGTACGGCCTGCCACAGATCCTCGGCGGAGGCGACGTCGCCGGGGTAACGGCAGGCCATCGAGACGACGGCGATCGGCTCGTCCTGGTCGACGCGGACGACGGTGGCGGGGGCCGCGGCGGGCTGGGCGGCCTCGGGTTCCAGGCCGCGGGCCAGGAAGTCGGCGAGTTCGGCGATGGTGGGGTGGTCGAAGACCAGGGTGGCCGGCAGACGCATGCCGGCCACGGTGCTCAGCCGGTCGCGCAACTCGACCGCCGTCAGCGAGTCGAAGCCGAGGTCCTTCAGCGCCCGTCCCGCGTCGACGGCCGCCGGGTCGCCGTGGCCCAGTACCGCGGCGACGTGCTCACGCACGAGGTCGCGCAGCGCCGTGGCGCGCTTGGCGCCGCTCAGTCCGGACAGCCGGCGGCCGAGCGGGGAGAGGGCGTCGGCCGGGGCGGGGCCCGTCCCGGCCTCGTCCGCCCGCGCCTCGGGCAGTTCGTCGAACAGCCGGCTGGGGCGACGCAGGGTGAACTGCGGGATGAACCGGCCCCAGTCCACGTCCACCAGGAGGAGCGACTCCTCCCCCTCGGCGAGGATCGTGGCAAGGCCGCTGATCGCCAGGTCGGGGTCGACCAGGGGCACGCCCATGCGGTTGAGCATGTCGGCGACGGCGGGGTCGTCGATCATGCCACCACCGCCCCAGGGTGCCCAGGCCACCGACACCGTGTGCGCACCGGCCGCGTGGCGTGCCTCGGCACGGGCGTCCAGAACGGCGTTGGCCGCCGCGTAGACGCCGTGCTCCCCCGCGCCCCAGGAGGCGCTGATGGAGGAGAAGTAGACGACGACGTCGGGCTGTTCGTCGTCCAGCGCCCGCTCGAGGTTGTCGATGCCGGCGACCTTCCCGGCCATGGCCAGCTCCATGTCGGCCAGGCTCGCGTCGAGGAGCGGCCCGAGGCCGCCCGCGCCCGCGGTGTGGATGACGGCTCCGATCCGGTCCCCGTCGCTCCGGATCCGGTCGACCAGCGCGTTCGCCTCGGCGGGCACGCTCAGGTCGCAGGCCAGCACGGTCGCCCGGGCTCCGAGGCCGGTCAGTTCGGCCACCAGGTCGTCGGCTCCGGGGGCCCGGGGGCCGCGGCGGCTGGTGAGCACGATGTGCTCGGCGCCCTCCCGTGCGAGCCAGCGGGCGACGCGTCCACCGAGCGCTCCGGTGCCGCCGGTCACCAGCACCGTGCCGCGCGGGTGCCAGCCGGAGCCGGGCGTGGCGGTGGGACGGGCCCGCTCCAGCCGACGGCCGTACGCTCCCGAGGCGCGCAGCGCCACTTGGTCCTCGTCGTCCCGTCCCGCGAGGACGGCGAGCAGCCTGCCCACGGCCGTCTCGTCGAGGGTGTCGGGCAGGTCGACGAGGCCTCCCCAGGTTCCCGGGGATTCCACGGCCGCGATCCGGCCCAGCGCCCAGAGCGCGGACTGCAGCGGACTGCCGGGCCGGTCGTCGTCCTCGCCGGCTGCCACGGCACCGCGGGTCAGGCACCACAGCGGCGCCTCGATACCGGCCGTGTGCAGTGCCTGGAGCAGGGTGACGGTGAGTGCCGTGCCCAGCGGGACGACCGGGCTCTCCGGGTGCGGCGAGACGTCGACGCCGGTCAGGGTGGCCACGCCGGCCACGTCCGTACCGGCCGCGCCGGCGTCGGCCAGCGCCTCGCGCAGCGTCGCCGCGAGGGCGGTCGGCTCGTCGCCGCCGCCGACCGCGACGGTCACCGTGCTGCCGGCCGCTTCCCGTACCGCGTTCAGCACGGCGGTGACGGCCGGGTCGCCGGCGGCGCCCTCGGGCGTCACCAGGAGCCAGGTACCGGGCAGTTCGGCGGTGGCCGCGTCCGGCAGCCGCTTCCACGTCACGCGGTAGCGCCAGCCGTCGATGACGGCTTGCTCCGTACGGCCGCGCCGCCAGGCCGACAGGGCGGGCAGCACCTCGCGCAGCGGCTGGTCGTCGGTGACGCCGAGGGTGCGGGTCAGCACGGGCAGGTCCGCTTCGTCCACGGCCCGCCAGAACGTGTCGTACACCGGGTCGGCCGCGGCGGGCCGGGGTTCGGGCCAGTAGCGGCTGCGCTGGAAGGCGTAGGTGGGCAACGGCACCGGCCGGGAGGGGGCGGGGCCGAACGCGGGCGACCAGTCGACGGGCGTGCCGCGGACCCACAGCTCGGCGAGCGAGGTGTGCATCCGGGCCAGTCCGCCCTCGCCCCGGCGCAGGGTGCCGGTCACCGTCAGGTCCGCGTCTTCGTGCTCGGCGGCCTCCAGCAGACCGGAGGTGAGCACCGGATGCGGGCTGACCTCGACGAACACGGTGTGTCCCTGGTCGACGAGGGCGCCGACGGCCGGGGCGAACAGCACCGGTTCGCGCAGGTTGCGGTACCAGTAGGCGGCGTCCAGCACGGTGGTGTCCTGCCACTGCGCCGTGACGGTGGAGAAGAAGGGGATCTCGGACGCTCGCGGCCGGACCGGTTCGAGCAGCCGCAGGACCTCGTCCTCGATACGGGCCACCTGCGCCGAATGCGAGGCATAGTCGACCTCGATGCGGCGCACCCGTACGTCCCGGGCGCGGGCGTACTCCATCAGCGCGTCCAGGTCCGCCGGTTCACCCGAGACCACCACGGAGGCCGGGCCGTTGACCGCGGCCACGGAGATCCGGCCGTCCCATCGCGGCAGCCAGGCCTCGGCCTCCTCGGGCGGGAGGGCGACGGAGACCATGCCGCCCGCACCGGCCAGCGCGCCGAGCGCCCGCGCGCGCAGGGCGACCACGCGCGCGGCGTCGTCCAGGGACAGCGCGCCCGCGACGCAGGCGGCGGCGATCTCTCCCTGCGAGTGTCCGACCACCGCCGCGGGGCGTACCCCGTAGGACCGCCACACCTCGGCCAGCGACACCATGACCGCGAACAGGAGGGGCTGGACGACGTCGACCCGGTCGAGGGCCGTGCCGTCGCGGAGCGCCTCCGTGAGCGGGACGTCGACGTACGGCGCGAGGGCGCGCTCGCACTCGGCCCAGCGGGTGGCGAACACCGTCGAGGTGTCGAGGAGCTCGCCGGCCATCCCGGCCCACTGGCTTCCCTGGCCGGGGAAGACGAAGACGGGACCGCGCCCGGTGGGCCGGGGCGCGCCGGAGACCACCGACGCGCACGGTTCCCCGGCGGCCAGAGCGTCCAGCCCGGCGAGGAAGTCACCGGTGCCGTCGTCCAGGACGACGGCCCGGTACTCGAAGGCGCTGCGGGAGGCGAACAGCGCGTGCCCGGTCGCCTCGGCCGTCAGGTCGCGGTCGGCCACGTGGGCGGCGAGGCGGGCCGCCTGGTCACGCAGGGCCTGGGGGGCTCGCCCGGACAGCAGCCACGGGACGGCGCGGCTGCCGGGGCGCACGGTGCCGGGGGCGCCGTCCTCGCGGGTGGCGGGCAGGTCGTGGGGAAGGGCCGCGTCGGGGCCCTGTTCGAGGATGACGTGCGCGTTGGTGCCGCTGACGCCGAACGAGGAGACGGCGGCGCGGCGCGGTCGCCCGGTGCCGGGCCACTCCCGTGCCTCGGTGAGCAGTTCCACGGCGCCCGAGGACCAGTCGACCTCGGGGGTCGGTTCGTCGACGTGCAGGGTGGGCGGCAGGATTCCGTGCCGCATCGCCTGCACCATCTTGATGATGCCGCCGACGCCGGCGGCGGCGGCGCTGTGGCCGATGTTCGACTTCAGCGAGCCCAGCCAGAGCGGCTGTTCGGCCGGGCGGTCCCGGCCGTAGGTGGCCAGCACCGCCTGGGCCTCGATCGGGTCGCCCAGCGCCGTCCCGGTGCCGTGCGCCTCCAGGGCGTCGACGTCCGAGGCGGCCAGCCCGGCGTCCGCGAGGGCCTGGCGGATGACCCGCTGCTGCGCTCCGCCGTTGGGTGCGGCGAGCCCGTTCGACGCGCCGTCGGAGTTGACCGCGCTGCCGCGGACCACGGCCAGTACCCGATGCCCGTTGCGGCGGGCGTCGGAGAGCCGTTCGACGAGCAGGACGCCCACGCCCTCGGCCCAGTTGGTGCCGTCGGCGCCGGCTGCGAACGCCTTGCAGCGGCCGTCCGCCGCGAGCCCGTCCTGCTTGCCGAAGTCCACGAAGGCCGCCGGGGTGGAGATGACGGCGACGCCCCCGGCCAGGGCAAGGTCGCACTCGCCCTTCTCCAGCGCGCCGATGGCCGTGTGCAGGGCCACCAGCGAGGAGGAGCAGGCCGTGTCGACGGTGAGCGCCGGGCCGTGCAGACCGAGGGTGTAGGCGATCCGGCCGGAGACCACGCTGGTGGCGGTTCCGGTCATCAGGTAGCCCTCCGCCTCGGGCGAACCGGCGAGCGCGGCGGCGTAGTCGGATCCGGCCACGCCCGCGAACACCCCGGTGCGGCTGCCGCGCAGCGACGCCGGGTCGATGCCGGCGTCCTCCACGGCCTGCCAGGAGGCCTCCAGCAGGAGCCGTTGCTGCGGGTCCATGGCCAGCGCCTCGCGCGGCGACACACCGAAGAAGGCCGCGTCGAAGGCTGCCGCGTCGGACAGGAAGCCCGCCCTCAAGGCCAGTTGCGGAGCGGCACGCCGCAGCGCCGGGAGGTCCCAGCCGCGGTCGGCGGGGAAGTCGCCGACGCCGTCGCGACCGGAGTGCACCAGGTCCCACAGGCCCTCCGGGGCCTGGACTCCGCCGGGGTAGCGGCAGGCCATGCCGACGATGACCACGGGGTCGTCGTGGTGCGCGCCGACGCGGACCTGCTCCGCCTCGCCGGGGGCCTCCCCGGTCAGTTCGGCCAGCAGGTGGGCCACGACCGCCTCGGGCGTGGGATGGTCGAAGACCAGGGTCGCCGAGAGGCTCAGCCCGGTCTCGGCCGCGATCCGGTCGCGGAACCGCACGGCGGTCAGCGACTCGAACCCGGCGTCGCGGAAGGGGCGCAGCGGGTCCACCGTGTCGCGGGAGGCGTGGCCGAGCACCGCTGCCGCCTCGGTGAGCACCAGGTCTCGCAGCGTGTGCTCGAGGTCGGCGGCCTCCGTGCCGGCCCGTGGCAGCACCGCGGCCGGCGCGGGCCGCAGCAGCGCCCGCACCTCCGGCAGGGCGGAGACGACGGGCCGGGGGCGCCGGCTGGTGAGGACGGGGTGGAACACGGGCCAGTCGACGTCGGCGATGGCGCATACGGCCGTGTCGTCGTCGAGGACGCGGCGCAGGGCCGCCAATGCCCGCTCGGGGGGCATGGGCACCAGTCCCGGCACGGCGGCCCCGTCGCCGGCCCCGGCCCACGGGCCCCAGCCGACGCAGGTGCCGCGCAGGCCCGCGGCGGTCCGGCGCTCGGCGGCGGACTCCAGGGCCGCGTGGACGACGCAGTGCGCGATGTCGTCCGTGCCGCCCCAGATCCCGGCGACCGAGGACAGCAGCACGAAGGCGTCCAGGTCCTGTTCGCCGAAGAGCTCGGTCAGCCGGTCGACCGTGCGCAGCCGGTCCGCCACCGCGGCGGCGACGGTCGAGGGGGCGGTGTCCTGCGGGGCGGACGGCTGGATGTTGTCCAGGTGGACGACGGCCGTCACCGGGGAGGGCGTCCCGGGTGCCGGGCCCGCGGTGTCCCACTCCACGGAGGTACAGGGGACGTCGGCCGCCGCGGACGGGGCCTCGGTGCCGGGTCGTCGGGCCAGCACCACGGGGCGTTCGCCGTCGCCGCTCAGCATCCGCAGCAGGTCGGCGGTGGCCGCGGCGACGTCGCCGGTGACCAGGACGGTGCCGCCGCTCCGCCACTGGTGCGGGGCGCGCGGGGCGGACCGCGCGGCGTGCAGGCGTCGGGTGAACACCCCGGCGGTGCGTACGGCGAGTTCGTCGGCGGCGGCCGGGTCCGCCAGGACCGCCGCGAGCAGCCGGAGGGACCGTGCGTCCAGGCGCCGGGGCAGGTCCACCGTGCCTCCGCCGGTGTCCAGGGCGCGTCCCAGCCCCCACAGCGGGGCCTGGGCCGCGCCGGGCGCGTCCTCGCCCCCGACCGGCACCGCCGCGCGGGTCGCGCACCACAGCGGGGCCCGCACACCGAGGTCGCGCAGGGCCTCGTGGAGGGTGAGCTGCGCCGCCACGGCCGCGGCTCCGCCCTGCGCGGGCAGGGCGAGGACGCCGCTGACCGGGCCGTCGTCCGGCAGTGCGACGCGCAGCCGCTCGCCGATGCCGGCGGGGTCCTCGTGGTCGTGCGTCACCAGCAGCGTGCGCGGGCCGAACGCCTCGGCCACGCGCCGGCCGTCCTCATCGTCCCAAGCGACGACGAGCCAGGTGCCCTCAGGCCTCGCCCCGGCGTCCAGTCCGGTGGCCGGCACCCAGCCGACGGGGTGGAGCAGCTCGTCGGCGGGCTCGTCCGGCGCGCGGGAGACGGCCGCTGCCGGGGTGGCGGGCAGCCAGTACCGCTGCCGCTGGAAGGCGTAGGTGGGCAGCGCGGTGCGTCGGCCGCCGCGTGCCGCCAGCATGGCGGTCCAGTCCACGTCGACGCCGCGCACGTGGAGTTCGGCCAGCGCGGTGAGCACCGCCGCCGGTTCGTCCAGGTCGCGCTGGAGCGTGGGCACGAGTGCCGTGCCCCGCGCGTCGTCGCCCAGGCAGTCGCGGGCCATGGCGGTCAGGACCCCGTCCGGGCCGAGTTCGAGGCAGGCGGTGACTCCGTGGTCGGCGAGCCGGCCGACGCCCTCCGCGAAGCGGACCGTGTCGCGGACCTGGCGCACCCAGTAGGCGGGGGAGGTCAGCTCGTCCGCCCCGGTCCGGTCTCCCGTGAGGTTGGAGACGACCGGCAGCTCGGGCTGCCGGAAGGTCACACCGGAGATCTCCCGTTCGAACTCCGCGAGCATCGGCTCCATCAGCGCGGAGTGGAAGGCGTGGCTCACCCGCAGGCGCTTGGTGCGCAGCCCCGCGCCGGCCAGTCGCCCGGCGGCGGCCTCCACCGTCGCCACGGGCCCGGACAGCACCGTGGCGGCGGGTCCGTTGACCGCGGCCACGTCCACCCCGGCCAGGTCACCCAGCACGTCGGCGATCCGCTCCTCGCCCGCGGCCACCGACAGCATCGCCCCGCCCTCCGGCAGGTCCTGCATCAGCCTGGCCCGCGCCGCGACCACGCGACAGGCGTCCGCCAGCGACCAGACACCCGCCGCGTGCGCCGCGGCCAGTTCGCCGACGGAGTGCCCCAACAGCACTCCCGGGCGCACGCCCCACTCCTCCAGCAGGCGGAACAGCGCCACTTCGAGAGCGAACACGGCGGTCTGGCCGTACAGGGTCTGTTCGATCAGCGCGGCCTCGGCCGTGTCCGGCTCGGCGAAGAGCACGGACTTCAACGGGCGTGGCAGCCGTCCGTCCAGTTCCGCGCAGACAGCGTCGAACGCCGCCGCGAACGCCGGGAACGCGGAGTGCAGGGCTCGGCCCATGCCGATCCGCTGCGCCCCCTGTCCGGTGAACAGGAACGCGAGTGTTCCGCTCGGCACGGTGCGGCCGCGCACGGTCCGCGGGGTCTTTCCGCCCTCGGCCAAGGTCTCGAGCGCGGTCAGCAGTTCGTCCCGGTCGGCGCCGAACACCACGGCACGGTGGTCGAGACGGGCCCGGGAAGCCGCCAGCGACAGGGCACCGTCGAGTGTGCTCAGGGCGCCGGGGGCGCCGGCGAACCGGTGCAGGCGGCGGGCCTGGGCTCGCAGGGTCTCGGCGTCGGCCGCGGCCAGCAGCCAGGGGACCGGTACGCCGGCCGACGGGTCGGGAGCCGGGGCGCCGGCCCGGGCGGGCTCCCCGGCGGCTTCGGCGGGCAGTTCGAGCACGACGTGCGCGTTGGTCCCGCTGATGCCGAACGACGACACCGCCGCCCGCCGCGGCCGTCCCGTCCGCGGCCACTCCCGTTCCTCGGTCAGCAGCCGTACGGCGCCCGCCGACCAGTCGACCTGGGGGGTCGGTTCGTCCACGTGCAGGGTGCGCGGGAGCAGTCCGTGCCGCATGGCCTGCACCATCTTGATGACGCCGGCCATACCGGCGGCGGCCTGCGTGTGCCCGATGTTGGACTTGACCGAGCCCAGCCACAGGGGTTCGTCACCGGCCCGGTCCTGGCCGTAGGTGGCCAGCAGTGCCTGGGCCTCGATCGGGTCGCCCAGCGCGGTGCCGGTGCCGTGGGCCTCCACGGCGTCGATCTGGCCGACGCCGAGCCGGGCGTCGTCGAGCGCCTTGCGGATGACGCGGCGCTGGGCGGGTCCGTTGGGGGCCGACAGGCCGTTGGAGGCTCCGTCCTGGTTGACCGCGGTGCCGCGCACGGTGGCCAGGACGGGCAGGCCCTGCTCCCGGGCGGTGGACAGCGGCTGGAGCAGCAGCATGCCGATGCCCTCGCCCCACCCGGTGCCGTCCGCGGTGGCGGCGAAGGCCTTGCAGCGGCCGTCGCCGGCCATGCCGCCCTGCTCGGCCATCTCCGCGAAGAGCGTGGGCTCCGCCATCACGGCGGCGCCGCCGACGAGGGCGAACGAGCACTCCCCCGCGCGCAGGGAGCGCATCGCGAGGTGCATCGCGACCAGCGACGAGGAGCAGGCCGTGTCGATGGTGATCGCGGGGCCCCGCAGGCCGAACGTGTAGGCGATCCGGCCGGAGGCGACACTGCTGGTGGTGCCCGTGAGGACGAGTCCCCGGACCTCGTCGAGCCGTTCGTCGTCGCGGGGTCCGTACTTCTGGTCGGCCATGCCGATGAACACGCCGCCGTCGTCGCCCCGTACGGAGGTCGGGTCGATCCCGGCCCGCTCGAGGGTCTCCCAGGCCGTCTCCAGCAGCAGCCGCTGCTGCGGGTCCATGGCCAGCGCCTCGCGGGGCGAGATCCCGAACAGGCCGGCGTCGAAGTCGCCCGCGTCGTGGAGGAACCCGCCGGCCCGCCGGAAGTTCCCGCCCAGCCGGTCGGCGGGCCAGCCGCGGTCGGTGGGAAACGCCGAGACGGCGTCACCGCCCGTGTGCACGAGCTCCCACAGGTCCTCCGGGGTGGCGATGCCTCCGGGGAACCGGCAGCCCATCGCCACGACGGCGATCGGTTCGGTGCCGCCCGACTCCAGCTCATGGACCCGCTGCCGGGTCCGCTTGAGGTCCGCGGTGACCCGCTTGAGGTAGTCGACGAGCTTGTCGTCACTGACCACTGCGATCAACTCCGTACGTGTACTAGGCGAGATCGCCGAATTCGCTGTCGATGAACGCGAGGACTTCCGCCGCCGAGGCGGTTTCGAGCGAGGCGTCCTGCGGACCGGCGTCGTCGGCCGCCGCGTCCGTCTCCAGGTGCCTGAGGATGCGCCGCAGCCGCGCGGCGACCTCTTCGTGGTGTTCCGGGTCGCCGGGGGCCAGTGCCTCCACCCCGGCCTCCAGACGGTCGAGTTCGCCCATGATCCGGCGGACCGGGTCCTGCTCCGGCGGCGCGGCGAGGTCCAGCAGGTGCGTGGCGAGTGCGGCCGGTGTCGGGTGGTCGAAGACGAGGGTGGCGGGGACGGCGAGGGAGGTCGCCGTCCGCAGGCGGTTGCGCAGCTCGACGGCGGTGAGCGAGTCGAACCCGAGCGCCTTGAACGCCTGGTCGGGGTCGATCTCGTCGGCCGAGCCGTGGCCCAGTACGGCAGCGGTGTGCCGGCGCACCACGTCCAGGACGTGCCGCTGCCGTTCCGCGGCGGACAGTGCCGCCAGCCGTTCGGCCAGCGGCGCGGCCCCGGACGGTTCCGGGCCGGTCGTCGCGGCCTGGGCGGCGGACTGCCGGACTCGGACGAGGTCGCGCAGGAGGGCGGGCAGCGGCTCGTGCGCGTACCGGGCCCGCAGTCCGGCCAGGTCCAGGCGTGCCGGGGTGAGCGCGGGAAGGCCGGTGAACCGCGCGGTGTCGAAGAGCGCGAGTCCGTGCGCGGAGCTGAGCGGTGTGACGCCGGACCGGCTCATCCGCCGCCGGTCGCGGTCCTGGAGCCGCCCGGTCATGCCGCTGGCCTGGTCCCACAGTCCCCAGGCGAGGCTGGTGGCGGGCAGTCCCCGGGCGTGCCGGTGTTCGGCGAGCGCGTCGAGGAAGGCGTTGGCCGCGGCGTAGTTGCCCTGTCCGGCGGCACCCAGGGTGGCCGAGGCGGACGAGAACAGGACGAACATCCGGGGCTCGAGGTGCGCGGTGAGGCGGTGCAGGAGCCACGCTCCGCGCGTCTTCGGGTGGAGTACGGCCGACAGCCGCCCGTGGTCCAGGGCGGTCACGACCCCGTCGTCGGTGACGCCGGCGGCGTGCACGACGCCCGCCAGGCGCCGCTCGGCGGTGATCTCGTCCAGCACCCGCCGCAGCGCGCCCTCGTCGCCGGCGTCACAGGCCGCCACCTCGATCCGCGCACCGAGTGCGGCCACGTCGTCGCGCAAGCGCCGCACCTCGGCGGTGTCGGCGCCGCGACGGCCGGCCAGGGTGACGTGGCGCAACCGGTGCTCGGTCACGAGGTGCCGGGCGAGCAGGGTGCCCAGGGTGCCGGTGCCACCCGTGATCAGTACGGTCTCGTCGGCTTCGAACGAGACGGCGGGGACGGTGAGCACGGCCTTGCCCGTGAGCGTCGCCCGGCTGAGGGCGCGGAAGGCGTCCGGCGCGTCCCGGACGTCCCAGACGGTCACCGGCAGCGGGGTGAGGTCACCGGACGCGAAGAGTTCCCCGAGGTGGGCCAGGATGTCCGCGACGCGGTCCGGGCCGGCCTCGCCCAGGTCGAACGACCGGTAGCGGACGCCGGGGTGTTCCGCCGCGACCCGTTCGGGATCGCGCGGGTCGGTCTTGCCCATCTCGATGAACCGGCCGCCGCTCGGCATGGCCCGCAGCGAGGCGTCGACGAACTCGCCCGCGAGCGCGTTCAGCACCACGTCCACGCCCGCTCCCCCGGTCGCCGCCAGCACCGAGTCGGCGAAGGCCGTCGTCCGCGAGGAGGCGATGTGCGCGCGGTCCAGCCCGGCGTCGAGCAGCGTCCCCCACTTCGGTTCGCTGGCGGTGCCGTACACCTCGGCCCCCAGGTGCCGGGCCAGTTGGACGGCGGCCATGCCGACCCCGCCGGCGGCGGCGTGTACGAGCACCGACTCCCCGGCGCCGAGTCCCGCCAGGTCGACCAGGCCGTAGTAGGCGGTCAGGAAGGCCACCGGGGTGGCGGCGGCCGTCTCGTGGGACCAGCCCTCCGGTGTCCGGGTCAGGTGCCGCCGGTCGGCGACGGCGGTGGGTGCGAAGGCCTTGGCCACCATGCCCATCACCCGGTCGCCGGGGGCCAGGCCGGTGACGCCGGGCCCGGTCTCCAGGACGACACCGGCGCACTCGGTGCCCAGGTCCGCGTGGCCGGGGTACATGTCCAGCGCGATCATGACGTCCCGGAAGTTCATTCCGGCGGCGCGTACGGCGATCCGCACCATGCCCTCGCCGAGGGGCTCCTCGGCCGGCGGGCACGGGAGGAGCGCCAGGTTGTCCAGGCTGCCGCGGCCGGTACTGTCCAGCCGCCACGTGCCGGGCGCCGGCGGCACGGCCAGGGCCCGGCCGGAGTCCGGGCGGGTGAGCCTGCGCGCGTAGGGCCGGCCCGCCCGCACGGCCACCTCCGGCTCCGCCAGCCGTACGGCCAGGGCGAGGTGCTCCGGGTCGGGTGCGGTGCCGTCGAAGTCGGCCAGCGTGACGCGGCCGGGGTGCTCGCTCTGGGCCGAGCGGACCAGGCCGAGCACCGTGGACTGGGCGAGCCCGACGACGTCCGCCGGTGCGGCGGCGGCCTCGCCGTCGGCTCCGGTGGTCACCGCCCGCCGGGTGCCGATCACCAGGTGGCAGTCCGTCAGCCGGTCGTCGTCCAGCCACCGCTGGAGCAGGTCGAGCGCCCACTCGGCACAGCGCCGGGCCCCCTCGGCGGGGTCGTCGCCGCACGCCGCGTCCTGCGGGCAGCGGGCGAGAACCGTGCCCGGTTGCTCCTTGCCGTCGGCGAGTGCCCCGGCGAAGGCGTCGAGGTCGGGGTGGTGCCGCCAGGCGCCGTCCAGCGGGTCGCCGTCCAGCGGGTCGCCGAGCAGCACGCAGTCGGCGGCGGGCCGGGCCGGGCCGCGGGCGCCGTCCAGCGGCACCCAGCGGGTGGTGAACAGCGCGTCGTCGGACGCCGGGGCGGCGCCGAGCAGCTTCGCGGGCGAGAGCGGGCGCAGGACGAGCGAGCCGACGGAGACCACCGGGCGGCCCGTGGCGTCCGCGGCGTGCAGGGTGACGGTGCCGTCCTCGGCCCGGACCAGCCGGACCCGCAGCAGGGTGGCGCCGACCGCGTGCACTCGTACCTCGCCCCAGGAGAACGGCAGCCGGGCCGAGCCGGGTTCGTCCGTGGCCCGAGCGGCCGGGCCCAGTGCGTGCAGGGCCGCGTCGAGCAGGGCCGGATGGACACCGAAGCCACCGGTGTCGTCCGCGGACACGCTCACCTCGGCGAAGACCTCGTCGTCGCGTCGCCATGCGGCCCGCAGCCCCTGGAAGACGGGCCCGTAGGCGAAGCCCGCCTCGGCGAGGCGTGTGTAGAACCCGTCCAGGGGGATGGGCTCGCAGCCCGCCACCGGCCAGGTCGCGAGGTCCGTGGGCGGCGCGGCGGCAGGGTTGTCGGCCTGGCCCAGCAGTCCCTCGGCGTGGCGGGTCCAGCCCGACCCGTCCGGTGCGTCGTCGGCGCGGTCGGGCTGTGAGTACACGGCGACCGGGCGGCATCCGGTGGCGTCGGGCGCGCCGAGGACCAGTCGCAGCCGAACCGCCGCGTCCTCGGCGAGCGCCAGCGGCGTGGCGAGGGTCAGTTCGCGCAGCGTGCCGCAACCGACCCGGTCGCCCGCCCAGCAGACGAGGTCCACGAAGGCCGTGCCGGGGACGAGCACGGTGCCCAGCACCGTGTGGTCGCCCAGCCAGGGGTGTGTCGCCAGGGAGATCCTGCCGGTGCACAGCACGTCCTCGCCGGCGGGCGAGGGGAGCCAGGCGGTCAGCAGCGGGTGCCCGGCCTCGGCCAGCCCGGCCGCGGCGAGGTCCTTGGGGGTACTGCCCGGCCGCGGCCAGAAGCGCCGGCGTTGGAAGGCGTAGGTGGGCAGGTCCACCGTGCGGGCTCCGGTGCCGGCGAGCAAGGCGGTCCAGTCGACGGGGGTGCCTGCGGCGTGGACGGTCGCCAGCGCGTGCAGGACTGCGGCGTCCTCGGCGCGTCCGGCGTGGAGCACGGGGACGCAGACCGCGCCGCTGCCGGTGTGGTCCAGGATCTCCTCGACCATCGCGGTCAGCGCCCCGCCGGGGCCCAGTTCGAGCAGCTTGTCCACGTCGCGGCCCAGCACCGTGGCCACCCCGTCGGCGAAGCGGACCGCCTCGCGGACCTGCCGCACCCAGTATTCGGGCGTGGTCAGTTCCGCGCCCGCCGTCCCGCCGGTGAGGTTGGAGATCACCGGGATCGCGGCGGAACGGAACTCCACGCCCCTGAGCACCTCGGCGAACTCGGCCAGCATCGGCTCCATCCGCGCCGAGTGGAACGCGTGGGACACCGACAGCCGCTTGGTCCGCCGGCCCGCACCGGCCAGCGACTCCGCCAGCTCCAGCACCGGACCCTCATCACCCGACAGCACCAGCGACCGCGGCCCGTTCACCGCCGCCACCGAAACCCCCGCCGGCAACACCCCCAACTCGTCCTCGGCCACCTCCACCGCCACCATCGCCCCACCGGAAGGCAACCCCTGCATCAACCGGCCCCGCGCCACCACCACCCGGCACGCGTCCGCCAACGACCACACCCCGGCCACATGAGCCGCCGCCAGCTCACCGACGGAATGCCCCACCAGCACATCCGCCCGCACACCCCACGAGGCGACCAGCTCGAACAGCGCCACCTCCAACGCGAACAACGCCGGCTGCGCCCACTCGGTCCGCGCCAGCACCGCCTCGTCACCGCCGAACACGACCTCCTTCAACGGCCGCTCCAGCATCAGGTCCAGATGCCCGCACACCCGGTCGAAAGCCCCGGCGAAGACCGGGTACGCCTCGTACAGCTCCCGCCCCATACCGGCCCGCTGGGCACCCTGACCGGTGAACAGCAACGCCGTCCCACCCTCACCGGCCACACCCCGCACCACACCCGAGGCACTCTCCCCCTCGGCCAGCGCCTCCAGCCCGGCCAGGAACCCACCCGGCTCCCGCCCGGTCAGCACCGCCCGATGCTCCAGAACCGCACGCGAAACCGCCAGCGACCAGCCCACGTCCACCGGGCGCCGCGTGTTCTCCCGCAGGTGTTCCGCGAGTCGCCGTGCCTGCGCGCGCAGCCCTTCGGCCGAGTGTGCGGAGACCACCCACGGGATCACGCCCGGGGCCCGGTCCGGGGCGCCGTCCGGGGCCGCGGCGGAAGCCGTTCCCACCTGCTGTGCCGGCTGCGTCGGCTCCTCGACGATCACGTGTGCGTTGGTGCCGCTGATCCCGAACGCCGACACACCCGCCCGGCGGGGCCGTCCCGTCTCCGGCCACCGCCTGGCCTCGGTCAGCAGCTCCACCGCACCCGCCGACCAGTCCACCTCCCGCGACGGCGCATCCACGTGCAACGTCGCCGGCATCACCCCGTGCCGCAACGCCAGCACCGACTTGATCACACCCGCCACACCCGCCGCCGCCTGCGTATGACCGATGTTCGACTTCACCGACCCCAGCCGCAACGGCCGGTCGTCCGCGCGGTCCCGGCCGTACGTCGCCAGCAGCGCCTGCGCCTCGATCGGATCACCCAGACTCGTCCCCGTACCGTGCGCCTCCACCAGGTCCACATCGGCCGGTGACAACCCCGCCGACGCCAACGCCTGCCGGATCACCCGCTGCTGCGACGGACCGTTCGGCGCCGTCAGACCATTCGACGCACCGTCCGAATTGACCGCCGAACCCCGCACCACCGCCAACACCGCGTGCCCCCGCCGACGCGCCTCGGACAACCGCGAGAGCACCAGGACACCCGCACCCTCACCCCACCCCGTACCGTCCGCCCCGTCCGCGAACGCCTTGCACCGCCCGTCCGGAGCCAGACCCCCCTGCCGCGCGAAGGCGTCGAAGGCGCCCGGGGTGGCCATGACCGCCACGCCACCGGCGAGGGCCAGGTCGCACTCGCCGTTGCGCAGCGCCTGCGCCGCGAGGTGCAGTGCCACCAGCGAGGAGGAGCACGCCGTGTCCACCGTCAGCGCCGGTCCCTCGAGACCCAGCGCGTAGGCGATCCGGCCCGACAGCACACTGCCGACGGCGCCGGTGAGGGCGTAGTCCTGTCCCCCCTCCAGGGACGCGACCAGGGTGCCGTAGTCGTGGGAGCCGGCGCCGACGAAGACGCCGGTACGGCTGCCGCGCAGGGACTGCGCGTTCACTCCGGCCCGCTCCAGCGCCTCCCACGACGTCTCCAGCAGCACCCGCTGCTGCGGGTCCATCGCCAGCGCCTCACGCGGCGAGATCCCGAAGAACGCCGCGTCGAAGTCGGCCGCCCCGTCCAGGAAGGCGCCGGTCGGGGAGAAGGCCGCGTCGGGGTCGATGTCCCAGCCCCGGTCGGTGGGGAAGCCCCCGATGCCGTCGGCGCCCGCCGCGAGCAGTTCCCACAGCGCCTCCGGTGTCGTCGCGCCGCCGGGAAAGCGGCAGGCCATCGCCACGATGGCGACCGGATCGTCGTCGTCCGCCCGGTTGGCGGGCGCGGTGCGGGCGGGGGCGGCGGTCTCGGCCGGTGCCGGGTCCCCGGCGAACAGCAGGGTCCGCAGCGAGTCCGCCGCCGCGCGGGGCGTGGGGTGGTCGAAGACGAGAGTGGCGGGCAGCCGGACCCCCGTGGCGGCGACGAGCCGGTTGCGCAGGTCGACCGCGGTCAGCGAGTCGAAGCCCAGCTCCTTGAACGGCTTCGACGGGGTGATGGACTCGGCGCTCCGGTGGCCGAGGGCCAGTGCCGCGGTGTTCCTGACCAGCTCGAGCAGCTCCCGGTCGCGCTCGCCGGCGGGGAGGTGTGCCAGGCGCGCGGCGAGGCCGGCCTCCTCGGTGCCCGGTTCGGCGGGGGCGGCCGGGACGGCTTCCGGGATGCCGTCGATCAGCGGGCGGGGGCGGGCCGCGGTGAACGTCTCGGCGAAGCGGGCCCAGTCCGTGTCGGTGACCGTGAGGGTGGTCTCGTCGTGGTCGAGCGCCTGCTGGAGTGCGGCCACGGCCAGGTCGGGGTCCATCGACCGCACACCGCCGCGGGCCAGTTCGCGCGCGAGGCCGGCGTCGACCATGCCGCCGCCGGCCCAGCTTCCCCAGGCCACCGACGTGCCGGCGAGCCCGCGCCGGCGCCGGTCGGCCGCGAGGGCGTCGGCGTAGGCGTTGGCCGCGGCGTATCCGCCCTGGCCCGCGCTGCCCCAGATCGCGGCGCCGGAGGAGAACAGCACGAACGCGTCCAGGTCGTGGCCGGCCAGCAGTTCGTCCAGGTTGTGGGCGCCGAGGGCCTTGGGGGCGGCGACGTCCGCCAGTTGGCCGAGCGTGGTCTCGGCGAGCGGGGCGTCGCGGCTCACGCCCGCGGTGTGGAACACGGCGTGGACCGGGAACGCCGCCGGGACGTCGTCCAGTGCCGCGGCGAGCTGGGCGCGGTCGGCGACGTCGCAGGCGGTGACGGTCACCTCGGCGCCCAGCGCGCGCAGTTCCTCGGCGAGTTCGGCGGCTCCCTCGGCGGTCGCACCGCGCCGGCTGGTCAGCAGCAGGTGTCCGGCGCCCGCGTGGGCGAGCCAGCGGGCCACCCGGGCGCCCAGCGCTCCGGTGCCGCCCGTGACCACGACGGTGCCGTCGGGCCGGGGACGCCAGGAGCGCGGCGCGGCTCCCCGCGGCAGCGGCGCGCGGACCAGTCGGCGCACGTACGGACCGGCGGGCCGCAGGGCGTACTCCTGCTCGGTGCCGTCGGCGGCCAGCACGGCCCGCAGCAGCGTCGCGGTGGCCTCGTCGGGTGCGGCGGGCAGGTCGACGAGCCCGCCCCACGTGTCGGGGGATTCCAGACCGGCTACCCGGCCCAGGCCCCAGAGCTGGGCCTGCCGCGGCGCCGTGACCCGGTCCGTGCCGCTGGTGCCGACGGCGCCCCTGGTCAGACACCACAGGGGGGCTTCGATCCCGGTCTGCCGCAAGGCGGTCAGCAGGGCCACCGTGCCTGCGACGCCCGCCGGTACGGCCGGATACCGCGGGTGCGGGAGGTCGGCGAGTCCGAGCAGCGACACGACGCCGGTCCACGGGGTGCCCCGGGGTGTGCGCGGCCGGGCGGGGACGTCCGCCGGCGTCACGACGGTGGCGGTGCCGTCCCCGAGGGCCGTGTGCGCCCACCGGGTGACCGGGTCGTCGAGGTCGTCGGTCACCAGCAGCCAGTCGCCGTCCAGGGCGGCCGGTGCGGGCGGGGCCGCCGGTGTCCAGGTGACGCGGTAGCGCCAGGTGTCGAGGGTCGCGGAGTCCTTGCGGCGCCGACGCCAGTCGGACAGCGCGGGCACCACGTCCCGCAGCGACTCGCCGTCCTGGAGGGCGAGTTCGGCTGCCACGGCGGCCAGGTCACCGCGCTCCACGGCCTGCCACAGTTCCTCGTCCGCGCCGTCGGCGACCGGGCCGGCCGGCACCGGGGCGGGCTCGGGCCAGAACCGGGTGCGCTGGAAGGGGTACGTGGGCAGGGCGACCGGGCGGGCGGCGCCGGGGGCGCCGAGCACGGCCGTCCAGTCCACGGGGGCGCCCCGGACGAACGCCTCGGCGAGGGAGCGCGCGAACCGCTCGGGGCCGCCTTCGTCCCGGCGCAGGCTGCCCACCGCGGCGGCGGTGGCCCCGAGCGCGTCGGCGGCGTCCTGCACGGCCGGTACGAGCACGGGGTGCGGGCTCATCTCCAGGAACACGTCGTGGCCCCGGGCGAGGAGTTCCTCGGTGACCGGACCGAACAGCACGGGCCGGCGGAGGTTGCGGTACCAGTACGCGGCGTCCAGGCCGGTGGTGTCGAGCGGGGCCCCGGTGGTGGTGGAGTGGAAGGGGATCTGTGCGGGGCGGGGCACGATCCCGGCCGCCAGCTCGGTCAGTTGCCGTTCGATCCGCTCGACCTGGGCCGAGTGGGAGGCGTAGTCGACGGGGATGCGGCGGGCCCGTACGCCGTCCGCCTCGCAGGCGGCGAGCAGTTCGGCCAGCGCCTCCGGGTCACCGGCGACGACGGTGGAGCGGCGGCTGTTGTGGGCGGCGAGGCCGATCCTGCCCGCCCAGCGGGCGATGCGCTCCTCGGTGTCCGCCGGGGACTGGGCGACCGAGACCATGCCGCCATGCCCGGACAGGTGTTCGCCGATGAGCCGGCTGCGCAGTGTCACCAGGACGGCCGCGTCCTCCAGCGACAGGGCGCCCGCGACGCAGGCCGCGGCGATCTCGCCCTGCGAGTGCCCGACGACGGCGGCCGGTTCGACGCCGCAGGACCGCCACAGGGCGGCCAGCGAGACGCTCACGGCCCAGGAGGCGGGCTGGAGCACGTCCACGCGGTCCAGGCCCGGGGCGCCGTCCGCCTGGTGGATCACGTCGGTGAGGGACCAGTCCGTGAGGGTGCGCAGGACCTGGTCGCAGCGGTCCATCCACCGCGCGAACTCCGGCGACGACTCCCACAGCCGGGCGGCCATGCCGGCCCACTGCGCGCCCTGGCCGGGGAAGACGAAGACGACCCGGCCGCGGGTGTCGGCGGTGCCGCGCACCACCCGCGGGTCGCCCTCGCCGCGGGCCAGCGCGGCCAGGGCGGCGGCCGGTTCCTCGCGGTCGCCCGCGAGGAGGACGGCGCGCTCGGCCCAGACGGTCCTGGTCGTGGCGAGGGAGTGCGCGAGTTCGGCCGGGGCCGCCTGGGACGCCGTCTCGCGCAACTGGTCCGCGAGTGTGGCCAGCGCCCGGCCGGACCGGGCGCTGAGCACCCACGGCCGCACGGTGCCGTCCAGCGCGGGCGGCCGCGCGGCCGGTGCGGGGCCGGGGTCGGCGGCCGGGGGCGCCTGTTCCAGGATCACGTGCGCGTTGGTGCCGCTGACGCCGAACGCGGAGACGCCCGCGCGGCGCGGCCGGTCGACGGCAGGCCAGGTCCGGGTATCGGTGAGCAGGGCGACCGCGCCCTCGGACCAGTCGACCTCCGGGGTGGGGCGCGGGGCGTGCAGGGTCTTCGGAAGCTGCCCGTGGCGCAGGGCGGACAGCATCTTGAGCACGCCGGCCAGGCCGGCGGCGGCCTGGGTGTGCCCGATGTTCGACTTGACCGAGCCGAGGTACAGCGGCCGGTCGGCGGGCCGGTCCCGGCCGTAGGTGGCGAGCAGGGCCTGCGCCTCGATGGGATCGCCCAGCCGGGTGCCGGTGCCGTGCGCCTCCACCGCGTCCACGTCGGACGGTGTGCAGCCGGCCGCGGCCAGCGCCTGGCGGATCACCCGCTGCTGTGCGGGACCGTTGGGGGCGCTGAGCCCGTTGGAGGCACCGTCCTGGTTGACGGCGGTGCCCCGTACGACGCCCAGCACCTCGTGCCCGAGGCGGCGGGCGTCGGAGAGCCGTTCCAGGACGACGGTGCCCACGCCTTCGGCCCAGCCGGTGCCGTCCGCGTCGGGGCCGAAGGCCCTGCAGCGCCCGTCGGCGGACAGACCGCGCTGACGGGAGAACTCGACGAAGATCTCCGGGCCGGACATCACGGTCACACCGCCCGCGAGGGCGAGGTCGCACTCACCGGCGTCGAGCGCCCGCACGGCCAGGTGCAGGGCGACCAGCGCGGAGGAGCACGCGGTGTCGACGGTCAGGGCGGGGCCCTCCAGCCCCAGGGTGTAGGCGATGCGGCCGGAGAGCACGCTGGAGGCCGTGCCGGTCAGCACGTGGCCCTCGACGTCGGAGGAGTGCGGCAGGTTCGCGTAGTCCTGGCCGTTGGAGCCGACGAAGACGCCGGTCCGGCTGCCGGCCAGGGAGCCCGGAACGATGCCGGCCCGTTCCAGCGCCTCCCAGGAGGTCTCCAGCAGCAGCCGTTGCTGCGGGTCCATCGCCAGCGCCTCGCGTGGCGAGATCCCGAAGAACGCCGCGTCGAAGTCGGCGACGCCGGTGAGGAAGCCGCCCTCGCGGACGTAACTGGTGCCGGGCGTGCCGGGGTCGGGGTCGTAGAGGCCGTCGAGGTCCCAGCCGCGGTCCACCGGGAAGGGCCCGATCGCGTCGCGGCCGTCGAGGACGAGCCGCCACAGGTCCTCGGGGGTGCGCACGCCGCCGGGGAAGCGGCAGGCGGCGGACACGATCACGACGGGGTCGTCGTGCGTGCGCGTGGGTGCGGCCGGCCGTGCGCCGGTGGCGGCGGGCCGGTCTTCGCCGCCCTCCAGTCCGGCCGCCAGGTGCTCGACGAGCCGGCCCGGGGTGGGGTGGTCGAAGATCAGGCTCGGCGGCAGCCGCCTGCCGAGTGCGGTGGCGAGCCGGTTGCGGAACTCGACGCCGATCAGCGAGTCGAAGCCGAGTGCCTTGAAGGTGCGGTCGGCCGGCGACCGGTCGGTGGGCGGGAGCCCCAGGACGGCGGCGACCTCACCGCTGACCATGTCGTCGAGCGCCTGGCGCAGTGCGTCGCCCGCGAGACCCGCGAGCCGGTCCGCCGGCCCGGCGGGACCTGGGCCGGTCTCCTGGGGCCGGGCCTGCCGTATCTCGGGTATCCGGGTGAACAGCGGGTGCGGCCTGCCGGGGGCGAGACCGGCCGCGAACCGCTCCCAGTCCACGTCGGCGACCGTCACGGCACTCTCGCCGTCGGCGACGGCCCGGTCGAGCGCGGCGAGGGCGGCGGCGGGGTCGAGGGGCCGCAGGCCGGTGCGGGCCAGCCGGTCGCGGGCCGCCGGGGTGTCCCCGGCCATGCCCGCGCCGGACCAGGAGCCCCAGGCCACCGCCGTCGCCGGCAGGCCGAGCTGGGAGCGGTGCACGGCGAGGGCGTCCAGGTAGGCGTTGGCCGCCGCGTAGTTGCCCTGTCCGGCCAGGCCGACCGTGCCGGCGACGGACGAGAACAGTACGAACAGGGACAGGTCGAGGTCGCGGGTGAGTTCGTGCAGGTGCCGGGCGCCGGTCACCTTGGGTGCGGCGACCGCGGCGAACCGGTCGGGGGTGAGCGAGTCGAGCACCCCGTCGTCGAGGACACCGGCGGCGTGCACGACTCCGGTCAGCGGGCGGTCGGCGGGCAGCGCGGCGATCAGCTCGGCCAGGGCCTCCCGGTCGCCGGCGTCGCAGGCGGCTACGGTCGCTTCGGCGCCCAGTTCGCGCAGGCGCGCGACGAGTTCCGCGGCTCCCTCGGCCTGGGCGCCCCGTCGGCCGGTCAGCAGTATGTGCCGGGTTCCGGCCCGGGCGAGCCAGTCGGCGACGTGCGCGCCCAGGGCGCCGGTGCCACCGGTGACCAGGACGGTGCCGTCCGCGTACGCGCGCCGCTCCTCCCGTTCCCGTCCGGCCGCGCCGCCCGCGTCCCCGGCGGCGAGCGCGCGGGGGGCCGCGCGGTGCAGCCGCCGGGCGTGGAGTCCGGCGGGCCGTACGGCCACCTGGTCCTCGCCCGTGCCGCCCGCCAGGACGGCGCACAGCCGGGCGCGGGCCCGCTCGTCCAGCACGCCGGGCAGGTCCACGAGTCCGCCCCAGCGCTCGGGGTGCTCCAGTGCCGCGACGCGGCCGACGCCCCACACCTGGGCCTGCGCGGGCGCGGTGAGCGCGTCGGAAGGGCTCACGGACACCGCGCCCCGCGTCAGCGACCACAGCCGGCCGCCGCCCGGCCCGGTGAGGGCCCGCAGCAGCCCGGCCGTCGCGGCGGTGCCCGCGCCCGGCCCGCGGTCCAGGGCGAGCAGCGAGACCACGCCGCGGCCCTCCTCGCCGAGCGCGGCGCGCAGGGCGTCGGCCGTCTCGGCCCGGTCGGCCTCCTCCGGGTCGACCTCGACCGGCACGGGCCGTGCGCCGTGCTCCCGCAGGGCCGTGGTCACGTCCGATACGAGGTCCGCGTGCTCCTCGCCCGCGGGGACGACGACGGCCCAGACACCGCTCAACGACGCTGTGGCGCCGTCCGGCACGATCGCCCACTCGACGCGGTAGCGGACGGGGTCGGTCGGCGCGGGGGACGGGGTGACGGGGTCCATCCAGTAGCGCCGGCGCTGGAAGGCGTAGGTGGGCAGCTCGACCGTGTGGGCGCCGTACGGTGCGAGGTAGGCCGCCCAGTCCACGTCCAGTCCGGTGGCGTGCAGCCGGCCGAGGGCGCTCAGCAGTGCCAAGGGCTCGGATCGGTCACGGCGCAGCGCGGACACGGCGACCGGGTTCCGGTCGGTGCCCCGTTCGGCCAGGGCGTCCTGGGTGAGCGAGGTCAGGACGGCGTCGGGTCCGAGTTCGAGGTAGCGCCGGACGCCTTCGCCGTGCGCGGTGGTGACGCAGTCGGCGAAGCGGACCGCCTCGCGGACCTGCCGCACCCAGTATTCGGGCGTGGTCAGTTCCGCGCCCGCCGTCCCACCGGTGAGGTTGGAGATCACCGGGATCGCGGCGGAACGGAACTCCACGCCCTTGAGCACCTCGGCGAACTCGGCCAGCATCGGCTCCATCCGCGCCGAGTGGAACGCGTGGGACACCGACAGCCGCCTGGTCCGCCGGCCCGCACCGGCCAGCGACTCCGCCAGCTCCAGCACCGGACCCTCATCACCCGACAGCACCAGCGACCGCGGCCCGTTCACCGCCGCCACCGAAACCCCCGCCGGCAACACCCCCAACTCGTCCTCGGCCACCTCCACCGCCACCATCGCCCCACCGGAAGGCAACCCCTGCATCAACCGGCCCCGCGCCACCACCACCCGGCACGCGTCCGCCAACGACCACACCCCGGCCACATGAGCCGCCGCCAGCTCACCGACGGAATGCCCCACCAGCACATCCGCCCGCACACCCCACGCCTGCAGGAGCCGGAACAGCGCGACCTCCACCGCGAACAGCGCCGGCTGAGCCCAGCCGGTGTCCGCCAGTACAGCGGGGTCACCGCCGAAGACGACCTCCTTCAGCGGCCGCTGAAGTCCGGGGTCCGCCTGGGCGCACACTTCGTCGAAGGCCGCCGCGAACACCGGGAACGTTTCGTACAGTTCGCGGCCCATGCCCGGGCGCTGCGCTCCCTGGCCCGTGAACAGGAAGGCCGTCGCGCCCTCGCCCGTCACATCGCGCGCGGTTCCGGCGGCCGACGTGTCCTCGGCGACCGACCGGAGGCCGGCCATCAGCTCGTCCCGGTCCGTGCCCAGGAGCACCGCCCGGTGCTCCAGCGCCGTGCGCGACCGGGCCAGCGACAGGCCCACGTCCGCCGGGTCCAGTTCGGGCTCGCCCGCCACGCGGTCCAGCAGCCGGGCGGCCTGCGCGCGCAGCGCCTGCTCGCCCCGGCCGGAGACCACCCAGGGGGTCAGCGGCGGTGCGGCGGCCGGCGTCCCGCGGTCGGGCGCCTGTGCCGGCCGCGTCGGCTCCTCGACGATCACGTGTGCGTTGGTGCCGCTGATCCCGAACGCCGACACCCCCGCCCGGCGGGGCCGTCCCGTCTCCGGCCACCGCCTGGCCTCGGTCAGCAGCTCCACCGCACCCGCCGACCAGTCCACCTCCCGCGACGGCGCGTCCACGTGCAACGTCGCCGGCATCACCCCGTGCCGCAACGCCAGCACCGACTTGATCACACCCGCCACACCCGCCGCCGCCTGCGTATGACCGATGTTCGACTTCACCGACCCCAGCAGCAACGGCCGGTCGTCCGCGCGGTCCTGGCCGTACGTCGCCAGCAACGCCTGCGCCTCGATCGGATCACCCAGACTCGTCCCCGTACCGTGCGCCTCCACCAGATCCACATCGGCCGGCGACAGCCCCGCCGACGCCAACGCCTGCCGGATCACCCGCTGCTGCGACGGACCGTTCGGCGCCGTCAGACCATTCGACGCACCGTCCGAATTGACCGCCGAACCCCGCACCACCGCCAAAACCGCGTGCCCCCGCCGACGCGCCTCGGACAACCGCGAGAGCACCAGGACACCCGCACCCTCACCCCACCCCGTACCGTCCGCCCCGTCCGCGAACGCCTTGCACCGCCCGTCCGGAGCCAGACCCCCCTGCCGCGCGAACTCGGCGTACATACCGGCGGTCGCCATCACGGTGACACCACCGGCGAGGGCGAGATCGCACTCGCCGTTGCGCAGCGCCTGCGCCGCGAGGTGCAGTGCCACCAGCGAGGAGGAGCACGCCGTGTCCACCGTCAGCGCGGGTCCCTCGAGACCCAGCGTGTAGGCGACCCGGCCCGACAGCACACTGGGTGCCGTACCGGTCAGCACGTGTCCGTCGGCCGGCGACGGCTCGTGGAGCCTGGGGCCGTATTCGGAGGGACTCGCTCCGACGAAGACGCCGGTACGGCTGCCGCGCAGGGACCGCGCGTTCACTCCGGCCCGCTCCAGCGCCTCCCACGACGTCTCCAGCAGCAGCCGCTGCTGCGGGTCCATCGCCAGCGCCTCACGCGGCGAGATCCCGAAGAACGCCGCGTCGAAGTCGGCCGCGTCCGCGAGGAACGCGCCCTCGCCCGGGAAGTCCCGGGATAGGGTCCAGCCCCGGTCCGCGGGCAGCGGGGAGACGGCGTCGCCGTCCGCCGAGACGAACTGCCAGAACTCCTCGGGCGACCGGATCCCCCCGGGCAGTCGGCAGGCCATGCCCACGATCGCGACGGGGTCGTCGTCGTGCGCCGCCGGGGACGCCGTGGCGAGGGGCGCTTCGACGCCGGCGGGCGAGAGCCGGCGGGCGAGCGCGTCCGGTGTCGGGTGGTCGAAGAGGAGCGTGGTGGGGACCCGGTGTCCGGTCGCCTCGGTGAGCCGCTCGCCGAGTTCGGCCAGCATCAGGGAGCTGAACCCCAGCTCCTTGAAGGGCGCGTGCGCGGCGATGTCGTCCGGCGAGTCGTGCCCGAGCACGAGGGCCGCAGCTGCCCGGACGGTCTCCAGCGCCGTACGGTCGCCGTGTGGTGCGCGCCTCGGCACGGTCGGCTCGTCGGCGCGTGGGGCCGGGTGTCCGGTGTCCCGGCGGGGGGTGGTCGCGGGGGTCTGGTCGGGCAGCCAGTGGCGGCGCCGCTGGAACGCGTAGGTGGGCAGCGGTACCCGCCTGGCGCCCTCCTCGGTGGCGAGCCGCTCCCAGTCCATCGGCACGCCGCGGACCTGGAGCGCGGCCAGCGCGGCGACCACCGCTTCCGGTTCCGCGCGGTCCCGGCCGCGCAGCAGGGGCACGGACGCGGTGCCGGCCTCGCGCAGGCAGTCCCGGGCCATGGACGACAGGGTGCCGTCGGGGCCGAGTTCGACCAGCGTGGTCGCGCCCTGCTCCTCCAGCAGGCGTACGCCGTCCAGGAAGCGCACGGTGGCGCGGGCGTGCCGGACCCAGTACTCCGGGGAACGTGCCTCGGCCTCGGTGAGCAGGGCGCCCGTCTCGTTCGACACGATCGGGATCCGGGGGGCCGCGTAGGCCAGTCGCCCGGCGATGTCGCGGAACTCGGCGAGCATGCCGTCCATGTGCGGTGAGTGGAAGGCGTGGCTGACCCGCAGGCGTTTGGTCCTGCGGCCCCGGGCGGCCCAGTGGGCGGCCACGGCCAGGACGGCGTCCTCGTCGCCCGCGAGCACGGTGGAGGCGGGACCGTTCAGGGCGGCGGCGGCCACCGCCTCATCGAGGAACGGTACGAGTTCCTCCTCGGTGGCCTGGACGGAGACCATCGCCCCGTTGGCCGGCCGGCCCTGCATCAGCCGGCCGCGCGCCGTGACCAGGACGCAGGCGTCGGCGAGCGACAGGACGCCGGCGACGTGCGCCGCGGCCAGCTCGCCGACGGAGTGGCCGAGCAGCAGCCGCGGGGCGAGGCCGTAGTGCTCCACGAGCCGGAACAGGGCGACCTGAACGGCGAACAGCGCGGGCTGGGTGAACTCGGTGCGGTCCAGCAGTGCCGCCTCGGCCGATCCCTCGGGGGCGAACAGCACGTCCCGCAGGGGCAGCCGCAGATGGGGGTCCAGGTGGGCGCACACCTCGTCGAGGGCGGCGGCGTACCGCGGTGCCGACCGGTACAGTCCGGCGGTCATGCCGGGGCGCTGGCTGCCCTGACCGGTGAAGAGGAAGGCGAGGGAGCCCTCGGTCACGGTGCCGCGCACGAGGTCCGGGGCAGGCGCGCCGTCGGCGAGCCGGGCCAGTTGTCCGGCCGCCTCTCCCGGCTCCCGGGCCAGGAGCACGGCCCGGTGCGGGAAGGCGGTGCGGCCGGTGGCCAGGGTGTGGGCGACGTCCTGGACGTCGAGCGGGCCGTGCTCGTCGAGGTGCCGTAGCAACCGGTGCGCCTGGTCGCGCAGTGCCCGCTCGTCGCGGCCGGAGACGAGCAGGGGCAGCGGAGTTCCGGTGGGCCGGATGCCGGGTGCGGCCGCCGGTGCGGTGCCGTCCCATTCCGTGAGGACGACGTGGCAGTTGGTGCCGCCCATGCCGAAGGAGCTGACGCCGACGACCAGCGGACCGGCCTCCGGGGGCCAGGGCTGTGTGGCCGTGTTGACGCGCAGGCCCAGCTCCGTCATGGGGATGCGGGGGCTGGGGGTGGTGTGGTTGAGGCTGGCGGGTATCTCCCGGTGGCGGACGGTCAGTACGGCCTTGAGGAGGCCCGCGATGCCCGCGGCGCCTTCCAGGTGGCCGATGTTGGTCTTCACCGAGCCGACCAGCAGCGGCCGTCGGGCGCTCCTTCCGGCGCCGAGCACGGTGCCGACGGCCGCGGCCTCGACAGGGTCGCCCGCAGGGGTCCCGGTGCCGTGCAGTTCGACGTAGCCGACGGCGTCCGGGTCGATCCCGGCCTGCTCGTACGCGGCGGTCAGCACCGCCTGCTGGCCCTCGCGGTCGGGGACGGCCAGGCCTTCGCCGCCGCCGTCGTTGTTCACCGCGCTGCCCGCGAGCACGCACAGGATGTCGTCGCCGTCGGCGACCGCGTCGGCGAGCGGCTTGAGGACGACGACGCCGCCTCCCTCGCCGCGCACATAGCCGTTGGCACGGGCGTCGAAGGTGTAGCAGCGGCCGTCCGGGGAGAGCGCCCCGAAGCGTTCGAGGGCGGCCGTGCTCTCCTCGGCGAGGATGAGGTTCACGCCTCCGGCCAGGGCCAGGGAGCACTCGCCCCGGCGCAGGCTCTCGGCGGCCAGGTGCACGGCGACCAGGGACGACGACTGGCCCGAGTCGACCGTGAGGCTGGGGCCGTGCAGGCCCAGCGTGTAGGAGACCCGGTTGGCGATCATGCCCCGGCTGAGGCCGGTGGTCGTCTCCGGTGTGGTGGCCCCCGCACCGGCGGACCGGGACAGCGCGGCGTAGTCGTCGGCGATGGCGCCGACGAAGACCCCGGCGTCGTCACCGTCGAGGCGTGCGGGCACTATGCCGGCGTTCTCGAGTGCCTCCCAGCACAGTTCCAGCATCAGCCGCTGCTGCGGGTCCATGATCGCGGCCTCGCGCGGCGAAATGCCGAAGAACCCCGCGTCGAAAAGATCCACCGATGTCAGGAAGCCGCCCCGGCGCGGCGCGTAGGGGCGATCCTCGGCGGCGGCTCGGACGGTTTCCCTGCCATTGCGGAGAAGATCGCGGAATTCCTCCGGTCCTGCCGCACCGGGCAGTCGGCACGCCATTCCCACCACCGCGATCGGCTGAGCAGATCGCGCCGCGAACCCAGCGACATCCGACTCGGATCCACCCGCCATGAGTTTCCCTCACGTTGCTCGAAATCTACGAAGCGCGCTCACTGCGGCGCGATGGCCGCGGGTCACACCGAATATCCGGTCGGGCGGCCCCTAGCCTCAACCACTAGGCGACCCCTTAGCCGAGGGCCCCGGTCGGGCTTTTGCCCCCGCTGACCGGTGCCTCAGCGCGCTGGACGGCACAGGGGGCGCCCCCAGGGGCGGTCGGTTCAGCCGGCCGTCCCCGGGGGCCGGTCGGTTCAGCCGGCCGCGGCCAGGGACGTCCTGCTCATCTGCTGGTTCTGGGCGGTGAGGTTGACACCGGCGAGAAGATCGCCCAGGTCGGCCCGGTTGCGTACGCCGAGCTTGCGGTAGACGCGGGTGAGGTGCTGTTCGACGGTGCTCTTGGTGATGAACAGCTTGCGGCTGATCTCCCGGTTGGAATGGCCGAGGGCGGCCAGGGCGGTGACCCGCCGCTCCGCGGCCGTCAGGCTGGCCGGGCCCGGCGGGTCGTCGGCCAGACCCGTCGGTTCGTCGGCGTCGTCGCGGACGTCCTCCTTGAAGAGCCGGCGGAACAGCCCGTCCGCGCCGCAGTCTTCGGTGACGGTCCGGGCGTGGCGGGCGGCCATGCGGGCCTTGGCGGGCGCGCCGAGTTCGTGCAGGACCTGGGAGTGGGCGGCCAGCGAGTGCAGCAGTTCCACGTGATCACCGCAGCTCTCCAGCAGGCTGACCGACTCGTGCAGGAGGGCGGAGCGGCGGGTGAGGTCGCTGGTGGCGGCGAGCACCCGCAGCGACACGCCCCGGCATCTCGGCGAGCCGCCGCCGGGCCGGGCGAGCTGCTCCCGGGCCAGGGTCCGGGCCTGGCTGCCGTTGCCGAGGGCCAGTTGCGCCTGTGCGGCCGAGGTCCGCCAGGGCAGGAAGGTGGGGACGTCCATGCCCCATTCCCTGGCGAGTCCGCCGCAGATGAGGAAGTCCTCCAGGGCGGCGGCCGGGCGGTCGACGGCGAGGTGGTAGTGGCCGCGCGCGTACAGGTAGAGCAGCCCGTGGCGGGTGCGGAACATCCCTTCGGGCACGTCCTGGTTGAGGCAGGCCCCGGCCACGTCCGTCGGGCCCGAGACGGTCGCGGCCCGCACCAGGGCTGCCAGCGGGGAGCCGACGGCCACGCCCCAGCCGGGCCGCGAGATGGCGGCGAGTGCCTGGTGGGCGTACCGCTCGGCGTCCTGGACCGCGCCCTGGCGCAGGGAGATTTCGGCGCGGACGGCGCTGAGGATCGCCGCCGCGGTACCCGTCGGCCGGTCACCGGCCCGGGCCAGCAGGGCATCGCAGTGGTGCAGTGCCCTGTCCGGGCGTTCGCCGTAGGCCAGGACGAGCAGGGCCGCTTCGAGGACGTCGACGGCCGTCTCCTCGAACCGGCAGCCGCGCAGGATCTCCTCGGCCGTCGCGACCGCGTGGTCGACGGGCCCGTCGCTGAGCGTCCGGCCGAGCATGTCGACGGCGTAGGAGGCCGGGCTCAGCCGGCGAGGCCGCGGGGCGGTGCCCGGTGCCGGGGGTGTGCCGGTGACGGCGACCGCCGCGTTCAGGGTGGGGCAGGTGTGGCGCAGCCATTGCCGTACGACGTGGAGCTCGGGGTGTGCTTCGGTGTCGCCGCCGGTGCGCCCGGCCAGCACGGTCAGGCAGTCCGCGGCCTCCTCGAAACGATCCTGCCAGGCTAGGTGCCGGACGGCTCCGGCGGCGTCCGCGCCGCCGAGGTGGCCTTCCTTCACGGCGGTGCCGAGTTCGTCGAGCCACGGGCCGATCAGCCGGGGGTCGATCTCCCAGCCGATCCGCACCCGCGCCGTGAGGAGGGCGGCGCGGTCCTCCCCGGTCGCCGCGTACCGGCCGGCCAGCCGCAGACAGTCGAGGCCGAACTCCTGCCGGCCGTCCCGCACGGCCTGCTCCGCCGCGGCGAGCAGGGTGTGCAGTGCCCAGGGGGTGTCGACGGGGGCCGCGAGCAGGTGGTGCGCGACGTCGGCGGGCCGCGCGCCGTCGCCGTGGAGCAGTCGGGCGGCGCGCTGATGCAGGTCCCCGCGGGTCTTCACGTCCACGCGCTCCAGCAGGGCCCTGCCGACGTGGTCGCTGCGGAAGGCCGTGCCGTCCAGCAGGCCCGCGCTGTCCAGCGCGGTCATGACGCGGGCGACCGCGTCGGCTCCCCGGTCGACCAGGCAGGCCACCAGTGCGGGGCCGGCTTTCCGGCCGAGGACCGCGAAGCCGCAGGCGACGTCGAAGAGCACCGGATCGCCCCGGTAGGCCCAGGCCAGGGCGGCGTGCGCGAAGGCCGCACCGTCGGCGGGCCGGTCGGCGACGCCGTGCGGGCCGTGCCGCCGGGCGGCCCGGTGGTCCGCCAGCAGGCCGCCGAGCAGGAGGGGGTTGCCGCCGCTGACGGCGTGGAATTCCGCCGCCAGCCGCGGGGCCTCGGACTCGGGCACGTGCGGCGCGATCATCCGGGTGACGCCGTCCGGGGACAGCGGCCGCAGTCCGAGGCGCCGGCAGCGCGGATGCCGCAGCAGTTCCGCCTGGCAGGCCGGCGGCAGCGTGTCCGAACCGGTGGGTTCGGTGAGCACGATCAGCACCGGGGCGGTGCGCAGCCGGCGAACGAGGTACAGCAGGAACCGCAGTGACGCGGTGTCGGCGAACTGGACGTCGTCGACCGCCAGGACGACCGGTCCGCGCCGGAACTCCCGGCACAGCTCCTCCCAGTGCCGGTCGGCCTCGGGGAGGGCGCCGTCGCGGCCGCCGGTGGCCCGGGCCAGTCGGAGGCCGGCGGTGAGCGGGCCGTCGGACGGGAAGAGCTGGGTGACGACACCGAACTCGATGCCGGTCTCCGCGGACGCACCCGTGGCGGCGCATACTCTGGCCCCGGATTCGGCGGCCTGCCGCAGGAATGCGTTGAGCAGTGCCGTACGGCCGACTCCCGGCCCCGAATTGACCAGGACCACGCCGCCTTCGCCGCACTCGGCATCCGTCAGCGCCTGCGTGAGTACGGATATTTCCTCGGCCCGCTCGACAATGTCCGAAAACCCACTGGAGTATGCCAGAACCACTCGTGCCCCCGCGTCCGAACCCGACCTGTATTCGCTCTTCGCCGTCCATTCATGGACAGATTATCGAGCGCCGGACCGGAGGCACACCCCTATATCCCCGCCCCCCTATTAGCAGGTTTCGCCACGAAGTTCACGGGCCCGTGCACCCGAGGCGCGTTGCAGCAACTCATCCCGCCCCCGTATTTTCAGCTTTCGATATACGCGAGTAAGGTGCTGTTCAACCGTGCTCATGGTGATGTAAAGCCGTACCGAGATCTCACGGTTGGTGTATCCGCCGGCGGCCAGGCGCGCGACCTTGCGCTCCGACTCGCTGAGGTGCCCCCAGTCGTTGCGCTCCTCGGGCGCCGCCACGAGGACGCGCTTGCCCGTCACCGCGCAGTCGGACGGGCCGGGCCGGTCGGCGGGCCGCATCCCGCAGCGCTCGGCCACCTGTCGCGCCCTGCGCAGCGCCGTCCCCGCCTGCCGCGTCTGGCGGGCCTGCTGGTGGACGTCCGCCAGATCGAACAGGGCGCGGGCCAGCTCCAGCCGGTCGTCCGCCCGCTCCAGCTCCGTGACGGCCCGGTTCAGCAGATCCGGGCGGGCGTCGGGCTCGGAGGCGAGCCCTTGCAGGCGCAGGGAGATGCCCCGGATGCGGGGGGCGTCGTCCTCGACCATGGCCAGTTGCTCGACGGCCAGTTCCAGCGCCTGCTTGCGCTCTCCCAGGAGCAGCAGCGCCTGCGCCGCGTCCGTGCGCCACGGCAGCAGGGCGGGCCGGTCGGCCCCCCATCGTTCGGCGATCCGGCCCGCCTCGTGGAAGTCCCGCAGCGCCGCGTGGTGCTGTTGGGTGGCGAGGCTGTAGAGGCCCCGGGCGCGCAGGTAGTCGAGCCAGTGGATGGTGCCCGAGAGGGAGTCGGCCAGGGGCCGGCTCAGTTGCCGGGCGGCCTCCTTGCCCTTGCCCCGCGCCACCAGGACCGTCACGAGGTGCGAGACGGCGCCGGCCTCCAAAGGCGCCGGATACGGCCCCGACAGCAGCGCCAGGCAGCGGCGCGCGTCCTGCTCCGCCTCGGTGAGGCGGCCACCGTGCAGGGCTCCTTCGGCGCGCACGGCCCGGAAGCCGGCCTCCCACCCGGGTGCGCCGCGCATGGCCGACTCCCGCACGAAGTGGTCGCACCAGTGCCGGGTCTCCTCGACCGCGCCGAGTGACAGGAGCGTCCGGACGGCGTCGCGGACCAGGTCGAAGGTGTCGTCGGTCAGCCGGGTGGTCTCCAGCAGGCCGCCGGTGTCCGTGCGGCGCCGGGCGAGCCGGCCGGGGTGCGGTCCGGCGAGCCGGGTCAGGACGGAGGTGCCTCCCGGGCCCGCCGACGGACCGGCCGCAGGGGCGTCCGCGGTCCCGGCGGGCCCCGCCGGCACGCCGTACGGCCGGCAGCCCGGGGTGCCCTCCCTCGGTTCGGCGATCCGCCAGCCGGCCACCGCCCGGGCTGCCTCCCCCTCGGGCGGCGGCGAGCCCTGGCCGAGCAGCGCGTGCGCCTGCTCGAGCCGGCCGTGGGAGAGCAGCGCGGCGCCGACGCCCCGCGCGTCCGCCGGGTCGAGCCGGCCGGTGCGCAGCGCCCGCAGGGCTTCGTCGACATGGCGTTCGGCCTCGCCGACGCTGGTCCGGCGGGTGACCATGCCCAGCTTCATCTTGATCTCGGTGCGCGCCAGCAGGTCGGCGGCCGCGCCGTGGGCCAGTTCGAGGTAGGAGACGGCCCGTGGCACCTCGTCGGCCGACAGTGCCTGGTGGGTCGCCTCCTGAAGCACCCCCAGGCCCCAGGCGCCGTCGGCCCGGCCGGCCTGCCGCAGGTGTTCGGCGGCCAGGGCGGCCGGCGCACCCGAGGCGTGCAGCAGTTGGGCGGAGCGCCAGTGCAGGTCGAGGCGCGAGGAGGGTTCCAGCGAGTCCAGAACCGCCGCCTTCACCGCCGGGTGCTGGAAGGAGCTGCCGGTGACGATGCCGGAGCCGCGCAGGGCGCCCAGGTTCTCGGCGAGTTCGACGAGTGAGACGTCCAGGAGCCGGGACAGCAGTTCCTCGGTGCACGCCTCGCCGAGCACCGCCAGGCCGGCGGCCACCTCGCGGGTGCGCGCGCCGCCTCTGTCCAGGCAGGCGAGGACCGCCCTGCCGTACGCCTGCCCGGGCCGGGGCAGCGCGCTCGGGGCGTCACCGTCGGCCTCGTCACCCATGTCCTCCAGCAGCGCCCCGAGCAGCAGCGGATTGCCGCCGCTGACCGCCAGGCAGTGCTGCCCGGCGGCGGCCGGCCGGCCCAGTCGGCCCAGGATGTCGGTGACGTCCTCGAGGCGGAGCCTGGGCAACTGGAGGCGTTGGAGGTTGGGCTGCCTGAGCAGTTCGGCGCCGGCGGCCCGGTCGGCCGGGCCGCCGGCGGGCGAGCAAGTGAGTAACAGCAGCAGGGGGATGCTGCGGCAGTGCCGGGTCAGATGGACCAGTTGCCGCAGCGAGTCGGGGTCCGCGTGGTGGAGGTCGTCGACGGTCACCACGACGGGCGCGCGCCGGGCCAGGGCCCGCACGCCGCCGCAGAAGGTCCGTGTCAGGTCGTACCAGGCCGCGTCCCGGCGCGCCCGTTCCCTGCCTTTGGCCGAGATCTTCCGGATCGCGGCGTCGCTCATGGCCTGGAACCGGCGCACCACGGCATCCGGAAAGGGCGCCCCATTGACGAGGCCCCGCAGGACGCTCAGCGGCGTACCGCGCTCCTCGTTGATCGCGGTGGCCTGAAGCAGACTCGGCCCGAGGGGCTCCACACCGCGTACGAACTCCTCCAGCAGTTCGCTCTTGCCGCACCCCGCGGCCGCCTCGACGACCACGACCTGGGATCTACCGGTGGCCTGAACCGAACAATAGGTTTCGTGAAGTCGAGCTATTTCCAGACGTCGCCCAGTCAGCACCATGAATCGCTAAACACCCCGTATCGACCAAGTCAAACCGGGGTCGCAGGCGCACGGTGGACCAGTGAACGGGGTCAGAAAGCCCTCCCCCAACCACTCGCCGCCCCGCCAGTCAATCCGTCCGGACCCCGCATCCCGTACGATTAGAACACTTACGCGCAGTGAACGTCAAGAGTGAAAGATCTTGCCGGACAATGGCAGGAAAAGCCTTTGCACGGCTCGGGAATTGGGCATGGAATGATGTGGGGGAAAAGAGAAGTCCCGCACGCATTTCTCAATGCACCACCGGGTCACCCGTTCTCATTCACGCCGCTGCGCCTCAGCCCTTGACGGACGAGCAGACGCGGGCGATCGCCTCGATCAGTCTCGGAGCCTCGTCGTTGAGGTAGAAGTGCCCGCCCGGATGACGCTGGATCTCGAAACGGTCGCTGGTGTGCTCCGCCCAGGCCTCCGCCTCCTCGCGGTCGACCCTCGGGTCCTCCGTGCCGTAGTGCACGTGGATCGGCGCGGCGAGCCGGGCTCCGCCGGTGTGCCGGTAGGTCTCGGCCGCCGTGTAGTCGCCGCGGATGGCCGGCAGCGCCATGCGAAGGATCTCCTCGTCGCCGAGCACCTGGGAGCTGGTCCCGCTCAGAAGCCTCAGCTCCTGGATGATCTCGTCGTCGCTGCGGGTGTGGACCTGCTCGTCGCGGTACCGCGACGGCGCCCGCCGCCCGGAGGCGAACAGGGCGAGGGGGACGACGTCCTTGCGCTCCAGCCGCAGGGCCACTTCGAAGGCGAGGGTGGCTCCCATGCTGTGCCCGAACAGCACCAGCGGCCGGTCGGCCCACGGCAGCAGCTCGGCCGTCACGGCGTCGGCCAGGTCCGCGATGTTGTCGAGGCACTTCTCGTGCCGGCGGTCCTGTCGCCCCGGATACTGGATGGCCACCACGTCGACACCGGGGCTCAGCGCCTTCGACACCGGAAGGAAGTAGGGGGCGGATCCGCCCGCGTGGGGAAAGCAGACGAGACGGGTCACCGCCGCGGGAGCCGGGTGGAACTGACGCACCCACAGACCTTCGCCAACGTGGGGGGCACTCACGATAAGAACCTTCCATTTGCGGCTGGCGGACTTGTACACACGGCCGTTGACCGGCACAACCATGCTTCGTCGCCCGTAAGGGACCCCACAACCCCTAACCGGAATCGCACCCCCCTACCCCCCTTCGGCCCGGGGCGACCGGACGGGGAGAGCCCTGCCCGCTCGGGCAGACCTGGTACGGCCGACCGGACGCCGGGCCGGGCGGACACCGCGAAAGCGCCCGTCGGCAGAGGTGACGGATGTCTCACCCGCACATGTGGTCCACGCCACGAGCCGGCCGGCTCCCGGCACGCCCCGTCCGCACCGGCACCCGTACCGGCCACCCCGATGCGCGGGGAGGCGCCCGGCCCCCGCACCGGCCCGCGGGATTAGGGGTTCCGCCGGCCGGACGGGTGGCCCAGGCTGCGAGCCGTGTGGCCGCCATGAGCGGCGGCCCGGGGTTCCCGGAGAGGTGGAGCTGTGAGCCGAGTCCACGGCGTCGGTGCGGTCGGCGCACCCGTGGCGGCTGTCCGGGGCGGAGCGGGCGACGGGAGCGGCTTCCCGCCCCGCGCGGTGGCCGGGTCCGGCGAGCCCGGCGGGTCGTGACGGGCTGCGTGGGTGCCGCCCAGGCCAACGCCCGGATGCGGCGGATGGTCGGCGCGGGCGCCCGTGAGCTGACGGTCTCCTTCGACGCGCCCACGCGCACCGGCCTGGACTCGTCCTCGCCGGGTGCCTGGGGCCTGGTCGGTCACCGGGGCGTCCCCATCGACTCGATCGACGACATGCGGGTGCTGCTCGGCGGCCTGCCGCTGGATCGGGTCGCGGTGTCCCTGGCGACCGACGGCTGCGCCGCGCCGCTCCTCGCCCTGTACGGGCTCGTCGCCGAGGAGCACGGGACGCCGGCCGGCCGGCTGACCGGCGGGGTGGGCAACGACGTCCTGACCGACCTCCTGCTGTCCGGCTCCGCTCCGTTCCCGCCCCGCGCGGCCCTGCGGCTCACTCGGGACGTGCTCGCCCACGCCCTGGCCGAGCTGCCGCGCTGGCGCTGCGTGACCGTCCGCGGCGACCGGCTCGCGGAGGCCGGCGCGGGCCCCGCCCAGGAGATCGCCTTCACCGTCGCCGCCGGTAGCGAGTACCTGCTGACGGCGGCCGCCATCGGCCTCGACCCCGCCGCCGTCGCCGCCCGTACGACCCTGTGCGTCTCCGCAGCCCGCGCCGAGCGGGACAGCCGGGCCAAGGTGCGCGCCGTACGCCGGCTGTGGGTCCGGACGGTGCGCGCTCACCTCAGAACGGCCCCCGTCCCGCGCCTGTGCGTGAGCGCCGCGGACCACCGCCTGTCCGCGACCGCGGCGGGGACCGGAACGGCACCCGAGCCCACCGGTCCCGTCGGTCTCGAAGCGACGGCGGCCGACCTGCTGTACCGCGTCGCACGGCAAGGCGGGCTGTACGCGGTCCTGGAACGGCGCCGGGGCCCCGAGCTGTTCGGTGTCCACGGACCCGGCCTGCCCGCGCCGCTCCCCCGCCTCGCCCGGCCCTGGACGTCGTCGGACACCGTGCGGGCCCGGCAGAGCGAGCGGCTGGCCAAACTCCGCGCCTGGCGCGTACAGCCGGCCGTGGACGACGCGCTCCTGCGTCTGTGCGAGGCCGCGCGGGGCGACGACAACCTCCTCGGCCCGCTGCGCGAGGCGCTGGCGTACCGAGCGACCCTCGGCGAGGTCTGCGCCGCGTTGCGCGAGACATGGGCGCCGGACCCCCCGGTCACCCGCCGCTGAACCGCGCACCGCGCCGTGGGGCCCGGGGCGCGGCCCCTACGCCCGTTCCTTCTCGTACTCCCGGAAGCGATCGCCGGAGGCAGCGCTCTTCGCCCGCTCCGACAGGGCGGTGCTGCCGTGGGCCGTCCGGCCGGCCGCGCCGGAGGCCTGGGCGGGGGCGGCCTGCTGCACGGCGGCGGGGGCGCCCCGACGCCGGTAGCGGGGCGGCACGAAGCGCTCGGCCCAGCGCGGCGCGCGCGGCGTGAACCGCGGCAGCAGGAGCAGCACCAGGCCGATCGTGCTGAGGAAGACGACGCTCAGCACGATCCACATGGAAGCGGCGTTCACGGAGTAGGCGAGTGCGCCGAAGGCGATCAGCGCCGAGAAGAAGTACATGATCAGCACCGCGCGGCTGTGCGAGTGACCGACCTCCAGCAGCCGGTGGTGCAGGTGCCCCCGGTCGGCGGCGAACGGCGACTGGCCGCGCCAGGTGCGCCGGACGATCGCCAGGATCAGGTCGGCGGCCGGGATGGCGATGATGGTCAGCGGCATCAGCAGCGGGATGTAGACGGGCACCATCTGGTGCACCGTGTTGCGCTCGGAGCCGGAGAACAGCCGCATCGCGTCCGGGTCCACCTGCCCCGTCACCGAGATCGCGCCCGCCGCCAGCACCAGGCCGATCAGCATCGACCCCGAGTCGCCCATGAAGATCCGGGCCGGGTGCATGTTGTGCGGCAGGAAGCCCAGGCACATGCCCATGAGGATCGCCGCGAACAGCGAGGCCGGGGCCGCGGCCTCGATGCCGTACGAGTACCAGATCCGGTAGGCGTACATGAAGAACGCCGCCGCCGCGATGCACACCATGCCGGCCGCGAGGCCGTCGAGGCCGTCCACGAAGTTGACCGCGTTGATGGTGATCACGACCAGCGCCACCGTCAGCAGGGTGCCCTGCCACTGGGTGAGCGCCACGTTGCCGACGCCCGGGACGGGAATCCACAGGATCGTCAGACCCTGCACCACCATCACGCCGGCGGCGATCATCTGGCCGCCCAGCTTGATCAGGGCGTCGATCTCGAACTTGTCGTCCAGGACGCCGATCAGCCAGATCAGGGCGGCCCCGGAGAGCAGGGCCCGCGGCTCGTTGGACTTCTCGAAGACCTCACTGAGGTTGGTGAGGTGGTCGGCCACCAGCAGGCCCGCGCACAGTCCGAAGAACATCGCGATCCCGCCGAGGCGCGGAGTGGGCTCCCGGTGCACGTCACGTGCCCGGATCTCCGGCATCGCCCCCGCCACGATCGCGAATTTCCGTACCGGCCCTGTCAGCAGATACGTCACCGCGGCCGTGATGCAGAGCGTCAGCAGGTATTCACGCACAGGCTTCCCCACAGATCTCGCTGGCCATCCTCAGCCCCACACCCTAGCGATGCGCGCATATGGTTGGGGACTTCCGGGTAGCGACGATAGTTGCACGCGTGGCTGTGCACGTGCGTGCGCCCACCCGGCTCAGTCCGGATACGGCGGGAATTCCACGAGCAGATCCCGTACGTCCTCCCGTGCCGCGGCGGCGTCGGTGCCGCCCCGGAGCACCTCCGCGAGCAGGGTGGCCACCGCCCGCATCTCCCGCTCCCCCATGCCCTGCGTGGTGAGGGCCGCCGTGCCCAGGCGCAGCCCGCGGGCGTCGCCGTGCGGAAGCGCACAGCAGTCCAGGACGATCCCGGCCGCCGCGAGCCGGCCCCGCGCACTCTTCCCGTCGACGCCGAGCGGGGCGGGGTCGGCGGTGATCAGGTGGGTGTCGGTGCCGCCGGTGGTGACGACCAGTCCCTCGGCGGCCAGGTGGGCCGCGAGCGTCCGGGCGTTGGCGATCACCTGATGGGCGTACGCGGCGTACGCGGGGGTCGCCGCCTCGCCGAAGGCGACGGCCTTGGCGGCGATGGTGTGCATCTGCGCGCCGCCCTGCGTGAACGGGAAGACCGCCCGGTCGACCCGCTCGGCCAGTTCGCCGCCGCACAGGATCATGCCGCCGCGCGGCCCGCGCAGCACCTTGTGCGTGGTGGCGCACACCACGTCGGCGTACGGCACCGGGCTGGGCGCGGCTCCCCCGGCGACCAGCCCGATCGGGTGGGCGGCGTCCGCGACGAGGTAGGCGCCGACCTCGTCGGCGACGTCGCGGAAGAACGCGTAGTCGAGGTGGCGGGGGTAGGCGATCGAGCCGCACACGATCGCCTTGGGCCGGTGGGTACGGGCCAGGGTGCGCACCTGGTCGTAGTCGATCAGCCCGGTCTCCGCGTCCACTCCGTAGCCGACGAATGCGAACCAGCGGCCGGAGAAGTTCGCGGGCGAGCCGTGCGTGAGGTGGCCGCCGTACGGCAGGCCCAGCGCGAGGACGGTGTCGCCGGGGCGCAGCAGCGCGGCGTAGGCGGCCAGCACGGCGGAGGAGCCGGAGTGGGACTGCACGTTGACGTGCTCGGCGCCGAACAGCTCCCGGGCCCGCTCCACGGCAAGCCGCTCGGCGACGTCGACGATCTCGCAGCCGCCGTGGTGGCGGGCGCCCGGGTAGCCCTCGGCGTACTTGTTGGCCAGCGGGGAGCCGAGGGCGGCCAGCACGGCGCGGGACGTGAAGTTCTCGGCGGCGATGAGCTGGAGGGTCGTCGACTGCCGGCGGCGTTCGGCGAGCAGGATCTCGGCCAGCTCGGGGTCCTGGCGTAGCAGGCTCCCGAACAGGGAGTCATCGGCCTCGAGGATGTCGTGGGTGACCGACATGGTGCGCTCCGGGCGTGCGTCGACGGTGACGTACGACCAATGTAGGCCCGGGGGGCGAAGCGCGCCCGCGTTGCCGCGACTGCCGTGGGCCGTCGTGTCGCGGGACGACGGGGGCGCCCCCGTACTCCCCGTGCCCCGGGCCGGCGGGGAGGGTGGGCAGGGCCACAGCGCCGGGCACCGTCCCGGCAGGCCGCACCGCCCACAACGCCGGGCACCGTCCCGGCAGGCCGCACCGCCCACAACGCCGGGCACCATCCCGGCAGGCCGCACCGCCCACAACGCCGGGCACCATCCCGGCAGGCCGCACCGCCCACAACGCCGGGCACCATCCCGGCAGGCCGCACCGCCCACAACACCGAACACCGTCCCGGGGGGGGGCGGCGGCCCCGCCTACATCCGCGCCGCGACCCCCGTGAGCGCCGTCACCACCGGATCCAGCGCCTGGTGTATCTCGTCCCCGACCGACCGGAAGAACGGCAGCGGCGCCCCGTACGGGTCGTACACCTCGTCCGCCTCCACCGTCGGCGCCAGCAGCCACCCGCGCAGCGCGGCCGCCGCGCGGACCAGGGCGCGCGCACGGGTGACCACGCCCTCGTCCAGGGAGGGCAGCGTCGCGGGGTCGATGGCGTTCACCAGGCGGGTGAACTCCTTGAGGGTGAAAGTGCGCAGACCGGCCGAGTGCCCCATGGAGATGACCTGGGCGCGGTGGTCCCGCGTCGCCGTCAGCACGAGGTCGGCACGGATGACGTGCTCGTCGAGCAGCTCCCGCCCGGTGAAGCCGGCCGCGTCCGCGCCGAAGTCCGCGAGGACCGTCTCCGCGTTCGCCTCCATGGGCGCGCCCTCGTGGCCCCAGGTGCCGGCGCTCTCCACGATGAGGCCGCCGCCCAGTACGCCGAGCCGCTCCGTCACGAAATGCCGGGTCAGCCGCTCGGTGATGGGCGAGCGGCAGACGTTGCCGGTGCTGACGTGGAGGATGCGGAAGCTGTCGCGCGGAAAGCCGAACGTCGTCGTGATCTCCGCGGCGCGTTCCCCGTTGCCTATGCCACGCCCCGTCTCAGGGGCCGTCAATTCGCCACCTCGAGGTCGGGTACCACCTTGCGCAGTTCCTCGGCCGACAGCGCGCCCGCGCGCAGCAGCACGGGCACCTCGCGGGTGACGTCGACGATGGACGACGGGACGATGCCGGGGGTGGGGCCGCCGTCGAGGTAGACGGAGACGGAGTCGCCGAGCATCTGCTGGGCGGCGTCGCAGTCCTCCGGCGCCGGGTGGCCGGTGAGGTTGGCGGAGGAGACGGCCATGGGGCCGAACTCGGTGAGCAGCTCGATGGCGACCGGGTGCAGCGGCATGCGGACGGCGACCGTGCCGCGGGTGTCGCCGAGGTCCCACTGGAGGGACGGCTGGTGCTTGGCGACGAGCGTCAGCGCGCCCGGCCAGAAGGCGTCGACCAGCTCCCAGGCCATCTCCGAGAAGTCGGTGACCAGGCCGTGCAGGGTGTTCGGCGAGCCGATGAGGACGGGCGTGGGCATGTTGCGGCCCCGGCCCTTGGCGTCCAGCAGGTCGGCGACGGCCTCCGAGGAGAACGCGTCGGCGCCGATGCCGTACACGGTGTCCGTCGGCAGCACCACGAGCTCGCCACGGCGGACGGCGGACGCGGCCTCGCGCAGACCGGTCACACGGTCGGTCGCGTCGTTGGTGTCGTATCGCCGTGCCATCTAGCGGGCCTCCTCGTACACGTACTGCGGGGTTGAAGTGCGGGTGGTGATCACGGCAGTGCCTTGCGGGCGGTCGCGAACCGCGGCCGGTTGTTGAGGTCGGGGTGGTCGGCCGCGTCGGCCCAGCCCCGCTCCTCGGTGAAGATCCACGGCACCTGGCCGCCCTGGGTGTCGGCGTGCTCGACGACGACGACCCCGCCGGGGCGCAGCAGGCGGTGGGCGGTGCGTTCCAGGCCGCGGATCAGGTCGAGGCCGTCCTCGCCGGAGAACAGGGCCATCTGGGGATCGTGGTCGCGGGCCTCGGGGGCGACGTACTCCCATTCGGTGAGCGGGATGTACGGCGGGTTGGAGACGACCAGGTCGACCTGGCCGTCGAGGTCCGGGAAGGCCGTCAGGGCGTCTCCCTGGCGCAGCTCGACCCTGGACCCCTCCACGTTCTTCCGCGTCCACCTGAGGGCGTCCTCGGACAGTTCCACGGCGTGCACGCGCGAGCGCGGCACCTCCTGGGCGAGGGCGAGCGCGATGGCGCCCGAGCCGGTGCACAGGTCCACGATGCAGGGCTCGACGACGTCCATGGCGCGTACGGCGTCTATGGCCCAGCCGACGACCGACTCGGTCTCGGGGCGGGGCACGAAGACGCCGGGGCCGACCTGGAGCTCCAGGTAGCGGAAGTAGGCGCGTCCGGTGATGTGCTGGAGCGGCTCGCGCGCCTCGCGGCGGGCGACGACCTCCCAGTACCGGGCGTCGAAGTCCGCGTCCGGCACCGTGTGGAGCTGGCCCCGCTTGACGCCGTGCAGGTACGCGGCGAGCTCTTCCGCGTCGGTGCGCGGCGAGGGCACACCGGCGTCGGCCAGTCGCTGGGTGGCCTGGGCCACCTCCGCGAGCAGCACGCTGCGGGGGTTCGGGGGTCGCCCCCCGTGATGTTGCTGCACGCTGGTCCTCCGGGCTGGGCTGTTCGTCGGTACGGGCGTACGGGTCCGGTGCGGCTACGGGCTAGGCCGCGGCGAGCTTGGCGGCCGAGTCGGCGTCGACGCAGGCCTGGATGACCGAGTCGAGGTCGCCGTCCAGGACCTGGTCCAGGTTGTACGCCTTGAAGCCGACGCGGTGGTCCGAGAGGCGGTTCTCCGGGTAGTTGTACGTACGGATCTTCTCGGAGCGGTCGACGGTGCGGACCTGGCTGCGCCGGGCGTCCGCGGCCTCCCTCTCCGCCTCCTCCTGCGCCGCCGCCAGCAGCCTCGAGCGCAGGATACGCATCGCCTGCTCCTTGTTCTGGAGCTGGCTCTTCTCGTTCTGGCAGGAGGCGACGACTCCGGTGGGAACGTGCGTGATGCGCACCGCGGAGTCGGTGGTGTTGACGGACTGGCCGCCGGGGCCGGAGGACCGGTAGACGTCGACGCGCAGGTCGTTGGGGTTGATCTCGACGTCGATCTCCTCGGCCTCGGGCGTGACGAGCACGCCGGCCGCGGAGGTGTGGATGCGGCCCTGGGACTCGGTCGCCGGCACCCGCTGCACGCGGTGCACCCCGCCCTCGTACTTCAGCCGGGCCCAGACGCCCTGTCCGGGCTCGGTGGCACCCTGGCCGCCCTTGGTCTTCACGGCGACCTGGACGTCCTTGTAGCCGCCCAGCTCGGACTCGGTGGCGTCGATGATCTCGGTCTTCCAGCCGACCCGCTCCGCGTAGCGCAGGTACATGCGCAGCAGGTCGCCGGCGAAGAGCGCCGACTCGTCGCCGCCCGCGCCCGCCTTGATCTCCAGGATGACGTCCTTGTCGTCGCTGGGGTCGCGCGGGACGAGCAGGAGGCGGAGCTTCTCGGTGAGCTCGTCGCGCTGCTTGTCGAGCTCCTTGACCTCGGCGGCGAAGTCCGGGTCGTCGGCGGCCAGCTCGCGCGCGGTCTCCATGTCGTCGCCCGTCTGCTTCCAGGAGCGGAACGTGGCGACGATCGGGGTGAGCTCGGCGTAACGCTTGTTCAGCTTGCGCGCGTTGGCCTGGTCGGAGTGGACCGACGGGTCGGCGAGCTTCTTCTCCAGGTCGGCGTGCTCGGCGACGAGTTCCTCGACGGCCTCGAACATCTTGGGCTCCTGCTACTGCGTGGGAAGGGTAGGGCGGGCGACCAAAAACGCCGGTCCCGGCGCTCCCCCGGCTGGGGTCGCGGCCGTGGACCGGCGATTGGGGGCTCGCTACTTCTTGGAGCCGGCGGCAGCCTTGCCGAAGCGGGCCTCGAAGCGGGCCACGCGGCCACCGGTGTCGAGGATCTTCTGCTTGCCCGTGTAGAACGGGTGGCACTCGGAGCAGACCTCGGCCCGGATGGTGCCGGACTCGATGGTGCTGCGGGTGGTGAACGACGCGCCACAGGTGCAGCTCACCTGCGTCTCGACGTACTCGGGGTGGATGTCGCGCTTCAAGGTGTCTCCTAGTGTTCCGGGAGGGCGCCGGGTCGCCGCCGCGGGATGCGGGAGCGTGAACCGGAGCCGACGTACCAGTCTGCCAGGACTGGGGTCTTCTCCCAAAACCGGGGGTGGCGGCCCACTATTCCCGACGCCCCTGCGGGGCGCTGTTCACCACGCCCTGGGCGCCGCCCGACGCCGTGCCCTCCGTGGCCGACGCGGGGATCGGCCTGTCGTTCTTCAGGGCCGTCCACACCTGTTCGGCCTTGGTCTTCTCCACCAGGACGCGGTTGGCGTCCGCGGGGTCGTAGACCACCGGCATCGTGACCATGCGCAGGCCGGCGGGGCTGATGCCCTTGAGGCCGCTCGCGAAGGACATCAGGGAGTTCACCGAGCCCAGGTCGGAGTCGGTGGTGACGGTCTTGGTGGCGGTGTCGGCGATGTCGTAGAGCTTCTTGGGGTTGCCGAGCAGGCCGATGTCCCTGACCCGGTCGGCCAGGGCCTTGACGAAGGCCTGCTGGAGCTGGATGCGGCCGAGGTCGGAGCCGTCGCCCACGCCGTGCCGGGTGCGGACCAGACCGAGGGCCTGCTCGCCGTCGAGCGTGTGGGTGCCGGCCGGCAGGTCGAGGTGGCTGTCGGGGTCCTTGATGGCCTCGGTGGTGGTGACGTCGACGCCGCCGAGGTCGTCGACGAGCTGCTGGAAGCCGCTGAAGTCGACCTCCAGGTAGTGGTCCATGCGCAGGCCGCTCATCGACTCGACGGTCTTCACGGCGCAGGCGGCGCCGCCGGTGGAGTAGGCCGAGTTGAACATCACGCCCCGGGCGGCGGGACGCTCGCCGCCGTCGGTGCCGGTGCACTCGGGGCGGTCGATGAGGGTGTCGCGCGGGATGGAGACCACGCTGGCCTTCTTGTGGCCCTTGTAGACGTGCACGACCATCGCCGTGTCGGAGCGGGCGGTGCCGTCGTCGGTACCGCCGCCGAGCTTCTTGTTGCCGCCGGAGCGGGTGTCGGAGCCGAGGACGAGGATGTTCTCGGAGCCGTCGCCGGCCTTCTCGGGCCGGTCGGTGCCGAGGGCCTGGTCGATGTCGACGCTCGTGAGGTTGCCGTTGAGCTTGAAGAACAGGACCCCGGCTCCGGTGCCGCCCAGCACGACGACGCCCGCCGCGGTCCAGGCCGTGACCAGCAGGGCCTTGCGCCGCTTGGCTCTGGGCTTGCGGCGGCGGCCCTTGCCCCGGCGGCCGCCTCCGGCGGCACGGGACTGACCGGGGCCGGGTATCGCGGGATCCGGCGTGCTCTCGGCGGACATGTGCTCCTCGGGTGCTCGTCCGGTCGGTTACCCCCCGCGCTCGGGGTCGGGTCGGTCGGCTCCGGCGGGTTTGCGCCGGTACCTCACCATGGTCCCTCCGTAGCTCAGACGGCGGAACTCGGGACAGGGTTGCACAACGGTCTGTGGCGACCGGGTGGGCAAACGGTGACGGAGCGTGTTCGACGCGCCGGTTCCGGCCTCGCTGACCTGGGCGTCCGCGGGCACCGGTCCGGGCCGACCGGAACGGTGCGCGGACGGTGCCTGTGGCGAAGGTCGCAGACGAGGGGGCCGCCCCCGAAGCGGAGACGGCCCCTGACCCGAGCGCGGACGGTCCTGCGGGATCAGCCGAAGAGGTTGAACGCGTTCCAGCCGCCGCCGACCCGGACCCGGCTCGCGAACGTCGCCGAAGCCGACCCGGTGCCCTTGTACAGCCACATCACCCCGGAGGTGTCGCGGGCCAGCAGGTCGGGCTTGCCGTCGCCGGTGACGTCACCCGCGGTGGCGAAGGCGTCGTACGTGTTCCAGCCGCCGCCGACCCGGATCCGCTTGCCGAGCGCCGGCGAGGCGACGCCGGTGCCCGGGTACAGCCACATCACCCCGGAGCCGTCCCGCGCCAGCAGGTCGGGCTTGCCGTCGCGGTCGTAGTCGCCCTTGCCGCTGATGGTGTAGCTCGACCAGCCGCCGCCGATCCGGACGCGGCTGCCGAACGTCCCGTCGCCCTTGCCGGGGTAGAGCCACAGGACGCCGTACTTGTCCTGGGCCACCAGGTCGGGCCGGGCGTCGCCGGAGAGGTCGCCCGGAACTCGGATGTCCTTCATCACGTTCCAGCCGCCGCCGACGCGGATCGACTCGAAGCGGTCGTCCCCGTTGAAAGCGAAGTCGTACAGGACGCCGTCCGGCGTGCGGTAGAGGTAGTCCTGGAAGAAGTCGCGGTTCAGGTCGGCCTGGCGCACCAGGCTCAGCCCGCTCCAGTCGTCGGCCGAGACGCGGTTCGCGAGGTAGGGCCACTTGTCGCCCAGGGAGTAGTACTCGTAGGCCTCGCCACCGGGCGTGCGGGCGAACAGGTCCGCCAGACCGTCGAAGTCGAGGTCGGCGTCGTCGACGCGCGCGTTGACCGCGCCGACGTAGGAACGGGTCTTGGCGAAGACGCTGTGGGCGCCCGCCGAGACGCAGTCCTCGACGCCCCAGGACACGACACCGGCGATGCGGCCGTTGACCACGAGCGGGCCGCCGGAGTCGCCGTTGCACGGGGAGACCGTGCCGGTGTCCTGGCCGGAGGCCGGGTCGCCGGCACAGGCCATCGGGCCGGGCCGGAAGTCGGTACCCCAGTAGTTCGTGCACGCCGCGTCCGACCGCATCGGCACGGTCGCCTTCTTCAGCGTCAGCGAGATGTCGTCGCTGGTGGAGCTGGTGCGCCCCCAGCCGTACACCGTCGCCGGGGTGCCGTTGGCGTACGAGACGGTGTCGGAGCTCGGCGTGAGCTGCAGCGTCTTGTACGGCAGCGCCTCGGTCAGCGTCAGTACGGCGACGTCGCCGGCCAGGGTGGCCGGGTTGTACGTGGGCTCGACCCACTGGCGCCACACGCCGGCGACCCGGCCGCCGTGCAGGTCGTCGCCGTCCGGCAGCCGGTCGGTGCCGGCGAGGACGGCGCCGTGCGTCGCCCAGTCCAGGCCGGACACGCAGTGCGCGGCGGTCAGGACCTTCGCCGGCGCCACCAGGGTCCCGCCGCAGAAGTAGCCGTCGTCGTCGGCCGGATCCGCGGTGCCCTTGTTGTCGTAGTAGTGCAGTTGCACCATCCACGGCGCCTCGGCGATGGTCGCGTCCGTGCCGCCGATGATCTTCGGATCGGCGGTGCCGGACGGGGCCTCGGGGCTCGCGTCGGCCTCGGACTCCGCGCCGGCCTCGGGCTCCGCGCCGGGAACGGTGGCGGTGCCGTCCGCCAGCGCGGTCCCGGAGCCCTGGATCCGCTCCAGCAGCTCGGCCTGGGAGGCGCCGGCCTTCCCGGTGACGGCCGGCTGGGGCGGGACGGGGGCGGTGCCGGACGCCTGGGCGGGGGTGGTCGTGAGGACCGCGCCCGAGAGGGCGAGTGCGGCGGCGGCCGCGGGAAGCGCCAGGTGGGCTCTTCGGGGGGTAGATGTCACTCGTGTCTCCTGTCGCCGTCGGTGTGCTGACAGGAGAGGAGAAACCCGGCGGACCCGGCACGCGGACCCGCCGGAGGCAGCACTGACCTCCCCGTGGGCGTATCCGAAAACACGTTCCCCCCCACTGCAGCGCGCTGATCTTACAAGGCGGAAGTCCCGCCCCGTCACCTGTGTGACGGAGCGGGACTTCGGACCGCGCCGGAGTGGGGCGGCGGCGACTCAGTCGCCGTTGCCGGGCGTCGGCGTCGTCTTCTGGATCTGCATCAGGAACTCGGCGTTCGACTTGGTCTGCTTCATCTTGTCGAGGAGCAGCTCGATCGCCTGCTGCTGGTCGAGCGCGTGCAGCACCCGGCGCAGCTTCCAGGTGATGGCGAGCTCGTCGCTGCCGAGCAGGATCTCTTCCTTGCGGGTGCCGGACGCGTCGACGTCCACCGCCGGGAAGATACGCTTGTCGGCGAGCTTCCGGTCGAGCTTGAGCTCGGCGTTGCCGGTGCCCTTGAACTCCTCGAAGATGACCTCGTCCATGCGGGACCCGGTGTCCACCAGCGCGGTGGCGAGGATGGTCAGCGAGCCGCCGTCCTCGATGTTGCGGGCCGCGCCGAAGAAGCGCTTCGGCGGGTACAGGGCGGTCGAGTCGACACCACCGGACAGGATGCGGCCGGAGGCCGGGGCGGCGAGGTTGTACGCACGGCCCAGACGGGTGATCGAGTCGAGCAGGACGACCACGTCGTGACCCAGCTCCACCAGGCGCTTGGCACGCTCGATGGCGAGCTCGGCGACCGTGGTGTGGTCCTCGGCCGGGCGGTCGAAGGTCGAGGAGATGACCTCGCCCTTGACCGACCGCTGCATGTCGGTGACCTCTTCCGGACGCTCGTCGACCAGGACGACCATCAGGTGGCACTCGGGGTTGTTGTGCGTGATCGCGTTGGCGATCGCCTGCATGATCATGGTCTTGCCGGTCTTCGGCGGGGCCACGATCAGACCGCGCTGCCCCTTACCGATGGGCGCGACGAGGTCGATGATGCGGGTGGTGAGGACGCCGGGGTCCGTCTCCAGACGGAGGCGGTCCTGCGGGTACAGCGGCGTCAGCTTGTTGAACTCCGGCCGTCCGCGCCCGGATTCGGGCGCCATGCCGTTCTGGGAGTCCAGGCGGACCAGCGCGTTGAACTTCTCGCGGCGCTCGCCGTCCTTGGGCTGGCGCACGGCACCGGTGATGTGGTCGCCCTTGCGCAGGCCGTTCTTGCGGACCTGGGCGAGGGAGACGTACACGTCGTTGGGGCCGGGCAGGTAGCCGGAGGTCCGGATGAACGCGTAGTTGTCGAGGATGTCGAGGATGCCGGCGACCGGGATGAGGACGTCGTCCTCGTTGATCTGCGGCTCCTGGACCTCGTCGCGCCCACGGCGGCCACGGCGGTCCCGGTAGCGGCCGCGCCGGCCGCGGCGGCCGCCCGCGTCGTCGTCGTAGCCGTCGTCCTGCTGCTGGCGGTCCTGTCGTCCGCCGCCCTGCTGCTGACGCTGGCCGCCGCCCTGGTTCTGCTGGTCGTCGCCCTTGTTGCGGCGGTCGCGTCCGCGGTCACCGCGGTCGCGGTCGCCACGGTCGCGGTCGCCACGGTCGCGGCGGTCGCGGCGACGGCCCTCGCCGCCCTCACCGTCGGAGCGGGCGTCGCCCTGCCCCTGCTGGTGGCCCTGGCCCTGCGACTGCTGCTGGGCCAAGACCTCGGCCTTCGGCTCGCTCTTCGTCTCGACGGCCACCGTCTCGGCGGCGGCGGACGGGCTGCCCGCGCCGGCGGTGGCCCGGCGACGACGGCGCTCGGAGGGGGCCTCGTCGGCGGGGGCGCCGGCCTGGTCGGCCGAGGGCGCGACCTTGGGGGACGGCTGGCCGGGGATGTCGATCTGCTGCTGGGCGGCGGCCTTGTCGGCGACCGTCTTGTCCGCCTTCTTCTCGGCCTTGCCGGCCTTCTCCGCCTTCTCGGCGGGGGCCTCGTCGCCCGTACGGGACCGGGAGGTGCTGCGGCGCTTCGGCTTGGTCTCGCCGGCGACGTCCGCCGCTGCGGGCGCGGCCTTGGCGGGAGCCCCTCCCCCGGCGGCCTGCGCCTCCTTGATGACCTCGATCAACTGGCTCTTGCGCATGCGCGCGGTGCCCCTGATACCGAGGCCGGATGCGACCTGTTGCAGCTCGGCCAGCACCATGCCCTCGAGGCCGGTACCGCGGCGCCGCCGGGAGCCGGCACCGGTGGCAGGCGCGGAGGCGTCCGTGGAGGGCGCGGCAGCGGTCTCCTCGACACGTGCGCCCATCAGATCGGTGGTGTCGCTCACGAAGGGTCCTTCCCTGGAGCGGACGTCGGCCTGTCTGGCTCGGCGACCGGTTGTGCTGTCCGGCTTCGGTCCTTGCTGTGCGAACCGTGCCGGGGCGGTGGTCCGCCTGAACGGCGGAAGAGATATCTGGTGATGGCGCTTCCCCTAGCCCTGGCACCCAGTGTCTGTGTCATGCGGCTCGGTCGCACCGGTTCCGAAGCGTGCCCGGCGGCCGCTCAGTGTCCATGTCGGCCGTACTGATCACGTACGACATCCACTACACAATGCGGCTTGGGGGGCTCCCGGAAGAATGTCTGTCCCGGACGGGGACACGAGGCACCTCGCCATGGTGGGGTCGGGTGCAGACTTGAGGTTAACACTACCGGATCCAACAAACATTCCCCCTCTCGAAATCCGGCAACCGTGTGTCAGGTCGCCAGTGGCAGGACGCACGCGCCCTGCTGGTCCAGGCCGAGCCGGTTGGCCGCCCAGTCCCTCCCGGCCAGCGCCTCGACCTTGTCGGCCGTGTCGGCGTCGGCCAGGGCCATCACCGTGGGTCCGGCACCCGAGATCACTGCGGGGATGCCGTCGCCACGCAGCCGTTCCACCAGTGCCGCGCTCTCCGGCATGGCCGGGGCACGGTACTCCTGGTGCAGGCGGTCCTCGGTGGCCGGCAGCAGCAGCTCGGGGCGCCTGGTGAGCGCCTCGACGAGCAGCGCGGCGCGGCCCGCGTTGGTGGCGGCGTCGACGTGCGGGACGCTGCGCGGGAGCAGTCCTCGCGCGGTCTCGGTCAGTACCGGCTTTCCGGGCACGAAAACCACCGGAACGATGGAATCGGCGGGCTCCATCCTGATCGCCCGGGCGGCGCCGGAATCCATCCAGGACAGGGTGAAGCCGCCCAGCAGGCAGGCCGCCACGTTGTCGGGGTGGCCCTCGATCTCGGTGGCGAGGTCGAGCAGCGCGGCGTCGTCGAGGCGGGCCTCGCCGCCTATGGTCACCGCGCGCGCGGCGACGATGCCGGCGCAGATGGCGGCGGAGGAGGAGCCGAGGCCGCGGCCGTGCGGGATGCGGTTGGCGCAGACGATCTCCAGCCCGCGCGGCTGTCCGCCCAGGAGGTCGAAGGCGGTGCGCAGGGAGCGGACGAGGAGGTGTTTCTCGTCGCGCGGCAGCGTCTCGCTGCCCTCGCCCGCGATGTCGATGTGCAGCCCTGAGTCGGCCACCCGGACGACGACGTCGTCGTACAAGCCCAGCGCGAGCCCGAGGGCGTCGAAGCCCGGGCCGAGGTTGGCGCTGGTGGCGGGGACGCGCACCCGGACGGCGGCGGCGCGGAACGCTGGACCGGCCATCGCTTGATGACTCTCCTTGAGCTGCGTGACTGTCGAATGACATTCGATGACGTACGGAACCTCGGGTCGCCGCTGCCTGCCCAACGGCCGGCCGCTGCCTGCCCGCCGGCCCCCGGCGGCTTCCCGACCGCGGAGACGGCGCGGCCCCGCGGCATATGCGGCGGGCTTTCGGTACAGCCTATCGAAGGAAGGTTCTGTGGCGACATAGGGCGCACAGGAGGCGCACGATGCGTGTCGTAAGCCCCCTGTGCACCCCCCGTGAAAGACTTTCCCGGCCGAGCGTCGCTTACGCCCTCTTACGCCGGTGAGACGGCGGCGATCCGGCGCCGTCCGGTGCGATCGGACACCGTCCGGCGCGGTCGGCGCGGTCGGGCGCGGTCGGCGCGGTCGGGCGCGGTCGGGCGCTGTCGGGCGCGATCCTCAGATCAGGCCGAGCCGCTCGGCTGCCGTCGCCGCGTCGACCGGGACGGTGACCGGCTGCGGGGCGCCGGCGACGGCCCAGTCCGGGTCCTTCAGCCCGTTGCCGGTGACGGTGCACACGATCCGCTGCCCCGGGTCTACCTTGCCCTGCTCGGCGGCCTTCAGCAGTCCGGCCACCGACGCGGCGGACGCGGGCTCCACGAAGACGCCCTCCTGGGACGCCAACAGCCGGTAGGCGCGCAGGATCTCACGGTCCGTCACCTCGTCGATGGCGCCACCCGACTCGTCCCGCGCGGCGAGCGCGAAGTCCCACGAGGCGGGGTTGCCGATGCGGATGGCGGTGGCGATGGTCGACGGGTCCTTGACGACCTCGCCGCGCACGATCGGGGCGCTGCCGGAGGCCTGGAAGCCCCACATGCGCGGCGCCCCGGTGCTGACGCCGTCGGCGGCGTACTCCTTGTAGCCCTTCCAGTACGCGGTGATGTTGCCCGCGTTGCCCACCGGCAGGACGTGGATGTCGGGAGCGTCGCCGAGCATGTCCACGATCTCGAAGGCGGCCGTCTTCTGTCCCTCGATACGCACCGGGTTGACCGAATTGACCAGCGCCACGGGGTAGTTGTCGCTCAGCGCGCGGGCGAGCGTGAGGCAGTCGTCGAAGTTGCCGTCGACCTGGAGGATCTTCGCGCCGTGCACGAGGGCCTGGCCCATCTTGCCGAGCGCGATCTTGCCCTGCGGCACGAGGACGGCGGAGACCATGCCCGCGCGGACGCCGTACGCGGCGGCACTCGCGGACGTGTTGCCGGTGGACGCGCAGATGACGGCCTGCGCACCCTCCTCCTTGGCCTTGCTGATGGCCATGGTCATGCCGCGGTCCTTGAAGGACCCGGTCGGGTTCGCACCCTCCACCTTGAGGTGGACCTCGCAGCCCGTGCGCTCGGAGAGCACCCGCGCGGGCACGAGCGGCGTGCCGCCCTCACGGAGCGTCACGACGGGCGTGCTGTCGGAGACGGGCAGCCTGTCCCGGTACTCCTCGATGATTCCGCGCCACTGGTGGGTCATTGCTGGTTACTCTCCTTCAACCCGCATGATGCTGGCGACACCCCGCACGGTGTCGAGCTTGCGCAGCGCCTCGACCGTACCGCCGAGGGCGGCGTCGGACGCGCGGTGGGTGACGACGACGAGGGAGGCCTCGCCGTCCTTGCCGGACTGCCGCACGGTGTCGATGGAGACACCGTGCTCCGCGAACACGGTCGCGACCTGGGCGAGCACGCCCGGTTTGTCGGCCACGTCGAGGCTGATGTGGTACCGCGTGACGACGTCGCCCATCGGCGAGACGGGAAGCGCCGCGTACGCGGACTCGCCGGGCCCGGTCGCGCCGCCCAGCCGGTTGCGGCAGACGGCGACGAGGTCGCCGAGCACGGCGGACGCGGTCGGCGAGCCGCCGGCGCCGGGCCCGTAGAACATGAGCTGCCCCGCTGCGTCCGACTCGACGAAGACGGCGTTGTAGGCGCCGCGCACGTTCGCCAGCGGATGGCTGAGCGGGATCATCGCGGGGTGTACGCGCGCGGTGACCGACGCCCCGTCCGCGGCCCGCTCGCAGATGGCGAGGAGCTTGATGGTGCAGCCCATCTCCTTCGCGGAGGCGAAGTCGGCGGCGGTGACCTCGGTCATGCCCTCGCGGTACACGTCGTCGAGGCGCACGCGCGTGTGGAAGGCGATCCCGGCGAGGATGGCGGCCTTGGCGGCGGCGTCGAACCCCTCGACGTCGGCGGTCGGGTCGGCCTCCGCGTACCCGAGGGCGGTGGCCTCGTCGAGGGCCTCCTGATAGCCCGCCCCGGTGGTGTCCATCGCGTCGAGGATGAAGTTCGTCGTCCCGTTGACGATGCCGAGCACCCGGTTGACCTTGTCACCGGCGAGGGACTCGCGCAGCGGCCGGATCAGCGGGATGGCACCGGCGACGGCGGCCTCGTAGTACAGGTCCTTGCCATTTGCGTCCGCCGCGGCGTGCAGGGCGGCGCCGTCCTGGGCGAGGAGCGCCTTGTTGGCGGAGACGACGGAGGCGCCGTGCTCGAAGGCGGTGGTGATGAGGGTCCGGGCGGGCTCGATCCCGCCGATGACCTCGACGACGACGTCGAGGTCCCCGCGTTTGACGAGGGCGGTGGCGTCGGTGGTGACGAGGGCCGCGTCGATGCCCTCGCGCACCTTGTCGGGCCGCCGTACGGCCACGCCCGCGAGCTCCACCGGGGCCCCGATCCGGGCGGCGAGGTCGTCGGCGTGCGTCGTCATGATGCGCGCCACCTCTGAGCCGACCACTCCACAGCCCAGCAGCGCCACCTTCAGCGGACGCGTACGCATCATCCGACCTCGTTTCCTCATACCGTCTACGGTTGGACCAGTCTCACGCACCGGACGGGATTTCCTGCCTTTCGTCCGGATCGTGAGACGTTTATTTCATTTTCGCAGGGGCGGATGACGGAAGATCTTCCACCCGGCTCGTCGCCCGCTCACCCGCGCGCCTGTCTGCCGGCCGGGGCTCATCCGACGTCGAGGCGCAGCAGGTCCTCCTCGGTCTCCCTGCGCACGATGACCCGCGCCGCACCGTCCCGCACGGCGACGACGGGCGGGCGCAGCACGTGGTTGTAGTTGCTGGCCATGGAACGGCAGTACGCCCCGGTCGCCGGTACGGCGATCAGGTCGCCGGGTGCCAGGTCACCCGGCAGGAAGGCGTCCTTGACCACGATGTCCCCGCTCTCGCAGTGCTTGCCGACGACCCGCACGAGCATCGGCTCGGCGTCGGAGGTGCGGGAGACCAGGGCCACGCTGTACTCGGCGTCGTACAGCGCGGTGCGGATGTTGTCCGACATGCCACCGTCGACGGAGACGTACGTGCGCAGTCCGTCGAGCGGCTTCACGGTGCCGACCTCGTAGAGCGTGAAGGCGGTGGGCCCGACGATGGCACGCCCGGGCTCGACGGAGATGCGGGGCGTGCGCAGTTGCGCGCCCTCGCACTCCCGCGTGACGATCTCGGTGAGCGCCTTGGCGATCTCGTGCGGCTCACGGGGATCGTCGTCGCTCGTGTACGCGATCCCGAGTCCGCCGCCGAGGTCGATCTCGGGCAGCTCGACGCCGTGCTCGTCGCGAATGTCCTTGAGCAGCCCGACCACCCGGTGGGCGGCGACCTCGAACCCCGACATGTCGAAGATCTGCGACCCGATGTGCGAGTGGATCCCGATCACCTCGACCCCGTCGAGCTGCAGGGCCCGCCGCACGGCTTCCGCCGCCTGCCCGCCGGCCAGCGGAATTCCGAACTTCTGGTCCTCGTGGGCCGTGGCGATGAACTCGTGCGTGTGGGCCTCGACCCCGACGGTGATACGGATCTGGACGCGCTGCCGCCCGCCCAGCGACTGGGCGGTGTGGGCGACGCGCACGATCTCCTGGAACGAGTCGAGCACGATCCGCCCGACCCCGGCGCGGACGGCGCGCTCGATCTCCTCCGGCGACTTGTTGTTGCCGTGGAAGGCGATGCGGTCGGCGGGCATCCCGGCGGCCAGCGCGGTGGCGAGCTCGCCACCGGAGCACACGTCGAGGTTCAGCCCCTCCTCGTCCAGCCACCGCACGACGGCGCGGGAGAGGAAGGCCTTGCCGGCGTAGAACACGTCGGCGTCGGCCCCGAACGCGGTGCGCCAGGCCCGCGCCCGGGACCGGAAGTCGGCCTCGTCGAGCACGTACGCGGGGGTGCCGTACTCCTCGGCGAGCTGGGTGACGGTCATCCCGCCGACGGTGACGACGCCGTCCGCGTCCCGGTCGACGGTCTGGGCCCACACCTTGGGGTCGAGGGCGTTGAGGTCGGTCGGCGGGGCGGAGTAGTGCCCCTCGGGGAGGACATCGGCGTGACGGGGCCCGGCGGGGTGTGCGGAACGGCTCATGGCGTCTTCGTGCTCTCTCAGAGGTGGTCGGGTGCGTCGATACCGAGGAGGGAGAGGCCGCCGGCCAGCACCGTCCCGGCGGCTTCGGCGAGGGCGAGCCGGGCGCGGTGGGCGGCCGAGGGTTTCTCCGCACCGCGCGGCAGCACGGTGGGCAGGAAGGGCAGCGCGGCATCGGCGACGGTGACGAGGTGCCGGGCGAGCCGGTCGGGCGCGCGGTGCGCCGCGGCGGCGGCGAGGACGCGGGGGTGGTCGGCGAGGACGGCGAGGAGGTCCTGCGCGCCGTCGACGGGGCCGGGCGCGGCGGCGAAGCCGAGGTCGGCGGCGTTGCGCGCGAGGGCACGGGTGCGGGCGTGGGCGTACCGCACCCGGAAGAGGGGGTTGCTCTCGCGCTGGACGAGGTGCTCGTCGCCGGTCCGGGGCCGGTCGTGGGCGGCGGGATGGAGCAGGGCCCAGCGGGCGGCGTCACGGCCGAGGGGCAGGGGGTCGGCCGGAGCCGGAACGGGACGGACACCGACGGTCAATTCCGCGGGCGCGGGCGTGGGCGCGGGCCCGGCCGCGTCGACGCGCACGCCGAGGACGGCGGTCCACTCGGGGTCGATCGGCGCGGCGCAGTCGGTGCGGACCAGGGCGCCCCGGGAGCGCAGGATCCGGGCGGTGGCCTCGGCGACGACGACGGCACGGAGGTCGTGGGCGCAGTGCAGCCGCACGACGCGGCCGCTGTCCGAGCCGGTCCCGCCGGCGTACTCCTCGGCGTACCCGTACCGCGTCCCGTACCGCAGGATCTCCGCGACGAGGTCGGCGGGCGCGGCACCGTGCAGGCTGATGTTGAGGAACCCGGGCCCGGTGAGGACGACGTCGGTGATCCCGTCGACGTCGACGAGATACGGCAGCAGCACCTTGGCGACCCGGTTCGGCGGCTGCCCGGCCGGCCGGGCGAGCTGGAGGGCGATGCCGGTGGCGTAGTCCCCGCACCCTCCGGGCCCCGGCGGAGCGACCACGGCCCGCGCCGGAACGGTCACGTTCAGCTCACCCGCGTCGACGGCGCGACGCACCGCGTGCAGCACGGTACGGGAGAGCTCTACGGGGGTCACGGGTCAAGCGTATGGGAGGAGGGGGGTGGCCGGGCGAACAGGTTTGACCCCGATCCCGACATGTGGACGGAGCGCCCCCTCCCCCTGCCGGGAGTCACCCGGCCCCTCCAGTGGGAGTCACCCGGCCCCCTGGCGGGAGTCACCCGGCCGACTCGGCCTGAGCGGCCGACTCACTCTCCCCGGTCACGCCGAACACCGTCCGGAAGGAAGCCGCGCTCCCGCGGGCCTGCCGCTCGACCAACCGCCGCACGAGAGCGACGAGCTCGGCGGGCTCGAACGGCTTGGACAGAAAGGCGTCCGCCCCGGCATCGACCGCGGCGTCGACCTCGTACGGCGTACAAGCGCTGACGATGGCGACCGGAAGCTCCCGCGTACGCGGGTCGGCACGCAGCCGGGCAGTGGTCCGCACCCCGTCCAGCCGAGGCATGACCACGTCCAGCGTGACGGCGTCAGGCCGCACTTGATGGACGACTTCAAGACACTCGGCACCATCGGCCGCGGTCACGACCTCGAAGCCCTCCAGCTCGAGATTGACCCTGATCAACTGCCGGATGACCTTGTTGTCGTCCACAACAAGAACCCGGCCAGACGCCCTAGGCACAACTCGAGAGTAGGTCCGGACCGGCCACCGCGTCCGGGTTTTCCCCACTTCCACCCCGTGCGGGGGACAACGCCCCCACGGCTGACACACCCGGCCGCCCCCGGACGCCCCACGACCCGCGAAAACCCGTTCATGACCACCCCGGGGGAGCTGGTAGTGTTCTACCCGTCGCCGCGAGCAACACCGAACGCGACCGACACGCCCCCGTAGCTCAGGGGATAGAGCAACGGCCTCCGGAGCCGTGTGCGCAGGTTCGAATCCTGCCGGGGGCACCTTGCATGAGGTGCCCAAAGACCCCGCCATCAGCGCTTTCGCTGAAGACGGGGTCTTCGCGTATGTGCAGGCGTATGCCGCTCGGAGCGGGCGTATGCCGGAGGCTGTGGACAGGGGCCCGTCCGCGCTGCGACCAGGTCTTGGCATGCGGCGGCAGAGCCCGCGGACCGCCGTCGTCCCACATCTGCCGCCGCCGTTCGGCGGTCAACCCGCCCCCTTGTGGATACCGCAGGCCTTCGGTGATGCCGCACGGGCGACGAGTCGTCAGCCCCTACGACTCCACGAGTTCAACCCCAGCAGTCGGCAGCAAAGTTCGCGACCGGTCCGAATGACTTCAACGCCCCCCCCACCTGCAGTTCGCATCGATGGGGCATACGAAGTGAATCACTCGACGAATTCTTGGGCTTCCTCAAGCCCATCTTGAATATAATTCGGAAGCATGCCCTGAGCGGGACCATTTGGGGGCCAAACCTGCACACCGTGACGAGCAACGAAATTCAGGGGAATTTTAGGGTTGTTGAGGTGCGGGCGCGCACCTCCGCCCCGACGAGCATCAATCTCAATCTGCCGCCGGAGCGCCGCTTCCCACTGAGAGAAGTACGGCTCCAAATTGTGCGGATGAATCTCGTAAATTGCTTCCGGACTCGACTGGTCGAAAACCGCAACGATCCAGAGATGAACCGACCTGTATCGATCAATATTATCGAGAGTGAGCGTGTGTTCCGTAGTGACACTTAGACTCTTCTTGCGCTCACCTTTGAAATTCATTCTTGCGACAGTTTTAATTTCATACTCTCGCCCTAGCGCATCCGTTGCATCGTTACCAACTCGCCCTCCCCCCTTGGTGAGGTTGAACAATTCAAGCAGCAAAAGCTCCTTGTACCCTCCATCGTCAAACACGTTATGAATATGCCGCTCAGAGGCGCTCCTCTGAAGCTGCAACCCTAGTTCTACGATCTTGCGGATATCACCTTGCGGACGGAGGAGAGCCCCCTGGTCTTGCGGGTCTCGCTGCCTCGGGACGGGCTGATGATCAGTCACATAAGAACGGTCGCCTGCCCCTGGATCAACGTCTACAGACTATAAGTAACACCACGGATGCGGAGCGTAAGAGTCCGGCGTTCGAGTGCGTAGGGCTGCGGCTTTGAAAGTCGTGTGCGGGCTTCCCCTGACCCAGGCACTGGCCTGGCGTCTGAGTGAGTGCCGGAAACCAGCGCGGCCACTGGCTTCGAGTAGGGGCGGCACCCGTTGGCGAGAGGGCAACCGCCCTCCGGCTACCCGAAGCGCCTACTCGGGCTCGACCATGAGGCCTGTCTTCGGGTCGATGCTCCACCCGTCGTCGAGCAGCGTTGCCGTCGCCGTCTGCAGGCTGAGGTCCGCGACGCCCCATCCTTCACGAAGCGCGCGACGAAGCAGCTCCAGATACAGGTGACTCGGAGAGGCAGGGCCGGCAGCGCCGGCCAACTCGCGCGTCGCCGCAGCAACAGCCTCGGCCGTCGGCTGCTTGAACGAAGCCTCGGCGTCGTCCTGCGGAACCATCGTCAGGACAAGATCGAGCGTAGCTACGTGTTCGAAGCCCGAGGCCAGGCCTTTAACGGAGCGCTGCCCCTTGTTCAGGATAGCGATTTTCTCCGGCTCGATACGCAGGCCGGCTGCTGCGACTGCTCGCTGGACCACTGCCCAGATCTTGCCCGAGGAGTTACCGAAGACCATTGAAATGCGTCCGCCAGGCTTAAGGATGCGGCGGCACTGCTTCAGCGACTCCGTCAGCAGCGCTTCATAGCGGCCCGCCGTGCGTTTCGTGCCAGTAGAGCGATCGATGACCGCTTCCTTGCCGACGTCGGTGAAACCATCCAGCCAGCCCTCCTGGAACAACGCCATATCCGCGTAGAAGAGGTTCGAACCAAACGGCGGGTCCGTGAACACGTAGTCCACGCTTGCGTCCGGCAGGGACAGCTCCGCAGCACTCTCCGTGACGTACTCCGCAGGCACCGAGTCCGCGTCCACGTTGTGCGTGAACGCCTGTCCCCGGATCCATTCATCAGCCTTCAGCACGGCGGTCGTCTTGCGTTCGAATAGTTCGAAGACGTTCCACTCGTAGAAAACCGGCGCGATGTAGTAATTCTGGTTCGCGGCGTTCAGTGGACGTTTGTGCGACCACTGATACCGCTTGCTCGCCCGAGTCAATGTTGCGGTGAACGCGAACAGCAGCTTCTGGCTCAGGGCCCGGTCCTCGATACTGCGGATCTCATCGCGCAGGGCCACCAGAGTGCGCAAGTTACGCGGCGAATAGAACGAAGCTACGGTTGTGTAGCCGCTCTTGCCCAGCGCAGAGGCCCGATACATCTCCCGATCGGGCGTAATCTCAACGTGGGGGAAGTCCAGGCCGTCGACGTCGATGCGCGGCGCGGCGACCGCCGGCTGCTCAAGCTGCTTCGGGGAGCACGCGCAGTTAACGTAGTCGACCACGGGCTGCTCACCCACGCGCTCGAGCGAACTCGAAATGTGGGCCGAGCAATGGGGGCAAATCATCTTCGGCTTCGACCACTCTGCGGCCTCGAGTGAGTGGTAGTAGTTCACGGGCTCCTCACAGCCCGCGCACCTCACCAGAACGCTCCAAACGGTTTTCGCAAGTTGGCCATTCCCACCGCACCCACTGCAGGGAACCTCGTAGATCTTGCCCACAGCGTCCTTGGCCCGCTTGATAACGGCCTGCGCGGCACCCGTGAACTCGTACCCTTCCACCATGTTCAGGTAGTTGGACCCGATGTGTCGACCCAGCACAGAGATGTCCGACAGGCGCGCCTGACGCCCGGTGATCCGCGCCGCGATCCCGGTCATGCCGGATCCGGCGAACGGGTCGACCACGACGCCGCCGGGCGGACAGTATGCCTCGATGAACGGCGTAATCGCAGGCACGGGGACCTTCGTCAGGTAGGCGTGGGCGAGGTAGGCAGGGTCACCACGACCCACCACGATCTCCTCAGCCATGCCACCACTGTTACTCATAGTCTGTAGACCCATCGTCTGCACCGTCTTAGCGTCCCCACATCATGACGCACGCCTCCGACAAGCTCCGCATCCAGCGGCAGCGTGAGGCGTTCGGCCGCCGCGTGCGGGAGTACCGTCTCTCAGCAGGCCTCTCACAAGAAGAGCTCGCGGAAGCTGCGGGGATCCACCGCACCTACGTCTCTTCGTTGGAACGAGGTCAGCGCAACGTAAGTCTTGACAACATCATTGCCCTCGCACGTGCACTCAAGATCGATGCCGCACAATTGCTCGAAGGTATCTGATGGGTTCAAGAAGGACGTTCATCTCGCTCGTCTCCTGAGCATGGGAGTCAACGCCGCCGACGCGGTCGCCCAAGGCCTCGAGCATCATCAGGGGCACCGCTTCATCAAGCTTGAGCACTCACAGGCGCCGATGAGCCGTGGACCATCTGTGGACTGGCTGCCCGCGAACGGCCGCGTGTGTATCTCAGCCCTGCTGCTTCGCCCGAGGATCAAGCGGCCTTCGAAGCCGTGTGCGCAGGTTTGAATCCTGCCGGGGGCACTTCGCAGGAAGTGTCCAAAGACCCCGCCATCGGCGAGTTCGCTGCGGACGGGGTCTTCGCGTATGTGCGGGCGGGTGCCGCCCCGAGCAGGCGTTTGCCGGTGATCACCGATGACGACGTCATGGTCTGGACGGGCTTCGCCGGCGGCGGGTCGAAGCGGGTTTCGCAAGGCTCTGGGCGACGCCGTGCGGGCCAGTCGTGGTCGTGGCTGAGCCCCGGACCGCTCATGGGTCCGGGGCTCAGCCCATCGGTCAGGTCGCCGGCCCGGTCTCGCCCGTCTTCTCCTTCTCCGCGAGCCCTGTGTGACGGGTCAGCCTTGCCAGGTTGTTCTGATCCGGTCGGCCTGTGCCGTGCCCTGCCGTAGGCCCTCCCGGGCCGCGGCCGGGATGCGGCCGGCGTCCAGGGGGTTGCGGCCGAAGGCGCGGCGGGCCTGTCGGTCGGGGGTCAGGAGGGCGGCCCGGGCGCCGTTCGAGACGAGGGTCTGTACCTGGGTCGCCGCGCTCGGACTCGCTCCCGCCCCCTTGGGGATGGGCGCCAGTACGACGACCCGCGCGCAGTCGTCGACCAGGTCTGCGTTGGTCGTGGAGCGTACGCCGCCGTCCATCCAGCGGCCCGTGCCGATGGTGATCGGCGGGAAGAGGGGCGGCAGTGCGCAGGTGGCCGACATGGCGTGCAGCAGGTCGACGCCGCTGTCGGCGGTGAAGGCCGTCGGTTCGCCGGTGAGGGCGTCGACGGCGAAGAGGCGTACGGGCCTCTGAGGCCATGTGGAGACCCGGAGTTGAGGGCCTATGGCTTCGAAGACCTCGGTCTCCGGGACGTCGCGCACGGTGAGTGCCAGTCGGCCGATGCGTTTGATCACGGTCTTGGGGTCGCGCGAACCCAGCGCGGCCCACAGGTACCTGACCGTCATGGCGAAGGTGAAGTCCACGTCCAGCATGGCCCGTTCGCGGTTGATCTGTTCCGCGTAGAGCGCGGAGGAGGGCGATCCTTCGGCCAGGTCCAGCGCCAGCAGTGCGCCGGCCGACGTGCCGGCGAGGACGTCGGCGTCGCCGAGGTCGATCCCCGCCTCCGCCAGTGCCGCCAGTACGCCGATCTGCCACGCGTACGCGGTCAGGCCGCCCCCGCCCAGCACCAGTGCCGTGTCCGCCATGCCCGCCCCTCCTCACGTAACGGGGATCACTCCCCGGTAAGCCTGTCGGCGAGACGCTAGCAGGTAAGCGGGGAGTGGTCCACGTTTTGTGGTGGGCGGGGTGGGCGGCTCATGTCACGCCAGTGCCAGTACCGTCCTCACGACCTGGCGCAGCATCTGCTCCGGGTCCGGGGCCGGGCCCGGGGAGCGCCACGCGACGAAGCCGTCGGGGCGGACGAGGACCGCACCGCCGCGGGTCACTCCGTGGGCCTTCGCCCAGTCGGCTTCCTCGTCGTCCTGGATGAGGTCGGCCGCCGGTGTTCCGCCCACGCGGTACGACTTCAGCGGGACCCGCAGATCGGCCGCCAGGCGCGTCGCCGCCTCGTGCCAGCCGGTGGGCTGTGCCGCGTCGCTGAGCAGGACCAGGGAGTCCTCGTAGAGGTCCAGGGTGGAGATGCGGGCCCGGTCGTCGCCGCGGCGGAGCCAGACGTGGGGGGCCCGGCTGCCCGGTGCGCCGGTGAGGTCGAGGCTCTCCGGGACCACCGGGGTCGCCGGGTCGGCGCCGACCACCGCGCCCTGGGGGTAGCGGTAGCCGAGGGCGACGTTGAGGATGCCGCGCTGCGGGCCTCCGCCGGGACCGCCGGGACCGCCGGGACCACCAGGACCGCCCGCAGGGGGACCGCCGGGACCACCAGGACCGCCCGCAGGAGGACCGCCGGGACCGCCGGGACCGCCCGCAGGGGGACCGCCGGGACCGCCCCCGGGACCGCCCGCAGGGGGACCGCCGGGACCGCCCTCGGGGCCGCCGGCCGGTGCCCCGCCCCCCATACCGGGCGGTGGTGCGAACCCCGGGTGGCTGTGTTCGACCGAGCGTCCGGCGGCTCGGGCGCTGGTGGCCTCCGCGACCGGGCGGCGTTCCGCGTCGTAGGTGTCCAGGAGGCCCTCGCCCGCCCAGCCCTCCAGGACCGCGGCGAGTTTCCAGGCCAGGTTGTGGGCGTCCTGGATGCCGGTGTTGGAACCGAAGGCGCCGGTCGGGGACATCTCGTGGGCCGAGTCGCCGGCCAGGAGGACGCGACCGGAGCGGTAGCTGCGGGCGACGCGCTGGGCGGCGTGCCAGGGTGCCTTGCCGGTGATCTCCACGTCGAGGTCCGGGACGCCGATCGCGCGGCTGATGTGGGCGGCGCAGCGCTCGTCGGTGAAGTCCTCGACCGTTTCACCCTGTTCGGGGTGCCAGGGGGCGTGAAAGACCCAGTTCTCGCGGTTGTCGACCGGCAGGAGGGCGCCGTCGGCGTCCTCGTTGGTCAGATAGCAGACGATGAAGCGGCGGTCGCCCACGACGTCGGCGAGGCGGCGGGAGCGGAAGGTGATGCTGACGTTGTGGAAGAGGTCGCCGGGGCCGCTCTGCTCAATGCCCAACTGCTCGCGGACGGGGCTGCGGGGACCGTCGGCGGCGACGAGGTAGTCCGCGCGGATGGTGGAGTGCTCACCGGTCTCCCGGCTCTTGACGATGGCGGTGACACCCTCGGCGTCGGCCTCGAACGACAGCAGCTCCGTGCCGAAGCGCAGGTCGCCGCCGAGGTTCGTGGCGTGGGTGAGGAGTTCCGGCTCCAGGTCGTTCTGGGAGCACAGGCACCAGGAGCTGGGGCTGAAGCGGGCCAGTCCGCCCCCTGCGTCCATCTCCTTGAACAGCCACTCCCCCGCGTCGCCGACCAGGGTGGGTGTCTGGAAGATGCCGTGGTTGTCGGCCAGGACGGCGGCGGCCTTCCTGATGTCCGGCTCGGTGCCGGCCACGCGGAAGATCTCCATCGTGCGGACGTTGTTGCCGCGCCCGCGGGGGTGGATGGAGGTGCCGGCGTGGCGCTCCACCAGGGTGTGCCGGATGCCCAGCCGCCCCAGGAACACCGAGGTCGACAGGCCCACCAGGGATCCGCCGACGATGAGCACCGGGACGCGGTGGACTCCGCCCCCGGGGGCGGCTCCGCCGGACCGATCGGCTCTTTGGTTCATTGTTCGTCCTCCGTTGTGACGGACGTTCGTCCCGTGTCGTGACGGACGTCGTCTTCCGTTGTGGCGGACGTGGCCCTTCGTCGTGGCGGACGTCTTCCTCCGTGGTGACAGACGTGCGCGCTCCGTACGCCGGACCCTCGTCGTGTGACTCGCCCCGCGACAGGTGTGCGCCGGGGGTCTTCATGCATGCCCCCTGCGGCCCGTGGCGGCTCAGGCTTCACCCGCTTAACCCTCCTGGATCGCGGTCCCCGCGGGCACGGCCCACGATCGTGCTTACTGCGACCGCCGCACCACGCCGGAGCAATGGCGCACGCCGCGGCGATCGCCTCCCCCCCAGTCCACGAGGAAGTTCCCCGGAGAAGAGGTGGGCCGGATGTCGGTCTCTCCCGTCGTAGCGACGGATACCGTGTCGGCGGATGCCCTGACCACAGACGCCGCGGCGGCATCGGCCGCCGTGGCCGCGGACGCGGGCGGCGTGTCGGTATCCGCGTTCGACGGATCCCGCGTGCGGGTCGTCCTGATGCTGGACATCCACGACGGAATGCAGCAGGAGTTCCTGGACGCCTACGACGGCATCCGGGACCGGGTCGCCGCCGTTCGGGGACACGTCAGCGACCAGTTGTGCCAGTCCGTGGACAATCCCACCCAGTGGCTGCTCACCAGTGAGTGGGAGAGCGCGGAGCCCTTCCTGGCCTGGGTCAACAGCGAAGAGCACCTGGACACCGTCGAGCCCCTGCAGGACTACGTCCGCGACACCCACTCCCTGCGCTACAGCGTCCTGCGGGAGACCGCCGGTGCCGAGTCCCCGTCCGCCGCGGCAGGTGAGCCGCCGCCGGCCGCTCCCCGGATCGGGGGCAACGTCGTACGGCACGCCCTGACCTTCACCGTGCGGTCCGGCAGCGAGGAGGAGGTCGCCCGGCTGCTGTCCGGCTACGCGCCGCCCGACGCCCGCGTCGACGGCTCCGGTCGGCTGCTGCGCACCTCGGTCTTCCTGCACGGCAACCGGGTCGTACGAGCCGTGGAGGTGCAGGGCGACCTGCAGACCGCACTGCGCCACGTCGCCGGGCAGCCCGCGGTGCGGGCCGTCGAGGAGGCCCTCAACCCGTTCCTGGAGCAGCGGCGGGACCTGCGCGATCCCCGGGACGCCCGGCGGTTCTTCACACGGGCCGCCATGCCGGCGGTCCACCACGTGTCGTCCGCCGCCAGGACCGGCGCGCGCACGCAACGCGTCGCGCTGCTCTACCCGGTCCGCCCCGGCGCCGGTCCCGAACTGGCCCGGCTGCTCGCCCGCCAGGACGCGCAGGCCGCGCACACACCGGACAGCCCGGTCCTGGCTGCCACCGTCTTCCACCGCGACGACCTGGTCGTACGGCTCCTCGACATGGACGGTGACCCGGACGACGCGCCCGCTTTCGTCCTGGGTCTGCACGGGTCCGCCGACGCCTCCGGGGCAGCCGCGAGCGCCGGGGTCGCCGTGGCCGAGCGGCTGCTGGACACCGCCGCCGTCGGTATCGACGGGCCACTGACGGAGGCCCGCACGATGTCCCAGTTGCTCGCGCGGGCCCGCATGACGCCCTTGACCGACCGGCGTTCCGCAGTCTCCTGAACCAGCGTCCGAAGCGCGCGGCCGAAGCACTCGGCCGCACCAGGCACTCGAACCGCGCGGCCCCGCCACGCGGCTGGCCGGGCCCAACGGCGCGCCCGCCGGTCCGTGCGGAACTCCCCGACCGCCCCGACCTCCCCCACCGCCTCCCGTCACCCGGAGTGAACGACATGACAGACCAGCAGGTACGCATCGTCTCCCTCGGCGACATCGCGCCGAACCGCCGCCGCGGCGGAGACCTCCGCGCCCTTCTCACGCCCACCACCGCCGGGTCGACCAGCGGCTTCATGGGCGTGGCCATCGTGCAGCCAGGCGACCGCATCGCCGAGCACTACCACCCGTATTCGGAGGAGTTCGTGTACGTCACCGACGGCGCGCTCGAGGTGGACCTGGACGGGGTGCCGCACGCCCTCTCCACCGGGCAGGGGCTGCTGATCCCGCAGGACATGCGCCACCGCTTCCGCAACGTGGGCGACGTCGAGGCGCGCCTCGTCTTCCACCTGGGGCCGCTGGCCCCACGGCCGGAACTCGGCCACGTCGACACGGAGGACGCGGCCGGCAACGCCCTCCCGCACGACCGGGACGACGGCCGGGACGACGGCCAGGGCCCCGGCCACGCGGGGTGCGCGGGGCACGGGCAGCCCGCCACCGCGGCCGAGGCGGTGTCATGAGCAGGCGTCGGGTCGCCGTCACGGGCATAGGCGTCGTCGCCCCGGGCGGGATCGGCGTGCCCCAGTTCTGGGGCCTGCTGTCCGACGGCCGTACGGCGACGCGCCGCATCTCCCTGTTCGACCCGGCCGGGCTGCGATCGCAGATAGCCGCCGAGTGCGACTTCGAACCGTCCGAGCACGGGCTGGACCTCGCTACCGTCCAGCGGTCCGACCGCTACGTGCAGTTCGCACTCGTCGCCGCCGCCGAGGCGGTACGGGACGCGGACCTCGACCTGGCGCGGGACGACCCCTGGCGGGCCGGCGCCACGCTCGGCACGGCCGTCGGCGGCACGACCCGGCTGGAGCACGACTACGTCCTCGTCAGCGAGCGCGGCTCGCGGTGGGACGTGGACGACCGGCGGGCCGAGCCGCACCTGGAGCGCGCGTTCACGCCCGCCACCCTCTCGTCCGCGGTCGCCGAGGAGTTCGGCGTGCGCGGGCCGGTGCAGACCGTGTCGACCGGGTGCACCTCCGGTCTGGACGCGGTGGGGTACGCCTACCACGCCGTCGCCGAGGGCCGCGTCGACGTGTGCCTGGCGGGCGCGGCGGACTCGCCGATATCGCCGATCACCATGGCCTGCTTCGACGCCATCAAGGCGACCTCGCCGAACAACGACGACCCCGCGCACGCCTCCCGGCCCTTCGACGCCGACCGCAACGGCTTCGTCATGGGCGAGGGGGCCGCCGTACTCGTCCTTGAGGACCTGGAGCACGCCCGGGCCCGTGGCGCGGACGTGTACTGCGAGATCTCCGGCTACGCGACCTTCGGCAACGCGTACCACATGACCGGGCTCACCAAGGAGGGCCTGGAGATGGCGCGGGCCATCGACACGGCACTCGACATGGCCGGGCTGGACGGGTCCGCCATCGACTACGTGAACGCGCACGGCTCCGGCACCCAGCAGAACGACCGGCACGAGACCGCGGCCGTCAAACGCTCGCTGGGCGAGCACGCCTACGCGACGCCGATGAGCTCGATCAAGTCCATGGTGGGCCACTCGCTCGGTGCGATCGGCTCGATCGAGCTGGCCGCCTGCGTGCTGGCGATGGCCCACCAGGTGGTGCCCCCCACCGCCAACTACACGACCCCCGACCCAGAGTGCGACCTGGACTACGTGCCGCGCGAGGCGCGGGAGCGGACGCTGCGGCACGTGCTGTCGGTGGGCAGCGGCTTCGGCGGCTTCCAGTCCGCCGTCGTACTGAGCGGTTCCGAAGGAGGGCTGCGATGAGCGGACCACAACGGACCAGGAGCCGGAGCAAGGACTCGGGCCAGGACGGAAGCAGGCGCGCCGTCGTCACCGGACTCGGTGTGGTGTCCCCGCACGGCATCGGGGCCGAGGTCTTCTGGAAGGCGGTCGCGGACGGCACCAGCAGTCTCGGGCCCGTCACCCGGGAGGGCTGCGAGAACATGCCCCTGCGGGTCGCGGGCGAGGTGCGCGGCTTCGACGCGGCCGAGACGGTCGAGGAGCGCTATCTCGTCCAGACCGACCGGTTCACGCACTTCGCGCTTGCCGCCACCCAACTGGCCCTGGACGACGCCCGTTACGGGCGCGCCGACATCGAGTCACCGTTCTCGGTCGGCGTGGTCACCGCCGCGGGATCGGGCGGCGGCGAGTTCGGGCAGCGGGAGCTGCAGAACCTGTGGGGCCAGGGGTCCCGGTACGTCGGCCCCTACCAGTCGATCGCCTGGTTCTACGCGGCCAGCACCGGTCAGATCTCCATCCGCAACGACTTCAAGGGTCCCTGCGGGGTCGTGGCCGCCGACGAGGCGGGCGGCCTGGACGCCCTGGCGCACGCGGCGCTGGCCGTGCGGAACGGCACCGACACGGTGGTCTGCGGCGCGACGGAGGCGCCGCTCGCCCCGTACTCGATCGTCTGCCAACTGGGTTACCCCGAGCTGAGCCGGGCCACCGAACCCGACCGCGCCTACCGTCCGTTCACCGATGCGGCCTGCGGGTTCGCCCCGGCCGAGGGCGGTGCCGTGCTCGTGGTGGAGGAGGAAGCGGCGGCCCGGGACCGCGGGGCGGACGTGCGGGCGACGGTGGCCGGGCACGCGGCGACCTTCACCGGCCCGTCCCGCTGGGCGGAGTCCCGGCAGGGGCTGGCCCGCGCGATCGAGGGCGCGCTGGCCGAGGCGGGGTGCCGGCCCGAGGAGGTGGACGTGGTGTTCGCGGACGCCCTCGGCGTCCCGGAGGCCGACCGGGCCGAGGCCCTGGCCCTCGCCGACGCGCTCGGCCCGCACGCGCGGCGCGTGCCGGTCACCGCGCCGAAGACCGGGATGGGGCGGGCGTACTGCGCGGCGCCGGTGCTGGACGTGGCGACCGCGGTGCTGGCCATGGAGCACGGGCTGGTCCCGCCCACACCGCACGTGTTCGACGTGTGCCACGACCTGGACGTGGTGGCCGGCCGGGCCCGCCCCGCCCAGACGCACACCGCCCTGATCCTCGGCCGCGGCCTGATGGGCTCCAACTCGGCGCTCGTCCTGCGGCAGGGCGCCGTGCCGTCCACGGACCGATGACCTACCCGACCCGACCCGACCGGCACCGACCCGACCGGCACCGACCCGACCGACACCGACCCGACCGACACCGACCCACAAGCGCCGCTCTAGGGCGCGCGCCGAACCGAGTCAAGGAGGACATCCACATGACCGACCAACTGGACTACCAGGTGACCGTCGAGGAGCTCGCGACGCTCATGAAGCGCACCGCGGGCGTGCACGTCGACCCGGTCACCCTCCAGCAGCAGGCCGACGCCGGTTTCGACACCTTCGGCCTGGACTCCCTCGGCCTGCTGGGCATCGTGGCCGAGCTGGAGAAGCGGTACGGGCTGGGCCTGCCGGAGCAGGCCGAGCGCTGCAAGACGCCCGCGGATTTCCTCGCGCTGATCAACGGCGCCCTGAAGACGGGAGTGTGACATGGCAGGCCACACCGACAACGAGATCACCATCGCCGCGCCGATGGAGCTGGTCTGGGACATGACCAACGACATCGACGACTGGCCCCGGCTGTTCAGCGAGTACGCCTCCGTGGACGTGCTCGAGCGCGACGGCGACCGCGTCACGTTCCGGCTCACCATGCACCCGGACGCGGACGGCAAGGTGTGGAGCTGGGTCTCCGAGCGCGTCGCCGACCCGACGACGCGCACCGTGCGCGCCCACCGGGTCGAGACCGGTCCCTTCCAGTACATGAACATCGTCTGGGAGTACAGCGAGACCGCGGACGGCACCCGGATGCGCTGGATCCAGGACTTCGCGATGAAGCCGGACGCGCCGGTGGACGACGCCTGGATGACGGACAACATCAACCGCAACTCGCGGACGCAGATGGCCCTCATCCGGGACCGGATCGAGCAGGCGGCGGGCGAGCGGCGGACCGCCTCGGTACTCGCCGACTGACCCCGCCGGCCGGCGGCGGCGACGGACGACAGGGCCGAACCGCAGCGCCGCACGACAGCGACGAACGACCCCGACGGAGGGCACCTCCCCATGCACCACACCCTGATCGTCGCCCGGATGGCACCGGGCGCCGCCCCGGACATCGCGAAGGTGTTCGCCGAGTCCGACAGCGGCGAGCTGCCGCACCTGGTGGGCGTCAACCGGCGCAGTCTCTTCGAGTTCGGTGACGGCGTGTACCTGCACCTCATCGAGAGCGACGAGGACCCGGCCCCCACCATCGGCAGGCTGACCGGGCATCCGGAGTTCCGGCAGGTCAGCGAGCGGCTGGAGCCGTACGTCTCGGCGTACGACCCGGCGACCTGGCGCGGTCCGAAGGACGCGATGGCGCGCTGCTTCTACCGCTGGGAGCGGACCGCCGCCGGCTGACGGTCCCCGTCCCGCACCGCGTCGGGGCCGCCCGGCAACCGCTGGGCGGCCCCGACGCACGTGCGCCCGCACGACATGCCGACGCACGTGCGCCCGCACGACATGCCGACGCACGTGTGCGCGTACGACCCCCGACGCACGTGTGCGCGTACGACGGGACCGGGGCTCGCGGACCCCCCGGGACGCCGAAAGGTTGTACCGCCGGGACCGAACGCGTGCGTGAGAAGCCCCACTCGGAGTCCTGTGATGTTTTCGCACATCCTTCCGCTTTGATTTTGGGGGCACAAAAGCACACAGGACTCCACTGTGCGCCCCGCCGGCCAGCAGAGAGGACGCACGTCGTGGGCCGACCCACACCCCGCCGGACCAGCCGAAGAGCCGTGCCGGAAGGTGCGGGGCGCAGGTCCCGCGCCCGCAGACGGAGACGCCGCGGTTCCGCCCGCGTCGTCCTGGCCGGCCTGACCTTAGGGGTCGTACTGCTCGCGGCGGGCGCCGCCGTCGCGTACTGGCGGGACACCAGGTTCCCGGCGACGGACGACCAGGCGGCCGACGTGGCGGACGCCCTGGACGCCGCCGAGCGCACGGCCGGCCCCGGCGCCGCCGACGGGACGCCCTCCGTGTCGCCGAGCCCCTCCGCCTCGCCGTCGGCGAAGGTCTCCCCATCGCCGACGTCCTCGCCCTCGCCCTCGCCCTCCACCATCGCGATCCCCGCCACCGGCCCCGGCACCTTCGTCACCGCCGAGTCCGACGGCACGACCGTGGGCACCGGCAGCCGCGTGCGCCGCTACAAGGTGCTGGTCGAGGAGGGCATCGACGTCCGGGCGAGCGCCGCCGCGGCCGAGATATCCGACGTGCTCGCCGACCGCCGCGGCTGGACCCGGGACGGGGTCAACTCCTTCCGGCTGGTCAGCTCGGGCTCGTACGACTTCGTGGTGAAGATCGCCACGCCGGGCACCGTGGACGAGATCTGCGGCGCCTACGGTCTGCTCACCCGGGGCGAGGTGAACTGCGCGGTCGGCACGGACGTCGTGGTGAACCTCAAGCGCTGGGTGCTGGGCTCCCCGCAGTTCGACGGCCCGATCGGCGAGTACCGGGCGCTGATCATCAACCACGAGGTCGGCCACCGCCTCGGCCACGGCCACGAGACCTGCCCCGGCCCCGGACTGCCGGCCCCGGCGATGATGCAGCAGATCAAGGGTCTCAAGGGATGCGTCGCCAACGCCTGGCCCCACGACGACGACGGTAACTATCTGAGTGGGCCGTCGGTCCCCTGAATCACCCGGTGGGGCGCTCGGCGGGCGGTTCGCGGGACAGTCGGCGGGGCGAGGGGTGATGATCGGTCCATGACCACCACACCGCGCTTCGACCCCCGCACCCTGCTGGCGGAGAGCCGGCTCGGCGTGCTCGCGACGATCAAGTCGGACGGCCGCCCGCAGCTCTCCCCCGTCATGCCCGCCTACGATCCGCAGGCCGGCGTCATCCGCGTCTCGACCCGGGAGGGGCTGGCCAAGACGGCGAACCTGCGCCGCGACCCGCGGGCCACCCTCGAGGTGACCGCCCCGGACGGCAGGTCCTGGGCCACCGCCGAGGGCGTGGCGACCCTCACCGGGCCGGGCACCGACCCGCACGGACCGGAGGTCGAGGCGCTGGTGGAGTACTACCACGCCGCCGCCGGCGAGCACCCGGACTGGGACGAGTACCGGATGACGATGGTGTCCGACCGGCGGGTGCTGATCACGATGACGGTGGAGCGCGTGTACGGGGCCGACGTCGGCTGAACGGGCGCCGGTCGGCGACCCGAGATTTGTGCCCCAGCGGTGATAGATCCGCCCGCCGTTTCCGTACCTCCTGGCGAACGAGTACGAGTACGAGTCGAGTGCGAGTCGCTCGCGTCGCCCCTGGAGGCATCATGCGCCTGTCCCGCAGCAGGATCGGAGTCGTCGTCCTGTTCGGTGCGATGACCCTGACCCTCACCGCGCTGGCCTTCCCGGCCATGCTCGGTCTGGACAAGGCCGACGGCAACCAGAACCGGGTCGTGGCCGCCACCAAGTTCGGGCCGCTCACCGAGGCCGACCGCGACTTCGTGGTCAAGGTCCGGGCCGCCGGGCTGTGGGAGTACCCGCTGGGCGAGATCGTGATGGAGCGCGGTTCCACGAAGGCCATGAAGACGGCCGGGGAGCACCTGGTGGTCGGCCACGCCGGTCTCGACGCGATGTGCCGGGAGATCTCCCCCGAGCTGGGCATCACGCTGCCCAACCGGGCCTCACCGCAGCAGGAGGGCTTCGTGACGACGGTGAAGTCCAAGAGCGGCAAGGAGTTCGACTCGTCGGCGGTCAACATCATGCGGGTGACCCACGGCCAGATCTTCCCGGCGATCGCCAAGATCCGTGCCACCACCAAGAACACCCTGGTGCGGCAACTGGCCGACCTGGCCAACGACACCGTCCTGGACCACATCACGGTGCTGGAGAAGACCGGGCTGGTCGAGTACGACCAGGTCACCTTCCAGCAGACCGGCCCGGCGAAGCTGCCGAGGGAGAAGGTCACCCCGCCCCCGCCGCAGCCGGGCGAGCGAGTGCTGGTGCTCAAGCCGCGGCCCGACCTGAACGTGAACACGGCCTCCCCGACGCCCACCCCCTCACCGGCGGCCCCGTGACCCCGTGAACGCGTCGCGCGTCTGAACGCGTCGGGCGTCTGAACGCGTCGCGCGTCTGAACGCGTCGGGCGTCGCGGGCCGACGCGTCAGGCGTCGCGGGCCGGGGCGACGTCCGCGGCCCAGCCGAGCGGGTGCGGCTGAGGATCGTCCGGTGCCGGGGCGAGGGGCTCGCCGCCCGCCTCGCTGAAGGCGGTGAGCGCCTCCACCAGGGCCGCCCGCTGGGCCGGGGCGAGGCGTTCGACGATCGCTGCGATCTCGGCGCGGCGCCGGGCGCTGACGTTCGCGACGGTGCGCCGGCCCTCGTCGGTGAGCCGCAGGAGGGTCTCGCGCCGGTTGGCGGGGTTGGTCTGCCGGTCGGCGAGCCCGGCCGCGATCAGCCGGTCGACCATGCGCATCGCCGTCGACGGGGCGACCTGGAGGTGGTCGGCGAGCGCGACGAGCTTGGTGGCGCCTCTCGTGGAGAGGACCATCAGCATCCGGAACTGGGGCAGCGTCACCCGTTCCTCGACCTCGGCGAGCGACCGCGCGGAGACGGCCACCAGCAGTCGCGACGCGGACAGTACGGCCCTGGTGACCGCGTCGACGTCGTCCAGGCCCCCGACGGGCATCTCACGCTCCGGCATGTGTCCTTTTTACCGTGCCGAAGTCCCTGCTCACCCACCTGATCGGCAGGAGGGAGGGGTGCGCCTCGACGGCGGAGGGGCCCGCCTCGACGGCGAGGGCCCGTGCCGGTGACGGAGGGGACCGGCCTGGTGACGGAGGGTCCGGCCGGGTGACCGGACCGGCGCAAAAGGACGGTGGCCACTGCCCGTACACCTTTCCCCTGTGCAAAGGTGGACGCCGGGTCCCGAATCAGGAGGGCGGGAATGGCACGCACGGACACCACACCCCACCGGCCCCGGCCGCCCGCCGGCCTGCGGCGCGCCGTCGCACGGCTGCCCGTCCTCCTCTTCCGCGGAGGGCTGGGTCCCCTGTTCGGCAAGCGGCTGCTCCTGCTGCACCACACCGGCCGGATCAGCGGCAGGGACCACCGGGTCGTCCTCGAAGTGGTCTCCTACGACCCCGACGGCTCCGGTGAGCCCACCGGCCCCCACGACTCCCGCAACCCCGACGGCCCCTCCGACTCCTCCGACTCCTCCGACTCCTCCGACTCCGACTCCCGCGAGCCGCACGGACGGAGTTGGACCGTCGCCTCCGGCTTCGGTCCGGAGGCGGACTGGTACCGGAACCTGCGGCGGCAGCCCAAGACGGTCATCCAGTTCGGCAACCGCCACCACGCCGTCACCGCCCGTTTCCTGCCCGCCGAGGAGGGCGCCGGGATCATGGCGGAGTACGCCCGGCGGCACCCGGGAACGGCCCGGCGTCTTTGCGCGTTCATGGGATTGGCGGTGGACGGCGGCGAGGCGTCGTTCCGTGACGCCGGACGGGCCGTCCCCTTCGTGCGGCTCGTCGCGGCCGACGGAGACCGCCGGCCATGACCACCGGGCCGCGGGACCGGCGGTGGGTGGAAGAGGAGGGCCGGAGACCCTGGCGATCTGTTTTTGCACTGTGCAATGATCCAGCGGGGGGCCGGTCTGCGGCCGGCTGCCGTACGGCGCCCGGGAGTGACACCGAAACGGTGCTGCGGCACAGGACGGCACACCGGCCGCCGGCGGGCTCCCCTCCCGCTCCCACTCCCGCCCGGCCGCCGTACGGACCGAAGACGAGAGCGAGAGGACGAGGGGCATCATGACCACTTCCGGACCGGGCGAGCCGGACGGTACGCCGTCCGTGCCGGACCACGTCTGGCGGAAGTTCCTGGAGGACGACGAGCACGCCATCCGCGCCTCCGCCCCCAGGGAACCCGCCGCGCGCGAGCGGACTTCGGGATGGCGTCCGGGGCCGCCCCCGGACGTGGTCGGCGAGCCCTGGGATCCGGAGGACCCGTGGGCCGGCCCGGTCTGGCGCGAGCTGGACGGGCGGGCCCGGATCCGACGGGTCGGCCGGGTGATCGGCACGGCCGCCGCGGTCGCCCTCGCCCTGACCGCGTGGTCGCAGTTGTCCACCGGCCCCGGCACACCGGGCGGCGGACCGGCCGACACCATCGGGCAGCATCTCGAGGAGAGCCCCGTCCTGCCCACCGTCGCCTCTCTCGCGCCGACGGCCTCCGGCGACGCCAGCCCCGCGGCCTTCGAACCCGACCCGTCCGCCGCCCCCCGGATGTCGGCCTCTCCCTGGACAATCGACTGAACGCTTGTTTAGCATGTTGTACATGCGTTCAATCCCGGAGGACCGGACCACCCGGGCCCTCATCCGCGACGAGGCCCTCGGCCTGTTCGCCGCCCACGGGCCGGAGTCGGTGACCGTACGGCAGATCGCCACCGCGGCCGGTGTGTCGCCCGGGCTCGTGGTGCACCACTTCGGCTCGAAGGACGGACTGCGCCAGGAGATCGACCAGTACGTCGTGGGCGCCTTCGAGGCCGTGCTGGGCGAACTGACCGGCGAGGACGGAGTGGAGTCGCTCGACTCCGGCGCCGGAGCGGCGTCGCTGAGCGCGGCGTTCACCCGTCACTTCCCGGCCGGATCGCCGCTGCCCGGCTACCTCCGCCGCCTGCTGCTGGGCGACTCGGAGGGCGGCAGGCTGCTGTTCGGCCGCCTGTACGAGCTGAGCCGGGCCGCCCTGGACGACCTGGCGGCGGCCGGGCTGGCGGTGCCGGGCCGGGACCCGGCGGCCCGCGCGGCCGTCCTGCTCGCCAACGACCTGGCCGTGTTCCTGCTGCGCGACCGTCTCGGCGAAGTCCTGGGCACCGACCCCCTGTCGGCCGACGGCATGGCCCGCTGGGCGCCCGAGGTGCTCGGCATCTACACGGGCGGGCTGAACGCTTCGCCTCCCGGACCCACCCGAGAGGCGCCCCCGGAAGCCTGAGAAGCACAGGAAGGCCATGGTGACCGCACGTGCCGACCGACCCCGCACCCGCAGCGCCCGCTTCACCCACGCCCACGCCCACGCCCACGCCCACGCCCACGCCCACGCCCACGCCCACGCCCACGCCCACGGCACCCGTACTCCGCGCCCGTGACCTGCACAAGTCGTACGGCTCCCACCGCGTCCTGCGCGGCGCCGACCTCACCGTCGCCCCCGGGCAACTGGTCGCCATCGTCGGTGAGAACGGCGCCGGGAAGTCCACCCTGCTCAAGGCGCTGGCCGGCACCCTGCCGCTGGACCGCGGCGAGGTCGCCCTGACCGGGACGCTCGGCTACTGCCCCCAGGAACCGGTGCTGAGCGGCAGCCTGACGGTCGAACAGCACCTGCGCTACTTCGCCGCCGCGCACCGCCTCCCCGGCCTGGACCGCGGCCGGGAGCTCGTCCGGGCCCTGGGCTACGAGCGCTACGCACAGACCCCCGCGGCCGAACTCTCCGGCGGTACCCGTCAAAAGCTCAACCTCACCCTGGCCCTGCTGCACGACCCCGGCGTGCTGCTCCTCGACGAGCCGTACCAGGGGTTCGACTGGGAGACGTATCTGCGCTTCTGGGACCTGGTCGAGGACCTGCGCACGCGCGGCAAGGCCGTCGTGGTCATCACCCACCTCGTCTTCGAGCAGGACCGCTTCGACCTGCTGGCCGACCTGGCCGACGGCCGCCTCACCGCCCGCACGGCGGCCGGAAGGGAGCACCACCGTGTCGACGCCTGACCTGACGACCCGCCCGGGACCGCTGTACGGGCAGTTCCCCACCGCCCTGCGCTTCTCGGTGCGCGACCAGACCCGCAACCGGCTCGCCGGGCTGCTCCTCGTGGTGTTCGTGCCGGTCTGGTACCTGGTGATGAACGCGATGGCCGGAGGCGAGGTGCTCGACTTCAAGCTGTACGCCACCGGCGAGGTGCTGCACGTCGACGGCGGGCACCTCACCCTGATCACGGCCGGGCTCAACTCCGTGACGATGATCGCCGGGTTCGTCGTCTTCGACGCCGTGCGCAAGTCGCTCGCCTTCGACCGGCGGCTCGTCTTCGCCGGGTACCGGCAGTCCACCCTGATCGGCGCCAAGACCCTCGCCGTCGCCGGGGTCGCCACCGGCATCGCCCTCTACACCGCGCTGGCGGTCCTGTTCTTCTGGCGCCCGGCGGCGGGTGCCTGGTTCGCCGTACTCGCCGGATTCACCGTCATCGCGCTCGCCTACGGCGCCCTCGGCCTGCTCCTCGGGGTCCTGGTCAAGCGGGACCTGGAGGGCTTCTTCCTGATCATCATGGGCGGGCTGATGGACACGTTCCTGCAGAACCCGCTGGGCAACCCGCTCGCCAACGAGCCGATCCTGCAGTGGTTCCCGTCCTTCGGACCGATGCAGTTCGCGTCCGGCGGCGCCTTCGCGGACTCCGCCCTGTGGGGACACCTCGGTCTGGGGCTGGCCTGGGCGGCCGGGTTCAGCGCGGTGGGGCTGGTCATCTTCCGGGTCCGGACGCGGGACCGCACCCGCTGAGCGGCGTCAGGCGCTGCGCTTGCGGGACGGCGTCTTCTTGGCGGGGTTCTTGGCGGGGTTCTTGGCGCTGCTCCTGGCGGTGCTCCTTGCGGGCGCACCCTTGCCGGCCGTCTCCTTGCCGGCCGTCTCCTTGGCGGCTCCCTTGGCCGCCGTCTTCTTCGCGGGCCGGGCGGACTTCGCCGTCGCCTTCCCGGCGCCCGAGGCGGTCGCCTTCGTCGCCGCCGTCTTCTTCGCGGCCGTGGACGTCGACTTCTTGCCGCCGGTCTCCTTGGGGGTCTGCCGGGACGACGTCCTGCGCTGCGGCAGGGTTCTGACCTCGGCCTCCTCGGCCGCTCCGGCACCTTCTCCCCCGCCCCTGGACTCCCGCGCCGCCCGCACGCTGCTCTCCAGCGCGGCCATCAGGTCCAGCACCTTGCCGGGCGCGGCCGCCTCGCGGGTCTCCGGGGGCGCCTCACCGGCCGCCTTCGCGGCGATCACCTCCTCCAGCGCCTCGCGGTACTCGTCGTGCAGGTCGTCCAGGTCGATCTCGCCGAGGGTGTCCATCAGTGCGTCCGCGAGGTCCAGCTCCTGGTCGCGGACAGTGACGCCGGTGTCCGGGGCGACGTTCTCGGGTGCGCGTACCTCGTCCGGCCACAGCAGGCCGTGCATCGCGATGGCGTCGCCGACGACCCGGAGCATGCCGAGGCGCTCACGGCCGCGCAGCGCGAACTTGGCGATGGCCACCCGGTTGCTGCGCTTGAGGGCCTCGCGCAGCAGCGTGTACGGCTTGGCGGCGGGGGCGCCGCTCGCCGCGAGGTAGTAGGCGGAGCCCATCTGGAGCGGGTCGATGCGTTCCTCGGGCACGAAGGCCACGATCTCGATCGTCCGCGCGGTCGGGATCGGCAGGTGGGACAGGTCCTCGTCGGTGATCGGGATCATCGAGCCGTCGGCGTCCTCGTAGGCCTTGCCGATCTCGTCCTGGGCGACCTCGCGGTCCTCCAGCTCGCAGACCTTGCGGTAGCGGATCCGGCCGCCGTCCTCCGTGTGGATCTGGCGGAAGGAGACCGCGTGGCTCTCGGTCGCGTTCACCAGCTTGATGGGGATGCTGACCAGGCCGAAGGAGATGGCGCCGTTCCAGATGGATCGCACGTGCAGCACCCTTTCCAGCTTCCAGCCGGCCGACTGCCGGAGGACCGTCGGGCGGTTTGTCCGTGTTTCATGAGATTCTCATGGTATGGCGCCTATCACAGAGGTGGAGGGGCGACGGGTCGCCCTCAGCAACCTGGACAAGGTGCTGTATCCCGCGACCGGCTTCACCAAGGGCGAGCTGCTGCACTACTACGCGACGACCGCCGAGGTGCTGCTGCCGCACCTGCGGGACCGGCCGGTGTCCTTCCTGCGGTACCCGGACGGTCCGGACGGCCAGGTGTTCTTCGCCAAGAACGTGCCGCCGGGTACGCCCGAGTGGGTCACCACGGCGGAGGTGCCCCGCTCGGAGGGGCCGGCCCGGATGGTGCTGGTGCAGGACCTCGCGTCCCTGATGTGGGCGGCGAACCTGGTGACCGAGTTCCACACGCATCAGTGGACCGCGGACGACCCCGGCGAGGCCGACCGGCTGGTGTTCGACCTCGACCCCGGTCCGCCCGCGACCGTCGTGCACTGCTGCGAGGTCGCGCTGTGGCTGCGGGAGCGGCTGGCGGCGGACGGGATCGAGGCGTACGCGAAGACCTCCGGGGCCAAGGGGCTGCATCTGCTGGCGGGGGTGCGGGGGGCCTCGTCGGAGCGGGTGTCGGAGTACGCGAAGGCGCTGGCCACGGAGGCGGAGCGGGCACTGCCGCGGTTGGTGGTGCACCGGATGACGCGCAGCCTGCGGCCGGGGAAGGTCTTCGTCGACTGGAGCCAGAACGCCGCCCGCAAGACCACGGCCACTCCGTACACGATGCGGGCCCGCTCCGCGCCGGCGGTCTCCACACCGGTCACGTGGGAGGAGGTGGCCGGGTGCCGGCGGGCCGAGCAGTTCGTCTTCGGGGCGGACGACATCGGGCCGCGGGTGCAGGACTACGGCGACCTGCTGGCACCGCTGTTCGAGCGGCGGCGAGCGGCGTCCCTGCCCTGACGCGCACCGGCCGGCACCGACACACGGCAGCTCCGCCCCGACGCACGCCGACCCGGCCCTGGCACACGGCAGCTCCGCCCCGACGCACGCCGACCCGGCCCTGACACGCACTACTCCGCCCGAGCGTGCCGACCCGGCCCTGACACGCACGGCTCCGCCCGAGCGTGCCGACCCGGCCCTGACACGCACGACTCCGCCCGAGCGTGCCGACCCGGCCCTGGCACGCACGACTCCGCCCGAGCGTGCCGATCCGGCCCTGACACGCACAATTCCGCCCGAGCGTGGCGGCCCGGCCCTGACACGCACGACTCCGCCCCGGCGTGGCGGCCCTCAGACGCGCGTCCAGGTGGCGCGGTCGCGGGCCATGGCGTGCAGGGCCTCCACGTCCGCCGGTTTCAGCATCCCGCCCAGGCGGGCCAGCTCCGGCAGCTCCGTGTCCGTGAGCAGGCGGACCGAGCGGGGCGGCGCGGTGACGGTCACGCGCGCCGCGCCGACCAGGACGAGGACCGGACGGACCTCCGCCGTCAGGGCGTACGAGGACCGGTCGGCGTCGGAACGGACCCGGCGCAGCAGGGGAAGCGGTTCGCGGCGGCCCAGTGCGACCAGGGGGTCGGTGACGTGGACGCGTTGCCCGCGGGCGGGCAGCACGTGCAGGGCGAAGAGGCCGCCGGGGCCGATCACCAGGTGGTGGACGCGGTCGCCGCCGGGCAGCGGGACGGAGTGCAGGGTGTGCCACCCGGCGCCTTCGAGGCGGTCGAGGGCCGCTCCCGTCGCCTGCTCGGCCGCCAGCGCCCGGCGCCGCGGGTCGGGCCGCAGCCGGTGCGCCGGGCCGGGGTCGCGCTCCAGGGCGACCAGGAGCGCCTCGCCGGGCCGGTTGGGGGCGAGGTCGTCGTCCGGGTGGAGGGAGAGCCGGGCCAGCTCGGCGGGGGTCGGGACCGGGGGCGGGCCTACGGTGACCGGGCCGGTGAGGAAGGGGCCCAGGGCCTCGAGTACCTCGTTCTCGCGGTCGTCGCCGAGCAGGTTGACGCGGGCCGTCTCACGGTCGTACCAGGCGACGTTCCCGCCGTCCGGGAGGCAGACGTACAGCCGTTCCCGACCGTGCCGCCGGGACGGTATGACGCGCAGTCCGTTCATGCACCATCACCCCGGTCCATGGGAACAGGCGGGGTGCTGCGGGGGCAAGAAGGCGGCTACCTTTGGCAGCGGTCGGGCAGACTCTCGGGCGGCATGGGGAGGCGCTGTTGCGTACCCGTGGGAAGGGACCGGACGCACCGGCTCCGGACAGGCCGTGGGACGAGATCGTGCCGGGGCTGTGGATGGGCGGGCACGAGTTCCGGCGGCAGGCGGGGGAGTCGGCGTTCGCCGTCGTGCGGGACGAGTTCGATCTCGTACAGACTCTGCTCCGGCTGCCCGGACACGGGCCGGACGACGGCGTCGAGCACCATGTGTGGCCGATCCCCGACGGTCCCCTCGACGGGACGCAGCTCGCGGGGGTGATCCGGCTGGCGGAGGCCGCGGGCGAGGCGCTGGACGGGGGCCGCAAGGTCCTCGTGCGCTGTTACCACGGGTACAACCGCTCCGGTCTCGTCGTCGCCCACACCCTGATGCGCCGGGGCGGCACCGCCGACGAGGCGGTCCGGCTGATCCGGGCCCGGCGTTCGCCGTGGGCGCTGCACAACGACCTGTTCGTGGAGTACCTGCGGGCCGGGCTCGACACCGCGCGTCTGCTGGAGGAGCTGGCCGAGTAGCCCGGCACGCCTGTGGGCACGCAAAATGGACTTCCGTCCGAATAAGGTGTAGCGGATCACCGATGCCGATCACCTGACGTCGTCAGACGACCGAACCCCAGGAGTGCAGTGCCCCCGAGCCGCCGCGGGCGCCCCGCCCGCGTCACCGCCGTCCTCGCGCTGCTCCTGGCGGCCGCGGCGGCCGGCGCGCTGACCGCCTGCGGTGACTCGGGCGGGCTGCGGAGCGCGGGGGCGACACCGGCCGCGCGGAGCCCGGCCCGGCTCTGGCCCGACCTGGCCCCGGCGTCGAGCCCGGCCTACGACATCGGCGAGGTGGACAACGAGGTCGTCAAGGGTGTCGCCGTGCCCGGCGGTGACATCCGCGAGGCCGACCCGGTGGCCGCCGTGCGGGCCGAGATCGCCGCGCACCCGGACGACTACGAGGGCGACGAGGCGCCGTACCGCGAGACGGCCCGCCGGATGGCGGACTGCGGCCCGGGCTGGGCCGACGGTGCGGACGGCCGGTGCCCGGTGCTCAGGCCGTACTACCGCGACCTGACCGGCGACGGGCGCCCCGAGATGACCCTGGGCTTCCGGCTGCTGCCCGAGAACATGACCGCCGTGCGCGTCTACACCGTCGACAAGGACCGGCTCGTACGGGTCATGTCCTACGACGACGCGGTGAGCTCGGTCGCGCTGGCCGGGCGGACGGTGATCCTCCGCTCGCCGTCGGAGGTCGCGGGCTACGAGTACCGGCTCCGGTGGACGTGGGACCCCGACCAGCGGGCCATGCTCCTCACGAGCGACGAGATGCTGCGCACGGACGACGGCGGGAAGCCCGCCAAGCGTCCGTCCCCGTCCCCGTCCCCGTCCATGCCCCCGTCCCCGTCCCCGTCGGCGTCCCGGTCCGCGTCCCCGTCGGTGAGCGCCCGGTGAGACTCGCCCTCCCCCGGTGGACCGGCCCGCTCGCGGTGAAGGCCGCCGTCTTCATCACCGTGATGTGCTGCGCGCTCGCCGCGCTGCTCGGCGTCCTGGTGCACGTCTCGGTCACCGACCAGGCCGTGGGCCAGGCCCGCGACGCCGCCCTGTCCAGACTGGGGGAGGCGACGAAGGCGTACGAGGCCGGAGACCCGTTGCGGCGGGGGGCCGGCGTCGATCCGCCGGGGCTGCCGCGGCCGCTGCGGGAGCTGGCCGTCTCGGGCCTGCGCGGCACGATGGTCGCCGAGCACGACGGGCGCCCCACCATGTGGGCGGCGGGCCCCGCCGACGGTGGCCGGGCGCTCGCGGTACAGGTCGACCACACGCAGGGGCAGCGCACCATCGACGGCCTGGACGGCGCGATCGTGTGGTCGTCGGCGCTGGCGATCGGGGCGACGCTGCTGGTCGGGGCGTTCGCGGTGACGCGGGTGACGCGCCGGCTGCACACGACGGCGCGGGTGGCCCGGCGGATCAGCACGGGCGACCTGGACGCGCGCGTGGGCGACCCCCGTGCGCAGGATCCGACGCGCCCGCAGGACGAGGTGGCCTCGGTCGCCGCCGCGCTGGACTCCATGGCGTCGTCACTGCAGGGCAAGCTGCTGGCCGAGCAGCGGTTCACCGCGGACGTGGCGCACGAGCTGCGCACTCCGCTGACCGGCCTGCACGCGGCGGCCGAGCTGCTGCCGCCGGGCCGCCCGACCGAGTTGGTCCAGGACCGGGTGGCGGCCCTGCGCACACTCACCGAGGACCTGCTGGAGATCTCCCGGTTGGACAGCGGACGGGAGCGGCTGGAGACGGAGCCGGAGGCGCTGGGCGACCTGGCCGCGCGGGTCGTGCGGGGCTCCGGCACCGACACCCGCGTGGACGTCGTACGGGACGTGCGGGTGGAGACCGACCGGCGGCGGCTGGAGCGGGTGCTCGGCAACCTGGTCGCCAACGCGCAGCGGCACGGTCGGGCGCCGGTGGTGCTGACCGTCGACGGGCCGGTGATCACCGTACGGGACCACGGGGACGGCTATCCGGAATACCTCCTCGCCCACGGGCCGCAGCGGTTCCGCACCGAGGGCGGGACCAAGGGGCACGGCCTCGGGCTGACGATCGCCCTGGGGCAGGCGGAGGTGCTCGGCGCGCGGCTGGAGTTCACGAACCCGCCGGACGGCGGGGCGCTGGCGGTCCTGAGCCTGCCTCGGCAGCCCTGACCCGGGCTCGGTGACCGGGGGCGGTTCCCCGATGGCTCAGTGCGGCGGGCGGTCCGCGCCGAGCGCTCCTAATGTGGCGATCAGTCACCTGAAGACCCGTTCGCTCCCGGGAGGAACTCCCATGTCCCTGTTGTCCGCACGCTCCACGCGCTCACCGCTCCTGCGCGGCCTCGCCACCGCGGTCGCCGCCGGCGCGCTCGCCACCGCCGTCGCCGTCACGCCCGCCGTCGCGAACGACGAATGGGGCGGCGGGGATGCCGGTTCCGGCAGCGCCACCACCGGCCCGTCCGGTGGAAACGGTGGTGGAAACGGCGGTGGAAACGGCGGCGACGAATGGGGCGGGAACGGCGGCCGCCAGGAGCAGGGCAGCTACCGGGGTGTCGTCACGGCCGACCGGCTCGCCCTGCGCACCTCGCCGAGCCGCGGCGGGGAGGTCATCCGGTACGCCCACCGGGGCGAGACCGTCCACATCTACTGCAAGACCCCCGGGGACAAGGTGAAGGGCAACCCCCTCTGGTACCTCCTCACGGACGGCACCTGGGCCTGGGGCCCGGCCCGCCACATCGACAACATCGGTCCCGCGCCGCGCTGGTGCTGATGCCAACGAACCCCACACCACACCATTTGGGTAAGTTCCGGACATGACCAAGGCCGGAACCGGAACCGGAATCACCGTGGCACAGGCGGACACGCCCGCTCCCGTCGCCCGTCTCCCCCGGCGCCGCGGCATCGAACTCGCGCTCATCGTCGTGGCCGTCCTGCTGTCGGTGTTCGGCTACTGCAACGTCGGCCTCGCCCAGCACGGCACCCTCCCGCCCGGCGCCGCCGGTTACGGCGCCGGGCTCGGCGTGCTCGCGCTCCTCGCCCATCTGGCGGTGCGGCTGCGCGCCCCCTGGGCCGACCCGCTGCTGCTGCCCATCGGGGTGCTGCTCAACGGCCTGGGCCTGGTGCTGATCTACCGGCTCGACCTGGAGACGCCGGGCGACCGGGCGGCCCCGACCCAACTGGTGTGGTCGACGCTGGGCGTCGGGCTGTTCATCGTGGTCGTGCTGCTCCTGCGCGACCACCGCGTGCTCCAGCGCTACGCCTACGTCTGCGTCGCCGCCGCGCTCGTCCTGCTCACCGTGCCGATCTTCTTCCCGGCCGTGAACGGCGCCCGCATCTGGATCCGGATCGAGGGCTTCTCCATCCAGCCCGGCGAGTTCGCCAAGGTCCTCCTGGCCGTGTTCTTCGCCGCCTACCTGGCCGCCAACCGCAGCGCGCTGGCGTACGCGGGCCGCCGTGTGTGGCGGCTGCAACTGCCCACCGGCCGCGTCCTCGGCCCGATCCTCGCCGTATGGCTGGTCAGCGTCGGCGTTCTGGTCCTGGAACGCGACCTCGGCACCTCGCTGCTCTTCTTCGGCCTCTTCGTGGTCCTTCTCTACGTCGCCACCGGCCGCACCGGCTGGATCGCCGTCGGTCTGGTGCTGGCCTCGCTGGGCGCGGTGGCCGTGGGCTGGCTGGAGCCGCACGTGCACAGCAGGGTGGAGGACTGGCTGCACCCCTTCGCGTCGATCGAGGCGGGCCGGGGGCCCAACCAACTGGCCCAGTCGCTGTTCGCCTTCGCGGCGGGCGGGGTGACCGGCACGGGCCTGGGCCTCGGGCACTCCGTCCTGATCGGGTTCGCCGTCAAGTCCGACTTCATCCTGGCGACCGCCGGGGAGGAGCTGGGCTTCCTCGGCCTGACCGCGGTCTTCCTGCTCTACGCGCTGCTGGTGGAGCGCGGCTACCGGGCGGGCCTCGCCGCCCGCGACCCCTTCGGCCGGCTGCTCGCGGTCGGCCTCTCCTCGATCGTGGCGCTCCAGGTGTTCGTCATCGCGGGCGGGGTGACCGGGCTGATCCCGCTGACCGGCATGGCGATGCCGTTCCTCGCCCAGGGCGGCTCCTCGGTCGTCACCAACTGGGCGATCGTGGCGCTGCTGATCCGGGTCAGCCACGCGGCCCGCAGCCAGGCCGGCCGAGCCGACGGACGGGTGGCACCGTGAGAACGGACGGGCTCCGGTGACCCGGAACATCCGGCACGCCGCCGTCTTCTGCGCCCTGCTGCTGGTCGCCCTGCTGGTGAACGCGGCCCGGGTGCAGATCGTCCAGGCGCCTCAGTACGACGGCAACCCGGCCAACCGCCGCCCGGACATCGCCCGCTACCAGCAGCCGCGCGGCGACATCCTGGTCGGCGGCGAGCCGGTCACCGGCTCCCGGGACACCGGCGAGCATCTGCGTTTCGAACGGACGTACCAGGAGGGGCCGCTGTACGCGCCGATCACCGGCTTCGCCTCGCAGGCCTACGGGACGACCCTGCTGGAGGACGCCGAGGACGGCCTCCTGTCCGGCGCCGACCCGATGCTCGCGCCGCTCCCCCTGTGGAACGACGTCACCGGGGTCCACAATCCGGGCGGCGACGTGGTGACGACCATCAACGGGGCCGCGCAGCGGGCGGCGTTCGAGGGGCTCGGCCCGCACAAGGGGGCGGTGGCCGCGATCGAACCGTCGACCGGCCGGATCCTGGCACTGGTCTCCACGCCGTCGTACGACCCGCAGCTACTCTCCGGGAACAGCACCGCGGCCACCCGGACCTGGAACCGGCTGAACGGCGACCCGGACAAGCCGATGCTCAACCGGGCCGTGCGCCGGACCTATCCGCCGGGTTCCACCTTCAAGGTGGTCACCGCGGCGGCGGCACTGGACGCGGGCGTGATCCGGGGCCTCGACACGCCGACCCGCTCGCCCGACCCGTACACCCTCCCCGGCACCCGGACCCGGCTGACCAACGAGGCCGACGGCTGCCGGAACGCCTCGCTGCGGGAGGCGTTCGAGTGGTCCTGCAACACGGTGTTCGCCAAGCTCGGCGTGGACGTGGGCGTGCGCGGCATGGCGGCCACGGCCGAGGCCTTCGGCTTCAACGACGACGGTGTGCGGATCCCCTTCGCCGTCTCGCCGAGCACCTTCGACACCTCGGTGGACCGGGCGCAGCTCGGGCTGTCGTCGATCGGGCAGTACAACACGCGGGCCACTCCGCTCCAGATGGCGATGGTGGCGGCGGCGGTGGCCGACGGCGGCCGGGTGCGCTCGCCGTACCTGGTGGAGCGGACCCTGCGGGCGGGCGGCAGCGTGGTGGCGACGGCCGGGTCACGGCCCACCCGGGAGGCGATGCGCCCCTCGACGGCGGCACGGCTCAAGGAGCTGATGACCGGCGTGGTGGAGGAGGGCACCGGCGCGAACGCCGCGATCCGCGGCGCCACCGTCGGCGGCAAGACCGGCACCGCCCAGCACGGCGTCGGCAACTCGGGCACGCCGTACGCGTGGTTCGTCTCCTGGGCGCAGGGCGACGGCGACCTGGAACCGAAGGTCGCGGTCGCGGTGGTGGTCGAGGGCTCCGCGGCGGACCGCGAGGGCATCAGCGGGGGCGGGCTGGCGGCACCGATCGCGCGGGCGGTGATGGCGGCGGTGCTCGAGTCGTGAGGCGGGGTCACCACGACGCCGGCACGTGCCGTTCTCCGGCGACAACGGGCTCGTCGTCCACCTGACGGCACGGCGGGAGGCGAACGCCCCGACGCCGTTGGCGCCCGGTCCCATCTTTACTCCCGGTCAACAAGTCCCGTCCAGGGGATTGACGGGCTTACTGACACGCAGTCTCATAAGACGAAGTGAGTGAGTGACCGCGGGTAACCCGAACCGTACGACGAGGTGGGACAGCCATGACGACCCTGACGGAAGCCGACGCGCTCGATGGTCTGCGCGACGCGCTCGGCCTGCTCAAGGACCGGGAGCAGGTGGCCGAACGGCTGCTCGACTCTTCCGCCAAGCACTCCTTCGACCCGGACAAGGAGCTGGACTGGGAGGCGCCCTTCGAGGAGGGCAAGTGGTTCTGGCCGCCGGAGCTGGTGTCGTTGTACGACACCCCGATGTGGAAGCGGATGAGCGAGGAGCAGCGCATCGTGCTCTCCCAGCACGAGGCCGCGGCGCTCGCCTCGCTCGGCATCTGGTTCGAGCTGATCCTCATGCAGCTCCTGGTCCGGCACATCTACGACAAGGCCGCGACGAGCGCGCACGTGCGCTACGCGCTGACCGAGATCGAGGACGAGTGCCGGCACTCGAAGATGTTCGCCCGGCTGATATCGCGCGGCGAGACTCCCTGGTACCCCGTGAGCCCGGTCCACCAGCACCTGGGGCGCCTGTTCAAGACGATCTCCACCACGCCCGGCTCCTTCACCGCCACGCTGCTCGGCGAGGAGGTGCTGGACTGGATGCAGCGGCTGACCTTCCCCGACGAGCGGGTCCAGCCGCTGATCCGGGGCGTCACGCGCATCCACGTCGTGGAGGAGGCCCGCCACGTGCGCTACGCCCGTGAGGAGCTGCGCCGCCAGATGGTGACGGCGCCGAAGTGGTCGCAGGAGTTCACCCGGATCACCTCCGGCGAGTTCGCCCGCGTCTTCTCCATCGCCTTCATCAACCCCGAGGTCTACACGAACGTCGGCCTGGACAAGCGCGAGGCCCTGGCCCAGGTCAAGGCCAGCGGCCACCGCAAGGAGATCATGCAGACCGGAGCCAAGCGCCTGACGGACTTCCTGGACGACATCGGGGTGCTGCGCGGGGTCGGACGGAAGCTGTGGAGGTCGTCGGGACTGCTGGCGTAGTCGGGCCGGTCCGGGCCGCTCACGCGCGAGGCGTCGGCGGTGTGCGGGTTACGCTGCGGTTCATGACCCCGCAGGCCCCCACCCCCGCCTACCGCCGGCTCAGCGTCGAGGAGCGCCGCGTCCAACTGCTCGACGCGGCGCTCGCCCTCTTCGCGCACCGGCCACCGGAGGAGGTCTCCCTGGACGACGTGGCGGAGCAGGCCGGGGTGTCGCGGCCACTGGTGTACCGGTACTTCCCCGGCGGCAAGCAGCAGCTCTACGAGGCGGCGCTCAGGTCGGCCGCCGACGAGCTGCGGCTGTGCTTCGACGAGCCCCGCGAGGGCCCGCTGCTGGCCCGGCTCTCCCGCGCCCTGGACCGCTACCTCGCCTTCGTCGACGAGCACGACACCGGCTTCAGCGCCCTGCTGCGCGGCGGCAGCGTGGCGGAGACCTCCCGGACCTCCTCCATAGTGGACGGCGTACGCCGGGCCGCCGCCGACCACATCATGAGCCATCTGGCCGTCGCCGAACCCGGACCCCGGCTGCGGATGACCGTCCGGATGTGGATCACCGCGGTGGAGGCGGCCTCGCTGATCTGGCTGGACGAGGGCAAGCAGCCGCCCGTGGACGAGCTGCGGGACTGGCTCGTGGAGCAGTTCCTCGCCGTGCTGACGGTCACCGCCCGCCGCGACCCGCAGACCGCGGCGCTGGTCGAGGCGCTGGCGGCGGACGTCTGACACCGGTGCCCGGATCACTGACACTGGGTGCGTGAAGAGCGAAGACACCCCCTTCGAGGGCGGCCCCATGGACGGGCGGGTGCTGCCCGTGCTGGTCGGGATGACCGGGCACCCGCCGAAGACCTACCGCATCCCCGTACCGGACCCGGACGGCGGCCCGCCCACCGTGCTGGTGTACCGGCGGGTGCCCCGGGGCGCCCGGGGCGGGCTGCGGTTCGCCCGCTGGAAGTACGCGTACGACCCCGAGGGCCGGAAGGGTGCCGGCCGGAAGTGGCCCTGGTCCAGACCGGGCGCCGGGCCGGCCGGCGAGCCAGACGCCACGCCGGGTGGCAAGCCGGACGACGCCCACGGGTGACCCCGTTGCGCCGAACCGCGCACACTCGCCGCGCGGAGCCCGGAAACACGCCACATGCTCACCGTGCGGAGCGGACCCACCGCTGCGCGACGGAGGTGATGGCGTGTCAGGAAGGCTTCTGCGTCTGGCGTGTACGGCGGTGGTGGCGGCCGGGATCGTCCTCGCGCCCGTGCCCGCCGCGGCCGAACCCGAGCCGGGCGCCGGCGGCGACCGGTCCGTGGCCGGACTGCTGACGGACCTTCAGCGGCTGTACCGGGAGGCGGAGAAGGCCACCGAGACCTACAACGGCACCGAGGAGCGGCTGAAGGAGCAGCGTGCCGAGGTCGAGCGGCTGGACACCGCGCTGGCCCGGACCCGGCTGTCCCTGCACGACAGCCGGGGCGCGGCCGGACGGCTGGCCCGGCAGCAGTACCGCAACAGCGGCGACCTCTCCCCCTACCTGCGGCTGCTGCTCGCCCGTGACCCGCAGCGCGCGCTCGCCCAGGGACACGTGATCGGGCGGCTGGCCCGGGAGCGGGCCGACACGGTGGGCCGCCTGACCGGCGACGAGAAGAGGGCCGGCGAGCTGGCCCGCCGGGCCCGCGAGGCACTGGACCGGCAACTCGTCCTGGCCGAACGGCGGGAGCGGGAGCGGGACGACGTACACGAGCGGCTGCGTGCCGTGGAGGAGCTGCTCGCCTCGCTCACCCCCGGGGAACTGGCCGCGCTGGCGGAGTTCGAGAAGAGCGGGATCGCCGAGGCACAGGAGCGGTTCATGGCGTCCGGCGCGCTCGGGGACGACGACAAGCCGTCCGCCGAGGGCGACCGGGCGGTGCGCTTCGCGGTGGAGCAGCTCGGCAAGCCGTACGAGTGGGGCGCGGAGGGACCGGCGTCGTACGACTGCTCGGGGCTGACCTCCGTGGCCTGGGAGCGGGCCGGTACGCCGATCCCGCGGACCAGCCAGGAGCAGTGGGCGCGGCTGGACCGGGTGCCGCTGGGCGAGCTGCGGCCCGGCGACCTGGTCGTGTACTTCCCCGAGGCCACCCATGTGGCCATGTACCTCGGCGACGGCATGGTCGTCCAGGCACCGCGCCCCGGCGCCGAGGTCAAGGTGTCGCCGATCGCGGCCAACCCGGTCCTGGGCGCCGTACGCCCCGACCCCGGCGGGGAGCCGCTGCGGCGGTACACGCCGCCGCGGCTCCCCGAGGGGGCGACGGACGGGTCCGACGAGGGGTACGCGGCCGCCTACGCGCCGGCCGCGCCCGAGACCTCCGTCAGGTAGCCCTCGGTCTTCGCCGGGTCGTAGAAGAAGTTCTCGAAGTCGGCCGGGTCGTTGAAGCCGTTGGCGAAGCGGTCGGCGACGGGCTGGAGCTGGCCGGCGGCGCCGATCAGGTTCAGGACGTGCTCCGGCGGCGGGGCGAGCATCGTGTTCGTCCACTTGGTGACGTGCCGGGCCGTGTCCCAGTAGCGGTCGAAGGTCTGCCGCATCCAGGCCTCGTCGAACTCCTTCTCCCCCTGCTCCAGGATGGAGGCGAGGTAGGAGGCGGCGCACTTGGAGGCGGAGTTGGAGCCCTGGCCGGTGATCGGGTCGTTGGCGACGACCACGTCGGCCACGCCGAGGACCAGGCCGCCGCCGGGGAGGCGGCCGACCGGGTTGCGGACGGTGGGGGCGTAGCGGCCGGCGAGGGTGCCGCCGGCGTCGGTCAGTTCGACCTTGGTGGCCCGCGCGTACTCCCAGGGGAGGAACTTCTCCATGAGTTCCAGGGTCAGGGAGAGGTGCTCCGCCGGGTCCTTGACGTCCTTGAAGGCGTCCAGCGGGCCGCCGGGTATGCCCTCCCAGAACAGGATGTCGGCGCGGCCCGAGGTCGTGAACGTCGGCATGATGAACATCTCGCCGACGCCCGGGACCAGGTTGCAGCGGACGGCCTCCGTCTCCGGGTGCTCCGGGCGCGGGCCCATCCCGTGGACGTAGGCCACCGCGAGCGCGCGCTGCGGTTCGCTGTACGGGGAGCGGGAGGCGTCGCGGCCGAACATCTGCACCAGCTCGCCCTTGCCCGCCGAGACGAGGACGAGGTCGTAGGCACGGGCGAAGTAGTCCAGGTCGCCGACGGCCGCGCCGTGAATGACCAACTGGCCGCCGCGCTGCGCGAAGGTCTCCATCCAGCCGGCCATCTTCACCCGCTGGTCGACCGACTGCGCGAAGCCGTCGAGGTGCCCCAGCCAGTCGATCGCGCGCTGCGAGGGGCCCGGGTCGAAGGAGCCGGGGGCCGCCACCGAGACGCCGAGTCCCTCGATCTTCGGGGCCTGGGACTCCCAGAAGTTCAGTTGGAGGTCGCGCTCGTGCTGGAGTGCCGTGTGGAACATGCACTGCGTCGACATGACCCGGCCGGTGCGGATCTCGTCGGCGGTCCGGTTGGACATCAGGGTGACCTCGTAGCCGTGCGACTGGAGGCCGAGGGCGAGCTGGAGTCCGGACTGGCCGGCTCCGACGACGAGTATCTTCCGCATGCGGGGTTCCGTCTCCTACTCGGGGGTTTCGTCGAGCGCGTGGCCCACGAGGGACAAGAGGGTCTCGATGGCCGAGATCCGGCGGCGCGCATCCATGATCATTACAGGTATGTGCGCGGGGATCGTCAACGCCTCCCGCACGTCCTCCGCCTCGAACAGCTCACTGCCGTCGAAGTGGTTCACCGCGACGACGTACGGCAGTCCGCAGCTCTCGAAGTAGTCCAGCGCCGGGAAGCAGTCCTTCAGGCGGCGGGTGTCGGCCAGCACGACGGCGCCGATCGCGCCGCGCACCAGGTCGTCCCACATGAACCAGAACCGCTGCTGCCCCGGCGTGCCGAACAGGTAGAGCACCAGGTCGTCGTCGAGCGTGATGCGGCCGAAGTCCATGGCCACGGTGGTGGTGAGCTTGCCCGGGGTGTCGGTGAGGTCGTCGGTCTCCTGGCTCGCCTCGGTCATCAGCGCCTCGGTCTGCAGGGGCGTGATCTCCGAGACGGCGGTGACCAGCGTGGTCTTGCCGACGCCGAACCCTCCCGCCACCACGATCTTCGTGGCTATGGGCGCGCGGGTGCGATCCGTCTGCCAGGGCTGCATGGGCTCGTCGGGGTCGACGAGCGGGGAGACGCCGTAGGCGGCGTCAGAGACGGCGGAGTCCACTGAGCACCCTTTCGAGCAGAGCGCGGTCCGGGCGGCCCGTTCCGTGGCCGGTCCCGGTTCCGTACACACGGATCTTTCCCTGGTCCGCGAGGTCGCTGAGGAGCACGCGGACCACGCCGAGCGGCATCTTCAGCAGCGCGGCGATCTCGGCCACCGTACGCATACGGCGGCACAGTTCGACGATGGCCCGCATCTCCGGCATCACGCGGGAGGTGAGCGAGCCTCCCCCACTGCCAAATGCGTGGGAGGTACCCCCAGTCAGTTCCTTGCGCTCCTCGGCGGCTTCCAGCGCGGCGGTGCCGGCCGTGGCGCCGACGAACGTCTCGACGAGCAGGACGTGCCCGAAGCGGGTACGGCCGCCGGTGAGCGAGTAGGGGCGTACGCGGGCGGACTTGCGGTCCGAGCCGCGTACGGGGAGGGACTTCGGGGGTTTCCTGGGGCTGCTGCTCATCGGGTACTCCCCGTCGAGGTCGTCTCGGTCTCCAGGGATTTCCGCAGCTCGCTGCGGAGTTCGGGGGTCAGGACGTGGCCGGCGCGGCCGACGAACAGCGCCATGTGGTACGCGATGACGCTCATGTCGGCGTCCGCGGAGCCGTGCACACCGAGCAGCGAGCCGTCGCTGATCGACATCACGAACAGGCTGCCCTCGTCCATGGCGACCATCGTGTGCTTCACGTTGCCGAAGTCCATCAGCCGGGCGGCGCCGATGGTGAGGCTGCCGACGCCGGAGACGACGGTGGCGAGGTCGGCGACGGATCCCCGCGGGCCGCTGCGGCGCACGGCCTGGGCCTCGCGGGCCGCGTCGATGGGGGTCCCCCCGCGCGAGCTCGTTCGAGCGTGGGGGAGGTCCTGATCGGAGGAGAGCAGCAGCAGGCCGTCGGAGGAGACGACCGCGACCGAGAGGATGCCGGGCACCTCCTCGACCAGGTTGGTCAGCAGCCAGTGCAGATTGCGGGCTTCACTGCTGAGTCCGAAGGTACTGGGCGCGCTCAACTACTTGCCTCCTCGACAGTGCCCCCCGTGGCTTCTTCGGTTTTCCCCGCTTCGGCGGTCGGCGCCTCGGTCTGAGCGGTCCGGTCGGCGATCTCCGCCTCGACGTCGCGGCGACCTGCCTCCGCGCCCCGGCGGAAACCGCCCAGGCGGCGGCGGAGTGCGTCGGCGTCGACGGAACCCGCCGAGCGCGGCCGCGGGTCCGCCGCGGGTGTGCTGAGCTTCGGGGTCCGCTTGGGCAGCCCCTTGTCGGTGACGGGCTCGGCCGGTCCGGCGTCCTCGGCGGTACCGGCGGTCTCGGCGGTACCGGCAGTCTCAGCGGTCTCGGCGGTACCGGCAATCTCGGCGGTACCGGCAGTCTCGGCCCGCGCGGTGCCCTCGTCCGGGGTGCGGTCGTGGGTGTCGGGGCCGATGGCGTAGGGGCCGGCGGAGCGCTGTCCCGGGAGCTCGATCGCGGTGGGCTCCTGCGGGGCGGGCTCCGGCGTGGATTCCTCCGGTGCCGGTGCCGGTTCCGGTGCCGGTTCCGTGGTCTGGGCCTCTGCCTGGTCCGGTGCCTGTCCTCGGTCCGGTGCCTGTTCCGTGGTCTGTGCCGGTTCCGGTTCCGTGGGCTCTGCCGGTTCCGGTGTCGGCGTCGGCAGCAGGAGGGCCATCGTGGCGTCGTCGGGGAGGTCGCGGCCCGGTCGGGAGGACGCGGAGTCCTCCGCTTCCGGGACGGGCTCCGGGGCCGCCTCCGGGGCGGGCTCCGGGTCCGCGCCCGGGCCGGCTTCCCGTGCCCGGTCCGTCTCCGGTGCCGCCGGCGGGACCGGGGAGGGAGCCGGTGCGGGCGCCGCGGCCGCTTCCGCCTCCGGGGCCGCCTCCTCGCTCTTGGCCTCGTCGGCCTCCGCGCGCCGTACGGCCTGTTCCGCCGAGGCGACCAACGGGTCCACGCCGTCCAGCGGACCCTTCTCCGCGCGGCCGTGCAGGACGTTGGAGTTGGCCTCCGCGTCGGCGCCCGGCAGGGAGAAGGAGCCGGTGCCCTCGGACATCGGCACGGTCGGGGCGACGGCGGCCGGCGGGGCCGCCGCGAGCAGGGTGTCCGGAAGGACCACGACGGCCGCGACGCCGCCCTGCTTCTGCTCCCGCAGCCGCACGCGCGCACCGTGCCGGTGGGCCAGCCGGGCCACCACGTACAGGCCGAGCCCGAGACCGTCGTCGCCCTCCTGGTCGTAGGGCGCGTCCGGGTCGAAGTCGGTGAGTCGGGCGTTGAGCCGCTGGAGCCGCTCGGTGACCATGCCGATGCCCTCGTCCTGGACGGAGAGCATCACCTCGCCGTTCTCCAGCAGCCAGCCGGAGACCTCGACGGGCAGGTCCGGCGGCGAGAAGGAGGTGGCGTTCTCCATCAGCTCGGCCAGCAGGTGGGAGAGGTCGTCGGCGGCGAATCCGGCCACGTGCGCGTGCGGCGGCAGCGCGGCGATGCGGACCCGCTCGTAGCGTTCGATCTCGCTGACCGCGGCCCGGACCACGTCGACCAGCGGCACCGGCCCGGCGCTGTGCTGGACATGCTCGGTGCCGGCGAGGACGAGGAGGTTCTCGCTGTGCCGGCGCATGACCGTGGCGAAGTGGTCGAGCTTGAACAGGGTGGAGAGACGGTCCGGGTCCTGCTCGCGCTCCTCCAGGCTCTCGATGACCGCGAGTTGCCGCTCGACCAGGCCGAGGGTGCGCAGCGCGAGGTTCACGAAGGTGGAGCCGATGCTCTTGCGCACGACCTCGAGCTGGGCGGCGGACTCGGCGAGTTCGGCGCGCAGTTCCTCGCGGGCGTCGGCCATCTTCTGCCGCTGGCCGACGAGGTGCTTGCGGTCGGCCTCCAGCGTGTTGACGCGCTCGGCGAGCGTGGCGGCGTGCGTGTGCAGGGCGTTGACGGAGCGGACGACCTGGGCGAACTCGTCGTTGCGGCCGGTGAAGGTGACGGGCTCTTCGGCTGTGGGGTCCTCCGCGCCGGCCAGCCGGGCCGAGCCGCGGCGCAGCACCGACAGCGGGCGGGTGAGGGTGCGGGCCATGGCGGTGGCGACGCCGACGGCGAGCAGGATCAGGCCGCCGAGGGCCGCGATGCGGATCTCCAGCGCGGTGACGTCGTCGTCGCGCAGTTGCTCCAGGGCCGTGGTGCGCTTCTCGTACAGGGCGGACTCGGCGCCGCGCATGGCGTCGACGCGGGCGGAGAGCGCGGCGTCCAGCCTCTTGGTGCTGGTGCCGAGGTCGTCGTCGGAGAGCGTCGGCTCGTCCGTGAGGCCGGCGAGGTACTTCTCGGCGGAGTTGACCTCGGGGCCGGCGACCGTGGTGTCGAAGCTGCCGCGCGCCTCCTTGGGCGCGCCCTCGCGGAAGTCGGCGAGGGCGGCGTCGGAGCGCACCCGGGCCTGCTGGGCGGCGGCGGCGAGCGCGTCGCGCTGCTCGGCGTCGGCGTCCGAGGAGGTGGTCGTCTCGGTCGGCAGGCCCGTGATCGGGTCGATGACCGTCTGGGTGCTGCTCGGCACGTTCAGCGCCGCGAGCAGCAGGCCGCGGGTGGCGGCGGCCTGCTGGACGGCGGTGTCCAGCTCGGCCAGGGCGTACGCGCCGGCGCCCGCGCGGGGCGGCATGCGCTCGGCCAGCTCCTCCGCCAGGGCGTGGAGTTCGGTGATCGCCTCCGAGTACGCCTCGTGGGCCTCGAGGGCGCTGCTCTTGCCGGTGAGCGCCGCCCGGCGCAGCGCCGCGATGGCGTCCAGGTCCTCGCGCAGGGAGGCCGGCGTGTCGGTGTCGGCGCGCAGCTCCTCCACCTGCCGGTCGACGCGGGCGCTGCGCTGCTCGGAGGGCGCCTTGGACTCGGGGCGGTCGGCGGCGATGTACGGGGTGACCTCGTCCCGCTCGTCGGCGAGGGAGTGGGCGAGGGTCAGCGCGCCCTGGGTCTGCTCGGCGAGCGTCACCAGTTCCTGGGAGTCGTGCAGTTGCCCGGAGGCGGCCACGACCGACGGGGCTCCGGCCCCGGCGATGGCCGCGGCGACGACCGCCACGGCGACGATGAGGCGGTTGCGTACGTGGGTCGGACGGCCCTTGCCGACGGGGGCCTGAGGCGGCGCCGGGGTGGAGGTGCCGGGGGTGCGCTCCGCGCTCCCCACGGGGGCCGTCTGCTTGCCTGTGCGACGAGGCCGCGTCTTGTGCACCGGTGCTCGCATTCCTGACTCGTGTACCCGTGGGCCCGGGTGGCGCTCCGTCAACTGGCCGGTCGGCGCGTGCACCCTCCGCCACGCTCTGGGCTGCTCCCCGGCCGCCGACTGCGCATCGGACGGGGAGACCGCGTGAGCAGGGCAGGCCCTCCACCGGGTCCCGACCCTCCCAGTGCCGGTGGGCGGTGGGCGTGCATCATCCGACCCGCCACCCGAAGGAGTGAACCCCGGACGGGAGTTGGGGAGCAAGTTCCCCCGGCTCGGGCGACGCGGGTGCGCGGCGCGCCGGTTGGACGTCTGGGACGGGCGGTGGCACTATGTGCCGCCACGTGTTGCCGGAGTGCCGAATTCCACCCCAAATCCGGCGTCTGACCTGCGCGCCTGCGTCGGTCCCGGGAAAGTCACCGGCCATTTGCGGACACCGTGAAGAGGTCGTGCAGACTGGCCGGATGCGCACGGAACTCGTCTCGGAACCCGGCCTGCCCGACCACCCCAACGAGGACTTCGCGAGCGTCGGACTTCCGGCCTCGGGACAGGGTGGTTCGCTCGTCGTGCTGGACGGCGTGACCCCGCCGCGGACCGCGACGGGATGTCTGCATTCCGTGCCCTGGTTCACCGCGCACCTCGGCGGCGCCCTGACCGAACTGACCGTTTCACTGCCGGATGTCCCCCTCGCCGAAGCCCTGTCCCGCGCCATCGCTCGTACCTCGGCGGCACACGCGGAAACCTGTGACCTTTCTCACCCGCGGACTCCGCAGGCAACCGTGGCCCTGGCCCGCTGGTCCCCCGCCGCCGTCGAGTACCTGGTCCTGTCCGACTCGGCCCTGCTGGTCGAGGCCCCCGACGGCACGGTCACGGCCGTCCTCGACGACCGGCTGGCCAGGCTGCCCCGGGCGGCCCTCGCCAGCGACGCGCTGGTCGACGCCAACCTGCGCAACAGGGAGGGCGGTTTCTTCACGGCCGCGGCCGACCCGGCGGTGGCGGCGCGGGCGGTGACGGGCGTGCTGCCGCGCGACGAGGTGCGCACGCTGGCGGCGCTCACCGACGGGGCCGCGCGGTGGGTGGAGAAGTTCCGGGAGGGCGACTGGGCGGACTGGCTCGCGCTGGTACGGAAGCAGGGCGCGCAGGCGCTGGTGGACCGGGTGCGGGAGCTGGAGCGGTCGGACGCGGCGGGGGGCCGGGCGTTCCTGGGGGGCGGCAAGACGCACGACGACGCGACGGTGGTGTACGCGGAACTGTGAACGCGCCCGGGGGGCGCGCTACTTCTCCATCCCCCGGTTCAGCTCGCGCAGCAGCCGGGCCAGTTCCGTCACCTCACGCGGGTCCCAGTCGGCGAGCCGGCGGGCGTACCGGGCGCGGCGCGCCTCCCGCACCCGGCCGACGCGTGACTGGCCCTCCGGGGTCAGGGTGATCAGCCAGGCGCGGCCGTCCGCGGGGTCGGGTTCGCGGGCGACGAGACCGAGGTCCTCCAGGGCGCGCAGTTGGCGGGACATCGTCGCCTTGCCGACGCCGATGTAGGCGGCGAGCTCCGTGGCCCGCTGCCCGCCGCACTCGCCGAGCCGGACGAGAAGGCCGTACGCGGACGACTCCAGGTCGGGGTGGACCTCCCGGGCCATCTCGCCCTGATTGGCACGAGCCCGCCGGAGCAGGACCGTCAACTCCCGCTCCAGCGCCAGGAACTCCGGCTGGTTCACACCACTGCCGGACAGGTCGGATTCGACTCCGCGACCGCCGCCGTTCCCGTTTTCGTGCACGTCAGCCCCTGCCTCGATTTTCCCGGTCCTGAAAGTTTCCGCCACGGGCCACCATCACCGCAGCTTGGCAAGTATTTCGCAGGCTTAGACCAACGGCGTCTTCCGGGCCCTCTTCCCACCCCCCGTTCTACGTGCGTAGCGTCTCCACCGGATCCACGATGGCATGCCCACGCCACCTGCGGGTCCTCCCCACTCACGCAACCCCCACCGAGCACCACCGAGCCATCGGAGGCACGTCATGCTCGTGCACAGATCCGGATCGGCCCGCGGCCGGCGCTTCGCCGTCACCGGGATCCTGCTCGCCGCCTTCTCCCTGGTGTCCGCCCTCCCCGCACAGGCGTCGTCGGCCGCCGACACCCCGCCGCGCGGCTCCGCCCACATGGGCATGGGCGTCCTCGAGCACGACGGGCGGCAGGGCACCCCCGTCCCGGGCGACGCCACCCAGACGGAGGGCGTCGACGTCTCCAGCCACCAGGGCAACGTCGCCTGGTCGACCCTGTGGAACAGCGGGGTCAAGTGGGCGTACGTCAAGGCCACCGAGGGGACGTACTACACCAACCCCTACTTCGCCCAGCAGTACAACGGCTCGTACAACGTCGGCATGATCCGCGGCGCCTACCACTTCGCGACCCCGGACACGACGAGCGGCGCCGCCCAGGCCAACTACTTCGTCGACCACGGCGGCGGCTGGTCCCGCGACGGCAAGACGCTGCCGGGCGCCCTGGACATCGAGTGGAACCCGTACGGGGCCGCCTGCTACGGCAAGTCGCAGAGCCAGATGGTCTCCTGGATCCGCGACTTCCTGAACACCTACAAGGCGCGCACCGGCCGCGACGCCGTGATCTACACGGCCACGAGCTGGTGGACCCAGTGCACCGGCAACTACGGCGGCTTCGCGGCGAACAACCCGCTGTGGATCGCCCGGTACGCCTCCTCGGTGGGGACGCTGCCGGCGGGCTGGCCGTACTACACGATGTGGCAGTACACCTCGTCCGGGCCGACGGTCGGGGACCACAACAAGTTCAACGGGGCCCTGGACCGCGTCCGGGCGCTCGCCAACGGCTGATCGGGCGGGGCAAGGGCCCGGGCCTCCCCACGGGAGCCCCGGGCCCTGTCCTTGCGGTCGCGTCCTCCCCAAGTGCCTAAAGCCTGGGAGCTGCTCCCGTCACCGCGACCGGAATCTCCGACTCCGCACCGTTCGTCGCCGGTGCCAGTGCCAGTTCCAGGACCTGGCGGACGTCGGTGACGGCGTGGACGTCGAGCTTGTCCAGCACCTGGGCCGGGACGTCGTCCAGGTCGGGCTCGTTGCGCTTGGGGATGATCACCGTGGTGATGCCCGCCCGGTGCGCCGCGAGCAGCTTCTGCTTGACCCCGCCGATCGGCAGCACACGGCCGGTCAGCGAGACCTCTCCGGTCATCGCCACGTCGGTGCGGACCAGCCGCCCGGAGAGCAGCGAGGCCAGCGCCGTGGTCATGGTGATGCCGGCGCTCGGGCCGTCCTTGGGGACCGCGCCCGCCGGGAAGTGGATGTGCACGCCCCGGTCCTTCAGATCGCCCACCGGCAGCTCCAGCTCGGCGCCGCGGCTGCGCAGGAAACTCAGCGCGATCCGCGCCGACTCCTTCATCACGTCGCCGAGCTGACCGGTCAGGGTCAGGCCCGCCGCGCCCGTCTCGGGGTCGGCCAGCGACGCCTCCACGTACAGGACGTCGCCGCCCGCGCCGGTGACCGCGAGGCCGGTGGCCACGCCCGGCACCGAGGTGCGCCGCTCGGCCGGTTCCTGGGCGGACTCGGGCACGTGGTGCGGCCGGCCGATCAGGGCACGCAGGTCGCCGTCGGTGACGGTGAACGGCAGTTGCCGTTCGCCCAGCTCGTGCTGGGCCGCCAGCTTGCGCAGCAGCCGGGCGATCGACCGCTCCAGGGTGCGCACGCCCGCCTCACGGGTGTACTCGCCGGCCAGCTTGCGCAGCGCGCTCTCGTCGACCGTGACCTCGTCCCGGTCGAGTCCGGCGCGCTCGAGCTGGCGCGGGAGCAGGTGGTCGCGGGCGATGACGATCTTCTCGTCCTCGGTGTAGCCGTCGAGGCGGACCAGCTCCATGCGGTCGAGCAGGGCCTCCGGGATGGCCTCCAGGACGTTGGCCGTCGCGAGGAAGACCACGTCGGACAGGTCGAGCTCGACCTCCAGGTAGTGGTCCCGGAAGGTGTGGTTCTGGGCCGGGTCGAGCACCTCGAGCAGGGCGGCGGCCGGGTCGCCCCGGAAGTCGGAGCCGACCTTGTCGATCTCGTCGAGGAGCACGACCGGGTTCATGGAGCCCGCCTCCTTGATCGCCCGGACGATCCGGCCGGGCAGCGCGCCGACGTACGTACGCCGGTGGCCGCGGATCTCGGCCTCGTCGCGGACACCGCCGAGGGCGACGCGGACGAACTCGCGGCCCATCGCGTGGGCGACGGACTCGCCGAGGCTGGTCTTGCCGACGCCGGGCGGGCCCACCAGCGCCAGCACGGCGCCGCCGCCCCGTCGCCCACCACCGCCCTCAGCCGAGGCGCTTCGCGCCGCCCCCTTGTCGGGCCGGCCGCCGACGACGCCGAGGCCCCGGTCGACGCGCCGCTTGCGCACCGCCAGGTACTCGGTGATCCGCTCCTTGACGTCCTCCAGACCCGCGTGCTCGTCGTCGAGGACGGCCTGCGCACCCCGGATGTCGTAGGCGTCCTCGGTGCGGACGTTCCACGGCAGTTCGAGGACGGTGTCGAGCCAGGTGCGGATCCAGGAGCCCTCCGGCGACTGGTCGGAGGACCGCTCCAGCTTGTCGACCTCCTTGAGGGCGGCCTCGCGGACCTTCTCGGGCAGGTCGGCGGCCTCGACGCGGGCGCGGTAGTCGTCGGACTCCTCGCCCTCCTGCTCGCCGTTGAGATCGCGCAGTTCCTTGCGCACGGCTTCGAGCTGGCGGCGCAGCAGGAACTCCCGCTGCTGCTTGTCCACGCCCTCCTGGACGTCCTTGGCGATGGTCTCGGCGACGTCCTGCTCGGCGAGGTGGTCGCGCAGTTGCTGGGTGGCGAGCCGCAGCCGGGCGACCGGGTCGGCGGTCTCCAGGAGCTCGACCTTCTGCTCGGTGGTGAGGAAGGGCGAGTAGCCGGAGTTGTCGGCGAGCGCGGAGACGCCGTCGATGGCCTGGACGCGGTCGACCACCTGCCAGGCACCGCGCTTGCGCAGCCAGGCGGTGGCGAGCGCCTTGTACTCCTTCACCAGCTCGGTGACCTGGCCGGGCAGCGGGTCGGGCACGGTGTCGTCGACGCGCGTGCCCTCGACCCACAGCGCGGCGCCGGGGCCGGTCGTGCCGGCACCGATCCGCACGCGGTCCCGGCCGCGGATCAGGGCTCCCGGGTCGCCGTCGGCCAGCCGGCCGACCTGCTCCACCGTGCCGAGGACGCCGGTCTTGGCGTAGGTGCCGTCGACGCGCGGGACGAGCAGGACCCGGGGCTTGCCGGGCTCGGACCTGGCGGCGGCCTGGGCGGCCTCCACCGCGGCCCGTACCTCGGCGTCGCTCAGGTCCAGGGGGACGACCATTCCGGGCAGGACCACTTCGTCGTCGAGCGGCAGCACGGGCAGGGTGAGCGGTGTGAAGGCGGCGGACTCAGCAGCCATGATCTCCCCTTCGGCAGTCAAGTTGAGTTACATCGACTCAATGAAAGCGAGCCCTTGATTGTTCCCCACAGCGTGTTCGCTCTGAGCGATCAAGGGGGCGGGAGCCTCGGGACCCGCGGCGGGGAGCCCCGGGGCCCGGTACCGCCAGGGCCCGGTACCGCCAGGGCCCGGGGCCCGTGGCGGCAGGCGCTTCGGACCCCTTGGACGGGAGCACGGGCGAAGGCCCCGGCATTCCCCCTGCCAGGATGGGCCGATGCCCACCACTTCCCACGACTCCTACGACATCCCCGAAGTGCTGGACCGTCGCGAGGGCCCGCACGGCGAGGTCGTCCTGCGCCGGCACGGGGCGCTGCTGCAGATCATCGCGAACGGCTGCTTCCTGATGGACACCTCCGACGGACGCTCGGAGCGGCACCTGGTCGACGCGGCGGCCGACGCCCTCGCCGCCTCCGCCGGACGGAGCGCGCCGCACCTGCTCATCGGCGGGCTCGGCGTCGGCTTCTCGCTCGCACACGCCGCCGCCGACCCCCGCTGGGGCCGGATCGCGGTCGTCGAGCGCGAGCGCGCCATCATCGACTGGCACCGGGACGGACCGCTGGCCGCGCTGTCCACCGAGGCGCTGGCCGATCCGCGCGCGGAGATCGTGGAAGCGGATCTCGTGGAGTACGTCAATGAGACATCCGACACGTACGACGCGCTCTGTCTCGACATCGACAACGGCCCCGGCTGGACCGTCACCGAGGGCAACGACGGGCTCTACGCGCCGGCCGGACTCGCGGGCTGCGCAAGGGTGTTGAGGCCCGGCGGGGTGCTTGCCGTATGGTCTGCGCAGCCCTCTGTGGAATTCGAAGAAACCTTGCGTAATGCCGGGTTCCAACACGTGCGTACCGAAGAGATCCCCGTTGCCCGGGGCGTTCCGGACGTCGTCCACCTCGGCATCGGGCCTGGATAGCAAAGGCGCGGTGCCTCCCCGTACGCTGCTGCTCTGACGCGGATCATTCAAGCGTCAAGCGCAGTCATGGGATCACCCCACGGATTCCGGAAAGCACACCTCAGGGGCGGGCGATGGAGCAGACACAGACCTCCCACAACGGCACGGCGACGGCAACTCCGGGCGCACAGCGACGGGTGCTGGTGGTCGAGGACGACCAGACGATCGTGGACGCCATCGCGACCCGCCTGCGCGCCGAGGGGTTCCTGGTGCAAACGGCGGGCGACGGTCCGTCCGCGGTCGACACGGCCGAGGCATGGCAGCCCGACCTGCTGATCCTCGACATCATGCTGCCCGGCTTCGACGGCCTGGAGGTCTGCCGGCGCGTGCAGGCCCAGCGTCCGGTGCCGGTGCTGATGCTCACCGCGCGCGACGACGAGACGGACATGCTGGTCGGGCTCGGCGTGGGCGCCGACGACTACATGACCAAGCCGTTCTCGATGCGCGAGCTGGCCGCGCGCGTGCACGTCCTGCTGCGCCGGGTGGAGCGGGCCGTCGTGGCCGCCTCCACGCCGCGCAGCGGCATCCTGCGCCTCGGCGAACTGGAGATCGACCACGCGCAGCGCCGGGTGCGGGTGCGCAGCGACGACGTGCACCTCACCCCCACCGAGTTCGACCTGCTGGTCTGCCTGGCGAACACCCCGCGCGCGGTGCTCTCCCGTGAGCAGTTGCTGGCCGAGGTGTGGGACTGGGCGGACGCCTCCGGCACCCGGACCGTCGACAGCCACATCAAGGCGCTGCGGCGCAAGATCGGCGCCGAGCGCATCCGCACGGTGCACGGCGTGGGCTACGCGCTGGAGACACCGACGCCATGAGCCGAGGGCGTCAGGCCGCACGGAGGAGCCCCGGCCCCCGGAGCACCGGGGATCCCTGGGGCGGCGTACGCCCGTTCTCGATCAAGACCAAGCTGGGCGCGCTGGTCGTCACGTCGGTGCTGATCACCACCGGCCTTTCGGTGATAGCGGTGCACACCAAGACGGAGCTGCGCTTCATCACCGTCTTCTCGATGATCGCCACGCTGCTGATCACCCAGTTCGTCGCGCACTCGCTCACCGCACCGCTGGACGAGATGAACGCCGTGGCCCGCTCCATCTCGCACGGGGACTACACGCGCCGGGTGCGGGAGAACCGCCGGGACGAACTGGGCGACCTCGCCGTCACCATCAACCGCATGGCCGACGACCTGGAGGCCCAGGACCTCCAGCGCAAGGAGCTGGTGGCGAACGTCTCGCACGAGCTGCGCACCCCCATCGCGGGCCTGCGCGCGGTGCTGGAGAACATCGTCGACGGGGTCACCGAGGCCGATCCGGAGACCATGCGCACGGCGCTCGGGCAGACGGAGCGGCTCGGCCGGCTGGTGGAGACGCTGCTGGACCTCTCCCGCCTGGACAACGGCGTCATACCGCTGCGCAAGCGGCGCTTCGAGGTGTGGCCGTACCTGTCCGGCGTCCTGAAGGAGGCCAACATGGTCGCGTCGGCACGCGCGGGCATCGCCTCCGGCTCCGGCAACCACACCCGTACCGACGTGCATCTGGCCCTCGACGTCTTCCCGCCCGAGCTGACCGCGCACGCCGACCCCGAGCGCATCCACCAGGTCGTCGCCAACCTCATCGACAACGCGGTCAAGCACAGCCCGCCGCACGGCCGGGTGACGGTCAGGGCGCGGCGCGGGGAACTGCCGGAGTCGCTGGAACTGGAGGTTCTCGACGAGGGACCCGGCATTCCGCGCTCGGAGTGGCGCCGGGTGTTCGAGCGCTTCAACCGGGGTTCGGTGTCCCGACCGCACGGTCCGGGCAGCGACGGGGGCACCGGGCTCGGCCTGGCGATCGCGCGCTGGGCGGTGGATCTGCACGGCGGCCGGATCGGGGTGGCCGAATCCGAGCGGGGCTGCCGGATTCTCATCACTCTTCCGGGCCTGTCATCGGCGTCGAGTTGACGTAGGGTTCGAAGCGGAGCGTCAAGATCCACTGACGTCCGCGCTGGCGGACACGTGTGATCAGGCGCAGACCAGGCACAGACCCGCGTTTTCTCGGCGCCGGGTCCCGGTCTCCCCTTCCCTCATGCAGCAGAACCTCGCTTGTTTCCCGCCATTTCCAGCGCCGAAACGCGGTCTGCGATGTGACTTACGCGACGATGAACCGGCCCGGTCTGACCTTCCGGGTCCGGGAGGCGTAGCCTTGATTCCCGCTGTCCACCATCTTGTGAAGAAGCGGAAGAGGGCGGTTCTCGCCGTGTCGCCACAGTCCCCCAGTAACTCGAGCATCTCGACCGACACCGACCAAGCGGGCAACGCGGGCAAGAACCCCGCCGCCGCGTTCGGTGCCAATGAGTGGCTCGTCGACGAGATCTATCAGCAGTACCTCCAGGATCCGAATTCCGTGGACCGAGCCTGGTGGGACTTCTTCGCCGACTACAAGCCGGGAGCGGCCGCGGCCCAGTCCGCCTCCGGTGCCGCGAGCGCGGACTCCGGCAGCGCCCCCCAGGCCGCCCCCGCGCCGCAGGCGCAGGCTCCCGCCCCGGCTCGGCCCCAGGCCGCCCCCCAGCAGGCCGCCGCGCCCGCACAGCAGGCCGCGCAGCCCGCCGCCGCCCCGGCGGCTCCGGCCGCGAAGCCCGCCCCGGCCAAGCCCGCCGCCAAGCCGCAGGCGAAGGCCGCCGCGCCCGCCAAGGACGCCACCGCCGCCGAGGCCCCCGAGGGGCCCGAGCTGGTGACGCTGCGCGGTCCCGCCGCCGCGGTCGCGAAGAACATGAACGCCTCGCTGGAGCTGCCCACGGCCACGTCCGTGCGCGCGGTCCCGGTGAAGCTGCTGTTCGACAACCGCATCGTCATCAACAACCACCTCAAGCGCGCCCGGGGCGGGAAGATCTCCTTCACGCACCTGATCGGCTACGCGATGGTGCAGGCCATCAAGGCCATGCCCTCGATGAACTACGCGTTCGGCGAGAAGGACGGCAAGCCGACGCTCATCAAGCCGGCACACGTCAACCTCGGTCTCGCCATCGACCTGGTCAAGCCCAACGGCGACCGCCAGCTCGTCGTCGCGGCGATCAAGAAGGCCGAGACGCTGAACTTCTTCGAGTTCTGGCAGGCCTACGAGGACATCGTCCGCCGCGCCCGCGACGGCAAGCTGACGATGGACGACTTCTCCGGCGTCACGGTCTCCCTGACCAACCCCGGCGGCCTCGGCACCGTCCACTCGGTGCCGCGCCTGATGCCCGGCCAGGCCGTCATCATGGGCGTCGGCTCGATGGACTACCCCGCGGAGTTCCAGGGCACCAGCCAGGACACCCTGAACAAGCTCGGCATCTCGAAGGTCATGACGCTCACGTCGACCTACGACCACCGGGTCATCCAGGGCGCCGCCTCCGGCGAGTTCCTGCGCCAGGTCGCCAACCTCCTCCTCGGCGAGAACGGCTTCTACGACGAGATCTTCGAGGCACTGCGCATCCCCTACGAGCCGGTCCGCTGGCTCAAGGACATCGACGCCTCGCACGACGACGACGTCACCAAGGCCGCCCGCGTCTTCGAGCTGATCCACTCCTACCGGGTCCGCGGCCACGTCATGGCCGACACCGACCCGCTGGAGTACCAGCAGCGCAAGCACCCCGACCTGGACATCACCGAGCACGGGCTCACCCTGTGGGACCTGGAGCGCGAGTTCGCGGTCGGCGGCTTCGCCGGCAAGTCCCTGATGAAGCTGCGCGACATCCTCGGCGTGCTGCGCGACTCGTACTGCCGCACCACCGGCGTCGAGTTCATGCACATCCAGGACCCCAAGCAGCGCAAGTGGATCCAGGACCGCATCGAGCGCTCGCACACCAAGCCGGAGCGCGAGGAGCAGCTCCGCATCCTGCGCCGCCTGAACGCCGCCGAGGCGTTCGAGACGTTCCTCCAGACCAAGTACGTCGGCCAGAAGCGCTTCTCCCTGGAGGGCGGCGAGTCCGTCATCCCGCTGCTGGACGCGGTCATCGACTCGGCGGCCGAGTCCCGCCTGGACGAGGTCGTCATCGGCATGGCCCACCGCGGCCGGCTGAACGTGCTGGCCAACGTCGTCGGCAAGTCGTACGCGCAGATCTTCCGCGAGTTCGAGGGCAACCTCGACCCGAAGTCGATGCACGGCTCCGGTGACGTGAAGTACCACCTGGGCGCCGAGGGCACCTTCACCGGCCTGGACGGCGAGCAGATCAAGGTCTCGCTGGTCGCCAACCCCTCGCACCTGGAGGCGGTGGACCCTGTCCTGGAGGGCGTCGCGCGCGCCAAGCAGGACATCATCAACAAGGGCGGCACGGACTTCACCGTCCTGCCCGTCGCGGTCCACGGCGACGCGGCCTTCGCGGGCCAGGGCGTGGTGGCCGAGACCCTGAACATGTCGCAGTTGCGCGGCTACCGCACCGGCGGCACGGTCCACGTCGTCATCAACAACCAGGTCGGCTTCACCGCCGCCCCGGAGTCCTCGCGCTCCTCGATGTACGCGACGGACGTGGCCCGCATGATCGAGGCCCCGATCTTCCACGTGAACGGCGACGACCCGGAGGCCTGCGTCCGCGTGGCGCGCCTGGCCTTCGAGTTCCGCCAGGCGTTCAACAAGGACGTGGTGATCGACCTCATCTGCTACCGCCGCCGCGGTCACAACGAGACCGACAACCCGGCCTTCACCCAGCCGCTGATGTACGACCTGATCGACAAGAAGCGCTCGGTGCGCAAGCTGTACACCGAGTCCCTCATCGGTCGCGGCGACATCACCCTGGAAGAGGCCGAGCAGGCGCTGCAGGACTACCAGGGCCAGCTCGAGAAGGTCTTCACCGAGGTGCGCGAGGCCGCCTCCCAGCCGGCCGCCGCCGAGCCCTCGGACCCGCAGGCCGAGTTCCCGGTCTCCGTGAACACCGCGGTCACCGCCGAGACCGTCAAGCGGATCGCCGAGTCCCAGGTCAACATCCCCGACCACGTCACCGTGCACCCGCGGCTGCTGCCGCAGCTCCAGCGCCGGGCGGCGATGGTCGAGGACGGCACGATCGACTGGGGCATGGGCGAGACCCTCGCCGTCGGCTCGCTCCTCCTGGAGGGCGTCCCGGTCCGGCTGTCCGGCCAGGACTCGCAGCGCGGGACCTTCGGCCAGCGGCACGCGGTGCTCATCAACCGCGAGACCGGTGACGAGTTCACGCCGCTGCTGTACCTGTCCGAGGACCAGGCCCGGTACAACGTCTACAACTCCCTGCTCTCCGAGTACGCGGTGATGGGCTTCGAGTACGGCTACTCGCTGGCCCGCCCCGACGCGCTGGTGATGTGGGAGGCGCAGTTCGGCGACTTCGTCAACGGCGCCCAGACGGTCGTGGACGAGTTCATCTCGTCGGCCGAGCAGAAGTGGAACCAGACCTCCGGTGTCACCCTCCTCCTGCCGCACGGCTACGAGGGCCAGGGCCCGGACCACTCCTCGGCCCGCCCGGAGCGCTTCCTGCAGCTCTGCGCGCAGAACAACATGACGGTCGCGATGCCGACCCTGCCGTCGAACTACTTCCACCTCCTGCGGTGGCAGGTGCACAACCCGCACCACAAGCCGCTGGTCGTCTTCACCCCGAAGTCGATGCTGCGCCTCAAGGCCGCCGCCTCGAAGGCGGAGGAGTTCACAACGGGCCAGTTCCGCCCGGTCATCGGCGACGACTCGGTCGAGGCGGCCGCGGTCAAGAAGGTCGTCTTCTGCGCGGGCAAGGTCTACTACGACCTCGACGCCGAGCGGAAGAAGCGCGGTGTGACGGACACGGCCATCATCCGCATCGAGCGCCTGTACCCGCTGCCGGGTGCCGAGCTCCAGGCGGAGATCGCCAAGTACCCGAACGCCGAGAAGTACCTGTGGACCCAGGAGGAGCCGGCGAACCAGGGTGCCTGGCCGTTCATCGCGCTCAACCTGATCGACCACCTGGACCTGGCGGTCGGCGCCGACGTCCCGCACGGCGAGCGCCTGCGCCGCATCTCGCGCCCGCACGGCTCCTCCCCGGCCGTCGGTTCCGCCAAGCGGCACCAGGCCGAGCAGGAGCAACTGGTGCGTGAGGTGTTCGAGGCCTGAGCCCGCGAACCCGCCTGACGTGACCTGACGGGCACGCCGAAGGGCCCGGTCCCCGTTCCTGTGAACGCGGACCGGGCCCTTCGGCGTGTCGCACACGTCCTATCCTGGGACCAGCGGTTCCACAGATCCGGCCTTGTTCGACCCCATCCTTCGACCCCATCCGACGGAGAGCACGTTGTACTTCACCGACCGCGGCATCGAGGAACTGGAGAAGCGGCGCGGCGAGGAGGAGGTCACCTTCGAGTGGCTCGCCGAGCAGTTGCGGACCTTCGTCGACCTCAACCCGGACTTCGAGGTGCCGGTGGAGCGGCTGGCGACGTGGCTGGCGCGGCTGGACGACGAGGAAGACGAGTAGCTCCGCCGCGCCTCCTCGGGGTTGTCGCGGACGCCGGGCCGGGTCGTACGCCACGCCGCCGCCTCCGCCGCCGCCTCGCCTCCTCGCGGTGGTCACGGACGCCGGGCCGGGTCGTACGCCACGCCGCCGCCTCCGCGGAATTGTCACGGACGCCGTGCCCCCGCCGCCTCGCGGTTGTCACGGACGCCGGGCCAGACCGTACGCCACTCCCAGCGCGCCGTGCGCGACCAGCAGCGCCCCCGCCGTGGTCCAGCCTCCGGCACGGCGGCGCAGGCCCCAGACGGTGAGCGGCAGGCCGGCCGCCACCTGGGCCACGGCCAGGGCACGGGCGCCCGGGCCGCCCACCCAGGGCATCCAGGGGGCGAGGCGGCTCTCGTCGGCGGTGGGATGACGCCCGGCCGCCTCGGTCCACCGGACCTCGGGCAGGGCGCGGGCGGCCTCTTCGAGGCGGTCGGCGGGCTCGCCGGGGTCGAGGCCCGCGGGGAGCGCGACGCCCGCACGCGTGAGCACCGCGAGCAGTCCGCGCAGCCTGGCACGGGCGTCCGCCCCGGGCTCCGGCTCCGTCAGCCGGTCCAGCGACTGGACGTCCAGGACGGGGTCCAGGCCGAGACGGGCGGCGAAGGTGCGCATCGCCTCGTCCTCGCCGGCCGGAGTGCCGCCCGCGAGCCACACGTAGCCGACGGGGCGGCGGAATCCCGACGCGAGGGCGTAGCCGGCCCGGTCGGCGTCCCACCACAGGGCGAGTACGGGCCACGGAGCGCCGACCGCGAGGGCGGCGGCCCAGCCGGTGACCACCCGGTCGACCGGTTCGCCGCCGTGCCGCCAGGGCCGGCCCTCCGGGACGAGCACGCTCCACTCCTCGCCGGCCCGGACCAGCGGCATGCGTTCGCCCAGCAGCGGGGCGACGGCGGCGACGGAGTCCGGCTCGGCGCGGCACAGCAGCAGAGCACCGGGAGCGGGATCGGACACGGACTCTTCCGTCGACATGCTCACAAACTAGGTCAATCCAGCACCTTCGGCCGATCGCAGGTCACCAGAACGAGTGTCTTGACTTTCCGGGTCCGCGATATATCGTGAATTGCGGAGGACGCGATATGGCGCGTTCGGTCGAGGAGGTCTGCACCATGTCCGAGTGGTCTGTCGCGGAGCCCGGGAAACTCACCTTCGACGAGCCCGTGAGCGAGCTCCAGGTACGCGTCGTCAATGGAACAGTCAACGTGGTGGGTACGGACGAGGGTTCCGCCCGCCTGGAGGTCTCCGAGATCGAGGGACCACCCTTGATCGTGACCCACCAGGACGGCGTGCTCACGGTGGCCTACGAGGACCTGCCCTGGAAGGGCTTCCTCAAATGGCTCGACCGCAAGGGCTGGCGCCGCAGCGCGGTGGTCTCCCTGGCCGTGCCGACCGGCACCCGCGTGGAGGTGGGGGTCGTCAGCGCCGCGGCCGTGGTCTCCGGGCTCGACGGGCGCGCGGAGGTGAAGGGCATCTCCGGCGACACCACGCTGGTGAGCCTCACGGGCCCGGTCCGCGCCGACACCGTCTCCGGGAGCGTGGAGGCGCAGGCCCTCACCGGAGACCTTCGGTTCAACTCCGTCTCCGGCGACCTGACGGTGGTCGAGGCGGGCTCCTCCGTCCGGGCGGACTCGGTGAGCGGTTCGATGATCGTGGACCTGGACACCGCCGGCGAGCCCACCGACATCAGCCTGACCAGCGTCTCGGGGGAGATCGCCATCCGGCTGCCGCAGCCCGCCGACGCGGAGGTGGAGGCGAACACGGCGAGCGGCACCGTCTCCAGCGCCTTCGAGGACCTCCGAGTGGGCGGTCAGTGGGGCGCCAAGCGGATCACCGGCCGGCTCGGCGCGGGCAACGGCCGCCTGAAGGCCACGACTGTCTCCGGCTCGATCGCCCTGCTGCGCCGTCCGGCGGACACCCCGTGGGAGCCGGAGCCGCGGGACACCGGCCCGGCGGGCGGCGCCCAGGACGACCCGGGGGACAATTCCGGTTCCGGCCGGGACCACGGCGCGACCGGCGCCCCGGCCGACTGCACGACCGACAAGAAGGTGCTCTGACATGTCCCCCGTCTTCGCGCACGGCCGCCTCCGCCTCTACCTCCTCAAGCTCCTGGACGAGGCCCCGCGCCACGGCTACGAGGTGATCCGGCTCCTCGAAGAGCGCTTCCAGGGGCTGTACGCGCCATCGGCGGGCACGGTGTACCCGCGCCTGGCCAAGCTGGAGGCCGAGGGCCTGGTCACACACACCACCGAGGGCGGACGGAAGGTGTACGCCATCACGGACGCCGGCCGCGCCGAGCTGTCCGAGCGCAGCGGTGAGCTGGCCGACCTGGAGCTGGAGATCCGGGAGTCGGTCGCCGAGCTCGCCGCCGAGATCCGGGCCGACGTGCGCGGCGCCGCGGGTGATCTGCGCCGGGAGATGCGGGCGGCGGCCAGCGCGGCCCGCCGGGGCACCGGCTCGGGCGCACCCGGCGAGGCGGACGGCTCCGCGGACACCGACGAAAAGGAGGCCTGGCGTGCCGCGAAGGAGGAGATGCGGCGCGTCAAGCAGGAGTGGAAGGAGCAGGCCCGCCGCGCCAAGGACGAGAGCCGCCGCGCCCGTGACGAGGCACAACGGGCCCGGCTCCAGGCCAAGGAGGCCCAGGAGCGGGCCCGGGCACAGGCCCAGGAAGAGGTGCAGCGCATCGCCCAGCGGGTCCAGGAACAGGTGCAGGACCACTTCTCGCGGGGTGACTGGCCGACGGGCCTGCGCGAGGGGTTGAGCGAACTGGCCAAGGAGGTCGGCGACTTCGGAAAGGACTTCGGGAAGGAGTTCGGCAAGGACTGGGGCTTCGGCCGCACCGACGCCGCCACGACCGCCCACCGGCCCGAGTACTCCGCCACCCCCGAGGACTTCCCGGCCGGTTACACCCCGGCCTGGGCCCACGAGGACGCGGCGGAGGCCACCGGCGATCCGGCCCGGGACCTGGACCGGCTGCTCGACCGTTTCCGGGACGACATCCGCGATGCGGCCCGGGACCACGGTGTCACGGCCGACCAGCTCCGCGACGCCCGCCACCGGTTGTCGACGGCCGCCGCGCACATCGGAGCGATACTGCGGGCACCGAAGACCTGAACCCCGGCGCGGCGCACAGCCGGGGGCGCCTGGCCGGGGACACCTCACCGAGGGCGCCCCGGGGCGCCCCGTCGGGGCGCCCCGCTGGGGCCCCCGACGAGGGTGCCCCGTTGGGGGACGCCACGCACGTCAGGCGCAGGCCTCGTCGGTGCCCTCACCCAGGACCCTGAGCAGCGACTCGTGGGTCACCCCGTGGTCGGCGAGCACCTCGGCGGGCACACCGGGGCGGACGGTCAGGGCGAGGAGAATGTGCTCGTCCCCGATGTGCCGGTCGCGCCGGGCGACGGCGACCCGCAAGGCCTGCTCCAGCACCCCCTTGGCACCCTTGCTGAACCCGCGGTGCCCGGACCACCAGCGCTTGCCCTTCCGGCCGCCGGACATCGCACCGACACCATGGGCCTCCTCCACCCGGGCGACGATCTCGGAGACGTCGATCCCCAGCCCGGCGAGGGCGTCGGTCTCGGCCTGCGACAGCCCGGCCCGGCGTCGTGCCTCCGCGAGGGCCCGCCGGACCGCGCCCTTGCGCTCGCCGGCCCCGAGCGCAGACAGCGCGAAGGAGGCACGGCTTCCCTCGCGATCCAGCAGGGCGAGCAGCAGATGCTCGGCATCAACGGTCTGCGCCCGCGCCCCCTCCGCGTACTCGACCGCCCCCTGCACCACGTCCCGGGCGTCCTTCGTGAACCGCTCGAACATCAATGCCTCCCGTACTTCTTGTGCACGGCCTGCCTGCTGACCCCGAGTTCGGTGGCGATCTCCTGCCACGACCACCCCTGATTGCGCGCGCTGCGCACCTGCACCGCCTCGAGCTGCTCCAGCAGCCTCCGCAGTGCGGCGACGGCCCGCAGCCCGACCCGAGGATCGCGATCACCCGCACGCGCGGCGAGATCCGTTGCTTCACTCATGCGGTCAACATAGGTTGACAGCCTCGAGCATGTCAACCCCCGTTGACATCCTGGCTGCCGTACGGGGAACGCGAACGGCGGGCCCGGACGACCGGGCCCGCCGTAGACGCTCTGGACGGTTCGGGGGAACGCGTCAGGAACCGCTGAGCACGATCTTGCCGAACTGCTCCCCGGAGGCCATCCGCTCGAACCCCTCGCGGGCCCGGTCCATCGGAAGCACCTCGTCGATGACGGGACGCACACCCGTCGCGGCGCAGAAGGACAGCAGGTCCTCCAGCTCGTCCTTGGTGCCCATCGTGGAGCCGACGATCCTGAGCTCCAGGAAGAAGACCCGGGTGAGCTCGGCATGGGAGGGCCGGTCGCCGCTGGTGGCGCCGGAGATGACGAGCGTGCCACCCGGCCGCAGCGACTTCACCGAGTGGGACCAGGTGGCGGCGCCCACGGTCTCGATGACGGCATCGACCCGCCGCGACAGCCGCGCGCCCGGCTCGACGGCCTCCACGGCGCCCAGCTCCAGGGCCCGCTTGCGCTTGGCCTCGTCCCGGCTGGTGGCGAAGACACGCAGTCCGGCCGCCTTGCCGAGCACGATCGCGGCCGTGGCGACCCCACCGCCGGCGCCCTGCACCAGCACCGAGTCACCCGGACGCACCCCGGCGTTGGTGAACAGCATCCGGTACGCCGTCAGCCAGGCGGTCGGCAGACAGGCCGCCTCCTCGAAGGAGAGCTCCTTAGGCTTGGGCAGGATGTTCCAGGTCGGCACGGCGACCCGCTCGGCGAACGTTCCCGGATAGCGCTCGGTGAGGATGGAGCGGGGCTCCTTGGGACCGACCCCGTGTCCGGTCTGGCCGATCACGGAGTGCAGGACGACCTCGTTGCCGTCCTCGTCGACACCGGCGGCGTCACAGCCGAGGATCATCGGCAGCCGGTCCTCGGGGAGGCCGACGCCGCGCAGGGACCACAGGTCGTGGTGGTTGAGGGAGGCGGCCCTGACATCGACGACACTCCAGCCGGGGCGGGCCTCGGGAGCGGGACGCTCTCCCAACTCGAGGCCGGTCAGCGGCTGGTCGCGGTCGATGCGGGCGGCGTAGACAGCGAACATGACCTTGACGATAGGTTCCCCACCCGCCATCCGGAACCGTACGCCCCTGTGACACACGCCCTCTTGTCACCGCGGCCGGCCGCTCCCGGCAAAGGTGCGGGCATCGCGCCCCCACGCGTGACCGGAAGACCCCGGCCACTCCCGGCCGCCCACCCGCCCCGCACACCCACGTCACGTCCCGAGCCCGCGAGAACGCGGTCCGCGAAAGCAGACGGCCCCGTCCACCGAGGACGAGGCCGTTCACCCCACGCGGAGTCACACCGTCACCGGCGCGCGACCCCCTCCGCCCGAGCCGCCGCCGCCACCGCGGCCGTGACGGCCGGCGCGACGCGCTCGTCGAACGGGGACGGGATGACGTAGTCCGCGGCGAGGTCGTCGCCCACCACCGAGGCCAGCGCCTCGGCCGCCGCGAGCTTCATACCCTCGGTGATCCGGGACGCCCGCACCTGCAGCGCGCCCGCGAAGATGCCCGGGAACGCCAGCACGTTGTTGATCTGGTTCGGGAAGTCCGACCGCCCCGTCGCGACGACCGCCGCGTACTTGTGGGCGACCTCCGGGTGCACCTCGGGGTTCGGGTTGGCCATCGCGAAGACGAACGCGCCCTTCGCCATCGAGGCGACCGCCGGCTCCGGCACCGTACCGCCGGAGACGCCGATGAAGACGTCGGCGCCGGACAGGGCCGCCTCCAGCGAGCCGGACAGCCCCGCCTTGTTGGTGAAGGAGGCCACTTCCCGCTTGACCGGGGTCAGGTCGTCCCGGTCGGCCGAGACGACGCCCTTGCGGTCGGCCACCGCGACGTCCCCGATGCCGGCCTCGACCAGCATCTTGGCGATGGCGACACCGGCCGCGCCCGCACCCGAGATCACCGCCCGCAGCTCACCCAGCGTCCGCCCGCTCAGCCGCGCGGCGTTCCGCAGGGCCGCCAGCGTCACGACCGCCGTGCCGTGCTGGTCGTCGTGGAAGACCGGGATGTCCAGGCGCTCCTGGAGCTTGCGCTCGATCTCGAAGCACCGCGGCGCCGAGATGTCCTCCAGGTTCACGCCACCGAAGGAGGGCGCGAGCCGCACCACCGTCTCGACGATCTCGTCGGCGTCCGTGCAGTTCAGCGCGATCGGAACCGCGTCCACACCGCCGAACTGCTTGAACAGGATCGCCTTCCCTTCCATCACCGGAAGAGAGGCCTCGGGCCCGATGTCCCCGAGCCCCAGAACGGCCGTACCGTCCGTCACGACCGCCACGACCGACGACTTCCACGTGTAGTCGTGCACGAGGTCGGGCTGCTCGGCGATCGCGCTGCACACTTTCGCGACGCCGGGCGTGTACGCCAGGGACAGGTCGTCCTTGTCACGGACCGGCACGGTGGCCTGCACGGCCATCTTGCCGCCGCGGTGCAGCGCGAACGCGGGGTCGAAGGAGTCGAGGGGCTCGGCGCCCGCCTCCTGCTCCGCACTGGCGCCGCTGTCGCTGCGAGGATTGACGATCTCCGCTGCCACTTTGTCTTACCCCTTAAGAGTTCATGGTTTGAGGGTTTGTCCACTCCTGGTGAGGAATGGGCGGGCACCGCGCAGGAAGATGGCTGTCTGGGCCACACGGACCCCTGCGCGACGGGCGCGCCGCACACGCGCCCTGAGCCCCTGATGAGGGGTGTAAAGAACCTTCTTACCCGACGGACACCCCCCGCGACGAGTCCGATAAGTGCAAGCTCACATGTCGGACCCCGGACGCCGCATGTCGGTGACATGGCTCATACCCAGTGATCCGGACAACTTCTCGCCGCCCCTTGACAGGCCTGGAGAACACGCCTTCAGCAGCCGCGCGCGCCGGTGAACCATGCCCACATATCGAGAAATGCCGAAGATCTTTCGGCCGGAAGGGCCGATTCCCGTAAAGGTTCGGTCGTGATGTACCGACCTGGTGCGGTTCGGGCGGTGACCCGTTATCCGATTTTGACATGGCGTCCCCCCTGAATGGCCGAGTCCGAATGGCAAGATGCCGTAATCACACGAGGTCGCGACACTCGAAGGCGTGTGCTCTCGTCGACCCACGGCGCCTGCCGGTACCCGGCCGGCGTCCCGTCCCACCGGAAGTCCACCGCCCCCATCGGCAACTCCCTTCACCGCCGGAGGAACCACCATGACCGCAAGCTCCACCCGTCGTACGACCGCCGCGCACTCCCGGATAGCAGCGGTCGGTGCGATCGCGGTCGCAGGCGCTCTGCTGCTCACCGGATGCGGCGACCAGACCGAGAGCAGCGACTCCGGCAGCAGCGACAACCAGTCCGCGGCGGGCGCCCCCCTGGCCGACCGGCTCCCGCAGTCCATCCGTGACAAGGGCGTCATCAAGGTCGGCTCCGACATCGCCTACGCCCCGGTCGAGTTCAAGGACAAGTCCGGCAAGACGGTCGGCATCGACCCAGATCTCGCGGACGCCATGGGCAAGCAGCTCGGGGTGAAGTTCGAGTTCGAGAACGGCACCTTCGACACCCTGATCACCGGTCTGCGCTCCAAGCGCTACGACATCGCCATGTCGGCGATGACCGACACCAAGGACCGCCAGGAGGGCATCGACTCGGACACCGGCAAGAAGGTCGGCCAGGGCGTCGACTTCGTGGACTACTTCACCGCCGGTGTCTCGATCTACACCAAGAAGGGCGACGACCAGGGCATCAAGACCTGGGCCGACCTCTGCGGCAAGAAGCTCGTGCTCCAGCGCGGCACGGTCTCGGAGGACCTCGCCAAGGCCGAGAACGAGAAGTGCCCGGCGGGCAAGAAGATCTCCATGCAGCCCTTCGACAACGACCAGCAGGCCCAGACCCGCCTGCGCGCGGGCGGCGCCGACGCCGGTTCGTCCGACTTCCCGGTCGCGGCGTACGCGGTGAAGACCTCCGGCGGCGGCGACGACTTCCAGATCGTCGGCGAGCAGGTCGAGGCCGCGCCGTACGGCATCGCGGTCGCCAAGGACAACACGAAGCTGCGGGACGCCCTGAAGGCGGCGATGGACGCGGTGATCGCGAACGGCGAGTACAAGAAGGTCCTCGACAAGTGGGGCGTCGCGGAAGGCGCCGTCACGGAGGCCACCATCAACGGCGGCAAGTGACCGCGCGGCGGGCACTGAAAGGCAACATCCGTGACTGTTGACATCGACAAGACGGCGGGCGGCCCGGCCGACACCCCGCCGGCCGGACCGGAGGCCATCAAGGCCATCCCGGTCCGGCACTACGGGCGGTACGTCTCCGCGGTCGTCGCGATCGCGCTGCTGGCCGCGGTCGTCTACGCGTTCTCCCAGGGCAAGATCAACTGGGGTGCGATCCCGGACTACTTCTTCGACGACCGCGTCCTGACCGGCATGGGCAAGACGCTCCTGATCACCGTCCTCGCGATGCTGATCGGCGTCTTCGGCGGCATCCTGCTCGCCGTGATGCGGCTGTCGAAGAACCCGGTGACCTCGTCCATCGCGTGGTTCTACATCTGGTTCTTCCGCGGCACGCCCGTCCTGGTGCAGCTCGTCGTCTGGTTCAACCTGGGCCTGGTCTTCGAGTACATCAACCTCGGCCCGTTCTACCGCGACGAGTGGTCGGACTTCATGACGCCGTTCCTGACGGCGCTGCTCGGTCTCGGTCTCAACGAGGCCGCGTACATGGCGGAGATCTGCCGCGCCGGTCTGCTGGCGGTCGACGAGGGCCAGACCGAGGCGGCCCACGCGCTCGGCATGAGCCACACCAAGACGCTGCGCCGGATCGTGGTCCCGCAGGCGATGCGCGTGATCGTGCCGCCGACGGGCAACGAGGTCATCAACATGCTGAAGACGACCTCGCTGGTGTCGGTCGTCCAGTACGCCGAGTTGTTCCGGGTCGCCCAGGACATCGGCCAGACCTCCGGCGCGCCGGCCGAGATGCTGTTCCTGGCCGCGGCCTGGTACCTGCTGCTGACTTCGGTCTTCAGCGTCGGCCAGTACTACCTGGAGCGCTACTACGCGCGCGGCTCCAGCCGCAGCCTGCCGAAGACCCCGATGCAGAAGATCAGGGCGAACCTGCTGTCCCTGTCGAACCGCTCCAGCACGACGGGAGGCGCGGCATGACCGCCATGGTGAAGGCCGAGGGCGTCCACAAGTCCTTCGGCGCGGTCGAGGTCCTCAAGGGCATCGACCTGGAGGTGAAGCAGGGCGAGGTGTTCTGCCTCATCGGCCCCTCCGGCTCCGGCAAGTCGACCTTCCTGCGCTGCATCAACCACCTGGAGAAGATCAACGCCGGGCGGCTGTACGTCGACGGCGAGCTGGTCGGCTACCGCCAGAAGGGCGACAAGCTCTACGAGCTCAAGGACAGCGAGGTCGCCGTCAAGCGGCGGGACATCGGCATGGTCTTCCAGCGCTTCAACCTGTTCCCGCACATGACGGCCCTGGAGAACGTCATGGAGGCGCCGGTGCAGGTCAAGGGCGTGAGCAAGGCCCAGGCCAGGGACCGCGCGCGCCAGCTCCTGGAGCGGGTGGGCCTGGGCGACAAGGCCGGCAACTACCCCTCGCAGCTCTCCGGCGGCCAGCAGCAGCGCGTCGCCATCGCACGGGCCCTCGCCATGGACCCGAAGCTGATGCTGTTCGACGAGCCGACCTCGGCGCTCGACCCCGAGCTGGTCGGCGACGTCCTCGACGTCATGCGCGACCTCGCCGAGTCCGGCATGACGATGGTCGTCGTCACCCACGAGATGGGCTTCGCCCGGGAGGTCGGCGACAGCCTGGTCTTCATGGACGACGGCGTGGTGGTCGAGTCGGGCAACCCGCGCGACGTCCTGACCGACCCGCAGCACGAGCGGACGAAGGCGTTCCTGTCCAAGGTCCTCTGAACGCCCGCGAGGCGGCGGACCGCACGACGACAGGCCGAGGGGCGGTACGGAGATCCGTACCGCCCCTTCGGGCTGCTCCCGGGCTACTTGAGGGCCAGCAGCAGCGTGTCCGACGGCGAGCACCACACCGGCCGCACCTCGCCGAATCCCTTCTCGCGCAGCACGCGCGCGTGCCACGCCGCCGAGGGCGTGTCACCGTCGGCGTGCTCGCCGTAGATCTCGAAGCGGCGGGCCGTGGGCCCGGCGAGGACCGGGTCCTTGGCGGCGAGCTGCCACCATTGGGCCCAGTCGAGCGCGCCGTCGCGCTTGGCCGCCTCCATCTGCGCGTGCCGCTGGGCGCGCTCGGCCTCGTTGATCCGTGGCGTCGTCTCGTCGATCATGTGATCCGCGTTCATGAGGACACCACCGTCGCGGACCAGTTCCGCGACCTGACCGTAGAGGGCCGCGAGGGGTTCGGCGTGGAGCCAGTGCAGGGCCGTGGCGGTCAGGACGGCGTCGTAGGAGCCGTAAGGCAGTCGCGCCGTCCAGTCGGGGTCCTTCAGGTCGGCGGCGACCAGGGAGACTCGTTCGTCACCCGCGAAGGTGCCCTCGGCGATGGCCAGGAGCGCCGGGTCGAGGTCCACGCCGGTGCTGGTGGCCCTGGGGAACCGGGCGAGCAGCCGGGCGGTGATGGTCCCGGTGCCGCAGGCGAGGTCGAGCACCCGCGGCGCGGGGCCGACCAGGGCCTCGACCATGTCCAGCATGGTCCGGAAGCGTTGCTCGCGGTCCGGCATGTACCACTCCTGCTGCCGGTCCCAGCTCACCTGCCAGGCCCGCCAGTCAGCGGCGGTCGTGATGGTAGTGGTGGTGTCCGCGTCCGTCATCGAGCCCCTCCGTCGCGTACGAGACGTAATACCCTGGAAGCACGATCAGCCGTTACCTGATCGCAGGCACGACCATAGAGCCCCTTCGTAAGGACTACAAGTGGAACTGGCCTATTACTCGGATTACGCCGTACGTCTCGTCAACACCGAGGAACCGGCCCGGGGGCAGGACTCACTGACCTCGGTCGAGGCCGTCCGCGAGCTCTTCGGCATCAACCAGTCGGCGGCCCGGCGCGCGACGGACGCGGACGTGACCCGGTTCCGTTCGGTGCGGGGACGGCTGCGCTCGGTCTTCGAGGCGGCCGACGGCGGCGACGAGACGCTTGCCGTGGACCTCCTCAACTCCCTCCTGCTGGAGTTCCCGGTGAGCCCGCAGATCTCCGGCCACGACCACCGCGACGACGACGGCAGCCCGCTGTGGCACATGCACCTGGCGGATCATCCGTCCAACGCGACGGCCGGTTTCGCCGCCATCGCGGCGATGGGCCTGGCCTTCCACCTCACCGAGTACGGCGTGGACCGCCTGGGCCTGTGCGAGGCCTCCCCCTGCCGCAACGCCTACCTGGACACCTCCACCAACCGCTCCCGGCGGTACTGCTCCGACCGCTGCGCCACCCGTGCCAACGTGGCGGCCTACCGCGCCCGCAAGCGCCTGGAGGCGGACCGGTCGGTCAGCACCGGCCTGAGCGCCGACAGCACCCAGCGGACCACGGCGAACGGCGAGCGCTGACCCGGCCTGAGCGGCCGGTACCGCAGCCGCGCCCTGCCGAGCACGAGCTCCCCGGGGACCACCCCGTAGTCGGTGCTGTCCCCGCCCGCGAACGCGTTGTCCCCCAGTACCCACCAGCCGGTCCCGCGCCGCTCGACGGCGCGTTTGACCACGAGGAGGTCCTGCTGGAAGGGATGCCTCAGCACGACCACGTCACCGGGCCGCACCCTGGCCCCCCAGTGCACCAGGAGCACGTCCCCGTGGTGCAGCGTGGGCACCATGGACGGCCCGGTCACCTCGGCCGGCCCGAAGGGCAGGGCCCCTCTCGCACGTTCGCTCTCCTGCGACAACTGCTCCGGCATGACCCGGCACCTCCCCGGTCTTTCCTCCACCAGTCTCAGTCTCACCCCGGACTTTTGTCCTAAGCCCACGGGGGCACTCGCGAAATCGGGCCTCCCAGGGAGTAATGTCCCCCCTGAGAAGACGATCACGAGGAAGGAACGCTCCATGCTTTCCCGCCTGTTTGCCCCCAAGGTCACGGTCAGCGCCCACTGCGACCTGCCCTGCGGCGTGTACGACCCGGCCCAGGCCCGCATCGAGGCGGAGTCCGTGAAGGCCGTCCAGGAAAAGATGGCCGGTAACGACGACCCGCACTTCCAGGCTCGCGCCACGGTCATCAAGGAGCAGCGCGCCGAGCTCGCGAAGCACCACGTCTCCGTGCTGTGGAGCGACTACTTCAAGCCCCCGCACTTCGAGAAGTACCCGGAGCTGCACCAGCTCGTCAACGACACCCTGAAGGCCCTGTCGGCCGCCAAGGGTTCGACCGACCCGGCGACCGGCCAGAAGGCCCTGGACTACATCGCCCAGGTCGACAAGATCTTCTGGGAGACCAAGAAGGCCTGATCTTCGATCCCGCCGTTTGACCTGCGCTTTCCCTGGTCGCTGGGTCTTCCGGTCCGCACCCGGCCCGCGGTACGCCGAGCACGGCGTCCCTGACGGACCGGGTGCGGCCTTCTTTCACCGCCTCCTGCACGGACTCGCGGACCCGGAAGCCGGCCTGGACGCCCGGTTCACGTAGCAGCGCGTCGCGGTCAGGCGGTCGCCGGTGTCCGGGGTTCGCGCCACATCGGCCACATCCGGGGGCCGTCCGGCAGGTCCAGGGGCCGGCCGGTGAACTCGAAGCCGAGGCGCTCGTACAGCCCCCGGCCGCGGGCACTGCTGGCCTCCAGGTACGCGGGCAGCCGCTCGCGGTCGCAGCGTTCCAGGACCGCTTCGATGAGCGCGGTGCCCAGGCCCTCGCCCTGCCGTCCGGGCAGGACGCCGATCATCCACAGGTACTCGTGGGCCCGGCCGTACGGGTGGATGCCCTCCGTCAGCCGGGCTATCAGCTCGACTCGCTCGTTGTCCGGGTCGACCGCCTCGCGCACCTGGACGGAGCCGTCCTCGGCCCCGCCGCCGGTGTCACCGCCGGTGTCACCGCCGGGCTCGTCGCCGGTGTGCCCGTCCGCCGGCACGGGCAGCCACAGGGCGCAGGCCGCGCCGTCCTCGGTGAGATCGATGCGCCCGTCGGCCAGCACGGCGTCGGTGAAGGCCGCCATGAGCCGATGGTGCGTCCGGCGGCGGTACTCCTCGTCGGGAAAGACCCAGCCGCTCACCGGATCGTCCTGGAAGGCCTCGTCCAGCAGCCGCACGACCAGCTCCCGGTCGCCCTCCCCCGCCGTCCGGATCACCACACCCATGTCCCGCCCGCCCCTTCGGCTCAACACCGCTCGTCCGTACGGCGGTTGAGCCTAGCCGCAGATGCCGGCGGAGGCGGGCGCCGGTCGGCGGCCCCCGGCCGTACGGCCGTACACCGGAAGGGGGCGGGCCCCGCACACCGTGGGGAAGTGCGGGACCCGCCGAACCGGAGCCCTCGGCGGTGCGGCCGTACGTCGGTCAGGTCCGTACGGTCCTGCACGGGCTCCGGGGTCTTGCGCGGCCGGCCGGGCGTCGCGCGCTCGCCGGGCCGGCCAGGGTGGCCGTCAGGCGCTGCGCCGGGTCACGAACTCGGCCAGCGCGAGCAGGCCGCCCGCCGCCTCCGGGTCGCGCACGGCCCGGGCCAGCTCCTGTACGGCCCGGGCCATCCGGTCGGCCGCCTGGACCTGCGCCCAGTCCCGGCCACCCGCCCGCTCCACGGCCAGTGCGGTGCGCTCCAGGTCCTCCTCGCCCTCCTCGTACGGCGCCGCGTACAACTCGGCGAGTTCGGCGGCGGCCGGGGTGCCGGAGGTGAGGGCGGCGACCACCGGCAGCGACTTCTTGCGGGCGGCCAGGTCCGCGCCGGCCGGCTTGCCGGTACGGCGCGGGTCGCCCCATATGCCGATGACGTCGTCGATGAGCTGGAAGGCGAGGCCCGCCTCGCGGCCGAAGGCGTCCAGGGCCTCGACGTCCTCGGCGGCGGCTCCGGCGTACAGCGCGCCGAGGGCGCAGGCGCATCCCAGCAGGGCGCCGGTCTTGGCCTCGGCCATGGCGAGCGTCTCGTCGAGGGTGACCTCGCCCGGGGCGCGCCGCTCCATGGCCGTGTCCGCGTGCTGGCCCTCGCAGAGTTCCATGACGCAGTCGGCGAGCCGGGCGGCGGCCGCCGGCGACGCCGGGTGGGGGTCGGCGGCGAGCAGCCGCAGGGCCAGCGCCTGGAGGGCGTCCCCGGCGAGGATCGCGTCGGCGTCGCCGAACACGGTCCACGCGGTGGGGCGGTGGCGCCGGGTGGTGTCACGGTCCATCACGTCGTCGTGCAGCAACGTGAAGTTGTGGACCAGCTCCACCGCCGCCGCGGCCCGCGCCGCCGCCGTCCGCGCCCCGGGTCCGCCGAGCGCGGCGGCCGAGGTGAGGACGAGCGCCGGGCGGATCGCCTTGCCCGCGTTGCCCCCCGCGGGCGTGCCGTCCGCGTGCTGCCAGCCGAAGTGGTAGAGCGCGATCCGGCGCATCGAGGCGGGCAGTGACGCGATGGCGGAGCGCAGTTCGGGGTCGACCGACGCCCGGGACTCCCGCAGGAGCACCGTCGCCTCGTGTCCGTCGGGCCCCGCCGGCCCCTGCCCGTCGGACAACGCCCCCGGCTTCTTCGGCCCCTGCTCCCGCTGCGTGCCGATGTGCCCGTGCCTTTCCAGCGTCCCGGCGGGGCGACGCGCCTCGGTGGCGTGCCGAGCCTCTGTCATGGACTCACCTCCCCCATTCGCCCGTCTCCGCACCCCCGGGGTGTACCCGCCCGGGAGGGCGGGGACACGGCGTTCGGGAGACCGGCGTCACTGCCAGCGGCCGATCTCGACGTTCTCCAGGACGCCGAGCGCGTCGGGTACGAGGACCGCGGCCGAGTAGTAGGCCGTGACCAGGTACTTGATGATGGCCTGCTCGTTGATGCCCATGAAACGCACCGACAGACTCGGCTCGATCTCGTCGGGGATTCCGGTGGCACGGAGGCCGATGACGCCCTGGTCCTGTTCGCCGGTGCGCATCGCGATGATCGAGGACGTACGGGCCTCGGTGACCGGGATCTTGTTGCAGGGGTAGATCGGCACACCCCGCCAGGTCGGGATGCGGTTGCCCGCGATGTCGATCGTCTCGGGGACGAGCCCGCGCTTGTTGAGCTCCCGGCCGATCGCGGCGATCGCGCGCGGGTGGGCGAGGAGCAGCTTGGTGCCGCGGCGGCGGCTCAGCAGCTCGTCCAGGTCGTCCGGGCCCGGCACGCCGTCGTGCGGCTGGATCCGCTGGTCGTACTCGCAGTTGTGCAGCAGGCCGAACTCGCGGTTGTTGACGAGCTCGTGCTCCTGACGTTCTTTCAGCGCCTCGACCGTCAGCCGGAGCTGCTGCTCGGTCTGGTTCATCGGCTGGTTGTAGAGATCGGCCACGCGGGAGTGGATGCGCAGCACGGTCTGGGCGACGCTCAGTTCGTACTCGCGGGGCCGGGCGTCGTAGTCGACGAAGGTGTGCGGGATGTCCGGCTCGCCGCTGTGACCGGCGGAGAGGTCGATCGCCTTCTCGCCGAGCCGGTTGGTGCGCTGCTCCGGGATCGAGCGCCGCTCCTCGAGGTGCGTGCGCAGTGATTCCGCGCGCTCCGCGACCTGCTCCACCTCCTGGCGGGGCAGCACGAGCACCGTGCAGGCGGTGACGGTGCGGGCGGTGTACTCCCAGATGGCGTCCCCGTCGAGCAGCGCCTGGTCACCGAAGTAGGCGCCGTCGGCCAGGACCCCGAGCACCGCGTCGTCGCCGTAGGGGCCGGTGCCGACCTTCTCCACCTTGCCGTGCGCCAGCAGGTAGACCTCGTCGGCCTGGCCGCCGAACGAGGCGATCACCTCGCCCGGGCCGAACTCACGCTGCTCACAGCGCTGCGCGAGTTCCGAGAGCACCTCCTCGTCCTCGTACGACCGCAGGGCCGGCAGCTCGCCCAGTTCGGCGGGGATGACCTCGACCCGGTCGCCGGTCTTCACGAACGTCACCCGGCCGTCGCCGACGGCGAAGGTCATGCGCCGGTTCACCCGGTACGTGCCGCCCTGGATGTCCACCCACGGAAGCGTGCGCAGCAGCCAGCGGGAGCTGATCTCCTGCATCTGAGGAACGGACTTGGTCGTGGTGGCCAGGTTCCGCGCGGCCGCCGTGCCAAGACTCTGCTGCGGCCTGGCCTGCTCGGTGCGGACCTCTTCGCCTACCGACATAAGGAATTGCCCTCCCGGTCATGCCGGACGGCTGCGCCCGGCATCGATGTGCGTGAACCAGCCTTCCTCACGGAGAGTGCCGGTGCTATTACCCGAAAGAGCGGGAATGGATCAACGATGACCGGGGCAGAGAGGGGCAGCCCGTTCGGGTTCGCGGTTTCTTGTCGGTATCTGTTCAAAACTGTCGGTCGGGACGGGGTTGTCCGGATCGGATCGCACACGGACCGAACAGGTACTAGCGAGCACTCCGCTTAGGTACAAGCTCCCTACGAGGCGAACGCGCCGGGCGGTCGTCGCGCAGCGTGAAGGAGTCGGCCGTGGCGTCACCCATGTCCGCGAGCAGTTTCCTCAAGACACTGAAGGCGGAGGGCCTCACCGTCGTCCAGGTCGGCGACTGGCGGGACCACAACCGCAATCACAAAGGTCCCTGGGGACCCGTGCACGGCGTGATGATCCACCACACGGTCACCAAGGGCAGCGCGCGGACCGTGGAGATCTGCCGCAAGGGTTACGAAGGCCTGCCGGGGCCACTGTGCCACGGGGTCATCACCAAGGACGGCAAGGTCCACCTGGTCGGGTACGGCCGGGCCAACCACGCCGGGCTCGGTGACGACGACGTGCTGCGCGCGGTGATCGCGGAGAAGGGGCTGCCCCGGGACAACGAGGCGAACACCGACGGCAACCGGCACTTCTACGGCTTCGAGTGCGAGAACCTGGGCGACGGCGACGATCCCTGGCCGACGGCGCAGTTGGAGGCGATCGAGCGGGCCGCCGCCGCGGTCTGCCGCCGCCACGGGTGGAACGAACGATCCGTCATCGGCCACCTCGAATGGCAGCCGGGGAAGGTCGATCCGCGGGGGTTCACGATGGCGTCGATGCGGGGACGGATCCGGGACCGGCTGAAGTGACGTGTCCGCTGTGCGCCGCGGCGTGACAATGGCGGGGTGACCGGCACCGACACCCGCGGCCTCGCCGCCCTGCGCCCCCGCCTGCCCTCTCCTGTGCAGGAGGTCGCCGACGAGCGGTTCGGACGTCGCGGTGTCCGCCTGCTGCTGAAGCGGGACGATCTCATCCACCCCGAGCTGGTCGGCAACAAATGGCGCAAACTCGCACCGAATCTCACCACGGCGGACGGCCGTACCGTCCTCACGTTCGGTGGCGCCTACTCCAACCACCTGCGCGCCACGGCCGCCGCCGGCCGGCTGCTCGGCCTGTCCACCGTGGGCGTGGTCCGCGGCCAGGAACTGGCCGGCCGGCCGCTCAATCCCTCGCTGGCCCGGTGCGCGGCCGACGGCATGCGGCTGCACTTCGCCGACCGCTCGGCGTACCGCCGCAAGGCCGAACCGGAGATCCTGGCGGCCCTCCTGCGTGCGGCGGACGCCGAGGGCGCGGTCGTCGTCCCCGAGGGCGGCAGCAACCCGGAGGCAGTCCGCGGCTGCCGGGCCCTCGGCGAGGAGCTGGGCGAGCACGCCGACGTGGTCGCGCTCGCCTGCGGCACCGGCGGCACGCTCGCCGGGCTGGCCGCCGGCCTCCCGCCGGGCCGCCGGACGCTCGGGATACCCGTCCTCAAGGGCGGCTTCCTGGCCGACGACATACGGCGGCTCCAGGTCCGTGCCTTCGGCGGGCTCCGCGGCACCTGGAGCCTCGACGACCGCTTCCACCACGGCGGCTACGCCCGCACCACTCCGGAGCTCGACTCCTTCGCCGAAGACTTCGAACACCGCCACGGCCTCCCCGTGGAGCGCGTCTACGTCGCCAAGATGCTCCACGCCCTGCTCACGCTCGCCGAGGAGGGCGCCTTCCCGCGTGGCACGGCCCTGGCGGCCGTCATCACCGGCCGCCCCTTCCCCTGAGCGGACGACGGACCCCGCCAGGCGTCGGGGGCGCCGCAGGGCCTCGTGGTCCCGCGTGCGGTACACCGCCGAACCGGCCGCCGCCGGCCTTCGGCCCCGGCGCACCCGGCCCCCGGCCGGCCCACGACCGGCGGGTCCCGGCGCCCTCGCGGAGTGGGACGCCTACCCGACCGCGAGGCCGCCCGGCGCGTTCGGGCGGCCTCGCGGTCCCCGGACGGCCGGGACTCCCGACACGCTCTGCGGCTCCAACGGCCTCACCGACGCGTGCGCACGCCTCCGCGCCCTGGAGCACAGGGCCCGCCCCGCGCGTTCGGGCGAGGCCGGTTCGGTCTACGGGCGGGCGACGGGCCCTCGCACCGTTCCCCTCGCCCGGCACCTCACGCGCGCGTGGGCGCCGCTACGCCGCCTCCCGGTATGCCGCCGCCTCCTCCAGGTCCAGTCGGCGCAGCAGCGTCCGGAGCATCTCGTCGTCGATGTAGCGGCCGTCCCGGAGCCGGACGAAGACCTCGCGTTCGGCGCTGATCATCTCCCGCGACAGCCGCCGGTAGGTGTCGTCGACGGTCTCCCCGGTGACGGGGTTGACCTGTCCGAGCCGTTCCCAGACGGCGTTGCGGCGCCGCTCCAGCACCGTGCGGAGGCGGTCGGCGAGCGGGGCCGGCAGGGCGTTGCGCTCGTCGGCGAGGAGGTCGTCCAGGCGCTGCTCGGCCGCCCGGGAGGCCTGCGCCTGCGCGTTGGCCTCCGCGAGCGTCTCGACCCGTACGTCGCGCGCGGGGAACTTCAGCAGGCTGATCAGCGGCGGCAGGGTGACGCCCTGGACGACGAGTGTCCCGATGACCGTGGTGAAGGTGAGGAACAGGATGAGGTTGCGCTCGGGGAAGGGATCGCCGCCGTGCACGGTGAGCGGGATGGAGAAGGCGATCGCCAGCGACACCACGCCCCGCATACCGGCCCAGCCGATCACGAACGGCACCTTCCAGGAGAGGTCGCCCTCACGCTCGCGTACGCGTGCCGACAAGCGCGGCAGGAAGGTCGCCGGATACACCCACACGAACCTCGCCACGGCGACGACCAGGAAGACGGCGACCGCGTACCAGGCCGCGTCGGCGCCCTCGTAGTCACCGAGGCCCTTGAGGACGACGGGCAACTGGAGGCCGATCAGGGCGAACACGGCCGACTCCAGGACGAACGCGACCATCTTCCACACCGCCTCCTCCTGGAGACGGGTGGCGAAATCGACCTCCCACGCGCGGTGGCCGAGATAGAGCGCGACGACCACGACCGCGAGCACCCCGGAGGCGTGCACCTGCTCGGCGACCGCGTAGGCGACGAACGGGATCAGCAGGGAGAGCGTGTTCTTGAGCAGCGCCTCGCTCACGTGCGTGCGCAGCCAGTGCAGCGGCACCATCAGCACCAGCCCGACACCGACACCGCCGATGGCCGCGATCAGGAACTCCGCGATCCCGCCGGCCCACGTGGCGCCCTCGCCGACCGCCGCGGCGAGCGCCACCCTGAAGGCGGTGATGGCGGTGGCGTCGTTCACCAGGGACTCGCCCTGGAGGATCGTGGTGATGCGAGAGGGCAGCCCCACGCGGCGCGCGACCGCCGTGGCCGCGACGGCGTCCGGCGGCGCCACCACCGCGCCGAGCACCAGGGCCGCGGTCAGCGGCAGGCCCGGCACGATCAGGTACGCGGCGCAGCCGACGACGAAGGTGGCGAACAGGACGTAGCCCACGGACAGCAGCGCCACGGGCCGCACCTGTGCCCGCAGATCGAGGTAGGAGCTGTCGGTGGCCGCCGTGTGGAGCAGCGGGGGCAGCAGCAGGGGCAGGACGATGTGCGGGTCGAGGGTGTAGTCCGGCACTCCGGGGACATAACTCACCGCCAGCCCCACCGCGACCAGCAGCAGCGGCGCCGGCACCGGCACGCGCCGGCCCGCCGCGGCGATCGCGGCGCTGCCCGCCACCAGCAGCAGCAGCGGCATCACGTCCATCGTCCTCGCCCGCCCTCGTTTTTCCGCGCGGTGATCCGCACACCCGTCGTAACCTGGCAATCATGAAACAGTGCACGCACGCCGACGCGCTGCCGCACCCGGAACCGGAACCGCGCGGCGAGACCTGCCCGGAGTGTCTGGCCGAGGGCACGGATCCGGTACAGCTCCGGCTGTGCCTCGTCTGCGGTCACGTCGGCTGCTGCGACTCCTCGCCGAGGCGGCACGCGACGGCGCACCACAAGGAGACGGGCCACCCTGTGATGCGCACCTTCGAGCCCGGGGAGAACTGGCGCTGGTGCTTCGTCGACCACGTCCTCGTGTGACCTCTGCCCGGGACGGTTCGACCGTCTGAGGCCTGGGTACGTCAACCCGGCGCGCGCTCTTCCGATTTGGGCCCGCCGAACCCCTAGCCACTGTGTGTGTTCATGTGTTTACTATGAGTGACAGCAAGGGGTTGGGGTCTCGGGGACAGGAAAGTTCGGAGCGCGATAACGTCACCGCTGAACCACGTATCGCGTTATCCCGAGGGGCGACCCTCGGCCCTGTAACGCTTGTACCACCTTGGAGGTGAGGGTGTCCCAGATCGCAGGCGAGCCCGCGACCCAGGACTTCGTCGAAGTCCGGCTGCCGGCCGCGGGTGCCTACCTGTCGGTGCTGCGTACGGCGACGGCCGGCCTCGCAGCCCGCTTGGACTTCACCCTCGACGAGATCGAGGACCTGCGCATCGCAGTCGACGAGGCCTGCGCGATCCTGCTTCAGCAGGCCGTGCCCGGCTCGGTGCTCAGTTGTGTCTTCCGCCTCGTCGACGACTCGCTCGAGGTCACTGTCTCGGCGCCGACCACGGACGGCCACGCCCCGTCGCGGGACACCTTCGCCTGGACCGTGCTGTCCGCCCTCGCGGGCAAGGTGTCCTCCGCCGTGGACGAGGACAAAACCGTTTCGATCAGCCTCTACAAACAGCGCGGCGCGGGACCCGGGCCGACGTGAGGAACGGGGACGGGCCGGTGCGGGACGAAGAGCGCGGCACACGGGAGCTGCCGGCCGAGGGCACACGTTCTGAGAACGAGGCCCGGCGCACGGCGGACGGCATCGACGGCATCCCCGAGCAGGCCCGGCCGCATCCGGAGGACGAGGCCTCCCCCGAGGCCGTCGTCCCGGGCGACGGAGAGCGGACCGGGGACGCCCCCGTCCGGCCCGTCCGAGCGGAGGCGAAGGCTCGGGAAAGGGCAACGGGCGGGACGATGAGCGAGCACGAGCGACACTCCGAGGACGAAGCGCCGGGTGCACGGGGCACGCGGCACGACCCGCAGGACCGCAGCGGGGCGCGCCTCCTGTTCGCCGAGCTGCGCACGCTGGAGAAGGACAGCCCCGAGTACGCGGAGCTGCGCAACCGGCTGGTCCGCATGCACCTGCCACTCGTCGAGCACCTCGCGCGCCGCTTCCGCAACCGCGGCGAGCCCCTGGACGACCTCACCCAGGTCGCCACCATCGGACTGATCAAGTCCGTCGACCGCTTCGATCCGGACCGCGGGGTGGAGTTCTCCACGTACGCGACCCCGACCGTCGTCGGCGAGATCAAGCGGCACTTCCGGGACAAGGGCTGGGCGGTGCGCGTCCCGCGGCGCCTGCAGGAGCTCCGCCTGGCGCTGACGACGGCCACGGCGGAACTCTCGCAGTTGCACGGGCGCTCCCCCACGGTCCACGAGCTCGCCGAGAAGCTGGCGATCTCGGAGGAGGAGGTCCTGGAGGGCCTGGAGTCGGCCAACGCGTACTCCACGCTGTCCCTGGACGTCCCGGACACCGACGACGAGTCCCCGGCGGTCGCGGACACCCTGGGCGCCGAGGACGAGGCCCTGGAGGGCGTCGAGTACCGGGAGTCCCTCAAGCCGCTGCTGGAGGACCTTCCGCCGCGGGAGAAGCGGATCCTGCTGCTGCGCTTCTTCGGCAACATGACCCAGTCGCAGATCGCGCAGGAGGTCGGGATCTCCCAGATGCACGTGTCGCGGCTGCTGGCCCGCACGCTGGCACAGCTACGGGAGAAGCTGCTGGTCGAGGAGTAGCCGCCGGACACCGGCCGGTGGTCGCTCACGCCACGGCCGGAGCACCGGGCGGCGCTTACTCCTCGGCGCTGCCGGGCCCCCGGATGCCGAGGGCCTGGGTGGTCGTGGGGTTCACGAGCAGCACCAGCGCCGTGACGGCGACGACGCCGAGCACGATGCCTCCCGGGATGGCCACGCTGTCCGCCTGCAGCAGGTTGTAGGCCACGGGCAGCGCCATGATCTGCGTGATGACGGCGGGCCCCCGGCTCCATCCCCGCCGGCCGAGCAGTCCACGGGCGGCGAGCAGCGGCAGCAGGGCGAGGACGATCAGGGTGACGCCGCCGGTGATGGCCGAGGTCCGGTCGTCGGGGTGGCCGGTGAGGCCTCCCACGAGCATCCAGCCGCCGCCGACGACCAGCGCCAGCCCCTCCAGTGCGGCCAGCGCGGCCGCGGCGGTCAGCCTGCCGGGACGGGGGCCCGCCTCTTCGGCGGCTTCGGGGGTGGGGGTCTGCTCACTGCTCACCCCTGCAGGGTAGCCCTCGGCGCACCGGCGCCCGCGGGCGCGTCCGGCGGACCGCGCGCCGTGCGCCCGCGGTGATCTCCACCTCGGTCTGGGCCGGGTACCACTCAGTAGGTACCCTGCAAACCATGCGTGCACTTCTCGTGGTCAATCCGGCGGCAACCACCACGAGTGCGCGCACGCGCGACGTGCTGATCCACGCGCTCGCGAGCGAGATGAAGCTGGAGGCGGTCACCACCGAGTACCGCGGCCACGCGCGCGACCTCGGCCGGCAGGCGGCGCAGAGCGACGACATCGAGCTGGTGGTGGCCCTCGGCGGCGACGGCACGGTGAACGAGGTCGTCAACGGCCTGCTGCACGCCGGTCCCGACCCGGAGCACCTGCCTGGCCTCGCGGTGGTCCCCGGCGGTTCCACCAACGTCTTCGCCCGCGCCCTCGGCCTGCCCAACCACGCGGTGGAGGCCACCGGCGCCCTGCTGGACGCGCTGCGCGAGGGCAGCGAGCGGACCGTCGGACTGGGCCTGGCCTCGGGTGCGCCGGGCACCGAGGACGAGGCGGTCCCGGCCCGCTGGTTCACCTTCAACGCCGGGCTGGGTTTCGACGCCGGCGTGGTCGGCCGGGTCGAGCAGCACCGTGAGCGCGGGAAGAAGTCGACGCACGCCCTCTATGTCCGCCAGGTGATGCGCGCGCTCATCGGCGAGCCGCACCGCCGCAGCGGGACGATCACCCTGGAGCGGGCGGGCGAGGATCCGATCACCGATCTGGTGCTGTCCATAGTCTCGAACACGTGCCCCTGGACGTTTCTCGGCAATCGCCCGATCTATGCGTCACCTAAGGCCTCGTTCGATACCGGGCTCGACGTCTTCGGCCTCAGCCGCCTGTCGACGGCCGCGGTTGCCCGGTATGGCACCCAGTTGCTCACTTCGTCCCCCGAGCGCGGCCCCCGTGGCCGGCACGCCGTCTCCCTGCACGATATGACCGAGTTCACCTTGCATTCGAAGGTGCCGCTGCCCCTTCAGATGGACGGTGACCACCTGGGGCTGCGGACCAGCGTGGCGTTCACAGGCGTTCGCCGTGCACTGCGTGTGATTGTGTGAGCAGAAGGGGCGAAAGTCCTTTCACTCGAACGTTTAGACCAGGGTCCACCCCATGGAAGTACGGCTGTGACCTAGTCGACACCGAAGAATCAAAAAAAACTTTCCGGAAGGGGTTGTATCCGCCGCCGAGGTTTGCGAGTCTCTTCTTGGCGATCGGAACGGCCCGCAACACCGGCCTCCACAGATCACCAGAACCCCTCTTCAAATCACAGGACCACGCCAGGGCAACCTGACGGTAGGCCCTTCCCTTGTTGAGGGATTCGTGAAAGCGTTCACATTCACAAGCATCCCAGCATGTAATACCAAGGAGAGGTAGCAGCCATGGACTGGCGTCACCGCGCCGTTTGCCGCGAGGAAGACCCCGAGCTCTTCTTCCCCATCGGCAACACCGGTCCCGCGCTGCTGCAGATCGAGGAAGCCAAGGCCGTCTGCCGTCGCTGCCCTGTCATGGAGCAGTGCCTGCAGTGGGCGCTCGAGTCCGGCCAGGACTCCGGCGTCTGGGGTGGTCTCAGCGAGGACGAGCGCCGCGCAATGAAGCGCCGTGCCGCCCGCAACCGGGCTCGTCAGGCCTCCGCCTGACCATCCACCCCTGCTGACAGCCTGAGCTTGGCGGCGTGTACAGCGAGTACACAACCCCCGCTCCCGAGCCGCAGCGCGCAGTACCCCCGATGCGCATCGGACGATGGATCGCACGAGCACAAGCCCCGGACCCTCACCGGTCCGGGGCTTTTTGCTGCCCGGCCCCGCTCCCTACTTGTCCGTGGGCACCGGGATGTCCAGGATCACCCGGGTGCCGCGCTCCGGAGCCGGGACCATGCCGAAGGCGCCGCCCAGCTCTCCCTCCACCAGTGTGCGGACGATCTGCAGGCCGAGGTTGCCGGAGCGGTGCGGGTCGAAGTCCTCGGGCAGGCCGACGCCGTCGTCCTGGACGGTGACCAGGAGCCGGGCCTCCTTCGTCGTACCGCCACGGACCGCGGAGACCTCGACGGTGCCGGTGTCGCCGTCGCGGAAGCCGTGCTCCAGGGCGTTCTGCAACACCTCGGTCAGCACCATCGACAGGGGGGTGGCGACCTCGGCGTCCAGGATGCCGAAGCGACCGGTGCGCCGGCCGGTGACCTTGCCCGGCGAGATCTCCGCCACCATCGCCAGCACACGGTCGGCGATCTCGTCGAACTCCACGCGCTCGTCCAGGTTCTGGGAGAGCGTCTCGTGCACGATCGCGATCGAACCGACCCGGCGTACGGCCTCCTCGAGCGCCTCGCGGCCCCGGTCGGACTCGATCCGCCGGGCCTGGAGGCGCAGCAGGGCCGCCACCGTCTGGAGGTTGTTCTTCACCCGGTGGTGGATCTCCCGGATGGTGGCGTCCTTGGTGATCAACTCGCGCTCACGACGGCGCAGTTCCGTGACGTCGCGCAGGAGCACCAGCGAACCGATGCGCGTGCCCTTCGGCTTGAGCGGGATGGCGCGGAACTGGATCACCCCGTCGTGTGCCTCGATCTCGAACTCGCGCGGCGCCCAGCCGCTGGCCACCTTGGCGAGTGCCTCGTCCACGGGGCCGCGGGAGGGGGCCAGTTCGGCGGTGGTCCGGCCGAGGTGATGTCCGACCAGATCGGCGGCGAGCCCCATGCGGTGGTAGGCCGACAGGGCGTTCGGGGACGCGTACTGGACGGTCCCGTCGGCGTCGAGCCGGATCAGTCCGTCGCCGACGCGGGGTGAGGCGTCCATGTCGACCTGCTGGTTCTCGAACGGGAAGGCGCCGGCCGCGATCATCTGCGCGAGGTCGGAGGCGCTCTGCAGGTACGTGAGTTCCAGGCGGCTCGGGGTGCGCACCGTGAGCAGGTTGGTGTTGCGGGCGATGACGCCCAGGACACGTCCCTGGCGTCGAACGGGGATGGACTCGACGCGGACCGGTACCTCCTCGCGCCACTCCGGGTCGCCCTCGCGCACGATCCGGCCCTCGTCCAGGGCGGCGTCCAGCATGGGGCGCCGACCGCGCGGGACCAGGTGGCCGACCATGTCGTCCTGGTACGAGGTCGGCCCGGTGTTGGGCCGCATCTGGGCGACGGAGACGTAACGGGTGCCGTCCCGGGTGGGAACCCACAGGACCAGGTCGGCGAAGGAGAGGTCGGAGAGGAGCTGCCACTCCGAGACCAGCAGGTGGAGCCACTCGAGGTCGGAGTCGTCGAGCGCTGTGTGCTGGCGTACGAGTTCGTTCATGGAGGGCACGTGGCTGAGCGTACCTGGCGGTTCGGACAGCGATCGAAACCAGCCAGATCCCACCGGCTTCGGTCCCGGCCCGGGTCCCGGGCCCCTGGCCCTCTGGACCCCTGGCCCCAAGGACACCCGCGGGCCGCGGCGCCTGAGAGGGACCCTCAACCCTCCCGGCACCGCAGCCCGGAGCAACAACGGCCGTGGGGTGTGCGGTCCCGGTCGGCCGAAGGATGAGGAGCCGGGGCAGTCAGGGCAGAGAGCTCCGGTTCCTCGGTCCGCCCTCCTGTGCGGGGAGGGCGGAAGCCTGCGATCACCCTGCCCGAGTGTCACGGCAAGGGTCTCGGTGCAAGTGTCTCAGTCGCCATTGTGGACTAGACCACTCATCGTGTCCATGCGAGGGACGGTGTTTGTGGTTGTCGCGTTCGTCGTTGCCGCGTTCCGCCGACTGCTCGGACGTCCGAGCAGTCGGCCAAAGCCTAACCCCGTTGGCTCACGGGCGGGGCCAGACGGCCAGGGCAATTTCCGCGAGCGCCGCGAGCTCCGCCCGGCCCGCACCGTCGCGCGCCTGCTGCGACATGCCCTGGATCACGGCGCCGGCGTACCGGGCGAGAGCCGCCGCATCGGTGTCCGGCGGCAGCACGCCCGCGGACACGTCGGCCCCGATCCTTTCCTCGATCGCGGCGATGTTGGCGTTGCGCCGCTCGCGCAGGGACTCCTCGACCTCGGCGGTCGAACAGTTGGCGGCCGCGTGGATGACGAGACAGCCGTGCGGCCGGCCGGGGGCGGTGTACTCGACGGCGGCCTCGCGCAGCATCCGCTCCACACCGGCGCGGGCGGTCGGCTCCTCGGCGAGGGCGCGGCTGCCGAACGAGCCGTACCGCTCGCCGTACACCTGGACGACCTCCTCGAAGAGCGAGCGCTTGTCGCCGAAGGCGGCGTACAGGCTCGGAGCCCCGATGTCCATGACCCTCGTGAGATCGGAGACCGACGTGGCCTCGTAACCGCGCTCCCAGAAGGCCATCAGCGCCTTCTCCAGGGCCGTCGCCCGGTCGAAGGAGCGGGGGCGGCCCCGGGTCCTGGCCGCGCCGCCCCGCGCGGGCGCCCCCTCCTGTCCACTCTTCCCACCGCTCACCATGGAGTGCATTTTATAGCGGGCACTAGTGAAATGTCGCCGACCTGCTGTACGGTCATATCTGTAGCGACCGCTAGATAAATACGAAGGGGGCGCCGGCATGGGCGTGCAGGGGGTACTCGCGGGCAGGACGGCTCTTGTCACGGGGGCGAGCAGGGGCATCGGTCGAGGGATCGCGGAGCGGCTGGGACGCGACGGCGCCCGGGTCGCGGTGCACTACGGCAGGAACGAGGCGGCGGCGAAGGAGACGGTCGCCGCGATCGAGACGGCGGGCGGCTCGGCGTTCGCGATCGGGGCCGACCTGAGCACCTCCGGGGCAGCCGAGGCCCTGTGGGAGGAGTTCGACCGGCACGCCGACGGCCTGGAGGTCCTGGTGAACAACGCCGGAATCGGCAGCACGCCCCCCATCGGCGAGATAGGGGAGGCGGAGTACGACGCGGTCTTCACCGTCAACGTGAAGGCGCCGTTCTTCATCCTCAAGCACGGCATGGGCCGGCTGCGCGACGGCGGCCGGGTCATCAACATCTCGTCGGGGCTGTCCCGCACCGCGGTGATGCCGGACAACATGGCGTACGCGATGACGAAGGGCGCGCTGGACGTGTTCTCGCGCGACCTCTCCAAGGTGCTGGGCGCCCGCGGCATCACGGTGAACTCGGTGGCACCCGGCATCATCGAGACGGACAACACGGCCGAGCTGCTGCACGGGAGCGCGGACGGCTGGGACCGGGCGGCGGCGCTCTCCGCGCTGGGCGGGGTGGGGACGCCCGCCGAGGTGGCCGATGTGGTCGCGTTCCTCGCCTCGCACGGGGGCCGGTGGGTCACCGGAAGCTGGATGGACGCGACGGGAGGTTCGCTGACCTGACGGCGCCACCCACCTGACCGTTTCGACGCGCCCGCCGGGCCCGACTCTGTTAGATTGGTCTAAACCACATAGGGCGCCACACAGCCAGTCCCGGACCCCGGGTGAGTCCCCTCTTCGAAACGGCAGGCAAGCGTGGAAGTTGTCATCGTTCCGGAAGCCAAGGCAGGCGGCGAGCTGATAGCCGAAGCCATGGCGCTGCTGCTCCGGCGCAAGCCCGACGCCCTGCTCGGCGTGGCCACCGGCTCGACGCCGCTGCCCGTGTACGAGGCACTGGCGGCCAAGGTGCGCTCGGGTGCCGTGGACACCGCGCAGGCGCGGATCGCCCAGCTCGACGAGTATGTGGGGCTCCCCGCCGAGCACCCGGAGTCGTACCGCTCGGTGCTGCGGCGCGAGGTGCTCGAACCGCTGGGGATCGGCATGGACGCGTTCATGGGCCCCGACGGCACGGCCGCGGACGTGCAGGGGGCGTGCGAGGCGTACGACAAGGCGCTGGGCGGGGCCGGCGGGGTCGACCTCCAACTGCTGGGCATCGGCACCGACGGGCACATCGGTTTCAACGAGCCGTGCTCCTCGCTCGCCTCGCGGACCCGGATCAAGACGCTCACCGAGCAGACCCGCGTCGACAACGCGCGCTTCTTCGACGGTGACATCGAGCAGGTTCCGCACCACGTGATCACGCAGGGCATCGGCACCATCCTGCAAGCCCGGCACGTGGTGCTGCTCGCCACGGGCGAGGGCAAGGCGGACGCCGTCGCCGCCAGCGTCGAGGGCCCGGTCGCGGCCGTGTGCCCGGCCTCCGCACTCCAGCTCCACCCGCACGCCACGGTCGTCGTCGACGAGGCCGCCGCCGCCAAGCTGAAGCTCGCCGACTACTTCCGGCACACGTACGCACACAAGCCCGACTGGCAGGGAATCTGATCCCGAGCGGGCCCTGACCCGCCGGACACGGACAGCCGCGCGCGAAAGGCGCCGATCCCTTCCACGGGGTTCGGCGCCTTCTCCGTACCGGCGAGCGGGACACGGTGCCGCACGGCTCGTGGCCTTACGGCCTCACGGCCATCGCCGCCTCACGGCCAACGCCGTTCGTGTACGCCCGGCGTGCACCACCCCCCGGCGCGCGAGTCCGGCGTACGCGCCCATGCGCCACCTCGCACGAAAGGCGCCGGTCCCCGCCAAGAGGACCGGCGCCTTGTCGTACCGACGGGAGCCCCGGCTGGAGCCCGACGGAAGCTAGCAGGAGCCGACGAAAGCCCGGCGGAAACCCGGCGGGAGCCCGGCACAGACCCCGGCGGAAACTCGGCACGGGCCCCGGCGGGATCCCGGCGGAAACCCGTGGGGAGCCCGACACAGGCCCGACACAGGCCCGGCAGAGGCCCGGCGGAAGCCCGGCACAGACCCGGCGGAAACCCGGCGGAAAGGGCACCCGCTACGCGCCCGCGATCGCCTCCGCCGCCGCCCGGCCGCAGACCCGGGCCGCGCCGTGGGTGGCCAGGTGGAGGGCGCCCCGGGGCTCGGCACGGGGGACGCCCATCTCGACCACGATCGTGTCGGGGCGGGCCGCCAGCAAGGTGTCGAGGGCCGCCGCCATCCACGGGTGGCGGTGCTCGTCGCGGACGACGGCCACGACGCGGCGCGAACCGGCCGCGGCCAGCACGTCGTTCCCGGCGTCCGGGCCGGTGAAACTGCCGGTCTCCGTGCCGGGCAGCAGCCGGAAGAGCTCGGCGGCGATGCCCCAGGGCGTCTCGTCGCCGACCGCGATGTTCGCGACGGGAGTGAGGGCGGCGACGTACGGCGGTTCGGTGAGGGGGGCGAAGCCGTCGGCCGCGGTGACGCGCACGGCGCGGCGGGCCGCGCGCAGGCCCACGTCGCCGTCCGCGGTGTCCCCGGCCCGGGCCGCGGCCCGGTGCGCCGCGGTCCAGCCGGCCAGGGCGCGGACGCGTTCCGCCGCGTCGGCCAGGCGTTCCTCGGGCAGCTCACCCGAGCGGACGGCCTCGACCAGGGCGTCGCACAGCCGCCGCACGGTGCCCTCGTCGGACAGCCCGCCGCCCACGCAGATCGCGTCGGCGCCGGACGCGACCGCCAGGACGCTGCCGCGTTCGATGCCGTACGTGCCCGCGATGGCCCGCATCTCCATGCCGTCGGTGACGATCAGACCGTCGTAGCCCAGCTCACCGCGGAGGAGGTCGGTCAGGATGCGGCGGGACAACGTTGCCGGGCGGTCCGGATCCAGGGCCGGGACCAGGATGTGGGCGCTCATCACCGCGCGGCTGCCGGCGGCGATGGCCGCGCGGAACGGGATCAGGTCACGCTCGGCCAGCACGTCGGCGCCCACGTCGATGCGCGGCATGGCGTGGTGGGAGTCGACGCCGGTGTCCCCGTGGCCCGGGAAGTGCTTGGTGCAGGCGGCGACACCCGCCGACTGCATGCCGGTGACATAGGCGGCGGTGTGCCGGGCGACCAGGCCGGTGCCGGCGCCGAAGGAGCGCACGCCGATGACCGGGTTGTCGGGGTTGGAGTTGACGTCGGCGGACGGGGCCCAGTTGAAGTTGACCCCGCAGTCCGCGAGCCGGCGGCCGAGTTCCGCGGCCACCTCCCGGGTGAGCCCCACGTCGTCCACCGCGCCGAGGGCGAGGTTGCCGGGGAAGGAGGAACCGGTGCGCACCTCCAGCCGGGTGACGTCGCCGCTCTCCTCGTCGATGGCGACGAGGACGTCCTCGCGTTCGGCGCGCAACTGCGCGGTCAGCGCGGCCACCTGCTCGGCCGAGGCGATGTTGCGCCCGAACAGGCCGACGGAGGCCAGTCCCTCACCGAGGCGGCGCAGCAGCCAGTCGGGGGCGGTGGTGCCGGTGAACCCGGGCTGGAGGACGGTGAGCGCGTCGCGGGTGAGGGTGTCGGTGGCCCTGGCGATGGTCGTCATCGGTGGCGTTATCCCTTCACGGCGCCGGCGGTCAGGCCGCTGACGGCCTTGCGCTGCAGGTAGACGAAGAGGATCAGGATCGGGACGGCGAAGAGGGACGAGGCGGCCATGGTGGCACCCCAGTCGTCACCGAAGACGGTCTGGAAGCTGGTCAGCCACAGCGGCAGTGTCTGGGCCTCGGCGTCCTTGTTCAGCACCAGGACCAGGGCGAACTCGTTCCAGGCGGTGATGAAGCCGAACAGCGAGGTCGACATCAGCCCCGGCGCGAGCAGCGGCAGGATGACCCGGCGGAAGGCCTGGGCGCGGGTGCAGCCGTCGACCATCGCCGACTCCTCCAGTTCCTTCGGCACGGCGGCGACGAAGCCGCGCAGCGTCAGGATGGTGAAGGGGAGGATCATCATCATGTAGAAGAGCGTCAGCGGCACGAGGCTGTTCAGCATGGACGCGTCCCGCACGATCATGTACATCGCGATGATCATGACTTCCCAGGGCGCCATCTGGGCGAGCATGAAGCCGATGACGAAGCCGCGCCGTCCCTTGAACCGCATCCGCGCCAGGGCGAAGGAACCGGCCAGCGCGATGATCAGCGAGAAGACGACGGCGAGGACGGTGACGGTCAGCGAGTTGGTGACGAACGTCCAGAAGTGGTCGGCCTCGGTCGCCGTCTTGAAGTGTTCGAAGGTGAAGTCGGTCGGGAACCAGACCGGGTCCTCCGTGATGATGTCGCCGGTCGGCTTGAAGGCCGTGGAGAACATCCAGTACACGGGGAAGACGAAGCCGATGAACAGGACGACGGCCGTGGCGTTGGGCCACAGACGGCCGAAGAGCGAGCGCTTCACAGCTCGTCCTCCCCTTGCTTGAGCACGATCCTGAGGTAGTAGGAGGTCAGACCGAGCATGATCAGAATGGTCAGCACGGCGATCGCCGCACCCATGCCGTAGTGCTGGTTGCCGACGCCCTCGACGTAGGCGTAGACGGGCAGGATCTCGGTGAGCCGGTCAGGTCCGCCCTGGTTGTAGACGTACACCTGGACGAATGCCTTGAAGACCCAGATGATCTCCAGGAAGGTCGTCGCGTAGAGGAACGGCCGCAGGAACGGCATGGTGACCGTGGTGAAGCTCCGCCAGGCGCCGGCTCCGTCCAGGGACGCCGCCTCGTAGAGCTCCTTCGGGATGGTGGTGGTCGCCGCGTAGAGGTTGATCGCGACGAACGGGATGGACATCCAGACGATCAGCAGGGTGACGACGAAGAAGGTCGACATCTGACTGCTGGTCCAGCTGTAGTCGGCCATGGAGTGCCAGCCGAGCTTGTCCAGGACCCAGTTGACGACGCCGAAGCGCTCGGCGAACAGCCACTTGTAGACGGTGGTGGCGGCCACGATCGGCATGGCCCAGGCCAGCACCAGGCCGGTCAGCAGGGTGAACCGCATCCACTTGCCGAGGCGGGCGAGCAGCAGGCCAATCAAGGTGCCCAGGATCATGATCAGGCCGACGTTGACCGCCGCGAACAGGATCGAGCGCAGGGTGACCCGCCAGAAGTGCTCGCTGGTGAGGGTCTCCTGGTAGTTGTCGACGCCGTTCCACTCGGTGACGTGCTGGATCAGCTGCGTCATGTTGAGGTTCTGGAAGGACAGCAGGAGGTCCTTCAGCAGCGGCCAGCCGAGCAGCAGCACGGTGGCCGCGCAGGCGGGCAGCAGCAGCAGGTACGGGACGAGCGCGCCGGTGCGCGACGCGGCTCTCTGTTTCGGCCCGCCGCTGCCCTCGTCGTCCGACTTGCGGACGCCCGCCGGGCCGGAGGGCGGCCGTTCGGTCTGCACGGTCATGCTCGCGATCTCTCTTCTCGACCTGTGTACGTCGACCCGCGTACGGTCGCCGGGGCGGGAGCCGTCGTCCGGCCACCCCGCCCCGGCTCGCCCGGTGTTACTGCTGCTGCGACAGGCGCTTGTTGAACTCTTCCTCGACCTGCTCGGCCGCCTCGGCCGGGGACTTCCCCTTCAGCACGGCGGTCATGTAGGTCTTGATCGGGTTGGGCGCGTTCTCGACCGCGGCCCACTCCGGGATCAGCGGGGTGGTGCCACCGGAGGCGACGGCCGGCGAGCCGGCCTCGGCGGCCGGGTTGCCCTCCAGGTTGCTCACCAGCGACTCCTTGTTCGGAGTGACGCCGTTGGCCTTGGCGAGCCGGCCCTCGAACTTGTCGGAGAGCGCGATCTTCAGAAACTCCTTGGCGAGCTCCTGCTTCTTGCTGCCCGCGGCGACGGCCAGGTTGGAGCCGCCGAGGAAGACGCCCTCGGGCTTGGCGGCCGTCTCACCCGGGATGGTGAAGTAGCCGATGTCCTTCTCGATCTTCGGGTTGGCCTTGATCGCGGTGGCGGCTTCCCAGCCCATGCCGATGAAGGCGCCGACGTTCCCCTTGGCGAAGACCTCACCCTGCTGCGGGGTGGCCTCGTCCTTGTCCTTCGGCGCCTTGGACAGGGACTGGAACTTCTTGTAGGTCTCCATCGCGGCGGCGATCTTCGGGTCGTCGAGGTTGGAGACGTACTTGTCGCCGTCCTTCTTGACCAGTTCGGCGCCCTCGCCGATCGCCAGGCCGACGAAGTGGTACCAGTTCTGGCCCGGCAGGTAGATCGGCTCGGCGTCGGTCTTCTCACCGATCGTCTTGAGGGCGTCGTAGAACTCGTCGCGGGTCTTGGGCGTCTCCTTGATGCCCGCGTCCGCCCAGACCTTCTTGTTGTAGACGACCACGCGGTTGACCACGAACCACGGCGCCGCGTACTGCTTGCCCTCGAAGACGGAGGACTCGTTGATGGACTCGGTCCAGTCCTTGCCGATCTCGGCCTTGAGGTCGGTCAGGTCCGCGAGGCCGCCGGTCTTGGCGTACGCCGGGGTCTGGGTGTTGCCCACCTCGAAGACGTCCGGGGGGTTCTCCTCGGAGAGCGCGGTGGTCAGCTTCTGCTGGATACCGTTCCACGTCTGGACCTCGAACTCGACCTCGGCCTTGGTCTTCGCCTCGAACTCCTTGGCGAGCTCGGCCTGCCAGTCGTCCGGCGAGGACCCGTCCATCACCCACACGGTGAGCGTCTCGCCGGCGTAACCGTCCGCCCCGGCCTTCTTGCCGTCGTCGTCGCCGCTGTCGCCCCCGCACGCCGCGATCGAGACCATCATGCCCGCGATACCGATCGCGGCTATCAGCTTGCGCTTCACGCCACCCTCCTCAGGGATGCCACAAAACCCCCCTGCCTCCCCGCGGTTGCTCGTCGACGCGGACCGCCCATGGGGCCGGGACCTGGACCAATGGTGTAGACCAGTACGGGGAGCTTGGCCCAGACCAATAGGGCTGTCAAGGGTGTGCAAGCGCGCTCTCCGTGTCCGTGATGCGACCGAGATATGCAGGGACCTTTCATTGCGCAAGCGGCAGATCGGACGGACCGGGACCGGGTGTACCACCACCCACCGAATGGCATGCCGACACCGTTCCGAACGCGCGTACCAGCGGCATCGAGCGGCGCTGTGGACTAGACCAACGGGGGTCCCGGAGGTATACAGAAGGGATCACGGAGCGTGCGGGGCCAGCCCGGCACCAAGCCGTGCCACGATGTGAGCCGTGGCCGACAGGGATAGCGGTCGCTTCGGCACCCGGAGCCGGGAAGGCAGAGCATGAGCACCGACGTCAGCAGTGCGGAGAACGAGGGTGGGGCGACCGTCCGTACCGCGCGCGTGCCCAAGTACTACCGTCTGAAGAAGCATCTGCTCGACATGACCCGGACACAGGCGCCGGGCACACCGGTCCCGCCTGAGCGCACACTGGCCGCGGAGTTCGACACCTCGCGCACGACCGTGCGCCAGGCCCTGCAGGAGCTGGTCGTCGAGGGGCGCCTGGAGCGCATCCAGGGCAAGGGCACCTTCGTCGCCAAGCCCAAGGTGTCGCAGGCGCTGCAACTCACCTCCTACACCGAGGACATGCGGGCCCAGGGCCTCGAACCCACCTCGCAGTTGCTGGACATCGGCTACATCACCGCCGACGACCGGCTCGCCGGACTGCTGGACATCACGGCCGGCGGACGGGTGCTGCGCATCGAGCGGCTGCGCATGGCCAACGGCGAGCCGATGGCCATCGAGACGACCCACCTCAGCGCCAAGCGCTTCCCGGCCCTGCGCCGGTCCCTGGTGAAGTACACGTCCCTGTACACCGCGCTCGCCGAGGTGTACGACGTCCATCTCGCCGAGGCCGAGGAGACCATCGAGACCTCCCTGGCCACCCCGCGCGAGGCCGGCCTGCTCGGCACCGACGTGGGCCTGCCCATGCTGATGCTCTCCCGGCACTCGCTCGACCGGACGGGACAGCCGGTGGAGTGGGTGCGCTCGGTGTACCGGGGCGACCGCTACAAGTTCGTGGCCCGGCTGAAGCGGCCCCAGGACTGACGCCGGCCGTAGGGCGTATCGGGCAAACTCCCCCGCGCGTGACCGCGAAGTTGCAGTTGAGGACCGATATGCGGACGAGGGCTTCCGCTGTCTCGACACCGTCACCTACATTTCGTGCGCACTGCACGAGGTGATCAGCGAGGGGACGGAGCCACCGCATGTCACAAGCCCCAGAAGTGAGCAGAGGGCCGGTGGTGACGCCGGTGCGCGTCGTCATCGGCCTCTGCCTTGTCGCACCGTTCGTCGCCATGCTGTGGGTCGGTTCGTACGCGAAGACGGACCCGGCCTTCATCGGCATCCCGTTCTTCTACTGGTACCAGATGGCATGGGTGCTCATCTCCACCGTGCTCACGGTGATCGCGTACCAGCTCTGGCAGCGTGACCAGCGCGCCCGCCGGGAAGGCGGGGCCAAGTGAACGACGGCGTGAACGGCGTCGCACTCGCCGTCTTCATCTTCTTCTTCGTCCTCGTCACCGCCATGGGCTTCCTGGCCGCCCGCTGGCGCCGTGCCGCGAACGACCAGAGCCTCGACGAGTGGGGCCTCGGCGGCCGCTCGTTCGGCACCTGGGTCACCTGGTTCCTGCTCGGCGGCGACCTGTACACGGCGTACACCTTCGTGGCCGTCCCCGCGGCGATCTACGCGGCGGGCGCGGCCGGCTTCTTCGCGGTGCCGTACACGATCCTGGTCTACCCGCTGATCTTCACCTTCCTGCCGCGGCTGTGGTCGGTCTCCCACAAACACGGGTACGTGACGACCTCGGACTTCGTGCGCGGCCGGTTCGGCTCGAAGGGGCTGTCACTGGCGGTCGCCGTCACCGGCATCCTGGCGACGATGCCCTACATCGCACTCCAGTTGGTCGGCATCCAGGCCGTGCTGGACGTGATGGGGGTCGGCGGCGGCAAGGACACCAACTGGTTCATCAAGGACCTCCCCCTGCTGATCGCCTTCGGTGTGCTGGCGGCGTACACCTACTCGTCGGGGCTGCGCGCGCCCGCGCTGATCGCGTTCGTGAAGGACACGCTGATCTACATCGTGATCGCGGTGGCGATCATCTACATCCCGATCAAGCTGGGCGGGTTCGACGACATCTTCGCCTCGGCGAGCGACAAGTTCACCGAGTCCGGCAAGGGCGGGCTGGTGCCGGACCACGGCGGCCAGTGGACGTACGCCACGCTGGCGCTCGGCTCGGCGCTGGCGCTGTTCATGTACCCGCACTCGATCACCGCGACGCTGTCCTCGCGCAGCCGTGAGGTGATCCGCCGCAACACCACGATCCTGCCGCTGTACTCGCTGATGCTCGGCCTGCTCGCGCTGCTGGGCTTCATGGCGATCGCGGCCGGGGTCAAGGTGGAGAACGGGCAGTTGGCGATCCCCCAGTTGTTCGAGAACATGTTCCCGGACTGGTTCGCCGGCGTGGCCTTCGCGGCGATCGGCATCGGCGCCCTGGTCCCGGCGGCGATCATGTCGATCGCGGCCGCGAACCTCTTCACCCGCAACATCTACAAGGACTTCATCAGGCCGGACGCCACCCCGGCCCAGGAGACGAAGGTCTCCAAGCTGGTGTCCCTGCTGGTGAAGGTGGGCGCGCTGGTCTTCGTCCTCGGCATGGACAAGACGGTCGCGATCAACTTCCAGTTGCTCGGCGGCATCTGGATCCTGCAGACCTTCCCGGCCCTGGTCGGCGGCCTGTTCACCCGCTGGTTCCACCGCTGGGCGCTGCTCGGCGGCTGGGCGGTCGGCATGATCTACGGCACCGTCGCCGCGTACGGTGTCGCCTCGCCGACGCAGAAGCACTTCGGCGGCTCCTCCAAGGAGATCCCGGGCATCGGGGAGATCGGCTACATCGGCCTCACCGCCTTCGTGCTGAACGTCCTGGTCACCGTGGTCCTGACCTTCGTCATGAGGGCGGTCAAGGCGCCCGACGGCATCGACGAGACCAAGCCGGGCGACTACACGGCGGACGCGGGCGACCCGGGCGTCGAGGTGGAGCTGCCGCCGGCCACGGCGGGCACGTCGCACTAGCCGGCTCCACGTCAGCGGGCCGTCGGGCGAATCCGGCGGCCCGTTGTCGTACCCGTCGGGCACACTCGGCGGCATGGACTTCGTGATCCGGCAGGCGGCGACGGACGAGTACGCGACCCTCGGTGAGATCACCGCGCAGGCCTATCTGCGGGACGGTCTCCTCGACTTCGGGGAGAGCGACGCGTACCTCGGCGAGCTGAGGGACGTGACCAAGCGGGCGGCCGCCGCCGAGGTGCTGGTCGCCGCGGCGGAGGGCCGGGTGCTCGGCGGCGTGACCTTCGTGCCGTCCGGCGGCCCCATGGCCGACATCGCCCGGCCCGAAGAGGCCGAGATACGGATGCTCGCCGTCGCCCGCGAGGCACGCGGACGCGGGGTGGGCGAGGCCCTCGTGCGGGCCTGCGTCGACCGGGCCCGGACCGTCGAGGGCTGCACGCGGGTCGTGCTGTCGACCCAGCGCACCATGCGCCCCGCCCATCGCCTCTACGAACGGATGGGCTTCGTCCGCACCCCCGACCGCGACTGGAACCCGCTGCCCGAGCTCGACGACATCACCCTTCTCACCTATGAACTGACGCTCTGACACCAGTGCGACCTTTCCGCGGCGCTCCGTCCACGACACAACATCTGGGGGTGCTCACCGAACGCGGCACAAGATGTATGCTCATGCTCGCTGTCGCCGCAGGGGAATCCGGTGCGAATCCGGAACTGTCCCGCAACGGTGTACTTGTGCGTGTTCGCGTGTCCGTGTGGTCGCGTGAGCGCGCACGGGCTTCAGTCCGAGGACCTGCCGACAGTGCGCCCGTACCGTCCCGGTCCGGGTGCCTGACGTCCGGGCCTCGTGGAGTGGGCCGGTGGACGCGACGCCGCGTGCGCTCGTGAGCTGCCCCCGCCCTCCCCCAGGCCCCGTGCCGAGCGAGGGAGTGCCCCTACGTGACCATCGCGCCAGCCGACCCGGTTTCAGCGACCCCGGTGACGACTTCAGCGGTCCCGGTGACCGAGGAGCCCGACGGGCCCGGTGCCGCGTTGCTGCGGACCCTGACCGAGCTGACCGCCGACCTCCCCGACGCCGACCCGGGCCGGGTCGCCGCCGCCGCGCTGCGCGGCCGGTCCGCCCGTGCGGACGGGACGGAGCTGCGGGAGCTCGCCACGGAGGCGGCGGCCGGGCTCATCTCGGAGGACCCGGTCTACTCCAGGCTGGCCGCCCGGCTGCTGACCGTCGCCATCCGCGCCGAGGCCGCCTCGCAGGGTGTCACCTCCTTCACCGAGTCGGTCGCCACCGGTCACCGCGAGGGCCTGATCGCCGACCGCACCGCCGAGTTCGTCCGGCTGCACGCGGACCGCCTGGACGCGCTGATCGACCCGGCCGCCGACGACCGCTTCGGCTACTTCGGGCTGCGCACCCTGCACAGCCGCTACCTGCTCCGGCACCCGATCACCCGCAAGGTCGTCGAGACGCCCCAGCACTTCCTGCTGCGCGTCGCCGCCGGACTCGCCGAGGACGACACCGTACGGTCCCTCGACGAGGTGGCCGCGCTCTACGGGCTGATGAGCCGCCTCGACTACCTGCCCTCCTCCCCCACCCTGTTCAACTCCGGCACCCGGCACGCCCAGATGTCGTCCTGCTACCTCCTCGACTCCCCCAAGGACGAGCTGGACTCCCTCTACGACCGCCTCCACCAGGTCGCCCGCCTCTCCAAGCACGCCGGCGGCATCGGCATCGCCTACTCCCGCGTCCGCGCCCGGGGTTCCCTGATCCGCGGCACCAACGGGCACTCCAACGGCATCGTGCCGTTCCTGAAGACGCTGGACGCCTCGGTCGCCGCCGTGAACCAGGGCGGCCGGCGCAAGGGCGCGGCGGCGGTCTACCTGGAGACCTGGCACGCGGACATCGAGGAGTTCCTGGAGCTGCGGGACAACACCGGTGAGGACGCCCGCCGCACGCACAACCTGAACCTGGCGCACTGGATCCCCGACGAGTTCATGCGCCGGGTGGACGCCGACGGGCAGTGGTCACTGTTCTCCCCCGTCGACGTGCCCGGGCTGACCGACCTGTGGGGCGCGGAGTTCGACGCGGCGTACCGCGAGGCGGAGGAGGCGGGGCTGGCCCGCAAGACGCTTCCCGCCCGTGAGCTGTACGGCCGCATGATGCGCACCCTCGCGCAGACCGGCAACGGCTGGATGACCTTCAAGGACACCGCCAACCGCACCGCCAACCAGACCGCGGAACCCGGTCACGTGATCCACTCCTCCAACCTCTGCACGGAGATCCTGGAGGTCACGGACGACGGGGAGACGGCGGTCTGCAACCTGGGCTCGGTCAACCTGGGCGCCTTCGTGGACCCCGCCGGGCAGGACATCGACTGGGAGCGCCTGGACGCCACCGTCCGCACCGCCGTCACCTTCCTGGACCGGGTCGTCGACATCAACTTCTACCCGACCGAGCAGGCAGGCCGCTCCAACGCCCGATGGCGCCCGGTCGGCCTCGGCGCGATGGGCCTCCAGGACGTCTTCTTCCAGCTCCGTCTGCCCTTCGACTCGCCCGAGGCCAAGGCCCTCTCCACCCGCGTCGCCGAACGGATCATGCTCGCCGCGTACGAGACGTCCGCCGACCTCGCCGAGCGGAGCGGGCCGCTGCCGGCCTGGGAGAAGACCCGCACCGCCCGGGGCGTGCTGCACCCCGACCACTACGGCGTCGAGCCCACCTGGCCGGAGCGCTGGGCGGCCCTGCGCGAGCGCATCGCCACGACCGGCCTGCGCAACTCCCTGCTCCTCGCGATCGCGCCGACCGCGACCATCGCCTCCATCGCGGGCGCCTACGAGTGCATCGAGCCGCAGGTGTCCAACCTGTTCAAGCGCGAGACACTGTCCGGCGAGTTCCTCCAGGTCAACTCATACCTGGTGAACGACCTCAAGCGGCTCGGCGTGTGGGACGCCCGCACCCGCGAGGCGCTGCGCGAGGCGGGCGGCTCGGTGCAGGGCTTCTCCTGGATCCCCGAGGACGTCCGCGCGCTGTACCGCACCGCCTGGGAGATTCCGCAGCGCGGCCTGATCGACATGGCCGCGGCCCGCACCCCGTACCTCGACCAGGCCCAGTCCCTGAACCTGTTCCTGGAGACGCCGACCATCGGGAAGCTCTCCTCGATGTACGCGTACGCCTGGAAGCAGGGCCTGAAGACCACGTACTACCTGCGCTCGCGCCCGGCGACCCGCATCGCCCGCGCCGCCGCCCGAGCCATCGTCCCCGTGCAGGCCACCCCGGACCCCGACGCGGTCGCCTGCTCCCTGGAAAACCCCGAGTCCTGCGAGGCCTGCCAGTAATGACCACCCAGCCCCCCGCGGCCACCGAGGCCCCCGCGACCCCCGCGACCCCCGCGACCCCCGCGACCCCCGCGACGAAGAACCTGCTCGACCCCGGCTTCGAGCTGACCCTGCGCCCCATGCGCTATCCGGACTTCTACGAGCGCTACCGGGACGCGATCAAGAACACCTGGCACGTGGAGGAGGTCGACCTCCACTCGGACGTCGCCGACCTGGCGAAGCTCAGCCCCATGGAGCAGCACCTGATCGGCCGGCTGGTGGCCTTCTTCGCCACCGGCGACTCGATCGTCGCGAACAACCTGGTGCTCACCCTCTACAAGCACATCAACTCCCCCGAGGCGCGGCTGTACCTGAGCCGGCAGCTCTTCGAGGAGGCCGTCCACGTCCAGTTCTACCTGACGCTGCTGGACACCTATCTGCCCGACCCGGACGACCGCGCCGCCGCCTTCGCCGCCGTGGAGAACATCCCCTCCATCCGCGAGAAGGCCGGGTTCTGCTTCAAGTGGATGGACTCGGTCGAGTCGATCGACCGTCTGGAGACCAAGGCCGACCGCCGCCGTTTCCTGCTCAACCTCATCTGTTTCGCCGCCTGCATCGAGGGCCTCTTCTTCTACGGCGCCTTCGCCTACGTCTACTGGTTCCGCAGCCGGGGCCTGCTGCACGGCCTGGCCACCGGCACCAACTGGGTGTTCCGGGACGAGACGATGCACATGTCCTTCGCCTTCGACGTCGTCGACACCGTGCGCAAGGAGGAGCCGGAGCTGTTCGACGACGCGCTCCGGCAGCAGGTCACCGACATGCTGCGGGAGGCCGTCGAGGCCGAGCTGCAGTTCGCGCGCGACCTGTGCGGTGACGGCCTCCCGGGCATGAACACCGACTCGATGCGGCAGTACCTGGAGTGCGTGGCCGACCAGCGCCTGACGCGTCTCGGCTTCGCCCCGGTGTACGGCTCCGAGAACCCCTTCTCCTTCATGGAGCTGCAGGGCGTTCAGGAGTTGACCAACTTCTTCGAGCGGCGCCCCTCGGCGTACCAGGTGGCGGTGGAGGGCACCGTCGACCTGTCCGAGGACTTCTGAGTCTCCTTCCCCGCACTCACCGCCTCCTGGGCCTCCCTGAGCTGACGGTCGACGCGCCGGTCGCGCACGATGCCGATCACCGAGGGGAGGACCATGAGGACCAGGAGTCCGAAGGTCACGAGCATTCCGAACAGGGCTTCCGTCTGGTTTCCGGTCATGACACCACTGTCGCGCCCCAGACTCCTTACCGGGAGTGGCAGGACTGCCGTAGGGCCTCGATTTCCTGCCACTTCCGAGGCACACTGGCGGCATGCTGCAGAACGTGGCCGCCGTCCTGCTGGACGGCGCGCACCCCTTTGAACTAGGCGTCATCTGCGAGGTCTTCGGCATCGACCGGAGCGACGAGGGCCTGCCGGAGTACGACTTCGCGGTGGTCTCCGCCGAGGGCCCGAAGCTGAGCACCCATGTCGGCGGGCTCTCCGTCTCCACGCCGTACGGGCTGGACCGGCTGGAGGAGGCCGACCTGATCGCCGTGCCGGCCGGGAGCGACTACGTCCGCCGGGAGTACCCGCCCGAGCTGCTGGACGCCCTGCGCCGGGCGGTGGACCGGGGTGCGCGCGTGCTGAGCGTGTGCTCCGGGGTGTTCGTGCTGGGCGCCGCCGGGCTGCTGGACGGGCGGCGGTGCGCGGTGCACTGGCACCAGGCGGCCGAGCTGGCCCGGCAGTACCCGCGGGTGACCGTCTCACCCGACGTGCTCTACGTCGACGAGGACCCGGTGATCACCAGCGCCGGCACCGCCGCCGGCATCGACGCCTGCCTGCACCTCGTCCGCAAGGAACAGGGCACGGACGTCGCCAACAAGATCGCCCGGCGCATGGTCGTACCGCCGCACCGGGACGGCGGGCAGGCGCAGTACATCGAACGGCCGCTGCCGCGCTCCCGCTGCGACACCGTCGGCGAGGTGCTGGCCTGGATGGAACAGCACCTCGACGAGGAGGTCACCGTCGAGCAGCTCGCGGCCCGCGCGCACATGTCCCCGCGCACCTTCGCCCGCCGCTTCCAGCAGGAGACGGGTACGACTCCCTACCGCTGGGTCCTGCGCCAGCGCGTGCTGCTGGCCCAGCGGCTGCTGGAGGCGACGGACGAGACGATGGACGCGGTCGCGTGGCGCACCGGTTTCGGCACGGCGGCGGCACTGAGACACCAGTTCGTCAGGGCCCTGGGCACCACTCCGCACGCCTACCGGCGCACCTTCCGGGGCCCGGAGGCCGTCGCCTGAACCACGTCACCGCGCCGCTCACCGCACGACGGGCCTGACCAGCAGGTCGTGCGGGCGGAGCGTGATGCCCACCCGGACCGCGTCGTTCGAGCCCGCCACCTGCTCGAAGCGGTACTTCGTGGCGAGCGCCGCCGTGATCAGCGTGAGCTGCGCCATCGAGAAGTGGTCACTGGGGCACTTGCGATTGCCCACGCTGAACGGCTTCATGGCGAATCTCGGCACATCCGTCGCACGGTCCGGAAGCCAGCGGTCCGGGTCGAACTCCAGGTTGTCCGCGTACGACTTCGGATCGCGTTGGATTGCGTACGGACTGTAGATGATGTCCGACCCGGCCGGAATGCGATAGCCACCGAGTTCGGTCTCGACGACCGCGCGCCGCGTCAATACCCATACCGCGGGACGCAAACGCATGGCCTCCACGATGACATTGCCGGTGTGCGTGAGCTTGCGGACGTCCTCGAATGCCACAGGACGGCCGCCGGTGACCGCTTCGACTTCGTCGCGTATGCGGTCGGCATGTTCCGGGTGTTCGGCAAGTGCCTGCAGCAACCACATGATCGTGGAGGCGATGGTTTCACTGCCGGGGGTGAGTATCGCGACGACCTGGTCGTGGATCTCCTGTTCCCCGATGGGGTCGCCATTGTCGTCCTTTGCTTCCAGCAATGCTGTCAGCAAATCGTCCGGCTTTTGACCGGATGTGCGGCGCTCGGCGATGATCTCGTCCACCAGCAGGTGCAGATCGGCCAGCGCGTTGTTGAATTCGCGATTAGCCGGGAGCGGCAGCCGGTAGAGCGGTCCGAGCGGGACCACCATGCGCCGGTACATGCCCCGGAAGACGGTGGCGAGCGCGACGCACAGCCGCTCTGCCCGCTCGTCCATGTACTGGCCGCGCAGCAGACAGCGGGCGGCGACGCGCACGGCGACCCGGAAGGACTCGGAGGTGGCGTCGACGGTCCGCCCCGGCTGCCAGCGCTCGGTGAGGGCGTGCGCCTCCTCCTCCATGATCGGCCCGTAGGCGGGGATGGCGTCGAGCTTGAACGCCGGCTGGATGGTGCGCCGCTGGCGGCGGTGGAGCGGGCCGTTGGCGGTCGCCACGCCCTCCTTGCCGAGCAGGCCCTCCAGCGACTCCCACAGCGGACCCGCTATGTGGAAGTCGGGGCTCAGGGCCAGGGCGCCGGTGAGCTCCGGGGTGGTGACCGCGTAGACGGTCTTCGGTCCGAGCTTGATGCGCACGATGTCGCCGTGGTCGCGCAACTGCGACATGTAGGCCAGCGGGTCGCGGGCCAGCTTCCAGCCGTGGCCGAGGAGCGGGACGCCGCCGCCCGCCACGGGCGGCACGCGCAGCTCACGTGTCTCTTCGGTCCGGGTCTCGGGGTTGACGGACTCGACGGTCATTTCTCACCTGTCGCTTCGTTGTTGACGTACGGGGGCGTGGACCGGTCGTCCCAGTTGTCGACCATGTAACGGCCGGACTCGTGGTGGAACCAGTAGACGGAACTGAACCAGTTCCGCATATTGCCGACGTTCGCCCGCACGGCGCCGCTCAGTTCCTTTCCGCGTACGGTCCCGTCGTCGAGTTCGTCGGCGAACCGCAACGCGTCCTGTTCCACGGCGAGAAATTCGTTAATGCATTCCTCGACGCGCCGCCGGACTTCTCCGATTGCTTCTTCCAGGGTCAGCCCGTGATGGGCGATGAGACTGATTCCGAGATTGTGCACCTCGTCGCCCGCTATTTCCTTGGGCAGCGAGCAGAGGTCGTTGTACCAGGCGGCGAATTCCTGGCTGAGCAGCGCCGCCCTGCGGTATGCCGGGTGCTTTCGAACGGTGTCCGGCAGCTCGCACCCCGCGCTCGGCTCGAGCAGGTCGGTCCAGATCCAGTGCGCGAAGGTGAGCCGGCGCAGTTCGAGGTACTCCTCGACACCGGGCACGATTCCACGGGTGCGGTTGTGGAATTCCCGGTCGTACGCCTCGATCACCGCGTGGAAGTGCCGGGCGAACCGGGCGTTCCACGTCGCCGGCGGCGGCAGGAAGGCGTAGAGCCGCCGCACGCTGTCCGCGAACCCCGCAACCAGCGTGTCCTCGTGGTGCAGGTGGTCCTCCGGCGAGTCGAGTGCCGTGTGCAGTCGGCTCCGCAGTCGCCGCCAGGCGGCCGGACGGCCGTGGACGATGTCCCGGTCGTGCCGGTCGTCCCAGACGAAGAACCACGCGCTGTAGTCCGCTATCGCCTGCATGACCTCGTCGGGGGCGCCCAGGTAGTACCCCGCCATGAGGTCCGTGTAGCACAGGCCATCGGCATATTCCTCGATCTTGTCCGCCGGCATGAGCCGTTTTTCGAGCAGCCAGGTACGGGTCTTCTCCTGGAGCTTCGGCCAATACGGGTGCAGTTGCCGGGGAAATGCCGCCTCGATCACCGGAAGGCGCAGTGATGGCGGTACTGCGACCGCGGTCGGTGTCGCTGTGGTGCCGTGTGAGAAAGCATGCACGAACAAACCCCTCTCAGCCGCCGGTGGCGCACCCCTCGCGCTGAGCGGGGCGTGCGCCGTTGCGTATCCCCGCACTTCCCATTCAGCACCACAACTGACCGTTCTGGGAACGGATTTGCTTCATTCGCCACCCCCCGGTGCCGGAATTCTCCTGGTGTGTGGCAGGTTCCGGCAGACGAACGGCGCCCGCTCGGGGTGAACCCCGAACGGGCGCCGTACGCACGGTGGTTGTGGGACCGCTGACGCGGCGTCAGTCGTTCGCGACCACGGGGTAGCGCGGCTCGTTCTCGGCCATCTGCCGCAGCGCGTCCTTGCGTTCGCGCTTGGAGAGCCGGTCGATGTACAGGTACCCGTACAGGTGGTCCGTCTCGTGCTGCAAACACCGTGCGAAGTATCCGGTGCCGCGCACCCTGATCGGGTTGCCCTTCTCGTCCTGCCCGGTCACCTCGGCGTAGTCGGGGCGGGCGAGCGGCGCGTACGCGGTCGGCACGGACAGGCAGCCCTCGTTGCTGTCGTCCAGGCGGCGCCGGTCGGCGGGCAGTTCGACGAGGACCGGGTTGCAGACCACGCCGACGTGGCGGACGCCCTCGTCGTCGGGGCAGTCGTAGACGAAGACCTTCCTGCCGACACCGATCTGGTTGGCGGCGAGGCCCACGCCCTCGGCGGTGCGCTGGCTGGCGAACATGTCCGCGACCAACTGCTGGAACTCATCGCCGAAGTCGGTGACGTCCTCGCACTCCTTGTGCAGCACCGGGTTGCCGACCACCGTGATCGGACGCGAGGTGCCGCGCTCACGCCAGGCCGCCTCGCGCTCCTCGCAGTCCTCGGTGTCGACGACGAACCCCTCGTCGTCCACGGGGAGCACGCCCGCGTGCTGCTGATCGGTGTCCTGCTGGGCCATGACCGACGTATGCCTTCCTCGAACAACTAAGGGGTGATGCTGCTGGCGACCGCTGCCGCGGAGGCCCTGGTAAAGACTACGGGGCCGCTCAGCAGACCTCTTCCAGGTCCCGCCAGTCCCGGGAGTCGGGGCTGTCGGCGACCCACCCGTCCAGCAGCCCCTTCACCAGCGCGGCCGGCGCGGCCACCCCGCACTCTCGCTCGGGCACCCATAGCTGCCCGTCGGTCCGGTGGCCCAGCGGCCCCGGGTGCCCCGGTTCGCTGTGGTCGTGCGGGTCGAGGTGTTCTCCCTCGCCCTCGTCGGACGGCATCCGTGACTCCGAGCACATCCGGCACAGCAGCCGGACCGACGACGACCAGTCCTCGGCGGCGAACCCGGCGTCGGCGGCGAGCTGCTCCAGGGCGTCCCGGTCGGACTCGGTGGCGGCCTCCAGGAGCACCACCCAGGTGGGCACGGGCGACGGTGCCCACAACTCGATCTCGTCGAAGACGGGGTAGGCGTGCCCGGCGGTGGTGGTGCGCTCCCCGTGCGGCACCCCGTCGTGCAGGACGACCTCGCCCCAACGCCGCCCGGAGGACGGCAGCGGGATGGACAGCACCTCGATACGGGCGGGGTCCAGCCGCCGCCCCCACACGACCTCGGCCTCCCCTTCCGGGGACAGCCGTACGGCCGCGCTGCCGAGGTCCATGCCGAGCGGCTCACCGGCGTCCGTCGCGTCCCCGGGGGTGCGCAGCCCGTAGGCCTGCCAGGCCCGGCGGGCCAGCGGCCAGTCCTGCAGGGCGGTCGCGGCGATGCCGACGTTCCACCAGTCGGGCGCACCGATGTCCCGGTCGAGCAGCGCCACCGCCCTCAGACCCGCCGCCCTGGCCTGCTCCCAGTCGTGCCGGAACTTGTGCAGCAGGGCGAGGTTGAACCACGACTCCGACAGCCAGGGTTCCAGGTCGGCGGCGCGCGTCAGCAGCGCGCCCGCGTCCTCGTAGCGACCGTCGCCGATCAGCGTGAACGCACGGTCGGTGGCCTGCCGCCAGGAGGCGGAGGGCCGGTGCCGTCCCTTGCCGAAGATCCTCACGATTCCCGCCTGCCAGTTCCGTTCTGTGGGCTGGCTGTGCCTTCCCGCGCCCCCGGACACCTTCTCCTTCGCATCCAACCACGTACGGCTGGAGGGGCGCTCATTACCCATGGGTTACCCAGCCGCGGGCGAGGTAAGGCTGCCGCGAGCGAGCACCCGGGCCAGCGCTTCCACGACGTCCGGAGCGTAGTCGCCCGCGGTGGCCAGGCGCAGCTCCTCAAGCGCCGTGAGGCCGCCGCCGGGCCCGGCGCCCCGCGCCTTCTCCTCGTAGGCGTTCACGGCCCGCACGATCCGGGCGGCGACCGGCTGCTCCCGGCAGGGGTCGGCCTGCCGCTCCACCACCACCGCGACGGCCGAGTCCACCCCGGTCTGGCGGACGACGGCCCCGCCTAGCAGCGCGATCCGCCGCTGTTCCGCGGCGGGCAGGCCGGCGGTGGCCCCGCCCGGTACGGGGTCGACCAGGCTGAGCTGGCCGATGTCGTGCATGAGGGCCGCGTACTCCAGCACGTTCAGCTCGGCCCCGGACAGTCCCATGTCACGCCCGACGGCGCCGCTGAGTTCGGCGACGCGGCGGGCGTGCCCGGCCGGGGTGTACCCGGCGATCTCGGTGGCGCGGGCCAGGGAGGCGATGGTCTGCCGGTAGGTGGCCCGGACAGCCGTGTAGCGCCGGTAGGACAGTTGGGTGAGCAGCAGCGGCACGCAGAAGACGGGGAGCGCCCACAGTCCCGCGACGCCCACCGCGAGCGCCATCACCGCCCCGGTCGCGCACACCGCGGACGTGATCCCGACCATGCCGCGCAGTTCCTCGCGCAGCAGCGGGCCGAAGGGCCACCCGGTGCGCGCGTGCGCGGGTGCCGCGGCGAGCACGGCGTCGCACAGCGTGGTCAGGGCGAGCAGCGCGATCAGCAGCAGCGCGTGGGCGGGGCCGCTCCAGTCCTGGAAGACGCCCCGGTTGAACAGCGGCTGGAAGCACACGGCGGCGAAGGCGACGGTGAGCACCCGCCGCGCCAGGTGGTCCAGCACGGGCCCGCTGCCTCGCGCGATGTAGGGCACGCTGCCGAGCAGCGAGGCGGCGAGCACGACGGTGACGGTCTGGGCGACGCCGTGGTGCGTGGGCCGTCCGGCGACGTCCCCGAGCAGCGCGTACGCCAGCGCCCCGGCGGCCCCGAGCGGCGCGGCCTCCCGGACCTCGGCCCCGGCCCGCCGGGTGAGCTCGCCGAGGGCGACGAGGACACCGAAGGCGAGCGCGACGGGCCGCTCCGCCATTCCCGACCACAGCACGGAGGCGAGGCAGGCGAGCGCGAGGATCCCCGCTCCGACGGGGAGCAGCGGTAGGGCCGCCGGGGACCCGGTGGTGGGCCGTGGCCCTGCCGGGGGCGGCGGCCAGGACTGCGGCGGCGCGAACCGGGGGTGGAGCCGGCTCCGGGGCTCGGATCGGGGCTGGGACTGGGGCTCTGACCGGGACTGAGGCTCTGACCGGGGCTCGGGCGCTGACCGGGGCTGGGACTGCGGCTCGAACCGGGACTCGTGAGACGTCATGGTGCATACCCGCCGGCGTGGTCCCGCGGTTCCTCACCACGGCCGGCCGTCGGCGGCCACGGCCGGCCGTGGCCCCTGCTCGTGCCGGTGCCCATGTCCGCACCCGTGTCCATGGCCATGTCCGCGCCAGCGCCCCGGTCCCTGCCCCTGTCCCTGTCCGCACCCGCACCCGCACCCGCGAGGGCGGTGGCCCCTCGCCGCCCCGGCACGGTCGGCACGCGGTGCGCCCCCGGCCCCCTCATGGCGCCCCCTTCCCGACACTGTTCCGCGTGTCCTCGCCGCGGGCCGGGATCACGTCGGCGGGGAGGGCCGCCGTGTCGTCCGCCGTCACCGCCGGACGCCAGCCGTGACGTCCCAGGGACCGGACCAGTGCTCGGACCATCCGTGGGTCGAACTGCGCCCCGGCACACCGTTGTAGCTCCTCCACCGCCACCGCGACAGGACGGGCCCTGCGGTAGGAGCGGGTGGAGGTCATCGCGTCGAAGGCGTCGGCGACGGCCACCACCCGGGCCGATTCCGGGATCCGGTCGCCGACCAGGCCGTAGGGGTAGCCGCTGCCGTCCAGCCGTTCGTGGTGGTGGAGGACGGCGGCCCGGGCCTCGCCCAGGAAGCGGATGCCGCGCACCATCTCGTGCCCGTACTCGGGATGCAGTTCGATCACCCGGCGCTCCTCGGGCGTCAGCGGCCCGTCCTTGCGCAGCAGCCGGGTGGGCACCCCGAGTTTGCCGACGTCGTGCAGGATGCCGGCGAAGCGGAGCGTCTCGACGCGCTCGTCGTCCATGCCCAGCTCGCGGGCGATCATCATCGAGGCCTGGCCGACCCGCTCGCTGTGCCCTCGCGTGTAGCCGTCCTTGATGTCGACGGCCTGGACCAGCGCGCGGATGGTCGCCTGGTACGCGGCCCGCTCCCGGTGGTACTGGGCGAACGCCCACCACGCCACGCACATCGGCAGCAGCACCAGCATCGCGGTGACGGGGCCGTACGGGCTGCGCCACAGGACGGCCATCATCAGCCCGGCGAGCCCGTGCACGGCGATCGGCGCGAGCGACCGGGAGAACAGCCCCCGCCACGCCCGTCGCACCGGCACACGGTCGGCGAGCGCCAGGATGCCGCCGTCCAGCAGGGTCAGCACCAGGCAGAACGCCAGTACCGCGGCCCCGGCCGGCACGAGCGCGTACGGGAAGTCGGGTGCGACAACGGCGTCACGCCCCCCGAGCTCCCGGTGCACCCGGGCGGCGGCCCACACGGCGAGCGTGAGCTGGGCGGCCCGCCAGACGCGCCGCAGGGCGGAGGGCCGCTGTGCCACCGGGGACAGCAGCGCCCCGGGCAGCGCCACGAGCGCGGCGGCGGGCGGCGGCAGCAGGAACGCCCCGGCGAGCAGTACGGGATAGCAGGTCCCGACGAGACGGGACCGGGCGACCAGTTCGGAGCCCGCGTACAGCCCGGCGAGCAGCAGCACGGCCCACCAGGACGGGTGTATGTGGGGCAGCGGGCGCAGGCAGAGCAGGGCGGCGAGGACGACGGCGGCGACGTACGCGCGTGCCCGCGCCGGTACCGCGTCCATGCACCCCTCCCCCGGCCACGCCTGTCAGGCTCCGGAGCCTAGGACGACGGCAGGGGGTACGCGGGCAGATAACCCGTGGATTAGCACGTACGGGTGACGTGACACGGTGCGTGAGGCGTCGCGTGCCGACCCGGTCGGGAGACCGGCCGGCAGCGGCTCAGGACTCCTGCGGAGTCGGCGGCGCGGCCGTGACGTCGTGCTCGGGCACCGACTGCCCCGAGCGGATGAGGTCGATCCGGCCCATCACCTTGGAACGCAGGTCACCCGGCACGTCGTCGTGTCCGCAGCACCGCTTGACCAGCTTCTTCACGGCTTGCTCCAGCCCGTACTTCTCCAGGCAGGGCGAGCACTCCTCGAAGTGGTGCTCGAACTTCACGCAGTCCGAGTCCGGCATCTCTTTGTCGAGGAACTCGTAGAGATGATCGAGGATTTCGCTGCAATCCGTCTCGTGCGGCTCTCCGCAGCTCATGACCCCGAGCCTTTCGCTTCGTTCGACTCTCCGGCGCCGGCCGGGACCAACCCGCGGTCGCGGGCGTAGTCCTCCAGCATGCCGCGTAGCTGACGGCGTCCACGGTGCAGCCGGGACATCACCGTACCGATGGGTGTCCCCATGATGTCGGCGATCTCCTTGTAGGCAAAGCCTTCGACGTCCGCCAGATAAACGGCGATGCGGAACTCCTCGGGGATCGCCTGGAGCGCCTGCTTCACGTCCGAGTCGGGCAGGTGGTCGAGCGCCTGCGACTCCGCGGAGCGCAGACCCGTCGACATGTGCGACTCGGCGCGCGCGAGCTGCCAGTCCTCGATCTCCTCCGCCGCGCTGCGCTGGGGCTCGCGCTGCTTCTTGCGGTACGAGTTGATGAAGGTGTTGGTGAGGATGCGGTACAGCCACGCCTTGAGGTTGGTGCCCTCGCGGAACTGGTGGAAGGACGCGTACGCCTTGGCGTAGGTCTCCTGCACCAGGTCCTCGGCATCGGCCGGATTACGCGTCATGCGCAGCGCGGCCGAGTACATCTGGTCGAGGAACTCGAGCGCGTCCCGCTCGAAGCGCGCGCTGCGCTCCGCGGTCGACTCCGCGCCCGTGCCCCGGCCCTCGGGCTGCTCCGCCTGGCCGTGTTCGGTCCCTGCGTCGGTCCCAGTGACCGGACCCACCTCCTCCAGTGTCGTCGTGAGACCGAGACCGGTCCCACTCGAATCGGAGGATAGACGACCTACGGTCGGGGGCGCTTGTCCTACGGTCGGGGACGCTTGTCCCGCGGTCGGGGACGCTTGCCGATCCGGTCCGCCCGCCGCCCGAATGGGGGCGGTCTTCGCCGCGTGCAGCACCGTCCAGTCCAAGTCGGCGCGGCCACGACTGGGGCAGAAGGCTGAACCCATGCGGCGGACTTCCTCTCCTACGGCGTCGGTGCTGATTCTCAGCAGCGTATGTCCGCCACAACAGTGGGCGCACTCCGGTCATTCCCGGGCGTTCACCCGAGTGAGCCGACCCACTCCGCGACACCCTCGGTGATCAGTTCCAGGGCCCGTTCCTGTGTGATCGCGGCCCGTTTGGGCACGGCGAATCCGTGGTCGCCGTACGGCACCTCGAGGAGCTCGTACGTCTTCCCCGGGGCCTCGGGGAACTCCTCCGGCCTGCCGAAGGGGTCGTTGCCGCCCTGGACGACGAGGGTGGGCACGCCGGCCGCGAGCAGTTCGTCGGCGCGGGACTTCTCCGGCTTGCCCGGTGGGTGCAGCGGGAAGCTCAGGGCGAGGACGGCGTGGGCGCCCAGTTCGGTGGCGGTGCGGCAGGCGACGCGGGCGCCGGCGCTGCGGCCGCCCGAGACCACCGGCAGTCCCGGCGCGGCGACCGCGGGCCAGATGCCCCGCCAGCCGGCGTCCAGGGTCTTGGGCGCCGGTGCCAGTTTCTTGCCGGCCACCCGCCAGGGCTGCTCCACGAGGGCGACACTGACGCCGTGCGCGGGCAGGGCGGCCGCCAGCGCCCGCAGGTCACGCGCCTCGATGCCGCCGCCCGCGCCGTGGCTCACGGCGAGGACGAGGCGGGGCTTCTCGGCCGGGTGCCAGGTGACGCGGGCGGGGCCCGCGTCCGTCTCGACGACCTCTGTCACATCCGTTGTCGCATCCGTCACATCAGAAGAGTGTGCCCTCTTCCGGCCCCTCCAGCTCCTTCAGCAGCTCCGGGCCGTTGTTGCGGACGCTGCTCACGGCCGTGGAGACGGGGAACGCCCGCATCAGCCCGGCGGGCGGGGGCGCCAGCAGGGAGGTCAGCTCGTCCGGGTCGGTGCGCGCGGGGTCGAGCCAGTCGTCCCACCGGTCCGGTGTCAGCATCAGCGGCATCCGCGGGTGGATGTCGGCCAGGGCGTGCGGCCCGTCGGCCGGGGCGACGGCGAGCGGCGTGGTCTCCGCCTCGGTGGTGATCACCGAGCACGTCACCCACCAGGATCGCGGGTGGTCGTCCGGCAGCGTCCGGTCCCGCCAGAACTCGTACAGCCCCGCCATGGCGAACACGGACCCGTCGGCCGGGGTCACGAAGTACGGCTGCTTGCGCGGCCGCTTCTTGCGCCCCTCGACCTCCAGGTCGCGCTCCTGCTTGCCGGTGACCCACTCGTAGTAGCCGTCGGCGGGAAGGATGCAGCGCCGGGTGGCGAAGGCGCGGCGGTAGGACGGCTTCTCGTGGACGGTCTCCGCGCGCGCGTTGATCATCCGGGCGCCGCCCTCGGGCGTCTTGGACCAGGAGGGGACGAGCCCCCATTTGAGCTTGCGGAGCTGACGAACCGGCTTCGGGTCCTCGACGTCTTTCAGGGGACGGTCCAGGACGGCGTAGACCTCCTTGGTGGGAGCCACGTTGTAGTCGGGCTCCAGGGTCTCCTCCGGCTCCCACTTCTCGATCTCGAAGATTCCCGCGAGATCCTCGGGTCCACGACTCGCCGCATACCGTCCGCACATACGTGCCACACTGCCAGGCCCGCCCGCCTCCCGACCACCACCTTCGGACAGGCGCTGCGCGCCACACCCGTCGATTCGCGCATACGAGGAGCCCTCACCGAACATGGACCACCTCGCAACGGCCTCGCTCACCTCCCTCTGGGACGAGGTCTCCGGCACCCAGACCGATCCCGACCTGTGGGTGGTGATCGCGACCCTGGTCGCCGCGCTCGCCGTCGTCGTACCGCGCGGGCTGTGGCGGATAGCGCGCAACGCGATCACCATCGCCCACGAGGGCGGCCACGGGCTCGTGGCTCTGCTCACCGGGCGCACGCTGACCGGCATCACCCTCCACTCGGACACCAGCGGCCTGACCGTCAGCCGCGGCAAGCCGCACGGGCTCGGGATGATCATGACGGCGGTCTCCGGTTACACCGCTCCTCCGCTGCTCGGCCTGGGCGGCGCCGCACTGCTGGCCTCGGGGCGCATCACGCTGCTGCTGTGGCTGGCGACGGCGCTGCTCGTCGCCCTGCTGGTGATGGTGCGCAACGCGTACGGGGTGCTGACGGTGGTGCTCACCGGCGCCACGTTCGTCCTGGTGTCCTGGCTGGCCGGGCCGCAGGTGCAGGCGGCGTTCGCGTACGCGGTGGTGTGGTTCCTGCTGCTCGGCGGGGTGCGGCCGGCGTTCGAACTGCAGGCCAAGCGGGCGCGGGGCGGCGCCGGGGACTCGGACGCGGACCAGTTGGCCCGCCTCACCCACGCGCCGGCGGGGGTGTGGTTCTTCCTGTTCCACGCGGTGTCGCTGTGCTCGCTGATCGGCGGGGGGCGCTGGTTGCTGGAGTTGTGAACCGGCGGCGTCCCGCCCCCAGGCTTCCGCATATATGCGCGGCAATTGCACACTCGCTTTGCACTGTCACGCTTTCGGTCAGGTTTCGCCGCTTTTGATCAAGATCTCCGATCGTCCTCAGCCATTAAAGTGGGGGCCATGACCGTGAAACCCGCGCACACCGCCCTCTGGCCCGCCCCGCTCGCGAGCGGAGCCGTCGACGCGACCGTCCACGTGCCCGGGTCCAAGTCGGTCACCAACCGCGCCCTGGTACTGGCCGCCCTCGCTTCCGAGCCCGGCTGGCTGCGCCGCCCGCTGCGCTCGCGCGACACCCTGCTGATGGCCGGTGCCCTGCGCGCGATGGGCGTCGAGATCGAGGAGGGCGTGGGCCCGGACGGCACCGGTGAGTTCTGGCGGGTCATCCCGGCCGGCCTGCGCGGCCCGGCCACGGTCGACGTCGGCAACGCCGGCACGGTCATGCGCTTCCTGCCACCGGTCGCCACGCTCGCCGACGGCGCCATCCGCTTCGACGGCGACCCGCGCTCGTACGAGCGTCCGCTGCACGGCGTCATCGACGCCCTCCGCGCCCTGGGCGCCCGCGTCGACGACGACGGGCGCGGCGCCCTTCCGATGACCGTGCACGGCGGCGGCGCCCTGGAGGGCGGCCCGGTCGAGATCGACGCGTCGTCGTCCTCGCAGTTCGTCAGTGCCCTGCTGCTGTCCGGGCCGCGCTTCAACCAGGGCGTAGAGGTCCGCCACACCGGCTCGGCGCTGCCGTCCGTGCCGCACATCCGTATGACCGTCGACATGCTGCGCTCGGTCGGCGCCCAGGTCGACACCCCGGAGTCCGGCGGCGAGCCGAACGTGTGGCGGGTCACGCCGGGCGCGCTGCTCGGCCGCGACCTGACGGTCGAGCCGGACCTGTCCAACGCCCAGCCCTTCCTGGCGGCGGCGCTGGTGACCGGCGGCAAGGTCGTCGTTCCCGACTGGCCGTCCCGCACCACCCAGCCCGGTGACCGGCTCCGCGAGATCTTCACCGAGATGGGTGGTTCCTGCGAACTGACCGACTACGGACTCGTCTTCACCGGATCGGGTGCCGTGCACGGCATCGACGTCGACCTCGGCGAGGTCGGCGAGCTGACGCCGGGCATCGCGGCCGTCGCCGCCCTCGCGGACTCCCCGTCGACCCTGCGCGGGGTGGCACACCTGCGCCTGCACGAGACGGACCGCCTGGCCGCGCTCACCAAGGAGATCAACGAACTCGGCGGCGACGTCACCGAGACCGCCGACGGCCTGCACATCCGCCCGCGCCCCCTGCACGGCGGGGTCTTCCACACCTACGAGGACCACCGCATGGCCACCGCCGGCGCGATCATCGGTCTCGGAGTCGAGGGCGTGGAGATCGAGAACGTGGCGACGACCGCCAAGACCCTGCCCGAATTCCCCGACCTGTGGACCGGGATGCTCGGGGCGTAGGGACGGATCGCCATGCGCCGCTACGGCAAGCACACCGACGAGGACGACATCCGCTCCCGCCCCAACCGCAAGGGCAACCGGCCGCGCACCCACACCCGGCCCAAGCACGAGGACGCCGCCGAGGGCCTGGTCCTCACCGTGGACCGGGGCCGGCTGACCTGTCTCGTCGAGGACCGGGTCGTCATGGCGATGAAGGCACGGGAACTCGGCCGCAAGGCCGCGATCGTCGGTGACCGGGTGGCGCTGGTCGGCGACCTCACCGGCAAGAAGGACACGCTCGCGCGCATCGTCCGCATCGAGGAACGCACCTCCGTCCTGCGCCGCACGGCGGACGACGACGACCCCTACGAGCGCGTGGTCGTCGCCAACGCCGACCAGCTCGCCATCGTCACCGCACTCGCCGACCCCGAGCCGCGCCCCCGCCTGATCGACCGCTGCCTGGTCGCGGCGTTCGACGGCGGCCTGACCCCGCTGCTGGTCATGACCAAGTCGGACCTCGCGCCGCCTGACGAACTCCTGGAGCTGTACGGCGCGTTGGACATTCCCTACGTCGTCACCAGCCGCGAGGGGCTGGAGAACGGCGCCGCGGCCGACCTCGTGCGGGAACATCTGGACGGCAAGATCACGGCCTTCGTCGGCCACTCCGGCGTCGGCAAGACGACCCTCGTCAACACACTGGTGCCCTGGGACCGCCGCCGGGTGACGGGGCACGTCAACGCGGTGACGGGACGCGGCCGGCACACGACGACCTCGGCGCTCGCCCTGCCGCTGTCCTCGAAGGCGGGCGGCTGGGTCGTCGACACCCCGGGCGTACGGTCGTTCGGGCTGGCGCACATCGACCCGTTCCGGGTGATCAACGCCTTCCCCGACCTGGTGCCCGGCACGGAGGGCTGCCCGCGCGCGTGCAGCCATGACGAACCCGACTGCGCTCTGGACACCTGGGTCGCCGAGGGACACGCCGACCCGGCGCGGCTGTACTCGCTGCGCCGGCTGCTGTCGACGCGGGAACGCAAGGAAGGCGACTGACCTTCGCGTTGTTTGCCGTGCCGCGGTACCGGCAAGTGCATAATCGCACCAAGCCGGAACCAAGCCCGAGCAAAGCCGGGCGAAGCGACCGGGTAACGACGGCAAGGCGACGCAGCGGTCACGGTACGGACTACGGGAGGACAAGACATGGCGTGGCTGCTGGTCATAGTGGCCGGGGTGCTCGAAACCGGCTTCGCCGTCTGCCTGAAGCTGTCGCACGGCTTCACCCGGCTCTGGCCCACCGTTGCCTTCTGTGTCTTCGCGCTGGGCAGTTTCGGCCTGCTGACGATGTCCCTGAAGAAGCTCGACGTCGGTCCGGCGTACGCGGTGTGGACCGGAATCGGCGCGGCGGGCACCGCCATCTACGGCATGGTCTTCCTCGGCGACCTGGTGTCGACCCTGAAGATCGTCTCGATCAGCCTCGTCATCATCGGCGTGATCGGACTCCAGTTGTCCGGCTCGGCGCACTGACGCGTGAGCCGCTAGGCCGTCAACTGGCGCGGCAGGGCGGTGCGTACGAGCTCCGCCACCCCGCCCTCGGCGGGCGGCGCCGCGACGCAGGACAGCGCCAGCCGCACGGCCAGTTCACAGGAGCGGGCCAGTTCGGGAGCGTTCGGGCGCGCGAGCGTGCCGGCTCCGTTCAGGACGGCCACGGCCCGGTCGCGCACGAGGGCGACGAGATCTCCGGGCGAGGGCAGCGGGCCGTCGGCCCGGCGCTGGGCAGGCACGGCGGAGGAGGACGGCACCGCCATCAGGGTCGGGGAGGGCAGCCGCTCGCTCCAGCAGCCCGTGAGCATGGCCCGCACCAGCGCGTTCTCGCGGGCGGCGGACGTGGTCCACTCGGCGGTGGCGGTGAGCCGTTCCCGAGGATCGCCGCACCCACCGGCAAGCGCACGCTCCACGCCGGCCAGATACCCGTCCGCCTCCCTGCGGACGAGCGCCCGGGCGAGGCCCTCCTTGCTGCCGAACTCGTTGTACAGCGTCTGCCGGGACACCCCGGCCGCCGCCGCCACGTCCACCATCCGCACAGCGGACCACGGCCGGCGCGCCAACGCCGTGTAGGCGGCATCGAGCAGGGACTCCCGGGCTGCAGGCACCATCGCCTCCCTCGGGCCGAGCGACTTGGTGCCCAGATTTGACGGGTATGGGGGCACTGTCAAGAGCCCTCGCGCCGTATACCGCCGCGGGCAATCGCCGCCACAACCGCGGACACCCGCACGCCACCACCGCACACAACCGCCGCCACAACCGCGGACACCCGCACGCCACCACCGCACACAACCGCCGCCACAACCGCGGACACCCGCACGCCACCACCGCACACAACCGCCGCCACAACCGCGGACACCCGCACGCCACCACCGCACACAACCGCCGCCACATCCGTGGGCAGTCGCGCCGCCGGGGCGGCACGGGCGGGCGACGGGGCACCGGCTCGAGCTGAGCCGAGAGCCGGGGGCGCCCCCGCCACGCCAGGCCGCGAGAGCCACCCCCGCTCGGCACCGACGGACCCGCGCCCCGCCAACACCGGGCCGCACACCCGCCCGTCACCACCATCCGCCCCCGGATTCCGCTCCACCCCGCCAAACCCTGGTAGCCCCGCCCCACCCCCGGCAGATACCGTGACCGCATGCCCGACTACCTCGACGACCTCCGCCTCGCCCACGTCCTCGCGGACGCCGCCGACGCCGCGACGATGGAACGCTTCAAGGCCCTCGATCTGAAGGTCGAGACCAAGCCGGACATGACCCCGGTGAGCGAGGCGGACAAGGCCGCCGAGGAACTCATCCGCGGCCACCTCGCCCGCGCCCGCCCCCGCGACGCGGTCCTCGGCGAGGAGTACGGCGTCGAGGGCACCGGCCCCCGCCGCTGGATCATCGACCCGATCGACGGCACCAAGAACTACGTCCGCGGCGTCCCCGTCTGGGCCACCCTCATCGCGCTCATGGAGGCGGGCGAGGGCGGCTACCAGCCCGTCGTCGGCCTCGCCTCCGCCCCGGCCCTCGGCCGCCGCTGGTGGGCGGTGAAGGACCACGGCGCGTTCACCGGCCGCAGCCTGACCTCGGCCTCCCGGCTGCGGGTCTCCCAGGTCTCCGCGCTCTCCGACGCCTCCTTCGCGTACTCCTCGCTCAGCGGCTGGGAGGAGCAGGGCCGGCTGGACGGCTTCCTCGACCTGACCCGTGAGGTGTGGCGCACGCGCGCGTACGGCGACTTCTGGCCGTACATGATGGTCGCCGAGGGATCGGTCGACATCTGCGCCGAACCCGAGCTCTCCCTCTGGGACATGGCCGCGAACTCGATCATCGTCACGGAGGCCGGCGGCACCTTCACCGGCCTCGACGGCCGCCCGGGCCCGAACAGCGGTAACGCGGCGGCGTCGAACGGCCGGCTCCACGACGAGTTGCTCGGGTATCTCAACCAGCGCTACTGAGCGCCCTCCTGGCGCCCGTCGCACGCTCCCTCCGCCCTCTTGTTGACCTGTGCTTTGCCTGCCACTCTGAGAGTCCCCCCACTTGTGAACTTGTGAATCCATGAACTAACTCATGGATCACCGGCAGGAGGTGGCTCCACCCATGCTCGTCCGCGAAGTCATGAGCACGGTCGTCCTCACCATCGGTCCCGCCCACACCCTCCGCCAGGCCGCCGCCCTGATGTCCGCGCGTCGCGTCGGCGCGGCCGTGGTGTACGACCCCGACGCCGGCGGCATCGGCATTCTCACCGAACGCGACGTGCTCGTCTCCCTGGGCCTGGGCCAGGACCCGGACACCGAACGGGCCCACGCCCACACCACTACCGACGTCGTGTTCGCCGCGCCGTCCTGGACCGTGGAGGAGGCGGCCGGGGCGATGGCGCACGGCGGCTTCCGCCACCTCATCGTCCTCGACCACGACGAGCCCGCGGGCATCGTCTCGGTCCGCGACATCATCCGCTGCTGGGCACCGGAGCGCTCGCGGCCACAGGCACCGGCGGTGATCGCCTGACGGCGGCGCGCCAGGCGTCACGTTCGACGGCACTTCCGGCGACAGACCCGATGGCACCCCCGGTGGCACCCCGGTGACACTCGCGGCGGCACTGCCGCCTGCACGACGAACGGGCCGGACCCCCGTACCCGGGGATCCGGCCCGCCGCTACGACAAGCGGTCCAGTGCTGGACGTCAGCCGCGCAGGGCCTGGACCGCGGCCTCCAGCCGCTTGCCGAAGTCGCCGTCGGCCTGACGGAAGTTGTTGACCGCACGCTCGATGATGTCGTCGCGCGAGACTCCGGAGAGGGCACCGGCCAGGTTGTTGATCAGCCGCTCCTTCTCCTCGTCCGTCATCAGCCGGTAGAGGTTGCCCGCCTGGACGAAGTCGTTGTCCTCGGCGTGCGACGGGGCCTCGGTCTCGCCGGTGACGCCGGAGACCGCGACCGGCTGCCACAGTGCCTTGTCCGTCTGGAACGGGCCGCCGAAGCTGTTCGGCTCGTAGTTCTTCGCACCCTTGTGGCGGCCGTCGTACAGGTAGCCGTCACGGGAGTTGGTGCGCGCCTCGGTGGCGTGCGGGCGGTTCACCGGCAGGTGGTCGGCGTTGATGCCGACGCGGTAGCGGTGGGCGTCGCCGTAGGCGAACAGACGGCCCTGGAGCATCTTGTCCGGGGACGGACCGATGCCGGGCACGAAGTGCGCCGGGGAGAAGATCGACTGCTCGACCTCGGCGAAGACGTTCTCCGGGTTGCGGTTGAGCTCCAGCTTGCCGAATTCGATGACCGGGTAGTCCGCGTGCGGCCACACCTTGGTCAGGTCGAACGGGTTGAAGCGGTACTTCGCGGCCTCGGCGACGGGCATGATCTGCACGCCGACGGTCCAGGACGGGAACTCCCCACGCTCGATGGCCTGACGCAGGTCGCGCTGGTGGGAGTCGGGGTCCTCACCGGCGAGCTTGTCGGCCTCGGCCTGCGTGAGGGTCTTGATGCCCTGGTCGGTCTTGAAGTGGTACTTGACCCAGAATGCCTCGCCGGCCTCGTTGTTCCACTGGTAGGTGTGCGAACCGAAGCCGTCCATGTGGCGGTACGACGCCGGGATGCCGCGGTCACCGAACAGCCAGGTCACCTGGTGCGTGGACTCGGGCGACAGGCTCCAGAAGTCCCAGACGTTGTCCATCTCCGTCGAGCCCGTGTAGGGGTCGCGCTTCTGGGTGTGGATGAAGTCGGGGAACTTGATGGCGTCCTTGATGAAGAACACCGGGGTGTTGTTGCCGACGAGGTCGTAGTTGCCCTCTTCGGTGTAGAACTTCAGCGCGAAGCCGCGCGGGTCGCGGACGGCGTCCGCCGCGCCCAGGTTGCCCGCCACGGTCGAGAAGCGGAGGAAGGTCTCCGTCTGCTTGCCGACCTCGGAGAGGAACTTGGCCCGCGTGTACTTGGTGACATCGGCGGTGACCGTGAAGGTGCCGTAGGCGCCGGCGCCGCGGGCGTGCACGACACGCTCCGGAATGCGCTCACGGTTGAAGTGGGCCAGCTTCTCCAGCAGAAGCTGGTCCTGCACGAGCACGGGGCCGCCGACGCCCGCGGTCTCACTGTTCTGGTTGTCGGCTACCGGAGCACCGGTCTCTGTAGTGAGCGGTCCCTGAGTCACGTACGCCTCCTGCGCCAATCCTGCAAAACCTGTCCCTTGGCTAATGCCACTACCGATCCTACAATGGACAATGTCTAAGTCAAGTAAGCCTCCAAAGTCACACACGTTCGGGACCTGGTCCCCCTTGCTGTTAGGCTGGTCTGTATGAGTGACCTACTGGAACGGCTGCGTGGACGCGGCTGGCGCATGACCGCGCAAAGGCGCGTCGTGGCCGAGGTCCTCGACGGCGAACACGTCCACCTGACGGCCGACGAGGTGCATGCCAGGGCAGTGGACAAGCTCCCCGAGATTTCCCGGGCGACCGTCTACAACACCCTGGGCGAGCTCGTATCGCTCGGTGAGGTGCTGGAAGTCGCGACGGACAAGCGCGCCAAGCGCTATGACCCGAACGCGCACCAGCCGCACCACCACCTGGTCTGCGCCCGGTGCGGCGCGATCCGCGACGTCCACCCGATCGGCAACCCGCTGGCCGACCTCCCAGACTCGGAGCGCTTCGGCTTCACCGTCTCGGACGTCGAGGTGACGTACCGCGGCACCTGCCCGAACTGCGCGGCGGCGTAAGCCCTTCCGCTCACACGAGAGCCCCGGCACCGACAGGTGCCGGGGCTTTCGGCGTGGGCCGTTGGGGCAGTGGGCCGTTGAGGCCGGGGGGCAGTGGGGCAGTGGGGAAACCGAGTAGCCCTGGTGAACGCACCGAGGGCCGGAACCCTTTCGGATTCCGGCCCTCGGCCTTCAGTAGCGGGGACAGGATTTGAACCTGCGACCTCTGGGTTATGAGCCCAGCGAGCTACCGAGCTGCTCCACCCCGCGTCGATGAATGGAACATTACGTCAACCCCACAACCAGAAGCAAATCACTTCCCGCCCGCCCCCTCACTGCGGGCAGTCGCGCCTCCCCGCAGCGCGTGAACGGCGCGGCAGGTACCGCCAGGGGCGGCACGGAGGGCGCCGCTGGAGGCACCCCCCGAGGGGGGCGCACCCGCGCGGCACCGGCCCACGCGCCTCACCCGCCCAGCGACCACGTCGGTGCCTTCAAGGAGCGCCCGAGCCGAGCCCGGCGTCACGCCTCACAGCGACGCCTCACAGCGACGCCTCACGCGACACAAGTCGCGCGGCAGGCGTCACGCCGACAGCTCCTGCCGCAAGGCATCCCGCAACCGAGCCGCCCGCTCCCCCACTTCCCGCGGCCCCAGCGACACCGCCCGGTCCGCCCACCGCTGCCCCTCGGCCAGCTCCCCCCGCCGCGCACAGACCAGCGCGAGCCGCAGCGCCGCCCGCCCGTGCCCGGCGTCGGCCGCCCGGCGCCACCACACGACGGCCTCCGGATCGCTCCCCTCCCGGGCGAGCAGCAACCCCAGGTTGAACGCGCCGTTGCGGGACCCGGCCTCGGCCGCCTCCCGGTACCACCGGGCCGCCTCCACCACCTCGCCCCGCGCCGCGGCCAGCATCCCGACCCGCACCTGCGCCCGCCGGTGCCCCTGGGAGGCCGCCCGCTCGTACCACTCCTCGCACTCGGACTTCTCCTGTGCCGTCTCCCCGAGCTCGTGCGCGGGCGCGGGCGGCCGGCGCGCGTCGAGCACCGCCGCCAGCCGGTAGGCGGCCTCCGCGCTGCCGCCCCCCGCCGCACACCGCAGGAACCGCTCGGCCTCCCGCTCGTCCCCGTCGCGCAGGCGCGCCATCCCCACCTGCAGCGCCGCCTCGGTGTGCCCTGCGGCGGCGGCCCGCTCGTACCAGCGCAGCGCCGTCCGGTCCTCGCCCCGTCCCGCGTGCAGGATCCCGAGGTTGAAGGCGGCGTCGACGCTGCCCGCCTCGGCGGCCTTGGAGAACCAGGGCTCGGCACCGGTCTCGTCCCCGCCGCGCAGCAGCAGGATGGCCAGCGCGTTGGAGGCCTCCCGGTGACCGGCGTAGGCGGCCCGGCGGTACCACTGCTCGGCCTGGGTGGTGCGGCCCTGTTCGGCGCAGAGCAGCCCGAGGTTGTACGCCCCGTTGTCGTCCCCGGCGTCCATCGCGGCCCGGTACCAGCGTTCGGCGGTCTGGGTCTCGCCGCGCTCGGCATGCAGCGCGCCCAGTGCGTTGGCCGCGTTGCCGTCGCCGTCCTGGGCGGCCCGCAGCCACCACACGGCGGCGCTCTCCGTGTCCCCGGCGTCGCGCAGCAGGAAGCCGAGCGCGCAGGCCGCGCGGGCCTCGCCGTCCTTGGCGGAGGTCAGGTACCAGCGGCCGGCCTCCTTGAGCTCGCCCCGCTTCTCCAGGATCGTCCCGAGGTGCAGTGCGGCCCGCCGGTGACCGCGTGCGGCGGCCTGCCGGTACCACTGCTCGGCCTCCTCGGCCGCGGGGGCGGTCGCATTGCCGTCGCCGTCACGGTCCCGCCCGGCGCGCCGGTCCAGCGTCCGTGCCAGCCGGTACGCGGCCTCCCGGTGCCCTCGGTCGGCCGCGGCCCGCATCCACCGCTCGGCGCCGGCGTCGTCACCGCGGTGCTCCAGCAGGTCGGCGAGCGCATAGGCGCCCAGCACGTGGCCCTGTTCGGCGGACTGGCACAGCCAGTACCCGGCGGCGGGCTCGTCGCCGCGCTCGCGGAAGTGCCGCCCCAGCGCGTGGGCGGCCGCCGCGGACCCGGCGACGGCGGCGATCCGCCACCATCCGGCGGCCTCGTCGGCGTATCCCCGATGGTGCAGCAGGACGCCCAGGTTGTTGGCTGCGGCCCGGTCACCGGCTGCGGTGGCGGCACGCAGGTGGGACTCGGCTCCGTCGAAGTCGCCGCGGCGCAGCAGCATCGCACCGAGGACGCTCATCGCCTCGACGTCGCCGGCGTCGACGGCAAGCCGCAGGCGCACTTCCTCGGCGGCCTCGTCGGCGGCCTCCTGGGCCTCGTCCGCGGCTTCCTCCTGACCGGACGGCTGCGCAAAACGCCCTGTCCCGAACAGATTTGCCATGTCCCCCATAACGTCCATCGTCGCACCACCTGCAACCTGGGTACATCCGGTATACCGCAGCCAGTGAGGTCACTTCAGCGTTTTGTCGACATGCCCACAGGGAGACAAGTCAAACACAGATCTCCCCAACTCCCAGTGGCGGCGCGGCCGTAGATCTCACCGGTACATGCGTTCGCACATCACAAAGGCCCGGATTCCCTTGGGAATCCGGGCCTTCATGGTCGCTCGCACGTAGCTGACGACTTCAGTAGCGGGGACAGGATTTGAACCTGCGACCTCTGGGTTATGAGCCCAGCGAGCTACCGAGCTGCTCCACCCCGCGCCGTTGTGTTCACAACCCTAGCACGGCGCGGGATGGGCTTTGACCAGCTCTAACGCTCGGTACGAAGCAACGGGGTCAGCCGCTGTCCGAGCCTGCGCCGGAGTCTTTGGCCGGGCTCGGACTCGGACTGGCCTTGCCGTCCTCGCCCTTGTCCCCGCTCTTGTCGTCGCCGTTCTTGCCGCCGGTCTCGTCGACCTTGGTCTGCGCCTCCTCGGCGCGCTGCAGGGCCTCCTCCAGATCCTTCTGCGCCTCCGCGTAAGCGGCGAGGTCCTTCTGTTCCAGCGCCTTCTGGCCGGCGTCGAAGGCCTTCTGCGCGTCGCTCAGCGCTTCCCGGACCGTCGGGTTGGTGGAGGTCGGCGGCGGCTCGGTGGTGCCCTCGCCCTCGTCCGTTGGCGGTTCGGTCGTGGGATCCTGCGCTCCGAAGACCTTGGCGAGGGCCTCGTCGAGGGTGTTCTCGAAGGCGGTGTTGCCTCCGTAGCTCACCAGCACCTTGCGCAGCAGGGGGTACTTGAGGTCGCCACCGCGCACGTAGACCGGCTCGACGTACAGCAGTCCTCCGTCGAGCGGCACCGTCAGCAGGTTGCCGTACTCGACCTCGGAGTCGCCACCTCTCAGCAGCCTGATGGTCTCGGCGATGTCCTGCTCGGAGTTCAACTGGCTCTGGACCTGTTTCGGTCCGTTGACGGTCGTACTCGTCGGCAGTTTCAGAATTCTGATCTTGCCGTAGCCGTCTGTCCCGGCCTCGGCGTCCACCGCCATGAACGCGCTGATGTTGTCGCGTCCGTTGGGCGTGAACGTCGTCGTCAGCGAGAACGCCTGCTGATCCTGGTCCGGCATCTTCATGCTCAGGTAGTACGGCGGCACCGCGTCGCCCGACTTGTTGGTCGGGTCGTCCGGCACCTGCCACACCTCGCTACCGCTCAGGAACGTGTTGGCGTCCTTCACGTGGTAGCGCGTGAGCAGTTCGCGCTGGACCTTGAACAGGTCCTGCGGATAGCGCAGATGCGCCATCAGCGCGTCGGAGATCTCGCTCTTGTCCTTCACCGTGTCCGGGAACGCCTTCATCCAGGTCTTCAGGACCGGGTCCTTGGTGTCCCACTGGTACAGCTTGACGTCGCCGGTGTACGCGTCGACGGTCGCCTTCACGGAGTTGCGGATGTAGTTGACCTGGTTCTGCTGGGCCACCACCGCGCGTGAGTTGTTGTTCGCGGTCAGGGAGTCGGCCGTGGTGTCGCCGAGCGTCGTACGGGAGGCGTACGGGTAGCCGTTCGTCGTCGTGTACGCGTCGACGATCCACTGGATACGGCCGTCCACGACCGCCGGGTAGGCGTCGCCGTCGATGGTCAGCCACGGTGCGACGGCCTCGACGCGCTCCTTGGGCGTGCGGTTGTAGAGAATCCGCGAGCCCTCGCCGATCGCACCGGAGTACAGGATCTGCGGCTCGCTGAACGCTGCCGCGTACGCCGCCCGGTTGACCGCGTTGGAGAGGTCGATCCCGCCGTCACCCTTGTAGCTGAACGTCTTCTCCCCACTGTCGTCGGAGTAGTCGATCTCCTTCTGGGGGCCGCCCACGATCGAGTAGGTGGTGGTCTTCTCGCCGTAGTAGATCCGCTGTTCGTACGTCCCGAGATCGCCCTGGGACGGCAGGTCGGACTCGGTGAAGACCGGGCGGCCCTCGGAGTCGACCTCGGTTCCCTTGGCCGCGACGACGCCGTATCCGTGGGTGTAGCGGAAGTGGTTGTTGATCCAGTTCTTCTTCGGGATGCCGGCCAGGTTCAGCTCACGCAGACCGATGACCGTGTCCTGGTCCTTGCCGTCCTTCGAGTAACGGTCGACGTCCAGGTTGTTGGGGAACGCGTAGTAGTTCCTCATCTGCTGGAGCTGCTGGAACGTCGGCGAGATGACGTTCGGGTCCATGATCCGGATGGACGCGGCGGCGTCCACGTCGTCCCGGAGCTTGGTCTTGTCCTTGGTCTGGCTCACGCCCGGGTACTCGGTGACCTGGGTGCCCTCGATGCCGTAGGCCTCGCGCGTCGCCTTGAGGTTCTTCTCGACGTACGGCGCCTCCTTGGCCTGCTCGTTCGGCTGGACCTGGAACTTCTGGACCAGTGCCGGGTACAGGCCGCCGATGAGGATCGCGGAGAGCACCATCAGGCCGAAACCGATCACGGGGAGCTGCCAGGTGCGGCGCCACAGCGTCGCGAAGAACAGCAGCGCGCAGATGACGGCGATGCAGAACAGGATTGTCTTGGCCGGCAGGTAGGCGTTGGCGTCGACGTACCGCAGACCCGTCCAGCTATCGGTGGCCTTGAAGTCGCTGGACTTCACCGCCAGCCCGTACCGGTCGAGCCAGTAGGCGACCGCCTTGAGGGCGACGAAGACGCCGATGAGCACCGACAGGTGCCCGGTGGCCGCGGCCGTGGCGCGCGCACCCGGGCTGGTGACGCGGAGCCCGCCGTACAGGTAGTGGGTGAGCGCGGCGGCGATCACCGAGATGATCACAGCGGCGAAGCCGAAGCCGAGCAGGAACCGGTACCAGGGCAGGTCGAAGGCGTAGAAGGAGACGTCCAGCTTGAACTGCGGGTCCTTCTGCCCGAAGGGCACGCCGTTGACCCACATGAGCCAGGTCCGCCACTGGCCGGACGCGGAAGCGCCGGCGATCAGGCCGACCAGGGCCGTGATGCCGAGCAGCAGCCACTTCTTGTACGGGGCGATACCCATCCGGTACCGGTCGAGGTTCTGCTGCTCCATCGACATGGCGCTCAGCGGCGGCCGCAGCCGGTGGGCCAGCCAGATGTTGAACCCGACGGCGAGTGCCATCAGCAGACCGAACACGAAGAAGAGTCCGATCTTGGTCCACAGGGTCGTCGTGAACACCGACGAGTAGTGGACCGACCTGTACCACAGCCAGTCCGTCCAGAATCCCGCGAACATGGTGAACGCCATGCCGAGCACGGCGAGGACACCAAGTGTCATCAGCAGGGTTCGGACACGCCGGGACGGGCGGCCCACTCTGATCCGCGGCCCCGTCGGGGGGCCTCCGCCGCGGTCCGGCATCTGGAAAGCCAAGGTGGCACCTCGAAGTTCGCTGTTGATCCGTCAGGCCCTCGGGTTCGCGGGCCCCCCGTGCGCCCCCGTGTTCGCGGGCCCACACCTATGCAACTTACTCATCGTTTACTCGGTTCCCGATTCGGGCCAGTAACGAGGCAGGATTGTGACCATGTCCAACACCCCCATGGCAGCGAGCCCCCTCACCCGGGCCGTACTCGAGATCGACGAGTACGTCTCCGGCCTCGGCTGGGACCAGCCCGCACGCCTCTTCGCACTTGTCGACACCGCACGGTTGAGGGCCGATCAGCCCTCACTCGCGGACCGGCTCGGTCTGCGGGACGAGCCGGAGATCACCGGCCTGACCCCGATCGAGCAGGACGAAATTCCAACGGACCAGCCGCTCGACGAGTTCCTGGGCACCATCGCCTGGCCGGACGCCGTGGTCGGCTGCGCGCTCGCGGTGGAGCGCCTGATGCTGCCGCCCTCGGCCGAGGCCCAGGTCCCGGAGGGCCTGAACGAGACGAAGCTGGCGCAGTGGGTGGCGGAGCACCCGGACCGCCAGGAGGTCCGCATGACGGTCGCGGTCCTGCGGGACGGCACCCGCGACTCGGCGCTGCGGCTGCGGGAGAAGGACGCCGCCACGGAGGTCCTCACGGGCTCCGACCTGGTGCCGGGTCTGGCCCAGGCACTGACGGCGACCTTCGAGGATTGAGGAGTAGCCCCGCGGCTCGCGTAGCCCTCCGGCTCGCGTAACCCCGCGGCTCTACCCGGCTGCCCGCTCCGTCATCCCGTCGTGCACTTCGGCAGGCCCGAGGAGTCTCCCGAGCGGATGTCCTTCAGTGCGCCGAGGGCGTCGTCGATGGTGTCCACCTTCACGAGGGTGAGCCCGTCGGGGACGTCCTCGGCGGCCGCCGCGCAGTTGTCGGCGGGCGTCAGGAAGTACCGGGCGCCCTTGTCCCGCGCGCCGATGGTCTTCATCCCGATGCCGCCGATCGGTCCGACCTTGCCGTTGTCGGCGATCGTCCCGGTGCCGGCGACGAACTTGCCGCCGGTCAGGTCGCCTGGCGTGAGCTTGTCGTAGATGCCGAGGGCGAACATCAGACCGGCGCTCGGGCCGCCGACGTCGGCCAGCTTGATGTCGATGGAGAACGGGAACGTGTGATCGGTCCCGGCGGAGATCCCGACGATGGCGCGCTTCTCGCCGGCGTCGTCGGAGGTCGCGGTGGTGATCGTGACCTCCTGCGTCTTGGTGGGCGTCCGGCCCTCCTTCTCCGCGGCGGCCTGCTCCTTGGCGGGCACGATCGTGAAGACGACGTCCTGTCCGGGCCTGTGCTCGGTCACCAGCTCGGCGACGTCCGCGGGCTTCTTGACCGGTGTGCCGTCCACCGCCTTGATCACGTCTCCGGCGTGCAGCCTGCCCTCGGACGGTGAGTCCTTGACGACCGTGGAGACGACCACCCAGGACTTCACCGGGATGCCGAGCGCCTTGAGGGCGGCGACCTTGGCGCTCTCCTGGGACTGGCTGAACTCCTCCGCGTTCTCCTGGGTGGCTTCTTCCTCGGTCTTGCCGTCCGGGTAGAGGGTCTCGTGCGGCACCACGCGGTTGTCGTGTGCCAGCCAGCCGTAGACCGCTTCCACGAGGTTCATCTTGTACTCGGCGCTGGTGACCCGGACGGTGGTCATGTTCAGATGGCCACTCGCCTCGTAGGTCTTGTGCCCGTCGATCTGCAGCACCGGCTCGCCATCGTGGTCCCCGAGGGTGTTCACCGTCGGCCCCGGGGACATCTCCGAGTAGGGCACGGGGATGAACACACCCGCGCACAGGAGCGCGATCAGCATCAGGGTGGAGGCGAGCATCGTCGCGGTGCGGCGTGGCATGGCACGACAGTACGGGACCGGGCTGTCAGAACACCGTCAGGGCTGCGCCGTCCGGTCAGGCTCCGGTGCGGGGCCTCTCCATGGCCTCGCGGAAGCGGGCGTACCCGTCCAGCTCCGGCCCGTCACCCCGTGTCCTACGGGTCCGGTTGGCCCAACTGCCCCACAGACCCGCGCCGACAGCCGCCACAAGCGGAATCAGCAACCAGGCAAGCGCTGCCATGCCGACCTCCCAACCCCATGAGCGTCCGCGACTGACTGATCAGCAGATTAACCATCCGCAGTGACAACGCTCACGCCGGGGGGTCGGTCACGCAACCGGAGCGACAAGGGGGACGCGGGAGCGCGCAGGGCCGTCTGCCGCCTTCAGCAGGCGCCCACCCACTCCTCGGTACCGTCGGAGAAGGACTGGTGCTTCCAGATCGGCACCTCGTGCTTCAGGTCGTCGATCAGCTTCCGGCAGGCGTCGAAGGCCTCGCCCCGGTGCGGGCAGGACACGGCGACGACCACGGCGAGATCCCCGACCTCCAGGTCACCCACCCGGTGCACCGCGGCGAGCGCCCGCACGGGGTACTCCGCGACGACCTTCTCGGCGATGCGCCGCATCTCGGCCTCGGCGCTGGGGTGGCACGAGTACCCGAGCCGATCGACGTCGGTCCCCCCGTCGTGGTTGCGCACCGTCCCCACGAAGAGCGCGGTGCCGCCGGCCGCGTCGTCCCCGACGGCCCGGAAGACCTCGTCCACGGAGAGGGGCGTCTCCCGGATGCCGATCAGCTTGACGGGGTCCGGCGCGGCCAGCTCACCGGGGTGGTCGTTCGTGGTTGCCATACGCCCATCGTGCCGCACGGCACGGACGGCGCGGAACAGCGCCATCACCCGGCACGCGCGCGTACCGCCCTGGAGCCTCCTACAGGGGGCGCGGCCGGCCGGTACGGGGCCGGGAGTCCGGCGTCGGCCCGGCCCCCGCCTCAGATCCGCCGCCGGGCCTTGCGCGCCCGCCGCACCACTGCGGCCGCGCCCAGCAGCGCCACCGTCGCGCCCGCGGCTCCCGCCGCCGTCGCGTCCTTGCGCCCGAGGCGCCGCCCGGCGACGGTGTGGCGCCCGGAGACCTCCTCCAGCAGCTCCTCGAGCACCTCCTCGTTGGTGTACTTCGGCCGCCATCCGGCGTCGTGCAGCCGGCTGCCGCTCACCACCCAGGGATACATCGTGTAGGCCAGGTCCCCGGCCGGTGAGGGCGTCAGCCCGATCCGGTGCAGCCGGGCCGCCGCACCGAGCGCGACCGCCGACGGCAGCTCCATCCGCCGGATCCCGCTGAGCTCCTCGACCTCCTCCTGCTCCAGCCACCCGTCGCAGCCGACGGCCAGTTCCCCGTCGGCCTTCTCCAGCACGGCGTACTCCAGGGCACTGCACAGGTCGTCGACGTGGCAGAACTGCCAGGCCGGCCGCGAACCGGCCACGACAAGCAGCCGAGGCGACTCGAAGTACCTGGTCAGCGCGGTGTCCATGCCTCCGACCAGCACCGCCGGCCGGACGACGGTCACATTGAGGCCGGGATGCGCCCGAGGTGCGCGACGCGCGAGCCGCTCGATCTCCAGCAGGTCCCCGACTCCGGTGGCCTCGGCCGTGGCGCGCAGCTCGGCGTCCTCGGACAGCGGCAGCTCGTTGTCCGGGAGGGCCCCGTAGACCATCGCGGAGGTGCACAGCACGACCCGGTGCACGCCGGCCGCCGCGGCGGCGGTCAGGACGGTCTGCGTCCCCCGGACGTTGTAAGCCGTCCGGGCGGCCGCGTCGGTCTCCAGGTCGAGGTCGAGCGCGAGGTGCACGACCACGTCCGCACCACGCAGTTTCTCGGCGATGGCCGGGTCCCGTACGTCCAGGATCTGCCACCGTGCCGCGGTGCACTCACCGCGCCGTTCGTCGATGGCCACGACCTGTTTGACCTCGTCGGACGCGGCGAGCCGCTCGATGAGCAGCGCCCCGATCCCGGACGCGGCACCGGTGACCGCGACGACGGGGCCGCGCGCGCCGGGGCGGGCGGAACTGGTTGACTGGTTTCGCGCTGCGCGAACCTGCGGATCTGGGGAACTCACCGGGCGTCTCCAGCGGTTGTCTTCAGTACGGGCGCGAGCGACGCGTACGTACCAGGTGGCATCCATCCTGCCGCAGGCCGTCAGTCGGCGAAGCACCGAGGCCCGAACCGCCGCAGGTGTCTACGCTGGGTGGTGAAGTCGGGCAGCCGTGCCGCCGGAAAGAACCGGCGGCCCTACCAGCCGAGGAACCCCGTGAGTGACACCCCATTCGGATTCGGCCTTCCGCCGGAGGAGCCGGACGACGGCGACGAGGGCAAGAAGAAGGACCAGCAGGGCGGCGGTGGTCAGGGACCGGCCAACCCGTTCGGATTCGGGTCCGGAGCCGGCGGCCTTGGCGGCCCCGGCGCGGACAACCCGTTCGCTGCCATGTTCGGTTCCATGAACCCCAACGACCTGGGCGCCGCGTTCCAGCAGCTCGGCCAGATGCTCTCCTACGAGGGCGGTCCGGTGAACTGGGACATGGCCAAGCAGATCGCCCGCCAGACGGTCTCCCAGGGCACACCGGACGGCACGAAGGACGCCAGCGTCGGCCCCGCCGAGCGCAATGCCGTCCAGGAGGCCGTCCGCCTGGCCGACCTGTGGCTGGACGACGCCACCGCCCTGCCCTCCGGCGCCGGTACCGCGGTGGCCTGGAGCCGCGCGGAGTGGGTCGAGGCGACCCTGCCCGCCTGGCGGGAACTCGTCGACCCGGTCGCCGAGCGCGTCGGCACCGCCATGGGCGACGTGCTGCCCGAGGAGATGCAGGCCATGGCCGGCCCGCTGATCGGCATGATGCGTTCCATGGGTGGCGCCATGTTCGGCACGCAGATCGGGCAGGCCGTCGGTGTGCTCGCCGGCGAGGTCGTCGGCTCGACCGACGTGGGCCTGCCGCTCGGCCCGGCCGGCAAGGCCGCGCTGCTGCCGGTGAACGTCGAGGCGTTCGGCAAGGACCTCGGCGTGCCGCAGGAGGAGGTGCGGCTGTATCTCGCCCTGCGCGAGGCCGCCCACCAGCGCCTCTTCGCGCACGTGCCGTGGCTGCGCTCGCATCTGTTCGGCGCGGTCGAGGGTTACGCCCGCGGGATCAAGGTCGACACGGCCAAGCTGGAGGACGTGGTCGGCCAGTTCGACCCGCAGAACCCCGAGCAGTTGCAGGAGGCTCTCCAGCAGGGCATGTTCCAGCCGGAGGACACCCCGGAACAGAAGGCGGCGCTGGCCCGTCTGGAGACGGCTCTGGCGCTCGTCGAGGGCTGGGTGGACGCGGTGGTGCACACCGCCGCCAAGCCGCGCCTGTCCTCCGCCGACGCGCTGCGCGAGACGCTGCGCCGCCGTCGCGCCTCGGGCGGTCCCGCGGAGCAGACGTTCGCCACGCTCATCGGGCTGGAGCTGCGCCCGCGCCGCCTGCGCGACGCTTCCCGTCTGTGGGCGTCCCTGACGGACGCGCGTGGTGTCGACGGCCGGGACGGCCTGTGGGCCCACCCGGACATGCTGCCGACCGCGACCGACCTGGACGACCCGGACGGCTTCGTGCACCGCGAGCAGCTCGACTTCTCCGAGCTGGACAAGATGCTCGGTGAGGCGGCCGGCAAGCCCGATCTCAAGAAGAAGGACGACGAGAAGGGCCAGGGCGGGGCCGACGGCAAGGGCGACGACACCGAGTGAGCCTCCACGACGACGCCGTCCTGGTCCTGAAGGGGTGCGAGGGCCAGGACGAGCTGCGCCAGATCTACCTGGACCATCTCGCGACGTACCCGGACGGCATGTGGAAGGCCTGCGCGGACGGGCACATCACGGCGAGCGTCATGGTGATCGACCCGTCGCGCGGGCGGGTCCTGCTGACCCTCCACAGGAAGTTGCGCATGTGGCTGCAGATGGGCGGCCACTGCGAGCCGGGCGACGAGACGCTGGCGCGGGCGGCCCTGCGCGAGGGCACGGAGGAGTCGGGCATCGCCGGACTGGCCCTGCTGCCCGGCGGTCCCGTGCGGCTGGACCGCCACCACACGCCCTGCGCCTGGCATCTGGACGTCCAGTACGCGGCGCTGGCTCCGGAGGGGGCCGTCGAGGCGATCAGCGACGAGTCCCTGGACCTGCGCTGGTTCCCGTACGCCGAGGTCGCGGACGTGGCCGACGAGTCGGTCGTACGCCTGCTGGAGGCGACCCGCGCCCGGCTCTGAACCGGGTAAGGGGTGACCGCCCTAGCGATCACCCCTTACAAAGCGTGCGGCGCGGCGCCGCCCGCTCAGCTCCAGACGTTGCCCTGGTTCTGACCGCGGGCACCCTGCTGGCCCATGCCGTACTGCGCGGATACCCCCTGCCCGAGCTGGGCGTTCTGCGGGGGCAGCAGCTCGCTGGGCTGGACGAGCGCGAAGCCGCTGCCCATGAAGCTGAGCTCCCAGCCCTCGCCGGTGTTGCCGCGGCGCCGCCACACCCCGGAGGAGTGCGTCTGGGCCTGCATCTGCACGCGCAGGCCGGTGGACCAGGCGACGATCGCGTCGGCGTCGCAGTTGACGTACTTGTCGGGCGTCACCTGCATCAGCAGCGGGGCACCCGAGGTCATCAGGGCGACCTTGCCCCGGCCGGTGATGTTGAGCTGGTACTTCCCCGAGCCGGAGATGCCGTACAGGCTGTCGACCGCGATCACCTCGTGGTGCAGGGACGACTCCATCGCCAGCACGTAGCTGCTGTCGACGGTGAGGCCCTCCTGGTCGACCTCCATCACGTGGATGTGCTGGGCGAGGTTGGCGAAGAAGACCGTGCCCTGCCCGTGGCAGCGCATCAGGTCCAGGCCCTCACCGGTGCGCGCACGCGCGCGTGACTGGTTGTCGCTCTGGTACTCGGCGTCGAACTCGACGAGCCCCTGGTAGGCAACCATCGTGCCCTTGCGGGCGAGCACGTCGTCGTGGCCCTGCAGGGCGACGCGCAGCAGGTGCTTGTTCTGCAGGCTCCAGGCTTCCTGGGTCTGCTGGTCGGTGTAGGCGAAAAGCGGGCTCTGCATGATGTTCTGGCTCCCCCTCAGCCCCGGACCCGGAGGCGGTCGGTGCTGTCCTCGCTGGGCTGGACTACGACGATGCCCTGACCGGAGAAGGCCATCTGGTAGGCCTCGCCGCTGCCGCGGCCGATCAGCGACTGCGCCTTGAAGCTGCGCTTGCCCTTCACCTTGAGGTTCGGGGACCAGGCGACGAGCGCGTCCGGGTCGACGTAGGTCTCGTCCTCGCCACCGCCGCAGTCGACGACGATCGGCTTGCCGCGGGAGGTGAGCGCGACCCAGCCCTGACCGGAGATCTTGGTGTTCCACAGGCCCTGCCCGGCGAACTTCGCCAGGCCCTTGACCCGCTCCACGCCCCACGTCAGGTGGGCGTCGAAGGCGAGCAGGTTGGTGGCGTTGACGGAGATGCCGTCGCCGTTGAGGTTGATGACGACGACGTTCGCGCCGTAGTCGGCGAGGTAGAGCAGTCCGTCGCCGGAGCACTTCATCAGGGGCGCGCCCTCGCCGGTCATCCAGTCCTTCGCGATCTGGCGGACGGCGGGCGGATTGGGCTCGTACTGGACGAAGCCCTCGTAGGCGACCATCGAGCCCACGCGCGCGAGGAGGTCGTTTCCGGTCTGCATGGCGACCTTCAGCATGTGGTTGCCGTGGTTTTCCATGCGCGCGGTGACCGGTGCGGGAGCGTAGCCCGCGAGCGGCTGGTTCATGTCGGGCTCTCCCTCAGATCTCGTACGGCTGGACGATGACGAAGTTGCCGGGTGCCGCCCGGAACTGCAGGTTGACGCTCTCGCCCGTGTCGCCCGCGTAGGAGTTGCGGCGCATCCGCACCTGGCTGGAGACGACCACCTGGGCGGCGGCCGACCAGGCGACGACGGCGTTGCAGTCGGCGAACGTGGTGGGCGTGACCGGCAGCACCACGGGCACGCCGTGCGTCTTGACGACGATCGTGCCGGTGCCCTGGAACTGCATCGTGAACAGCGCGCCACCGGGGATGCCGTGTCCCTCGATGCGGCGGACTTCGTACTGGAGGCTCTCGTCGAAGGCCAGGACGTTCTCCGCGGAGACGCACACGGCGTCGCCCTGGAGTTCGATGGGGTGCAGCATCGCGCTGTTGTCGGCGAGGAACACCTGTCCCTTGCCGGTGCAGCGCATTAGCTGCATCTCCTGGCCGGTGGCGTTGCCCACGACCCGGCCGGCGAATCCGGCGCCCTTGTAGCTGAAGTCGACCTTGCCCTGGTAGAGCACCATGCTGCCCTGCCGGGCGAGTACGGGCTGACCTTCCGCGCCGAGGTCGACGCGGACCAGCTTCTTGTTCTGCTGGGTCCAGCGCTGACCGGTCGCCGTCTCCTTGAACTGCTGGAGCGCGGCCATCATCCCGGCGCCCTGCGGCGCACCCTGAGGCATGCCCTGCGGGGCTCCGTGAGGGGCCTGCAGGCCGTAACCGGGAGGCGGGGCCGGCTGTCCGTGCCCCTGCGGCGGGGCGGGGGGCTGGCCGTACCCCGGAGGCGGAGTGGGCTGGCCGTAACCGGGCGGCGGGGCCGGGGCCTGCGGAGCCTGCGGCTGGCCGTATCCGGGGGGCGGCGGGGCGGTCTGGCCGGGGACCTGGCCGTACGGCGGCTGCTGACCGGGCTGGCCGTACGGCGCGGGCGCCGGGGCAGGGGGCGGCACCGGGGAGCCACCGGGCGGCGTGTTCACGGGCGCGACGATGGTCTGCGCGGCGTGCACGTCGGGCCCGGGCGTCGGGGCGGGGGGCGCGGGCGGCGTGGCGGCGGGCGGAGGGGCGAAGCCTTGTGGGGCGGGCTGCGGGGCAGGGGCCGGTGCGGGCTCAGGAGCGGCGGCGGGCGCGCCGAACGCCGGCGGCGCCGAGGCCTGGGCGGGCGGGGCGAAAGCCGGGGCGGCGCCGGTCTGCGGCTGCTGCGGCTCGGGCGTCTCCTCCTCGGCGACCTCACCGCCGAAATTCTTCAGCAGCGCGTCCAGCCCGCCGTCGAAGCCCTGTCCGACGGCGGCGAAACGCCACACGTCCTTCAGATAGAAGTCGCCCAGCATCACGGCGCGCTCGGTGGAGAACTCCGAGCCGCTGAACGGATACCGGGCCACCTCCTCGCCACCCGCGACGATCCGGATGTATCCGGGGCCGACCTGCGACATCTGTCCGGCGCCGTCGATCGTCGCCGTGAAGGAGAGCTTCTGGATCTGCGACGGGATCCTGTCGAGGGTGACTCGGAAGGATTCCGTGTCACCCGCCTGCGCACCCAGGAGCTGGATGGACTCCTCGGGGGTCTTCGGTTGGTTGAAGAACACGAAGTACCGGTCGTCCGACAGCCGCTCGTCGGCGTCGAGACCGAAGCAACTGATGTCGAAGTTCAGTCCGGGGCCGGAGATCTGCACGCCTACGTACAGATCCGTGCCCGCGGTGAGGTCACTGATCCTGGCCTTGTGGCCGCGTTGGAATTCCCTGGCCATGCGTTACGACCGTCCCCCATCCGAATGTGAGTGCGTCGCGCCAGGCTAACGGCAATCCCGGACACCGGAAGAAGTCGGTACAGAGCCGGTACAGAACCCGTGCGCGGCCGTGTCGCACACTCCGCCGGGGCACGCTCGGGGGCGCGCGCTACTCGCTGCGAGCGCCGGGCACGTGCGGCAGCTTGTCGGCGGCCACCACGCCCTCGAGGTAGCCGCGGGCCCGCTCGGTCCTCGGGTAGGCGTCCAGCAGCCGCCAGAACCGGGGCCCGTGCCCGGGGACGAGCAGGTGCGCCAGTTCGTGGAGAAGGACGTAGTCGACCACGTACTCGGGCATGCCCTGGAGACGGTGCGACAGCCGGATGCTTCCCTCGGACGGGGTGCACGAGCCCCAGCGCGTGTTCTGATTGGTGACCCAGCGGACCGAGGCGGGCCGGGCCCGGCCGTCGAAGTACTGGCCCGACAGACGCTCCGCGCGCTCGGCCAGCTCGGCGTCGCCGAGGACGCGCTTGCTCTCCTGGGCGGCCAGCTTGTCCAGCATGACGCTCACCCAGCGTTGCTCCTCCGCCTCGGACATCCGGGCGGGGATCAGCACGACGGTGCGATCGCCCTCGCGGTACGCGGAGACGGTCCGGCGTCGCCGGGTGCTCCTGCGGACCTCGATCGCGCTCGCCCTCGAGCCGTTCGGCGGCGGATTCGTCGGTGTGCGCTGGGGCGCCCCGGCGCGGTGCAGTGGGTCGGCGGACACGCCTCGACGTTACCCGCTGCACACGGGGAAGTCCCGGCTCCGGGATGGTTCGGCGCCGATCCGCCACCCCTCCGTGGAGGTGGACGACCGATTCGTACGACGAATACCCACCACCTGTGGACAACTTTCGACGCCCGGTCGCCCCTCCGGGCATGCTGGCACTCGCCGGCGGATTCGCGACCGACCGCACTAACCGGTACGCGACCGACCACCGCCGGCTATACGGGGATGTTCCGGACTTTCGAAGCCTTGGAACGCGAAGAGTCATGGGGGATATGGCATGCATCCGATGGTGAAGCCCGCGCTGAGGCGCGGCTGGCGCGATCTGAACACCGTGCAGTTCGGGATGACGCCGGCGCACGCGCTGACGCTCGGCCCGGTGGACACGGCGACGGGCAGCTTTCTCGAACTGCTCAACGGCACCCGTGGACCGGCGCTCCTGCGGGAGGAGGGCCGGCGCATGGACCTGCCGGACGGACACGTCGACCGGGTGGTGGAGCGGCTGGCCAGGGCCGGGATCCTCGACGACTCCCGGGGCGGCGGCCCGGACGCCGACGCGCTGCGGGAGAGGAAGGAGCTCCTCGACCGGCTCCGCCCCGATCTCGCCTCGCTGTCCCTGACCAGCTCGGAACCGGGGGACGCCATGAGACACCTGGCCGCCCGGCGGGCCCTGCGGGTGCGGGTGCGGGGTGCGGGGCGGGTGGGCGCGGTGCTCGCCGGTCTGTTGTCGGGCGCGGGCGTCGGCGAGATCGACGTGCTCGACGGCGGCCGCGTCGAGCCGTGGGACGTCGCCCCGGGCGGGCTCCCCGCCGAGTCCGTCGGCGACCGCCGCGACGAGACGGCCCGCCGGGTGGTCCGCCGGGCCGCCCCGGGCCGGCCGTCGCGCCGCGGTCCCACGACGCCGCCCGAGGGGAGCGCCCCGGGTTTCTCCCTGGTGGTCGTCGCGCCTCGCGACGACGTCGCGGTGCACGCGCCCGACCCTGCCGCCGCGGAACCCCTGATGGCCTCCGGTACTCCTCACCTGTACGCCGGCGTCGTGGAGGCAACGGGCGTCGTCGGCCCCCTGGTCCTGCCCGGCGAGACGGGGTGCGCCGGCTGTCTGCACGCGGACCGCACCGACCGTGACCCGGCCTGGCCCCGTCTGGTGGCGCAGTGGCGCTCCGGCCGACAGCGCCGGGCGCAGGCCTGCGACCTCACCCTCGCCACGACCGTCGCCGGGCTCGCGGCGGCCCACGCGCTCGCCTTCCTGGACGGCCGGACGCCCTCGGGCACCGGTGCGCGCTGGGAGGTTTCACTGCCCGGTCTGCGGTGGCACACGCGGCCGGTACGGGCGCACCCCGCCTGCCCGTGCGGAGCCGCCGGCAAAGGTAACCAGGAACACACCCCCGGGGACGGGGGGTGGCGCGCGACAATGGCTGGGCAAGGGCCGTCGACGGAAGTACGCCATGAGGCAGAACCGGCGCGGCCGGCTGGGACTTGGAGGGCGCATGTCTGATCTTCCGCGCAAGGCGGTCACCCGCACCGCCAAGCTCGCCGCGCTCCCGCTCGGCTTCGCCGGGCGGGCGACCTGGGGGCTCGGCAAGCGAATCGTGGGCGAGTCCGCGGAGATCGTCGGCCAGCAGTTGCAGCAACGCACCGCGGATCAGCTCTTCAAGGTGCTGGGCGAGCTCAAGGGCGGGGCGATGAAGTTCGGACAAGCCCTGTCCGTCTTCGAGTCGGCGCTGCCCGAGGAGGTCGCCGGGCCCTATCGGGCGGCACTGACCAAGCTGCAGGAAGCCGCACCGCCGATGCCGACGCGCACGGTGCACGCCGTGCTGGCCGAGCGGCTCGGCGAGGACTGGCACGACCTGTTCCTCGAGTTCGAGGACAAGCCCGCCGCGGCCGCCTCGATCGGCCAGGTGCACCGGGCGCTGTGGCACGACGGCCGCGAAGTGGCGGTCAAGGTGCAGTACCCGGGCGCCGGCGAGGCCCTGCTGTCCGACCTGAACCAGCTCAGCCGCTTCGCCCGCCTGCTCGGCCCCTTGGTCCCCGGCATGGACATCAAGCCGCTGATCACGGAGTTGAAGGACCGGGTCTCGGAGGAGCTGGACTACGACCTGGAGGCGCAGGCACAGCGGGCTCACGCCGAGGAGTTCGCGGATGATCCGGACATTACGGTGCCGGAGGTCGTCCACCAGTGCGAGCAGGTGCTGGTGACCGAGTGGATCGACGGCATCCCGCTGTCGGAGATCATCGCGGACGGCACGCCGGAGCAGCGCGATCGGGCCGGTCAGCTCCTGGCCCACTTCCTCTTCTCGGGTCCGGCGCGCACCGGCCTGCTGCATGCCGACCCGCACCCCGGCAACTTCCGTCTGCTGCCCGGCGGGCCGGACGGTGAGGACGACTGGCGCCTGGGCGTCCTGGACTTCGGCACGGTCGACCGCCTCCCGGGCGGCCTGCCCGAGCCCATCGGGGCGGCCCTGCGCATGACGCTGGACGGCGAGGCGGACGCCGTTTACGAGATGCTCTGCACAGAGGGTTTCGTCAGGGAGTCGATAGAGCTGGACCCCGACGCCGTCCTCGACTATCTCCTGCCGATCATCGAGCCGGCCCGGGTCGACGAGTTCACCTTCACCCGTGGCTGGATGCGGAGCCAGGCGGCCCGGATCGGCGACCCCCGCTCCCCCGCCTACCAGTTGGCCAAGCAGCTCAACCTGCCGCCGGCCTACTTGTTGATTCACCGCGTGACCCTGAGCACCATCGGTGTGCTGTGCCAGTTGGGGGCGACGGTGCGGCTGCGCCAAGAGTTGGAGGAGTGGTTGGTGGGGTTCGTCCCCGAAGAGGAGGACGAGTACGAGGCGGCGGACGACTACGAGGTGGGGGAAACGGCGGCGGAAGCGTGAACCGCCGGAGTTGAACACGCCGTGAGGGCCGGCCCGTTCGGAACGGACCGGCCCCCGCAAAGAGAGCTTCGCCTCCCTGGCCGGGAGGCCACCCTTCGGGTGTGCTCGGTTACTGCATGACCGCCATGGCGAGCGCCCGGCGGGCGCGCCGCGAGGCGCGCTCGGCCCGGCGCTGCATCCGGCGAGCGGTCACCAGGCGCAGGGCCCGGCGTTCCTGCTCCGCCTCTTGCAGGCGGTCGTGCATATGCGCACGAGCCAGGGCTTCTGGGATGAGTTGCATCTCACGGGTCCTGTTCTGACGCGAGTCCTTCGCGTCGCTGGTGGTGAAGTCTTCAGGCGCGGAGCCTGCGATGTCGTGGGTGGACGGCTTCATCGGGGCCTGCTTCTTGGGGTCGTACGTGAGGGGACGGTCGATCGTTCCTGGGGTGTTCATGCCGAAACCGGGTTCTTGCGCGGGCGGCCACGGGGCCGCTTCCGGGCAACGACGACACCCTGAACGAACAGCTCGCCACCCCAGACGCCCCAGGGCTCACGCCGCTCCTTGGCGCCGGCGAGACAGGCCTCGATCAGCGGGCACGTGCGGCACAGGGACTTGGCGTACTCGACGTCCGCCGGCGACTCCGCGAAGAAGACCTCCGGGTCGTAGGAGCGGCAGGGGACGGGCACGCCGAGGTTCTCGATGGCGTCGTCAAGCGCGGTGAGCGCGGTGAGCGGAGTCAAGGTGGAGTCCTCCGTGGGGACGGGCTTGGGGATCGTGTCGGAAGGCGGTACGGACGGGGCGTGCGCTTCGAGTTGCACGGGTGGTCTTCCTCGTCTGGTCGTTCCGGCCGGTCGGCCGGGTGGCGGCTTGGTACCGGGTTCTTTTCTTGTCCCGAGGCTCCTTCGTGCTGCCGTCCCCGTTCGAGGACAAACAGAAGGGCCGCGGATCCCGGGTGGGGTTCCGCGGCCCTGAAGGCGCCGGCCTGATCGCCGATCAGGCTGGATCACTCCAGGGTTCTGGCCCACGGAAGGCCCACATCAGGTGGTGCTGCGTCGTCTGCTTCCGGAATCCGGCACCGGTCGCGGTAAAGGCATAGGCCTGCGCCTGTGTCGCTACTGCTGCTTCCAGTGCCTTGGTCGGTCGCTCATTGCGCTCACGGACGGGAAGGCCCGCGGGGGCAACGGAGGCGGAGGCCGGACGCACGGCACGAATGCCGGACAGACCGGTACCCCGGTTGGAAACGCCGAGCATGCACAGGGAGACGGCCGAGCGATCGGTCAGTTTGGCGGTGGAGCTGACGATGGAGCTGAAGTTGATGCTGATCACTGGACTCGCCTCCTCTCGGCGTCTCGGGGGACTGGGATGAACCAGTCCGCGGATATGCAAGTACAACACGGATTCAGGGCCTTCGGGAAGGCCGCTGCTCCCGTGACCAAGAACCTATGGGGATTCCCGGGGCATGCGCAAACTATTTTTTCGACGAGTCTGTATCAGTCGTCCTCGCCGAGACCCACGCCGCTCTGGCCTGCGCAGATGGCCAGGACGTCAGCTCCGTAGCGGTTGAGCTTGCGCGCTCCGACTCCCGGGATGCGTGCCAGCTCGCGCTCGTCCTCCGGTACGGACTCCGCGATCGCCATCAGCGTTTTGTCGGTGAAGACGCAGAACGCGGGCTGCCCGCTGCGCCCCGCCTGGACGGCACGCCACTCGCGCAGCCGCTCGTAGACACCCTCGTCCATGTCTGACGGGCAGTCCTCGCAGCGCATCAGCTTCATCTCGCCCGCCTCGGTGAGCGTGCGCCCGCAGACCCGGCAACGGGCCGGGGTCCGCTGGGTACGTCTGGGGACGGCGGGCGCGGCGCCGCCACGCCCGAAGCCGCGCTCCACGCCTCCGGGGCCGCCCGCGGCCGTACGCCCGCCCGCCGTGCCGGAGCCGGGCCGCAGACCCTTCAGGAAGCGGCTGGGACGGCGGCTCGGCCGGCCGCCGGGAGAGCGGGCGAGTGCCCAGGACAGGTGCAGGCGTTCGCGCGCGCGGGTGACGCCGACGTAGAGGAGGCGGCGTTCCTCCTCGATCTGCTCGTCCGTCTTTGCGTAGGTGATCGGCATCATGCCCTCGGCGACACCCACCAGGAAGACGACGTCCCACTCCAGCCCCTTGGCGGAGTGCAGGGAGGCGAGGGTGACGCCCTGCACCGTCGGGGCGTGCTGGGCGCCGGCCCGCTCGTCCAGTTCGGCGACGAGGTCGCTCAGCGTCGCGCCCGCTCTGGCGGCGGCGAAGTCCTGGGCGAGACTGACCAGTGCGGCCAGCGACTCCCAGCGTTCGCGGACGGCGCCCGACCCGGCGGGGGGCTGGGTGGTCCACCCCTCCCCGGACAGCACCGCGCGCACCTGCGAGGGCAGGTCGACGGCGTCGTCGAGGAGGGAGTCGTTGCCGCCGAAGCGCGCGGCGGCCCGCAGGGAACTGCCTGCCTTGCGCACCTCAGGACGGTCGAAGAAGCGCTCCGCGCCACGCAACTGGTAGGGGACCCCGGCGTCGGCGAGGGCCTGTTCATAGGTCTCGGACTGGGAATTCGTGCGGAACAGGACCGCGATCTCGGCGGCCGACACGCCCGAGTCGATGAGCTCGCGGATGCGCCGGGCGGCGCCCTCGGCCTCGGCCGGTTCGTCGCTGTACTCGGTGTAAACGGGCTCGGGACCCGCGGGACGCTGGGAGACGAGCTCCAGACGGTGGTCGGCGGCCCGGCCCCGGGCCTGGGCGAGCAGGCCGTTGGCGAGGTGGACCACCTGAGGGGTGGATCTGTAGTCGCGGACCAGCTTGACGACGGTGGCGCCGGGGTGGCGGCCGCGGAAGTCGAGCAGATGGTCGGGGGTTGCTCCCGTGAACGAATAAATCGTCTGGCTGGCGTCGCCGACCACGCACAGGTCGTCACGGTCGCCGAGCCACAGCTCCAGCAGGCGCTGCTGGAGGGGGCTGACGTCCTGGTACTCGTCGACGACGAAGTGCTGGTACTGGGCGCGGACCTGTTCGGCGACGTCGTGCCGGTCCTGGAGAACGGCCACCGTCAGCAGCAGCACGTCCTCGAAGTCGATGACGCCGCGCCCGCGCTTGAGATCCTCGTAGGCGGAGTAGAGCTGGGCGATCTCGGCCGGGTCCCGGGGCGCCTCGCGGCCGGCCTTGGCCGCGGCGAGAGCGTAGTCGGCGGGGACGGTCTGGGTCACCTTCGACCACTCGATCTCGGCGGTGGCGTCGCGCAGCTCGCCCCGGTCGAGGCGGATGCGGCAGGCGGCGGCCGCGTCGGCGACGAGCTGGATCTTGCGGTCGACGAGCCTGGGCAGGGAGCCACCGACCGCTTTCGGCCAGAAATACTGGAGCTGGCGCAGCGCCGCCGAGTGGAAGGTGCGTGCCTGGACGCCTGCGGCACCGAGCTGGCGCAGCCGGCCGCGCATCTCCCCCGCGGCACGGTTGGTGAAAGTGACGGCGAGCACGCTGGAGGGCTGGAGGATCCCGGCGCGTACCCCGTAGGCGATGCGGTGGGTGATCGCCCGCGTCTTGCCGGTACCGGCGCCCGCCAGCACGCACACCGGACCGCGCAGGGCGGTCGCCACCTCGCGCTGCTCGGGGTCGAGCCCTTCGAGCACCGCGTCGGCCGAGTCCGGTACCTGCGGGAAGAGGGTGGAGTGCGTTGCTGCTGTCACACCGCCATGCTGCCAGGTCATGGGAGGCGGGTGAGTCCGTTGTCCACAGGCACGCACCGATAGTCGTACCAATGCGACAGGCGTCACGCACCGGAGACCCGTGCGAACCGCGCCAGACCCGCACCCGCCCCGCACCGGGAATGGCGGCGCCTCCGCAGACGTTCCCTCGGTGCGACCTCATCCCCGAGCCGCCGAAGGAGCGCGATAGACATGCCGGGCACTGTAACGATGTACAGCACCACGTGGTGCGGCTACTGCCGTCGGCTGAAGAGCCAGATGGACCGCGAGGGCATCGCGTACACCGAGATCAACATCGAGCAGGACCCGGAGTCCGCCGCGTTCGTCGAGAAGGCGAATGGCGGAAACCAGACGGTGCCGACCGTGCTCTTCCCGGACGGCTCGACGCTGACGAACCCGTCGCTGGCGCAGGTGAAGCAGAAGGTCGGCGCCTGAGCGACGGCACGGCCGGACGCTCGAGACGTGTAGAGGGGCGGCCCTCCCCGGCGGGGAGGGCCGCCCCTCTACACGTCGTACTGCTCAGAAGGCGCCGCGCGTCGGCAGCGGCTTGCCGTACCAGAGCTCGATGAGGCGGGCGGCGATCGAGATGCCGTAGGGCGGGAGCACGTCGCCGGACTCGAAGGCGGCGCCCAACTCGTCGCGGGAGAACCAGCGGGCCTCGTGGATCTCGTCGCCGTCGACGTTGATGTCGGTCGAGGTGGCGCGGGCCATGAAGCCCAGCATGAGGCTGGACGGGAAGGGCCAGGGCTGGCTGGCGACGTACTCGACGGGGCCGACGGTGATGCCCGCCTCCTCGTAGACCTCACGGCGCACCGACTGCTCGATGGACTCGCCGGGCTCCACGAAACCGGCGAGCGTCGAGAAGCGGCCCTCGGGCCAGTGGACCTGGCGGCCGAGCAGAATGCGGTCCTCCCCGTCCGTGACGGCCATGATCACCGCGGGGTCGGTGCGCGGGTAGTGCTCGGCACCGCAGGCGGGGCAGCGGCGGATGTGGCCGGCCGCGGCGATGACGGTGCGCTCGCCGCAGCGGGAGCAGAAGCGGTGCAGACGCTGCCAGTTCTCCAGGGCGACCGCGTGGGCCATCAGGCCCGCGTCACGGGGTGACAGGAGCAGGCCGGCCTCGCGCAGGCCCGCCGGGCGGGCGGACTGGTCCATGCGGCCGGGCAGGGAGTCCTTCTGGAGGGCGAAATAGCTGACACCGTCCTCGTCGGTGCCCAGGAAGTAGCGGTGTGCCTCGGTGAGCGGGGCCTCGAAGGAGGGAATCATGACGACTTCAGTACGCCCGTCGGGCGTCTCGTCGATGAGGACCTGACCGCCGGAGACCACGAAGCAGCGCGTCGACGGGTGACTCCACGCCGCCGCGAGCCAGGCCTCGTCCAGGCGGTGGTGGGCGGCGCGGTCGATGCCGCTGGGAGCGGTGAGCGAGATGGGACGGTCGGCGGTGTGGTCGGTCCAGGTGGTCACGGGTGCTTCCAACTCCCCCGGTGAGCGGTTCGGTTCGGCAGGCGGTTCAGCGGGTCGTAGGGCGGGTGGCGACCGGGGCCCGGAGGGCTCGGCGGTGCGGGGCGGTCTTTTCGGTGTGCCGCGCGCGTGATGCGGGTCCGGACCTGGACCGTGCGGGGCGTTCAGGGCGCGTGGCGCCAGTGCTCCGCCATGTCACCCCACAGGAGGGCGGAGGTTTCGACGCCCTTGAGGAGCAGGTCCAGCTCGACCTTCTCGTCGGGGGCGTGCCAGCCGTCGGACGGGACGGAGATGCCGAGGAAGAGCACCGGTGCGCCGAGGACCTCCTGAAGGTCGGCGGCCGGTCCGGAGCCGCCTTCGCGCGTGAAGCGGACCGGTTTCCCGAAGGCCCGGCCCATGGCGCGGACCACCGATTGCAGCGCCGGGTGGTCCAGCGGCGTCAGGCACGGGCGCGTGGCCCCGCTGAAGGTGATCTCGCAGCGGATCCCGGCGGGCACCTGCTCGGCGGCCCAGGCGCGGACGGCCTTCTCGACGTGGTCGGGGTCCTGGCCCGCGACCAGCCGGAAGGAGAGCTTCACCATGGCGGAGGACGGGATGATCGTCTTGCTTCCCGGGCCCTGGTAGCCGCCGCCGATGCCGTTGACCTCGGCGGTGGGGCGGGCCCAGACGCGCTCCAGGGTGGTGTGCCCCACCTCGCCGTGGGCGGCGTACGACTTGGCCGTGCGCAGCCACTGCGACTCGTCGAAGGGCAGCTCGGCGAAGAGGTCGCGTTCCTGGTCGGTGAGTTCGGTCACGCCGTCGTAGAAGCCCGGGATCGCCACGCGCGCGTGCTCGTCGTGCAGGGCGGCGACGAGGCGGGCGACGGCGGTGGCCGGGTTGGGCACCGCGCCGCCGAAGGAACCCGAGTGGATGTCCTGGTCCGGGCCGTGCAGCCGGATCTCGCACTCCGCGAGGCCGCGCATGCCGGTACAGACCGTGGGGGTGTCCTCGGACCACATGCCGGTGTCGGAGACGATCACCGCGTCGGCGCCGAGTCGCTCGGCGCGCTCCTCGACCAGGGCGCGGAAGTGCGGGGAGCCGGACTCCTCCTCGCCCTCGATCAGCAGCTTGAGGTTCACCGCGGGGGCGGTGCGGCCGGTCGCGGCGAGATGTGCGCGGACGCCGAGTGTGTGGAAGAACACCTGCCCCTTGTCGTCGGCCGCCCCGCGCGCGTAGAGGCGGTTTCCGCGGACGACGGGCTCGAAGGGGTCGCTGTTCCAGCCGTCCTCGCGGGCGGCCGGCTGCACGTCGTGGTGGCCGTAGACGAGGACCGTCGGTGCCTCCGGGTCGCCGGAGGGCCATTCGGCGAAGACGGCCGGGGCGCCCGGCGTCGGCCAGACCTCCGCGGTCTCGAAGCCGGTCTCCCCGAGTTTGGCGGCGAGCCAGTCGGCGCTGCGGCGCACATCGGACGCGTGGTCGGGCTGGGCCGACACGGACGGTATGCGCAGCCACTCGACGAGGTCGTCGAGGAAGGCGGCGCGGTGGTGCTCGATGTACGTACGGACAGCGCTGTCCGGGGTCTCGCTCATGCTCACGAGCCTATCGGCCCGCGCCGACACCCTGATCGTGCGGTTCGTCACCGACCGGGTCGGCCAGCAGCAGGTTTTCCAGCGCGGCACGGTCCGGCAGCCCGTCGGGCCGTACGACCTCGCCCGTGCGCACGTACAGGAAGGCAGCCGTCACCGACTCCAGCGGTACGTGCTGCTGCTCGGCCCAGGCGAGGCGGTAGAGGGCGAGCTGCAGCGGGTCCGCGGTGGCGGCACGGTTCGTCTTCCAGTCGACGATCTCGTACGTCACCGTCTCGCCGTCGCCCTCCTTGTAGACGGCGTCGATGCGACCGCGTACGACTCGGCCGGCGAGCGAGAGCTGGAACGGCGCCTCGACACGGTAGGGGGTGCGCCGGGCGTACTCGGTGCGTTCGAAGGCGTCCTTGAGGAACTCCAGGTCGCGTTCGTCGGTGATCTCGGCGTCGCTGCCGGGCAACTCCTCCGGCTCCAGCAGGGGGAGTGTCAGGGGTTCGAAACGGGCCTCGACCCAGGCGTGGAAACGGGTCCCGCGGCGGGCGGCGGGCTGGGGCGGCCGGGGCATGGGACGGGCCAGCTCCTGTGCGAAGCCGTCCGGGTCGGCGGACAGGGCGAGTAGCTGGGAGGCGGTCAGCGACGCCGGAAGAGGTACCTCGGTGACGCTCTCGCGGGCGCGCAGGAGCTCCCCGGCGAGGGCGTCGAGGTCCCGGTCCCAGGAGGCGACGGTGCGGGCCTCCTCAGGGGTGAGGAAGGCGGGGGCGGCCTGCCCGGGGCGCGGTTCCTCGCGGTGCGGGCGGGGCAGGTCGGTGCCGCCGGGCGGTCCCGACGGAGTCGCCTGGCGGGGGATGGCGGGGCTGACGTCCGGCGTCGGTGGGCCGGGGGCCGGCTGGGCGGTGGGACGGTCCGCGGTCCAGGAGTCCCAGTCGTCGGGACCTTCGTCCGTCCAGTCGGGGTCGCCGGGGTCCTCTCCCTCATGGAGTACCTCAGCGTCCTGCGGTGCCTCTTCGTCCTCGAGCGGCGGCCAGTCCGGGTCGTCGTGGGTGTCCGGGTCGTGCACGGCGGCGAGGCGGCCGTCCTCGTGGGAGGCGAGGGTGTCCAGATGTGCGAGGACCGTCTCGGCGGCGGACCGGCGGCGGGCGAGGGCCGCGTCGTCCAGTGGCAGGGGCCAGGCCTGGTCGGCGGTCGCCCGGTGCAGGGCCGGGTTCTCCTCGTCCTCGGCGGGTCCGTCCGCCCAGGCCTCGATCTCGCCGTGTCCGGCGGCGCAGTGCTCGTACAGCGCCGTGAGGAACTCGGACGGTCCGCGAGGTTTCTTCTGGCTGGGGCCCCACCAGTGGCCGGAGCCCAGCAGCAGGGAGCGCGGGCGGGTGAAGGTGACGTAGCCGAGGCGCAGTTCCTCGGTGCGCTGGTGTTCCTTCATCGACTCGTGGAAGGCCTTCAGGCCCCGGGAGTCCCAGGAGCCGACCTCGGGCAGGGTGTCGGCGTCGCCGCGCAGGCCGTGCGGCAGCACCTTGCCCTGGGCGGTCCACTTCTCGCGGCCCTGGCCGCTGGGGAAGGTCCCGGTGACCAGGCCGGGTACGGCGACGACGTCCCACTCCAAGCCCTTGGACTTGTGCGCGGTGAGCACCTTGACGGTGTTCTCGCCGCCGGGCAGGGCGTTGTCGAGGCCTTTCTCGTACTGGGCGGCGGTGCGCAGGAAGCCCAGGAAGGCGAGCAGGGAGGCTTCGCCGTCACTCGCGGCGAAGGACGCGGCGACGTCCAGGAAGTTCGACAGGGTCTCGCGGCGACGGGCGGCCAGTGCGTGCGGGGAGGCGGACAGTTCCACCTCCAGGCCGGTGACGGCGAGGATCCGGTGCAGTACGTCCATGAGCGGGTCGGACAGGGCTCGGCGCAGGTCGCGCAGTTCGGTGGCCAGCCGTGCGAACCGCACGCGCGCGTCCGGCGAGAAGGGCAGGCCGTCGTCGTCCCCGCTGCCGTCCAACGGCGTCTCCAGGAAGGTGTCGAGGGCGTCCGCGAGCGATATCACCTCGGACGGGTCGACGCCCTCGACGGCCTCGGCGAGCCGCCGGTCGGGGTCGTCGTCACCCTCCACGCGCGCGTGGCTCACCAGGAGCCGGGCGCGGCGGCCCAGGAGGGCGAGATCGCGCGGACCGATGCGCCAGCGCGGGCCGGTGAGCAGGCGGACCAGGGAGGCGTTGGCGCCGGGGTCCTGGAGGACTTCGCAGACGGCGACCAGGTCGGCCACCTCGGGCAGGTGCAGCAGTCCGGACAGGCCCACGACCTCGACGGGGACGTCGCGGGCCACCAGCGCGCCCTGGATCTCGGCGAAGTCGGTCGCCGTGCGGCACAGGACGGCGATCTCGCCGGGCGCCCTGCCGGTACGCACGAGGTGGGCGACGGAGTCGGCGATCCAGTCGATCTCTTCGGCGTGGGTGCGCAGCAGGGCGCAGCGGACCGTGCCGTCCTGTTCGGCGCCCGGGGCGGGATGCAGGGCCTCCACGCCCGCGTGCATGGCGCGCAGGGGCTCGGCGAGGCCGTTGGCGAGGTCGAGGAGGCGGCCGCCACTGCGGCGGTTCTCGCTGAGCGCCTGCCGGGTGGCGGGGCCGCCGTCCGCGTGCGCGAAGTGCTCGGGGAAGTCGTCGAGGTTGGCGACGGAGGCGCCGCGCCAGCCGTAGATCGCCTGGCAGGGGTCGCCCACGGCGGTCACGGGGTGGCCCGTGCCGTCGCCGAACAGGCCCGCGAGGAGAATGCGCTGGGCCACCGAGGTGTCCTGGTACTCGTCCAGCAGCACGACCCGGAACTCGTCTCGCAGGACGCGGCCCACCTCCGGGAGCCCGGCGAGTTGTGCGGACAGCGCGATCTGGTCGCCGAAGTCGAGCAGGTCCCGTTCGCGCTTCGCGGCCCGGTAGCGGATCACCAGGTCGGCGAGTTCACGGCGCGCGGCGGCGGCCTCGGGGACCTTGCGCAGATCGGCGTTGCTGAGCTTGACGGTGTGCAGGGAGTCCAGGAGGCCGGCGTCCCAGGTGCGCAGTTCCTCGGGGCGTACGAGGTGCTCGGCGAGCTCCGCGTCGAGTGCGAGGAGGTCGCTGACCAGGTCGGCGAAGGAGCGGGTGAGCGCGGGGTAGGGGCCGGGGGCCTCGCGCAGGACACGCGCGGCGAGCTGGTAGCGGGTGGCGTCGGCGAGCAGCCGGGAGGTCGGCTCCAGTCCGAGGCGCAGGCCGTGGTCGGTCAGGAGACGGCCCGCGAAGGCGTGGTACGTCGAGATCACCGGTTCGCCCGGCGGGTTGTCCGGGTCGATCACGTCCGGGTCGGTGACGCCTGCCCTGATCAGCGCCTTGCGGACGCGTTCGGCGAGTTCGGCGGCCGCCTTGTTGGTGAAGGTGAGACCGAGGACCTGCTCCGGGGCGACCTGGCCGGTACCGACCAGCCACACCACGCGCGCGGCCATCACGGTCGTCTTGCCCGACCCGGCTCCGGCCACGATCACCTGCGGGGCGGGCGGCGCGATGATGCAGGCCGTCTGCTCCGGGGTGAAGGGGATGCCGAGGAGCTCTTTGAGCTGCTCGGGATCGGTGAGATGGGCGGGCACGTCACAGAGGCTAGCGGCGGCCACTGACATTGATCCTGATACTCAGGTTCCGGTGGTCATGGCTCTGCCACTGACTGACGTCCTGCTGGACTGTCTTCTGGCTGTTCTGTCCGGCCACCGGGACCTGTTCTCATGGCTCCGGCCGGGCGGAACATGACCTGATAGGAGCTTGGTCAGAAGCCCCTTCAATGTCCTGTCTGCGCCACCCGGCCGGCGCCCACCTTCGGCTGGGAAGGCACCATCAGCATGACATCAGCGGTCATGGACAACACGGCAGACCAGGATGTGGTCGGCGGGGTCGACTCCCACACCGACACCCTCCACGTCGCGGTCATCAGCGACAACGGCGGCCATCTCGCGGACGCCGAGTTCACCACCACTGCCGCCGGATACGCCGCGGCCCTGGCCTTCCTGACCGCCCACGGCCACGTGATCGCCATCGGGGTGGAGGGCACCGCCTCCTACGGAGCCGGATTCACCCGCGCCGCCCGCGAGGCGGGGCTTCATGTCGTGGAGGTCAACCGGCCCGACCGGGCCGAACGCCGCCGCATCGGCAAGTCCGACCCCATCGACGCCTACGCCGCCGCCCGCGCCGCCCTGTCCGGACGAGCCTCCAGCGCCCCCAAGGACGACACGGTCGCGGGCATACGCGCCCTGCACAACGCCGCCCGCTCCGCGGTCAAGGCCCGCACCGCCGCCCTGAACCAGATCGGCAGCCTCCTCATCACCGCTCCCGACACCATCCGCGCCAAGTACGGCCGGCTCAAAGGAACGGACCGCACCGACGCCCTCGCCCGGCTGCGGCCCGCCGGGGACGCGGTCCATACCGCGGTCCTCACCGCGCTGAAGAGTCTCGCCCGACGCGTCAAGAAACTGACGGTCGAACACGAGACCCTGGTCAAGGCACTGGACAGCGTGGTGAGTGTCCACAACCCCGGACTGCGAGCCGCCCACGGAGTCGGCCCCGACACCGCGGCCCAACTGCTCGTCACCGCCGGAGGCAACCCCGACCGCATGCGGACCGAGGCCTCCTTCGCGGCCCTGTGCGGAGCCGCACCGGTCCCCGCCTCCAGCGGCCGGACCAACCGCCACCGCCTCTCGCGAGGCGGCGACCGGCAAGCAAACGCAGCCCTCTACCGCGTCGCCCTGGTCCGCATGTCGAGCGACTCCCGCACCCGCGAGTACGTGGCACGTCAGACCGCCGCCGGCCGGACGAAGAAGGAGATCATCCGGCTGCTGAAACGGGCCATCGCCCGGGAGATGTTCCGCTGCCTGACCACCACGGTCACCGTCCCCGGCATCGACGATCTACGGCCGCTGCGGCGGTCCAAGAACATCACCCTGACCGCTGCAGCCCGCCACTTCGCCCTCTGGCCGGCCACCATCTCCACCCTCGAACGCGGGACCCGCCGAGACGACGACCTCGCCCACGCCTACCGCAACTGGCTCCAAGCCGTTTGACAGGCAATAGGAGCATCAGCGGGGGACGGCATCGCCTTCGGAGCGGAGAGAACGCAGGTCAGCGCCTGTGGTGCGGCTCATCACACCGGCGTCCCGTTCGCTCCGGCCGGTCACTCCACCACGTGCCGTCCCTCGGGCCGCGCGCTGCACGACGCGCGGAAGGCGCAGTGAGTACAGTGCTGGCCCGCGGTGGGGGTGAACCGTTCGTCGAGAACCTTGCCCGCGGCCGTGGCGAGCAGGTCGCCGACCCACTCGCCCGCCGGCCCCTCCAGGGAGTCCTGCGCCTGCACCTTGGGAAGGGCCTCGCCGCCGTCGCGCTTGGGCGCGCCCTGGCGTAGCTGGACCAGCTCGGCACCGCCCGGTTCGGGACGGGAACCGTCGAACGCGTCGTCCACGGCGCCCTCGCGGACGGCGAGCTGGTAGACGGCGAGCTGGGGGTGGTGGGCCACCTCGGCGGAGGTGGGCGCCTGTTTGCCCGTCTTGAAGTCGACGACGTAGGCGCGGCCGTCGCGGTCGGCCTCGACGCGGTCCATCTGGCCGCGGATGCGTACCTCGTAGTCGCCGGCCTCCAGGGTCACGTCGAAATCGTGCTCGCTGGCCACCGGTGTGCGTCCGGCGCGGTCCATGACGTGCCACCTGAGGAAGCGTTCGAGCGCCACGCGCGCGTTGGCCTTCTCCTGCGCCGACTTCCACGGCGCGTCGAAGGCGAGCGCGTTCCACACGGAGTCCAGGCGTTCCATGAGGACGGCGAGGTCGGCCGGCGTGTGTCCGGAGGCCACCTCGTCGGCGAGGACGTGCACCACGTTGCCGAAGCCCTGGGCGGCGGTCGCGGGTGCGTCGGCCTTCACCTCTCGGCCGAGGAACCACTGGAGGGCACAGGTGTTGGCCAACTGGTCGAGGGCGCTCCCGGAGAGCGTGACGGGCTGGTCCCGCTCGCGCAGCGGCACCTTGCTCTCGGTCGAGTCCCACATGCCCCACCAGCGGTAGGGGTGTGCGGACGGCACCAAGGGGCGGCCGTCCTCGTCGGCGAGGGCGGCGAGGCGGGCCAGGCGGCGGGCGGCGGCCTCCCTCAGGGCTTCGGAGACGCGGGGATCGACCGTGGTGGCGCGCAGTTCGGCGACGAGCGCGGCGACGGCGAGGGGCCGACGCGGACGGCCCGTGACGTCGGCGGGTTCGACGCCGAGTTCGGTCAGGAACCGGGAGGGCTGGTCGCCGTCGTCGGCCGGGGCCTTCACGGCGGTCACCACGAGCCGTTCACGCGCGCGCGTGGCGGCCACGTAGAACAGGCGGCGTTCCTCGGCGAGCAGCGCACCGGGCGTGAGGGGTTCGGCGAGTCCGTCGCGCCCGATCCGGTCGGCCTCCAGCAGGGAGCCGCGGCGGCGCAGGTCCGGCCACAGGCCCTCCTGGACGCCCGCGACGACGACCAACCGCCACTCCAGCCCCTTCGAGCGATGAGCGGTCATCAGACGCACGGCGTCGGGGCGTACGGCACGCCGCGTCAGGGTGTCGGCCGCGATGTCCTCGGCGTCGATCTCCTCCAGGAAGTTCAGGGCTCCCCGGCCACCGGTGCGCTCCTCCGCGCGGGCGGCCGTCGCGAAGAGCGCGCACACGGCGTCCAGGTCGCGGTCGGCATTGCGTCCGGCGGCGCCGCCGCGACGGGCGGAGCGTTCCAGGCGGGTGGGCCACGGAGTGCCCTCCCACAGGTCCCACAGCGCCTCCTCGGCGCTGCCGCCGCCCGCCAGGCGCTCGCGGGCCTTCCGGAGCAGCGCGCCGAGCCGCTGGGCGCCGCGCGCGTACGCCGGGTCGTGTACCGCCAGTCGCTCCGGCTCGGCCAGTGCGCGCGCGAGCAGCTCGTCCGAGGGCGGCGGCAGCGGGTTGCCGGCGGCACGCTCCTCCTCGCGCAGGGCGCGGCCGAGGCGGCGCAGGTCGGCGGCGTCCATGGAGGCGAGGGGGGAGGCGAGCAGAGTGAGGGCGGTCTCGGTGGGGAGCCAGCACGGATCCTCCGCGCGGAGAGCGCGTTCACCGGGGGCGGCTTTGAGGGCCGCGTCGGCGTCGGCGTCAGGCGCGGGGTTGGGCACCGCATCGGCGTCAGGCGCGGGGTTGGGCACCGCATCGGCGTCAGGCGCGGGACTGGGCACCGCACCGGCGTCAGGCGCGGGACTGGGCACCGCGTCGGCGTCAGGCGCGGGACTGGGCACCGCATCGGCGTCGGCATCGGTGTCGGCGTCGGCGTCGGCGGTGTCGGCGTCGGTGTCGGTGTCGGCGCCAGACTCAGGCGCGGGTTCCGGTACGTCCGTCACCGACGCCTCGTGGGCCGCCTCGGGTACGGCCTTCACCGTCACCTCGGATATGGCTTTCACCGCCGCCTCGGAGGCCGCCTCCGGCAGGGCCATCGCCGCCGCTTCGGTGGCGGGCTCAGCCGCCCCCGCGTCATCCGGGCCTGCTCCGCTCCCGGCGTCCCCCGTCGTCTCCCCGGCCGCCCCGCTCCCGGCGTCCCCCGTCGTCTCCCCGGCCGCCCCGCTCCCGGTCTCCGCGCCGCCGCCGAGGTCCGCCCGGGGCCGCTCCCCGGCCTCCGCCTCCGCCACCGCCCGCAGTGCCGTCAGCAGGGGCGCCACCGCCGGCTCGTGGCGCAGCGGAAGGTCGTCGCCGTCGATGTCCAGGGGGACGCCGGCCGCGGTGAGGGCGCGGCGGACCGTGGGGATGGTGCGGGAACCGGCGCGCACCAGGACGGCCATCTCGCCCCAGGGAACACCGTCCTCCAAGTGGGCCCGGCGCAGGATGTCGGCGATGTTGTCCAGCTCGGTGCCGGATGTCGGGTACGTGTACGCCTCGACACGCCCCCCGTCCCGCACGGGGGCGAGCTCTCGGTGGGCGCGCACCTTGTCGGCGGGAAGGCGGGTCAGGGGCATGCGCTGGGTCAGCAGTCGGGTGGCGGCCAGCACCGCGGATCCGGACCGGCGCGAGGTCCGCAGCACCTCGACCGGCGCCGGGCGGCCGTCCGCGCGCGGGAAGTCGGTCGGGAAGTCGAGAATGCCGTTCACGTCCGCACCGCGGAAGGCGTAGATCGACTGGTCGGGGTCGCCGAAGGCGACGAGGGTCCGCCCGCCGCCGGCCAGGGCGTGCAGCAGCCGTACCTGGGCGGGGTCGGTGTCCTGGTACTCGTCGACGTAGACCGCGTCGTACTGCGCCGCCAGGTGCGCGGCGACCTCGGGACGGCGCGCGAGGAGCACCGCGCGGTGGACGAGTTCCGCGTAGTCGAGCACGCCCTGCAGATCGAGCACGTCGAGGTACTCGGCGAGGAAGACGGCGGCGGCACGCCAGTCTGGGCGGCCGATGCGCCGGGCGAAGGCACCGAGGGCGTCCGGGCCGAGGCCCAGTTCGCGGGTGCGGGCGAGGACGGCGCGGACCTCGTCGGCGAAGCCGCGGGTGGTCAGGCAGGCGCGCAGCTCGTCGGGCCAGCGCACATGGGCCAGGCCGAGCCGCTCCAGGTCGACCTGCCCGGCGAGCAGCTCGCGCACCGTCACGTCCTGTTCCGGGCCGGACAGCAGCCGCAACGGCTCCACGAACAGGTCGCTGTCCTGGTGGGCGCGGACCAAGGCGTAACCGAAGGAGTGAAAGGTCGTCGCCCGGGGGGCACGCACGGCGCCCATGCGAAGCGCCATCCGGTCGCGCAGTTCCACGGCGGCCTTGCGGCTGAAGGTCAGCACGAGGATCCGCTCGGGGTCGCCGCCCTGGGCGATCCGGTCCGCCACGGACTCGACGAGCGTGGTGGTCTTGCCGGTGCCCGGGCCCGCGAGGACGAGCAGCGGTCCGCCCTCGTGGTCAACCACGGCGCGCTGTGCGGCGTCCAGACGAGGGGGGGCCAGTCGCACCGGTGGGGTACGCACCAGTCGGTAAGCGCCACGGCTCCCCCGGCGCACCTGGGGGTGCGACGGGTGTCTGGTGGAGGAAGAGGAGCTCACGTGGTTCGCCGGTCCTGGTGGGTGTGCTGGTGGGCCGTCCGCGCCGCGGGCACGGCGGTGGCCGCGGCATGAGGGGGACGCGTGCGGGCGACGCTACGCCGACGGAAGAGGCGGAAGCAGGGCTTCCTTTTCATCCCTCGGACCTCTCGGGTCACTCGAGGCGCGTGTATCCCCCGCCCCACGAACGTACGTCATGCCACACATGTGCCCGAAGTGTTCCTTTTCCCTCATACGGATCACGGGTCACACGTCGGTCGCCTGGAGGGCGGAAGCTGTCAGGTGTGACCCTGTGCGCGTTCGCCGCCGTCCCACCGCGCCCGCTTCAGATCGAGGCGCGGCAGGTGGCCCTCCGCGGCCCTGCTCGCCTCCTTCAGGGGCGTGCCCTCCTCCCGGTAGCGGTCGAGCGCCTCCAGCTCCTGTCCCGCGAGCAGGGCCCCGTCCGCGCGAACGACGCGCCACCACGGGACGCCTCCCCCGTAAAGGGACATCACCCGTCCGACCTGACGGGGTCCCCCCTCCTCCAGGTACTCGGCGATGTCTCCGTAAGTCATGACACGGCCAGGCGGAATCAGTTCGGTCACTTCGAGAACCCGCTCGGCGTACTCGGGCAGCGCGTCCGCGTACTCCGGGCGGGCGTCGTCCGGAAGGCTCTGCTCGCTCATCCGACCCATCCTGCCCCACCCCACCGACAACGCGATGCGCTCCCGACGGTGAGCGTCCCTCGCCCTGAAGCGGCGCTTCGGGCAGACTGTGCGGCCCGCACGGGCACCCTGATGCCTGCCGAGGCCGATACGGCATGCCACCATCGTGCGGGCGGTGACCAGTGATACGAGACCAAGAAGAGGCGATGAAGCAGCAGGGTGTGCACCCCGAGGACGCCGAGGGCACCTCCGGCTCTTCGTCGCGCCCGGACACCGCGGACGGCAGCGGCGGGCAGACCGGCCGGCAGACGGCCGCGGGCAGGTCGGCGACGGCCGCCGACCCCGATGACGTCGCGCACATCGACGAGGTGGAGGGCGACGAACCGCTGCTCCCCTCGCGCGTGCACCGTCCGTCCGACCTGATGCGGCTCCTGGTGGGCGTGCTCGCCGTCGTCGTACTGCTCGCCGTCGCCGCCTTCGCGCACGGCACCACCTCCGGCCTCGAACAGGACATCAACAAGGGCACCGGGCAGGCGCCCGACCTGCTGATCAAGATCGCCGGACTGGCCTCCAGCATCGCGATCCTCCTGGTCCCGGTCGCGTTCGCGATCGAGCGGCTGATCAAGCGGGACGGACTGCGGATCGCCGACGGCGTGCTGGCGGCGGTCCTCGCGCACGGGGTGACCCTCGCCACCGACCTGTGGGTCGCCAAGGCCGCCCCCGGCTCCATCCAGGAGGCCCTCACCCAGCCCTCGCCCGGTGACGTCCACGCTCTCACCGATCCCGTGCACGGCTACCTGGCGCCGGTCATCGCGTACATGACGGCCGTCGGCATGTCCCGCAGACCCCGCTGGCGCGCGGTGCTGTGGATCGTGCTGCTCCTCGACGCGTTCTCGATGCTGGTCACCGGCTACACCACACCGTTCTCGATCATCCTGACGGTCCTCATCGGCTGGACCGTGGCCTACGGAACGCTGTACGCGGTCGGCTCCCCCAACGTCCGCCCCACCGGACGCACGCTGATGGCGGGCCTGCGGCACGTCGGCTTCCGCCCGGTGACCGCCGCCCGCGAGGAAGCGCCGTCGGACACCGCGGAGACCGGTGACCGCGGCCGCCGCTACTTCGTCACGCTGGAGGACGGCCGCCCGCTGGACGTGACGGTGGTGGACCGGGAGCAGCAGGCGCAGGGCTTCTTCTACCGCGCGTGGCGCAACCTCACGCTGCGCGGCTTCGCCACCCGCAGCAGCCTCCCGTCACTGCGGCAGGCCCTGGAGCAGGAGGCGCTGCTCGCCTACGCGGCGATCGGGGCCGGCGCCAACGCTCCCAAGCTGATCGCGACGTCCGAGCTCGGTCCCGACGCCGTGATGCTCGTCTACGAGCACACCGGCGGGCACACCCTGGACTCGTTGCCGGACGAGAAGATCACCGACGACCTGCTGCGCGGCACCTGGCAGCAGGTGCGGGCGCTGCAGTCCCGGCGCATCGCGCACCGCAGGCTGGTGGGCGACGCGATCCTGGTGGATCGTTCCGGCACGGTGATCCTCACCGACCTGCGCATCGGCGAGATCGCCGCCGGGGACCTGTTGCTGCGCATGGACATCTCCCAGCTTCTGGTGACGCTCGGCCTGCGGGTGGGCGCCGAACGCGCGGTCGCCTCGGCGGTGGCCGTGCTCGGCCCGGACGCCGTGGCGGACTGCCTGCCGATGCTCCAGCCCATCGCGCTCAGCCGGTCCACGCGGGCGACCCTGCGCAAACTGGCCCGCGAACGCGCCCAGCGCGAGCGGGAGGCAGTCCTGGAGTCGTCCCGACAGGCCAGACTGGCCCGTTCGGAGGCGACCGCCGACGACGGCACAAGCCCCGCACCCGGACACCCCGAGAAGCCCGGTGAATCCGATGGAGCCGACAAGCCGGACAAGACCGAAAAGGTCGACAAGAAGGCCATCCGCGCCGAGCAGCGGGCGGAGAAGCGGGCCGTGGACGAGGCGCTGGAGGAGGCGCGCGAGGAAGACCTGCTCACGCAGATCCGGCACGCCGTGCTGCGGATCAGGCCGCAGGCCCCCGTCGAGCCGGCCCGCCTGGAGCGGGTGCGGCCACGCACGCTGATCAGTTTCATCGCCGGTGCGATCGGTGCCTACTTCCTGCTGACGCAGCTCACCCACATCGAGTTCGGGCCGCTGATCTCGAACGCCCAGTGGGGCTGGGTGGCCGCGGCGGTGCTCTTCTCGGCGGCGAGTTACATCGCGGCGGCGATGGCCCTGCTCGGGTTCGTGCCCGAGAAGGTGCCGTTCCTGCGGACCGTGGCCGCGCAGGTCGCCGGTTCGTTCGTGAAGATCGTCGCCCCGGCCGCGGTCGGCGGCGTCGCTCTGAACACCCGCTTCCTGCAGCGCGCGGGTGTACGGCCGGGGCTCGCGGTGGCGAGTGTCGGCGCGTCGCAGTTGTTTGGACTCGGCTGTCACATCCTGATGCTGCTGGCCTTCGGATATCTGACCGGCACCGAGAAGACGCCGTCGCTGTCGCCGTCCCGGACGGTCATCGCGGGTCTGCTGACGGTGGCGGTGCTCGTGCTCGTTGTGACGTCGGTGCCGTTCCTGCGGAAATTCGTCGTCACGCGCGTGCGGTCGCTTTTCGCCGGTGTCGTGCCGCGCATGCTGGATGTGCTGCAGCGGCCGCAGAAGCTGGTCACCGGCATCGGCGGCATGCTGCTGCTCACCGCCTGCTTCGTGATGTGCCTGGACGCCTCGATCCGGGCCTTCGGCGACGAGTCGACGTCGATCAGCCTGGCCAGCGTCGCGGTCGTCTTCCTCGCGGGCAACGCGCTGGGGTCCGCGGCACCGACACCGGGCGGTGTGGGCGCTGTGGAGGCGACGCTGACCGTCGGTCTGATCGCCGTCGGCCTGCCCAAGGAGGTCGCCGCCCCCGCGGTACTGCTCTACCGGCTGCTCACCCTGTGGCTGCCGGTACTGCCGGGCTGGCTGGTCTTCAACCACCTGACCCGGAAAGAGGCGCTGTAACGGCCTCGTACGCCGAGGAACTACACCGCGAATGACCTCGCACGCCGGGTAGGCACACCGCGGAACAGCCGCGTACGCCGGGAGCGGCCAGCACGCGTCGCCTCGCCCGCGGACGTCCGGCTCCCCGGCCCAGGTCTCGCACGGCCCAGACCTCGTACGGGCCGCACCCCTTACGGGCCGCACCTCTCACGGGCCGCACCTCTCACGGGCCGCACCTCTCACGGGCCGCACCCCTTACGGGCCGTACCTCTTACGGGCCGCACCTCTCACGGGCCGCACCCCTTACGGGCCGCACCCCTTACGGGCCGTACCTCTTACGGCTCCTGCCCCGAGCGCACGGCCCCGCGCGCCCGCACGATGGACGCATGCCGAACTCCTTCCGGCTGCGCGCCGCCGCCCTGACCGCCGCCGCAGCCCTGTCCGCGCTCCTGGCGGGCTGCAGCGACGACTCCGGGAGCGACTCCGGCGGCGACGAGGACCTGACAGCCCAGGAGCTCGACTGGAAGGACTGCCCGGCCCCCTCCGAGGCCGAGGGCGGCGGCGCCGCTCCCTCCCCGCTTCCGGACGGCACTCAGTGGCAGTGCGCCACCATGAAGGCGCCGCTCGACTGGGACGACCCCAAGGGTGACACGATCGGCCTCGCGCTGATCCGGGCCGAGGCGAGTGGTGAAGCGGGCCGCCGGATCGGGTCGCTCGTCTTCAACTTCGGCGGCCCGGGCGGATCGGGCGTCACCACTCTGCCCGCCTTCGGCCAGGACTACGCGACCCTGCGCACCCGCTACGACCTGGTCAGCTTCGACCCGCGTGGCGTCGGCCGCAGCGCCCCGGTGGAGTGCCTCGACGACAAGCAGCTCGACACCTACTTCCAGCAGGACGCCACCCCCGACGACGCTGCCGAGCGCACCGAGCTGCTGGACAACACCGAGGACTTCAACGCGGCCTGCGAGAAGAACTCGCGAAAGATCCTGCCGCACGTGCGCACCACCGACGCGGCCCGCGACATGGAACTGATGCGCCAGGTCCTCGGCGACGACAAGCTGCACTACTTCGGCATCTCCTACGGCACCGAACTCGGCGGCGTCTACGCCCATCTGTTCCCCGAGAAGGTGGGCCGCGCCGTCTTCGACGCGGTCGTCGATCCGACGCAGACCCCGGAGCAGGGCTCGCTCGCCCAGGCGAAGGGGTTCCAGCTCGCGCTCGACAACTACGCCGAGGACTGCGTGTCGAAGGTCGAGGACTGCCCCGTCGGGGACAGCGCCCAGAACGTCAAGGACCGCGTCGCACGGCTGCTGAAGGACCTCGACCGCAATCCGATCCCCGGCGTCTTCCCTCGTGAACTCACCCAGACGGCCGCGACCGGAGGCATCGCGCAGGCGCTGTACTCGAAGGACTTCTGGGAGTACCTCACCGACGGCCTGGAGCAGGCGTACGAGGGCGACGGCAGGGTCCTCATGGTGCTGTCGGACGCGTTGAACGGGCGCAACGAGGACGGCGAGTACAGCAACATCACCGCGGCCAACGTCGCCATCAACTGCGCCGACGCCAAGCCGAGGTACGACCCGGCGTACGTGCGACGCCGGCTTCCCGAGTTCCGGCAGGCCTCCGCGCTGTTCGGCGACTATCTCGCCTGGTCCATGCTCAGTTGCACCGACTGGCCGGTGCCCGGAGCAGCCGCCCACCCCGACGTCAGCGCACCCGGAGCGCCGCCGATCCTGGTGATCGGCAACACCGGCGACCCGGCCACGCCCTACGCGGGCGCCGGGAAGATGGTGGACGCACTGGGCAAGGGCGTGGGCGTGGAACTGACCTACAGGGGCCAGGGGCACGGCGCCTACGACAGCAAGAACAAGTGCGTGCAGGACGCGGTGCACGGCTATCTGCTGGATGGGAAGGTGCCGGCGGCCCAGACCGTCTGTTCCTGATCCCCCAACGACGCCGAAGCACGGGTAAACCAGCAGGTCAGAACGTTATCCACAGGGCGCAGCGGGTGCTGTGCGCTCCGCCTACCATGGCATGACCGCCATCCGCTGCACGGCGCGGACGGCTCGCGAGGGGGGAGAGCACATGGCGCGTCTCGTACGGTGGACGGCCCTGACGGCCGCGGCCGCACTGCTGACGACGGCGGGCTGCAGCAGCGGCTCGTCCGGTGACGACAAGGACAGCGGGGGGACACAGGGGACAGGCAGCGCACGGCCGTCGGCGGCGGCACCTTCCGGGGTGCCCGAGTCGCTGGCCTCCCAGACTCTCGACTGGGGCCGGTGCAAAGGCACCACGGACTCCCCCGCGCCGGGCGGCGACTGGCAGTGCGCCACGCTCAAGGCACCGTTGGACTGGGCCGAGCCGGGCGGCGAGACGATCGACCTCGCGCTGATCCGGGCCGAGGCCACCGGCGACGACCGCATCGGCTCCCTGCTGTTCAACTTCGGCGGTCCCGGCGGCTCCGGCGTCTCCATGATGCCGTCCTACGCCGACACCGTCTCCTCCCTGCACGAGCGGTACGACCTGGTGAGCTGGGACCCGCGCGGGGTGGCGGCCAGCGAGGGGATCCGCTGCCGCGGCGACGAGGCGATCGAGGACGCCGAATCGGTGGACTCCACACCGGACACCGCGACCGAGGAACAGGCGTATCTCAAAGACGCCGCGGACTTCGGCAAGGGCTGTGAGAAGGCCGCCGGCAAGCTGATGGCGCACGTCTCGACCACGGACACCGCCCGCGACATGGACCTGATGCGGCATGTGCTGGGCGACGAGAGGACGCACTACTTCGGCATCTCCTACGGCACCGAACTCGGCGGCGTCTACGCCCACCTGTTCCCCAAGCACGTGGGACGCGTGGTCCTCGACGCGGTCGTGGACCCGGGCGCCGACACGATGGGCCACGCCGAAAACCAGGCCAGGGGCTTCCAGCGCGCCCTGGACGACTATCTGACTTCCACCGGGCAGGACCCGGAGCAGGGGTCGCGGGAGATCGCCGACCTGCTGGAGCGGCTCGACGCCGAGCCGCTGCCGACGTCCTCGCCGGGGCGGAAGCTGACGCAGACGCTGGCACTCACCGGGATCGTGCTGCCGCTCTACAGCAAGGACGGCTGGCCGGCCCTGACCAGCGCCCTGGCGGCGGCCGAGGAGGGCGACGGCTCCGAGTTGCTGGCACTCGCCGACGGCTACAACGAGCGGGATTCCTCGGGGCACTACGGCACGACGACCCACTCCCAACGGGTCATATCGTGCCTGGACGACAAGCAGCGGCCGACCCTGGAGGAGACGAAGGAGCTGCTGCCGAGGTTCGAGAAGGTCTCACCCGTGTTCGGGGCCTTCCTCGGCTGGGACACGGCCGGGTGGTGCCACGACTGGCCGGTGGCCGGTCAGCACGAGACCCCGGAGGTGAGCGCGTCCGGCGCGGCTCCGATCCTGGTGGTCGGCAACACCGGCGACCCGGCCACGCCCTACGAAGGCGCCCGCAGGATGGCGGACGAGCTGGGCAAGGACGTCGGTGTGGTGCTGACCTGGAAGGGCGAGGGCCATGGGGCGTACGGGAGCGGCAGCGACTGTGTCGATTCAGCGGTGGACGCCTACCTGCTGAAGGGGACGGTGCCGAAGGACGGCAAGGTCTGCTCATGACGGCGGCGGGGGCTTCGGGCACCTGCGGTGCGCGAAACCCCCGCCGTCCGGGAAGCGGGGTCGGGGTCCGGTCAGTAGACGGGCTTCGCCGGCTCGATCTGGTTGACCCAGCCGATCACGCCGCCGCCCACGTGCACGGCGTCCGAGAAGCCGGCGGACTTGAGGACCGCCAGTACTTCCGCACTGCGGACACCCGTCTTGCAGTTCAAGACGATCTTCTTGTCCTGCGGGAGGCTCTCCAGGGCCGAGCCCATGAGGAACTCGTTCTTCGGGATCAGCCGAGCGCCCGGGATGGAGACGATCTCGAACTCGTTCGGCTCGCGGACGTCGATGAGCTCGATGTTCTCACCGTCGTCGATCCACTCCTTGAGCTGCTTGGGAGTGATCGTGGAGTCGGCGGCCGCCGCCTGGGCCTCCTCGGACACGACGCCGCAGAAGGCCTCGTAGTCGATGAGCTCGGTGACGGTCGGGTTCTCACCGCAGACCGCGCAGTCCGGGTCCTTGCGGACCTTGACCTGGCGGTACTGCATCTCCAGGGCGTCGTAGATCATCAGACGGCCGACCAGCGGCTCGCCGATGCCCGCGAGGAGCTTGATGGCCTCGTTGGTCTGGATGGAACCGATGGACGCGCACAGCACGCCCAGGACGCCGCCCTCGGCGCAGGAGGGGACCATGCCGGGGGGCGGGGGCTCCGGGTAGAGGCAGCGGTAGCACGGACCGTGCTCGGACCAGAAGACGGAGGCCTGGCCGTCGAAGCGGTAGATCGAGCCCCATACGTAGGGCTTGTTCAGCAGCACGCAGGCGTCGTTGACCAGGTAGCGGGTCGCGAAGTTGTCCGTACCGTCGACGATCAGGTCGTACTGGCTGAAGATGTCCATCACGTTGTCGGCCTCGAGCCGCTCCTGGTGAAGGACCACGTCCACGTACGGGTTGATGCCCTTGATGGTGTCGCGGGCGGACTCGGCCTTGGACCGGCCGATGTCGGCCTGGCTGTGGATGACCTGCCGCTGCAGGTTCGACTCGTCGACCTCGTCGAACTCCACGATGCCGAGCGTGCCGACACCGGCCGCCGCCAGATACATCAGGGTCGGCGAACCGAGGCCGCCCGCGCCCACGGCGAGCACCTTGGCGTTCTTCAGCCGCTTCTGCCCGTCCATCCCCACGTCGGGGATGATCAGGTGGCGGGAGTACCTGCGGACCTCGTCTACGGTGAGCTCGGGGGCCGGCTCGACCAGGGGTGGCAGCGACACGGGGACTCCGTTGGTCGGTCAGTGATTACGGTTGTTCTCCCAGTAACACTGCCACGGCCTTTTTCATTCCGAGACACCCGTCCCGACCCGCGAGACGATGTCGTCCCAGTAGCCGGGCATCGTCTCCCAGGGGTCACTTCGACCGCCCCGGTCCGTGCGGTCGGTGAAGTAAATCGTCCCGGCGCCCTGCCAGCGGGCGATGCGCAGTGCCTCCTCCAGATGCCCGTGGGGGACACCGTGGACGAAGTGGCAGAAGCGCTCGGGCGGATAGTCGGCGCTCCACTCGGCCGCCTGGGACCAGCGGTAGTCGCTCCACGCGCCGGAGAAGGTGACGAGCTGGTCGGCGTTCTCGGCATAGCCGGGGTGCGGATGGGTGCCGTGGCCGAGCACGATGTGGGCGTCGTCACGGATCACCCGGAGCGTGCCGACGGTGCGGCGGACCTCGGGGAGCGCGGCCCGTTCGGACGGGCAGCGGTCGAGGAGGAAGCCGTCGGCCCGGTACCAGTCGAGGTGCCGGTGCGCGTCGGACATCAGCTCGCCGAAGCTCCGGGCCCCGTACGCGGCGTCAAGGTGGCCGAGGACCCGGACGCCCGCGTTGCGGAGGCGGCCGACGGCATCCAGGCAGCGCGGGTCGGGGTGGGCGCCGGGGCCGTTGGCGACGTTGAGGACGACCCAGTGCAGGGGGGTGCCCGGGGAGGTGAGGCCGGCCCACTCGCCGGGGGCGACGAGGGGGTGGGCCAGCCCCGGGACACCGAGGCCGGTGCGGACGCCGGTGCTCGCGGTGCCCGCTTTCGTGCTGGTCAGATACGGCATGCCGCCTCCATCCAGATATCGGCGAGGGACTCTTCGAGGGCGATACGGGGCCGCCAGCCGAGCCGGTCGCGTGCGGTACGCACATCGGCTTGCTGCCAACTGCCGCAGCCGTCCGGGTAGGGGTAGGCGACCGGGGCCGCGTGCTCGGCGTCGGCGCGGTCGCCGCGGTGCCCGAGGGCCTCCGGACGGTGGTGGCCGAGGGCGTCGGTGCGGTGATGGCCGAGGGCGTCGACGCGGTGACCCAGGGATTCGGTACGGGGGTGGCCGATGGTGGGCCGCAGTGCGCCGGGCGGTCCGTCGAGTTCGTGCAGGGCGCCGCCGTAGCCGGCCACGCGGGCGAGGGTGGCGGCGGCGTCACGCAGGCGGACGGCGCGGCCGGAGCCGATGTTGATGACGCCCTGGGCTGCGGAGAGAGAGGCGGCATGGACGGCGCGGGCGACGTCGCGGACGTCGATGAAGTCGCGTTGGGCGCCGAGGCCGCCGAGCCGCAGCTCACCGTCGCCGGACTGCATGGCACGGCGCATGGCCTCGGCGAGGCGGCCCAGCGGGGAGCCCGCGGGGGTGCCTGGCCCGGCGGGCGAGAAGACACGCAGGACGACGGCGTCCAGGCCGGAGCCGAGGACGAGTTCGGTCGCGGCGAGTTTGCTGACGCCGTAGGGGCCGCCCGGGCGGGGCACGGCGTCCTCCGCGGTGGAGGAGCCGGGCTGGCTGGGACCGTACTCCGCGCTGCAGCCGACCTGCACCAGGCGGGCACCACAGCCGCTGCGGCGCAGGGCCTCGCAGACGGTGGCGACGGCGACGGTGTTGTGCCGGGTGAGTTCGCGGGCACCGCCCCGGGTGGCTCCGGCGCAGTTGACGACGACGCCGGGGTGGACCGCGTCGAGGAAGCGGGTGAGGGCGCCGGGGCTGCCGGTGGCGAGGTCGAAGCGGACGTCGGCGTCGTCGCCGCGGCCCAGGGCGGTGAGCTGGACGGCCGGGTCGGCGAGCAGACGGTCGGCGACGAAGCGGCCGATATAGCCGTTGGCTCCGATCAGCAGGACTCTCATCGGGCTGCTCCCGGTGCCGAGGCGTCGGGTCGGGAGGTGGTCATCTGGGGGCTCCTTCAGAGGGGTGAGGCGAGGGTGATGCGGATGTGTGGGGGGTGGTCCGGGGAACGCGCGGTCACCGCGGCTGCTCCGTCGGTGCGTGGGCCGAGGCTCTGGTCAGGCGGCGGTTCGCGTGCACCAGCAGGGTCAGCGCGCCGATGCCACAGGCCGTCGTCGGAACGCCGGCCGGACCGCAGGCGGCGACCAGGGCCTCTACGGGGACGGCCAGGAGGTCGCAGCCGGGGAGGCGGCCGGCGAAGACCGTGGCCAGGGCGGCCGCCTCGACGGTGGCCGCGACGGTGAGGACGAGCGTGGGGGCGTGCGTGTGGCCGTGCACGGTGAGCAGGCGGGCGAGCAGCAGCAGGGCGCCCAGGGTGAGTGCCTGAGGGTGGGCGGCGGGCTCTGCGAGGACCGCGCCGGTCAGCGCGACCAGCGCCGTCAGGGCGCACATGAACAACGCGACCGTGCCGAACAGCAGGGGGCGCGCGGAGGCGGAGAAGTCGGCCAGGCCGCGGCTGACCGTCAGTTTGCGGCGGGCGCGGACGGCGAGGAGGTGGGCGCTTCCGGCCGCGGGTGCGCAGGCCAGGGCGAGAGCCAGTACGGGAGCGACGGTGACGGGCCAAGGGCCGTCGGCGGTGCCGTCGGGCAGGCCGTCCGGACCGCCCGCGACAGCGGCACGGAGCAGTCCGTCGCCGAGGAGGGCGTAGCCGATGAGCCAGCAGGTCCAGGTGCCGGTGGTACGCGTCGCGGCGCTCAGCGGCCCCCGGCGCAGTGCCGCGCGCAGGGCCAGAGTGACCGCGAGGCTGCCGACGACGGCCGCGATCAGGCGCGGTCGCCCGTCGGTGAGGCGCAGGCCGGCCACGGTGGCGGCACACAGCGCTCCGGGCAGCAGCGTGAGGACGACCCATGCGACGCGTACTGGAGGTGCGGGTGGGTGGGGGTTCGAAGGGTAGGGGGGCGTGTCACCGTCGCGGGGGACACGGGCGTACATCTCCTCCGCGAGGGAGAAGACGTCCCGGTGGCGGAAGCGTGCGGCGGTCCGGTCGGTGACGCCGTGCGCCTCCAGGCCTGCCGCGATCTCCAGGGGGTCCACGGCACGCTCGCACAAGGCGCGGTGACGGTGCATCAGAGCTTTCACCGGGTCCGCGGCGGCACGGCGCGCAGCGGACGGCGACTGCTTGCCGACGGCTACGGCTACGACTTCGCCACCGCCGGCCACTCCACCACCTGCGGCTACTGCGCGGAGGTTCACATCGGCACCATGAGCCGCACTGCCCCTGACGACCACTCCGCCACCACCAGCCACCACACCGCCCTCGGCCACCGCACCACGGGCCACCACACCGCCACCCTCCGCCGCATCGCCCCCAGCGGCCTCGTGTGAACGCCCGTTCGCGCCCGGGAAGCCGCGCTCGCCGGTGCGCCGGTTCTCACCCGACCACCGATCGGCACGCGCTTCCGCGGCAGGTGCGTCGGCGATGCCGGGCGCTCCGTCGGTCAGGGGCTCCCGCGAGCGAGAGTCCCGGGCGCCCGGGCTGCCCTGGGCCCCGGGGCGGCCGGGTTCACCGAGGCCGCTCATCGGGCCCCCTCGGTCGCGGAGGCCGGGAAGGCCGGGAAGGCCGGGGAGGCCGGGGACGTGGCCCGGACGGGGGCGTCCGTCGCCCAGCCGGGACCACCCCGGGCCACGACGCGCGCCGTGGAGTCGGTCCAGCGGCCGGGGACGTGGGCCTCGGCGGGAACGGCGAACGGCAGGGGTTCACCGTTGTCGCCGAGGATGACGCGGCGAGCCGGTGCGCGCGAGAGCATCTCCAGGTAAATGCCGTGAAATGCCGCGACGTTCTGTTCGACGGTGAACAGTTCCAGTGCGCGGGCGCGCGCCGCGGCTCCCAGGCGCGCACGGCGCTCGGGGTCCCGCAGCAGGGCGACACACGCCTCGGCGAGCGCCCGCGGATTGCGCGGCGGTACGACCAGTCCGGTGCCGCCGATCGCCTCGACCACCGCGCCGACGTCCGTGGAGACCGTCGCGCGACCACAGAGCATGGCCTCGACCAGCCCGTACGGGAACCCCTCGACGACGCTGGAAAGGACCACCAGGGCGGCCGCTCCGTACGCCTCGGCGCGGGAGGGCAGTTCCGGTCCGCCGGTCTCCTCGAAGGACACCGGGTTGCGTCCGACGGCGTGCGGGCCGTCGGCCTCGTCGGGGAAGAGCTGCGAGGCCAGGCCCTTGCAGTGGGCGAGGTAGGCCGCGCCCTCGAGGCCGGTGGGGGCACCCACGATCCTCAGGCGCGCCCCGGGCTCCGCCTTGCGGATCTCCGCGAAGGCGTGCAGCAGCGATACCAGGTCCTTGGTGGGCTCGACGCCACCGACCCAGACGAGAGTGTGCGGGTCGGCGCACTCCGGCGACTCTCCCGTCTCGGCGAAGGGGGTCGCGTCCATGCCCGGGTACACCGTGCGGAGCTTGGCGCGGTCGGCGCCGCAACGCTCCTGCCAGCGGCGGGCGTGCAGGTTGCCGGGCGTGATCACGGCCGCGCACCGGTAGGTCTCGGCGGCCAGCCGACCGTGGAAGGCGGCCAGCAGGGCCCGTATCGCCGGTGGGGCATCGGGTTCGGTGAGGTAGTGCGTCCGCAGCCGCACCCCGTATTCGGTCACCAGCAGCGGCACGTCGTAGAAGTGCCGGGCGAGCAGGCCCGGGAGCGCCGCCGTGCCACCGGAGGTCGCGTGGCAGAGGTCGACAGCGCCGAGGCCGTCGTCCTCGTACCAGTCGAGCGACAGCGGGCGCAGCGCGCGTTCGAGGCGCGCCGCGACGGCGAGGAGGTCGGGGACGCGCGCCTCGCGTGCGGAGCGGTGGGCGCCGGGCGCGCGGCAGGCGCGCTCCAGGGCGCGTACGGCGGTCTCCGAGCGGAGGGCGGCGGGCAGCCCGCCCTTGTCGCGGGCGAGTTCCGCGAGGCCGTACAGCGCGTTGGCGAAACGGTCCGCCACAAGGGCCGACCGCCCCTCCGACACCGTGTCCGGTTCCCCCTCCGGCGCCCTCCCCGATGCCTTCGCCGAGGTCCCGGACGGATCTTCGGGGGCGGTCGTGCACAGGGCCGCGGCCAGTTCGCCGTAGCACTCCGCGAAGCGCCGGCGCGCACGCCGTCCGTGACCCACCCCGTCGTCGTCGGTGTCCCACAGCGACCCGGTGCGCACCCCGCTGACCTGTGGCGGCAGCGGGGTCCACCCCTCGGCCTCCTGGCGCTCGCTGCGGCTGAGCGCGTAGACGTCGAACTCGTGCTGCTCGAGCCCGCGTACGAGCCGATCGCACCAGAGCCCCGCCTCACCGCTCACATACGGATAGCCACCCTCCGTAAGCAGTCCGATGCGCACGCGCGCACCCCCGATCTCCCGTTTGGGGAGCCGTCGTTGGCCCGGCGGCTCGCAGCGGGACGAACGTATGCGGACAAGGCGGTGGCGCGATGGACGGTTGTCCATCGCGCCACCAAAAGGGGTGAACGGTCGTAACTTTCCCGTGCGGAGCGCGTTCTGTCGCGCTAAGAGATCAGATGGTCACCATTGGCGACGCGTCGGCCATGGGTCACCGTCGACGGCCCTGCCTTGGAGTCAACTATTGGGATAGGCCCAGGGGTTGGGGCGGCAGTCGATTCCGTCGTGGTCGATGAACTTGGTCTGCTGCTGCATGACCGGGGCGAGCTCGCCGTCCTTGTCGCAGGTGACGTGATTGAAGCCGATGCGGTGGCCGATCTCGTGGTTGATCAGCATCTGCCGGTACCCGTGGATGTCGTCGCCATACGGTTCCGCACCCTGCGCCCAGCGGTAGGCGTTGATCATCACGCGCTCGGTGGCGGCCGAGTCGCAGGACACGTTGTCCTCGGTCGTGTCGAGACCCGACTTGGCGCACCAGTCGGCGGTGGTTCCGGGGCTGGCCAGCGTGATGACGAACCTGGGCTGCCCGGAGTGGATACGCTCGAAGGTGCGGGCGCCGTTGTGGGCCCAGCTCCGGTCGTCGTTGAGCGTCTTGTGCACGGCCTGGGCGAAGAGTTCCCCGTCGAGGCCGAGCCCCTGTTCCACGTCCACGCGGTAGGTGTACTTCTCCCCCGTCCCGGGCCCCTTCTCGATGCCGGGGATCGCGTCGAACTTCCCCGAACCGTCGAGCGTGGCGCTGAGCGGGTACGTCTTCTCCATCTTCTGCTCGTACGTCAGCGGTGTCACACTCTCCGACGGAGTCGGCAGCCCGTCCGCCCGCGACGCGGAGTCGTGGACGTCGCGGGCCTGGTCGGTGGCGGACTGAGAGCGCACGTCGTCGCCGTCCGCGCCATCGGCGACCTGTCCGGCCACGACGACCGCCAGCACGGTGGTGACGGCGGCCGCGGCGACGCCGGTGAAGGTCCTGCCCTTACCGCCCTTGACCGGCGCGGGCTCGCCCGTGGGCGGCGCGTCGTCGGCGCCCGCGACGCCGCCGTCCCCGCTCTCGGCGTTCCAGTCGGTGCCGGAGGCGTACGGATCGGCGGGCTGCACGGGGACCGGGGCAGGGCGCGGGGGCCGGGGTGCGAAGACGTCGTCGTCCGCGCCGAAGGCGTCCAGGTACTCCTGGCGCGGGCCCCCCTGAGCAGCCTGCCGCTGCCTCGGGAAGGGCCGGCCGAGCCGGCCGGGCTGCGCGGGCTGACCGGGCTGACCGGGCTGACCGGGCTGACCGGGCTGCGCGGACCGGCCAGGCGGCCCGGGGTCCCCGGGACGCGAGGGGTACGAAGGGTGCGCGGGGTACGACGCGGCACCGGCGTGCGGTCCCGCCGGCATGCCGGGTCCGGCAGCGGTCCGCGCGCTCAACTCGCCCCATCCACCGCCTGGTTCATGCTGCTCGGGATGGCCGCCACGGGCCCGCGGCACACCGTGCGCCGGCGTACCGTCGGGAAACCTGGGGACACCACGCGCGGGCGTACCGTCCGCCACCCGCGGAAAACCGTGCGTCGGCGTGCCGTCCGGGAGTCGTACACCCGGCCCCGCGTATCCCTGGGGGGAAGCGGCGCCCCGGACCTCGCCCGGGCCCCCGGCCCGTCCCGGTGCCGGTGCCCCGCGGGGTACCGAGTCGGGTGTTCCGCTCGTCGGTGGCTCTTGCTCCCCCGCCGGAGGCCCGGGCGCCCGGCGGCGGCCCAGCGGGCCGGACCGGCCCTCCCGCGCTGCCGCGGTGTCCTCGGCGTCGGCCTTGGGGGCGGGTCCGCGGCGGCTGTGGCGTCCCACTTCGCGCCTCAGCCTCCTGTGGTCTGGTTGGCGGGCTCGTCGTCGACGGCTGCGTCGATCCTGTCACCGACCGCCGACTCCCCGGTGTCCGCGAGGAGTTCACGGAACGCCGTGGCCACGGTCTCCGGATATTCCATCATCGCCACGTGTCCCGCGTCCGGCAGGGTCAGCAGCCGGGAGTCACGGAAGGCGCGGGCAGCCCGCTGGGCCATGCGGTATCCGACGAGTTGGTCCCGTCCACCGTAGACCAGCAGCGTCGGTGCGAGAACCCGTTGGGCCTGTCGCCACAGTCCTTGCTGGCCGCCCACCGTGTACGCGTTGACGATCCCGCGCGCGGAACGCGCCATCGCGTCCCAGAAGTACGGCAGCCGAAGTCGCCGCTCCATCTCCTCCACGGCGTTGCGGAAGCCCTCCGGCGACACTCGCTCCGGGTCGCCGTAGCAGAGCGCCGTCACGCCGCGCACCCGCTGCTCCGCGGTCCACTCTCGGGTGAGCCGGTTGAACAACGACACCACCCCCGGCAACGCCAGCAGCCCCGTCGGCACGGCGCCGCGCTGCACACGGATCTCCGGCAGCGCGGGCGAGACGAGGGTCAGCGTCCGCACCAGGTCGGGCCGGACCGCGGCGACGCGGGTGACGATGGAGCCACCGAGTGAGTTGCCGAAGAGGTGCACGGGGCCACGTCCGGCCGCTTCGAGGTAGCGGACGACCGCGCGCGCGTGGCCCGTGATCGAGTAGTCGCCGTCGTCCGGTGGCGGGGAGTCGCCGAAGCCCGGCAGATCGAGGGCCTCGCCGTCGACGACGCCGTCCAGCAGCGGCATCAGCGCCGACCAGTTCTGCGAGGAACCGCCGAGGCCGTGGACGTAGAGCGCGGGCGGCAGTCCCTCGCGGGCCGGTGGTCTGGAGCGCACCGTCAGGGTGACACCGGGCAGGTGGACCGACCTGAGCCGCTCGCCGGCCGCGACCCTGACGGCTGCGACCTTCGGCAGCACGTTGGCGGGCGGCACGGTCGGCGGCTCGATCGAAGGCATGCGGCAATGTTACGAGACGATCACGCAGTGGTTCATGTGTTCGCCATCACAAGGCGGGTGCGGCGGCGCGGCGGCCGGGTACTGATGCCGACAGCGCACGGGCCCGGCACGGAGAGCGCACGGGGGCCTGGCGCGGACGACGCACGGGGCCCGGCACGGGCGATGCATGGCGCCCGGATCGGGTGTCTCCTAGGCTCGTGGAGTGGGCACCCGCGTGTGACCCCTGCACCCAGGGACGTTCGTAGGAAGGGAGCCCAGCATGACCGTCGACCCGACCGACCCCGACACCTTCGACGACGAGACGCGGGAAGCGGAGGAATTCGACGTCGAGGCACCCGACGCCGACGCCGCCGAACAGCAGGCGGACATCGTGCCGGAGCGCGACGATCCGCTGACCGGCGTCGATCCGGACCGCGCCAACGAGGCCGACCTCGCCGAACAGGCCCGGGTCGTCTCCCACGACGAGGACGACTACCGCTGACGGCCGCCGCCGGGACGCGACCGCGGGCGACCGGAGACGACGGCGCGAAGACGGCAGCGCCGGAGTCGACGGAGAGACTCCCGAGCAGGAGGGAGGCCGATTCCTGCCCGGCCTGAACCCTTTTGAAACCTGTTGTGCGGCTTTCGCCACCGTCCGGTCCGTGAAATTCTGCGCTCGCAGCGCACACACGACGGTTACCGAAAAGTACGATGACGAGGCGGCGCACACCGCACGAGGACGACTATGGGAGGCGGCGTGACAGCCATCGAGCAGACAGAGGCGGTACGCCCGCGGGGCACACGCCTTCCCCGCCGAGCCCGACGCAACCAGCTCCTGGGCGCCGCACAGGAAGTGTTCGTGGCCCAGGGCTACCACGCGGCCGCGATGGACGACATCGCCGAACGCGCCGGCGTCAGCAAGCCGGTGCTCTACCAGCACTTCCCCGGCAAGCTCGACCTCTACCTCGCCTTGCTGGACCAGCACTGCGAGGCCCTGATCCAGTCCGTACGGAGCGCTCTCGCCTCGACGACCGACAACAAGCAGCGCGTCCGGGCGACGATGGACGCCTACTTCGCGTACGTCGAGGACGACGGCGGCGCCTTCCGCCTGGTCTTCGAGTCGGACCTGACCAACGAGCCCGCCGTGCGCGAGCGCGTCGACAAGGTCACGAACGAGTGCGCCGAGGCGATCTGCGACGTCATCGCCGAGGACACTGGCCTGTCTCGCGCCGAGTCGATGCTGCTGGCCTCGGGCCTGGGCGGCCTCGCCCAGGTGGTGGCCCGCTCCTGGCTGCACAGCGACCGCAGCGTGCCGCGCGACCAGGCGGTCCAGTTGCTGACCTCACTGGCCTGGCGGGGTATCGCCGGGTTCCCGCTGCACGGCACCGAGCAGCACTGACCGTCACGGCGTGGCGGGTGGCGGCGGGCGTACGACGGACCTGTTCCCGTCGGCTGTTCGCTCCTGGCGTTCTCCGACGCAGCGTGTACGTCCCCTCACCGGGCTAATGTGTGCTGGGTACGGCGCGGAAGATCGCGCACATCACTGACCGTCGGAGGGACATAGCCGTGGAGGTCAAGATCGGCGTGCAGCACGCGCCCCGCGAGATCGTTCTGGAGAGCGGTCAGAATGCCGAGGAGGTCGAGCGCGTGGTGGCCGAGGCACTGGCCGGCAAGTCGGCGCTCCTGAGCCTCGTGGACGAACACGGCCGCAAGGTCCTGGTGCCGGCCGACCGTCTGGCCTACGTCGAGATCGGCGAGCCGGCCCCGCGCAAGGTGGGCTTCGGCGCGCTCTAGTCGGCAAACGCGGAACGACGCAAGCGGAACGACGCAAGCGGAACGGGGAAGGGGCCCGGCGGTGACTCACCGCCGGGCCCCTTCCCCGTTCCACCGCCGCGCCTCAGTGTTTCGTCGCCGCCGCCCGCCGTCCCGTTCACGGACGGAGCACAGTTCACCCACAGGAGGAGGGTTGTATTCCGCAGGTCAGGGGTAAGACGACTGTGACCGTTTTGGGCAGGCCGGCCGTGTGGGAGGGACCTCGACATGCTCTTGGAAGCGCTCAGCGCCGCGATCCTCGGCCTTGCCCTGGCATGGGCCGCCGCCCACCGTCTGCCCCACCGCCTGCCGGACCGCGTCCTGGTCCTGCCGACGGGGATCGCCGGGGCTCTCTTCGGGGCGTTCGTGACGCACACCGCGCTCGGCGCCGGCGGCCTCCCGCTGACCCTCCTGGGCTCGGCGGCCCTCTCCGCGGCCTCGCTGTCGCTGCTGCTGCGCCCCGCGGGAAGACTCCGCCGCCGATCGGCGACCGCCTGACCGGCCGCCGCCGTACCGGGGCACGCCCATACTGACAGCGGTCAGGCGGCCAGACCCAGCGCCGCCATCCGCTTGGTGTGCGCCTCGGTGATCCGGGAGAACATCCTGCCGACCTCGGCGAGGTCGAACCCGTCCGCGACACCGCCCACGAGCATCGTCGACAGCGCGTCCCGGTCGGCCACCACCCGCTGGGACTGCGAGAGAGCCTCCCCCATCAGCCGCCGCGCCCACAGCGCGAGCCGCCCGCCCACGCGCGGGTCCGCCTCGATCGCCGCGCGCACCTTCTCCACGGCGAAGCCGGCGTGCCCGGTGTCGTCGAGCACCGCGAGCACCAGCTCACGCGTGTCGGAGTCGAGGCGGGCCGCGACCTCGCGGTAGAAGTCGCTGGCGATGGAGTCGCCGACGTAGGCCTTGACGAGCCCCTCCAGCCAGTCGGACGGGTCCGTCTGCTTGTGGAAGCCGTCGTACGCGGCCACGAAGGGCTCCATGGCCTCCGTCGGCTCCTCACCGATCTCGGCGAGCCGGTCCCGCAGCCGCTCGAAGTGGTGGAACTCCGCCGACGCCATCTTCGCCAGCTCCGCCTTGTCCGCGAGCGTCGGCGCCAGCTTGGCGTCTTCCGCGAGCCGCTCGAACGCCGCCAGTTCGCCGTACGCGAGCGCGCCGAGCAGGTCCACGACCGCGGCACGGTACTGCGGTTCGGCGGCTGCCGTCGCCCAGTCCTGGGCGGCGACACCGGTGGCTCCGGTGGCTCCGGTGGTTTCGGCGGGGGCGTCTGCGGCGTTGCCAGGCTTGTCAGAGCTCGTCATGCAGCGCATAATAGCCCGCCCGCCGCCTGCCGGAAGGCCCCCGGTCGTCCCTGGTGGGGCCTGGTCAATCAGTGTGACGACGACTACGTGACCGAATCGGCCATCGCGTGTGCGCTAATCCGGGGTATGGTGGTAATGCGCCTGCCGAGTATGTGACGTACGGGTACGTGACATCGTCGTCGGGCCGCACGCATGAGGATGCCCGGTCGGTGGCCCGATCGGCTCCGACCCGACAGCCCTCCCTGCCGTAGCCACACTGCGTACGGAATCCGGAGGGGGACCCTCAGTGGTACGAGCGCTGGAGCGTCGACAGAGGTCCCGTGTCCTACGGCTCACCCGTAAGGCGGCCGACGTCCCCGACACGGTCCGGCACGACCCGCGCGCTCGCCTCGCACCACGTACACAGAAGAGGCAGCACCCTGACTACGACGTTCCGATCCCTCGGGATCCTCCCCGAGACCGCCGAAGCCCTTGAAGCCGTCGGCATCATCACTCCCTTCCCCATCCAGGAGATGACGCTCCCCGTGGCCCTGTCGGGCACGGACGTCATCGGCCAGGCCAAGACCGGCACCGGCAAGACGCTGGGCTTCGGCCTTCCGCTCCTCGAGCGCGTGACCGTCCCCGCCGACGTCGAGGCGGGCCGCGCAGCACCCGAGGCCCTCACCGACGCCCCGCAGGCCCTCGTCGTCGTCCCGACGCGCGAGCTGTGCCAGCAGGTCACCAACGACCTCCTGACCGCCGGCAAGGTCCGCAACGTGCGCGTCACCGCGATCTACGGCGGCCGGGCCTACGAGCCGCAGGTGGAGGCCCTGAAGAAGGGCGTCGACGTGATCGTCGGCACCCCGGGCCGCCTGCTGGACCTGGCGGGCCAGAAGAAGCTCAGCCTGAAGCACGTCAAGTGCCTGGTCCTCGACGAGGCCGACGAGATGCTCGACCTGGGCTTCCTGCCCGACGTCGAGAAGATCATCAACATGCTTCCGGTCAAGCGCCAGACCATGCTGTTCTCGGCGACCATGCCGGGCGCGGTCATCGGACTGGCCCGCCGCTACATGTCGCAGCCCACACACATCTCCGCCACCTCGCCGGACGACGCGGGCGCGACGGTCGCGAACACGACGCAGTTCATCTACCGCGCGCACAACATGGACAAGCCCGAGCTGGTGGCGCGCATACTGCAGGCCGACGGCCGGGGACTGGTCATGGTCTTCTGCCGCACCAAGCGCACGGCGGCCGACCTGGCCGACCAGCTCAAGCAGCGCGGCTTCGCCTCCGGCGCGGTCCACGGCGACCTCGGCCAGGGCGCCCGCGAGCAGGCCCTGCGCGCCTTCCGCAACGGCAAGGTGGACGTGCTCGTCTGCACCGACGTCGCCGCCCGCGGCATCGACGTCGAGGGCGTGACGCACGTCGTCAACTATCAGTCGCCGGAAGAGGAGAAGACGTACCTGCACCGCATCGGCCGCACCGGCCGCGCGGGCGCGAAGGGTACGGCGATCACGCTGGTCGACTGGGACGACATCCCGCGCTGGCAACTGATCAACAAGGCGCTGGACCTGGGCTTCAGCGACCCGCCGGAGACGTACTCCACCTCCCCGCACCTGTACAGCGACCTCGGCATCCCCGAAGGCACCAAGGGCGTCCTCCCGCGTTCGGAGCGCACGCGCGCCGGGCTCGACGCGGAGGAGCTGGAGGACCTGGGCGAGCCGGGCGGCCGCGGTGGCCGCGCGCGCGGCGACCGGGGTGGCCGAGGCGGTCGGGACGGTCGGGACGGTCGGGACGGGTCACGTTCCGCCGACCGCGAGCGGTCGTCCCGTACGACGCCGCGTCGCCGTCGCCGGATGCGCGGCGGGGCACCGGTGGACGCGGACGCCTCCGCGACGACCACCGCACCCGAGGCCGTGACCGGCGGTGCGGCCGGCGCCGTCGACGCGGACACGGACGCCGCCACCGGCCCCCGTACGCTGCGCCGCCGGCGTCGTACGCGCGGTGGAGAGCCGCGCCAGCAGGTGACGACCGCGCCGACCGACACTCCTGCGGCGCAGGCCGCGGAAGGCACCGCGCTCGCGACCCCCGAGGTCGCGGAGGCCGTGGAGGTTGTGGAGGCCCCGGCGAAGTCGCGCCGCCGTCGCACCCGCAAGTCGGCCGAGACGTCGGCGGCTCCGCTGGAGACCACCCCGGTGGTCGAGCCGGCGGCCACCGAAACGGCGGTCATCGAGCCGGCCGTCGTCGAGGCCCCGGTGGCCGAAGTTCCCGTGGAGAAGCCGCGCCGCCGCACCCGCAAGGCCACGGCCGCCGAGACGGCGGTCGACACGGCCGAGGGAGCGACCGAGCCCGCGTCCGAGCCGACGGAGACGAAGCCCCGCCGCACCCGCAAGTCGGCCGCCACTGCGTCGACCGCGACGGACACGGCGGACACCGCGGACACCGCGGACACCGCGGAGGCGAAGCCCCGCCGCACCCGCAAGGTCACGGCCGCCCAGCCGGCGGAGGCCCCCGCAGAGGTCACCGAGGCCGCGCAGGCCCCGGAGACCGCCGAGGCCAAGCCCCGGCGCACCCGGAAGACGGCCGCCGCCAAGGCCGAGGCCGCCGTCGACACCGCCGAGGCGACCGAGACCAAGCCGCGCCGCCGCACCCGCAAGACCACCGAACCGGTCGAGGCCACCGGATCCACCGGATCCACCGAGGCCGCCGCCGACATCCCGGCCCAGACGGCACAGGAGCCGGAAGCCGCCGAGGCCAAACCCCGGCGCACCCGGAAGACAGCCGCCGCCAAGGCGGAAGCCGCCGTCGACACCGCCGAGGCGACCGAAAGCAAGCCGCGCCGCCGCACCCGCAAGACCGCGGAGACCAGCGACACGGCCGTTCAGGAACCGGAGACCGCCGAGGCCAAGCCCCGGCGCACCCGGAAGACGGCCGCCGCCAAGGCCGAGGCCGCCGTCGACACCGCCGAGGCGACCGAGACCAAGCCGCGCCGCCGCACCCGCAAGACCACCGAACCGGTCGAGGCCACCGGATCCACCGAGGCCGCCGCCGAAATTCCGGCCCAGGCCTCGCAGGAGCCGGCGGCGACGCCGCGGCGCCGTACCCGCAAGGCGGCTGCCGCCGAGGCGCCCACCGAGGCCACCGACACGGCCGAGGCGAAGCCGAAGGCTCGCCGCACCCGCAAGGCGGCCACGGCCGCCACGCACACCGCGGAGTCCAGCGAAAGCTGACCAACGCCGCTCACCCGACCGCCGGCCCGGTCCCGCCACCCACGCGGGGCCGGGCCGACGGCGTTGGCGTCGGCGTTCCCACGCGGGAACCGACCGTCGGCGCTCCGACGCAGCGCCAGGCCGACGTCCCCCACCACGAGAAGCCAGGCCGACAGTCACCCCCGCGAAGCCAGGCCGACCCCCCCCCCACGCGAGGCCAAGCCGACGGCGTCCCCACCCACGACCGCCGCCCATGCACCACCATTCCGCGCCCCGGCGCCTCCCGCCGCCGTGTAGCGACACCGACCGACCGTCACCTACCGCCTGCCACCGACCGCCCACCCCCATCGGCCGGCCCGGCACCTCGCCGAGCCCGGTCCTCCGGTAGACCGGCATCCCAGCGGCCCCGCCGCCCCTTCCCCCGCTCCCGCCTCCGGATAACCTCAGCCCGTGAGCCAGAACGCCGCCTTCACCCCGCCCTCCGACGCTCGCGCGTACCGGCTGCGTACCGCGCGTGGCGAGTTCGCCGTGGTCGATTCGCCCGTGACCGACGGGGTCGACGGGAAGGGGACGGTGCTGATGCTGCCCGGGTTCACGGGGAGCAAGGAGGACTTCACGCTGTTGCACAAGCCGCTCGGGGCGCGCGGGTACCGTACGGTCGCCGTGGACGGGCGGGGCCAGTACGAGTCCGACGGGCCCGAGCACGACGAAGCCGGCTACGCGCAGGCCGAGCTGGCCCGGGACGTGCTCGCGCAGGTCGCCGCCCTCGGGACGCGGGTGCATCTCGTCGGGCACTCGCTCGGCGGTCAGATCGCCCGGGCCGCCGTACTGCTCGACCACTCCCCCTTCGTCTCCCTCACGCTGATCTCCTCGGGCCCGGCTCGGATCTCCGACTCCCAGCAGCAGCGGGTGAAGCTCCTTCGGGACGCGCTCGGCACCATGACGATGGCCGAGGTCTGGAAGGTGATCCAGGCCATGGGCCCGCCCGAGGAGGTCGGCGCCCCGGCACCCGCGCACGGCCCGGACGACCCGGAACGGCTGCGCGACCGCTGGCTGGGCACCAGGCCCGCCCAGCTCCTCGCCACGGGACGGCAACTGTGCACGGAACCGGACCGCGTAGCCGAGCTCGCCGCCCTGCCGCTGCCCTGCCACGTGCTGTCCGGCGCCTACGACGACACCTGGCCCGTACCGCTCCTGGACGAGATGGCCGTACGGCTGGACGCGCGCCGGACCGTCATCGCCGGCGCCGAGCACTCCCCCAACACCGACCAGCCGCTGCCGACCGCCCGCGCCCTCGCCGACTTCTGGGACGGCGTCCCCGCCCGACCGCCGTCGGACCGCTAGTACCGAGCCCGGTACTGGGCTCGGTACTGCCGGGCGCCGTACAGGCTCAGTACCGGGCTCAGTACTGAGCCTGCAAGTGTTCCCAGAAGCCGTCCCGCAGCGCCCTGCGCAGGTCGGCCTGGCCGCGCAGCGAGTACTGGAGCAGTCCCTCGGCCTCCACCAGGAGGTCCTGGTCCACCGAGCCGGGGAGGTAGGGGTGGCCGGGGAGCAGTTCCACCAGTGACTCGCGGCCACGTGCCGCCAGCCACTTCGCCGCGATCTGCGCGCCCACGAAACGGACGTCCTCGCGGGCCGGCCTGGCCACGCCCGTCGCTTCGAAGGCGTGGGCCGTGCGCCGGGAGACGTAGGGCTTGAAGAACTCCAGGTCGAAGGTGCGCTGACTGTCGACCTCCCAGAGCAGCGGGTCGGCCTGGTTGCGGCCCTCGGGCGCCTCGACGCCCCACAGGTGGACGCGGGCGCCGTATCCCTGGGCCGCCTCGACCGCCGAGACCAGGTCCTCGTCGCCGCCCAGCAGGGCCGCGTCGCTGATGGCGCGGTGCCGGGCGAGGGACTCCAGGTCGGAGCGGATGAGTGAGTCGACGCCCTTCTGCTGGTTGTTGGCGTTGAGGTTGCCCAGGCGGACCTTCACGTCGGGCAGCTCGGCGATGGTCTGCTGCTCTGCGGTGTGGATGCGGCGCCGGGCGCCGTCGTACCAGTAGACCCGCAGCAGGCGGCTGTCCGCGAAGATGGTGCGCGCCTTGTCGATGAGCGCCTCGATCAGCCCTTCGGCGTCCAGGTCGAAGGCCCGGCGGTCCTCGGTCCCGGCCACCAGGCGTCCCGCCGCCGCGTAGAGGTACCCGGCGTCGACGAAGATCGCGTGGGTCGAGGGCGTCTTGGCCACCTCGGCGAGCATGCGCTGCAGCAGCTCGTTGGTGCGATCGATGCGGGCGTTCAGGGACGCGAGGTCGTCGTTCATCGCCTCCATTGTCCCGGCGGTCACGCTGCGAACACAACCGGTCCCGGTCAGTCTTGTACCGGACACCTATCGCACAGGGAGACAAGCGACTTACCTGTCAGTAATTAGCCACTCGAAAAATTTCCTTAGCGTAGGGAATGTTTGCCTCAGGCAGTCCGTTGACTCCTACGGAAGCCCGGGCACCGACGACCCAGGAGCCACACCAGTAGTTCTCCTCAGGAGGATGACCAGATCAAGGGAGAGGCCCATGCGCTTTGAAGTCATGCGACTCGACGACGTCGACGGAACCCCCGTGGACACGACCGTCGTGGACGCCGCCTCCGTGAATCGCATCGTTCAGCAGGCCGCGGCCATCGGGCAGCGACTGTGGATCCGCCCCGCCGGCACCCCGGCCTTGTAGCGCGGTCCCTGCACACACGTCCAGGGCCCCCGCACGGAGTTTCCGTGCGGGGGCCCTGCGCATGCCCGGCCCCGTCCCCGACCGGGCCCCCGTGCCCGCCCGGGCCGCCGCGCGCTCAGGCGCCCTGGATCACCTGCGTGACGCCGTTGATGATCTGCTGCACGGCGATCGCGGAGAGCATCATGCCGGCGAGGCGGGTCACCAGGACCACGCCGCCGTCCTTGATGACGCGGATGATCAGCAGCGAGTACCGCATCACCAGCCACAGCACCACGTGGATCGCGAGGATCGCCGCCCACACCGACACCTGCGTGGTCGTGCTGTCGGCCTTCTGCACGGCCAGGATGACCGACACGATCGCCCCGGGCCCGGCGAGCAGCGGCATGCCCAGCGGTACGAGGGCGACGTTGACGTCCTTGGTCTGCTTCGGCTCGTCGGTCTTGCCGGTGAGCAGGTCGAGCGCGATCAGCAGGAGCAGCAGTCCGCCAGCGATCATCAGGGCGGGCACGGACACGTGCAGGTAGTCAAGGATCTGGTGCCCCAGGAGACCGAACACCGTGATCACGCCACCGGCGACACAGACGGCCTGGAAGGCCATCCGCTTCTGCACCTTGGCGGGCCGGCCGGAGGTGAGCGCGAGGAAGATCGGGGTGATCCCGGGGGGATCCATGATGACGAAAAGGGTCAGGAAGAGGGAGCCGAAGACGGCGACGTCGAACATGGGTGAGCTACTGGCCTTGCGGGAGGAGGAAGGGTGGGCGTGCGGGAGGGGGCTCGGAGCCCGCTCAGACCCCGCCGGCCCCGGGAACGGGGAACGCCCCGAAAGCACGCCGTGTGATCTCCCCGTACACCTCGGGGTCCGTCGTGTACTCGCCGAGCAGACAGGTCTTCCGGCTGCCGTGGTAGTCGCTGGAGCCGGTCACCAGGAGCCCCAGCTCCTTCGCCGTCCCGCGCAGCCGTGCCCGTGTGTCCGCGTCGTGGTCCATGTGGTCGACCTCGATGCCGTCGAGCCCGGCGGCGGCTAGTTCGGCGATCGTGGACTCCGGCACCGTACGGCCCCGCTTGGCGGCGGCCGGGTGCGCGAACACGGCGACCCCGCCGGCGCCCTTGATCAGGCGGAGCGCCTCGAAGGGGTCGGTCTCGTGCTTCTCCACGAAGGCCCGGCCGCCGTCGGCCAGCCAGTCCTCGGTGAAGGCGTCGTTCACGGTCGGCACGACGCCGAGTTCCACGAGCGCGGAGGCCACGTGCGGGCGCCCGACGGATCCGTCACCGGCGATCCGGGCGACCTGTTCCCAGGTGACGGGGACGTCCAGCGCGTTGAGCTTGGCGACCATGCCGCGGGCGCGCGGCACCCGGTCGTCCCGGACCAGCTCGCGCTCGGCGAGCAGGGCGGGCTCCTCGGGGTCGAAGAGGTAGGCAAGCATGTGCATGCTGACCCCGTCGACGCGGCAGGAGAGCTCGGCGCCGGTGACCAGCGTGAGCCCCTCGGGCAGCGCTGCGACGGCCTCGGCGTGGCCGCGGGTGGTGTCGTGGTCGGTCAGCGCGACGACGTCCAGCCCGGCCGCGGCTGCCTTGCGCACCAACTGGGCCGGGGTGTCCGTGCCGTCGGACGCGGTGGAGTGGGTGTGCAGATCGATGCGCACGACGCTGACTCCAAGCGGTGACGGGACGGAAAGGGACGCTCAACAGGATAACCGGAAATCCACCCTCCACCGTCACACCCGCAGCCACCCTGCACCCCCTACAGCCCTGCGCCCCGAACCCTTCCCCCTCGGCACTCACACCCACACCCCTGCCGTCGCTCCCGGCACACCGGCCGGCACCACGGCTGGATCACCGCGGCCGGCACCACGACCGGACCACCCACGGCCGGCACCACCACCGGACCACCCACGGCCGACACCACCACCGGACCACCCACGGCCGACACCACCACCGGACCACCCACGGCCGACACCACCACCGGACCACCCACGACCGGACCACCCGCAGGCGGTACTACGGCTGGATCAACCGCGGGGACAGCGCCCCGCACGGCACCAGGTCCACCTCGGCACCCGCGTCCCTCAGGTCGGTCAGTACGAGTTCCTCGTACATGAGCAGCCCCGATCGCTCGGGCCACACGACGGCCCACAGCCACATCCCGAGGGCTTCCCCGGCGAAGACGGCGCGGTCGACGGGGGCACCGGAGACATGCCAGAGGGGGGTCGGGCGGCCGACGGCCAGGACCTTCGCCTGGGGCGGCTTCTCGACGTTCATGTAGGGGCCCGGGTCCGGGGCGTCGATGCCCGCGTACCGCGCGCCCAGGCCGACGCCGAGCTCCTCGGCGACCAGGATCAGTTCGCCGGCGCCGCCGAGGGGGCCGGGGCCGGAGCAGGCCACGGCGGTCGCCCGGCCTCCGCTGCGGTCGTCGCCCGCGCACGCCACGCCGGTGAACAGCCAGCCGACCGGCAGCGGCCACGGCATCCACACCGGCACCTGGGTGCGGTGCACCACGACGCCGAGCGCTTCGACGCTGGGCGGAAGCACGGGCTGCAACGGGTGCACGGTGCCGTGCAGGTCACACTGCCAGGAATCGGCGAAGAGGCCGGGAGCCCTGACCCGGCCACCACACTTCGGGCAACTGGGTTCGCCCCTCATAGAGCCCCACGGTCCTACCCTCGCTCCCCCACGTCAAGGACGATCACCCATCCGGGCGGAACGACTGACCGACGGAACTACATGTAGGTTGCATTAATTAGCGACGCTAACTTACTATATGTAGACGCCAACCATCCGAGCGATGCGAGCGATTCCCCCTCCCGTCGGCATTGGAGCAAGCATGGACCCCTTCGACGCAGGTGCGAGCGGCATCCTGCGGCAGCCCAAGGCCGTGTGGGCGACCGCCGGCGCGTCCGTCGTGGCCTTCATGGGCATCGGGCTCGTCGACCCGATCCTGCCGTCCATCGCCAAGGGCCTGGACGCGAGCGCCGGCCAGGTCTCCCTTCTGTTCACCTCCTACTTCCTCATCACCGCCCTCGCGATGCTGGTCACGGGCTTCGCCTCCAGCCGCATCGGCGGGCGCAAGACCCTGCTGCTCGGCCTGGCCCTCGTCGTGGTCTTCGCGGGCCTGTCGGGCACCTCCGACACGGTCGGCCAGCTCGTCGGCTACCGGGCCGGCTGGGGTCTGGGCAACGCGCTGTTCGTCTCGACGGCCCTCGCGGTCATCGTCGGCGCGGCGGCCGGAGGCAGCGCCGCGGCGATCCTGCTGTACGAGTCCGCCCTCGGTCTCGGCATGGCCTGCGGCCCCCTGGTGGGCGCGCTGCTCGGCGACGCCAACTGGCGCTACCCCTTCTTCGGCACCGCGTTCCTGATGGCGATCGGCTTCCTGTGCATCACCGTGTTCCTCAAGGAACAGCCGAAGCCGGCCCGCAAGACGTCGCTGCTCGACCCGCTCAAGGCGCTGGGCCACGGCGGCCTCGCCTCCGCCGCCGTGTCGGCGTTCTTCTACAACTACACGTTCTTCACCGTGCTGGCCTTCACGCCGTTCGTGCTGAACATGACCCCGTACAAGTCCGGCGCCGTGTTCTTCGCGTGGGGCGTGCTGCTCGCCCTCTTCTCGGTCCTCGTGGCGCCGCGCATGCAGCAGCGCTTCGGTTCGCTCAAGGTGCTCGGCGGCTTTCTGGTGCTGCTCGCGGCCGACGTACTGGTGCTCGGTTACGGCGACCACACCACGGCGATCGTCTGCACGATCCTGTCCGGCGCCTTCATCGGCGTGAACAACACCGTCTACACCGAACTGGCCCTCGGGGTGTCGGACGCGCCGCGTCCGGTGGCGAGCGCGGGCTACAACTTCGTGCGCTGGTTCGCGGCGGCGGCCGCTCCCTACTTCGCGCCGAAGATCGAGGAGTGGACCGACATCCACCTCCCCTTCGCCGTGGCGGCGGTCACCGCCCTGCTGGGCGCGGCCGTGGTCCTCGTACGGCGCCGCGCGCTGACGCACGAGGCGGAGGAGCTGGAACCGCGGCACGCGACGCAGGACGGGGTGGCGGTCTTCGCCGACCGGCCGCCGAAGACCGCCACCCGGCCCACGGAAACCGCCACCCCTCCCACGGAAACCGCCGCCCGGCCCACGGGGTCCGCCAACTGACACCCGGAGACCGGTGAGTTACGTCACTCGAGAGGGACGGACCTGCGGGACGGATCACGCAGGTCCGTGCCGTGCGTCAGCCAGCGCTCCTGGAGGGCCTGGGAGCCGTGGACGCGCTTCCAGGCCGCCTCGTTCGCGGTCATCGGCAGCAGCGGAAGGAACCGTACGGGGTCCAGCGGGGCGTCCAGCTCCAGATCCTCGACCAGGCCACCCGGCTCGGCGACCAGGACCGACGTGAACGGCGCCCCGGGCCACAGCGCCCCGCCGACGTCCAGGGATGCGCCGGGCGCCACGATGACGCCCTCGACCTGCGGGGAGGCGGCCAGCACGGCGAGCGGGCGGAGCACCTTGTCGGTGTCGGCGAGACCGGCCCGGACGGAGAGGACCAGCTCGGCACGGGGGCCTTTGACCGGGTCGGCGAGCACGGCCGTGGGGTCCGCCATGGGCTGCGACGACATACCGAGAGTGGCGTAGCGCACGATGTCGCCCTCCTGGCCACCGCCGGGAAAGCGCAGCACCTCGATGCGGTCGGTGCCGACGAAGGTGACCGCCGCGCGCGCGTCCGGCTCGCCCAGCGCGCTGCGCAACCGGGCTTCGACCAGAGGAAGAACATCAGCCATGCGGCGAGCATAGAACTCGTAGCGGAGCGGCGAAGCGGCGCCTTGACACGCCGGGTGACTGGTACTCTGGCCCAGCGGTTCGGGGCAGCACGCAGCGCGTCGCGATCAAGCTCCCGACCCTATGAACACTCCCCTACGGGGAACCCCTCTAAACGAGGGAATGGATCGTCCCTCACGAGGGACCGGCCGGAGGAGGTGGGGCTGGCATGGACCGAAGTCGACCGTGCAGTACCACCCGCTCTTCCGGCCGCTGACACAGCCGCTCCGGTTTCTTCCGTCGCCGCTTTCCGCCCGCGCGCCCGCACAGGGAAGAGCACTTCGTCTCGTTTTGCCTGTTCCGGTCCATCGATCCGGATCAGTAGCTGAATCAGCAGCGAAGTCGGCCACCGCGACGGTGCGGTGCTCCCCGCTTTGTGGACGTGCCGAACGCACGTAGTCAGGACGTCCTCATTCCGGGTGGTTCCACCCGTCTTCCGGCCCGTTCGCTGCCCGTCGCGAAGGAGCCTGCCATGTCGATGATCCGTGACCTGCGCGCCGCGGTCCGCCCCTCCCGCGTCTCGCTGCGCAAGGACAGTGGCGCCTACGACACCACCCGGGACCCGGCGACCGCCTCCGCCGTCGTCGACTGCGCCGTCTACCGCGACGGCGCGCGCGTCGAGACGGACGCGCCGCTGACCCCGCACACGGCGATGCGCCAGGTGCGCCGCGACGGCGGGTTCGTGTGGATCGGCCTGCACGAGCCCACCGAGGACGAGTTCGCCGGTATCGCCCGGGAGTTCGGACTGCACCCGCTGGCCGTGGAGGACGCCGTCCAGGCCCACCAGCGGCCCAAGCTCGAGCGCTACGACGACTCCCTGTTCACGGTCTTCAAGACCGTCCACTACGTCGACCACGCCGAGCTCACCGCCAACAGCGAGGTCGTCGAGACCGGCGAGGTCATGTGCTTCACCGGGCGGGACTTCTTCATCACCGTCCGGCACGGCGGGCAGGGCTCGCTGCGCGCGCTGCGGCACCGGCTCCAGGCGGACCCCGAGCTGCTGCTCAAGGGCCCCTCGGCGGTGCTGCACGCCATCGCCGACCACGTCGTCGACGGCTACATCGCGGTCGCCGACGCGGTGCAGGACGACATCGACGAGGTCGAGACGGAGGTGTTCTCGCCGGGCCGCAAGGGCACGCCGCGCGGTACGGACGCCAGCCGGATCTACCAACTCAAGCGCGAGGTACTGGAGTTCAAGCGCGCGGTGGCCCCGCTGCTGCGGCCCATGCTGCTGCTCAGCGAACGGCCGATGCGGTTGATCGACCCGGAGATCCAGAAGTACTTCCGGGACGTCGCCGACCACGTGGCGCGGGTGCAGGAGCAGGTCATCGGCTTCGACGAACTGCTGAACTCCATCCTCCAGGCCAACCTCGCCCAGGCGTCCGTCGCGCAGAACGAGGACATGCGCAAGATCACCTCGTGGGCCGCGATCATCGCCGTGCCGACGATGGTGTGCGGGGTCTACGGCATGAACTTCGACTACATGCCGGAGACGCACTGGAAGTTCGGTTACCCGCTGGTCCTGTCGATCACGGTCGGCATCTGTCTGGGCATCCACCGCACCCTCAAGCGCAACGGCTGGCTCTGACCGGGGCCGGACACGGCTGGATAGGCTGACCGCATGACAAGCGAGCTGCTCGACCAGGCCCTCGTCGAGGAGGCCACGAAGAAGTCCGGCCTCGTCTGGGTCCGGGGGCCGGGAGTGCCCGCCCGCGCCCTGTGGCACGTCTGGCACGAGGGCGCGGCCTGCGTCATCGGTGACGGACCCGGCGAGCAGCCGCTGCCGGGGCTGGCCGACGGGGCCGCGGCCGAGGTGACGGTGCGCAGCAAGGACAAGGGGGGCCGGCTGGTCTCCTGGACGGCCCTGGTCGTGGAGCTGCGGGCCGGCTCCGAGGCCTGGCAGGCGGCGGTCGCCGACCTCAAGGGTAAGCGCCTGAACGCCCCGGACGGCGAGGCGATGACCGACCGCTGGGCCCGCGAGTGCCGGGTGCTGCGCCTGGAGCCGACCGGGGCGACGGCGCCCCTGCCCGACGGTTCGCTGGCCGAGGCTCCGCTGCCGAGCCCGGCGACGACGCGCGAACCGGCCCCGGCGGGGCTGCCGCGCCTGCTGCTGAAGCGCCGGAAGAAGCGCTGGCGCGCCTAGGACGTCGGCAACTGCTTGCCGTAGTCCAGCGTCTCGTCCTTGGCCGGCTCCTTGAGCGCGAAGTCCTTGTTCCAGTCCGAGAAGCTGAGCGTGCCCGCGCTGCCCGCCCGCACCAGGCGCAGCGGATACGGCGTGCCCTCCAGGGAGACGTCCAGCGAACCGCCGGAGCCCTGGTCGCCGGTGATCCGGATGGTGCGCACGCCCGCCTGCTCGTGGCGGCCGTCCGTCTCCAACTTGCCGTGCAGGGTCAGCAGACCACCGAGGAGGACGTCCTTGTCCGTGAAGCCGCTGAACTTCTTGTACACGGGGTCGCTCTGCGGCACCTTCACGTACTTGCCGGCCAGCTTCTCGGCGGCCGCGGCGTCCCCGCCGTCATGACTCCAGAACCCGGCGTCGGCCTTGAGGAAGAGCTGCTCGCCGACGCGCAGCAGCCCGAACGTCGTCCCCTGCGCGGCGACCGACCCGGTCCCTCCGTCGGGCTTCAGCCGCATGTCGAGGGTGTACGTGGACCCGCCGGCGGCCACGGTCCCGTGCAGACGTACCGCCTCGGCGGACTCGGCGACCGTGCGGGCCTTGGCCTGGATCTCGGTGGCGGAGAGTTTCCCGACGCCGTTGGTGCCCGCGTCCGGGTCCTCGCTACTGCATCCCGTCAGCCCCGCTCCGGTCACCGCCAGGGCGCACACCGCGCCCGTCACAGCGGCCCTGCGGATTCGACGCCGGGGAGTCGCAGACACAGGTGGGCTGCCTTTCTGACGAGAGCTGGCAAGGGCCGGCGGGGAGACGGGTCCCAGCGGCGTACCGCAGCGTACCGGGGCCGTGGACGGCGAACGGAGCCAGTCCGTCCGGACCGGCCACCAGGGCGGAGCCGTTCGGGACGGGCTAGCCTGAAGCCCGTCCGAGCGGGCAATTCGGGAATGAGACACCGTACGAATCAGCTCTCACGCACGCTTACGAAAAGGAGCCGCGGCCATGGCAGCGGGCGCCCCCCGGATCTTCGTCTCCCATCTCTCCGGCATCGCCGTGTTCGACCCGGCCGGCGACCAGGTGGGACGCGTACGTGATCTGGTCGTCATGCTCCGCGTCGCCCGCAAACCCCCGCGCGTGCTCGGCCTGGTCGTCGAACTCAGCACCCGCCGCCGCATCTTCCTGCCCATGACCCGGATCACCGGCATCGAGTCCGGCCAGGTCATCACCACCGGCGTGGTGAACGTGCGGCGCTTCGAGCAGCGGCCCACCGAGCGCCTCGTCTTCGGCGAGCTGCTCGACCGGCGGGTCACCCTCACCGAGACCGGCGAGGAGGTCACCGTCCTGGACCTGTCGGTGCAGCAGTTGCCGGCCCGCCGGGACTGGGAGATCGACAAGGTCTTCGTCCGCAAGGGCAAGAAGGGCGGCGCCTTCCGGCGCAACAAGGGCGAGACGCTGACCGTCGAGTGGTCCGGCGTCACCGGCTTCTCCGTGGAGGAGCAGGGGCAGGGCGCGGAGAACCTCCTCGCCACCTTCGAGCAGTTGCGCCCCGCCGACCTCGCCAACGTCCTGCACCACCTGTCCGCCAAGCGCCGCGCCGAGGTCGCCGCCGCCCTCGACGACGACCGCCTGGCGGACGTACTGGAGGAGCTGCCCGAGGACGACCAGATCGAGATCCTCGGCAAGCTCAAGGAGGAGCGCGCCGCGGACGTGCTGGAGGCGATGGACCCCGACGACGCGGCCGACCTGCTCGGTGAGCTGCCCGAGGAGGACAAGGAGCGGCTGCTGAGCCTGATGAAGCCCGACGACGCGGCCGACATGCGGCGCCTGATGGCGTACGAGGAGCACACGGCCGGCGGTCTGATGACGACCGAGCCGATCGTGCTGCGGCCCGACGCGACCGTCGCGGACGCCCTGGCCCACATCCGCAACCCCGACCTCTCCCCGGCGCACGCGGCGCAGGTCTACGTCTGCCGGCCGCCCGAGGAGACCCCGACCGGCAAGTACCTGGGCACGGTCCACTTCCAGCGCCTGTTGCGCGACCCCCCGTACACGCTGGTCGGCTCGATCATCGACGACGACCTGCAACCCCTGGATCCGGACGCCGCGCTGCCCGTGGTCGCCGGGTTCTTCGCCGCGTACGACATGGTCGCGGCGCCCGTCGTCGACGATTCCGGGTCGCTGCTGGGCGCGGTCACCGTGGACGACGTACTGGACCACATGCTGCCCGACGACTGGCGGGAGACCGAGTACCACCTCGAGGAGACGCCGGGGGAGGTGAGCGCCGATGGCGCCTGAGCGCGAGACCGCGACCCGTGAGCGTGCCGCGTCGGGTGCCACGGCGTCCTCCCGTGCCCGGACGCGCCTGGACCAGCCCCGCCCGCCGCGCCGCAGGCTGCTGCCCGAGTGGGACCCGGAGTCCTTCGGGCGGCTGTCGGAGCGCGTGGCGCGATTCCTGGGCACCGGGCGGTTCATCGTCTGGATGACCGTCGTCATCATCCTGTGGGTGGTGTGGAACGTGTCCGCGCCGAGCGGCCTGCGCTTCGACGAGTACCCGTTCATCTTCCTGACGCTGATGCTGTCGCTGCAGGCCTCCTACGCGGCCCCGCTGATCCTGCTCGCGCAGAACCGGCAGGACGACCGGGACCGGGTCAACCTGGAGCAGGACCGCAAGCAGAACGAGCGGTCGATCGCCGACACCGAGTACCTGACGCGGGAGATCGCCGCCCTGCGCATCGGCCTCGGGGAGGTGGCGACGAGGGACTGGATCCGCTCCGAGCTGCAGGACGTGCTCAGGGACCTGGAGGAGCGGCAGAACGGCCACCACCCCGAGCGCGGGGTATTCCCGGCAGATCGGTCCGCGGGGCGTGACGTACACGACCGGTGACGGGGCTTTCCGTGCCCCGTGGGCGGCGCCGTACCATCGACCTATGGCTACGGAAGACGCGGTGCGTGAAGCACTGGCGACGGTGAACGACCCCGAGATCAACCGCCCCATCACCGAGCTCGGGATGGTCAAGTCGGTGGAGATCGGCGCGGACGGAGCGGTCGCGGTCGCCGTGTACCTGACGGTCTCCGGCTGCCCCATGCGGGACACGATCACGCAGCGGGTGACGGACGCGGTGTCGCGGGTGGAGGGTGTCACGCGTGTCGACGTCGAGCTGGACGTGATGAGCGACGAGCAGCGCAAGGAGCTGGCGAACGCCCTGCGCGGCGGCCAGACCGAGCGCGAGGTGCCCTTCGCCAAGCCCGGCAGTCTGACCCGGGTGTACGCGGTCGCCTCCGGCAAGGGCGGCGTCGGCAAGTCCTCGGTGACGGTGAACCTGGCGGCGTCGATGGCGGCGGACGGCCTCAAGGTCGGTGTCGTCGACGCCGACATCTACGGCCACTCCGTGCCGCGCATGCTGGGCGCCGACGGCCGGCCCACCCAGGTCGAGAACATGATCATGCCGCCTTCGGCCAACGGCGTGAAGGTCATCTCCATCGGCATGTTCACCCCGGGCAACGCGCCGGTCGTCTGGCGCGGCCCGATGCTGCACCGCGCGCTCCAGCAGTTCCTGGCGGACGTGTACTGGGGCGACCTGGACGTCCTGCTGCTCGACCTGCCGCCCGGCACCGGCGACATCGCGATCTCCGTGGCGCAACTCGTGCCGAACGCCGAGATCCTGGTCGTGACGACCCCTCAGCAGGCCGCGGCCGAGGTGGCGGAGCGGGCGGGCGCGATCGCCGTCCAGACCCACCAGAAGATCGTCGGCGTGGTCGAGAACATGTCCGGCCTGCCCTGCCCGCACTGCGGCGAGATGGTCGACGTCTTCGGCACCGGAGGCGGCCAGTCGGTCGCCGACGGCCTGACCCGCACCACGGGCGCGTCGGTGCCGGTCCTCGGCTCCATCCCGATCGACGTCCGCCTGCGCGAGGGCGGTGACGAGGGCAAGCCCGTCGTCCTGACCGACCCGGACTCCCCGGCGGGCGCGGCCCTGCGCTCGATCGCCGGCAAGCTGGGCGGGCGTCAGCGCGGCCTGTCGGGGCTGTCGCTGGGGATCACGCCGAAGAACAAGTTCTGAGGCTCCGTACGGGGCCGGGGCGCTGTCCACCGGGACGGCGCCCCTCTTCGTACGCCCGGGCGCTCCCTAGGCGTACGCGGCGATGTCCTTGACCACCGAGAAGGCCAGCCCGTACGCGCTCATGCCCCTGCCGTACGCCCCCAGGTGGACGCCCTGCCCGGTGGAACCGGCGAGCACCCAGCCGAACTCGGTCTCCCGGTAGTGGAACTGCGTCGGCACGCCGTCCACGGGCAGGGACAGCGTCGACCAGTCCGCTCCGTCGAGATCGTCCGCGAGGACCCACGCGGTCTCGGTCTGCTGCTCCAGCCAGTCGTCGCGCAGCGAGTGGTCCATCTGGCCGGGCCAGGTGAAGGACAGCAGCCCCACTCCGGCGAGCCAGGCCGCCGAGGAGACCGAGGTGGCCTCCAGCAGTCCCGTGCCGTCGGCGCTGCGCCGGTCGGGGTTGGCCGCGACGGTCACGACGACCGCGAACTTCTCCTTGGCGTCCTGGTCGTCACCGGACACGTGTTCGTTGCGCACCGACGGTTCGTCGCCGTGCCCGGTCGAGCCGTGTTCCACGGTTCCGTCGGCCGCCGTGCCCACCTGCATCAGCCAGCGCCGCCCTGTGAAGGCCTCGTCGAGGCCGTACCACGGGAAGGGCGCGCTCAGGTAGCCGTCGATCGTCCGCCGGGCGGAGGGGACGTCTTGTCCATCCTCCGTGCCCGGCGTCTGCGCGACCGCCTGACTCGTCGTCTCCATGTGCCCGGACGCCTCCTCGCTCTCGTCGGAACGGAACGGCCCGCCCCCGTTCGGGCGACTCGTCCGGTCCGCACAACAACTCGGGCAGCATAGCCACACCACTGGCGGCAGCCGGGAAATCGCCCGGCGCGTGGGTCGCCCGGGCGTCGCCTTCAGGCCCTGTGCGCCCCGTCCGGAGTGTGAGACGCGTCACGTTATGGCGAGGGGGCCGGCCTCCGTGCCGTACCGCTGCCCGTGGGCCGGACTCAGGTGGCGTCCGCGTCGAAGGGCGGGCGGTCGTCGAGGGCGGGGGTCTCGGGCTTCTTGGTCATGTCGATGCGACCGCCGGTGGAGCCGGCCGACGAGGAACCGGACGACCCCGAACCGGACGACGAGTCCGACTCACGGCCGTGCACCGCGTCGGTGACCTCGGCCATCTCCTTCTTCAGGTCGAAGCCGTTGCGGATCTCCTTGAGCCCCAGCTCGTCGTTGTCCAACTGCTTGCGGATGAAGGTCTTGGGGTTGAGGTCCTCGAACTCGAAGTCCTTGAACTCGGGGCCCAGCTCCTGCCGGATGTCCTGCTTGGCGCTGTCCGAGAACTCCCGGATCTTCCGGATGGTGCGCGTCACGTCCTGGATGACCTTGGGGAGCTTGTCCGGACCGAAGACGAGCACGGCGAGGACGACGAGCGTCACCAGCTCTAGTGCGCCTATGTCATTGAACACCTGAAGCTCCTTGGGATGTCCGGGCCGCCACCACGGTACCCGGCGACCCCGTCCGACCGGTACCGTCCCGTGAGCCCCGAGTGCGTGTACGCGGGCGCTTTCCGAATTGTTTGCCTTCCCGGCGCCTCGTGTGGACCCGCGCGGCCGCTCAGCCCCCGTCGGAGGAGCCGAGCACCAGTGAGACCTTCGTCTCCTTGCCGTCGCGCTCGAGCGTCAGCTCCAGGCGGTCGCCGGGGCGGTGGGCGCGGGTCTTGACGATGAGTTCCTCACCGGAGTGCACGCGCTGACCGTCCACGGCGGTGATCACGTCACCCGGCCGGATGCCGGCCTCGGCCCCGGGCCCGCCCGTGGTGACCGCGGGTCCGCCGTCGCTGCCCTTGGCGCCGACGCGGGCGCCGTCGCCGGAGTAGTTCATGTCGAGGGTGATGCCGATGACGGGGTGGGTGGCCTTACCGGTGTTGATCAGTTCCTCGGCGACGCGCTTGCCCTGGTTGATGGGGATGGCGAAGCCGAGCCCTATGGAACCGGACTGGCCTCCGTCCGACTCGGCGCCGCCGCTGTCGGCGGACCGGATGGCGGAGTTGATGCCGATGGCCCGGCCCCGGGCGTCCAGGAGGGGGCCGCCGGAGTTGCCCGGGTTGATGGGCGCGTCGGTCTGCAGGGCGTCGACGTACGAGACGTCGCTGCCGTCGCCCTCCTCGCCGCCCGCCGTGATGGGCCGCTCCTTGGCGCTGATGATGCCGGAGGTGACGGTGCCGGCCAGGTCGAAGGGGGCGCCGATGGCGACGACGGGGTCGCCGACCCGCACGTTGTCGGAGTTGCCGAGGGGCAGGGGGGTGAGGCCGCTGACGCCCTTCACCTTCACGACGGCGAGGTCGTAACCGCTGTCGCGGCCGACGACCGTGGCCTCGGCGGTGTCGCCGCTGTTGAAGGTGACGGTTATGTCGCCGCCGGAACCGGCGGGCTCCACCACGTGGTCGTTGGTCAGGATGTGGCCGCGGTCGTCGAGTACGAACCCGGTGCCGGTGCCTGCCGAGTCGCTGCCGCTCACGTGCAGGGTCACCACGCTGGGCAGGGCCCGGGCGGCGATCCCGGCGACACTGTCCGGCGCCCGCTCCGCCGCCTCCTTGCCGGCCTGCGGCAGCTCCACCGTCCCCACGCCGCCGTTCCGCTCCAGGTACGTGCCCAGGGCGCCGCCGATGCCGCCGGAGACCAGGGCGATCAGCAGCGCGCCGCCGGCGATCGCTTTCCCGGCCCGCTTACGGCGCTGCTCCCGCGTCGGCGCGGCCGCACCGTTGTGCTGGAGGGGGGCGGCGGCCGAGACGGCCCAGGGGTCGTAACGCCCCCAAGGGTCGGTGCCGCCACCCTGGCCGTCACCGCCCGGACCGGGGGGCACCGGTGCCTGCGGCGACCCCGCCGGCGCGGGCGCCACCGCGGCTGCCGTCGCGCCGTGCACCGGTGCCGTGGGCGGGGCGGGAGGCGGGGCCTCGGCCAACGCCGGGTCGGGCACCGCACCCGGAGGCGGAGCCTGCGACGGCACCGCGGCCACGGCAGACCCCGCGGGGTGCCGGGCCGGCAAAACCGGAGGGGGAGCATCCGCCAACGCCGGGTCGGGCACCGCACCCGCAGGCGGAGCCTGCGACGGCACCGCGGCCACGCCGGACGCGGGAAGTCCGGCCGCCACCGTGCCGTGCGCGGGCGTCGCCGCCGGATGCTGCACCGGCGGAGCGGGGGCCCAGGGGCCCGGCTCGCCGTACGGCGGAGTGCTGTACGGGTCGGGGTCGTGCAGCGGCTTGGGCCGCTCGGCGCCGGACGCGACGGTCAGGACACCGCCGACATCGGCGCCACGAGGATCCGCGCCCGCACCGGCCTCCGGGACGACATCCGCGCCCGCGCCCACGTCCCGAACGGCATCCGCGCCCACGCCCGCATGCGGACCGGCATCGGCGCCACGAGGATCCGCGCCCGCGCCCCCGTGGGGGCCGGTGTCCGGGTGTCCGTCCGTCTCGGACGCCGGCCGGTCCAGTTCGTAGTCCCCCTCGTCGGCCACGCGCGACGGCGCCGGGCGGGCCAGTTCGAAGTCGGTCCGGTCGCCGCCCCCGTCGGCCACGTCTTCACCGGTGCCGGTGGTGTGGGCCGTGCGAGGGCGTTCCAGTTCGAAGTCGCCGTCGGTCGGGCCTTCGGACGAGCGGGGACGACTCCACCACTTCGCCTTCGTGGGCTTCCCCTCGTTCATGTTCTCCCCGCAGCTAGCCGCAGATCGTCGGCTCCAAGGGCTCTGATGCCACCCCGGATTCAATCAGGTTCGCGGGCCGGCGCGCAGAGCCCGGTCAGGGAGCCGGACGGTGGGACGCGGTGGGAGCCGCCATCGGGTAGGGAGACGGGGCCGGGTCGGGGACCGGTGCGGCGAACAGGCCGGGCGGCCTGACCTCGGGCGCCGTCGACCATGAGGTCAGGGCGAGCGGCGGGACCGCTTCGAGCGGACGTATCAGCGGGGACATGGCGGCCGCACCGGCCGTCACCGGAGTCGTCAGCGCACGCAGGGCCTGCTGCCGCGGATCGGCGCCCGCGGGGGCGGGCAGCCCGGGCAGCAGCGGCGCGGACAACGCGGTGGGGGCGACGGGGGTGTCACCGAGCGCCCGCTGCCCCTGGACCTGCCCGAGCAGCGAACCGCCCCCGCGCCGGCGCTGGCTCTCGGAGCCGGTGACCGCTCCCGCGCCCTGCGAGCGCGTCGGCGTCACATTGCTGCCGCTCCCGGAGCCGCGGGCCTCCGTGCTGGTGTCCGGGGTGCCGACGGTGACACCGCCCAGCGCGATCGCGGCCAACGACACCGCGCCGGCGGCGGCACAGGCGAACCGCAGGCCGCGCGAGGACGACCGCTCGGACTCGTGCCGGCTCACGTCATGAACCCGGAAGCCCCGCCCCGGCGAGGACGGGCCCCGCGAGGAGGGCGACAGTACGGCGGAGTGCGGCCGGGCGGGGACGTAGTCGAACTCGAACCGCTCGTCGCGCTTCGTCCCGAAGACCCCGTCGAGGCCACCGGCGAACCTTTGCCCGCCCAGCGGCGAGCCACCGGCACCGCCGGTGTCACCGCCCCCGGGGAGCCCCTGGAGGCGGGCCAGGAAGCTCTCGGACGGGGCGGGCGGGGCCGCTTCCGCGAAGACGTTCTTCAGCCGGCGCTGTGCGTCCACCTCCGCCTTGCACTTCGGGCAGGTGGCCACGTGCGCCAGTACACGCTCACGCGTGTCATGACCGAGCTCTCCGTCCACCAGGGCGGAGAGTCGGTCTCCCAGATGCTGCTCTGCGAGGTGCCCCTCGGATTTCGGCCGTGATCCACTCACGCGCTCGTGCCCCCTCCTCCCAGTGCGGGAACACGGGGCGCGAACGAGCGACGCTCGGCACGCGCCTTGGGAGACCGGTGCGCGAGTGCCTTGCGCAACTGGGAACGGCCGCGGTGGATCCGGGAACGGACCGTGCCGAGCTTGACGCCGAGTGTCGCGGCGATCTCCTCGTACGACAGCCCTTCGATGTCGCACAGGACCACGGCTGCGCGGAACTCGGGCGCGAGGGTGTCCAGGGCCTGCTGGACGTCCGCGTCGAAGTGGGCGTCGTGGAAGACCTGCTGCGGGCTGGGCTCCTTGCTGGGCAGCCGCTCGGCCGCGTCGTCGCCGAGCGCGTCGAAGCGGATGCGCTGCTTGCGGCGGACCATGTCCAGGAAGAGGTTGGTGGTGATGCGGTGCAGCCAGCCCTCGAAGGTGCCCGGCGTGTAGGTCGACAGCGACCGGAAGACGCGGACGAAGACCTCTTGAGTGAGGTCCTCGGCGTCGTGCTGGTTGCCGGTGAGGCGGTAGGCGAGGCGATAGACCCGGCCGCTGTGGGTGCTGACGATCTCCTCCCAGGTGGGCGGAGTCCACGCCTGCCCGTCCGCGTCGCTGGAAAAGGTCGCGGTCTGAACGTGTCCCGTGGCGGGACCATTGGCGTGGCTGTTGTCAGCAGCGGTGTCGTTCACGGATTTCGGCCTGCCCGCCGATCCGAGGAAGCGCCGCAGCACTCCTCCCCGATCCGCTGGTGCGGCCGCACCTCCCCTGTCGGCTCTGGTGGTGTCCAGTGGAGCCCCTACCATAGCCACCTCGCCCGTTAGCTCCGGATAAGCGGTTTTACGAGAATTTGATCTGGGCTGCCACGGCTCGTACGGCTGCGTCAGCACTTGCTCGACGCCCTGGTCCATCCGCCGCCCCCCGTCGCAGTCCCGCCGCTCGGTCGTCTCTTTACTCGCCCCTTTAAACGACCGGTCCCATCTGCGGGTTCCCGACGCCAACGGATACAGTCACGCCGAGGCAACGACGGGGACAGGAGAGGGTCATTACCGGCAACCGGCAGACGAGCTGGGCGTTCGCCGACGCCTTTGTCGCCGAGGACGACGCGCTGCTCTGGGCACGCGACCGGGCCCGGGAGGCCGGCCTGCGCTCGGTGACCCCGGGCACGGGCTCCGCGCTGGGGTTGCTCGCCGCCGCCGTGGACGCCAAGGCCGTCGCGGAGATCGGCACCGGCTGCGGCGTCTCCGGGATCCATCTGCTGCACGGCATGCGGCCGGACGGGGTACTGACCACGGTCGACCCGGAGCCGGAACACCAGCAGTTCGCCCGCCAGGCCTTCCGGGCCGCGGGCTTCGCCAGCAACCGGGCCCGCTTCATCCCGGGCCGCGCCCTGGACGTGCTGCCCCGGCTCGCGGACGCCGGTTACGACCTGGTCTTCTGCGACGGCGACCGCCTGGAGTACCTGGACTATCTCGCTGAATCGTTGCGCCTGCTGCGCCCCGGAGGGCTCGTCGCCTTCGAGGGCGTCTTCGGCGCCGGCCGGACGATCGACTCCGGGCCGCAGCCCACCGAGGTGCTGCGGCTGCGGGAAGTCCTGCGCGCGGTGCGGGAGAGCCAGGAACTGGTGCCGTCACTGCTGCCGGTGGGCGACGGACTGCTGTGCGCCGTCAAGCGCTGAATGCCGGCCGCGGCAGACCGGAAAAACCGGGATCTCACGTGAAAACAGAAAAACAATCGCCCCGGCACCCTGTGCGGTACCGGGGCGATTGAACGGGTATGGTCGCTCGCGCGTCAGCCGACGACCTTCTTGAGGGCGTCGCCGAGCGCGTCGGCCTCGTCGGGGGTCAGCTCGACGACGAGTCGACCGCCGCCTTCGAGCGGAACGCGCATGACGATGCCCCGCCCCTCCTTGGTCACCTCGAGCGGGCCATCGCCCGTCCGCGGCTTCATGGCCGCCATGCTCGTTCCCCTTCCTGATACCAGCTCACCGTCACCGCCGACGGCCCGTGAGGGCACGCGCAGTCCGGCATGGACGCGCGACACCGGCATCGAACACATTGCTTCCAAGCCATTATCCCGCATCCCAGGACCCGATGACCAACATCGGTCGGCATCGCTTGGGCAACGCACGCGAGCAAAACCACTCAATTCGGCGATGTGACTGCGATACTGCGCGCCCTCGCCCACTTCCGCCGAATGGATACGGACCGGAATTCTTTGACGCAGGTCACATCTCCCGAGCGATCCGTCGCCGGTGGTCTCCGTCATGCTGTGTCCCGGACAGACACCTACGACCACGACCGTACGACTACGACGCGGAGGGGAACCCCATGGCCGACACCGTGCTCTACGAGGTGAGCGACGGGCTCGCGACGATCACGCTCAACCGCCCCGAGGCGATGAACGCGCTGAACATCGAGACCAAGGTCGCGCTCCGGGACGCGGTGCGCTCCGCGGCGGCGGACGACGCCGTACGCGCGGTACTGCTGACCGCGGCCGGGGATCGGGCGTTCTGCGTGGGCCAGGACCTCAAGGAGCACATCGGGCTGCTGGCCGCCGACCGGGAAACGGGCTCGGGCCAGACCATGAGCACGGTGCGCGAGCACTACAACCCGATCGTGCGGGCGCTCTCCGAGGCCCGGAAGCCGGTGGTCGCCGCCGTGAACGGCGTGGCGGCCGGGGCCGGCTTCGGCTTCGCGCTCGCGGCGGACTACCGGGTCGTCGCGGAGACGGCGACCTTCAACACGTCCTTCGCGGGCGTGGCGCTCACCGCCGACTCGGGCGTCTCCTGGACGCTGCCGCGCGTCGTCGGCCCCGGGCGCGCCGCCGACCTGCTGCTCTTCCCGCGCAGCATCGGCGCCCGCGAGGCGTACGAGCTGGGCATCGCCAACCGGGTCGTCCCCGCGGCCGACCTGCGGGCCGAGGCCGAGCAGACGGCGCGGGCGCTGGCGGAGGGCCCGACGGTGGCGTACGCGGCGCTGAAGGAGGCGATGGCGTACGGGCTGACGCACTCGCTCTCCGAGACCCTGGACAAGGAGGACGAGTTGCAGTCCCGGGCGGGCTCCTCCCAGGACCACGCGATCGCGGTGCGGGCGTTCGTCGACAAGGAGAAGCCGCGCTATCTCGGCAAGTGAGCCCCCCCTGCTCGCCGGCCGCGCTGACCGGTGCCGGTGCCGGGGCCCCCGCCCCGGCCCGGACGGTCTCGTCCTCAGGCTCCCCCGGAGGGGGCACCCCCGGACGGGCTGTCGCGTGCCACGCACGCCGCCAGGTGGTCGTTGACCAGTCCGCACGCCTGCATCAGCGCGTACGCGGTCGTCGGACCGACGAAACGCAGGCCCCGCTTCTTCAGTGCCTTGGAAAGCGCCGTGGACTCCGGTGTGACGGCCGGGACGTCGGCGAGGTTCCCGGGCACCGGCCGGCCGGCCGGGTCGGGGGCGTGGGACCAGATCAGTTCGTCCAGGTCGCCTGGGGCCCACTCGGCCAGCGCCCGCGCGTTGGCGATGGTCGCGTCGATCTTGGCGCGGTTGCGGATGATGCCCGTGTCGGCGAGCAGGCGCTCGCGGTCCTCGTCGGTGAAGTCCGCCACCTTGGCGATCTCGAAGCCGGCGAAGGCGGTACGGAAGCCGGGGCGACGGCGCAGGATGGTGATCCAGGACAGGCCGGACTGGAAGGCCTCCAGGCTGAGGCGCTCGTACAGGGCGTCGTCGCCGTGGACCGCGCGACCCCATTCCTCGTCGTGGTAGGTCACGTAGTCCGCGGTGGACAGGGCCCAGGGGCAGCGCGGCGCGCCGTCCGGTCCCGCGACGGCCTCCCCGGCGCTCACTGCTGCTCCTTCGGGGTCGGCTTCTCCATGGAGACGTGCTGGTGGGCGATGGCGGCCCGGGCGCCGGCCAGCGCGGACTCCAGGTCTGCGATGCGGGCGTCGCGCTCGGCCAGCTCGGCGCCGAGGCGGCCGAGGGCGTCGTCGACGTCCGCCATGCGGTAGCCGCGGGCGACGAGCGGGAAGCGGAGCCGTTCGACGTCCGCGCGGCCCACGGGGCGGTCCGGGGGCAGGGAGTCCCGCAGCCGCTCGGGGGCGGCGTCGGGCAACGGCCCGCTGTCGCCGCCGCTCACCACGGCGAGTGTCACCGCGGCGACCACGACGGCCAGCGCGACGACGAGGAACAGGAACATGACCATCGCTGAGGCCCCCATGGTCGGGTCGAGCGCGGCGATCGCGTGGGTTCGACGGGATCGCGTGGCTGGTTGGATCTGAGTCGGGCTGGGAGTCGGACCGGGAGCCCGAGTGAGTCGGAGTCGGTTGTGTCGGGTCCGATCGTGCCATGCGAGTCTGACAGTCGGGGCCGCAGGCGGTCGAAGCCGCACGTTGAGGACCGGAGAGAACGGGACCCGGTGGTCGGATCCGGTGGTCGGCCCAAGGGTCGAGAGCGGGACGTGAGAACGGTATGGATGAGGAGAGGTCACAGGGGATGCTCAGGCTGGGCAGGCGTGGATTCGCGGCGCACGAGCCGGTGATCATGGCGATCGTGAACCGGACCCCGGACTCCTTCTACGACCGGGGGGCGACCTTCCGCGACGAGCCGGCCCTCGCGCGCGTGGAGCAGGCGGTGGCCGAGGGTGCCGCGATCATCGACGTCGGCGGGGTGAAGGCCGGACCGGGGGACGAGGTGTCGGCCGAGGAGGAGGCGCGGCGGACGGTGGGGTTCGTCGCGGAGGTGCGGCGGCGGTACCCGGACGTCGTGATCAGCGTGGACACCTGGCGGCACGAGGTCGGCGAGGCCGTGTGCGAGGCGGGGGCCGACGTGCTCAACGACGCGTGGGGCGGCGTCGATCCGAAGCTCGCGGAGGTCGCCGCGCGGTACGGGGCGGGGCTGGTGTGCACACACGCCGGCGGCGCTCAGCCGAGGACCCGGCCGCACCGGGTGACGTACGACGACGTCATGGCCGACATCCTGAAGGTGACGCTGGGGCTGGCCGAGCGGGCGGTGGCGCTGGGCGTGCCGCGGGAGTCGGTGCTGATCGACCCCGGTCACGACTTCGGGAAGAACACGCGGCACAGCCTGGAGGCGACGCGGCGGCTCGGGGAGATGGTGGAGACGGGGTGGCCGGTGCTGGTGTCCCTGTCCAACAAGGACTTCGTCGGGGAGACGCTGGACCGGCCCGTGAAGGAGCGGGTGCTGGGGACGCTGGCGACGACGGCGGTGTCCGCGTGGCTGGGGGCGCGGGTGTACCGGGTGCACGAGGTGGCGGAGACACGGCAGGTGCTGGACATGGTCGCGACCATCGCGGGCCACCGGGAGCCCGCCGTCGCCAGGCGGGGCCTGGCTTAGGGGACGGACTCGGGGACAGGCCCGGAGAAGACTCAGGGGAGGCCCAGGGGACCCAAGGGACCCAAGGGGCCCGACTCCCGCCCCCTGGCCCCTGGGGGCCTGGGGGCTGGGGGCCTGGGGACCTGGGCCCATGGGCCCCGCTGGTGTCTACCGCCCCGCCTCCTTGGAGACCAGGGCCACCGCCTCGTCCACGTCGTCCGTGACGTGGAAGAGGAGGAGGTCCTTCTCCGCGGCCTTGCCCTGGGCGACCAGGGTGCCGCGGAGCCAGTCGACCAGCCCGCCCCAGTACTCGGAGCCGAAGAGGACGATGGGGAAACGGGTGACCTTCTGGGTCTGCACCAGGGTGAGGGCCTCGAAGAGTTCGTCGAGGGTGCCGAGTCCGCCGGGCAGCACCACGAAGCCCTGCGCGTACTTCACGAACATCATCTTGCGGACGAAGAAGTAGCGGAAGTTCAGGCCGATGTCGACGTACGGGTTGAGCCCCTGCTCGAAGGGCAGCTCGATGCCGAGACCGACCGAGGTGCCGTTCGCCTCGAGGGCGCCCTTGTTGGCCGCCTCCATGGCGCCGGGCCCACCGCCGGTGATGACCGCGAAACCCGCTTCCACCAGGCCGCGCCCGAGCCGCACGCCCGCCTCGTACTCCGGTGAGTCCGCCGCCGTACGGGCGGAGCCGAAGACGCTGATCGCGGGTGGGAGTTCGGCCAGCGTGCCGAAGCCCTCGATGAACTCCGACTGGATGCGCAGGACGCGCCAGGGGTCGGTGTGCACCCAGTCCGTCGGGGCACGCTCGTCCAGCAGACGCTGGTCCGTGGTGCTCTTCTGCACCTGACCCCGCCGCCGGAGGACAGGGCCCAGGCGCTGCTCCTCCGGTGGCCGCTTCTTGCCCTCGGGGTTGCCGGTAGCCATGCGCGCTCCCTCCAGTTCCAGGTTTCTCCACCTCAGCGTAGATCTACGCGGGTTACGTACGAGGGACCTCAGCATGTCCGTCACACAGCCGCGTAAACCCGGCGCGGATCACGCGGTCAGCCAGGACCGCAGGCGCTCCTCCCCCGCGAGGATCTTCGCCACCTCGACCCGCTCGTCGCGCTTGTGGGCCAAGTGGGGGTTGCCCGGGCCGTAGTTGACCGCCGGGACGCCGAGCGCCGAGAAGCGCGACACGTCCGTCCAGCCGTACTTGGGCTGCGGGGTGCCGCCCACCGCCTCGATGAAGGCCGCCGCGGCCGGGTGGGACAGCCCCGGCAGGGCCGCGCCGCTGTGGTCGTCGACCACGAACTCCGCCACCCCGCAGTCCGCGAAGACCTCGCGCACGTGGGCGAGGGCCTCCTCGGGGCTGCGGTCCGGGGCGTAGCGGAAGTTGACCGTGACCACGCACTCGTCGGGGATGACGTTGCCCGCCACCCCGCCCGTGACGCCGACCGCGTTCAGGCCCTCGCGGTACTCCAGCCCGTCGATCACCGGGTAGCGCGGCTCGTACGCCGCCAGGCGCGCGAGGATCGGCGCGGCGGCGTGGATGGCGTTGGAACCCATCCAGGAGCGCGCGGAGTGCGCCCGCTCCCCCGTCGTCTTCAGCAGCACCCGCAGCGTGCCCTGGCAGCCGCCCTCCACCTGGCCGTCCGACGGTTCGAGCAGCACCGCGAAGTCGCCCTCCAGCCACTCGGGGTGCGCCTCGGCGACGTGCTTCAGCCCGTTCAGCTCGGCGGCGACCTCCTCGTTGTCGTAGAAGACGAAGGTCAGGTCGCGGTTGGGGGCCGGGACGGTGGCGGCGATGCGCAGTTGCACCGCGACACCCGCCTTCATGTCGCAGGTGCCGCACCCCCACAGCACGCCGTCCTCGTCCAGCCGCGACGGAACGTTGTCCGCGATCGGAACGGTGTCGATGTGGCCGGCCAGGAGCACCCGCTCCGCCCGCCCCAGATCCGTACGCGCCACGACGTTGTTGCCGAACCGCTCGACCGACAGGTGCGGCAGGGCGCGCAGCGCGCTCTCGATCGCGTCCGCCAACGGCTCCTCGGTGCCGCTCTCGGAGGGGAAGTCGACGAGTCGCGCGGTAAGCTCCGCGGCGTCCAGCGTGAGGTCAAGCGGGGTATCGGCCATGGCTCCGACCCTAACTCCCCCGCCCTTTCGGGCACTGTGCGTACCCGGCGTACGCCACGCCCTACCCTCCAGTACCTTGTACGCGTGCTTCAGCCGTCCCCACCCCGCAAACGCCGTGGCCGCCTGCTCCGTTCCGGCGCGGCCTCCATGGTCCTGCTCGCGGTCGCCGGGTACCTCGCGGTGCAGTACGTCACCGGGGGCGTGGGCGCCCCCGGTTGCAAGGTCGTCTCGGCCGAGGACGACCGGACGACCTACGAGTTCACACCGGAGCAGGCGGTGAACGCAGCGACGATCACCGCCGTGGGCACCGCGCGCAACCTGCCGGAGCGGGCGGTGACGATCGCGCTGGCAACCGCCCTGCAGGAGTCGACACTGCGCAACATCGACTACGGCGACCGCGACTCTCTCGGCCTGTTCCAGCAGCGGCCGTCCCAGGGCTGGGGCACCCCGAAGGAGATCATGGACCCGGCCTACTCGGCGGCCAGGTTCTACGACCACCTGGTCGAGGTGCCCGGCTACACGCGCCTGCCGCTGACCGTCGCCGCCCAGCGCGTGCAGCGCAGCGGCTTCCCGCAGGCCTACGCCAAGCACGAAACGGACGCCAAGCTGCTCGCGGCCGCGCTGACCGGACGCTCCGCGGCGACGCTGACCTGCGAGGGACGCCCGGGCGCGGCCCGGGCCGAGGGGCCGGCCGCGGTCCGCGCGGCGCTCGTACGGGACTTCGGGCAGGACGTGCTCCAGCCGGCCGGGGCGACCGCGGACGGCGCCTCGGCGGCACCCACGGCCTCCCCCTCCCCGACCCCGGGCGGAACGGGCGCCTCCGCCGGCTCCGACGGCTCCGACGGCTCCGACGGCTCCGACGGGCGGACCGTGACGCTGCCCGTGACCGCCGGCTCGGGCACGGAGGAGCGCCTCGACCGGCGAGGCTGGCAGCTCGCCCACTGGGCGGTGGCCAACGCCTCCTCGCTGCGCATCGAACGCGTCTCCTACGCGGGCCGCGTGTGGACCGCGGGAAGCACCGACAGCAAGTGGTACCCGACGGGTACGGGCAGCACGGGCGGCGCCGAGCGGGCCGCGGGGTCCGTCCGCATCACCTCCGCGCGGTAGCGCTCGCCCGTACGAGCCGTCACCCCTGGGAGTTACCCGCACCGGCGTCGGGTCGACGCGGTGCGCGGGTTTGCGCGCCGTCGCCCCTCGTTCCGCCGGAGTCCAGGAGCATCAAGGGCTGTAAGGATTCGGCAGACTTCCCGAACCGGAGTCCTTTTGCCCGTTTTTCTGTGCACCTGATAATGCGACGCATTACCAACTCTTTACGTTGCGCCGCCGCAACCTTCCTGGCCTTCGAGCGGTAGTCACTGCGTCCGAGCCCGGTCGATCACTCGCCGGGCACGGTCGGATTCCTCATCATTGACTTCCGTCGAAGGAGCATCATGTCCCTCCCCCTGACCCGCCGGATCGCCCGTGCCGCGCTGCTCGTCGCTGCGGGAGCGGCTGCCGGGGTCGGTGCGGCCGGCTCCGCCAGCGCGGCTCCCGAACTGCCGGCCACCCCGAACCTCGGGGGACTGACCGCCCTGGACGGGGCGAACGTCGGCAACACCGTCGACTCCGCGGCCCAGAGCGTCACCAAGACCGCGGGTGACACCGGCGGCAAGGCCCTCAAGAAGTCCGTGCCGGCCGCGGGCAAGACCGGTGGCTCGGTCGTCAAGAAGGCCACCCCGGTGGCCCAGAAGGCCGCCGGTGACGCGGCGGACTCCGCCGGCGACGTCGTCGGTGACACGGCGCAGACGGCCACGAAGGACGGACTGCCGAAGGACGCGCTGGGCACGGGCGGGCTGCCGGTGCAGGATCTGCCGGTCGGCTGACGGCGGCCGCGCCCGGCTCGTACGGCGCCGGGGTCTGGGGTTCCCAGGCCCCGGCGTTCGCGTGTCCACGCCGGGGCGGTGGGCGCGCGTCGCGACCACGCACCCGGCGTGGGGCGGCCAGGGCGCCGGGCACCATGCGCCGGGCGCCATGCGCCGGGCGCCATGCGCCGGGCGCCATGCGTCCGGCGTCGGGCGTCCGGCCTCGGGCGTCCGGCGTCAGGCATCCGGCGTCGGGCGTCCGGCATCCGGCGTCGGGCGTCCGGCCTCGGGCGTCGGGCGTCAGGCATCCGGCGTCGGGCGTCCGGCATCCGGCGTCGGGCGTCCGGCCTCGGGCGTCCGGCCTCGGGCGTCCGGCGTCCGGCCTCGGGCGTCCGGCGTGAGACCTCAGGCGTCGGGCGTCCGGCCTCAGGCCGTCAGCCGCTCCACTGCCGCGCGTACGCGCTCGTCCGTGGCCGTGAGGGCTACGCGGACGAAGTTGCCGCCCGCCGGGCCGTAGAAGTCGCCGGGGGCCACCAGGACGCCGCGTTCGGCCAACCGGGCCACCGTGTCCCAGCAGGACTCGTCGCGGGTGGCCCAGAGGTAGAGGCTGGCCTCGCTGTGCTCGATGCGGAAGCCGTGGCCGAGGAGCGCCCCGCGCAGGGCCGTGCGGCGGGCCGCGTAGCGCTCGCGCTGGACGCGGACGTGCTCGTCGTCGCCCAGAGCCGCCACCACGGCCGCCTGGGTCGGCGCCGGGGTCATCATGCCGCCGTGCTTGCGGATCTCCAGGAGGGGTCCCAGGACGGCCGGGTCGCCCGCGAGGAAGGCCGCCCGGTAGCCCGCGAGGTTGGAGCGCTTGGAGAGCGAGTGGACGGCCACCAGGCCGTCGTACGAGCCGCCGTTGACGTCCGGGTGGAGGACGGAGACCGGGTCGGCCTCCCAGCCCAGCTCCAGGTAGCACTCGTCGGAGACGACGAGGACGCCGTGCTGGCGGGCCCAGGACACGATCCGGGTCAGGTCGGGCTTCGACAGCACCTTGCCGGTCGGGTTCGACGGGGAGTTGAGCCACAGGAGCCGCAGGCCCGTCGGGTCCAGCTCGGTCGGGTCGTCGTACGCCTCGTACTCCGCGCGGGCCAGGCGCGCACCGACCTCGTACGTCGGGTAGGCCAGCCGCGGGAAGGCGACCCGGTCGCCGGGTCCGAGACCGAGCTGGGTCGGGAGCCAGGCGACGAGTTCCTTGGAGCCGACGACGGGCAGGACGTGGCGGTGGGTGACGTCCCGGGCGCCGAGGCGGCGCTCGACCCAGCCGGTGATCGCGTCGCGCAGTGCCGGGGTGCCCCAGACCGTCGGGTAGCCCGGTGAGTCCGCCGCGTCGATCAGGGCCTTCTGGATCAGCTCGGGGACCGGGTCGACCGGGGTGCCGACGGAGAGGTCGACGATGCCGTCCGGATGCGCGGCGGCCGTCTTCTTGTACGGCTCCAGCTTGTCCCAGGGGAAGGCCGGAAGCCGGTCGGAGACTGCGGACACGGTGACTGGCTCACTTTCTTCGGTGCGGCCGGTGCGGCCGGTGCGGCTGCGGGGCGAAACGCCTCGGTCCCGCACGGCGTCGATCGGGGCGATCAGCCGTACGGGACCGGGGCGGCGCGGTGCGGGGCCGCTCCTACTGGTTCTGCGGCGGCAGCGCGGCGACGAACGGGTGGTCGCGCTCGATCAGCCCCAGCTTGCTGGCGCCGCCGGGCGAGCCGAGCTCGTCGAAGAACTCGACGTTCGCCTTGTAGTAGTCCTTCCACTCCTCCGGAGTGTCGTCCTCGTAGAAGATCGCCTCGACCGGGCAGACCGGCTCACAGGCACCACAGTCGACGCATTCGTCCGGGTGGATGTACAAGGACCGCTGGCCCTCGTAGATGCAGTCGACCGGGCACTCCTCGATGCACGCCTTGTCCTTCACGTCGACACAAGGCTGCGCGATGACGTAGGTCACGCTGTCGTTCCTCCTCGATAGGGCGCTGGCGGGCCTCCTCAGGCTCCGCCGCCTGGCGCGCGGGAGCGCGGCGTCGTCGATGCCCGCCCCTAGTATCTCCGTTCTTGGGCATGATCCGAACAGGAGGGGTGGACCGACCCGTGGAAATCTCTGCCGCAGGGCGTCTTGAGGTTCGTATCACCGCTGCTGACGTGGGCAAACGAGTCTCCGTCCGGCGCTTGAGCGAACCGGGTGTCGCGGGCGGGAACTTCACCGACACGGTCGGTGTTCTCACATCATGGAACGACGGTGTGTTGCTCATCACACGGAAGAGTGGCGAATCCGTCCGTATCCCCGAGTCCGCGTTGGTCGCGGGGAAGGTCGTGCCGTCGGCGCCCGCGCGTCGGCGCGGACCCGCCGCCTCCTACGAGGAGCTGGCGAGGGTTGCCTCGCGGGCCTGGTGCCCCGTGGAGGGCGAGCGGCTCGGTGAGTGGGAGCTGCGGGCGGCCGCCGGGTTCACCCGGCGGGCCAACTCCGTACTCCCGCTGGGCGATCCGGGGCTGCCGCTCGACGAGGCGCTGACCGCCGTACGGCGCTGGTACGCCGAACGGGGCCTGCCCGCGTACGTCCAGACCGCGACCGGGGCCGAGGGCACGCAGGAGCTGCTGTCCGCCGAGCTGGAGCGGCGGGGCTGGATCCGGGAGGTGACGGCCGAGGTGTGGACCGGCGGACTGGCGCCGGTCGCCGACCTGGCGGAGGGGACCGGTGTGGCCCTGTCCCGGGAGGCGGACGAGGCGTGGCTGGCGCGGTACCAGCGCAAGGGGGTGAGCGACGTGGCCCTGCGGGTGCTGAACGCCGGACCGTCGGTGTGGTTCGCGACGGTGCCCGGTGCGGCCGCGGGCGCCCCCGCGGCGATCGGGCGGTGTGTCGTGGACGGGCGGTGGGCCTCGTTCGCGGCCGTCGAGGTCGACCCCGCGCAGCGTCGCCGGGGACTCGCGACCGCGGTGATGGCCGCGCTGGCCCGGCGGGCACTCGACGAGGGCGCGTCCGCGGCGTGGCTCCAGGTCGAGACGGACAACGCGGGGGCGCGGGCGCTGTACGCCGGCATGGGCTTCACGGCACATCACGCGTACCACCACTACCGGGAGCCCCCGAACGCCGGAACGGACCGGTAACCGATCACCGCGAAAGGGCACGAACCAGCCATGCGCCATCCTCATCCCCCGTCGCCGGAACGCTCCGCCGAGGTGCGGCGGCGGTTCGCCGAAGAGGCGCGGTCCGAGCGGCCCGACCTGGCCACGCTCTGCCTGCTGGTGGGCGCGGAGGCGGACGGGGCCCTGGACGAGGCGGGCCTGGACGCCGCGCAGATGGAGCTCGACCGGCTGGCCGGGCTGCTGCCGTTCCGGCCGGGGTCGCCGCAGGCCTGGGCGGTGGCGCTGCGGGACCTGCTCGGCGAGCGGTGCGGGTTCCACGGGGTCGCCGCCGACTACCAGCGGCTGGAGTCGTCGTTGCTGCACGAGGTGCTGCGGCGCCGGCGCGGGCTGCCGATCATGCTGTCGGTGGTGTGGCTGGAGGTCGCCCGGCGGGCGGGGGCCCCGGTGTACGGGGTCGCGCTGCCGGGGCACTTCGTGGTCGGGTTCGGGCCGGAGTTCGGACCCGACGAGTCCGGATCGCGGCTCGGACCGGAGTGCGGGCCGGAGGAGGGACGGGTGCTCGCCGATCCGTTCGACGGTGGCCGGGTGCTCAGTGGGAACGACGCGGAGCTGCTGGTCGCCGGGGCGACGGGGGCGGGGCTGCGGCCGTCGATGCTGAGGCCCGCGGCGCCGTTGGACGTGGTGTCGCGGATCCTGAACAACATCCGGGCGTGGGCGGCGGGCCGTCCGGAGCAGTCGGCTGTCGGGCTGTGGGCGATCGAGCTGGCGTTGCTGTTGCCGGCGCACGCGGCGCGGCTGCGGTACGAGCGGGCGCGGGTGCTGGTGCAGCGGGGGGAGTTCGCGGCGGGCGCCGGGGAGCTGGAGGCGTACGCGGAGGTTGTGGGGGCGGTGGACGAGGCGGTCGCGGAGCAGGTGCGGGGGGAGGCGCGGGTGGCTCGGTCCATGCTCAACTGAGGTTTCGCCGTCCGGGCCCCTCTGGCGGTACCGCTGACCCTTCTGGCGGTGCAGCCGGCCCTCCTGACTTCGGCGGTACAGCCGGCCCTCCTGGCGGGAGCCGGCGTTCGCGGTCACCGAGAAGGGGCGCCCGGCACTCGCCGGGCGCCCCTCGTCGAGCGGCGTCAGCTCGGGTTCGTCTCGATGACCGCCACGCGGTCGGTCTTGCTCTTGAGGGCCTGGCGCAGGGCGCCGTAGACGTCCTCGGGGGTGACGGGCGTCTTCTCACCGTTGGCCCGGGTGATGAGCACGCCGTCGAAAGCCCCGCCGTAGAGGTCCTCGAGGGCCTTCAGGTCGGGCTTGTCGGTCAGCTTGCCGTTGACGGCCGTGACCCGGAGGAACTTCCAGAGCGACTTCTCCGGGCTCATCGGGACGGGTTGCGCGCCGTCGGCCTGCACGGTCACCGGGGCCGACATCGCCGGTTCGGCGAACTCCTTCATCATCCGGTCGACCTCGGCCTTGGAGACCGTGGGCTGCTGGGTGGTGGTCGGCACGTTCACGGGGGTGGCGGTGCCCGTCTCCACCTGGGCGCGGTACGCCTCTTGCACGGCCTCAGTCGACTTGTCGACGTCGATGCCCTTGCCGGGCTTGCCGTACACGGGGACGGCCTTGCCGGACTCGAACCTGATCGTGCCCTCGGTCACCGATCCGGCCCCGCCGGCGGCGTCCTCCAGGGCGGCGTGCAGCTTCTCCTCGTCGACGGGCATGACCGGGTCGACGACGCGCTGCCGGCCGAAGAGGGAGCCGATCACGGACACCGGGTTGTAGTCGCTCGTCGCCGCCGCGCTGGCCGTGGCCTGCGTGTCGAGCTGGAGTCCCGCCTGGTCCGGCTTGAGGGATACGGTCTCGCCGCCCACCGTGAGCTTGAGCGGTTCGCTCGCGCGCTCGGACAGGACGTCGTCCAGCTTCTCGACGGCGTCGTCGCGCGTACTGCCGCCGATGTCGACGCCGAGCACGGTGGTGCCCTTCGGCACGTCGGAGCGGTTCATGAGCAGGCCGGCGCCGTAGGTGACACCGGCGATCACGACCAACCCGCCGACGAGCAGCGGGAGCTTCCCGCGCCCCTTCTTCTTCGCCGGCTTGGCCGAGCCCGCCGGGGCCGTGGAGACCGGTTCGGGCAGCTTCGGGGGCGTGTGCGGCAGCGGTCCATCGCCGGGCGCGCCCTGGAACGGCGGCGCGTTCCGGTCGGTCGGCACGACGGGGATGCCGCTGGTGACGGTGTTCCCGGAGACGTTGTCCGGGTTGCCGTAGCCGGGGGTGCCCGGCTCGGGGGCCGGCTTTTGCGGGGTGAGGATCGCGGTGTCGTCGCTGAGCCCGCCGCCGGGGCCGGGGCGCGCGGCGTCCGGGCCGGCGCCCTGCGGCCTGCCCGGGCCAGCCGGGCCACCCGGACCAGCGGGACCGCCCATGCCACCCGGACCACCCGGACCACCGGGGCCACCGGGGCCACCCGGGCCGCGCATGGCGTTCGGTGCGGGCCCGCGCTGTCCGTCGGGCGCGCCGGGGCCGCCCTGCGCCCTGGCACCCAGACCGCCGAGATCGCCGAGATCACCGACCGGGGGCGGTGTCAGCCGGCTGTCCCCGGTGACCGGGCCGCCCGTCGCGCCCGCGGGGCCCTGGGGGCCGCCGTACGGTGACTGCCCGTTCGGGCCGCCCTGCCCGCCGCGGGGGCCGGGGCGCTGGTCGCCCTGGCCGTTCTCCGAGAAGTACGGCAGGTCGTCGCGGCGCGGTCCGGCACCGCCGTCGGGGCCCGGGCGGGTTCCGCCGCCGTTGCCGTTGCCGCCGCCGTTGCCCAGCGGTCCCGACGCCAGCGCCTCGGTCACGTCGAAGGAGCCGGTACCGCCGCCGTGACCGGGCGCCACGGGTCCGCCGGTCGCCCCGGACAGTCCGGCGCCGTTGGTGGAGCCGGGGCGGGTTGTGCCCGGCACGTTCATGGAGCCGACGACGCCACCGGGACGGCCACTCCCGCCGCCCGGTCGCGCACCGGCACCGGAAGCACCGGCACCCGGCCCCGCGGGCCCCGCGGAAGGCGCGCCCGGCGGGCCCGCGGCAGCTCCGGAACCGCCGGGCAGACCGGTGCCGTTGGCGGGGCCGCCACCCTGAGCGCCCGCGCCCGGACCGGACTTGCGCGGCGCGAACCAGTCGCTGGTCGGCTTCTCCTCGCCCGGCCGGGCGTGCTGAGCCGGCTCGGCGGGGGCCTCGACGGCTCCCGTGGGCCCCGCGGCACTCGGTGCGGGCGCGGGCGCGGGCCGCTCGGCCGTCGCCTCCGTGTCGCCGGCGGCGCCCTCGGCGTCCGCGACGGGCTTGCGCATGACGACCGGCGGGATGGGCCGCGACCCGGGGATGTTGATCCGGATTCGGGTCGTCAGCGTCGTCTCGGTCTTGCGCTCCTCCGGCCGCGGGGCCGAACGGCCCGCGTCCGCACCGGCGTCGGAAGCCGTGGGTGTCCCGTAGGGCGGGGTACCCGACGGGTATGCGGCTCCGCCGCGCCCGTGGGGCCCGGAGGACGGACTGTCAGTTTCACGACTCAAGGCAGGTTCTCCCGGTTGGCTCCGCCGCCCGGCACACCAGAAAGCGGGCGGCTCGGCGGCGCGCACCACCATACTGGCCACTTCTCGCGCGTATCCCGCGACCGCCGGGGAAACCCACACCGGACTCGCACGCCCGCGCCCCGGCGAAGTGGTACGTCACTTGCCAAGTCGGGCGGCGTCGCCGTCCGGTTGCCGCACGGGCGCCAGGGTGGCACACATCACAGCGACGGCGATCCCGCCGAGCAGGAAGAGGTAGGAGCCGCTGTCGGCGGCGAAGAGGAAATCGCCCTCGGGACGGCTGCTGGTGAGCAGGACCACGGCGAGCGCCCAGCCCGCGGCGGGCGCGACGGCCCCGCCCCGGCGCCCCACGGCCCGGCCCGCGCCGACGCAGAGTCCCGCCTCCGCGGCCAGCGCGAGCAGCAGTCCGCCCGGGAACCACCCGGGCTGCACCAGCGCTCCCGCCACGCCGACGACCGCGCCGAGCACGAAGAGCCCCAAGTAGAGGGCGGCCCGCCCGAGGGACGGCGCGCGCAGGGGCTGCGCCAGGGCGGAGGTCGTGGGTTCGCCGCGCCCGCTCACGACGCCTCCTCGGTCTCGATCCCGGCGAAGAGGTCGCTCTCGCGCCCGCCCCCGGCCGCTGCCGGCTCGCCTCGCACCAGTTCGTAGTACTCGGTGGTGAAGAGGGGCTGGGCCAGTGCGTTGGAGAGGACGAAGTACGGCCCGTCCACGGTGATCTGGGTGGCGTGCGCGCGCATGGCGGCGGCCTTGGCGGCGTGCGTGGAGCCCTCGCCGCGGATCTCGGCGGTGATCCGCTCGTCGTCGACGACGCCCGGTACGTGGTCGATGGCGGCCGCCTTCTCGAAGGACAGGCCCGGCAGCTCCTCGCCCAGCCTGGCGAAGGCGTCCTCGGCGACGGTGCGCGGCACCCGGTTCCAGTAGACCTTGGCGACCGGGCACCCCGCCTCGGCGGCCAGCTCCACCGCCCGCATGGCGATGCGGTGGGCCTGGATGTGGTCGGGGTGGCCGTATCCGCCGTCGGGGTCGTAGGTGACGAGCACCTGGGGACGCACCTCGCGGATCACCTCGACGAGGAGCTCTGCGGCCCGGTCGACGTCGGCCTGCCAGAGGCATCCGGGGTCGTCGTTGTCGGGCAGTCCCATCATCCCCGAGTCGGCGAACCGTCCCGGCCCGCCGAGCAGCCGGAAGTCGTCGACGCCGAGCGCGCGCATCGCGGCCGCCAGCTCGCCCCTGCGGTGCCCGCCCAGGGCGGCGCCGGTCAGATGCGCGAGCTCGGGCGGGATGACCTCGCCCCGCTCGCCGAGGGTGCAGGTCACCAGCGTCACGTGGGCGCCCTCGGCGGCGTACCTGGCCATGGTGACGCCGTTGTTGATCGACTCGTCGTCCGGGTGCGCGTGCACCAGCAGCAGACGCCGGGCGGGGAGTTCCGTCATGGGCTCCACCCTATGAGGCCGCGTGCTCGTCCTCGTAACGCGGGAGACCGTCCGTGGGGATCGTCCACTCCGCGACGGTGACCTCCTCGCCGTAGACGAAGTCCTTGCGGGTGGCGTAGCGGGGGCCGTCCGGGGTGGCGTGGATGTCGGTGAAGACGGCGCCGGTGCCGGTGCGGGGGTCGAAGACCGCGTGGGCCCGGTAGAGGTGGGAGGCGCCCTGCGGTGCGCTGTGGGGTGCGATGGTCATGGCGCTCGCTCCTCGTCGTCTGTGCCCACGGGCTCGGGCAAGGACCGTCACGTTCATGCTAGGCGTCCTCCAGGTGGTCGGTTCGGCAGTCGCGGCAGCGGCCGGGTTCCGGGGCGCGGAAGCCGCGGTCGCAGTCGTCGCAGTTCTGCAGGGGGGCCGTACCGGGGGCGGCGTGGCCGGTACGCGGAACGGGGGCGGGGGCGGTAGCTGGGCCATGAGGCGGTGGGCGAGGAAGGCGGCGGGGCGGCGCAGTCCCTCGGGTGGCAGGTCGGCGGTCAGGACTTGGTGTACGGCTGCGGGGCCGACGTCCCGCTCCAGCCAGGCGGCGACGCCTGGAGCCAGGTGGTCCGTGTCGCAGGCGGAGAGGAGCAGGCGGGAGTCGACGCGGTGGAGGCCCGCGAGGAGATCGGTGGCCTTCTGGAGCAGGGCCGGGACGGGGTGCCCGGGGCGCGGGACCGTGGGCAGGGTCTTCCGGGGTGCGCGCCGCTCGCGCTGGCCACGTTGCCCGTGCGGCTCCCGCCGTGTCTCCTGATCCTCGGCCCCCTCCCGCGGCCCGCACCTGTCGCGGGCCGAGGCGGGCTGGTTGCAGGAGACGGTCCGGGTGACGATGCGGCCGTCAGGAGTGCGTACGCGTTCCCGGCGCAGGTAGCCGTGGGCTTCCAGCTCGCGCAGGGCGGCTGAGATCCGGGTCGCTCCCTCGGGGAAGCGGGCGGTGAGGGTCTTGATGTCGGCGGGGGCGCCCTTGGGCAGCGACTGGAGGTGCGTGCCGAGCCCGATGGCCAGGAGCGACAGCTCGCGGTGCTGGGCCAGGTGGTTGCCGACCACCGTGAAGCGGGTGGCGTGGCGGGTGTTGTCGTGGACGATCCCGCCGGTGCGGTGGGCCGCGCCGGGCCGCCGGTTCGGGTGCTTGTCGCCCGCAACGCGGGCCTGGGCGTGCGGGGGCACGCTGGTTCCGGTGCCTGGAGACGCCGTGTCCGCGACTGTCCAGGGCTTGTCCGGTGCCGTCCGGGCCGTCGGCGGCGTTGCTGTGGGTAGGGCAACGGCCGTACGGCGCGGGACTACGGAGGGGCGCGACATGTCGGTGGACGTCGAGACGGAACAGACGGACGAGCCGGGATGGGAGGTGGACCCGGACGACGACTGGGCGCTCGCCGTGATCGCCACGGTGGGACGGCAGTTGAAGCTGCGGCGCGAGGCGGCGGGGATGCGGGCCGCCGAGTTCGGAGTGGCGGTCGGGTACGGGGAGGACATGGTCTACAAGGTCGAGGGCGGCAAGCGCATCCCCCGGCTCGACTATCTCGACACCGCGGACCAAGTACTGGACGCGGGCGGGCTCATCTCGGCGATGAAGGAGGACGTGCGGAAGGTCCGGTACCCGAAGAAGGTGCGGGATCTGGCGCAGATGGAGGCGCGGGCGGTGGAGCTTCAGCTCTACGACCCCGTGAACGTCCACGGTCTGTTGCAGACGCCGGAACACACACTGGCACTGTTCCGGATGCGGCGTCCGGGATACGCCCAGGAGGAGATCGAGCGGGGCGTGGCCGCCCGCATGGCCCGGAAGGCAGTCTTCGAACGTGACCCCGCACCCGAACTCAGCTTCGTCCAGGACGAGTGGACGCTTCGACGACGTCTCGGCGGCTCCGTCGTGATGCGTCGACAGCTTGAGCACCTGCTCGAAGTCGCGCAGTTGCGGAACGTCGAGATCCAGGTGATGCCGATGGACTGCGAGGAGCACGCCGGGGTAGACGGCGGGATCGAGGTGCTGAAGTTCGGCGACGGTACGGCAGTGGGCCGCTCCCCGGGGATCGCCGGCGGTCGACCGGTCACTGATCCGAGGCAGCTCCGTATCCTTGAACTGCGGTATGGCATCATCCGGGCGCAGGCCCTCACGCCGCGTGAGTCGACCGCCTTCATCGAGCAACTGCTGGGGGAGACATGATCCGCACGTCCTCGTCCACAGACCTGGCGTGGTTCAAGAGCAGTTACAGCAGCGGCGGGGAAACGGACTCCTGCGTCGAGATCGCCAACGAACCCGACACCGTCCACGTCCGCGACTCCAAGAACCGCCCGGGCGCCGGCCCCCGGCTCGTGGTGACTCCGGAGGCCTGGGCCGACTTCGTGACCGCCGTCAGAAGTTGATGCTTCCGATCATCCCCGCGATGTTCGTCGTCAGCTCACTGATCGTGGGTGCGACGGTCGACGAGGCCAGGTAGAAGCCGAGCAGCATGCAGACGACCGCATGCCCCGCCTTCAGTCCTGACTTCTTGACCAGCAGGAAGACGATGATCGCCAGCAGCACAACCGCCGATATCGAGAGTGCCACGGCGGCTCACCTCCAATAAGCCCAGGGACATGGGGGGGGTCGGACGCAGTCGAACCTTGGGGCAGATAAATCCACGCAGCGGGCATCTGGTTGATACCCACTATGCGCCAGTGATCATAACTATCCGTGCGCGCGCATCTCTCGGCGCACGGCCGCACAAGGGGGCGCATGGCCAATATGGTCAGGGCATGACGACCGAGTCCGACTCCTTTCCCAAACGGCACGCCCGCACCCAGCGGTTCACGCTCGGCGCGCCGCGTTCGTTCACCGTGGCACCCGACGGTTCCCGGGTCGCCTTCCTACGCTCCGGCACCGGCACGGACCGGGCCAGTTCACTGTGGATCCTCGATACCGAGGAGGGCGGCGAGCGCGTCGCCGCCGACCCGCGCGTCCTCCTGGGCGGCGCCGAGGAGCGTCTGTCGCCCGAGGAGCGGGCACGGCGTGAACGCAGCCGCGAGGGCGGCGCCGGCATCGTCGGCTACGCCACCGACGCGGCCGTCGAGCTGGCCTCTTTCGCCTTGTCAGGGCGGCTCTTCGCGGCCGAGCTGCGGGCCGGGACGGCACTCGAACTGCCCACCCCCGGGCCGGTGATCGACCCGCGCCCCTCCCCCGACGGCCGGCACATCGCCTACGTCGCCCAGGGCGCCCTGCGGGTCGTGGGCGCCGAGGGGGACGGTGACAGGGCGCTGGCCGAGGCGGACGCGGAGGGTGTCACGTACGGGCTCGCCGAGTTCATCGCCGCCGAGGAGATGGGGCGCGGCCGGGGCTTCTGGTGGGGCCCGGAGTCGGACCGGCTGCTGGTGGCGCGTGTGGACGACACGCCGGTGCGGCGGTGGTGGATCTCCGACCCGGCCCATCCCGGGCGTGATCCACAACACGTGCCGTACCCGGCGGCGGGCACCGCCAACGCGGACGTACGGCTGTTCGTGGTCGGGCTGGACGGGGGGCGCACGGAGGTCCTCTGGGACCGGGCGCGCTATCCGTACCTGGCGCGAGTGCACTGGTCAGCGGCGGGTGCGCCACTCCTTCTCGTACAGGCGCGCGACCAGCGCAGCCAGTTGATCCTGGCGGTGGACACCGACTCCGGGACGACCCGGATGGTGCACGCCGACGAAGATCCAACTTGGCTGGAACTCTTCCCCGGCGTGCCCTGCTGGAGCCCCTCCGGGCAGCTCGTCCGGATCGCCGACGAGGGCGGGGCGCGAGTGCTGGCGGTCGGTGAACGACCGCTCACCGGTGCGCAGTTGCATCTGCGGGCCGTACTGGACGTCTCAGGCGACGACGTGCTGGTTTCCGCGTCGGCGGGTGAGGAGGCGGCCGAGCCGGAGACGGGCGAGGTGCACGTGTACCGGGTCAACGAACTCGGCGTGGAGCGCGTCTCGCAGGAGCCCGGCGTGCACTCGGCGGTGCGTGCCGGGGGCGTGACCGTTCTCGTCTCCGCGACGCTCGACCGACCGGGGGCGCGGGCACAGGTCCTCCGGGACGGGAAGCCGTTGGCGACGGTCGCCTCTTATGCCGAAGACCCCGGTTTGTCCCCGCGCGTGACGCTCATCCAAGGGGGCGCACGGCGTGTCCCGTGCGCCGTGCTTATGCCAAGGGACTACCGCGGTGACACCTCCCTGCCCGTTCTCCTGGACCCCTACGGTGGCCCGCACGGTCAGCGCGTGGCGGCCGCGCACAACGCCCACCTCACGTCCCAGTGGTTCGCCGACCAGGGGTTCGCGGTCGTGGTCGCCGACGGCCGCGGCACCCCCGGCCGCTCCCCCGCCTGGGAGAAGGCCATCAAGGACGACGTGGCCGCCGTCGTGCTCCAGGACCAGGTGGACGCGCTGCACGCCCTCGCCGCCGACTTCCCGCTCGACCTGGACCGCGTCGCCATCCGCGGCTGGTCCTTCGGCGGCTATCTGGCGGCGCTGGCGGCCCTGCGCCGTCCGGACGTCTTCCACGCCGCCGTCGTGGGCGCCCCGGTCACCGACCTGCGGCTGTACGACACCCACTACCAGGAGCGCTACATCGGCCACCCGGACGAGCAGCCGGAGGTCTACCGCCGCAACTCGGTGATCGACGACGCGGGCCTGGTCGACGCCGCCGAGCCGCACCGCCCCATGATGATCATCCACGGGCTGGCGGACGACAACGTGGTGGTCGCCCACTCCCTGCGCCTGTCCTCGGCCCTGCTGGCCGCCGGACGCCCGCACGAGGTGCTCCCCCTGTCCGGCGTCACGCACATGACCCCGCAGGAGTCGGTCGCCGAGAACCTGCTGCTCCTCCAGGTGGACTTCCTCAAGCGGTCGCTGACCTGACCTCACCCCCTCACCCGAAGGCACCCACCGCTTCAACACGCTGGCAACTTCACCGACGCGGTTCCGACATACGGACGCGCGAGGCTGATCAGCGTACGGCCGTGCGGGTGCCGTAGGCGGGCCGGGGAGCGCCATGTCACCCCGGCCCGCCGCCGTGCCCACCGCCGTCCTCGGCGCCCTCGGCGTCCTCGGCGTCCTCCCGGTGCGAGCCGTGCCGGCCGTGCGGGCCGCCGGGTCCGTCCGTGCCGCCTTCCTCCGGCGGCACCACCTGCTTCTCCTCCGCGAAGTGGCACGCCGAGTCGTGGGCCGCGGGACCCGACACGCCCCGGAACTCGGCGGGCACCGCCAGCGCCGGTACCTCCAGGGCGCAGCGCTCCCGCGCCTTCCAGCAGCGGGTACGGAAGCGGCAGCCGGAGGGGATGTCGGTCGGGGACGGCACGTCGCCGGCCAGGATGATCCGCTCGCGGTGTTCCCGGGCCTCCGGGTCGGGCACGGGCACGGCGGACAGCAGGGCCTGGGTGTAGGGGTGGGTCGGGTGGTCGTAGATCTCGGCGTCGCGGCCGGTCTCCACGATGCGGCCGAGGTACATCACGCCGACCCGGTCCGAGATGTGCCGGACGATCGACAGGTCGTGGGCGATGAAGATGTAGGAGAGGTCGAACTCCTCCTGGAGGCGGCCCATCAGGTTGATCACCTGGGCCTGCACGGAGACGTCGAGGGCGGAGACCGGTTCGTCGGCGACGATGATCTCCGGGCGCAGGGCGAGGCCCCGCGCGATGCCGATGCGCTGGCGCTGGCCGCCGGAGAACTGGTGGGGGTAGCGGTTGATGTACTCGGGGTTGAGGCCGACCACGTCCAGCAGGTGCTGGACCCGTGCCCGCCGGTCGCCCTTCGGCGCCACCTCCGGGTGGATGTCGTAGGCCTCCCCGATGATGTCGCCCACCGTCATGCGGGGGTTGAGGGAGGTGTAGGGGTCCTGGAAGACCATCTGGATGTTGCGGCGTACGGCCTTGAGGGCCTTGCCCGACAGCCTGGTGACGTCCTCGCCCTTGTAGCGGATCTCGCCGGCCGTCGGCTTCTCCAGGTTGACCAGCATCTTGGCGACCGTGGACTTGCCGCAGCCGGACTCGCCCACGATGCCCAGGGTCTCGCCCCGGTCGAGGTGGAAGTCGACGCCGTCGACCGCCTTGACCGCGCCGACCTGCTTCTTGAAAACGATGCCGGTGGTGAGCGGGTAGTGCTTGACGAGCCCGCGCACTTCGAGGATCGGCTCGGTCGCCTCAGCCATGCAGGCACTCCCTCCAGAAGTGGCAGGCACTGCCCCGCTCCGCGTCGGAGTCCGTCACGTCGTACAGGGGCGGCACGTCGGTGCGGCAGACGTCCTGGGCCATCGGGCAGCGGGGGTGGAAGGCGCAGCCGGGCGGGATCCGGGTGAGGTTGGGCGGCAGGCCCTTGATGGCGTACAGCTCCTGGCCCTTCTGGTCCAGACGCGGGATCGAGTCCAGCAGGCCGCGGGTGTAGGGATGGGCGGGCGCCTTGTAGATGTCGTGGACCGGCGCCGTCTCCACGATCCGGCCGGCGTACATGACGGCGATCTTGTCGGCCACGTCGGCGACCACGCCGAGGTCGTGGGTGATGAGGATCAGGCCCATGTGCAGTTCGCGCCGGAGTTCCGCGAGCAGCTCCATGACCTGGGCCTGGACGGTGACGTCGAGGGCGGTGGTCGGTTCGTCGGCGATGATCAGCTTCGGCTCCAGGGCCATCGCCATGGCGATCATGATGCGCTGGCGCATGCCGCCGGAGAACTGGTGCGGGTACTGCCGCACCCGCTGCTTCGCGGCCGGGATGCGTACGCGGTCCATCAGCTCGACGGCCTTGGTCCGGGCGTCCTTGCGGGACATCCCGCGGTGCACGGTGAACATCTCGCCGAGCTGGTCGCCGACGGTGAGGACCGGGTTGAGGGCGGACAGCGCGTCCTGGAAGATCATCGCCATCTCGGCGCCGCGGACCTTGCGGCGTTCCTCCTCCTTCAGTCGCAGCAGGTCCCGGCCCTCGAAGAGGATCTCGCCCGCGGTGATCCGGCCCGGCGGGACGTCGAGGATGCCCATGACGGTCTGGGCGGTGACGGACTTGCCCGAGCCGGACTCGCCGAGGACGGCCAGGGTCTCGCCCGCGTCCACGCCGTAACTGACGCCGTTGACGGCCTTGGCGACGCCGTCCCGGGTGCGGAACTCCACGTGCAGGTCGCGCACTTCCAGCAGCATGCGGCGGCTCACCTCAGCTTCGGGTCGAGGGCGTCGCGCACCGCGTCGCCGAGCATGATGAACGCGAGGACGGTGATGGCGAGCGCCCCGGAGGGCCACAGCAGCGCGTGCGGGGCGTTGCGGACGTAGGGGGCGGCGGCGGAGATGTCGATGCCCCAGGAGACGCTGGGCGGCTTGAGACCGACGCCGAGGAAGGACAGGGTCGCCTCCAGGGAGATGTAGGTGCCGAGCGCGATGGTCGCCACGACGATGACGGGCGCGATGGCGTTGGGCGCGATGTGGCGCAGCAGCAGCCGGGAGTGGGAGGCGCCCAGCGCGCGGGCGGCCTGGACGTAGTCGTTCTGCTTGACGGTGATGACGGAGCCGCGGGCGATGCGGGAGATCTGCGGCCAGCCGAGCAGCACGATGAAGCCGATGACCGGCCAGACGGTGTTGCTGGTGATGACGGAGAGGAGGACGAGACCGCCGAGGACGACCGGGATCGCGAAGAACACGTCGGTGATGCGGGACAGGACCGCGTCGCCCGCGCCGCCGAAGAACCCGGCGAGCCCGCCGAGGACGCTGCCGAGGACGGCGACCCCGAGCGTGGCGAGGACGCCGACCGCCACCGACGTGCGGGCGCCGTAGACGGTGCGGGTGTAGACGTCGCAGCCCTGACCGTTGAAGCCGAAGGGGTGGCCGGACTGGGAGCCCTCCTGGGCCTTGGCCAGGTCGCATTCGAGGGGGCTGCCGGAGGCGATCAGCGACGGCCAGACGGAGATGACGAACAGGAAGAGGATCACCAGGGCCGAGATGATGAAGACGGGGTTGCGGCGCAGGTCGTGCCAGGCGTCGGACCAGAGGCTGCGGGGCTTGTCCCGGGGGCCGGGGCCGGGGCCGCCGTCCGGGCCCGCCGGGGTCTTCTCGAGGGTGACCGCCTCGCTCGCGCCGAGGTCCATCGTGCCGCCCATGCCGGTGCCGGCGATGGCGCGCTCCGGCTCGTAGGGCTCCTGCTCAGGCATAGCGGATCCTCGGGTCGAGTACGGCGTACAGGAGGTCGACGAGGAGGTTGGCGACGAGGAAGACCAGGACCAGGACGGTGACGAAGCCGACGACGGTCTGCGTGTTCTGGCGGAGGATGCCCTGGTAGAGCTGGTAGCCGACGCCGTGGATGTTGAAGATCCGCTCGGTGACGATGGCTCCGCCCATCAGGGCGCCGATGTCGGTGCCGATGAAGGTGACGACGGGGATGAGGGAGTTGCGCAGCAGGTGCCGGCTGATGACCCGGTGGCGGGGCAGGCCCTTGGCGATGGCGGTGCGGACGTAGTCGGAGCGCCGGTTCTCCGCGATGGAGGTCCGGGTCAGCCGGGTGACGTACGCCAGCGAGACCGAGGCGAGGACCAGGCCGGGGACGATCAGCTCGCGGAACGGGGCCTCGGACGAGACGGCCGGGTCGATCCAGCCCCACTTGACGCCGAGCAGGAGCTGGAGGAGGAGGCCGGTGACGAAGGTGGGGACGGAGATGACGACCAGGGTGAGCAGCAGGACCCCGGTGTCGACGGGCCGGCCGCGGCGCAGGCCCGTGACGACGCCGAGGACGATGCCGACGACGATCTCGAAGAGGATGGCGATGATGGTGAGCCGGATGGTGACCGGGAACGCCGTGCCCATCAGCTCGGTGACCGGCTGGCCGTTGAAGGCGGTGCCGAAGTCGCCGGTGAAGAGGTTGCCCATGTAGGTGACGTACTGCTGCCACACGGGCTGGTCGAGGCCGAACTCGTGCCGCAGTCGCGCGGCCGTCGCCGGGTCGCACTCCCGGTCGCCGCACAGGCCCGCGACGGGGTCGCCCATCACGTTGACCATCAGGAAGATCAGCAGCGTGGCCCCGATGAAGACCGGGATCATCTGGAGCAGCCGCCGGACGACGTAGCGTCCCATGGCGCCCCCTCAGCCGACCTTGATCTCGTTGTAGACCGGGACGCTGAACGGGTTGAGCTCCACGTTGGACAGCCGGTCCGAGTAGCCGGCGCTGCCGTTCTGGTACCAGAGCGGGATGGCCCCCATCTCGTCCCTCAGGACCTCCTCGGCCTGCTGGAAGAGACCGATGGCCTTGGCGGTGTCCGTCTCGGCGTTGGCCCGGTCGACGAGGTCGTCGAACTCCTCGTTGGACCACTTTCCGTCGTTGGAGGAGGCGTTGGTGTAGTAGAGCGGCTGGAGGAAGTTCTGGATGAGCGGGTAGTCCATCTGCCAGCCGGCGCGGAAGGGGCCGCTCATCTTCCGGTCGGTGATCTGGTTGCGGAAGTCGGCGAAGGTGCCGACCGGGTTGCCGACGCAGGCGCGCTGGTTGTCCAGGGCGTTGTTGATGGAGTTGCAGACCGCGTCGACCCACTGCTTGTGGGAGCCGGTGTCGGCGTTGTACGTGATCTTGACCTGGCCGCCGGGGAGGCCACCGCCGTCCTTGATGAGCTGCTTGGCCTCGTCGGGCTTGTACTCGCAGGCCTCGCCGCACAGGCCGGCCTTGTACCCGCCGTCCTCGCCGAGGACCGGTGAGGTCCAGTCGGTGGCCGGGGTGCGGGTCTGCTGGAAGATCGTGTCGGTGATCTGCTCGCGGTCGATCGCCATGGACAGGCCCTTGCGGACCTTCTCGGAGCCGGGCTTGTTCCAGTCCTCGTCGTAGAACGGGAAGGCGAGCGTCTGGATGATGCCGGCCGGGGTGTTGATGTACCGGTCGCCGAGGTCGTTCTCGACGTTCTTGAGCTGGGCGGCGGGGACGTCGTCGACGAGGTCGAGGTTGCCGGCCATCAGGTCGGTGTAGGCGGTGTTGTTGTCGGTGTAGACCTTCAGGTCGACGCCGCCGTTCCGCGCCTTGTCCGGTCCCGGGTACTCCTCCCACTTGCGCAGGGACATCTGGGAGCCGCGGGTGTAGTTGTCCACCATGTACGGGCCGTTGCCGATCGGCTTCTTCAGCCAGGCGTCGTGGTCGTCGAAGAAGGCCCGGGGCAGCGGCGCGAAGGCCGGGTAGCCGAGGGTGTCGGGGAAGGTCGAGAACTTCTGGCTGAGCTCGACGGTGAAGGTGAGGGGCCCGGTGACCTTCAGCCCGGAGAGCGTGTCGGCGCTCTGCTCGCCGCTTTCGGGGTGCGTCTTGTCGTAGCCCTCGATGTACGCGAAGAAGTACGCGTTGCGCTGGTTGTTCCTCAGGCTCGCGCCGTAGTTCCAGGCGTCCACGAAGGACTGGGCGGTGACCTTCTCGCCGTTGCTGAAGGTCCAGCCGTCCTTGACGGTGACGGTGAAGTTCCGCGAGTCGGAGGTCTCGATCCTCTCGGCGAGCATGTTCTGCGCCTCGCCGGTCTCCGGGTCGTACTTCTTCAGGCCCCGGAAGATCATGTCGAGGACCTTGCCGCCCTGGACCTCGTTGGTGTTGGCCGGCTCGAGCGGGTTCTGCGGGTCGCCCCAGGAGGAGCTGAGGACCGCGCTCGTGTCCTGGCCGCTGCCGCCCCCGCCTCCGCAGGCGGTCGCCGCGAGGGCCACCATCACCGCGCACACGGCCCGTTTGGCGTGCGTGGCTCCGCGCATGGAGTGCCTCCTCGTGCCCTGACTCGTCCGCTGGTCCGTTACCGGTCAGCTTCAGGGGGGCCGCTCCGTGGCGCACACCCGTCCGGTCCGTACGGGTTGCGGATGTCCTCCGGACGGGTGCCGGGAGGGAGGGGCCGCGGGAGGCGGCCGCACACGCACGGAGCGGGGGCGGGAGTCCTCCTCCCGCCCCCGCTCTCCTGCCGGGTCGCCTCGGTCGTGCCCGCTTCAGCTCTTGGAGACCGCCGCGCCGCCGTCGGCGTCGTCCTCCAGCGCCTTCAGGCCCTGGTCCATGACGATGTCCGCGTCCCTGGCCTCCGTCGTACCCGCCTCCGGGAAGTGGCAGGCCGTCAGGTGGCCCTCCCGGTTGCCGGAGAGCCGGACCAGCGGCGGCTCCTCGGTCGCGCACTTGTCCTGCGCCTTCCAGCACCGGGTACGGAACCGGCAGCCGGACGGCGGCGAGATCGGCGAGGGCACGTCACCCTCGAGCCGGATCCGCTCCCGCTTTGCGACGTCGAGGTCCGCCTCCGGCACGGCCGACAGCAGGGCGTGCGTGTACGGGTGACGGGGGCGGTTGTAGAGCGAGTCGCGGTCCGCGATCTCCACGACCTTGCCCAGGTACATCACCGCGACGCGCTGCGAGAAGTGCCGCACGATCGCCAGGTCGTGGGCGATGAAGACGAACGCGATCCCCATCTCCCGCTGCACTTCCTGCAGCAGGTTCACCACCTGGGCCTGGATCGACACGTCGAGCGCGGAGACCGGCTCGTCGGCGACGATCAGCTTCGGCTCCAGGGCGACGGCACGGGCGACACCGATGCGCTGGCGCTGACCGCCGGAGAACTCGTGCGGGAAGCGGTTGTAGTGCTCCGGGTTGAGACCGACGATCTCCAGCAGCTCGCGGACGCGCTTCTCCCGGCCGCCGGGCGGGTTGATCCCGTTGATCTCCATCGGGCCCGAGATGATCGTGCCGACGGTCTGCCGCGGGTTCAGCGACGCGTACGGGTCCTGGAAGATCATCTGGATCTCGGACCGGATCGGCGCCAACTGGCGCCGGTTGGCGCGGGTGATGTCCTGGCCCCGGTACTCGATGGTGCCCTGGGTGGGCTCGTACAGGCGGGTCAGCAGCCGGCCGGTCGTCGACTTGCCGCAGCCGGACTCGCCGACGAGACCCAGGCTCTCGCCCGGGTAGACCTCGAAGTCGACACCGTCGACGGCCTTGACGTGGCCGACGGTGCGCTTGATCGGGAAGCCGCCCTTGATCGGGAAGTACTTCGACAGGCCGCTGACCTTGAGGAGCGGCGCGGTGTCTCCGTCCCGCTGCTGCGGGAACGTGTCGGCCACCGCCGTGGTCGTCTTGCTGTTGTCGCTCATGGTGATGCCCCAGTCGCCGGTTTCCGCTCAGCCCAGCCGGGGCTGAATCTTGTCGATGAACGCCTGCTGCCGCTGGTCCCCCGTCAGGTGACAGGCGGCCGCGCGGCCCTGGGCGAGCGTCGGACGCTCACCCGAGCAGCGACTGCCGGACACCAGGTCGGTGAAGCCGCAGCGCGGGTGGAACGGGCAACCCGAGGGCGGGTTGAGCAGCGAGGGCGGCGATCCCGGGATCGGCAGCAGCGGCTCGTCGACGTCGGAGGAGAGCCTCGGCATCGAGCCCAGCAGGCCCCAGGTGTACGGGTGCTGGGGCGACTTGAGCACCTCGCGCACCGTGCCGCGCTCGACGGCGCGGCCCGCGTACATGACCAGGATGTCGTCGGCCATGTTGCCGACCACGCCCAGGTCGTGGGTGATCATGATGATCGCGGAGCCGAACTCCTGCTGGAGGTCCTTGAGCAGGTCGAGGATCTGCGCCTGGACGGTGACGTCGAGGGCCGTGGTCGGCTCGTCGGCGATGAGCAGGTCCGGGTTGCAGGAGAGGGCCATGGCGATCATGGCGCGCTGCCGCATACCGCCGGAGAACTGGTGCGGGTAGTCGTCGACGCGCGTCTGCGGCTGCGGGATGCCGACCTTCTCCAGCAGATCGATGGCGCGCACCCGGGCGTCCTTCTTGGACGCCCCGTTGTGCTTGATGAACGGCTCGGCGATCTGCCGGCCGACCGTGTAGTACGGCGACAGCGCGGTCAGCGCGTCCTGGAAGATCATCGCCATCTTCTTGCCGCGCAGCTTCTCCAACTGCTTCTCGTCGGCGTCGGTCAGCTCCTGGCCGTCCAGCGTGATCGACCCGTCGATGGCGGTCTTCCGGCGGTCGTGCAGGCCGAGCACGGCCAGGTTGGTCACCGACTTGCCGGAGCCGGACTCGCCCACGATGCCGAGGGTCTTGCCGCGCTCCAGGTCGAAGGAGAGCCCGTCCACCGCCTTGACGACGCCGCCCTCGGTGGAGAAGTGGACCTTGAGGTCGCGCACCGAGAGAAACGCGTCCCCCGCGGCGGCGGCCGGGGCCTCATCGGGCTTGGTCTGAGTGGTCACGGTGGTTCTCCTAGGACAGGCGCACGCGCGGGTCGATGACGGCGTACAGGGCGTCCACGATCAGGTTGAAGACGATGATGAGCGCGGCACTGACGAGCATGACGCCCATCAGCATCGGCAGGTCCTTGTTGGTGACGGAGTCCAGCGCCAGCCGGCCGACCCCGGCCAGACCGAACGTCAGCTCGGTCACCATGCCGCCGCCCATCAGCGCGGACAGGTCGATGCCGAGGATGGTGACGATGGGGACGAGGGAGCCGCGCCAGGCGTAGCGGAAGAAGGTGTAGTTGCCCGACATGCCCTTGGCGCGGGCCGCCTTCACATGCTCTTCCTGGAGTTGCTCGATCATCGACGAGCGGCTCATACGGGTGTAGTTGGCGGTGAAGATGGTCGCCATGACGACCCAGGGGATCAGCAGGCCCGCGAACCAGCCGCCGAGGTCCTCGGAGAACGGCACGTACTTCGGCTTCTCCAGCCAGCCGGTGCTGTAGACGAACGCGAGCAGCACGAGCGGGCCGAGGAAGTAGATCTGCAGGGAGCTGACGACCAGCGACCCGGAGCTGAACACCTTGTCGATCCAGGTACCGCGGTACTTGGCGGCCAGCATGCCGGCGCCGAGGCCGAGGATGAGGAAGACCACCAGGCTGCCGAGCGTCAGCGAGACGGTCAGCGGGAAGCGGTCGAGGATCGTGTCCCAGACGTTCTGGTCGTTGGCGAAGGAGACGCCGAAGCAGGGGGCGCTGCAGTGGCCGACGGCGAAGTCACGCCCGGCGAAGATGCCGATCAGGAAGTTCCAGTACTGGACGGTGACCGGCTTGTCGAGGCCGAGGTTCTGGTGAATGATCGCCAGCGCGTCCGGAGTGCAGTTCTTGCCACAGGCCAGCATGGCCGGGTCCTGCGGGATCGCGAAGAACATGAAGAACGTGAACGCACTGATCAACAGCAGAATCAGCGCCGCGCCGAACGTCCGGCGAATGAGGAATTGAAGCATGGCAGGCAGCTGCTCTCAGGACGGCGGCAATCGGAGGGGGAGGCTGGGAGGTGTCCGGGCCCCGGTGGTGGGCGCTCCGCCGCGCGCCCACCACCGAAGTCCCGGCCTGACGGTTACTTCTTGAGGAAGATCCGGGTCACGTCCACGTAGCTCGAGTCGGAGCTGTAGCGGAGACCGCCGATGTTCGAACCGAAGATCTGGAAGACCTTGGTGTAGTAGATCGGCGCGGCCGGGTTGACCTCCGTGGAGATGTACTCGTTCAGCTCCGCCCAGGCCTTGGTGGCCTCGGCCGGGTCAGCGATCTTCTCGATGCGCTTGATCTCGGAGTTGACGTGCTCGTCGTTGATGTGCGAGTAGTTCGACGCGCCGTCCTGGATCTGCGTGCCGTCGTACACCGGCGGGATGACCGTGGAGGCGGACGGCCAGTCCTGGCCCCAGCCGGTCATGTACAGGTCGTAGCCGTTCTTGACCTTGCCGACCTGCTCGTACCAGGTGGCGGAGTCGATCTCCTTCTTCTGGATGTCGAGACCGATCTTCTCCAGGGCGTCGGCGATCAGGACGGCCTGCTTCTGACGGACCGGCGTGTTGCCGTAGGCGTAGACGAGGCTCTTGCCCTCGAAGCCGCCTTCCTTGATCAGCTTCTTGGCGGCCTCGATGTCACCGTTGGGCTTCTTGTGCCGGTTGAACGGGTCGAAGTCCTCGTTGTAGCCCGGAGTGGTGGGCGACATCAGCGAGTTGGCGACCTCACCGCCGTAGGCACCACCGTCGGTCTTGAAGACCGCGTCGGAGGGCAGCGCCAGGGTGATGGCGTCACGGAGCTTCTTGTCCTTGACGCGGTCCAGGTTGAAGTTGAGCTGCCACACGTAGGGCGCGTAGCCCTGGATCGTGCGGTTCTTCATGGCCTCCTTGTCGCCCACCACCTTCTGGAGCTGCGTGGTGGCGACCTGGCCCGTGAACATCATGGCGTTCTTGGCCTCGCCCTGGTCGGCGAGGAGGGTCTTGGTCTGGTCCTCGTCGTCGTGGTTCATCGAGATGTTGAACCCGTCGACGTACTGGTGACGCACCGAGTCGGACTTCGGGTCCCACTGGGCGTTCTTGACGAGCTTCATGGACTTGCCCGGCTTGAAGTCGGCGATCTTGTACGGACCCACGGCGACCGGGTCGGAGTCGTACTTCGCCTTGGTGTCCGTCTCCTCCGGGACGACGCTGTAACCGGGCATGGTCAGCATCTGCGGGACGTCGGGCCGCGCGTCCTTGAAGTGGAAGACGATCGTCTTGTCGTCCGGCGTCTCGAGGACCGTGTCGGGCAGGTGCTTGCCCTTGTCCGGGCCGGCGTAGGCGTCACGGTAGGTGGTGCCGGCGCCGGACAGCCACTGCTGCAGGTACGTCGGACCGTCGGTGATGTAGTTGGAGTACAGGCGCTCGACCGTGTTGCGGATGTCCGCCGCGTTGATCGGGTTGCCGTTCTCGTCCTTCAGGTTGTCCTTGAGGGTGTACGTCCAGGTCTTGCCGCCGTCGGACGGCTTGCCCGCGTCGGTGGCGAGGTCGCCCACGACCGTCATCTGGCCGTTCTCGTCCTCCTGGTACTGGGTCAGACCGCGGAAGATGAGGCGGCTGAGCAGCTTGCCGTCCGAGACGTAGATCTGGCCCGGGTCCAGGTGGGAGAAGTCGTCCTCCTGGTACACGGTGACCGTGCCGCCCGACTTGGCTCCCGGGACCTCGGGGGCCGGACCGACCGACGCCTTGGCGTCACCGATCTTGACCGGCTTCGACTGCGACTTGGCGTCCTCTTTCTGCTTGCTGGCGTCCTTGGACGAGCTGTCGCTGTCGCCACCACCGCAGGCGGTGAGGGTCAGGGCGCCGGCTGCGACCGCGACTATGGCGGCCGTGGCGGTGCGGTTACGGAAGATGCTCATAGGGACGAATCCACCTGCCTGTGAGTAGTGAGCACTGCTGGTACGTGGCCTGGGCCGGGCTGAGCGGCACCGAACCGGCCGGGCGGGGATGTGGGGGGATTCCCCTGTGATCTCAGCGGTTCGTCTTGGGGTCGAAGGCGTCCCGCACCGAGTCACCGAGGAGGTTGAAGGCCACAATGAAGATCACCATGGCCACTCCGGGGAAGAGCATGTAGTACGGATCCTGCTCGACGATGCCGGCGCCGATGGCGAACATCCGCCCCCAGTCCGGCGTCGGCTCGACGTACCCCACACCCACGAAGGACAGGAACGCGATGCTGAGGATGGTGCTCGGCAGCGTGAGCGTCGCCTGGACCAGCGTCGGGGTGACGATGTTGGGCAGCAGTTCCTTGCGCAGGATGCGCCAGGGCGAGGCACCGGAAATGCGCGCCGCCTCGATGAACTCCCGGTCGCGCAGGGACATCGTGGCGCCCCGGACGATGCGGGCCATGCTCATCCAGCCCAGGAAGGACAGCACGATGATGATCGCGCAGGCGCGCACGTAGGTGGGCGTCTCCTTGTCCGGGGCGACGAACACCGTGGTGATGACGGGCATCGCGGCGACGAAGAAGAGCTGGCTGGGCAGCGCCATGAAGAAGTCGGTGGTCCGGCCGAGCCAGTAGTCGATCTTGCCGCCGAAGTAGCCGCCGGCGAGGCCGATCAGGACACCCAGCACCGTCATGATGACGGTCGCCGCCAGCGCGGTGGCCATCGAGTTGCGCATCCCGTACAGCAACTGGGTGAACACGTCGCGGCCCAGACCCGGTTCGATGCCGAACCAGAAGTCGCCGGAGATACCGCCGAACGGCGCGGCCGGCATGGTGAACATGTCCAGGAGGTCGGGGTTCTCCTGCCCGTACAGCGTGTACGGGTCCTTGCCGTACACCTTCGAGATCAGCGGCGCCGCCGCCGCGATCACGAAGAAGAACAGGACGACGAAGGCAGAGACCACACCGGCCCGGTCGCGCTTGAAGCGCGCCCACATCAACTGCCCGGGCTTGCGCCCTTCCGGCGCCTTGGTCTCCTGGGCGTCACCCTGCGGCGCGCTCTCTTTGTCCAAGACGGAAGAGGCTTCAGCACCCTCAATCTCGATTGGACTCGTCATGATTCGTCCATTTCACAGGTTGGAGGTCGTCGGGACTGCACGGCCGTCCGACGGCCTTCGCACGGCGTACGTCTTCCGCAGCGCGCGAGGGGAACAACGACGGAGGGGCGACATCACCCCTGGAGAACCCTGGCTCGCGACCGGCATCCACCGGCCGACGGCACGCGTCGTCAAGGAAGTTCGCGACGCCTGGCCGCTACCGCAACCACCGTGACGGCACTGAACGCACCCGCGGGGCCTACACCTGCCATCGGGGACGATACGACCCATATGGCGCTTGTGGCACCTCGCATGGGTTCCTCCTCATGAATCCGCTGGTTCACCGCAAAGAGGAGCACACGACACATCCCGGCCACTCATGGGTGACCGGAGATTCGCCAAGTGCCCCCGCCGCTCGCGAGTCCGCACCGTCAGCGCGTGACCCGTTCATCCGAGCTTTATGTGGCTAACTATCTGCCATCGGCCAGGGAACGAACCACACCTTCGAGGTCTCGGTTCGATCACAGATAGAGGCCAGATCTTTCAAAATCCGGACAAAGGGTTTGGTGAGAGATCACAGCGAAACGGACTTGTTACACATCTAACGGAGGTCACTGTCCGTATAACGGACGCCTGTGTGACGAAAAGTGATTGCGCGTAACGCGACGGCGGTGCAGGCTGCCTTGCAGGTCTGTCTCGCGCTCGGCGACGCCGGCCACGGGGACCGAAAATCGACCCGTCGGCGCTCCGGTTTCCGCGCAGGTTAGTGCGGAACGAGCCGCTCGACGGCGCCTCGTCACGAAATCGAGGGTTATCCCTACGCCTCTCGGCGGCCCCTCGCGGCCGCCGGCGCTCCGCACCACGCCAAACGGCACCGGACACCACGTCGAACGTGGTGTCCGGTGCCGTCGGTGAGTGGAATCAGCCGTGCTTGGCGCGGCTCGCGGCGCGGGCGCGCTCGCGGGCGTCCAGGTTCACCTTGCGGATGCGAACCGCCTCCGGGGTCACCTCGACGCACTCGTCGTCGCGGCAGAACTCCAGCGACTGCTCCAGCGAGAGCTTGCGCGGCGGGACGATCGCCTCGAAGGAGTCGGCCGAGGACGACCGCATGTTGGTGAGCTTCTTCTCCTTGGTGATGTTGACGTCCATGTCGTCGGCGCGGGAGTTCTCGCCGACGATCATGCCCTCGTACACCTCGGTGCCGGGCTCCGTGAAGAGCACGCCGCGCTCCTGGAGGTTCGTCATCGCGAACGCGGTGACGGCACCGGAGCGGTCGGCGACCAGCGAACCGTTGTTACGGGTCGTGAGGGTGCCGAACCAGGGCTCGTGGCCCTCGTGGATGGAGTGCGCGATGCCGGTGCCGCGGGTCTGGGTCAGGAACTCCGTGCGGAAACCGATCAGACCGCGGGACGGAACCACGAACTCCATGCGGACCCAGCCGGAGCCGTGGTTGGACATGTTGTCCATCCGGCCCTTGCGCACGCCCATGAGCTGCGTGACCGCGCCCATGTGCTCCTCGGGCACGTCGATCGTCATGCGCTCGACGGGCTCGTACGTCTTGCCCTCGACCTCCTTGGTGACGACCTGCGGCTTGCCGATCGTCAGCTCGAAGCCCTCGCGCCGCATCTGCTCGACCAGGATGGCGAGCGCCAGCTCACCTCGGCCCTGCACCTCCCAGGCGTCCGGACGCTCGGTGTCCAGGACGCGCAGCGAGACGTTGCCGATCAGTTCGCGGTCCAGGCGGTCCTTGACCTGGCGGGCGGTGACCTTGCGGTCCTTGACCACCGCCTTGTTGTCCGCGCCCTTGCCGGTGGCGCCGCGACCGACCAGCGGGGAGGTGTTGGTGCCGATGGTCATGGAGATCGCGGGCTCGTCCACCGTGATCAGCGGCAGCGGAACCGGGTTCTCCTGGTCGGCCAGGGTCTCGCCGATCATGATGTCCGGGATGCCGGCGACCGCGCAGATGTCACCGGGGCCGGCCTTCTCGGCGGGCTTGCGGGTGAGCGCCTCGGTCATCATCAGCTCGGAGATGCGCACGCTGCTCACCGAGCCGTCGCGCTTCATCCAGGCGACCGTCTGGCCCTTCTTCAGCTCGCCCTGGTGGACGCGGAGCAGGGCGATACGGCCGAGGAAGTTGTCGGCGTCCAGGTTGGTGACGTGCGCCTGGAGCGGGGCTTCCTCGTCGTAGGTCGGAGCCGGGATGTAGTCCAGGATCGTCGAGAAGAACGGCCGCAGGTCGGTGGAGTCCGACGGGACCGTGCCGTCCTCGGGCTTGGTGAGGGAGGCGACGCCGTCCCGGCCGCAGGCGTAGACGATCGGGAACTCGATCTGCTCCTCGTCGGCGTCCAGGTCGAGGAAGAGGTCGTACGTCTCGTTGACGACCTCGTCGATCCGGGCGTCCGGGCGGTCCGTCTTGTTGATGCAGAGGATGATCGGCAGCCGCTGGCTGAGCGCCTTGCGCAGCACGAAGCGGGTCTGCGGCAGCGGGCCCTCGGAGGCGTCCACGAGCAGGACGACGCCGTCGACCATCGACAGACCGCGCTCGACCTCGCCGCCGAAGTCGGCGTGGCCGGGGGTGTCGATGATGTTGATCGTGATCGGGTCCCCGCCGTCCTTCGGGTGGTACTTCACCGCGGTGTTCTTGGCGAGGATCGTGATGCCCTTCTCACGCTCCAGGTCGTTCGAATCCATCATGCGGTCGTCGACGGAGTCGAGCTGGTGCGCGGCGAAGGCACCGGCCTGCTTGAGCATTCCGTCGACGATGGTGGTCTTGCCGTGGTCGACGTGGGCGACGATGGCGACGTTGCGGATGTCGTGGCGCGTGGCCATATGAGGCGTACTCCCGGAGGGTGTGAGGACGGCCCTCGCGTACGTCCGTGTCACGCGGGCCTGCCGGGCGATACATGCCACGGCCTCACCCAATGGTACGGGGCCCCGGGGGCCAAGGCTTCCCGGGTGTTGTACGGGCCGGCCGCGGGCCCCCGGTCAGGGCTCCGCGGCACCCCGGTCAGGACGCGGGAGAGGCCGACGGACGTGAGCCGTGGGCGCCCTTCTTGAGGAAGCCCATGTCCTCGTAGACCGGGGTCTCGAAACCGAAGGCGCCCGCGTTGGCGAGGTTCTTCCGGGCCGCCAGGATCTGGGGGCGCTGGTAGAGGGGGATGGAACCGGCCGCCGCCCAGATCCGCGAGTCGGCCTTGCGGAGCAGGTCCCGGGCCTCCTTCTGGTCCAGCGTCGCCATGGCCTGGTCGAAGAGCTGGTCGACCTGGTCGGTGCCGACCCGGGTGTAGTTCTGCGCGACGTTCAGGGAGCCGTCGGCGGCCGGGACCGGCTTGGCGTAGATGGGGCGGGCGTCGGTGGCGGGGAAGGCGGAGGCGGGCCAGGAGTAGAGGGCCAGGTCGTACTCGCCGGAGGCGACGTGGTCCTTGAAGTAGCTCTCGTCCGGGACCCTGGTGACGTCGGTGCCGATGCCGATCTTCTCCAGCATGTCCGAAATCCGGTCGGCCACGGTGCGCAGCGCCTCGGAACCGGGGCCGGAGGGGAGGACGAAGCGCAGGGTGAGCGCCTTGCCGTCCTTGGCGAGCGGAGCCGTCGCCGAGCCGGCCGGGGCGGCGGTGCCCTTGGGGGCGTAGGCGCCGGTGGCGCCGCCCTGTGCGGTGTTCTTGCCGCTGCTGTGCTTCTCGCCGCTCTCCTGGTCGGTGTCGTCGGTGTCGTCCCCGTCCTCGTCCTTACCGTCCTCGTCCCCGTCCTTACTGTCCTTGCCGTCCCCGTCCTTGCCGTCCGTGTTCTTGCCGTCCCCGTCCTTGCCGTCCGTGTTCTTGCCGTCCGTGTTCTTGCCGTCCTCGCCGACGATGTACGTCCCTTCGTCGCCGCCCTCGGACTTCTTCTCGTCCTTGCCGTCCTCGTCCTTGCCGTCCTCGTCCTTCTCGCCCTCGGCGCCGGCCGCCTCCTCGCCGTCCTCGGACTCCTTCACGGGCCCGCCCGGCACCCACCCGGCGTCCGCGAGCAGGGCCCGGGCCTCCTTGGCGTCCTGCTCGCCGAGGGCGCCGCTGCCGTCGGCGTAGGCGGCCTGCCCGGACAGGGCGAGGTGGCTGCCCACGGGCTCGGTGGGCAGGCCCAGCGGCCCCAGCACCGCCTCGGCCAGCTCCTCGCGGTCCAGGGCCCGGGCCACGGCCCGACGGACGCGTTCGTCGGCGAGGGGGCCGTCGGCGCCGTTCAGGGCGAGCTGGGTGTAGGCGGGCTCAAGCGACTTGCGGACCTCGAAGCCGCTCAGGGCCTGCTGCCGGCGTTCGAGCTTCGCCCGGGCCTCGCGCCGCTCCTCGCGGGCCTCGATCTCCTCCTCGGCGGCCTCCTCGTCGGATCCGTTGGCCACCGCCCAGGACCGCAGCGCCTGGGCGGCGGACCTGCCCTGCGGGCCGGGGAGCGGTGAGCCGCCCGAGTCCGCGGCCGGGGTGCCGTCCGGGCCCATGAGCGGGGCGCCGGTACCGGCCTCCCGCTCGGCGGCGGCCAGGCCGGCCCGCTCGGCGGTGCCCGGGTCGACCTCGGCCAGGTCGAGCTTGCCCGCGACCAGCTCGGAGACCCGCTCGTCGCGGGGTACGGCGCGCAGCACGATCCGGTCCAGCTTCGCCGGCTCTCCCCACCAGCGCGGGTTGCCGGTGAGTACGACCTCGTCGTCCTCGGTGTCGACCTTCTCGACGGCGAAGGGGCCGGCGGTGACCTCGAGCTTGCGCCGGGCGCCGTCGTTGAAGGCGTCCGGGGTGCCCATGACGTCCTTCGGGTACAGCGGCGTGAACAGCGACCTCCAGTCGGCGTAGGGCCGGCTGAAGGTGACCTTGACCTCCAGGTCGCTGTCGCCGCGCTGGATCTTCTCGATGCGGTCGTAGCCGGCGTTGCGGGCGGTCCAGTAGGCGCTGTCCTTGCCGGACAGGGCGCGCCACTGGGCGGCGAAGTCGGCGGCGCCGATCTCGCGGCCGTCGCTCCAGACGGCCTGCTGGTTGAGCTTGTAGACGACGACCTGCTTGGGCTCGGTCTCGACGACCTCGGCCGATTCCAGGTAGTCGGGGTTGCGCACCGGGCGGCCGGTCTCGTCCATCCGGTACATCGAGGGCAGCACGGCCTGGGCCACGCGGGTCGTGGCGGCGTCGGCGTCCGACTGGAAGGTGTTCAGTGTGTCCGGCACGGAGTCCACGGCCCAGCGCAGGGTGCCGCCGTCGGAGACCTGGGCGCGGGCCGCCGCGGCGACGTCCTGCTCGGCGAGCGGCTTGCCCGACGGGTCCTCGGAGCTGCAGCCGGCCAGCGCGGGGACCGCGAGCACGCCCGCGGTGAGGAAGGCGACCGAGCGCATGACCGCGCGCGGTCCGACGCCGACGTAGGACATCTCTGCTACCTCCGGTGGGCCGCGGGCATGGTGATCACTTGTGGCGGCATATACGTGGTACGCGGGTGTTGAATGCGCTATATGCGGTATTGGTGTTGATCATTTGTATCCCGGGCGGGGATGCCGCCACTGAAGAGGAAACGGTTCGGCGACGCTGGGAGACACGGCGACGACGGTGCGTAACCTCACCCGTGCGGCGCAATACCACCCGTGATGCACCGACACGCCCCGGCCAATCGGCGCACATCCCTTCCCAGCGGCAGGTGTGACGCGCGACACTCGCAGGCGCATGAACGTCGACACCCAGGGCCGGCCCCGTGCCGCGTCCGACGAGAGCGAGGTCACGTCATGTCCGTGCACGACGACCTGTCATCGATGCAACGCAGTCTCGACGAGCTGTGCCGGTCGGTGGCCCGACTGGAACAGCGGCTGGGCAGCGGCGGACTCGAGGTCCGCCGGGTCCGCACCGACGCCGACCACCTGCGCGAGAGCTTCGCGCTGCTGCGGACGGCGGCGGCCGTACCGGACGCGCCCAAACGTCCGGACCTCGTCCCGATCCCCGACACGCCCTACGACGGTTCACTGTGGACGGACTCGGACGACGAGGGCCTCGGCGCCCGCGACCGCCGCGCCCCCTGAACCCGACCCGACCGACCGGAGTCGCCCAGTGGCCACTGGTACGGAACCTCCAGCCACCGAACCCCATCCCCGGGGCGGTGGCGTCCACACCCCGACGCGCGCCGCCATCCGCGCCCCGCACCTGCGCACCGACCGCTGGTGGCTGGCACCGGCCGCCACCGCCGCGGGCCTGCTGGCCTTCGTCGTCTACTCGACCTGGCGGGCCTTCGCCAATGCGGACTACTACGCGGCGCCGTACGTCTCGCCCTTCTACTCCCCCTGTCTGGCGCAGAACTGCGAGCCGATGCGCGGCGGCCCCAACTGGGACCTGTTCGGCGGCTGGTGGGGCATCTCCCCCGCGATCATCATCCTGATCTTCCCGCTCGGCTTCCGCCTGACCTGCTACTACTACCGCAAGGCCTACTACCGGGGGTTCTGGGCGTCCCCGCCGGCCTGCGCGGTGGCCGAGCCGCACAAGAAGTACACCGGCGAGACCCGCTTCCCGCTGATCCTGCAGAACATCCACCGGTACTTCTTCTACGCCGCGCTCCTGGTCGCGCTGATCCTCACCTACGACACGGTGCTCGCCTTCCGCGACGAGCACTACGCGTGGGGCCACATGGGCCTGGGCACCCTGGTGTTCCTCGTCAACATCGTGCTGATCTGGGCGTACACCCTCTCCTGCCACTCCTGCCGGCACATCGTCGGCGGCAAGCTGAAGCACTTCTCCCGGCACCCCGTGCGCTACCGGATGTGGCAGTGGGTCGGGAAGCTCAACGCCCGGCACATGCTGCTCGCCTGGGCGTCGCTGGTGAGCGTGGCGCTCGCCGACCTCTACGTGTATCTCGTCGCGTCCGGTGCCTTCGACGATCCGAGGTTGTTCTGATGTCCGTGGTCGACCGGCAGGAATGGGACGTCGTCGTGGTGGGCGCGGGCGGCGCGGGACTGCGCGCCGCCATCGAGGCCCGCGAACGGGGCGCCCGTACGGCCGTGATCTGCAAGTCGCTGTTCGGCAAGGCGCACACCGTGATGGCCGAGGGCGGCATCGCCGCCGCCATGGGCAACGCCAACCCGGGCGACAACTGGCAGGTGCACTTCCGCGACACCATGCGCGGCGGCAAGTTCCTCAACCAGTGGCGGATGGCCGAGCTGCACGCCCAGGAGGCCCCGCAGCGGGTGTGGGAGCTGGAGACCTGGGGCGCGCTGTTCGACCGTACGAAGGACGGCCGGATCTCGCAGCGCAACTTCGGCGGCCACGAGTACCCGCGCCTCGCCCACGTCGGCGACCGTACGGGCCTGGAGCTGATCCGCACCCTCCAGCAGAAGATCGTCTCGCTCCAGCAGGAGGACTTCCGGGAGACCGGTGACTACGAGTCCCGCCTGAAGGTGTTCCAGGAGTGCACGGTCACCCGTGTCCTCAAGGAGGGACGCCAGGTCTCCGGCGTCTTCGGCTACGAGCGCGAGTCGGGCCGCTTCTTCGTGCTGGAGGCGCCCTCGGTGGTGATCGCCACGGGCGGCATCGGCAAGTCCTTCAAGGTGACGTCGAACTCGTGGGAGTACACGGGTGACGGCCACGCGCTGGCGCTGCTGGCCGGTGCGCCGCTGCTGAACATGGAGTTCGTGCAGTTCCACCCGACCGGCATGGTCTGGCCGCCGTCCGTGAAGGGCATCCTCGTCACCGAGTCGGTGCGCGGCGACGGCGGGGTGCTGCGCAACTCCGACGGCAGGCGGTTCATGTTCGACTACGTCCCCGACGTCTTCAAGGACAAGTACGCGGTGACGGAGGAGGAGGCCGACGGCTGGTACGACGACCCGGACCACAACCGGCGGCCCCCCGAACTGCTCCCGCGGGACGAGGTCGCGCGCGCGATCAACGCCGAGGTCAAGGAGGGCCGGGGCTCCCCGCACGGCGGCGTCTTCCTCGACGTCTCGACCCGGATGCCCGCCGAGGTGATCCAGCGCCGGCTGCCCTCGATGTACCACCAGTTCAAGGAGCTGGCCGACGTCGACATCACGGCCGAGCCGATGGAGGTCGGGCCCACCTGCCACTACGTGATGGGCGGCATCGCGGTCGACTCCGACACGGCCGCCGCGCGCGGGGTGCCGGGGCTGTTCGCGGCCGGTGAGGTGGCCGGCGGCATGCACGGCTCCAACCGGCTCGGCGGCAACTCGCTGTCCGACCTGCTGGTCTTCGGGCGCCGGGCGGGCTGGCACGCCGCCGAGTACGCGGCCGGGCGGGCGTCCGACGCGCGGCCCCGGGTGGACGGCGCCCAGGTCGACGCCGCCGCCGCGGAGGCGCTGCGGCCGTTCTCCGCCGAGGCGGAGGCGCCCGAGCCGTCCGACGGCCCGCCGGAGAACCCGTACACCCTCCACCAGGAGCTCCAGCAGACGATGAACGACCTGGTCGGCATCATCCGCCGCGAGCCGGAGATGAAGCAGGCCCTGGAGAAGCTCGCGGAGCTGCGGGTACGGGCCCGGCGGGCCGGAGTCGAAGGGCACCGGCAGTTCAACCCGGGCTGGCACCTCGCCCTGGACCTGCGCAACATGCTGCTGGTCAGCGAGTGCGTGGCGCGGGCCGCGCTGGAACGCACCGAGTCGCGCGGCGGGCACACCCGCGAGGACCATCCCTCGATGGACCGCCGGTGGCGCCCGGCCAACCTGCTGTGCTCCCTGGCCGACCCGAGCGGCGGCGCGGCGGCGACGGACCCCGAGCGCGGCCAGATCGCCCTGGAACGGACGGCCACCGAACCCGTCCGGCCCGACCTGCTCGCCCTCTTCGAGAAGGACGAGCTCGCCAAGTACCTCGCCGAGGAGGAGCTGTCCGAATGAGCGGCTACGAGGCCCGCTTCAGGGTGTGGCGGGGCGACACCGACGGCGGCGGCCTGGAGGACTTCCGCGTCGAGGTGAACGAGGGCGAGGTGGTCCTCGACATCATCCACCGCCTCCAGGCCACCCAGGCCCCCGACCTCGCCGTGCGCTGGAACTGCAAGGCGGGCAAGTGCGGTTCGTGCTCGGCGGAGATCAACGGACGGCCGCGGCTGCTGTGCATGACCCGGATGTCCGTCTTCACCCGCGAGGAGACGATCACCGTCACGCCGCTGCGCGCCTTCCCGGTCATCCGTGACCTGGTGACGGACGTCGGCTTCAACTACGCCAAGGCCCGCGAGGTCCCGGCCTTCGTCCCGCCCGCCGATCTCGGGCCGGGCGAGTACCGGATGACGCAGGAGGACGTGGACCGCTCGCAGGAGTTCCGCAAGTGCATCGAGTGCTTCCTGTGCCAGGACACCTGCCATGTGGTCCGTGACCACGAGGAGAACAAGCCCGCCTTCGCCGGGCCGCGCTTCCTCATGCGCGTCGCCGAACTGGACATGCACCCGCTGGACGCGGCCGGCGACACCGGCCTGGACCGCGGGCGCACGGCCCAGGACGAACACGGCCTCGGCTACTGCAACATCACCAAGTGCTGCACGGAGGTCTGCCCCGAGGGCATCAAGATCACGGACAACGCGCTGATCCCGCTGAAGGAACGGGCCGTGGACCGCAAGTACGACCCGCTGGTGTGGCTGGGGTCGAAGATCAGGCGCCGGTCCTAGGCCCGTAGGGCGTCGAGCGCTCGCTCAGCGGACCCAGCCCTCTCGGTACTCGTCCCAGTTCGTCTCCGTCGCCGCGAAGTCGATGTACGGGGCGACGCCGAAGAGCTTGCGGTCGGCGTCCGTCCGGGACAGGCCCAGGCGGACGCCCCGGACGGCGGCGGCGACGGTCTCGGCGTGGCCCCAGTGGTCGAAGTTGCTCTCGTAGTAGAAGGGCAGGCCCATCAGCAGGTGGGTGGTGGGCGGCGTGACCTCCAGGGCGAGGGACGTCTGCTGCGCCACGTAGCCGCCGTAGGTGCCCTCCAGCGGCTGCGCGGTGTCGTACGACATCACGGCGATCTGGTCGACGCGGCGGGCGACCTGGCCGAAGAACTCCTGGGACCACCACTTGGGGTGTGCGGTGAAGACGCCGAAGACGGAGTGCAGGGCCGGGAGCGGGTCGATCTGGTGGGCGGCCACGGAAAGCTGTGCGTCCCGGTCACGGGTGACGGCGCGCAGGTCGTCCAGGAGGGAGAGGTAGTCCCGGTCGCCGGAGTGCAGCGGCTCCAGGTCGAGGTGGACGCCGTCGTAGCCCGCGTCGAGGACCTGCGCGGCGCTGCGGACGACGGCGGCGCGCGTGGCGGTGCGTTCCAGGTGCATGCCGTCGGGGCCCTCGGTGGCCAGGACGTCGCCGAGGAATGCCTGGACGCGGACACCGGGCAGCTCGCGGTGCACGGCGTCGATCAGCCAGCGGGCCTCGGGGTAGCGGGACTCGGGCAGGGTGCCGTCGTGTTCCAGCGGGCCCGTGTGGACGTACAGGTCCCGGATGCCGGTGGTCTTCAGGCGGCGGGCGAAGGCGGCGAGCTCCGCGTCGTCCTTGCGGCCGTCCACCCAGGCGTGGCCCAGCCACATCGCGTCGCGGTTCCTGGTGTGGGTGCCTTCGGCGGGGTCGCCCATGTAATTGACGCGGAGGGCCGTCTCGGCGGTGAGGAGGGGAAGGAGCAGGACCAGGAGGATGGCGAGGGTGGTGCGGCGTACGCGGCGGAGCCGCCTTCTTCGCTTTCCGCTCCCACCGGAACCGTCCGTGCGGGCCTCGTCGTCGGGGGCGGGCGGCGGCCCCTGTGGCGGGCCCTCGCCGCCGTCGGCCGCCGGGTCGGTGGCTGCCGGGTCGGCGGAGCTCGAGTCTGTGGTTCCGGGGTCGGTGGCTTTCGGGTCGGTGGAGCTCGAGTCTGTGGTTCTGGCGTCGGTGGCTTTCGGGTCGGTGGTTCTCGGGTCAGTGCTCGGTTCCGTGTGATCCACGGCGTTCCCCTCCCTGTGGCCCTCCCCGGTCGCGGTGGCCGGTTCACGCGCATACGCTCCGAACGTGTTGCCAGCGTGGACGACTCGAACCGGTGTTCCGGTTGCGGTCGGGAGCGCGGCGCCGTGATCTCCGCCGACCTGGTGCCGCCCCTGGTCACGGCCGGGGCGGCGCTGCTGCTGGCCGGTTACGGCCACCGGCGCCGCACCCGGCGCGCCCGGACCCGTACGACACCGGGCCGGGTCAGAACAGGCTCAGCAGAGCCTCCGCCGGGTCCGTGAGCTGGGTGTCGGCGCCCGGAAGGGGCAGTTCGAACCACACCGTCTTGCCGCGCGGTGTACGGCGGGAGCCCCAGGCCGCGCTGAGCAGGCCGACCAGTTGCAGGCCGCGGCCGCCCTCGTCGGTGGCGCGGGCCCGGCGCCGCCGGGGCTGGACCAGGCCGGAGTCCCAGACCTCGCAGACCAGGGTGCGGTCGAGGAGAAGGCGGAGTCTGATCTCGCCCTCGCCGTACCTCAGGGCGTTGGTGACCAGTTCGCTGACGAGCAGCTCCGTCGTGTCGACCAGCGGTTCCATGTCCCAGTCGAACAGCTTGGCGCGGGCCAGCTCGCGTGCCCGGCCGACACTGCGCGGCTCGCGCGGCAGGGTCCAGTCTCCGACGGACTCGCTGGGCAGGCCCTGGACGCGGGCCATCAGCAGGGCGATGTCGTCCTCTCCGTGGTGGCTGTCGAGGGTGTTGAGGACCTGGTCGCAGACGTCCTCCAGGGGGCGTGCGGGGTCCGTGAGCGCGCCGACGAAGGCCTGGAGGCCCTCGTCGAGGGGGTGGTCGCGGCTTTCGACCAGTCCGTCCGTGTAGAGCGCGAGCAGGGAGCCTTCGGGCAGTTCCACCTCCACCTCCTCGAAGGGCTCGCCGCCGACGCCGAGCGGCAGGCCCGGGGGGACGTCCAGCATCAGCGCGGACTCGCCGGGCTCGACCAGGACGGGCGGCAGGTGGCCCGCGTTGGCGAAGGTGCAGCGCCTGGTCACCGAGTCGTAGACGGCGTAGACGCAGGTCGCCAGGTAGACCTCGGACAGGTCGGCCTCGCGGGGCCGGCGGGCGGCCCGGGTCGCCTGCTGGACGCCCCCCGGGGCGCCGAGACCGCGCGCGATCTCGTCCAGTTGGGAGAGCACCTCGGCCGGTTCGATGTCGAGCTGGGCCAGCGTGCGTACGGCGGTGCGGAGTTCACCCATCGCGACGGCGGCGCGCAGGCCGCGCCCCATGACGTCGCCGACTACCAGAGCGGTGCGGTGACCGGGGAGTTCGATCACGTCGAACCAGTCGCCGCCGACCTCGCTGGGCCGGCCGGTGGCGGCGTTGCCGGGCAGGTAGCGGCAGGCGATGTCGAGGCCGGACGCCTCGGGGTCGCCGGGCGGGAGCAGGGAGCGTTGCAGTATCAGCGCGCGCTCGTGCTCACGCCGGTAGAGGCGGGCGTTGTCGATGCAGACGGCGGCCCGCGCGGCCAGCTCCACGGCGAGGTCGCGGTCGCGGTCACCGAACGGCTCGCTGCCCTTGGTCCGGGCGAACTGGGCGAGTCCGACGACCGTGTCGTGGGCGACCATCGGCACGGCCAGCGTGGACTGCACGAGGCCGCCGTCCTCGGCGGGGACGTTGCGCGGGCGGGCGGTGCGCAGGGCGTCCGCGCAGGGTGAGTTGAACGGGTAGTGGTGGACGGCGCCGAGCTGGACCCGCTCGCCGGTGCCGTGGAAGGGCACGTCGGAGACTGCGCTGGAGAAGGCCACGCGGCGCAGTTCCGCGCCGCCGTCGGCGAGGCCGGGCGGGGTCTCGTCGCCCGCCAGCAGGCCCTGGTAGAGGTCGACGGTGGCCAGGTCGCAGAAGCCGGGGACGACGACGTCGAGGAGTTCGCGGGCGGTGGTCTCCAGGTCGAGGGAGTTGCCGATGCGCGCGCCCGCCTCGTTGAGGAGGGCGAGGTTGCGCCGGGCGGCGGCGGCCTCGCGGGCGGCCTCACGGCGGGCGGTGATGTCGGTGCCGAGCCAGGCCACGCCGATGGGCCGGCCGGAACCGCTGTGCACGCGGTAGAGGTTGACGGACCAGTGGCGGCGTTCCTCCGAGCCCGGCACGAAGCCGGTGACGTGCATGTCGGTGATGGAGTCGCCGGTCTCCAGCACCCGGCGCAGGGTCGCGGAGACCCGGTCGCCCTCGGCGCGCGGCAGGTAGTCGTGGACGCCCTTGCCGCGGTGGTCGTCGGGGGTGCCGCCGAAGACGGAGGCGAACCGCTCGTTGGCGCGGCGCACCCTGAGGTCGGGGTCGATCAGCAGGAAGCCGAACGGGGACTGGCCGAATATGGCCTGCGAGGCGGCGAGGTCGGTCTCGATGGTGCGCAGGACGCGGACGTCGACGACGATGCAGACGGCGGCCTTCTCACCGTCCTCCGTCCGCGTCGGCATGACGTACACCTCGGCGAGCCCGCGCTGTCCGCGCCGGCGCTGCCCGCCGCCGGCGCCGTCGTCCGGCACCCGGAAGGGGACCACTCCGGTCCACTCCCGTCCGTCCAGGATCTCGGCCATCTTGCGCTGGCCCCGTTCCCGCAGTTCGGGATCGACGAAGGCCTCGATGGGGTCGGTGCCCACGGCGTCCGGGGCCCGGATGCCGAGCAGTTGCTCCGCGCGCAGGCTCCACTGGTCGACGAGCCCGTCGGGACCGATCGAGAAGGACGCGACCTTGACGTAGTCGTAGATGGAGCCGGGTGGGCTGCTCTGCCACACCGCGTCACCGAACGGCACGCCGTCCGACGGGCCCTCGGACTCCGTGGCCCTCGCTGGTATCTCGCTCACGCGAACCGTCCCCTCCAGCTCACCGCGTCCGGCACCGGTCACCGGGGGCGGCTGCCCGCAGTATCCAGCACTACGGCGCCGCACAACACGGTGTTCACGATCACAGCACGGTCCCGATGGTTTTCGGTCCGGACCGTGACAACACTTCCACTCTTCTAACCAGCGGACACGGCATCGAATCACGCAGTTCGACAACTGCCACTGGCCTGAACCAGTAGGCCGGCGGGGCCGGGCCCGGCGTCGGGGCGTTCCGGCGCGGTGAAGGACGTACCGGAAGGAGTGAAGGACGCCCTGAAATCGGTGTGTCACGCGGGTCGTTCCGGCACCGCGAGTTCGAACCACACCGTCTTGCCCACCTCTCCGGGCCGGGTTCCCCAGCGGCGCGCGGAGGAGGCCACCAGTTGCAGGCCCCGGCCGTCCTCGTCCCCGGGGCGGGCGACGCGCTCGCGGGGCGGGTCCGGAAGCGGGTCGGAGACCTCGACCAGCAGCACGCCGTCCGGTCCGGCGGGGTGGCGCACCAGGCGGACGCCGATGGGGCCGGTGGCGTGCCGCAGGGCGTTGGTGACCAGTTCGCTGACCAGCAGGGCGGCGATGTCGCCGAGGTCGTCGAGGTCCCACCCGTGCAGGGTGCGGCGGACGAGGGAGCGGGCGGTCCGCACGGCGTCCGGCGCCGCGGGAAAGAACCACTCGGCACAGCCGCCTTCGCTGTCGATCACGCCGATCACTTCCCCGGCAGGCGCCCCTACCCATGTCCACTTTCGTGGGGTTAATGGGCACATACCCGATATTCCAGCGCCGGTACCGCACCGGGGGGCGCACTGTGGCGCCGACGGCACACGGGGCGCTCACGCCGGAGCGCTCACCCGCCCCGCGCGTCCGTCGCCTCCAGCCCCAGGTGCGCGAGCGCCCGCTCGACGGCCGGCACGTCCTGGTCGAGCCAGGGCACGTCCCAGACCTCGGCGGGCGCGAGCCAGCGCAGGGCGTCGTGGTCCTCGAGGGGTTCGGGGGAGGCGGAGCCGGGAAGCATACGTGCGGTCCACACGTGCAGGACGAAGGGCGGCCGCAGGGGCCACTGCCCCGGGACCCGCTCACCGGGCTCGGCCGTCACGCCCAGCTCCTCGCGCAGTTCGCGTACGAGCGCGGCCTCGGGCGTCTCGCCCGCCTCGACCTTGCCGCCGGGCAGCTCCCACCGTCCGGCCAGCTCGGCCGGTGCGCTGCGGCGCGCGGCGAGCAGGCGTCCACCGTCGACGAGGGCGGCGCCCACCACGATCCGTTCCGTCATGCGCCGGAGCCTACGGCCTGCTCGCCGGCGCGGTCAGTCCGCCGTGCCCGTGCCGTTCGCGCCGAGCTCCTCGACCCAGTAGAGCTGCTTGTGTCCGCGACCGTCGAGGGTGTCCGCGATCTTCTGGGCCTCGGCCCGGGTCGCGTACCTGCCCACGCGGTAGCGGTTGCCGTTGTCGTCCTGCCGGAAGACCAGCCAGGGAAGAGTGACCGTGCCGTCGTTCATCGCGCCCCTCCACTTCCCGTCCACGGCCCGCGCCGTACCCCGCCCGCTGAGGAAACCCCGATCCGCATATGCCCGAGCCTACGCCCAACCTTCACGCAGCGAATACGGCTTTACACAAAGAGGTACGCAACCAGCCAGAACGCAGGGGGCGCACGATGCGAAACGCGCCGTCCGCGCACGCCCGTGCTTCCGGTCGGAGGCATGCCGGAAACCCCCGGGACGACCTGCGGGAACGACCGTGATCCAGCGCCGCGCGGAGCACGGCACGGGGCGTGGAGACCGGCGCCGGCAAGGAAAAGGGGCGCGGGAGGCGCACGAGAGGCGTGCGCCATCTCACACCACCGGCGACGCGCGAACTCCCCCGGCGGCGCCGCTACTTGACGGGAGGTGGTACGCCACTACCTGACGGGCAGGTGGTACGCCACGCGGTAGCGGTCGGCGGGAACGACCACGTCGGCCGTCTCGACCGCCCGGCCCGAGGCGTAGAACGTGCGCTGGATGACCAGGACCACGTGTCCCGGGACGCCTCCGAGCGCGAGCAGCTCCTCGGCGAGGCCGGGGCGGGCGCCGACCTCCTCGGTGACGTTGTCGACGACGACGTCGATGGCGGCCATCCGCTCCACGACGCCCATGCCGCCGAGCGGTCCCTCCTCGGGCAGCATCACCGGCGTGCGGCCGGTGAGGTCCAGCGGCTCCCAGGAGGTGGAGAGCATCATGGCCTCGCCGGCGTCCCGGAAGACGTACCGCGTGCACATCACCCGGTCCCCGGGCTTGATGCCGAGCCGCTCGGCGACGGCGACGCTCGCCTCGGCCTGCTCACTGCGCGAGTCCCACGTGCCGCGGGCCATGCCGTCGGCCTGCTCCTGCCGGAAGGGCGTGGCACCGCCGGCCGGCCGGTACCCGGAGCGGGCGATGCGCCGGGGCACGGGCCGCTCGCGCACATACGTCCCGGAACCGGAGCGGCCCTCGACCAGCCCCTCGGCCATCAGCACCTTGCGCGCTTCCAGGGCGACGGTGTCCGAGACGCCGTACTCCTCGCGGATCCGCGCCTGGGACGGGAGGCGGGCGTGGGGCGGCAGCAGGCCGTCGGCGATCTTCTTACGGAGATCACCCGCGACACGCAGATACGCCGGCTGCTCACCGAATGTCACTGGCCGCTCCCATCGGGTTGTACAGACAGCAACAGCGTGGCAACCGTAGGTTCCGCCAGGCAAGCAAAGGCCAGAGAATCACTCGATGTGATGACTTGTGCCGTCGGAGGGCTTTACGCAGGCACTTTCTCCCCGCTATGGCCGCCGTCACACCTCCTTGCCGGGGCTCTCTCCGCCGCCGTCACCGCTCTCCTCGTACACGGGCGGCGTGGTGTCGAGCCCCAGAGCCTTGCGGGCGGTGACCGTCGTGTCGGCCTCGATGAGCGCGAAGCCCTTGTCGAGGTGCTCGTAGTACGTGTCCACGTCGGTGGCCTTGGCCGCCAGCCCCCACTCCTCGCGCGCCGTCTCCAGGTCCTCGACCAGGTCGGCGACCGGCTGCTCGGCGTCGGCGGACCAGTCGTGCCGGCGCAGCATCCCGGTCTCCCGGACGAGCGCCTCCGACATCTGCCCCGCCCAGACCCGGTATCCGGCGAGGTCGTCCTCGACGCTGTCGGCCACGGGCATCTCGTCCGTGGCCCGGTTGAGGTAGCCCTCCGCCACCAGGTAGGCGTACTGCTCCGAGTCGAGGCCCGTACCGTCGTTGCGCAGCGAGCCGGTCAGCGTCCCCCGCTCGTCCGTGTTCCCGAACAGGCAGGTGATCTCCCGGTCACCCGCGCGCCAGCTCTGCGAGGTCGGGGTCAGGTAGTACACGCCGACGTCGGTCGGCAGCGCCCACCGGTCCATGGCGTACGCGTCCTGGAGGCCGTAGCACCGCTCGTCGGCGGTCCGGGTGATCTCCCCGTCGCCGGGGAAGGCGCCGCCCGGCAGTTCGAAGGCGGCGAACACCTCCCCGTCGTGCTCCTCCCGGCAGGACACCCGCTCGACGTCGTACGTCACCCCCTGCAGGGATCCGCTGGGGGTGGTGAAGCAGTGGCCCTTCTCGAGCGCGTAGGCGGTGCCCTCGCCCCGCGCGGCGTCCCGGAAGCCGTCCCAGAAGTCGGCGGCGGCGCCGGTGGAGAGCGACACCGCCCACAGGGCCAGCCCCACGCAGGACAGCACGGAACCGGCCACGGCGAACCCCTTGCCCCGCTCGCCCCTCCTCCTGATCCGGGCCAGCGCGGTCAGCCCCAGCACGAGCCCGACCGCCGGCACGAAGCACAGGAGGCCCAGCACGAACGCGGCGATGGCGAGACCGTTGACGGGAGGCTGCCGGGGGAAGGGCCCGTAGGGCCCGCCCCAGCCGCCCGGGTACGGCTGCCGGGGCGGGTACGGCCCCTGCGGATACCGGCCCGGCGAGTCCGGCCCCTGCGGGTACTGCCCCTGCGGGTACTGCCCCTGCGGGTACTGCCCCTGCGGGTGCTGGCCCTGTGGATACTGCCCCTGCGGGTACTGCCCCTGGTCGTAGGGCCCTTGAGGGCCGGGCGGCGGGGGTATGGACACGTGTACCGTGCTCCTGTTTCGGGCGGTGACGCCAAGGCGCCGCGGGGCTGGGGGCGGCCGGGTCCGAGAGGTGGCCGGCCGATCACTGAGCGCATGGTAAGCGCGCGGCGGACGGGGGCGGTATGCGGGGCACGAACGCGACGCACCCGGCGGCTGCGGCTCTTCGAAGAGGTCCGCGTCGTCCCGGAGGGCGGTCCGTGGGAGGGGCGTGAACTGCCGGGGCTGAGCCGGCGGAGCGTGCTGCTGGACCGGATCGGGGTGCGGACACACCCGACGGCCACGTCACCGAGCTGAAGGTGCTGGGCGACCCCGCGGTGGACGTCCATCTGCTGCTGGGTGCGGAGAGCATGGCGTCCGGGCAGGTGCTGGGGGCGGGGATCGGCATCCTCGCGCGTGCCCGTCCGGTGACACCGGGCTCCCGCCTGCCGTACGGGGAGGCGGGCCCCGGACTCCGTGTCGGGCGGGAGCACACGAGCGGGCCCGAGCCGCCCGCGCTCGAGGTGTCGACGACGGCCTCCGGCATGACGGCCGGGCACGATCTGCCGGCGCGCCCCGGGCTGTTCGGGCTCACGGCGGCCGCGCGGGACGCGCACGGTCACTTCCCCGGCGTCAGCTCGGACTCCCGGTACGTCGAGGCGGCCCGGCAGTTGGCCACGGCCACGTTCGACGCCCGGGGCTTCGGGACCGCCGCGGTGACGGCGATCGGCGCGCTCGGCTGCGCCCTGCCCCGGCCGCGCCGGCTGAGCACCGCCGTCCGGGCCGTGTTCGACCGCCCCTTCGGCTTTCTCGCCGTGCACCGGCACACGCGCCTCGCCCTCGCGGCGGGCCGGGTCACCGACCCGGAGCCGCACCGCGAGGGCGAGGTCCTGCACTGAGCCCGCGTCAGGAGCGGTCCGTCAGAACTGCAGGGCCCAGGCGTCGATCCGCCCGGTGTCCCACGACGCGTTGTCGCTGACCCGCAGCTTCCACGTGCCGTTCGCGGCCTCCGAGGAGGCGTTCACGGTGTACGTGGTGTTGATGTCGTTGGCACTGCCGCCGGTGCCGTACGACTTCAGCGTGTACGCCGTGCCGTCCGGGGCGACCAACTGGACCTGGAGGTCGCCGATGTAGCTGTGGACGATGTTCACCTCGACGGCCAGGGACGAGGGCGCGTTGCCCGAGACGCCGGAGACGGTCACCGGGGACTCGACGGTGGCGTTGTCCCGGATGGTGTAGTCGCCGGTGTTCTCGAAGCGGTCGCCGGTCGGCGGGGGCGTGGTGCCGCCGTCGCCGACGTTCAGCAGCCGGTTGGGCGAGCCGCTGCCCGGGTTCGAGACGACGCCGCTGGTGGCGGCGGACGTCAGCGCGGAGGCGACCTGCGCCGGGGTGGCCGAGGGGTGGTCGGCCAGGTACAGCGCGACGGCCCCGGCGACGTGCGGGCTCGCCATGGACGTACCGGAGATGGTGTTGGTGGCCGAGTCGCCGCTGTTCCAGGCCGAGGTGATGGACGAGCCGGGCGCGAACAGGTCCAGGACCGAGCCGTAGTTGGAGTAGCTCGCGCGGGCGTCGCTCGACGTGGTGGCGCCGACCGTGATCGCCTCCGTCACCCGGGCCGGGGACTTGGAGGAGGCGTTGGTGGACTCGTTGCCGGCCGCGACGGCGAAGGTGACGCCGGAGGCGATGGCGTTGCGGACGGCCGTGTCCAGGGCGCTGTCGGCGCCGCCGCCCAGCGACATGTTGGCGACGGCCGGCTTCACGGCGTTGCGGGCGACCCAGTCGATGCCGGCGACGACCTGCGCGGTGGTGCCGGAGCCGGAGTTGTCGAGCACCCGGACGCCGACGACATCCGCCTGCTTGGCGACGCCGTACGCGCCGCCCGCGACGGTGCCGGCGACGTGGGTGCCGTGGCCGTGGCCGTCCTGGGCGGTGTTGTCGTTGTCGATGGCGTCGTAGCCGTAGGAGGCGCGGCCGCCGAAGTCGTTGTGGGTGATGCGGACGCCGGTGTCGATGACGTACGCGGTCACGCCCTGTCCGGCGCTGTCCGGGTAGGTGTACGAGTTGTCCAGCGGGCGGTTCTGCTGGTCGATGCGGTCCAGGCCCCAGGACGGCGGGTTGGGCTGCGTGCCGGTGACGTGGAAGGTGCGGTTCTGGACGACGGAGGCGACGGCCGGGTCGGCGGCGAGACGTTTCGCCTCGGCCTCGGAGGCCTCGACCGCGTAGCCGTTCAGGGCCTTGGTGTACGTGCGCTCGATCTCGGCGCCGTGGCGCCCCGCGACGGCGCGGCCCTCGGCCGAACCGGCCTTCGCCTCGTCCGCCTTCAGGGTCACGATGTAGCTGCCGGCGACCGCGTTCGCCGCGTCCTGGTACTGGATGCGGCCCTCCGCGGCGGTGGCGGGGAGCGCGGAGACGAGGCTCGCGGCGAGGGCCGCGGTGGCCGCGGCGCTGACGGCGGCCAGTCTTCGCCGGGTGGTGCGGTGGGGGTGCTGACGCAGCACTGCCATGTGAGGGGTCCTCCTCAGTCGGTGGTGCGTGGTGGGGTTCGTGCACGCCGAGCAGGCCGCCCCTGGTCACGACCATCGGGTCATGGTCATGTCAATCCGGGGCGACTTTGGTGCGTCAGCCGAAAGATTGAGGCTTCCAGAGGAATTGCACAAGGGCCTTGCACGGATGTGCGGGCCCCCGTGCCGTCTGAGCGACCTGCTTCCCGATGCGCTTCCTGACCCGTCGTTCAGTCGGCCGGCCGGTCGTTCAGTCGGCCGTCCAGCCGGTCAGTCGGCCTGTCGCCCCGTCAGCCGTCCGGTCAGCCGTCCCGTTCGGCCAGCCGTCCGGCCAGCCGTCCGGGACGGACGTGACGTCCGCCCGGGAGACCGGGCCCCGCAGGTGTACTACGCGACCGGCGGGGAGCCGGTGCGTACGTGCGCACGCACCCCTTGGAGGCCGAACAGGACGAGGAGTTCGACCGCGCCGCCGTCGGCGCTGCCCAGCCAGTGCGGCAGGGACGTGTCGAACTCGGCGGCCTCACCGGGCGTCAGCGTCAGGTCGCGCTCGCCCAGCACCAGGCGCAGCCGGCCACCCAGCACGTACAGCCACTCGAAGCCCTCGTGCGTCTGCGGGGTCGGTTCGAGCGGCCGGGGCCGGCTCGGGATGATCATCTTGAAGGCCTGGGTCCCGCCCGGCCGCCGGGACAGCGGTACGAAGACCATCCCGAACCGCCGGATCGGCTTCAGGTGGATGCGGGGGTCGCCCGTGCGCGGGGCGCCGACGAGGTCGTCCAGCGGAACGTCGTAGATGCGGGCGAGCGGCAGCAGCAGCTCCAGGGTCGCCCGGCGCTGCCCGCTCTCCAGCCGGGACAGCGTGCTCTCCGACACGCCGGTCGCCGCCGAGAGGTCGGCGAGGGTGATGGCGCGGTCGCGCCGCAGCGCGCGCAGCCGAGGCCCCACCGAGCCGAGCACGTCTTCCGTTCCGCCGTCCATCGGACCACCTTGCCACAACGGCAAGAATCCGTGCCGGCTCGCGTGCCCCCGGTGAAGACTGGCCGCATTCCGACAGACGATCCCGGCAGACAAGGAGCTCCGATGAGCGCCACCGATGCGGTCACGTTCTGGGACGGCGTCTACGGCGGCCGGCCGCCGGCCACCGATCCGCGGCCGAACAGCCGCCTCGTCGAGACGGTCACGGACCTGCCGCCCGGCGACGTGCTGGACCTCGGATGCGGTGACGGCGGCGACTCCCTGTGGCTCGCCCGCCGGGGATGGCGGGTCACCGCCGTCGACATCTCGGCCGTGGCGGCCGAGCGGCTCGCCGGCCGCGCCCGCTCACTGGGCCTCGGCGACCTGGTCACCGCCGAGCAGCACGACCTGCGCGAGTCCTTCCCCGGGGGCCGGTTCGACCTGGTCTGCGCCCACTACCTCCACACCCCCTTCGACCTGGACCGGTCGGCGGTCCTGCGCGGGGCCGCGCACGCGCTGCGCCCGGGCGGGCGGCTGCTGGTCGTCGACCACGGCTCGACCGCGCCGTGGTCGTGGAACCAGGATGCCGACGTCCGGTACCCGGCCCCGCGGGAGGTCGCGGCGGACATCGGCCTGGACCCGGCGGCGTGGACGGTCGAGCGGGCCGACGCGCCCCGCAGGACGGCGACCGGCCCGGGCGGGCGCACCGCCGAGGTCGTCGACCACGTCCTGCTCGTCCGCCGCACCGCCTGACCGGGCGGCCCGGGAGCCACCACCGTAAAGGAGGTCACATGCCCACCGGATCCCGCCGCGGGGACACCCCGCCGCCCCGGACCGGAAGCGGCGAGACCGACGTGCTGCGCGGGTTCCTCGACTACCTGCGGACCTCGATGGCCGCGAAGGTCGAGGGCGCCCCAGAGCCACAGGTCCGCACGGCCCAAGTCCCCTCGGGCACGAACCTGCTCGGCCTGCTCAACCACCTGACCTTCGTCGAACGCGCGATCTTCCTGGGCGAGACGGTCACCGACTGGCAGGCGACGTTCCACGCCGCGCCGCAGGACGGCGTGGACGACGTCGTCGCCCGCTACCGGGCGGCCGTCGAGCGCGCGAACGCCGCCCTCGACGACTGCACCGACCTCGGCGAGCCGGTCCCCCGGCCGCGGCCGGGCCGCCCCGCGCCCAGTGTCCGCTGGGCACTCGCCCACATGATCGAGGAGACCGGCCGGCACGCCGGCCACGCGGACGTCCTCCGTGAACTGATCGACGGCGCGACAGGGCGCTGACGCCCGCGGCGGGGGCGGCGCCGGGCGGCGGGGCGGCGCCCGGGACGGCCGGTACCGTCACGGCGTCGGCGTCGGCGTCGGCATCGGCATCGGCATCGGCATCGCCGGGCTACCGGTTGACGGCGCGTCAGAGCGGGCCCGTGGGAGCGGGTCAGGAGTCTCGCCCCCGACGGTGTGTGCCGTGTCACGCACCCAAAAGCTGCCCAAGTTGCCTACATCACAGCGGAAATGTCCTTTTAGCGGCCATGCTCGGAACGGATGCCGGCGCCCGAAGCAGAGCGCAGCGGCAGTTTCCCGGACGCGAAGTGCCAAGTACCCCACAACCCGGCGCTCGTGACGTCCCCCTGTCCCCCGCAGAAAGGCGTGACCCGTGGCCGCTTACCTGTGCCCTCCCGCCGTGATACACGGCGAGCACACCGTGCAGACCGACCAGATCGTGGCGGAGGTACGCGGCCGGCACCCGCACGCCACGTGGACACCCCGCATCGACGGCATCGCGGCCAGTACGGGCATCGAGTCCCGCGGGTGGATGCTGCCGCTGGAGACCGCCGTCGCCCCCGGCACCGGGAACGGCCTGGGGGCCGGCGGCACCGGGCCGGCCCGAGAGGCGCTGGCCCGCGACGGGTTCACCGAGCAGGACGTGGACCGCGTGATCGCCGCTCTCGAAGCGGTGCCCGCGCCGCAGACCGTCCAGGAGCGCACCGCGCCGGCCTGGGAGGCCGTGCGGTCCTACGGGGAGCACGCCGCGCGCGGCGCCCTGCAGATCGCGGGGCTGGACGCCTCGGACATCGACTGTCTGATCACCAGTCACTCCACCACCCCGGCGCTGCCGGGCCTGGACGTCGCCCTGGCCAACAGGCTTCCGCTGCGCGCCGACGCGATGCTGCTGCCGGCCACGCAGTGGGCCTGCATAGCCGGGACCCGCTCCCTCGCCCTGGCGGCCGACCTCGTGGCCGCGGACCCCGACCGGGTGGTCCTGGTCGTGATCGCGGAGGCGCTGAGCACGACCTACCAGCCCGCGGACGACACCCTGGAGTCCCTGATCGTCCGGTTGCTGTTCGCGGACACCGCCGTCGCCGCGGTGGTCACGGGCCGCCGGCGGCCCGAGTCGGTGCTCCGGCTCGACACCGCCTGGCACCACACCCTGCCGGGCACCCAGGACCTGCACCGCCTGGAGACACGGGCGGACGGCACCCACTTCGTGATGGACCGGCGCGGGCCGCGCGCCGTACAGGAGACGGTCACCGCGATGTGGGAGTGGCTGCGCCTGCGTCACCAGGACGACCCCGGCTCCTGGCACCCCGACGTCCTGCTCGCGCACCCCGGCGGGACCCGGGTGCTGGAGTACATGGAGCAGACGATGCCCGAGGCGTGGCCGTCGGGGCTGCTGGACCACAGCCGGGAGAGCTACGCCAGCGGCAACCGCGGAGGCGCCGCCGTGTTCGACATCATGCGCAGGGCGCACGACGCCGGGCAGCAGCCGGGCAACCGTGCCGTCCTGTACGCGGCGGCACCGGGCCTCACGGCCACCGCCCTGGAAGGTGAGTGGCTCTAGCGCGAGCCCGCGCCACCGCCGGCACCGCCGGCACCGGTGGCCGGGCCGTCCGCACCACCGGTCACCGGCACCACGGCCGCACCGCGACTTTCGCCCAGACCACCTTGCCGGTGTCCGTCCAGCGCACCCCCCATCCGGTGGTGAGCCGGTGCACCACGTGCAAGCCGCGGCCTCTGTCGTCGAGGAGCCCGCCGGAACCCAGCCTCGGTCTGCCGTTGCCGGTGTCCCCCACCTCGCACAGCAGGCCGTGACCGGCCCTGATCAGCCGTACCGTGATGGGTCCGCGGGCGAAGCGGACCGCATTGGTGACCAGCTCGCTGACCAGCAGCAGCACGCTGTCCCGGGTGTCGGCGCTGCTGCGCCACTGCCGCAGCAGCGCGGAGACCAGCACGCGGGCCCGGGCTGCCGCGTCGTCGCGCGCGGGCAGCCGCCAGGTCGCGGTGTCCCCCTTGCGGTAGCCGATCATGCGGGCGAGCAGCAGGGTGACGTCGTCGCGCTGGCGCACCGGCGCCAGCGCGGAGACCACGTGCCGTGCGGCCTCCGGCAGGGCGTCCCAGGGGTGCACCGTGGCCGCGGCGTCCGCCAGCCGGCCGATGCCCTCGTCGATCGACAGGGCGGGGTCCTCCACCAGGCCGTCGGTATAGAGGGCGAGCAGGGTGCCCGGGGGCGCGGCGAACGTGTGCACGTGGAACGGCTCCCGCAGCGCGAACTCGGCGCCCAGGCCGGGGTGGGGGCGGACCGGGAGCGGGCCGGAGGATCCGTCCGGCGACACCAGCACCGGGGGCAGATGGCCGGCGCTGGACAGCGCCACGTGGTGGCTGACCGGGTCGTACACGGCGATGCAGCAGGTCGACCCGAGGGCGCTGTAGCCGGCCGCCAGTCCGGACTCCGCGTCGTCCAGCAGCGTCACCGTCTCGTCCAGGTGCTCCAGCACCTCGTCGGGCGCCAGCCCCGCGGACAGCAGCGCGCGGGCCTCCATGCTGAGCTGGCCCATGGTCGCCGCGGCTCCCAGCCCGTGCCCGACGACGTCGCCGACCACCAGCGCGGTACGGCCGTCCGGCAGCGGAAAGCTGTTCACCCAGTCGCCGCCGACGCCCGCGCTGTCGGGGGTGGCGGGCTGGTAGACGCTGGCGGTCTCGATGGTGTCGCCGCCGGCCCGTGGCAGCAGCCGCCGCTGCAACGCCAGCACCTGCGTGTGCTCGCGCTGGTGCTGACGGGCCAGGTCCACGTGGTGGGAGGTCCTGGCCACCAGTTCCTGCAGGTCGAACAGCTCGCTGTCGTGGAAGGGGCGGTCCGCCCGCCGCCAGACCTCGGCCACACCCAGTACGACGGGCGGTGTGCCCTCCAGGACCAGCGGTATGCACGCCACACCCGCCGACCGGTCGCTGGGCACCAGGGCACGTACCAGCCGCGGACTGCCGAGTACCCGTTCGATCGTCGCCCGGTCGGGTATGACGATGGCCTGGGCGGCGTCGTCACGCCGGATCGCCTGTGCCAGCAGGCGACTCGCGTCCCGGGGGAGGTCGTCGCCCGGAGTCAGGTAGCCCTCGGGCCACGCCCGGTCCGGCACCAGGGCCGCCCGCCGCAGTCGGATGCGCCCCGGCGCCTGACCGGTGACGCCCTCGCCCGTCCACACGGCGAAGTCGAGGTCGATGGCGGCCACGTCTCCCCAGGCCAGCAGGGACTCCGCCAGCGACTGCGCGGTCTCGCCGATGTCCAGGGAGGTGCCGATCGCGGTCTCGGCGGCGTACAGGTGCAGCCTCCTGGCCATGGCGATCAGGGAGACGGTCAGGCCCTCGTGCGGTTCCGCGGCGGCCAGGATGCTCATCGAGACCACCAGCTCCGTCCCGTCGCCACGCCGCAGGCGCTGGACCCGGGCGACGTGCGCGTCACCGGTCTCGAGGACCTGCCGCAACCGCCGGGTGACCGTCGGTACGTCCCCGGGAGGCAGGAGATCGACGATGGGGCTCCCGACCGGGGGGTCCAGCCCCGCGAAGACGGGGGCGTCCAGATTGCAGCGGGTGATCCTGAGGTCCCGGTCCAGGTTGACCACGCCGAGGATCTGCTCCTGACGGCGGGCCGTGTGGTTGGCGGGTTCCTGCCGGGGGGCGGTGCCCTCGCCCGGCGAGTCGGCCGAACCGGCGGCCGCTGCCGCTGCGTCGCGCGGGATGTACTGCCCCAAGGCACTGCTGACCAGGTCGAACGGCGACGAGGACGAGGACGAGGGTGTGGAGTCCATCCGGCTCTCTCAGCTCGCTCACCAACCCCGGCACAGTGCCGGGGCCGTCCGGAACCCGTGCGGCGGGACCCCGAGATTCCTCACCGCACACCTCATTCAATAACACCCGGGGCCGCTTCGCCCACACCAGCCGATCGCACGACGCGGACATGGCGACGGCCCGGCACACGGCAGGTGTGCCGGGCCCTTCGCCCGACCGGGACGGTGCCGGCGCGACGACCGGGCTGCCGAAGCGTCAGGCGGCGCCACGAGTCAGAGATGACATCGGGATGTCGGGGCGCCGAGGACACCGGCTCCAGGCGCGGTGGTGCGTCACCCGCTACACATTGAAGCGGAATGTCTGCGGGCTGATCCTAACCTGCGACGGAGCCCCCAGCCAGGGCTCTGACCTAGGATTTCCTCGTTGGCATGCGTTGACTCCAGACGGCCGTTTACGGGTGTCCTGCGGACTGGCTGCGGACTGGCCGGGGGTGCCGAGGCGGAGAAATCCATGGCGCACCGGCCAGACCTGCAACGAGACTGCGCAGGTGAGCGACCGCTACCCCTGTCCCTGCTGCGGGCACCGCGTGCTCGACGCCATGCCCGGCTCCTACGAAATCTGCCCCGTCTGCTTCTGGGAGGACGACGGGGTCCAGTTCCGCTGGCCGACCATGCCCGGCGGAGCAAACCAGATCTCCCTGATCGAGGCCCAGCGCAACTTTCAGGACTTCGGCGCCTGCGACCAGCACGGCCGGCGGTACGTCCGCCCGCCGGCCGAGGACGAGCCGCTCGCCCCCGCCTGGCGCCCCATCGACCTGACACGCGACTCCTTCGAAGACTGGTCAGCCGAGGACCGCGTCCCGTGGCCCGAGGACCGCTCGGTGCTCTGCTGGTGGCTGCCCACCTTCTGGCGGCGCGATCACCCATGCCCACTCACATCGAGAGACTCCTCCAGCAGCTCGACGACTCGTCCGGCCCGTCGTACTACGCCCGCGCGGAACTGATCGGCATCGGCTCTGCCGCCATCCCCGCCATCATCGACGGACTGTCCTCCCTCGGCGGCTTCGGTCAGCTGACCGCCATCGAGGTCTTCGAAGAGGTGGCGGACCCCCGCTGCGGCCCCGCGCTGATCGCCCTCCTGCACAGCGACGACTCCACCGTCCGGGAATGGGCGGCGATGGCCCTGGCCAGCCTGAAGATCGACGACGCGGTCGAGCCCGTGCGCAGCGCCTATCGCGCCTGCCTGGAACGGGCGACGCCACCGGACTGGAGCGAGCCGGAAGGCATCCGCTGGGCCCTGACCGAACTCGGCGCACGCACCCCCGTCGTCCCACCGCTTACTGCTCACCTACGAGCCACCGCTGCGGACAACGCTCCGGGCTGGCCCTCGGCCCGCTTCACCGAGATCATCAACGACCTGGCCGACCACGCCCAGGTGATCCTCTACTCCCAGTTCTGGCAGGTGGACGCCGGCCGCACGTACGGCGTCTCCGACCCCGGCCTGGACTGGGAACTCGACTGGAGTGCGCCCTGGGAGCACCTGGTCGAAAAGTCCCGCACCTGGTCCCTGCTGGAAGCCTCCGAAGCCCCCGTCGGCGACAACACCTTCGTCGTCCCCACCTGGATCGACCGTACCGACCTGTACCCGGATAAGTGACCGATGCCGTTCCGGCACCCGCGGAGACCAGCTGCGGCTACGTAGTCGAGCGCTGTGACTTCGCGAAGGACGGGACCCCGCCCATGGGCCTGTCGCTCTCGAACACTTTGTTCCGATCATGGTCAATCCCGGTCGCCCCGAGGAACGGGCAGGGAACAGCGAAGAACGAAAGAGGCAACGGGCAACACCGTCGAACCCCGATTCTCCAAACGAGGGTCGTGCCAGACTCAGTTTCGGACGCGAAGCGAAACGACACCGTTACAGCAAGTGTTCACCATCGGGTTTCGCGTCGACCGGTGGTCGTCTGATGACGGCTCCCGTGAGGGCGGACGGCTCTCGCGGTCACTGTTCAAGGGGAGGTTGATGATGAGCACGACTTTACGTTTTGGCCCGGAACTTCGCCGTTTACGAGTGGAAGCGGGGCTAACTCTTACCGAGTTCTCCGTGGCGCTCAACTACGACAAGGGGCACCTCAGCAAGGTCGAGCGCGGAGAGCGTTCCGCGTCCCCCGAACTGGCCCGGCGGTGTGACGCCTTTCTCGGCGCGGACGGCGAACTGCAGCGCCTGGTCGTCAGCCCCGAAGCGGACTCGGACTCGGGCTCCGCCGCCTCCCCCGCCGGTCCCTGCCGCTGGCTAGTCGGGCGTCGGGCAGTCCTCTCGGCGGGCACGGGAGTGCTGATCGACCTCGGCCTGAAACTCGGCGGTCAGGCGTTGTCCTACGCCGACGACCCCCTCCTGGGGTCCTACCGCATGCAATTCGACCAGCTGCGGAAGCTCGGCCAGTCCACCGCTCCCAAGATCTTGCTCCCCCTGTTGGAGACGCAGACCCGCATGGTCGCCGGGCTCGCCTCCGACGCCCGGTCCGCCTCCCGGGCCCCTGCGTTCCTGCTCGCCTCACGGTTCGCGGAGTTCACCGGCTGGATGGCCCAGGAGGCCGGGGACAGCGACGCAGCACTCGGCTGGACGGGCGAGGCCGTCGAATTGGCACGCGCCGGGGGTGACCCGTACCTCGGTTCCTACGCACTGGTGCGGCGCGCCCTGGTCACAATGTACGGCGGGGACGCCGCTGGCACCGTCGCCCTGGCCCGCCGCGCCCAGAGCAGCGAACTCCCACCGCGCATCAGGGGACTCGCGGCCCAACGAGAGGCCCAAGGGCACGCGCTCGTCGGCAACGAAGTCGACTGCCTCCGCAGCCTCGATAGGGCGCGGGAACTGCTCGCCGACGATGACGCCCTCAACGGCGCCGAGCCCGTGATCGGCACCTCACACGTGAGCGATCCGGCGGCGATGTCGACCGGCTGGTGTCTGCACGACCTCGGGCGCCCCAAGACTGCTGCCGAGGTACTCGACCGAGAGTACCGCCGCCTCCCGCCGCACGCGCTGCGTACCCGCGCCCGGTACGGCTTCCGCAGGTCCCTGGCACATGCCGCCTCCGGGGAGGTCGAGCACGCGTGCGCGATCGCCGGGGAGCTCCTGGGAGTGATGCCGGCCGTGCCCTCGGCGACGGTGAACAGCGACGTCCGACGCCTCTCACGGGAACTGTCCCGGTTTCGGAGCAGCCGCGCCGTGCGTGATCTACAACCCGCGCTGGCGCGCGTACTCGCTCCCGCGCACGACTGACAGCCGCTCCACAACCGACACGGACTCGAGCCGCCCGGCTCGCCCCACTACCGCCCCCTCCGGCCCTCCGGATCCCATGATCCCCGCGGGCCTCTCTGATTCCCGCCCGACGCGTCGCATCGCGCCCCCCGGCTTCTCCGGGCTGCCCGCAGCCAGTGACGCACAGGCGGTGCCCCTCCATTCGCATGCCCTCCCGTGGACGCGCCATGCCGTCACACGGTCGGGACCCCATGGCTCGGGTGAACCGAAACCCCGGTCCACAGCCCTGTGCCCGTTCACTCGTCTTTCTCTCACGAAGGGAACCTTCATGCCCGACGTCTTCGTCAACTACCGCACAGGCGACGAGGAATCCGCCGCGACCATGATCGCCCGGGAGCTCACCCGGAGGTTCGGCGACGAGCGGATCTTCTTCGCCAGCAACTCAATTGATCCCGGACGCCGTTTCCCGGCGGAACTGGTCAGGGCGGTGGAGGAGTGCGAGGCGCTCCTCGCCGTGATCGGCCCGCGCTGGGCGGAGGTACGGGGGACCGACGGCCGCCCCGCGCTCGAAGCCGAACAGGACTGGACCCGTCGCGAGATCCAGACCGCGCTCGACCGCGGGATCCTGGTGATCCCCGTGCTCGTCGGAAAGGCCACGCGGATCGACCGCACCGTCCTTCCGGACGATCTGCTGGAGCTGGCGGACTTCCAGTACAGGCGGTTCGACCACCGCAACGCCGAATCGGACCTGACGACGCTCGGAGACACCCTCGCCCGGCTGCTGCCCGAGCTGAGCAGGGTGGACCGCGACGGCCGTGCGGCAAGGGAGCGGACGGAGGCGAAGTCACACGAGAAGTCGGCCCGGGACACCGGGCACATCAGGATGCGGACGCGTGACGTCGAACAGCGCGTGCGCGGCGGCATCGGAAACCTCAACGGAGACCTGTCCGGCACCTTCGTCAACGAGCCGCAGGGGCCCGTGAACACCGGCCGGGGCCACCAGTACAACGCGCCTCACTTCGAGGGCGACAACACCGGGGTCCAGTTCACCGCCGGCGACAACAGCGGTACGGTCCACCAGCGCTTCGAGCGCGAGCGTCGACGCTGGGACGACGGGCGATGACCGAGCAGGACCGCGTCACCGTCAGCGATCCGCACGGCCCGGTGAACAACGGCGAGGGGCATCAGTACGTCTTCTACGGCGCTGCCACGGACTGGATGACCCGCAAAGGGGTCGAGTCCCTCCGGATCGCCCTCGAGGACCGGGTGCGCCTGGCCGACCGGTTCGTTCCCCCTAGGGGCTACCGCATCGCCGCCGACCACTTGGAGAAACCAGGATCGGTGGTGCTGCTGGAGGGACCGCCCGGCAGCGGCCGCCGTGCCGCGGCAATCATGCTGCTGCACGGGGTCGGGGATGACAGGAACACCGACGAGGAGAGGGTTCGGGTCGAGGAGCTTCCCGCCACAGCCAAGGACGAGAACAGGAACGACAAGCCACTCACCCCCGGCGAGGGGGACCGTTTCCTTCTCGACCTCTCCGGGATCACCGACGAAGAGGAGTACACCAGGGCCCAGCGCCGTCTGGCCGTGCACCGGTCGAAGGTCCAGGAGGCGGGGGCCCACATGGTCGTCGTCCTGCCGTCGGTCATGGAGTACGCCCATGCGCCGGACTTCGAACCGCACAGGGTGAAGCTGGAGCGCCCCCGGGGCGTCGCTGTCGTCACCCGGTACCTCCGCATGGACCGGATGGCCTTCCACCCTGCGGATCTGAGGAGCGCCGGCCTCCAGCACCTGTGTGACCGCTCCCCCATGCGGGAACTGGCGCGGCTCGCGAGGCTGGTGAAGGCCGCTCGCGACAGTGGCCGGTTCGGATCCGACTTCGCGGGATGGCTCGACCAGGCGATGCACGCGGTGACCGACCGTGCCGGTGAGGTGGGTCAGCAGATGGTCGCGGTCCGCACCGCGCCCGAGCGGGCCTTGCTGCTCACGGCGGCAGTGTTCGAAGGATCTCGCGCAGACACCGTTTACGAGGCATGGCAACGCCTATTGAAGGAAGTGGGGCACAAGGAGGAGGTGACCTCCGAGTTCGCGCAGACGGACTTCGGGGAGCGGTTGAAAGCGCTCGGGATCGAACGGGCCCCGAACGGACGGCTCCGCTTCGAGCGGCTGGCCTACGCCGACGCGGTGCGGACGTACTTCTGGGCGAACTTCCCCGGGGTGCGCAACGGCCTCAGGGACTGGATCGGCTCTGCCGCCGAGCTGGACGGCCTGACCACCGACGACCAGGTGGACGTCGTCGTCCGCTTCGGCGAGCGGTCTCTGGCCGTCCGGCGGCCCGACGACCTCTTCGGCCTCGTGGTGCGCTGGGCGAACGACGCGGCCAGGGCGTCCAGCGATCCGCGAGCCGCGACAGCTCTCGAACTCGGTCTCCGCCACGAGGAGTTCGGGGGGTGGTTCCGCAGGCGGATGTACGAGTGCGTCACGAGGTCCGGCTCCTTGTCTGACGGCCTGGCCCGTGTCTTGACAACCGCCTGTCACCAGAGCCTCGGCGCGACGCACCCAGATCAAGCAGTGGTGCGCCTCCACCACCTCGCCGTACGGAGGGAGGGGGCAGCGCACGGGGCCCGGGAAGCGCTTCTCGACCTCGCCGGCCGTGACCGTCGGCTCTACCGACTGCTGATCGACCGCCTGCGGGACCGGGCACGTCAGGAACAACCCGGGGCTCATTCCCATCTCCACCTGCTCGCAGAGCTGTTGAGGAGCGACCGAGCGCCGGACCCACCCCGCTGGCCGGACCTTTTCCTGGGCTGGAAGACGGTGTTCTCGCAACCGCCGACGGAACTCTGGAACCCGCTGGTGAGCAGCTGGCTGGACGCCGTGGCGGACGACCGCACGCAAGAGATGGCGCTGGACGTGATGGTCAGGGCGACGCACGGCCGCACGGCCGCCCTCCACCGCCTCTACGTCATCGCCTGCGGCTGGGCACGGTCTGCGCGCCACCCGTCCCGGGCGGCCGTCGCCGCCCTCTTCTGGCGGCACATCGACCAAGCGCAGTACGCCCGCCCGGAGAGTAAGGAGCGTGCGGGCGCCGAACCACGGATCACGGAAGAGGAACGATGAAACACCGTTTTCCCAGCCTGCTGTTCGTCGCTCTCTGCGGCCTCGCACCGGCTGTGCTCGGACACTTTCTGGACTGGTCGGCATGGTTGTGGGGCTTTATGTCCATGGTCACGGCCTCCGGTTCCCTGCTGCTCGTGATGACGGTCCTCAGCGGTGGCCACACGTCCGCCGACCCGTACGAGCCCGGGGAGCCCGAGCCGCCCGCGGTGCCGACGGAGCAGCCGTACCAGGAGGCACGGGTGGTCGACGCGGCGCTGTCGAGCGCGACGAACGGCTACGACTTCCTCTTCTCCGCCACCGTGTGGTGGAGGCCGGTCCCCGACCACGCCGGCCAGGCAGACAGTGCCTCCTCAGCCCTCGCCGTGTCCTCGGTCGTCAGCCGGGCCCTGGAGGTCGTCCGTCACGAGGAACCCGGCCGGGCCAGCTTCGCACGGTATCTCTTGGAGGGGCAGCTGGGCATCCCGCTCCCCGACCTGAGCGGACGGGTGAAGGCCATGGCGGCCGATGTGACGCTGACCCTCGCCCCCGCCGACCGCGAACGCCTGCAGAAGCTGAACGACCTTCGCAAGGACGAGGAGATCTGGGAGTACGAGCGTCAGCACGAGCGCAACAAGCGGCGCTACCTCGGTGACGACGTGCTCAAGAGCGCGGGCAGCGCGGTGGTGTGGTGGCTCGCCCGCCACGAGAACGAAATCGAGAAGGCGGTCGACATGATCGGCCCGCTCGCACAGGTCGCGGCGGCGGCCAACGACGTGGAAGTGCCCGAGCTCTTCCGCCACCTGCTCGTCCCACCCGTGAGCGCACGGAGCGAAGCGACCGTCGGGGGCCCGCTGTGGGACGGGGACGACCACGGAGGAGGGGTTTTCGACCGCGAGGAGGAAGTAGGGGTCTCGGATCGACTGCGCCTGTTGCTGACGGAGGCGGGCCTGAAGCCGGACATGGACGGGTACACGGTGCTCGCGCACCGCGTAATGAGGTTCTTGAAAACGGAGGGGCTGGACGAGGCCGCCGCCGAGATCAGGCGGGCCTTTGGCCTGGCTCCCGGCGATGGCCCGGAGGACGAGCCTTCGAGCGAGGGGAACACTACCGGCCCCTGGCCGCCCCGCTCCCCGGCCCCCGAAGGCCCGCCGTTCACCGACCCGGACGTGGCCCCCGGTGCGAGCACGTTCACACCGAGGACGGCGGAGGGCAGCGCGAACGCCGGTGACCGGGACCAGGATCGGTGGGAGACGAGCGAGGACGACACTCCGCCTCCCCACTTCTGGGACCCGTCGCACAGCCCGCACCGGCCCGCCGAACCCCGCCCATGGAACGAGGACGACGAGAACGGGGTCTGATCCGGTAGACGGTCAGCTCGCCGAGGCTCCCCTTCACCGCACACCGCGGCAGGGGAGCCTCTCCTGTCCTGCGAGACCATCACCGGGTCCGTCCGTTGGCCTGGGTTCGACCTGCGTTGGCGCCACGATGCGGCGCAAGGGATGGTGGCCATCGGGTTCGTCTTCCCACACGGCCGGGTCACCGTCTTCAACGCGCTCGACGAGAACGGCCTGAGCTTCATGGCGCCCGAGCCCTTCTACGAGTGCCACTCCCTGGAGTAGCTGCCCTTGGATGTCTTCTGGATGCTGCTGCGCTCACGTGCTTGATCGGCAATCGGTACCACTCTCCCTGGAGACGTGTTACACCTCAGGACGGGTGGGTAGCCGTTCGGCTTGCCGCGCGCAGCAGCCGAAGGCAGTGTCGTTGGTAACGGAATCAGCGTCGGTATTGGCACGCCGCCGTTGCCCATCAAGACTGCAGATACCGAAAGCCAGCGATCCTATGGGGGTGTACCGATGAGCGATCTGTTGGACGCCGTGGACACGGCTCACAGCAACATCGAGCGCCTCACCGATCCGGGTGCACTACGCGACGCCACCGAGCAAGTGATCGCTGTCGCTCGCCAGTGCGGCGCCCAAGCGGTCCTTGCCGCCAGCCCCGTTGCCGAGCGCTTGGTCGGCGCGCTCCTGTCGTCATGCAGCGACTTGGTCAGCTTGTCCTCGCAGGCAGCCGCAGCCTCACAGAACGTACTGATCGTGGACGTCAACCTTGCCAGCGGCACTACGGTGGCGCAGGCCGCCCGCCACGCCCGCAGCCGCGGAGCACGGCGTATCCACGCAGTCGTCCTCCATCAACTGACCGCGGTTGCAGCGCAGGCCGCAGACTGCGGCGTAGATGCATTGGACGTCCTCGGAGAACGACCGCCGACCCGCTCTTTGTCTACGACAGATTCGGGTCTGTAGTAGATGCAGCGGGCAAGCCCGTAAGGGCCGCAGCAGCGGCCACCGATCGCCTAGAGTCCAGCGTCTTACCGCGTGCCAGTGCCTTCGCCTTGCTCAGGCCAAGCGCCTCGCCGACTTCCTTGCCGTTGCGGTACACAACCTGCTGGATCTTGTGATCGCGACACACGTATCCGAGAGCACCTTCGATCATGAGGCGATGTCGGGGTGCCTCCTTGCGGTTCCCGGCGGGACTAACGTCCGCAACGCAGATCACCACGGCGTTGGGATTCAAGGCCGAGAGCTTGCTACTGAGCATGCGCCCCAGGTCTTCAACCTGGTCGATGACCTCCAACGCCGCCGTTCGAAGCTCACAAGCCTCCTGAATCTGGGGCTCGTCCTGCGATCCTCCCAGGACAACGCAGGTAACTACAGGGCCTCGCCCTGCCGCTGGAAAACCCACACTGATCCCAAGTACCTCCATGCACAGCACTATAGAGTGACAGGCATGTCGGGAACGGTCATCGCCCAGGTCGGCAACCACCAGGTCGGGAACCGCTTCAGTGATCGCTACAAGGTGCTGGAACACCTCGGGGGCGGGGCTGGTGGCCAGGTCTATCGGGTCGAGGACGAGCATCTGCGCGCAGAGGTGGCGCTCAAGCTCTTCGAACCGCAGTCAGGTCAGCCAGCCACGTGGGACGAAGCCCAGGCGCTCAAGGAGCTGCAGAGCCAGTACCTCCTCCCCGTCTACAACGCCGACATCGCCAGCGGGACCGACATCCGCTACATCACGATGCCCGTCATGGACGGCGATCTTGAAACAGCTTCAGTACCGTTCGGCATCGACATCGCCAAGGCGGTGCGCTGGGGCCAGCAGCTCGGGCACGGACTTGAGCGCGTCCACGCCGCCGGCCTACTGCATCGCGACGTCAAACCAGGCAACGCGTTCGTCGACACCGGCAACAACGTCCTGCTGGGAGATCTTGGTTTTGCCGCGCGGATGGATGCCGACGGCTATACCGCCGCGAACGGAACATACGCCACCGTAGCTCCGGAGGTACTGAGTACAGGCAAATGCTCGGTGGCCTCAGACGTCTACTCGCTGGCTGCCACCATGTTCTACCTCCTGTCCGGGCAGTACCCGAACGGGCCGATAACCCTGGGACGAAGCGCCCGCAGGGAGCGAATTCTCCACGGCCAGTTCGACAAACTGCGCGATGTCGCCCCGCATGTCTCCCAGGGCCTCGGCAGCGTCGTCGAGCGAGGACTCTCTCTCGATCCAGTTGCTCGTCCCAGCAGCGCGCAAGCTCTCGCAAACCAACTCGCTCAATGTATACGCCCTCACAGACCTTGGCGCCGCGTCACACCCCACGACGGACACGACCAATGCTTTGAAGGGGGCGCCACCAACACGGCGAAGGCAGTCTCGGTCTGCGCGGTACAGGACGCACGTGGGCGCTACGGCGTCGAGGTGCGCCACGAGACAGGCCGGCGAGCACGCCAGCACGAGAAGAGCGGACTCCAACGAGACAGCCTTCCTGCCGCTTTGCGCACTGTGCTTCGCAACCTCTAGCACGGTATTGAGGACGGCAGAATTCCATACCGTGCTGTCCCGCCCGCCAGCACGAGTGAGCGGGTTACTGGCTGCCTTCCCGGGGCGCTACACACGCTTACGGGCGGAAGCAGTCACGGCCTCAGCAGCCGAAGCTGCGGATCGAAGCAGACAAGCCCCATCGATGCCGCGAGGTCCGCAGCGTAGGCCGACGCTTTCTCGGCCATGCTGTACCGCATTGGGAAGTAGATGAACGGCCCGGCCGCCTCGCCGATCAACGGCCCCGTCGACCAAGGGGAGGTGTCCTCCTCGTCCTCCGTGAGATCCACCCATCGCGCCAAGAGCCCAGCAACGTACTCCGCGATACGCGGTGACGGTGGAAACTCTTCCTCCGTGTCGATGTAGCGGTCGTACAGCTGGGTGAGGACCTCGCCCGCGATCACATCGTCAGCGGGCTTGCTGCCTTCCCACACCGCCAGGTCGTAGCTCATGGCCGAACTGTGCCACGCCCTACTGACAGTACCGCTTAGCGTCGATCAGCAGGCCAGCCGCACCAGACGTCCGAGGGAGCTGTTACGTTCCGCCCATGACCGCACCAGACGATCTACTCCTTCGGATCGAGCAGGAGCCTTCCCTTGCTGCCGCGCTCGCCTGGCCTGGCGACTTCGACATCGAGCGCCGGGACCCCATTGAGGACCTTGCCCTTCCCGCCGGGCTTCCCCTGCACCCGATAGCCGGCTGCGGCGCTGGCGGCACCTACTTCCTGTGCGGGGAAGCCGGGGCCGAGGAGAGGCCCGTCCTGTACACCGACTCGGAGGGCCAGGCGACACTGATCGGCGCCGACCTCGTCGAGGCCATCGCCCTCATCGTGGTCCTGCCCTTCTGGCGCGACCTGGCGAAGGGCTTCGCGATCAGCGAGCTCGGCTCGGGCCTTCGGGCCGACCACCCAGACTTCGACGCCGAGCGCGACCGCCTTCTGCACGCCCTCGGGCTTGCCTCCCTCTCCGAGGAGGAGGCTGCCGCTCGCCTGCTGGCTGTGGCCGCACGCACGGCCCCGGACTACGTGCCGTGCGTACCTGACGATGATCACCTGCCGTACGAGCTTCTGTTTCCGAGCGGCCCCGCCTAGCGAAGCCAGCGCTTGACGTCAGTACCGGGCGATGACCTGTCGCAGGTCCGTGCCCAGGAGGTCCTCCAGCGCCTGGACGGTGGCTGGCGGTAGTGGCAGCTCGCATTCTGGGTCTGTGGTGACGAGGCTGTACCTGGCGAAACCCGCAGCCTCGACGTAGTCGAGGGCGTTCAAGTCCGTCTGGGCAGAGCAACAGGACATCGTCACGGCAAGCGCGTCGAACTAGCCGTCTGGAAGCGTTGCCGTGTCCATCGCGTCGCCCCACCAGTCTTCGATGTCGGAGCCGCATACGGGGCACCGGACACCACACCAGTTCTCCCCGGGATCAATGAAGGCTGTGCCGGGGATGTGCCAGACGTCGTAACCGCCCAACGCCTCAGGAACCAGTTGTCGTAGCCGGGCTTGCGCAGCCTCGCTCGCAGCGGGCGCAGGCGAAAAGTGCGGGTCCTTGGGTATGAGGTGGAGCAGCGTGATGCTCACGCTGCCGACCAGCCGTCCAGCGAGACCTCCGAGCCGTCATTCAGGTAATGGTGGAGGGCGCTGGCCGTGGTATCCACGAACGCCTCGGGGATGGCGTTGGCGTCGACCCAGCGGACCTGGGAGTGCTTGCGGGGTTCGCGGTTCTCGGGTTCGCCGGTCCATTCGTGGGCGGCGAAGACGACCGTGAGGAAGCCGTTGGGGGCCTCGACGCCCCAAGCGCCGTGGATGATGTGGGCGACCTTGAGGGACTCGGGCTTCACCGTGAGGCCAGTCTCCTCGTAGAGCTCGCGGACCGCGGTTTCGGTGATGGGCTCACCGGGCTCGCTCTTGCCGACGGGGAGGTCCCACATTCCCTGGGCGAACTTGGCGTTCTCGCTGCGCTGGAGGAGGACTACGCGGTTGGTGGCCTTGTCGTGGACGATGACCGCGGCGACCAGCAGGGTCATGGATTCGAGCGCCGGCTTGAGGGCCTTCGGCTGGTCGTCGGTCTGCTGGGCCACGGTGTTCCCTTCGTCGGGCGGGTTGTTGGGCATGTTAGGCGAGGGCCTCGCGGGCGCGGCGAGCGAGATCAGCGGCACCGGGCACTTTGCGCCTCTGGTAGACCGCGAGAGTGGAGCGGATCGAGGTGATCGCCTTGCGGGTGCGGTCGGAGGTCATGCCCTCCATGAGGACCAGGGCCTGGGTCCAGGCGGCAACGGCCTCGTCGGCGCGTGCCTGGGCGGCGAGGCTGTCGCCGAGGTCTGCGTGGGTGAGGGCGTGGACGCGCTTGTACTTCTCCGGGTCCCAGCGGGTGAGGGCGTCTCGGTGCTGCTGTTCGGTGCCGATGTGGTCGGCGAGGTCAGTCAGGGTGCGGGCGGTGTGGCTGGCCACGGTGCCCGCGGCGGGGCCGCTCACACGGGAGTAGCTGGGCTGAGGGCCGTCGTCCCGTAGGAGGGCGTCCTCGGCGGCGAGCAGGGCGCGTGCGGCCGACGGGTTCTCGTTGGTGGCGGCGTAGGCGCGGGCGTGGGTGATGTGGAGGAGTGCTTTCGTCTGGCCGTCGACGTGGCCGAGGCCGCGCTTCAAAGCCCCTTCGACGAGGTCGACACAGTGGTGGGGCTGTTTGAGGCTGAGGGCCTGGTGGGCGAGGGCACGCATCATCCAGGCGGCGTGGCCGTAGGGGTCGGCTTCGCAGGCGAGCTTGTAGCCGACCTGGTAGTAGCGCTGGGCGGCACCTTCCTCGCCGAGGTCGTGGTGCTTCCACCCCGCCAGGTAGGCGAGTTCGGAGACAGCTCCGAAGGCGGCCCGGCGTAAGGCTTCGCTGGGGAAGCGTCCGCGCAGCATGGGGGCGGCGGTGTCGGCGAGGTACGCGGTGACGGTGGTCAGGCCGTGGCCGCCGCCGAGGCGCTCGTCGGCGGCGCTGAAGGCCGCGGTGATCTGCCGCACGACGTCCACTTCCTCCGCGCCAACCATGGACGTGCCGGTGCGGGCGCGGAGCATGCGGGCGGTGGCCCCGTGGTCGTAGCCGAGCGGCATGGCGACGCCGGCAGTGGTGAAGGCCGCGATGGCGAGGAAGCGGCGGCGCTCGACGTCGGCGCGGCCCAGGTCGGTGACCGCGAGGACGGGGTCGGATTCCGCCGACGCTTCGTCATCTCCGGCATGGAGGCCAATCTCGGTCTGGGTGATCGTGCGTCCCGCGCGGCGGGACAGTGCCTCGGCCAGGTACTGGCCTACCCGGCCCGACGGGGCACGGGTTCCGTTCACCCAGTGCGAGATGGCCGACTTGTTGGTCTGGAGGATCTCGCCGTTCTCGGCGGCGATGCGCCGCACGTCTCTGGCGAGGCCCTCGTAGGTGCAGTCGACCGCCGCAATGACGTCGCACAGACGGGAATTGGGTTCTCTCTGCGCCGCCACGATCGCCTCCGCCCTGGAGCTGTAAACCGCGTATACCGCTTCAACTGCCTTCCACCGTACCCACTGAGCGTGACCACCGGTTCACTTATCAGCAGCCGCCCGGAACGGCGCGACCGTGATCCAGGCTCCCCCTTGGTCCGGGCGGCACCCCGAAGTTCCGTACGCCCACACCGGGCTCGGGCATTCCTGTGCCCGAGCCCGGCCGATCAGAGACGGAGACACGGTGACCACCATCGACACCACGGCCATCACGGTCGAGCTGCCCGAGGCGTTCGACCCGCGCTGGAGCCGCCTGCCCGGTATCCAGGTCGACGGCCGGCGCATCACGATCGACCCGGCCGAGTACTTCTTCCGCTTCGAGTCGAGCACGTGGCTCGTCGCCGACTGGGAGCTGGTCAAGTCCCAGCTCCTGAACGTGGACGAGACGACCGAGAGCGCGGTCGAGCAGCTCGCGCTCGACTTCATCAAGCAGCACAGCGAGTCGACCTCCGACGCGGCCCGCGTTCTGGCCACCGCGTACGAGGTGTACGCGTACCTCTTCCGCGACGAGCACCTGGCCAGCCTCGGCCTGCCGCAGATCACCGCCGACCACCTGCGGATGCTCCGCGAGGCGGCCACGCTCATGGCGCTCAACAAGGTCGAGCTGGACGGTCACATCTCCAACGTCGGCCCGTGCTGGTTCTTCCCCGCCGCCACCTCCGTCGTCTTCGACCTGGACGACGAGATGGGCGGGATGCTCGACGAGGTCTACCACGGCGGCTGGTTCAACGAGCACCGCCGGATCGAGTCCATCAAGGCCCACGCCGCGCTCGGAGGTCGGCTCGTGCACGGCTGCCAGTCCGTGCCGGACCAGTCCGGCGGCGTGGTCGCGCCCTACGGTGCCTCGATGGCGAACTTCCGCGACGACCTCGCCGCATTCAAGGCGGGCTGGATCGAGCAGGTCTACGCCCACCGTGTGAACCCCGCCGCGTAACCCACCCGATCAGGCTCCGGGGCGGGCTGGCATCCCCCGCCCGCCCCGGACGCCACCATCCCCCGGAGCCCCACGTGACCACGAACCCCAGCGCCGAACTCCTCGACAACCTGCTCACCGTGGCCGGCCAGACCACCGCCGTACGGGAGGAGGTACGCGTGTGGTCCATGTCCGGCGTTGAGCGCGTGACCTTCCCCGACAGTGCCACCGCCATCTTCAAATACGCAAAGAAGCCCTTCGACAGCGAAGACCAGGCCCTCCGCCTGGCCCACACCCTCGGCGTACCCGTCCCCCAGGTCCACGCCTCCGCCGTCCTGGACGGCTGGCTCGGCATGCTCATGGAGGACCTCGGACCGTCCATCCGCGAAGCCGACGACCTCGACGGCGTCGCCGCAGCGGTGGTCCTGCACGGCACCCGTACGGCTCCGCCCTTGCCCGTCCTCGACCAGGACCGGCTGCAGACGCTCCCGGCCAGGGCGCTGGAGCACCTCGAACGGTTGCGTAAGGCCGACCGGTGGCAGGACGCCGACGACGTCGAGGACGCGCTCGACCGGATCGCCCAGGCCGCCGAGGCCCGCTCGGCCGGAGCGACGCTGGAACCGTTCGGCTGGGTGCACTCCGAGTTCCACCCCACCAGCCTCCACATCGGCAAGCGCGGCTGGCGGCTACTCGACTTCGCCCGAGCCTTCACCGGCCCCGGCCTGCTCGACCTCGCCAGCTGGCACGGCACCATCGAGCCCCCGCACCCCGTGCGCCTGCGCGTCTTCCTGGAGCAGTACGTCACCGCCGGCGGCACCCCCGACGCCCTCGCCCAGCGCGGCGGGCTTACCGCCGAGAACTGGGCCCTGGGCTGGCACCGCATGTGGGCTGTCGAGTGGTTCATGGAACAGTCCATCCGCTGGATCAACGAACCGGCCACCGACCCCGCCTACATCAAGGCCGTCCGCCGCTACCTCACCGACGTCCTCCACCTCCTGGAGATCTGACGTGCTCGCCCAGGCATCCCCATGGCACGCCCACGCCCTCCAACGCACCGCCGCCGGACTCGCCGAACCCCTCTCCGTACCCACCCGGATGGAATGGACCACGAGACCCGGCCAAGAACCCGGCGCCGACATCCTCGGCCCCGACCTGCGCGGCAAGCGACTCCTCGAACTCGGCTGCGGCCCCGGCCACAACGCCGCCCACCTCGCCACCCGCCACGGCGCCCACGTCACCGGCGTCGACCTGGTCGGCCTCCAGATCCGCCGCGCCCGCTCCCACTACGGACGGCTGAACAACCTCACCTTCGTCGCCGGTCACGCCCTGCACTACCTGCACGCCTCCGACGAGCAGTTCGACGCGATCTACTCCGTCTTCGGCGCCGTCGGCCTCGTCGCCCCCGAGCTCCTGTTGCCGGCCATCGCGCAGCGCCTCATGCCCGGACGAGTGCTTGCCTTCTCCGTCCCCCACCCGCAGCGTGGCGGCCGAAGCCCCTCGGGCGATGGCCGGCCCCGCCGCGACTTCGTCACCCTCCCCGACCGCTCCCGGCTCCCCATCGCCCGCTGGGAATTTGACACCGACCGCTGGGAGAAGCACCTCAGCCAAGCCGGCTTCTGGCTCACCTCGGCCCAGGAGTTCCACGACCCCCGCATGGGCCACTGGCCCACCACCCTGCTGCTCCGCGCCTGCAAGCTCTGACAGCCCCCGTCCGGCTTCCCCCCGGAGGAACCGATGCGCCCGCCCTACCTGCTTCTCGACATCGACGGCGTCCTCATACCCTTCCCCGACGAGCACGGCTCGACCCCGGCCACGCACGCCCGCCACGACGTCGTCCCCGCCGGCCGCAGCGCCGACAACCCGGTCACCGTCTGGCTCAACCCCGACCACGGCCGCCTGCTCATGGACGCCATCCGCACCGGCTTGGTCACCCCGATCTGGTGCACCAGCTGGCGGCAGGACGCCACCACCCTTATCGGCCCGCTCCTGGGTCTCCCAGACCTGCCGTGCGTCCACCTGCCGCGTCCGCAGATCACCACCAGCCATCCCAACGGCTACCTGTGGAAGCGTGACCATGTCGACGCCTGGCTGGGCGACGCCCCCGCTGTCTGGATCGACGACGACTTCACCGGCCTCGACCATGAATGGGCGGTGGAGCGCACTGCTAAGGGAACGGCAACCCTCCTCATTCAGCCCGACCCACACCTCGGGCTGCAGCCCGAGCATCTGACCGAGGCCACGAGGTGGGTCGCGCAGTTACGCACAGCCCACGCCGCCTGACGACTGGTGCCCTCGCTGCACGAGCAGCGAGGGCACCAGGGTGCACTGTGGCCCCTGCCTACGCCTGGGCGCCGTTCAGTTTCTGGAAACGAGATAGCAGCGTGATGGGGTTTTTTCTCGATGCTGCCGGTATCGTCGACCAGAATTTGACTGGCATCTATCAACTACTCAGAGGGCGTGACCTAGTCCCTGCGAATTCTGGCGATAACGCGAGACACTCCGCCGACTGACTATCGAGGGGCTTCAGGGCCCGAAATGAAATCCAGACCGATATGCCGAAATCATTACATCGATCTGACTGCTATGCCTCTCCAGAAATGTATCGAGCGAGTAGACTCCATTCCAACCAGCGTCGCGCAACTGCGACCCCTCGCAAGGGATCGGTAGTGTGCAGAGATCCGTGCCCTGCATGAAGTGGAGTCGGAGTTCGTTCGCCTCGGAGACGTTCAGCGGATTTCCTCCGATTTGCTCGATGAGTACGTAACGGAGCCCGAGCAGGCCAAGGAGATCGAAATCGGTTACCCAGGCTTCATCCATGAGGCGGTGAGCCTGCCAGTGCATAGCGTCGCGATACACCAGCCTCACCCGGTCAGCCACATCGACGTGAGGAATTCCATCCCAGTAGAGCGAGCCGCGGATCGTGCGATCGACACCGTCCTGGGTGAGTGCCGTTCCAAAGGCCATCGGAACAAGGTCTGAGAGCTTGTCAGGCCACCCGTGAATCAGAGATTGGATCAAATCGCAGGGGTTGTAAACGTGGAGCATGACGTCGCGCTCCACGCCATCAGCTGAGACGTCATCAAGCCACCGCGCCACGAGCCTCTCCCAATCGGGGTTCCCCGCAAAGCACATCCTGCTCTCCTCCCGGAAAGCCGGCCATCTTCCACGGTCCGTAGTACGCGCTGAGCCTGTATAGAGGACTTCACCGATCCCCTCTTCGTCACCGTTCAGCTCGCGGAGGAGATCTCGCTCGTCCAGTGAAGTGCGCTTCTCAAATTTGCCAGCCGCCCGATAGCCCTCGATTTTCCATTGTGGGTTCTCCGCCAGATGCCGGAACACGCCAGGGCGGGCCGCATCATAGCCAGCCGCGAAGACATGTCTGGTGATGTGACAGAGGGCCGAGTACTCCAAGGGATAACCCCCGGTCTCCTCGTACGAATCCGCCCCATTGCCATCAAGCCATGCCGGCGCTTCGATGGGGTCTATACGCCCGACTGCGAAATAGAGGCCGTACGGTGCGACCACAAGGTCTCTCTGCGAGATGCGACGGAATTCCGCTGCGAGGAGATCGCGCGCGCCCGCTTCGGCGGCTCTGCCCAGAATTTCGTGCCAGCCTTTCCTTCGCTCTTCCGGAGAGTTGTAAAAGTAGATGAAATGGTGTGGGGTCACCCGCGGCGGTACCGCCGCTTCGAGGAATTCCACCCGGTCCGCACGCACAGGAACGCCATTGTCGTCCAATGTAAGTTGGTACCCGCGGAGATCGTGGGACCAGTCTCGCGCCATGTTGCTCACTGGGACTCGCAGTTCGCGCCAAGTGGTGGAGACGATCATCGCGCGGATGCGGTCCTTACGGAGCCCCATCTCCTGCTGCAACAGCTCGGCGTACTTCGTGACCTCATGAAGGGCTCGAGCCGAAGTCGAGTCCGATCGCTTCAATTCGATCACCACCCACGACCCGTGGCCGTCTCGAGCCAGGATGTCTATACGCCCGCGCGTTCCATGAGCATTGGGAAGCGGGTACTCCGTGCCAATCAACTGAAGACTCGGCTCGATGAGAGGAAGGCGATTGGCCAGCATGTCGCGCAGTCGTGCCTCGTATGGAACGTTCATGTCGCGCACCTCAAACAAGTCTCGTGTCTAACAGGTCAGTTGACTGACGATCAGTGTCTGACAGTAGGCGATCGGTCCGACAATCCTGACCCCGTTCTCGGCCTCGACCTAACGAAGCCGTGGGTTGCCCGGAGCCAAGGACTGTCAGAAGGTCCACCACCTGGATGAGCTCTCACTTAGGCCCGAGCAGTGGAGATCACGACATGAAGCTCTGCCGTTGAACCCGACGCCCCGCCACGACGCGTGGCGGGGCATCTGGCCGGGGTCAGCGGTGCCGACTGCGCTCTTCGGGCTTCGTAGCCACTGGTGTGGCCGGAGGGTGTGGCGTGGCGGACATGGCCGGTGTTCCGCTGGTGGTACTTCGGCTGCGAGCTGCTTGCGTCCGCCGGTTCGGTTGAGCGGTGATGTGCCAGTTGAGGACCTCGGCGGGGTGCTCGGCGCTGTCGAGTTCCTGCTGGGTGCCCACTTCGGCCAGGAGGCGTCGGGGGTTGTGGCCGGCGGTTTCGGCGTGGGCGAGGGTGGTGGTCAGGGCGGTCCAAGCGGGGTCGGTGAGGATTCGGTCGGCGTGGTCGGGGAGGGCCGCACGAACGTCCTGCTCGAAGCGGCGCGCGGTCGCGGCTCGCGGTGCGCGGCGGGCCAGGTCAGCCAGGACGGGTGCGGCGGCCTGCTGGTAGCCCGCCTGGAGGTGGCGGAAGGCTTCCTCGGCCGCAGCGGCCTGCTGCTCGTGGCCACGCTGCTCGTGCCACTTGGCGGCGGCGCGGGCCAGATGCACGGTGGCGAAGAGCAGGGCGATGGCGAGCCCGCCCGGCTCGCCGGAGGCGTAGGCGAGTTCCTTGGCGGCCTTGCGCAGGGCGGTGGCAGCCTCGTGGTCGGCACGGATGGCGGAGCGGCGAGCGCGGTTGAACGCCATCGCCGCTGAACGCAGTTCCGCCCAGTGAGGGCCGGTCGTGGCGCTGGCGATGTTGTACAGGGCATCGCCGAAGGCGGCCAGGTGGCCCTGGGCGGCCGCATCGTCACCGGAGTCGAGCACGGTGCGTGCCGTGTCTATGGCGGTGGTGGTGTGCCGCCATAGAGCGGCGGGGTCCGCGACATGCCGGGGGCGGTCGGCCACCTTCTGGTCGGGGAGGCGTTCGCGTAGGCGGTTGATGGAGAGGTCGGGGGCGAGTTTGGAGCCGCCGTACCAGACGGGTTCGCCGGCCGCGTTGGTGTCGCCGGGGGCGGCGAGGCTGTAGCCGATGACGTCGCCGGTCTCGGGGCCGAGGCGTGTCTTGACCTTGATGCCGAGGGACTGCAGCACGGTGAAGTAGTCGGCTTCGGTTCGTACGGCGGCGGCGACCGCGTACGCCTGCTCGCGCAGCCAGTGCCGTGCTGTGACCGTCTGGCCCTGGCGCTCGGCCTTGGCGCGTTCGGCGCCGGTGGGGGTGCGGGGCGCGGTGAGGTCGCCGGACGTCAGGCGGCGCAGGCCGAACTCGGCTTCGATCTTGCGGCATTCGGCTTGGGCGCGCTGGCCGTCGTGGTGGGTGCGGGGGCGGCGTCCGTCGGCGCGGACGGTGGTGGCCATGATGTGGATGTGGTCGTCGGCGTGGCGCACCGCGATCCACCGGCATGCCTTCTCGCCACCTTCGGGGGCGATGCCGGCGGCGCGAACGATGCGGCGCGCGACCTCGGCCCACTCGGCGTCGGTGAAGTAGCGGTCGCCGGGCGCGGTGCGGACCGGGCAGTGCCAGACGTGCTGAGGTGGCTTCTTGCCACCCAGTTCGCGGGTGCGCAGGTCGACGTGGTGGTCGAGGCGCTTGGCGAGTTGGGTGTAGGTGGCTGCCGGGTCGCGGCCGGGGTCGGGGGCGCCGGCCATGTCCCAGGCGGCGACTATGTGAGGGTCGGTGTGTTCGTCGCGGCGGCCTGGGCCGAAGAGGTAGACGATCAGTCCGCGGGTGTCGGAGCCGGTGGAGACGTCAGGAACCATGCGCGGTGCCCTCCGTCAGGAGCTGGTCGATCAGCTGGTAGCTGCTCTCGGCTGCTTGCTCTACGCGGTCCAGCACCGCTTCGGCGCGCTCGGGCACTGTTCCTCGGTGGATGGCTGCGGTGATCTGGTTGAGGTTGCTGCCGATGCGGTTCAGCGCGACCGTGTGTGCCTCGAGGGCCTCGATCAGCGGGCGGACTGGGTCGTCCTCCGGGCTGCCGACCAGGCCCGCCTTGCCGAGGGCGACGGCCAGAGCGGCGTCGCCGACGAATCCGGCAAATTTCTGGCCGCGCTGGTGAGCTGCGGCGCTGATCACGCTTACAGCGGTCCGGGTGAAGCGGATGGTCTTCTCCTGGTCGCGCTTCTCCACGGTGCGCTTGCGGTTCATCAGGGCGGGCAGGACGGGGGCGTCGAGGTCCCGCCAGGAGGGCTGCTCGGCGGGCGGTTGGACATCGGCCGGCGGCTGGGTGCTTGGGGCGACGGAGTTGGGTGCGGGCGGGCAACTGGTCTCGGCTATGCCCTCCCCCGGCTCGGGCGCCCCCTGGCGCCCGGCCTTCTCCTCAGCCTCCCCTGGGGCGGGGGCAAGCGCGGACGAAGCCTCGTTACTGACTTCGGCTCGCCAGGGTGAATCTTTGCGAAGTCCCTGATGGGTCTGGAGCGGTGGCTGTATTCCGTGGTGTGTGAGATATGCGGATGGGGGCGGGCTGACCGCTGCGGGACGTCGGCGCCGGGAGTCGGTGCGGATGCAGGCGGCCGAGCTGTTCGAGCAGGAGATCAAGCCGCCGGAGGTGGCACGGCGACTGCGGGTGAGCCTGAAATCGGCCTACCAGTGGCACCAGCTGTGGCGGGACGGTGGTCATGAGGCTCTGGCCTCCCGCGGCCCGAGCGGATCCCGTTGCCGGCTGTCCCCGCGCTGTCTGGAGAAACTGGCTGCGTACCTCGATGAGGGCCCGGCCGCCCACGGCTGGGTGGAGGACCAGGTGTGGACCGCGGCGAGGGTGGCCACGCTGATCGGCCGGAAGTTCCACGTCTCCTACAGCGTCTCCGGTGCCACGAGGCTGATGCACCGGCTCGGCTTCAGCCCGCAGGTCCCCGCACGGCGGGTCGCCGAGCGCGACGAGAGGGCCGTCACCGTGTGGAAGGAGGTGACCTGGGCGGAGGTAAAAGAGCCCGGGCGGCCTGCGGGGGCTACATCTGCTTCGAGGACGAAGCAGGGTTCACGCGGAAGCCGCCCCGGGGACGAACCTGGGGCCGGCGCGGGCACACCCCGGTCGTGACCGTCAGCGGGCGACGCTCGGGGCGGCTGTCGGTGGCCGGACTGATCGCCATGCGGCCCGGCTCCCGTACCCGGCTGTGCCACCGCCTGCGCGCCCACCGGGCGGGCAGAGGCAAACGCCGCAGCATGGGCGAGCGTGACTTCATCGCGCTCGTCGACGGCGTCCACCAGCTCCTCAAGGCACCTATCGTGCTGGTCTGGGACCGCCTCAACACCCACGTCTCTCACGCCATGCGCAAGTTGATCGCCGAGCGCGCATGGCTGACAGTGTTCCTGCTGCCCGCCTACTCACCCGACCTCAACCCCGTCGAATGGGTATGGGCACACATCAAACGCAGCCTGGCCAACCTCGCCGTCGTCGCGCTCGACCGGCTCGAAGCACTCGTCCGTAACCGACTCAAGCGCCTTCAGTACCGGCCCGGCACCCTCGACGGCTTCATAGCCGGCACCGGCCTGACTCTCGACGAACCTGCCTCACCCTGACGAGCCGAAGTCAGTAGAGGCTCGTTCGCTCCAGCTTGCTGCTGATCGGCGGGTCAGGCCGAAGAATCCCTTGCGGTGGCGGACGGGGGAGTTGTCGGTGCTCGTTTCGGACACGGTGGTGCTCCGGTAGTCGTGTGCGGTGGGGCTTCGTCACGTCCGTTGCATCCGTCCCGTAGCTGGTCAGGACAGGTACGGAAGCGGTCGCAGGTACGGAGTGATCCGTATCGGCAAGGAACTCCGTCCCCGCGCTGACCTGCGCGGGGACGGAGGCGACGGATTGATACGGAGCTGGTGTCAGCGAGTGGGCCTGGGGCCGGCAGGCCCACCGGGCGGCCCGATGGGCAACGTCCCCGACGGAGGCGTCGGTGGCTTGCCCTGGGCTCGACGTGCGACCACGGTCTCGCCGGCTGCGGGGATCGGCTGGGCGGGGTCGGGGCAGTAGCGGGCCCAGGCGTCGAGGAACTGGTTACGGGCGTACGCCTTGGCCTGCCTGCCGTTCTCGAAGCGGTGGTTGGCCGGGCTGATGCCGAAGTCGCGCAGCAGGTTGGCCAGGTGGTAGGCGTTCAGGCCCTTCGTCCCGTACTCGGCCCAGGGCGCCTCGGCGTCCTGGATGAGGGCGGCGAGCAGATCGTGGCTGCGCAGAGCCTCCCGGTCGCCCTGCTGCTCGAAGACGCGGCGGATGTCCCGGAGCAACCGGGTCTTCAGGGTCGTCTGCTCGTCCTGGACCACCTCGTTCCGGGTCATCGCCAGGCAGGCGGCACGGGCCTGGGCGGGCCAGTGGCCGCCGGCCAGGTCGGCGACGATCACCAGGGGCTCCCAGGTGTCCGCGGCCCGGTCTTCGACCGGCATCGGTGGCACCAGCCGGTGCGCTGTCCCGCACAGCGGGGTCAGCCACGCGGCCAGTCGGTCGCGCAGCGCGTTCAGTTCCGGGACGGAGTGCCGGGAGCGGAAGGGGGCGACCTTCTCGCCGGGCTTGCGCTTCTGCATGCGGAGCACGACGGCGCGATCCATGATCGTGTCCGGCAGGTCGCCGATGCCTGCCAGCGCGGCCATGGCGAAGGTGGGGAACGCGGTGGGCTTGTGCTCCGGGCCGGAGATCCGCCAGGCGGGGCGGTTGCGCTGGTGGCCGGCGTTCAGCAGGCCCCGGAGGTCCTCCTTGTCGCCGGCCTTGGGGCCGAAGATGGTGTCGGCCTCGTCCACCAGCAGCGTCGGCGGATCCTCGCCGATGATCCGGAAGACCACCGCCGGCGAGGTGTTCACCGTCATCATCGGCCGGGACACGGTCTCGTGGAGCACGTCCAGGACCCGGGACTTGCCGCACCCCTTGGTCGGTCCCACCACCGCCAGGCGCGGTGCGTGCTGGAGAGCCGGCTGGATATGGGAGGCCGCCACCCAGAGGGTGACTGCGGTCAATACCTCCTCGCTCGGCAGCACCACGTACCGGCCGATCGCCGCACGTAGGTCATCCAGCAGCGCGGCTCCTTCTTCGGCCGTCTCGCCGCCCGTACCAGCGCGGTCCCCGGTCCCCGATCCGCCGTCGGGGACCACGGTCCCCGCAGATGCGCGGGGACCGTGGCTCTCAAGATTGGCTCGGAGAGCGCCGTGCTCGCCCAGAATTCGGGGACCGGGTTCGGGGACCGGCGGACCGGAAGTCACTGTCCGGTCCCCGGCTTCCGGTTCGACGGGACCGGTCCCCAAGGCGCTGACCTGCGCATGTTCCACGCTGACGGAGTTTCGGTCCCCGACCGGAACACCCGTCGAAGCAGGGGACCGTGACTCCGTTCGGTCCCCGTTGCGCCAGGGGATGCCCTGGCCGGGGACCGCGGGGGTGGGCCAGACAACCTCGGATGCGTTCGAGGCGGCGGGGGACGTAGGGTCCTCCATAGACGTTCCTCTCAGGTGAGGGACGGGACGGGCAAGGTCCCGCCCCTCACCGGTTCGTTCGTTCAGGGATGGGCGACGTGCAGGGGAATCTCCGGCCCTCGGCGTTGGCGCGCCGGGGGCCGTTGCTGTGTCCGGGACTGCTGGCGGCTCACGAGGCCAGGCCCCATTCCTCCTGGCCGTCGATCAGCGTGCGCTCGTAGCGCAGCAGCTCCGCCTCGGGGTACAGCACCCGCTTGCCGATCTTGATGCCGCGCGGCCCCTTCTGGATGTGGCGCCAGTAGCGGACGGTGCTCTCGGCCGTGCGGTAGCGCTCGGCGACCTCGGTGGTGGTCAGGTATCGCATGCATTCCCATTCGACTAGGCGACGATTCGATCTGCATAGAGTTGTACCCCAGGATCGGCGGTTACCCAAATCGGGAAGCTCATGTTTCAATTGGGATAGCGATGGTGATGATGGAGGTTCGATGGCAGGCGACAAGCCCGAGGGTGGCGAAGTGCCACTGCTGTACAGCGAGGGGAACGTGGCCGCACGCGTCGCCCTAGAGCGCGAGGTCAGAGGGTGGAGCACGACCGAGCTGGCGGAGCGGGTGACCAGAGCCGGCATCAAGATGAACCAGACAGCGGTCTGGCGCATCGAGAACGGCACCCCCCGCCGGCGCATCAACCTCGACGAGGCCCTCGCCTTCTCCCGCGTCTTCGAGCTTCCTCTCGAAGAGCTGATGTCACCGCCCCTGGAGGGGCTCGACATCGACAGTCGACGGCTCGTCCAAGAGGCCGTCGAGGCGTTCTACGAGGCCCGAGACGCGCGCGACCGCCTCCATCACGCCGTGGTCGCCATCGCCGACCACATCAAGGCCCATCCCGACAGCTCGCGGGCGATCCACGAGCAGTGCCTCCGCCTCATGGGCGACGAGCGCGACGCTCGCACGCTCAGCAGCGACATCGAGGACGACGGCCACTACTGACAACCGACAAGAAGGAGAGGCCACTTGGCCAACATCCAGAAACGCCCCAACGGCAAATGGCGTGCTCGCTACCGCGACCTCGACGGCAAGGAGCACGCCCGCCACTTCGACCGCAAGATCGACGCCCAACGGTGGATCGACGAGGTCACGGCCAGCCTGGTCACCGGTCAGTACGTCGACCCGCGGTCGGCGAAGAAACCCTTCAAGGACTACGCGGAGGAATGGCGGGCCATCCAGCCGCACCGCCCTTCCACGGCCAAGGCGGTGGCCCAGCACCTGCGCTGCTACGTCTACCCGGCTTGGGAGAAGCGGGCACTCGGCGCGATCAAGCCCGGCGACGTACAGAGCTGGGTCACCAGCCTGAGCACCACGCACGGGCTGGCCGCCAGCACCTCACGGACGGTCTTCAACACGGTCAACGCCGTCTTCCGGGCGGCCGTCCGTGACCGGATGATCCCTCACAACCCGTGCGCCGAGGCGAAGCTGCCCTCGGTGCCCCGGAAGAAGATCGTGCCGCTGGCCGTCGAGCAGGTGCGGACGCTGTCCGAGGAGATGCCCGCCCGGTACAAGGGCCTCGTGCTGCTCGGTGCGGCCACCGGGCTCCGTCCCGGCGAGTTGTTCGGCCTCCAGCTCCGGCACGTGGACCTGCTGCACGCGACCGTCTCGGTCGAGCAGCAGATCCAGCAGACCGCCAAGCACGGCGTGTACGTCTGTCCGCCCAAGACCGCTCGCTCGCACCGCACGGTCCCGCTCCCCCGCATGGCGGTGGATACGATGAAGGCCCACCTGCGGGACTTCCCCGCCGATGGGCCCGAGGGCTGGATCTTCACGGCGCCGCAGGGCGGACCCGTGGTCTACACGCACTTCATGGACGGGTCCTGGCGGCCCGCCTGTGCGAAGGCCGGCATACCGAAGGGCACCGGACCCCATGCCCTCCGGCATCACTATGCCAGCCTGCTGATCAAGCACGGCGAGTCCGTGAAGACGGTCTCTGAGCGTCTCGGCCACACCAACGCGGCCATGACGCTGAACATCTACACCCACCTGTGGCCCGACTCCGAGGAGCGGACCCGGGCCGCCGTCGACAAGGCGTATGCGGACCAGTCCGCCGATGCCCAACCCCAGGTCGACGAAGCGGCGTAGCCGCTACCCCGCGCGCTGACCGAAGTCAGCACGCTGCGGACTCCGTGCGGACCGCAAAGGCCGCCCAACCCGCTCCGCCGCAGGTCAGACGGCCTTTCGCCGAACGTATTAGACGTTGAAGCGGAACTCCACCACGTCCCCGTCCTGCATCACGTAGTCCTTGCCCTCCATGCGCGCCTTGCCCTTGGCGCGGGCCTCGGCGACGGAGCCGGTGGCGACCAGGTCGTCGAAGGAGATGACCTCGGCCTTGATGAAGCCCTTCTGGAAGTCGGTGTGGATGACACCGGCGGCCTCGGGGGCGGTGGCGCCCTTCTCGATGGTCCAGGCGCGGGATTCCTTGGGGCCGGCGGTCAGGTAGGTCTGCAGGCCCAGCGTGCGGAAGCCGACGTGGGCGAGGGTGGCGAGGCCGGGCTCCTCCTGGCCGACGGACTGGAGGAGTTCCAGGGCCTCGTCCTCGTCCAGCTCGGCGAGGTCCGACTCCAGCTTGGCGTTGAGGAAGATGGCCTCGGCGGGGGCGACCAGGGCGCGCTGCTCGTTCTTGAAGTCCTCGTCGGTCAGCTCGTCCTCGTCGACGTTGAAGACGTAGAGGAAGGGCTTGGTGGTGAGCAGGTGCAGGTCGTGGAGGAGCTCGGCGCGCTCGCTGCCCTGGAGGATGCCGTGTGCGAAGAGCGTGTCGCCCTTCTCCAGGATCTCCTTGGCCTCCTCGACCGCCTTGACCTTGGGCGCCACGTCCTTCTTGATCCGGGACTCCTTCTGGAGGCGCGGGAGGACCTTCTCGATGGTCTGGAGGTCGGCGAGGATCAGCTCGGTGTTGATCGTCTCGATGTCGTCCTTGGGCGAGACCTTGCCGTCGACGTGGACGACGTTCTCGTCCTTGAAGGCGCGGATGACCTGGCAGATCGCGTCGGACTCGCGGATGTTGGCGAGGAACTTGTTGCCCAGGCCCTCGCCCTCGCTCGCGCCGCGCACGATGCCCGCGATGTCGACGAAGTCGACCGTGGCCGGGAGGATCTTCTCGGAGGAGAAGATCTCGGCCAGCTTCGTCAGGCGGGGGTCGGGCACGCCCACCACGCCGACGTTGGGCTCGATCGTGGCGAACGGGTAGTTGGCCGCCAGCACGTCGTTCTTGGTCAGGGCGTTGAACAGGGTCGACTTGCCGACATTGGGCAGACCGACGATTCCGATCGTGAGCGACACGTTGCGACTTCCCGTACGTGAGGATGCGGAGGAGGTGGGGCGGGCCGGGCAGGGCCGATCCACCAGTCTACGGGGTGGCCGGTACCGGCCCCGCGCGGTGTCGAACGCTTGGCCAAGCTGTGCCCGACGGCGTGTCTGTCGGGCTATTCGGCACATAAACCGACCTAAGTTGGTCCAGTGGAGCAACACGGGACGCGACCTGCGCAGTACGGACCGCGACGGGGCCGGGCGCCGCTGCCCCCGCAGGGGCGGGGAGCGGGCGGCGCCGCGGTCGGGCGGCCCGTCGCGCGCCCGGCCGGTCCGGGCGCGGGCGGCGATCCGCGCAGGCAGGCCGCGGCACAGCCGACGACGGCACGGCCGGTGGCGCGGTCCGGTCCTCCGGTGGTGCGGGCGCTGCGGGCTTTGCGCGGGATGCCCAATCCGAGGCTCACCGGACTGGGCGGCGGCCTGTTCTGCGCGGCGGTGATGCTCGTGCTCGGCTTCCTCGACCGGTCGCTGTTCGGCGCGTCCCTCACGGTGTACGGCGTGCTGTTCCTGCCGGTGAGCCTGCTCACGGCGCTCTGGGTGCGCAGAGGCGACCTGCTGACCGCACCCGTCGTCGTGCCGATCGCCTTCGCCGTGGGCCTGGTGGCGGTCGCCGACGGCGGCGAGGGGCTGGGCGGGCGCCTGATGGCACTGGTGACCGCCCTGGCCACCGAGGCAGGCTGGCTGTACGGCGGGACCCTGGTCGCCGGGTCGACCGTGATCGTGCGCAGGGTGCGGCTGCTGCGCCGCCGGGCCGCCGCCGCCCGGAACCGTCCGCCGGTGTGACGGCCGGGGTCAGCCCGCGACGGGCCGGCCGCTTCCCTCCGCCGCGCGCATCGCCGCGCCCACGATCCCCGCGTTGTTCTGGAGCTGCGCGGGGACGATCTCCGCCTGGACGCCCTCGATGTGGTGCAGGAACTTGTGCGCCTTGCGGCTGACCCCGCCGCCGATGACGAACAGCTCGGGTGAGAGCAGCATCTCGACGTGGGCGAGGTAGCGCTGCACGCGGTGGGCCCAGTGCTCCCAGGACAGGTCGTGGTCCTCCTTGGCCTTGCTGGAGGCGCGCTTCTCCGCGTCGTGGCCGTCCAGCTCCAGGTGGCCCAGCTCGCTGTTCGGGACGAGGACGCCGTCGGTGAAGACCGCGCTCCCGATGCCGGTGCCGAAGGTGAGCAGGACGACCGTGCCCTTGCGGTCGCGTCCGGCGCCGAAGTGCATCTCGGCGACGCCCGCCGCGTCCGCGTCGTTGACGACCGTCACGTCGAGCCCGCCGAGCCGCTCGCTGAAGAGGGCGCGCGCGTCCGTGTCGACCCAGTTCTTGTCGACGTTGGCCGCCGTGCGGACCATGGCGCCGCCCGTGACCACGCCCGGGAAGGTGAGCCCGACCGGTCCGGTCCAGCCGAAGTGCTCGACGACCTGTTTCACCCCCTCGGCCACGCCGTCGGGGGTCGCAGGGTGCGGGGTCAGTACCTTGCAGCGCTCCTGGGCCAGGTCGCCCCTGTCGAGGTCCACAGGGGCGCCCTTGATCCCGGATCCGCCGATGTCCACGCCGAAGATCTGCATGGCACCACGTTACGACGGACGACTGACGGTCACGCCCCCGCGGTACCCGAGCCGCCCCGCTCCGCCACCAGGGACGTGGCCTCCTCGCGCAGGTCGCGGCGGAGCTCCTTGGGCAGCGAGAAGATGATCGACTCCTCGGCGGCCTTGACGATCTCCACGTCCTCGAAGCCGCGCTGCGACAGCCACTCCAGAACCTGCTCGACCAGTACGTCAGGGACGGAGGCGCCGGAGGTGACGCCGACCGTGGTGACGCCCTCCAGCCAGGACTCGTCGATCTCGTCGGCGAAGTCCACCAGGTACGCCGCGCGGGAGCCCGCCTGCTTGGCGACCTCGACGAGGCGCTTGGAGTTGGAGGAGTTGCGCGAGCCGACGACGATCACCAGCTCGGCCTCGGCGCCCATCTGCTTCACGGCGAGCTGGCGGTTCTGCGTGGCGTAGCAGATGTCGTCGCTCGGCGGCGAGATGAGCTGCGGGAACTTGTCCTTCAGTGCGTCGACGGTCTCCATGGTCTCGTCGACGGAGAGGGTGGTCTGGGAGAGCCAGACCACCTTCGACGGGTCGCGGACCTCGACCTTGGCGACGTCCTCGGGGCCGTCGACGAGCTGGATGTGGTCGGGGGCCTCGCCGGAGGTGCCGATGACCTCCTCGTGGCCCTCGTGACCGATCAGGAGGATGTCGTAGTCGTCGTTCGCGAAGCGGACGGCTTCCTTGTGGACCTTGGTGACGAGCGGGCAGGTGGCGTCGATGGTGGCGAGCCTGCCGCGCTCGGCCTCCTCGTGGACCACGGGGGCCACGCCGTGCGCGGAGAACATCACGATGTTCCCCGGGGGGACCTCCTCCGTCTGCTCGACGAAGACGGCGCCCTTCTTCTCCAGGGTCTGGACGACGTACTTGTTGTGGACGATCTCGTGCCGGACGTAGACGGGAGCCCCGTACTGCTCGAGGGCTTTCTCGACGGCGATCACGGCGCGGTCCACACCCGCGCAGTAGCCACGGGGGGCGGCGAGCAGGACACGGCGGCCGGGCGAAGCAGTCATGGCACCCATCGTAAGGCCGCGTTCGGCGGGTCAGAGATCGCGTGGGTGCGACGTCGCCGGGGAGACTGGCGGGGACGTTGACGGGGACGTTCCGAGGCACAGTCCGATGCGCTGGCGGAGGCACGATGTCCGAGACCGGTACGGCGGCCCAGGGGGCCGGTGGGGAACACGAGCTGAAGCGCAGCCTGGGCTTCAGGGACCTGGTCGTCTACGGGCTGCTGTTCATCGCCCCCATGGCGCCGGTCGGGGTCTTCGGCACGCTGGACGCCAAGTCGCACGGGGCCGTGGCGCTCGTCTACGTCGTCGCGACGATCGCCATGGCGTTCACCGCGTTCAGCTACGCCCAGATGGTGCGGGTGGTCCCCCAGGCGGGGTCGGTGTTCGCCTACGCGCGCGCGGGGCTCGGCAACGGGGCCGGATTCATCGCCGGCTGGATGGCGATGCTGGACTACGTGCTCATCCCGGCGGTGGCGTATCTCTTCTCCGGCATCGCGATGGAGGCGCTGGTCCCCGAGGTGTCGCGGTGGGTGTGGACGGCGATCGCGGTGGTCGTCACGACCCTGCTGAACCTGTGGGGGGTGCGCGCGGCGGCCCGGGTGGGCTTCCTGGTGCTCGCCATGGAGATCGCGGTCCTGGTGGTGTTCGTGGTGGCGGCGATCGTGGTGCTCGCGCGCGACGGGGCCGAGCGCGGGTGGCTGTCGCCGCTGTCCGGGGACGGCACGCAGGGGGCGTTCGCGCTGTCCGCGGTGGTCGGCGCGGTGTCGGTGGCGGTGCTGTCGTACCTGGGCTTCGACGCGATCGCGACCTTCGCGGAGGAGGTCACCGGCGGTTCGGCGAAGGTCGCGCGGGCGCTGCTGTTCTGCCTGGCACTGGCGGGCGTGCTGTTCGTGGCGCAGACGTACCTGGTGGCGCTGCTGGAGCCGGTGTCGTCGGCGGAGCTGGCGGCGGAGCCGGAGCGGCAGGGGTCGGCGTTCTACGACGCCGTGGACGCCTCCGTGGGCACGTGGCTGCACGACCTGGTGGCGGTGAGCAAGGCGATCGGCGCGGCGTTCGCGGCGCTGGCCGGGCAGGCGGCGGCCGGGCGGCTGCTGTTCGCGATGGGCCGCGACCGGCGGCTGCCGAAGGCGCTGTCGCGGACGGACTCCGGGGTGCCTCGCGTGGCGCTGCTGGTCGCGGCCGTGATCACGATGGTGGCGGCGGTGTGGGCGGCGCGTCGGGACGACGGTCTCGACCACCTGGTCTCGGTGGTCGACGTCGGCGCGCTGACCGCGTTCACGATGCTCCACGCGAGTGTGGTGGGCTGGTTCGCGATCCGGCGCGGCGCGGGACCGGTGAGCTGGTGGCGGCATGTGTTGATCCCGGTGCTCGGGGCGGTGATCACCGTCGCGGTGATCGTGGAGGCGTCGGGGACCGCGCAGGTGGTGGGGGCGGTGTGGCTGGCGGTCGGACTGGTGGTGCTGGTGGCGCAGGCGCGCGGCAGGCGGTCCGCGGGGACGTGAGGCCGGTGAGCCGAGGCCGGCGAAGGGCGGCTCGCGCGCCGGGCCGGGTTGTCACACCCGGCCGTTACGCTCGGGCGCATGGCTGTTAACTCGACCCCCGAAGCGCCCCTGCCCGTGGGTGAGGTGTCACGGCTGATCGGGGGCTGGATCGACCGGCTCGGCGGGGTGTGGGTCGAGGGGCAGATCACGCAGTTGTCGCGGCGGCCGGGTGCCGGTGTCGTGTTCCTGACGCTGCGCGATCCGTCGTACGACATCTCCGTGAGCGTGACCTGCTACCGGCAGGTGTTCGACGCGGTGGCGGACGTGGTGGGCGAGGGCGCGCGGGTCGTCGTGCACGCCAAGCCGGAGTGGTACGCACCGCGCGGGCAGTTGTCGCTGCGGGCCGCCGAGATCAAGCCGGTGGGCGTCGGGGAGCTGCTCGCGCGTCTGGAGCAGCTCAAGAAGGCACTCGCGCGCGAGGGGCTGTTCGCGCCGGAGCGCAAGAAGCCGCTGCCGTTCCTGCCGCAGTTGATCGGCCTGGTGTGCGGGCGGGCGTCGGCGGCCGAGCGGGACGTCCTGGAGAACGCCCGGCACCGCTGGCCCGCCGTCCGCTTCGAGGTGCGCAACGTCCCGGTGCAGGGCGTGCACGCCGTGCCGCAGGTGGTGCAGGCGGTGAAGGAGCTGGACGCGATGGACGACGTCGACGTGATCGTCGTCGCGCGGGGTGGTGGCAGCGTGGAGGATCTGCTGCCGTTCTCCGACGAGCAGTTGGTGCGGGCGGTCGCCCAGTGCCGTACGCCGGTCGTCTCCGCGATCGGGCACGAGCCGGACAATCCGCTCCTCGACCATGTCGCCGACCTGCGCGCCTCCACGCCGACCGACGCCGCGAAGAAGGTCGTACCGGACGTCGGCGAGGAGTACGAGCGGGTGCGCCAGCTCCGCGACCGTGCCCGGCGGTGTGTGGCGGCGTACGTGGACCGCGAGGAGCGGGGGCTGGCCCATGCGCTGGCCCGGCCCTCGATACAGGACCCGCACCGGATGATCGACGAGCGGGCCGAGCAGGTGACGGCCCTGCTGGAGCGGGGCCGGCGCTCGCTGCGGCACCACCTCGACCGGGCCGACTCCGAGCTGACGCACACGCACGCGCGCGTGGTGGCCCTCTCCCCCGCCGCGACCCTGAAGCGCGGGTACGCCGTGCTGCAGCGGGCCGACGGCCACGCCGTCCGGGACCCGGGCGAGGTGGAGCCGGGCGAGACGCTGCGGGCACGCGTCAGTGAGGGTGACTTCTCCGTACGAGTCGACGCATAGGGTGGGTGGATGACCAGCGAGGTGGAGCAGCCGACGGCCGTGTCCGAGGCGCTCGGGTACGAGCAGGCGCGGGACGAGCTGATCGAGGTCGTACGGCGGCTGGAGGCCGGCGGTACGACGCTGGAGGAGTCCCTCGCCCTGTGGGAGCGGGGCGAGGAGCTGGCGAAGGTCTGCCGCCGCTGGCTGGACGGCGCCCGGGCCCGCCTGGACGCGGCGCTGGCCGAGGAGGCCGAGGAGGCCGGGGCGCGGGACGCGGACGCGGACCGCTAGCCCCTCCGCCGGCGCGTCGCGCCACGGGCGCGGGGCCGGCACGGGCGCGGGGCCGGCACGCCCGCCTGATCCGCCGAACGGTCCCCGGCCGCGAGGAGGCGGGCGGCCCTCTCCGCACTGTCCCGCGGCGGCGCGGGGACGGACGGGCGCCCGCTTCGCGCCGCTCCTCGGGGCGGGGACGGACGGCCTACTTGGCGGTGTCCTCGGCCAGGGTGTGCGCGACGAGCGCGTTGGCGTGCCCGTGGCCCAGTGCGTGCTCGGCCTTGAGCCAGGCGACGAGCTCCATGTGCTTGGTGAGCGGCGAGGAGCGGATCAGCTCCTTCCACTCCGCGACCGGGCGGCCGTACTTCTTCTCGATCGACGGGAAGTAGGAGGCGGGGCCCTTCACGGTGGCGGTCATGTCGGCGTGCTCCCTGTGTGCGAGTGGCGGTGTGCTGCCCGGTAAGACCGCGAGAAGCGGGAGAACTGATCGCCCCGCCGATGTGATCTGCGACACCTCACCCTCGGGGGCACGGGACGGAACCACGGCACGTCCGGCGTCGCCGGACGGCCCCCTTGCCGCATACCCCGCTCGCCCGGCACGCCCGGAGCCGCGGCGCCCGCCCCCGCACGCCTCGGCCATGTGAAGCGGATCACCGCACTCCCGTTTTGGTTGAAGGTTGAACTTCATTCCCGTAGCGTCGTGCCCGTCAACGGCTCCCCGCCGATCTGCGCGGAGCGCCGACGTACACCCCGAGGAAGTTCACGTATGTCTCTCGTTCTTGACCCCGCCGCCCAGGACCTGCTGTTCCGCGAGGCCCGCACCGCGAACACCTTCACCGACGAGCCGGTGACCGACGAGCAGGTGCAGGCGATCTACGACCTGGTCAAGTACGGCCCGACCGCCTTCAACCAGTCGCCCCTGCGCATCACGCTGGTCCGCTCCCCCGAGGCCCGCGAGCGCCTCGTCCGGCACATGGCCGAGGGCAACCAGCCCAAGACGGCGTCCGCACCGCTGGTCGCGATCCTGTCGGCGGACAACGAGTTCCACGAGGAGCTGCCGCAGCTCTTCCCGCACTTCCCGCAGGCCAAGGACGCCTTCTTCAGCGAGCGCCCGGTGCGGGAGGGCGCGGCCACGCTGAACGCCGCCCTGCAGGCCGCGTACTTCATCGTCGGCGTCCGCGCCGCGGGCCTGGCCGCCGGCCCCATGACCGGCCTCGACTTCGACGGCGTCCGCAAGGAGTTCCTGGACGACGACCACACCCCGCTGATGGTCGTCAACATCGGCCGCCCGGGCCCGGACTCCTGGTTCCCGCGCTCCCCGCGCCTGGCGTACGACGAGGTCGTCACCACGGTCTGAGCCGCGCGGCCCCGATGACCTGACGAAGCCCCCGGCGAAGGGCGGATTCTCGGGGTCCTCGCAACACCTGATGGCTTACGCGGCTGTCAGTAGATCACGCAGGCACTCGGCTGGGGTTCTCCAGCCGAGCGTTTTGCGTGGCCGGCCGTTGAGTTGTTGGGCAACGTGTTCGAGGTCTTCGGCGCTGTGCGCGGACAGGTCGGTGCCCTTGGGGAAGTACTGCCGCAGCAGGCCGTTCGTGTTCTCATTCGACCCGCGTTGCCAGGGGGAGTGCGGATCGCAGAAGTAGACCGGCACTCCCGTGGCGACGGTGAGCTGCTTGTGGGAGGCCATCTCGCAGCCCTGATCCCAGGTCAGCGAGCCGCGCAGGTGCTCGGGCAGGGTCTGGATCAGCGGCACCAGCACGTCGCGGACTTCCTCGGCGGTGTGTCCGCCGGGCAGGTGTCCGAGCATGACGTAGCGGGTGGAGCGCTCGACCAGGGTGACGATCGCGCTGTCGCTGCGGGGACCGACGATCAGATCGCCTTCCCAGTGGCCGGGAACCGCCCGGTCTTCCACCTCGGCAGGCCGCTCGGAGATCATCACCATCTCGTCGACGAAGCGGCGAGTGCGCTGCTCCGGGCTGCGGTGAGGCTTGCGGCGGGTGCGACCGCTGCGCAGTGCGACCGCGATCTCACGGCGCAGGCCGCCTCGGGCCTGGACGTAGATGGCCTGGTAGATCGTCTCCGGACTCACCCGCATGCTCTCGTCGTCGGGGAACTCGATGACCACAGCGTGACTGATCTGCTCTGGAGACCAGCGTTCGCGCAGCTTGTCCTCAACGTATCGACGCAGCGGCCCGTCTGCGGCGAGCTTCGAGGTCTTGGGCCGTGACCGGCTCTCGGCCCAGGTCCGCTGGGCCCGGTGCGGCCGGTAGACGCCGTCGACTGCCCGGGCGTCGATCTCCCGTTTGACCGTGGACGCCGGCCGTCCCAGAGCCCGCCCGATCGCCCGCAGCGAGTGGCCGGCCCGGTGCATGTCGGCGATCGTCTCCCGCTCGGCCACGTTCAGGAACCTGGGGTGCAGCGGCGCGTCGACCGCCGCGAGAGGCGGCTGGATGATGGTCACACCGGTCTTATAGACGATCAGGCGGCCGTCAGGGCGCAGTCGCGAATGGCCGATCTGCCGGATGCCCTGGTCCCAGTCGTGGGCCGTGCGCACGTGGACACCGACCTGCGCGGCGGCATCCCGGCGTCGGACTCCGGCCGCACGCAGCCGCTCGTACTCCGCCCGACCGGGATGCCCAGACGTGCCGGACTTACCGCGACCGCGGACACCAGCCTGGCGGGCCCATCCGAACGCCGTATTGCGGTTCACTCCGACCGCGCGAGCAGCAGCGGTGACGCTGCCGCCCTCCCGATCCAGCGCCTCGAAGAACTTCGCCTTCAGCACCTCAAAATCCACGATCCCCGCAGCTCCCTGAACTCCAGGGTGTTGCGGGGATCAGTAGAACCCGGCAAGGGCCGGGGGCTTCGTCACGTCGTCGGGCGGCGGGGATCAGCTCAGCTTCAGCGCCGCCGCCATCCGGCCGAGCTGGTCGAACGAGCCCGTGCCCGCCACGACCGTCGTCGCGCCCTCCATGCCGTCCGCGTCGTGCAGCACGAGCGCGTCGTACCGGCCGCCCGTGTACCGGGTCCACGTCCGGCCGCCGATCTCCTGGGTCGCCTCGGTCGCCCGCGCCCCCTGGCTGGCGTCGTCGATGAACGTGGACGGCTTCTGCGTGGACTGCTCGATCGCCACGTACTCGCCGCCCGGGGCGTGGAAGCCCAGGTGCCATGCGTCGAACTCGTCACCCCGGAAGCGGACGGAGGTCGGCTTCCAGTCCTCGGAGAGGCCCTGGGGCGCCGCCACCGGGTACGGCGCCGCGCGCTGCGCGGTGAGCAGCTCGACCCGGTAGTCGACCCGCTCGACGGGGGGTTCGCCGTCGTCGTGCGGAATGAAGATCCAGATCACGCCCGCCGCGAGCACGATGAGCCCGAGGGAGAGGATCATGTCCCGGGCCGACTTCTGCTTGCCTTGCATACCTGCCACACCCCCTATCGTCGCAGGTGCCTGATCCGCTCATCCGTGGGGTCCCCTGCTCATTTAGTCGGACTGACGATAGAGTGCGGCGCACACCCTCATCCGGCCGTCGTCGTATCAGAAAGGTGCGCTCCGATGACCGAGCATCATCTGCCGTCCGAGTTGGACGTCCCCTCAGAGGCCCCCGACCGCAACCTCGCCATGGAACTGGTGCGGGTCACCGAAGCCGCGGCGATGGCCGCCGGCCGCTGGGTCGGGCGCGGTGACAAGAACGGCGCCGACGGCGCCGCGGTGCGCGCCATGCGGACCCTCGTCCACACCGTCTCGATGAACGGCGTCGTCGTCATCGGCGAGGGCGAGAAGGACGAGGCGCCGATGCTCTTCAACGGAGAGCGGGTCGGCGACGGCACCGGGGCCGAGGTCGACATCGCCGTCGACCCGATCGACGGCACCACGCTGACCGCCAACGGCATGACCAACGCGATCGCGGTGCTGGCCGCCGCCGAACGCGGCTCCATGTTCGACCCGTCCGCGGTCTTCTACATGGACAAGCTGGTCACCGGGCCTGATGCCGCCGACTTCGTCGACATCAACGCGCCTGTGTCCGTGAACATCCGCCGGATCGCCAAGGCCAAGCGGCGCACCCCCGAGGACGTCACCGTCGTCATCCTCGACCGGCCCCGCCACCAGGGCCTCATCAAGGAGGTCCGGGAGACCGGCGCCCGCATCAAGCTGATCTCCGACGGCGACGTGGCCGGCTCGATCCTGGCGCTGCGCGAGGGCACCGGCATCGACCTGCTGCTCGGCGTCGGCGGCACGCCGGAGGGCATCATCTCGGCCTGCGCCGTGAAGTGCCTGGGCGGCACCATCCAGGGCAAGCTGTGGCCCAAGGACGACGAGGAGCGGCAGCGCGCGGTCGACGCCGGGCACGACCTGGACCGGGTGCTGACCACCGACGACCTGGTCTCCGGGGACAACGTCTTCTTCGTCGCGACCGGCATCACCGACGGTGAGCTGCTGCGCGGGGTGCGGTACCGGTCCGAGACCGCCACGACCGACTCGATCGTGATGCGGTCCAAGTCGGGCACCGTGCGGCGGATCGACTCCGAGCACCGGCTGAGCAAGCTGCGGGCCTACAGCGCGATCGACTTCGACCGGGCGAAGTGACTCCGCCGGTTCCGCGGGGCGCCTGCTGATCCAGGGTGTCGCGTGGCGGGTGCGGGTGGAGTGGGGCTGGTCACGCCCGCGCGGCGCAGCGCGGTTCGGGCACGGCCCCGGCGCCTTCAGCGGCTCGACCCGCCCGGGCGTGAGAAGGGCACCCTCTGTGCGGAGAGGGTGCCCTTCTCACGCCCGGGTTCTAACCGGCCGCCGCTATGTGGCCCGTCGTGCGGGCGGTCTTCTTGAGCTCGACGTCGCGGCGGCGGCGCCGGGCCAGGACCACACGGCGCTCGGCGGCGGTGAGGCCGCCCCAGACGCCGTAGGGCTCGGGCTGCAGGAGGGCGTGCTCGCGGCACTCGACCATGACCGGACAGCGCGCGCAGACGCGCTTGGCCGCCTCCTCGCGGGAGAGCCGGGCGGCGGTGGGTTCCTTGGAAGGTGCGAAGAACAGTCCGGCCTCGTCGCGCCGGCACACCGCCTCGGTGTGCCAGGGAGCGTCTTGGTCCCTGTCCCGCACGGGCACCCGCTGGGCCGGAACGGCGGCTACCTGCAGGGACGAATGCGGCGGTTGCAGCACGGTCTACTCCTGACGACGGCTTCGCGAGCGAGAGACGATGCGTCAGGCTTACCCGTTGTGCGCGCGCCTATGCACTGGGTTTCCAACCGTCGCCGGTGCCGCGCTACAGGTGCTTGCGCAAACCCTTCTCGACCTTGCGGTGCACCCGGTCGAGGATGTCCGCGACGACCTTGCCGCGCTTGGGCCGCGCCTCGACACTGCCCAGCACGGCCCAGCCGTCCACGTAGACGACGGGGGCCTCGACCTCGGCCGAGTCGAGCGTGTGGACCTCGAAGCTGCCGAGCACGCCGCCGCCCGCGCCGCGCAACGACACGTTCTCCGGGACGCGCACCTCGACGCTGCCGAAGACGGAGAACGCCTTGATCACGACCTGCTGTTGCTCGAAGACCGCCTCACTGAGATCTATCTCGACGCTGCCGAAGACCGCGTACGCGTGGATGCGGCGGCTCGCCCGCCAGCGGCCCTTGCGGACGGCGCTGCTGAACACCGCCACCAGGTTCTCGTCGGGTTCGGCCGGGATGGCACCGGCGGTGGGGCGGCTGGGGGCCGGGGCGGCGGTCCGGTGCCGTCCGGCGTGCGCGGCGGGCAGGTCCTGCACGAAGCCGTCCAGCTCACCGACCGTCCTGGCGGCCAGCACGCCCTCGACGCGCTCGGCGTGCTCATCGGCGGTGAGCCGCCCCTCGGCGAGGGCCTCGCGCAACATGTCGGTGACGCGGTCCCGGTCGGCGTCCGAGGCGCGCATCTCGGAGACGTGCGCTGCGGTGCCGCGCGGTGCCGCGTCCTGCGGTTGGGCGTGCTTCTGAAGGTCCACGGCAGCAGCGTACCGAAACGCGATAGATCGCGACTACCCCTGTGGACCACCTTGTCGCGGACCGGCCGTGACGCGCCGGATCCCTCCCGCCCCTACTGAGCCTTACCTCACAAGCTCACCGCCGGTGGCAGGTTCTACGCTGGTTGACGCTGCCGATGGAGGCCAGCCGCCGTGGTGGAATCCAGCCGCGCGTCTGTCGAGTGAGGAATGGGCGAGATGCCTGAGTTCGCGTACACCGATCTGCTCCCCCAGGGAGAGGACACCACTCCGTACCGGCTGGTGACCTCCGAGGGTGTCACCACCTTCGAGGCCGACGGGCGGACCTTCCTCAAGGTGGAGCCGGAGGCGCTGCGCCAACTGGCCGAGGAGGCCGTCCACGACATCCAGCACTACCTGCGCCCCGCCCACCTGGCGCAGTTGCGCCGCATCATCGACGACCCCGAGGCGTCGGGCAACGACAAGTTCGTGGCGCTGGACCTGCTGAAGAACGCGAACATCGCGGCGGCGGGCGTGCTGCCCATGTGCCAGGACACCGGCACGGCGATCGTCATGGGCAAGCGCGGCCAGAACGTCCTGACGGCGGGCGGTGACGAGGAGGCCCTGAGCCGGGGCATCCACGACGCCTACAAGAACCTGAACCTGCGCTACTCGCAGATGGCTCCGCTCACCATGTGGGAGGAGAAGAACACCGGCTCCAACCTCCCGGCCCAGATCGAGCTGTACGCGACCGACGGCGGCGCCTACAAGTTCCTGTTCATGGCCAAGGGCGGCGGGTCGGCCAACAAGTCGTTCCTCTACCAGGAGACGAAGGCCGTCCTGAACGAGGTCTCCATGATGAAGTTCCTGGAGGAGAAGATCCGCTCGCTGGGCACGGCCGCCTGTCCGCCCTACCACCTGGCGATCGTGGTCGGCGGCACGTCGGCCGAGTACGCGCTGAAGACCGCGAAGTACGCCTCCGCGCACTACCTGGACGAGATCCCGGCCGAGGGCTCCGAGCTCGGGCACGGCTTCCGGGACCAGGACCTGGAGGAGAAGGTCTTCGAGCTGACGCAGAAGATCGGCATCGGCGCGCAGTTCGGCGGCAAGTACTTCTGCCACGACGTGCGCGTGGTACGGCTGCCGCGGCACGGGGCGTCCTGCCCGGTCGCCATCGCGGTGTCCTGCTCGGCGGACCGGCAGGCGGTCGCGAAGATCACCGCCGAGGGCGTCTTCCTGGAGCAGTTGGAGACCGACCCGGCGCGGTTCCTGCCGGAGACGACGGACGAGCAGCTCGACGAGGCCGGCGACGTCGTGAAGGTCGACCTCAACCAGCCGATGGACGACATCCTGGCCGAGCTGACGAAGCACCCGGTCAAGACCCGGCTGTCCCTGACCGGCCCGCTGGTCGTGGCCCGCGACATCGCGCACGCCAAGATCAAGGAGCGGCTGGACGCGGGCGAGGAGATGCCGCAGTACCTGAAGGACCACCCGGTGTACTACGCCGGACCGGCGAAGACGCCCCAGGGGTACGCGTCCGGGTCCTTCGGTCCGACGACGGCCGGGCGCATGGACTCCTACGTCGAGCAGTTCCAGGCGGCGGGCGGCTCCAAGGTGATGCTGGCGAAGGGCAACCGGAGCAAGCAGGTCACCGACGCGTGCGACGCGCACGGCGGCTTCTACCTCGGCTCCATCGGCGGCCCGGCGGCCCGGCTCGCCCAGGACTGCATCAAGAAGGTCGAGGTCGTCGAGTACGAGGAGCTCGGCATGGAGGCGGTCTGGAAGATCGAGGTCGAGGACTTCCCGGCGTTCATCGTGGTGGACGACAAGGGCAACGACTTCTTCCAGGACCCGGCGCCGGCCCCGACGTTCACGTCCATTCCGGTACGGGGCCCCGGACTCGCCTGAGAACGGTGGTGACGGTCCGCCTCCACGGGGAACAGTGGTCGCGTCGCGGACGCTGTGAGACGTGGAGGTGATCGTCGATGACCGACGAGCAGGACAGGACCGGGTACCGCACCGAGCACGACTCCATGGGCGAGGTGCGGGTGCCCGCCCACGCCAAGTGGCGGGCGCAGACCCAGCGGGCGGTGGAGAACTTCCCCGTCTCCGGGCAGCGCATCGAACGCGCCCACATCGAGGCGCTCGCCCGGATCAAGGGCGCGGCGGCCAAGGTCAACGCCGAGCTGGGGGTCCTGGACGAGGACGTCGCCGCCGCGATCCAGGAGGCGGCCGGTGAGGTCGCCGAGGGGAAGTGGGACGAGCACTTCCCCGTGGACGTGTTCCAGACGGGGTCGGGGACCTCGTCCAACATGAACACCAACGAGGTCGTCGCCACCCTCGCCACCGAGCGGCTCGGCCGGGACGTGCACCCCAACGACCACGTCAACGCCTCCCAGTCGTCCAACGACGTCTTCCCCTCCTCGATCCACATCGCCGCCACCGCCGCCGTCACCCGCGACCTGATCCCGGCCCTCGGCCACCTCGCCGGCGCCCTGGAGCGCAAGGCCGAGGAGTTCGCCGACGTGGTGAAGTCCGGGCGTACGCACCTCATGGACGCCACGCCGGTCACGCTGGGCCAGGAGTTCGGCGGGTACGCCGCCCAGGTGCGGTACGGCATCGAGCGGCTGGAGGCGTCCCTGCCCCGCCTCGCCGAGCTGCCGCTGGGCGGTACCGCGGTCGGCACCGGCATCAACACCCCGCCCGGCTTCTCCGCCGCCGTCATCGAGGAGGTGGCCCGCGCGACGGGGCTGCCGCTGACCGAGGCGCGCGACCACTTCGAGGCGCAGGGCGCGCGGGACGGCATCGTCGAGACGAGCGGTCAGCTCCGGACCGTCGCCGTCGGACTGACGAAGATCGCCAACGACCTGCGCTGGATGGCGTCCGGACCGCGGACCGGGCTCGCGGAGATCTCCCTGCCCGACCTCCAGCCCGGGTCGTCCATCATGCCCGGCAAGGTCAACCCGGTGGTCCCCGAGGCCGTGCTGATGGTCGCCGCCCAGGTCACCGGAAACGACGCGACGGTGGCCGCCGCCGGAGCGGCCGGCAACTTCGAGCTCAACGTCATGCTGCCGGTCATCGCCAAGAACGTACTGGAGTCGGTCCGGCTGCTCGCCAACGTCTCGCGGCTGCTGGCCGACCGGACCGTCGACGGCATCGTCGCCCACCGCGAACGGGCTCGCGAGTACGCCGAGTCCTCGCCGTCCGTGGTCACGCCGCTCAACAGGTACATCGGGTACGAAGAGGCCGCCAAGGTCGCGAAGAAGGCGCTGGCCGAGCGGAAGACGATCCGTCAGGTGGTGCTGGAGAGCGGGTACGTCGAGCGCGGCGATCTCACGAACGCGCAGTTGGACGAGGCGCTGGACGTGCTGCGGATGACCCGTCCGTGACCGGGCGGCCGCCGCGGACGCGGGCGCTCGCCGCGATCACCCGCGCGTCAGGTGGCCAGGGCACCTAATATCTGTCCATGGCAGACGGTGAAGCGGTGCGCGCGGCGACGGAAGCGGAGGCGGAGGTGGGCGCCCCGGCGGCCCCGGCGGGGTACTGGGCGCCCGGCAGCCACATCCTGTGGCGGTACCGGGAGAACGGCGGTCCGCACCTGCACATCGCGCGCCCCGTCACCGTCGTACGGGACGACGCCGACCTGCTCGCCGTGTGGCTGGCGCCCGGCACCGAGTGTGTGAAGCCGGTGCTCGCCGACGGCACGCCCGTGCACCTGGAACCGCTGGCGTCGCGCTACACCAAACCGCGCGCCGTGCAGCGCGACCGGTGGTTCGGTACGGGTGTGCTGAAGCTGGCCCGGCCCGGCGCGCCCTGGTCGGTGTGGCTGTTCTGGGACCCGGACTGGCGGTTCAAGAACTGGTACGTGAACCTGGAGGAACCGCTGGCCCGTTGGGAGGGCGGGGTCGACTCCGAGGACCACTTCCTGGACATCTCCGTCCACCCGGACCGCACCTGGCACTGGCGGGACGAGGACGAGTTCGCGCAGGCCCAGCGGGACCGGCTGGTGGACGCCCGGCTCGCCGAGCGGGTGCGCAAGGCGGGGCGTGCCGCGGTGGCGGAGGTCCGGGCCTGGGGCTCCCCCTTCGCGGACGGCTGGGAACACTGGCGGCCGGATCCGTCCTGGGCGGTACCGTCGCTGCCGGGGGACTGGGACCGCACGCCCGCGCACGTGTCCTCATGAGACCCTTGATACGCCCCCGGGCAGGAAACGTAGGATCGTCCTCCGCAAGGGAGCGCGGCAGCAACCGGCCGAGCGTGCGCTGTGCTTGACCGATCGTCACCGAGGGGCGGCAGGACGTGAGCGAGAGGTACGAGGACAACACGGAGACGGGCCGCAGACGGTCCGCCGGTGACACACGAACAGCCTCTGACCACGCGGAGATCCCGTTCCCCGGGCACGTATTGCGGGTATCGGGATCTCTGCGGGACGAACTGCACGCGCCGCGCGCAGTCCCGGACGGATGGATTCGACACGCGTGACGGAGCACCCGACCTCCTTCGACCGCCCCCAGACAGGCGGCGACCCCACGGAACCCCGCGGGGCGCTCCTGCGTACCCCCGTGCCGCCACGCGCCGGCGGGTCCGCGTTAGCGGCACAGGGGCGTACCGGGGAGTCGCCGCCCACCGCGGGCGCGGACCCCTCCGGCGCCTTCGAGCACTCCCAGCCGGGCGCCGAGCAGGCCGCCGAGCCCGACACGCACCGCCCGCGGCCCACGCCCGAGGGCGTCCCGGTCCAGCCGGGCGGTGCGCACAGCGGCGCTGGAGCCGTTCCCGGGCCCCTCTCCGGTTCCGGGGCGGCGACGGGGGCGGAACGCCGTACCGGGCAGCTCACCGTGCCGGGGCAGCCCACGCCCATGCGCCGGGACGGGGACCGGCTGCGGTTCGTGGGAGCCGCGACCCGGCGGATCGCCCGGGGCATGGACCTCGACGAGATCGTGATGGGGCTGTGCCGGGCCACCGTGCCGACGTTCGCGGACGCGATCCTCGTCTATCTGCGCGAACCGCTGCCGGTCGGCGACGAGCGGCCCACGGGCCCTCTGGTGCTGCGGTTGCGCCGCACCGACCGGATACCGGCCGAGCGGGACACCGAGGGCGGGTTCACGCCCGCGGCCCAGCCCGAGCCCTCCGAACTGGAGGCGGTCGGCTCCGAGCTGTGCGAGGTGCGGCCGGGCAGCGCGCTCGCCGAGGTGCTGCGCGGGGTGCGACCGGTCTTCACGGAGACCCCCGCCGCCCGCGCCGCCCTGCCGGAACTGCTCGGTGACGGCCAGGACTTCGCCGTGCCCGACGGCCGGCGGGCGATCCTCGCGCCGCTGCGCGGCCGGCGCCGGGTGATCGGGGCCGCGCTGTTCCTGCGCGGACCGGAGCGCGTCGCCTTCGAGGCCGACGACCTGCTGGTCGCCGCCCAGCTCGCCACGCACAGCGCCCTCGGCATCGACAAGGCGGTGCTGTACGGGCGGGAGGCGTACATCGCCGACGAGTTGCAGCGCACGATGCTCCCGGAGAACCTGCCGCGCTGCACCGGCGTGCGGCTGGCCTCCCGCTACCTCCCGGCCGCGGAGACGGCGCGTGTCGGCGGCGACTGGTACGACGCCATCCCGCTGCCCGGCAGCCGGGTCGCGCTGGTCGTCGGGGACGTGATGGGTCACTCCATGACGTCGGCGGCCATCATGGGCCAGTTGCGGACCACCGCGCAGACCCTGGCCGGGCTCGACCTGCCCCCGCAGGAGGTGCTGCACCACCTCGACGAGCAGGCCCAGCGCCTGGGCACCGACCGCATGGCGACCTGCCTGTACGCGGTGTACGACCCGGTATCGCACCGCATCACCGTCGCCAACGCCGGGCACCCGCCGCCCGTGCTCCTGCACCTGGGCGGTCACGCGGAGGTGCTGCGGGTGCCCGCGGGTGCCCCGATCGGCGTGGGCGGCGTGGACTTCGAGGCCGTGGAGCTGGACGCCCCCGCCGGTGCGACCCTGCTCCTCTACACGGACGGGCTGGTCGAGTCCCGGCTGCGGGACGTGTGGACCGGCATAGAGCAGTTGCGGGAGCGCCTCGCGGCGACCGCGCAGCTCACCGGGCCCGACCATCCGCCGCCCCTGGAAGCCCTGTGCGACGAGGTGCTGGACATGCTCGGCCCGGGCGACCGGGACGACGACATCGCGCTGCTCGCCGCCCGCTTCGACGGCATCGCGCCCAGCGACGTGGCGTACTGGTTCCTGGAGCCCGAGGACGCCGCCCCCGGCCGGGCCCGCCGCCTGGCCCGGCGCGCACTCGCCCGCTGGGGCATGGAGGACCTCACGGACTCGGTGGAGCTGCTGGTCAGCGAGGTCGTGACCAACGCCGTGCGGTACGCCTCGAAACCGGTCACCCTGCGGCTGCTGCGCACGGACGTGCTGCGCTGCGAGGTCGGCGACGACGTGCCGCAGTTGCCGCGGCTGCGGCAGGCGCGGCACACGGACGAGGGCGGTCGCGGGCTGTACCTGGTGAACCGGCTGGCCCGGCGCTGGGGCGCGACGCGGCTGAGCACCGGCAAGGTGGTGTGGTTCGAGCTGAACCGGGGCTGAGCCCCCGGCACACGCGGAAGGGCGCCCGGTGAGCACCGGGCGCCCTTCGGCTGCCTGTCTCGGCTACTGCTGCCAGTCCCCGTCCGGGAAGAGCGGGTCCTCCGGTTCCGTGGACTCCCCGCCGGTGGGCGGTTCCTCCGTGGTCGGGGTGCCGGACGGCGACTGCGTCGGCGACTCGGTCTCGGGCGCCTCGGTCTCCGGCGCCTCGGTCGTCGGCGCCTCGGTCGTCGGCTCCTCGCTCTCCGGCGGCTCGGTGGTCTCCTCATGGGTGGGCGACTGGGTCGGCGACTCGCTCCGCGTCGGCGTGCTGCTCGGCTTGACCGCGTTGCCCTGCTTGGTCTCCAGGTCGAACTCGGTGACCTCGCCCATCACGCCGAAGGTGTACGCCGCCCAGATCTCCGCCGGGAAGCCACCGCCGTTGACGCGGTAGTCGACGCCGCCCGCCTTGTACATCGGGACCTGGTTGTGGGTCTTCGGGTCCTCGCCGAACAGACCCACCGAGGTGACCAGGCCCGGGGTGAAGCCGGTGAACCAGGCCGACTTGTTGTTGTCGGACGTACCCGTCTTGCCGGCGACCTGCTGGCCGTCGCGCAGCGGGTTCTCCCGCACGGACCGCCTGGCCGTACCGTCGTCGACGACGCCGGTGAGCACGGAGGTCACCGTGTCGGCGGCCTCGCGGGTGATGACCCGCTCGCCGATCGGATCGGGGAGTTCGACCGTGCGGTCCTTGTGCTCGACCGACTTCACGACGGCCGGGGTGACCTGCCGGCCGTGGTTGTCGAGGGTGGCGTAGACGCCGGCCATCTCCATCGGGCTCGCGCCCATACTGCCCAGGGTCTGGGCGGGCACGGCCTGCACGCCCTCGGTGTCCATGCCGAGTTCGCCGGCGGTCTTCATGACCTGGGTCATGCCGACGTCGATGCCCATCTGCGCGAAGACCGAGTTGACGGACTTGTTCATCGCCTCCTGGACGGTGATGTCGCCGTAGTCGACGTCGTCCTCGTTGGGGGGCGCGAAGCCGACCTCGCGGTCGCCGTCCATCACGGGGCGCCTGCTCGTACCGTCGTAGATGGTGTTGGCCGTGATCGGCACGCCGTCCTGGGTCTCGGCGTCCTGGTCGACGGCCGCGGCGAGGATCACCGGCTTGAAGGTGGAGGCGGGCTGGTAGTCGTCACGGGTGGCGTTGTTCGTGTAGTGCTCCACGTAGTTCACGCCGCCGTACATCGCCACGACCCCGCCCGTCTTCGGGTCCACGGAGACGGCGCCGGCCTGGACGTCGGCGTCGACCTCGCGCTTGTCGGGGTCCAGCTTGCTGGTGAGCTTGGCCTTGACCGCCTTCTCCAGCTCCGCCTGCTTCTTCTTGTCGACGTTGAGCGTGACGGTGTAGCCGCCGAGGTCCACCAGCGCCTTGGCCTGCTCCATGTCCTCGGCGGCGCCCTGGGCGACGAGCTGCTTCTTGAGCTCGTGGTTGGCCGCGTCGACCAGGTACCCGGTCTGCCCCTCCATCCCCTGCACCGGCTTGGGCGCCGGGGGCTCCGGGAACTTCATGGCCTGACGGTCGGCCTGGCTCAGCCATTTCTCCTCGACCATGTTGTCCAGGACGTAGTTCCAGCGTTCCTGGACCATCTTCTTGCCGGTGTCGCTGGCGATCGCCCAGTCGTACTGGTTGGGCGCCTGGAGCAGCGCGGCGAGGTACGCGCCCTGCTCGACCGTCAGGTCCTCGGCGTCGACGCGGTAGTAGGCCTGGGCGGCGGCCTGGATGCCGTAGGCGCCGCGGCCGTAGTAGCTGGTGTTGATGTAGCCGGCGAGGATGTAGTCCTTGGACTTCTCCCGGTCCAGCTTCAGGGAGATGACCAGTTCCTTCAGCTTGCGCGAGACCGTCTGTTCCTGCGACAGGTAGTAGTTCTTCACGTACTGCTGGGTGATCGTCGAACCGCCCTGCGCGCCCTTGCCGGAGAGGGTGTTGAGCACACCGCGCGCGGTGCCCTTGAGGTCGACGCCGGAGTCCTTGTAGAAGGTCTTGTTCTCGGCGGCGACGAAGGTGCGCTGGACCTTCTTGGGAACCTTGGCCAAGTCGATGATCTCGCGGTTGCGCTCACCGTCACGGGCCATGATGCTGCCGTCGCTGTACTTGTAGACGTTGCTCTGCAGCTCCGCCTCGGGGTTGCCCTCGGGGATGTCGATCACCATGTACAGGACGATGAAGGCGCCCATGCCGAGCAGGCAGAGACCGAAGAAGGTCCCGAGGATCTTCTTCCAGGTGAACAGCCTGCGTATGCCGCTCTTCCCGCCCGCACCCGACGGACTGCGGCGTTTCGGCGCCGCGCGGCGGCCACCGCGCTGTCGCGCTTTTCTCTCTTCCGCTCGTCCCATGGGTCCGATCCGCTCCGCTTCGTTCGTGTGTGCTCACGCGTCACACAGGTTCGCCGCTCAGGTCAGCTCAGAAAGCTAACACCGCGAGATGTGACGAACGGCTGCCGATCCGGCCTTGTACGGACGTGAGAATCAGCACCCGCTCCTACGGAACCGACGTACGAGGGGGGTTCAAGGTTGTCATTCGCGGGTAAAGTGATATCACTTAGCTAAATCGACGATAGAAGCCGAGCCTGCGCGAGCACGGCCGGCCCGACACGGGGGGACCACTCATGACCACACATGACACGCACGACACGCTCGACACTTCGCAGGTCGGTGCCGACGTGCCCGAGATGCCCGCGCCACGGGTGCGCGAGATGCAGGCGCACAGCATCGGTGGCGGCCTCGCGCTGCTGCTGGGACTGGTCGGACTGCTCGCCGGCGCCGGCCTCATCGCCGCCGCCACGGCGGTCGACTCGGCGGGAGCGAAGGCGGCACTGATCATCGGGGGCATCGTGGTCGGCTTGGCCGCGTTCCTCGCGATGTGCGGGCTGAACATGGTGGCGCCGGGCGAGGCCCGAGTGGTCCAGCTCTTCGGGCGCTACCGGGGGACGATCCGGCAGGACGGGCTGCGCTGGGTCAACCCGCTCACCTCGCGCACCAAGATCTCGACGCGGGTGCGCAACCACGAGACGGCCGTCCTGAAGGTGAACGACGCCTACGGCAACCCCATCGAGCTGGCCGCCGTCGTGGTGTGGCGGGTGGAGGACACCGCGCAGGCCACCTTCGAGGTGGACGACTACATCGAGTTCGTCTCCACCCAGACCGAGGCGGCCGTGCGGCACATCGCCATCGAATACCCCTACGACGCCCACGACGAGGACGGCCTCTCGCTGCGCGGCAACGCCGAGGAGATCACCGAGAAGCTCGCCATCGAACTGCACGCGCGCGTGGATGCGGCCGGGGTGCAGATCATCGAGTCCCGCTTCACGCACCTGGCGTACGCGCCGGAGATCGCCTCGGCGATGCTCCAGCGGCAGCAGGCCGGCGCGGTGGTCGCGGCGCGGCGGCAGATCGTGGACGGCGCGGTCGGCATGGTCGAGGCGGCGCTCGCCCGGATCAGCGAGCAGGACATCGTGGAGCTGGACGACGAACGCAAGGCGGCGATGGTATCCAACCTGATGGTCGTGCTCTGCGGGGACCGCGCCGCCCAGCCGGTCCTGAACACGGGGTCCCTCTACCAGTGACGGCCCCTTCCGAAGAGCCGGCCCCGGAGCCCGGGGGGACGCCGCCCACGCCGCGCCGGACACGCCAGCAGCGCAAGCAGGTGCTGCTGCGGCTGGACCCACAGGTGTACGAGGCGCTGGCCCGCTGGGCGGGCGACGAGCTGCGCTCGGCCAACGCCCAGATCGAGTTCCTGCTCCGCAGGGCACTGGCGGAGGCGGGCCGGCTGCCCGGGGACGCCGGACCGCTGCCGCGCCGGGGGCGACCGCCCCGGGCACCGGACCCGGAAACGGGACCCGCGCCACCGTCGTAGCGAAGCCGGAACGGGCCGCGTCGCCGCATCACGCGGAGGCGCGGCCCCCGTCGTCACGGAACCGTGACAATCGGCTCCGACCTGCGCTCCCCTACGCGTCGCCATGGCCTCTGCACACGACGTATACATAGTGCGTATACACCATGTGTAGAGTGCTCGGCATGTCCATCGGTCACACCCTCCTGGGACTCCTGGAGTCCGGGCCGCGCCACGGTTACGACCTCAAGCGCGCCTTTGACGAGAAGTTCGGTCACGACCGGCCGCTGCACTACGGCCAGGTCTACTCGACGATGTCCCGCCTGCTGAAGAACGGCCTCGTCGTGGTCGACGGCATCGAGGCGGGCGACGGTCCCGAGCGCAAGCGGTACGCGATCACCGACGCGGGGATCACCGACGTACAGCAGTGGCTCGCCACGCCCGAGAAGCCCGAGCCGTATCTCCAGTCGACGCTCTACACCAAGGTCGTCCTCGCGCTGCTCACCCACCGCGACGCCGCCGACATCCTCGACACGCAGCGCTCGGAGCATCTGCGCGGCATGCGGATCCTCACCGACCGCAAGCGCAAGGGCGACCTCGCCGACCAGCTCATCTGCGACCACGCCCTGTTCCACCTGGAGGCCGACCTGCGCTGGCTGGAGCTCACCGCGGCGCGCCTCGAAAAGCTCCGTGAGGCGGTGGCCCGATGACTCCTCCCGCAGGTTCGCTGCTCTCGGCCGAGCAGCTCCGCAAGGCCTACGGCCCCACCCTCGCCCTCGACGGTGCCGAGTTCTCCATCCACCCCGGCGAGGTCGTCGCCGTGATGGGCCCCTCCGGGTCCGGCAAGTCCACGCTGCTGCACTGCCTCGCCGGCATCGTGCCGCCCGACTCGGGGACGATCACGTACAACGGGCGTGAACTGTCCGCCATGAGCGACACCCGGCGCAGCGCGCTGCGCAGGAGCGACTTCGGGTTCGTGTTCCAGTTCGGGCAGCTCGTGCCGGAGCTGACCTGCGTCGAGAACGTCGCCCTTCCGCTGCGCCTGAACGGCACCTCCCGCAAGGAGGCCGAGCGGGCCGCGCTGACCTGGATGGAGCGGCTCGAGGTCGACGACCTGCGAAAGAAGCGGCCCGGCGAGGTCTCCGGCGGCCAGGGGCAGCGGGTCGCGGTGGCGCGGTCGCTGGTCACGGGCCCCCGTGTCCTGTTCGCCGACGAACCGACCGGTGCGCTGGACTCCCTCAACGGCGAGCGCGTGATGGAACTCCTCACGGACGCCGCCCGCTCCACCAACGCCGCCGTCGTCCTGGTCACGCACGAGGCGCGGGTGGCCGCCTACTCCGACCGCGAGATCGTCGTACGGGACGGCAAGTCCAGGGACATGGAGCGGGTCGTATGACCGCGGGCCAGTGGGGCCGGGACCTCGCCATGGGGGTCCGCTTCGCCTTCACCGGCGGGCGCGAGGGATGGACCCGGGCCGTGCTGACGGCCATCGGCGTCGGACTCGGTGTGGCGCTGCTCCTGTTGACGACGGCGATCCCCAACGCGCTCTCCGTCCGGCACGAGCGGGAGGCCGCACGGACCGACATCACCTTCGCCGTCGAGCAGATACCGAAGGCCGACGACACCCTCGTGGTCGCCGACGTCGGCACGGAGTTCCGCGACGCGGACGTCCGGGGCCGTGCCCTGGAGCCCGAGGGGCCGCGGGCTCCGCTGCCGCCGGGGGTGGACGAGTTCCCGGCCGAGGGCGAGATGGTGGTCTCCCCCGCGCTGAAGAGGCTGCTGGAGTCGGACTCCGGGGCGCTGCTGCGCGAGCGGCTGCCGGACCGGATCGTCGGCACCATCGCGGAGAGCGGGCTGATCGGCTCGGCCGAACTCGCCTTCTACCGGGGCGCCGAGGGTCTCGCGCCGCACTTGGACGGCGGCCGGATCAGCCGTATCGACCGGTACGGGGACCCGCACCCGGTGTCCGAGCGGTCCGACCCGGTGCTGCTCCTGCTGGTCCTCGTCGTCTTCGTGGTGCTGCTGATGCCGGTCGCGGTGTTCATCGCCGCGGCGGTGCGGTTCGGCGGCGAGCGGCGGGACCGGCGGCTCGCGGCCCTGCGGCTGGTGGGCTCCGACAGCCGCATGACCCGGCGCATCGCCGCCGGGGAGGCCTTGGCGGGCGCGCTGCTGGGGCTGGTCTTCGGCGCCGGGTTCTTCATGATCGGGCGCCAGCTCGCCGGGACGGCCGAGGTGTACCGCATCAGCGTGTTCCCGAGCTACCTCAACCCCTCGCCGCTGCTCGCCCTGCTGGTGGCGGTGGCGGTGCCGGCGGCCGCGGTGCTGGTGACGCTGTTCGCGCTGCGCGGGGTGGTCATCGAGCCGCTCGGCGTGGTGCGGGCGGGCCGGCCGGCGCGGCGCCGGCTGTGGTGGCGGCTGCTGCTGCCGCTGGCGGGGCTGGCCATGCTCTACCCGATGATCGGTGACGGGCGCGACAACGGGGACTTCAACCAGTATCTGGTGACCGGCGGTGTCGTCCTGCTCCTGGTCGGCGTGACCGCGCTGCTGCCGTGGATCGTGGAGACCGTCGTCGCCCGGCTCGGCTCCGGCCCCGTGGCCTGGCAGCTCGCCGTGCGCAGGCTGCAGATGAGCAGCGGCACGGCGGCCCGCATGGTCAACGGCGTGGCGGTGGCCGTCGCCGGGGCGATCGCGCTGCAGATGCTGTTCGCGGGCGTGGACGACGACTACACCAGGCCCACCGGGCAGGACCTGTCGCGGGCGCAGATGGAGGTGGTGCTGCCGAGCGAGGTGCCGGTGGCGCCGGCCGCCGACAAGTTGCGGGACACCGAGGGTGTGAACGCCGTCTACGCCTACGGCGAGGCTTACCTCGGCGACCGCGCGCTGGAGCCTGACGTCGGCGCGATGGTGACCGTGGGCGACTGTGAGTCGTTGCGGGAGATCGCCGACCTGCCGTCCTGCCGTGACGGGGACGTGTTCGCCGTCCACGGTGCCGAGTGGGACGGCGAGGTCGACATGGCGAAGCTGGCGACGCCCGGACGCAAGCTGTACCTCGACCCGTCGTACGAGGGCGGGCCGAAGGGCATGCAGGTCCCCTGGACGGTGCCGCAGGGCGTCAAGGCGGCGAAGCCGCGTACCGGCCTGCTCGCCGGTATCGACCGGGGCGGCTTCCTGATCACGACCAAGGCGTCGCCGGACGCACTCGCACCCACCCTGACCGGGCACGCGTACCTCAAGCTCGACGAGTCCGTCACGGACGTGCACGAGCGGGTACGCAACACCACCGCGGCCATCGACCCACTGGCGGACGCCATGCAGTGGGCGGCCACGGAGCGGACCGGCCGGTTCGACGCCATCCGCACCGGTCTGCTCGTCGGGACGACGTGTGTGCTGGCACTGATCGGCGCCAGTCTGCTGGTCACGCAGCTCGAGCAGTTGCGCGAGCGGAAGCGACTGCTGTCGGCCCTGGTCGCCTTCGGCACCCGGCGCCGCACCCTGAGCCTGTCGGTGCTGTGGCAGACCGCGATCCCCATCGCGCTGGGCCTGCTGCTGGCCTCGGTGGTGGGCCTGACGCTGGGCACGGTGCTGCTGAAGATGACCGGCACCCCGGTCCGCGTCGACTGGACCGGCGTCCTCTCCATGACCGGCATCGGCGCCGGGGTGGTCCTGACGGTGACCCTTCTCAGCCTGCCGCCGCTGCTGCGGCTGATGCGGCCGGAGGGGCTGCGCACGGAGTAGGCCCCGGCACCGAGCAGGGCCCCGGCCCACCCGGGGCGGGACCGAGGGCACGCCGCGCCGGCGTGCCCTCAGCCGTGGACCGTGCGCACCGGCAGGTCCGCCATCGCCTCCCGGAGGGCCGCCGCCAGCTCCTCGTACTCCGCGGAGCGCGCCGCGCCCGTGCGCATGGCGAGGGCGATGCGGCGGGTCGGGGCCGGGTCCGCGAAGGAGCCGGTGAGGAGCCGGCTGGAGCGGGACGTCTCGACGCGGACCGCCGTACGCGGCAGCAGCGTCACCCCGAGGCCGCCCGCCACCAACTGCACCAGCGTCGACAGACCGGCGGCCGTCGTCGTCGCCGGGACGCCCGCGCGGCCCGCCTCACGGCAGATGTCGAGCGCCTGGTCGCGCAGGCAGTGCCCCTCGTCGAGCAGCAGCAGCCTCAGCTCGCGCAGCACCTCGCGCTCGATGCCCTCCCGGCCGCCGAGCCGGTGGTCGAGCGGGGTGACGAGCACGAAGTCCTCGTCGAAGAGCGGGAGTTCCGTGACCCCGGGCACGCCGAGCGGCACCGCCAGCAGGAGCAGGTCGAGGCGGCCGGACGTGAGGCCGTCCAGCAGGCTCGCGGTCTGCTCCTCGTGGACCTGGAGGTCGAGGTCGGGGTAGCGGTCGTGGACGAGGCGCAGCACCGTGGGCAGCAGATACGGCGCCACCGTCGGGATGACCCCGAGCCGCAGCACCCCGGTGAACGGTGCCCGCACCGCCTCCGCCTCCTCCAGCAGCGCGCCGACCTCCGCGAGTACCGCCTTCGTCCGCACCGCGAGCCGTTCGCCCGCCGGCGAGAGCAGCACCTTGCGCGTCGTACGCTCCAGGAGGGTGACACCCAGTGCCTCCTCCAGCGCCGAGACGGCGCCCGAGAGCGCGGGCTGGCTCATACCGATCGCGGCGGCGGCGTCGCGGAAGTGCAGATGCTCGGCGACCGCCGCGAAAGCCCGTAGCTGGGCGAGGCTGGGCTGCCTCTTCCTACCTGTCACTAATAGCCACCTCCGATCAACTCGACCGAGTGTAGCTATTTCACTAATCAATGCACTCTGTGCCAACATCAATAACGTCCAACCCATGGGAAACACTCGCAAAATGGGTGTTTCTTCGCTGCATTTTTGGAGAGCGCGTGCTCACTGTCGGTGACAAGTTCCCCGAGTTCGATCTGACCGCCTGCGTCTCGCTGGAGAAGGGCAAGGAGTTCCAGCAGATCAACCACAAGACCTACGAGGGTCAGTGGAAGGTCGTCTTCGCCTGGCCCAAGGACTTCACCTTCGTGTGCCCGACCGAGATCGCCGCCTTCGGCAAGCTGAACGACGAGTTCGCCGACCGTGACGCGCAGGTCCTCGGCTTCTCCGGCGACTCCGAGTTCGTGCACCACGCCTGGCGCAAGGACCACCCGGACCTGACCGACCTGCCGTTCCCGATGATGGCGGACTCCAAGCACGAGCTGATGCGCGACCTCGGCATCGAGGGCGAGGACGGCTTCGCCAAGCGCGCCGTGTTCATCGTGGACCAGAACAACGAGATCCAGTTCACCATGGTGACCGCCGGCTCGGTCGGCCGTAACCCCAAGGAGGTCCTGCGGGTCCTCGACGCCCTGCAGACCGACGAGCTCTGCCCGTGCAACTGGAGCAAGGGCGACGAGACCCTCGACCCGGTCGCGCTGCTGGCCGGGGAGTGAGCTGACATGTCCCTCGACTCCCTGAAGTCCGCCGTACCGGACTACGCCAAGGACCTGAAGCTCAACCTGGGCTCGGTCATCGGCAACTCCGACCTCCCGGCGCAGCAGCTCTGGGGCACCGTGCTGGCGACCGCCATCGCCTCGCGCTCCCCCATCGTGCTGCGCGAGCTGGAGCCGGAGGCGAAGGCCAGCCTCACGCCCGAGGCGTACTCGGCCGCCAAGTCGGCCGCCGCCGTCATGGCGATGAACAACGTCTTCTACCGGACCCGGCACCTGCTGTCGGACCACGAGTACGGCACCCTGCGCGCCGGTCTGCGGATGAACGTCATCGGCAACCCGGGCGTCGACAAGGTCGACTTCGAGCTGTGGTCCTTCGCGGTGTCCGCCATCAACGGCTGCGGCATGTGCCTGGACTCGCACGAGCAGGTGCTCCGCAAGGCCGGTGTGGACCGCGAGACGATCCAGGAGGCGTTCAAGATCGCCGCCGTGGTCGAGGCCGTCGGCGCCACGCTGGACGCCGAGGCGGTTCTCGCCGGCCAGTAGTCCCGCGACGCGGAACACGACGGGCCCCGCTCACCGATGAGGTGAGCGGGGCCCGTTGCCTGTCGCTACGCCGGAGAGGTGTCCGCCGGGGGCGGCTCGGCCTCCGTGGGCGGCGGCGTGGGCTCCGCCGCCGGGGAGGCGTCCGTCGGCGTGGCGCCGGTCGGCTTCGGGGCCTGCCGCACGACGGCCTCACGGGAGTACGCACGCAGGTAGCCCACGACGGTGTTCGTCACCGCCACCAGCGGTACGGCGACCACCGCGCCGCCGATGCCGGCCACCATGCCGCCCGTGGCCACCGACAGCACCACCGCCAGCGGATGGACCCGTACCGCGCGTCCCAGGATGAACGGCTGCAGGATGTGCCCCTCGATCTGCTGCACCACCAGCACCACGACGAGCGTCATGACCGCCGCGAACATGCCCTGCGTCACCAGCGCCACCACGACCGCGAGCGCTCCCGACACCACGGCGCCGACCAGCGGGATGAAGGCGAACAGGAAGATGAACACGGCCAGCGGGACGGCCATCGGCACGTCCAGGAAGTAGATGCCGATGCCGATGAAGATGGCGTCGATCAGCGCCACCACCACCGTGCCGCGCACATACGCCGTCAGCGTCCGCCACGCGCGCGGGCCGGCACCGGCCACGCCCGGCCGGGCCGCCGCCGGCACCAGCTTCAGCGTCCACTGCCAGATGCGCTTGCCGTCGTAGAGCAGGAAGAGCGTCGAGAAGGCGGCCAGCAGGATGCCCGTGAGCGCCTCGACGACGACGGTGACCCCCTCGAGACCGGCGGACGTTATCTGGTCGGTGTTGGCGCCGACCGCCTCGCGCAGGTTCTTGGCGATCTCGTTGATCTGCTTGTCGGTGACGTGGAACGGGCTGTTCAAGAGCCAGTTGCGCAGCTCGTCGATGCCGTCCTGGACCTGGTCGGAGAGGTTGTCGATGTTCTCCATGACCTGCCAGGTGACGAACCACCCGATCAGCCCCATCACCACGAACCCCAGGATCGCGGTCAGGGCGGTGGCAGGCCCCCTCGGCACCCCGTGCCGGCGCAGCCACGCCACGGTCGGCTGGAGCAGTGCCGTGATCAGCAGCGCCGCCACGAACGCCAGCACCACGAGCTGTACGGCGCTGATGACCCGCATCAGCACCCACACGGTGCCCGCGAGGACCAGCAGCCGCCACCCCGCCTCGGCGGCGACGCGCATTCCCCAGGGCACGGCCTGGGCCGGGTCGGGGCGGGCCTGGACCACGAGCGGGTACTGCGTGGAGGCGTGCTCCTGAGACAGGTCGTACGGGAACGGCGGCGCTGCGTCGTCGGCGGCCGGCTCCGGTGCGTCGGCGCCCTCGCGGCGCTCGTCCAACCGCTTGCTCATCCGCGTCAGTCCGGCGCCGAGCCGACCGAGCCACCCTGGCACTCGAGACATGATCCGTCCTCTTCCCCCGTCCTTCCCCACCACTCCCCCCGGAGTCGTTCCGGTCCGACCGTACATGGCGGAAGCACGCAGCCCCTCACCGTAGGACGGTGAGGGGCTGCGCGGGGTTGAGCGGGGTCCGGGCCGCCCCGGAGGGGGCTCAGTACCAGTGGTTGGCCTGCCAGAAGGTCCAGGCCTCACACGGGCTGCCGTAGCGGTTGTCCATGTAGTTGAGGCCCCACTTGATCTGGGTGGCCGGGTTGGTCCGCCAGTCGGCGCCCGCGGAGGAGTACTTGCCCGCCGGCAGCGCCTGGAAGAGACCGTAGGCGCCCGAGGAGGGGTTGACCGCCTTGTAGTTCCAGCTCGACTCGTGGTCCACGATGTTGCTGAAGCACTGCCACTGGCCGCTGGGGACCATCTGACGGGCCATCGCCTGGATCTGGCTGGTGCTGTAGGAGCTCTGGACGGAGAAGCTGGTGGACTCGCGCTCGGCGTCGCGGCTGGCCGCTTCCTTCGCCGCCTCGCGCTTCTTGGCCTCCTCGGCCGCCGCTGCCGCCTTCTTGGCCTTCTCCTGCTTGGCCACAGCGGTCTCGGCGGCTGCCTTGCGGGCCGCCTCCTCGGCGTCCTTCTTGGCGCTCGCGTCCGCGGCGATGGCCTGTACGTCGGCCTGCTGCGTCAGGGACGCGGTCTGCACCTGCGCCTGCTCGCCCATGGGGATGTCCGCGAGCAGCGTCGTACCCGCTGCTGTCGCCTCCGCGTCGTTGTTCTGCGCGGTGCTGCCCGAGGCAACGCCGACGACGCTTCCGACTGCGGTGACCGCCGTGGCCGAGGCCACTGCGAATCCCCGGACCGAGATCCGGCTCACACGGTTTCCTTCCAGCATCGCCCGCTTCGGTGACCCTCGCGGACGCAATCGTGCCCCTGGCGCTGGCCTCCCCAACTACGGGTCACGGGAGGCACGGGCCCGGTGGACAACTCCCCCGAGGGGAGCGCCGCGTGGTGCTCGGGCGGCATACGACGCTGCTATGGAGTTGGATCTGGTGCTTCTGTGGCGCCGTACCGCTGGGGGTACGGCTGTGTCGTATGCGGGGCCTGACAGGAGTGAGACTCTGCCGTAACCCGACGGGGTGAGGCAATTCTGCGTTGCGTGTGAAAGCTCACATCCCGTTTGGCCCAGGGGATTCCCGGAAACCCCCACACGCGAAGGCGCCGCCCGGCTAGGCTCTTGGCCTTTCCGAACGGCGCCGACTCTCGGGTAACCGGCCCTTGACGGGTCGGATTTCGCGGAAGCGTCAGATGTGGCCGTCCTCCAGCATTTCGGTCACAAGTGCCGCGATCTGGGACCTCTCGGAGCGCGTCAGGGTGACGTGCGCGAAGAGCGGATGACCCTTCAGCTTCTCGACGACGGCGACGACTCCGTCGTACCGCCCCACCCGCAGGTTGTCCCGCTGCGCCACGTCATGGGTCAGTACGACCCGCGAATTGGCTCCAACCCGGGACAGCACGGTCAGCAGGACGTTCCGCTCCAGGGACTGGGCCTCGTCCACGATCACGAACGCGTCGTGCAGAGAGCGGCCGCGGATGTGGGTGAGCGGCAGCACCTCCAGCATCCCGCGCGCGGTGACCTCTTCGATGACCTCCCGGCTGGTGACCGCCGACAGCGTGTCGAAGACCGCCTGCGCCCACGGGCTCATCTTCTCCGCCTCGGAGCCGGGCAGATACCCGAGCTCCTGCCCGCCCACCGCGTACAGCGGACGGAAGACCATCACCTTCTGGTGCTGCCGGCGCTCCAGCACGGCCTCCAGGCCCGCGCACAGCGCCAGCGCCGACTTGCCGGTGCCGGCCCGGCCGCCCATCGACACGATGCCGACGTCCGGGTCGAGAAGCAGGTCGAGCGCGATCCGCTGCTCGGCGCTGCGGCCCTTGATGCCGAACGCCTCCCGGTCGCCGCGCACCACGCGGACGCTGCCGTCGGGCGTGACCCGGCCGAGGGCCTTGCCGCGCTCGGACTGGATGGTCAGACCGGTGTGCACCGGCAGTTCGGCGGCTTCCGGGACGTGGACCCGCCCCTCCTCGAAGAGGATGTCCACCTGCTCGCCGGGCAGCGTCAGTTCCGACATGCCGGTCCAGCCGGAGGCGTCCGTGATGGCGAGCTCGGCGCGGTACTCCTCGGCGAGCAGGCCGACGGACGAGGCCTTGATCCGCAGCGGGAGGTCCTTGGACACGACGGTGACGTCGAACCCCTCCGCCTGCAGATTGCGGGCGACCGCGAGGATGCGGGAGTCGTTGTCCCCCAGGCGGTAGCCGGTGGGCAGCACGCCGGGGTCCGAGTGGTTGAGCTCGACACGCACGGTGCCGCCGAGATCCCCGATCGGAATGGGGGCGTCGAGGCGACCGTGCCGTACTCGGAACTCGTCGAGCAGGCGCAGAGCCTGCCGGGCGAAGTAGCCGAGCTCGGGATGGTGCCGTTTGGCCTCCAACTCCGTCACCACGACGATGGGGAGCACGACCTCGTGCTCGTCGAAGCGGTTCAGAGCGTTCGGGTCCGCCAGCAGGACGCTGGTGTCGAGAACGTAGGTGCGCCTATCGGGCTTGTGGCGCTTTGTGCTGGTCACCACGGAAGGACGTACCCCCTCGGAAGAGGTCGGGGAGCGACGGAGTGGACGCTGGGCCGGGAGGGCGGGAACGAGCCGGCCGGTCGAGGGCCGCCCTGCACTGGCGCGGGCCGCGGACCGGCCCTCCGCCGCGTCTTCCGTGCCGTGACCGCACGGTGGGGCTGGTGCAAAGGGCCTCCCGGGCGGACGGCTCCGTGCCGTCCGCTGAGATACGACACCCGTGGTTCGGGCGTCGACCTGCTTGGCTTATGCCCTAGAACGAGCGCCGCCATGCCACGACACAGGACGACGCACCGGTGAACTCCTCATTACGGGCGCCCCGCGGGAGGCGGGAAGAGGGCGAGGGGAGGAGGGCAGGAGGGGGTGCGCGGTCCGGGAGCGGAGGAGGGGGTGCGCGGTCCGGGAGCGGAGGAGGGGGTGCGCGGTCCGGGAGCGGAGGAGGGGGTGCGCGGTCCGGGAGCGGAGGAGGGGGCACGGTCCCGGAGCGGAGAAGCGGTGCCGGGCCGAGGCAGAAAAAACGGGCCGGTCCGTGGGGGGGAGACGGACCGGCCCGAGGGGGGGGGTTTCCACCATAACCCTTTGTAAGTGATGCTGCGTGCATCGGCGTGCCACAACTACTCTCCGAAGTCGCCCGGCAACGCCCGGATGGCCCTGGAAGCACTCGTTCCGCCCTGAATCATGGCCAAAAGGCAGCGGCCTCCTCAGCGAACCGGGCGCCTGAAGGGGCCGAGCGAACGGACCGTGGGCCCCGAAGCGGGCCGACGCGCACCGGATGCCGGACAGCGGACCACCCCCGCTTCCCTCCACCGGGTGAACCCACCGGCGAACGCCCGCTTGACCGGGCACCGCGCAGCCCCCTCCACTGCGCGGTGCCACACGCGCAGCTTTGCTCACGCGAATTACCTGGTCCGAACCTACGTGATCTGGCGAGCCGGATCCGCCCCAAGGAGGACAACGATGAATAACGATGTGGACACCCCGTGAGGATCGAAGGGTGATTCCGCACCCTCTCACCGAGCGTGCAGATATTTGCGAAGGTGCGCCGCATACACCCTGAAGATCCCGATCCGCAGTGCCCCTAGTAGGCCGGGAACTGTCCTACTCCTCCCCTAACGTCACCTCATGACGAAGACGGTGCGCATCACTTGGGGCGCGGCGAGCGCGCGGCGGCTCGAGCGACAGTTCCTGGCCATGTCCGCCCGAACGGGCACGCCGGTCGCCGACGTGGCCGGCGCGATGCTCGGCGTCCACGCCCAGGTGCTGTCGGCGGCCGAACTCTCGCTGGGCCTGCGGACCGACGGCGTGACCCGGGCGGACGTACGGACGTCCTTGTGGCCGACCGGATCCGCCTCCGCGCCGGCCTCCACAGCTCCCTCCACGCCGGCCTCAACGGCTCCTTCCGCGTCGGCCTCCACGTCTCCTTCCGCGTCGGCCTCCACGGCTCCCTCGCTCGTCAAGACGCACGGCCCGCGCGGGACGGTGCACCTGCTCCCCGCCCGCGACCTGCCGATGTGGTGTGCCGCACTGCCCGCGATCTCCGGCGGGCCGGGCCCCTTCCCGTCCGGCGTACGGCTCACGCGGAGGCAGGCGGAAGAGGTGGTGGCGGCTATCGGCGACGCCCTCGACGGCACGTTCCTGACCATCGACGAACTCGGCGACGAGGTCGTCGCCCGCACCGGTCCCTGGGCCGGCGACCTGGTGATGCCGGCGTTCCAGACCATGTGGCCGCGCTGGCGGCAGGCGTTGCACCTGGCGGGCCAGTCAGGCGCCCTGTGCTTCGGCCCCAACCGTGGCCGCAAGGTGACGTACACCCGCCCGCCCCGCATCACTCCGCTGCGGTCCGACGAAGCACTGCGGCTCCTCGTACTCCGTTACCTGCACACATACGGTCCGGCCACGCCGCAGCACTTCGCCCGGTGGCTGGCCGCACCGCCCGCCTGGGCCGGGGCCCTGTACGACCGGCTGGCCGCCGCCGGCGAGATCGAGCAGGCCGATTTCGAGGCAACCGGCGCGGCCCAGGCATGGGTGGTCACGGGCGACACCGCCTTCCCCGGCGGGCCCGAACAGGAAGACCTGCTGCGTGGCGTGCGGCTGCTGCCGTACTTCGACGCGTATCTCATCGCGGCCCAGCCGCGGGAGCTGCTCTTCCCCGGAGCCGCGTACCAGCGGGCGCTGGCGGGCGGGCAGGCGGGCAACTTCCCCGTACTGCTGGTGGACGGCGTAGCGGCGGGCGTCTGGCACCAGCGGCGCCGGGGGCGGCGTACGACGGTCACGGTCGAACCGCTGGGACGCCTGACGGCCCGGCAGGAGAGGGAACTGGCGGCACGGGTGGATCGGGTCGGGGAGGTACTGGAGGCCCGGGCCGAGCTGGTGGTGGGCGAGGTGACGGTGGGCGCGCACGCCTGAGCGGCCGGCGCCCCTGTGTGACCTAGGGGCGTGGCCTGCGCACGTCGAAGAGATGGCGCGTGCTGTGGGCGACGAAGGGCCCGTCGGCCTCGATGCGCTCGTGCAGAGCACGCAGTCGGTCCCGGTGGCCCTCGACGGTGAAGCCGGGAACCATCCACACCACCTTGCGCAGGAAGTGGACGACGGCGCCGATGTCGTGGAACTCCATCCGCAGCCGCTCCGCCCGCAGCTCGACGACCTCCAGCCCGGCGGCCTCGGCGTCGGCACGCTCGCGTTCGGGGTGACGGTGGTACCGGCTCTCCTCCGGCTGGGGCCCGAGGAAGTACTCGATGAGCTCGAAGACGCTGCCGGGCCCGACATGCTGGGCGAAGTAGGTCCCGCCGGGCACGAGCACGCGGGCGACCTCGCCCCAGTGCGGCTCGACGGGGTGCCGGCTCACGACCAGGTCGAAGGCCCCGTCCGCGAAGGGCAGGAGCACGTCGTCGGGCACGGCGACCACGGGGACGCCGCGAGGGCGGAGCAGTGCGGTGGCCTTGGCGACGTTGGGCCGCCACCCTTCGGTGGCGACGACGAGCGGCGGGCGGTGCGGGGCGGCGGCTCCGAGGGCGAAGTCCAGGACCTCCCCTCCCCCGGTCTGTACGTCCAACACGGCGGTGGCCTCGGCCAGCCGCCCCGACATGGCCCGCGCGTACCCCCAGGACGGCCGCTCCTCGGTCGCCCTCCCCTCGAACCAGGAGAAGTCCCACCCTTCGGTGGGCGCGGAGGCGCCTTCGGCCACGAGGTCGTCGAAGGTGCGGGGGTGATGCAGAGCCATCGGGGCGTATCCGATCGATGGGGGACGGGGAGAGGGGGAGGGGGAGGGGGGTCACCGGCCGGGGAGAGGGAAGTCGCGTGCGCCCTCTCCTCCAGGTCACCGGCCTGGCTGGAGCGCGTCGCCCACGGGAGCCACCGGCTGTCCAGACCGTCGGCCGCCTAGGCCACCAGGGGCCGGACCTCCTCAGCGGCGAACCGTACGAACCCCTCCGGGTCGGGCTCGTCACCGGTCGGCTGGAGGACCACGGTGTCGGCCCCGGCCTCGGCCAGCCTCTCCACTGCCTTGGCGACGGCCGCCGCGTCACCGGCGACACCGAGGTCCGGCACCGATGCGTCGCCTTCGGCGGCCAGCTCGGCCCGCAACCGCTCGCCGGCGTCGGGGCCGGTGGCGGCCAGGAGATACACCACGACCCTGTGCCCGTCGGCCCGCGCGGCCGTCGCACGCCCTTCGTCGATGAGCCGCCTGGCCCGACGCACCCCGTCGGGTGGAGTCGACGCGGTGAGCACGGTCCCGTCGGCGGCCTCCCCGGCGAGCCGCAGCGAACGGGGCCCGGTGGCGCCGGCGAACACCTCGACACCCTGGCCCGGCGGCCAGTCCAGCGCGACGTCGTCGAGCCGTACATAGCGTCCCTCGGTGGTCACCCGCTCACCGCCCAACAGCGCCCGCAGCGCCAGGAGATGCTCCCGCAACAGGGTGAGGGGCGACTCGGCCCTCGCCCCGACCTGCCCCATCCAGTCCTGAACCCCGTGCCCGACGCCGAGGATCGCGCGGCCGGGGAACATCCGGTGCAGCGTGGCGGCCTCCATCGCGGTGACGGCCACGTTCCGCAACGGCACGGGCAGCAGCCCGACCCCGACCCGCACCCTCTCGGTCCAGGCGAGCGCGGAGGCGGCCGCGGAGATCCCACCCTCGCGGAAGCAGTCCTCCCACAACCACAGCTCCTCCAACCCGACCTCATCGGCAACACGCGCGACGGCGCGCAGCCGCTCGGGGGCGAGCTGGGGGCGGAACACGGCACCGAGTCCAGTCATGCGCTCTTCCTACCCGCGGCCCGGGGCGCCGGACAACAGCATTACGAGTCGCCGCCCAGGGGGTGCACAAATCTGACCGTCTCGACGACCTGACGCAGGATCGCCCGGTACTCCTCCCGACGTGCCGTGGCCGTGGTGCTGAGCGTGAGCACGGCCAGGCGCCGGCAGTCGGGGTGCGGGAGGTGCGCGTGGACCTGGAGGAGGGGTCGCTGCGGGAGTGCGCCGCCGTCGGCACTTCTCAACGTGGTCTCGCTGAGAACCGCGGGCCCGCAAGGAGCCTCGAGGAAGGCGACGCGCGTATGCCCCTCGACCGACGTGACCGCGCGGGCCGCTGTGACGCTGCGGGGGGCGACGTTCGTCTCGCGCCAGGAGATCGTGAAAAGGGAGAGCAGGTGGGTCCCCGACCTCATCGCGTCGACGTCGTCGCGGTGCAGACCGATCGAACAGTGGACGGTGCCGGAGGCGTACAACGCCCCAAGCATCTGCTGACCTGACGCAACCTGCGTAATCAGCCGGTGGCGAACCGCTTCGCTGGGCGCGGCCTCGAGCACCGGAGCGACGGCCGTGCGCATCCTTTCGGCAGCCGGCGAATCGGGCTCGGCGAGCAGGGCGTCCAGCGGCAGCGCCGTGAAGCCAGCCGGTTCGGCGAACCATAACTCTGCCTGTGCGTCGTTGACAGAGTCGTGAATGACGATCTCAGAGCTACTCACAGTTTCCCTCCAGCGAATCAGGACTGCACGCGGTAAACACCCGCTTGCCGGCCGCGCTCGATGTCCTCAGGACCGGCACCCCAATCGCTGAACCGCTGGCCACTCTGCACATCCATCCGCTGCTCGATGAGATGCAAACGTCGAGGAGCCGGCCCCTTCCGTGTGGGTGCAGCAATGACACCAACGAAGCGCACGTCCCCCGCAAACCAGATCTCTTCAATCTGCGCCTTCAGGCTCGGCTTGGCGCGAGGCGCCATACGCCGAGACCACCACTCCAAGCGAAGATGCTGGGTGAAGACGGCTGGCAACCACTGACCCGGACGACCCGGGTTCGGCAACTCAAACCATCCGTAGTGCCTGCTGAATACCTCAGGCCGGTCACTCAGCCCGTACGGAACACCTCGCAGAATCTGCCAAGGATAAGTGTGCAGGATGCGCAGCATTCGCACCGCTGCGGGTAAGTACCGCAATTGCGTCAGAGCACGGTATGGGCCATAAAGGAAGTACGGAAGGAACACCCACACGACCCAGTCGGCTGAGTACACCGAAATTCCAAGCAGCACGATCCAGCCACTGGCCCAGCCGATGAATCCGACGAGATTCATCACCATGTGACCGACCCAGGCCCTACGTGTCGCTGGATGCTGCCAAGCGGTGGCATAGTCGACAGGGTTCACAATTTCTCCCCTTCGCGCCTAGCGGCACAAAACGTGCCGTGCAATATCGACGAGACCACCGCTGTCGAGGATGAGGCGTGAGCCGTCGACGCCGGCTACGGTGCCGTCCTTGATGCCGTCGTCCTCTGCGTCTACGGCTTTGTTGTATAGCCCGAACCCTCCTGTGCCGACACCAGTCAGGCCCGAAGCTCCGGCGATTACTCTGGCCGCTCGATCGGGATCGCTGAAACCGTGCACAGCTCGGGCAATCGTCGAGTTGCCAAGGTTAGTGATCGCCCTCGCCTCACCGGTGACCTTCGAACCATAGATGCCTGCCTTCTGCCAGAAGTCAAGCACTTGACTGCTTCTCCGAAGCGCCCGTGTAGCCTCGAAGGATCCCTTAGCTACTGCCGCAACACCGGGAAATGCACCTGCGGCATCCGCTCCTACAGAGACGGCGTTGCTCCAGAAGTCAGCATCGAGTTCTCCCTTGGTAATGCCGTCCCACAAAGACGCTCGCACCTCCGGGTCGTTGAGCCGCAACGCAAGCGCCGTCGCGCTCAGCCCCGAAGCCGTGAGCATGAGCGCCGCAACCGTCGCGATACCCCACCCCAGCGGTCCTGAAAGGAGGAGTGCCACCACCCCAATGAGCCCCGCCGTGAAGCTGAGGATGTCCGGCAAGTTGTCGCCCAGCCAGTCCAGGACCTCGTCGAACCACCCCGGCTCGTGCGGCACCAGCTTCTTCGTGGCGTCGCGGATCTTGTCCGCCCGGTACCCGGCCTTCTCCTCGTGCTCTTCGGCCAGCCTCTTCGCCTTGCCGATGATCTTCTTCAGTTCCGCCTGGGCGTCGTCCAGATCCGCGTGCGCTCGCGTCAACGCCTTCTGTGCGGCATCGTGATCGGTCCCGTCCTTCTTGAGGTCGGGATCGTCGCCGGCCTTGCTCGCGCGGCCCTGCGCGCGGTCGACCGCGCCCTGGGCTTCCTTCGCGTCCGCTTCGAGCTTCCCGGCCCGCCGCTGGAAGTCGTCGAGTTCGCCCTCCCAGCGATCCAGTTGCCTGGCCGCCTTGCGGATGGAGTGCGCCGCGTTCTTGAGGTTCAGCGGCAGTGGGCCACCGTCGAGCTGCTCGCGGAAGGCGACCGCGGCGTCGCCCTTCCAATAGCTGCCGTCCAGGAGCTTGGTGACCAGGTCGTGGGCCTCCTGGAGGACCTTGGCGCAACCGCTGAGCTTCTTCCGCAGGCTCCGCACGGTGTCGGTGTCGCCCGGTACGGGGTTGAAGCCGAGATGCGGGTAGCCGGGGTTCGGGATACGCGGGGCGGACTTGAGCCCCTGCGGCTTACCCAGGTCCGCTCGGGACCGAGGATCGAGGGCGGCGCCGTACTGGTCGTTTCCGGCGGTGACGGTCACTTCTTGCCGCCGCTCTCGGCCTCGCGCGACTTCCGCACCGCTTCCTCGAGCGCCTTGTCGACTTCGAGGTAACTGTCCTTGCTCTTGCCGATGATGTCGGCCAAGTCCTCGGTCTGCTTGCCGATTTCCTCGGAGCCGTACTTCCAGTCCTCCTGGAAGGTCTCGCAAGCCGAGTCGAGGTCGTCCGTGCCCAGGCCGGTGATCGTGGCGTCCGACAGTGCCTTCCGCACGCCCCTGAGCGAAGTCGACGACTCCCTCAGCGACTTCATGAACCGCCCGAGTTCATCGCCGTCAACGGCGAGCCGCTCCGCCATGTGTCCGTCCCCTCTCCGGTCCACCTGTACCGGAGAGAGGAACGACCACATCTGGTTTTCGTGGCGTGCGGGTGGCTACTGACCCCCTCCGGGGGATCACTTACCGCACTGAGGGCTGGCGTCACCGATCAGCGGTTGACGGCCTGGATCTCCTGGACGACGACGTCCTGGGTAGCGCCGAACGCGCCGTCGGGGAGGCCACCGCCCGCGCCGCCCGTGCCGGTCCAGTGGATCTGCCAGGTGACGGTGGCCCGGAGCGGATATGAACCGTCGCCCGAGGAACGCAGGTAAGTCACACCGCAGGGCGGCGTCTCCTCCGCCCTGCCCTTGGCGTAGGCCTCACCGATACGACCATTATTGATCTCGCACACACCGGATGCGGGGTGCGTCTCGGCGTCCTCGGTGCCCGGCTCGATCCTCAGTGAGACCGGTTCCGCCGTGGCCGTCGCCTCGATACCGATCGCCTCCACGGACGCGGTGACCGAGACCGGCTTGAACTCGGCTCCGTCCAGCCACGCCCACGTAGGAAGGTTCACCTTGGTGGTCTCCGCGGGTGCCAGCGTCACCTCGGTGCCGGGAACGCGGATCTCCGCGTAGGCGAGCTCGGCGAGGACCTCGGGGGTTACGGCGTTCTCGACGTTGGCTGGCGGGGCGTCCCCCGTGTCCACCCAGAAGTAGTCCTCGTCACAGGAGTCCCAGCCGGGCGGGTAGCTCCTGTTGACGTACGAGCCCCACCAATAGCCCTTGCCGGACTTGTCCTTGTTGAAGCCCGTCTTCTCGTCGTCGGCGTTGAACTTGTCCCGCTGCTTGGCGTCCCACTCGTGCCCCGTGGAGCCGGCTTCCCAAATCGGTTCCAGATGCTCCTGCAACTGCTCGGGGCTGTATTTGGGGGCATACCAGCAGGGTGGCGGGCTCCATGATGCTGGGGATGTCAATGCCCCAGCCGAGTCACCACTGCCGTTCTTCGAACGGTCGAAGACGACACCGCCCACGGTCACGGAGACGGTGCCATCACCGCCGGCTTCGGCCCGTTGATCCGTCGAACCGCGGGTGCCGCCCTCACCACGCCCGCCCGCGAACGCCGTAGGAGCCGCGATCACGAGAACACTGGCAAGTGAGACAAGGGCCGTAACCCTCAGACTGTTCTTCACGGCTGGCATTCTTTGCTCCCCCGGTTCGACGCGATGTCGGTAGTCTGCCAAACGCCGTTGGAGCTTCTCGCCAGCTTCGTGTTGTAGAGGACGTAACTGTCAGCCGTCGTCGGCGTCTTCTCGACCTTGCCCGTCTCTTTGTTCTTGATGAAGGACTTACTCTCGTCCGAGCAGTAGGTCACGTATGCCTGGTCGGCCCCGGCGAGGTTCACCTTGTGGTCGAAGTACCGAGTCTCACCGACCCACGTATTCTTTTTGTTGATGTACCCAAGTGCATACGTGATGGAGTCGCGCAGGGCTGACTCGGTGTTGTAAAAGCCGAGGGCCTTGGTGTCAGTGCTCCCCTTGAAGATGGCCTCGTCGACAGAGTTGACGCTCAGTGCACTGTCCGCGAGGACGGCGTCCTTCGCCGCGTTTCCTGTCTTCTGGTAGTCGAAGACGTTCTTGGCGTCAGAAGGGAATGAGATCTTCGGGCGGCCGCCGGTATCCGATGCGCTAGGGCTTGACGAGACCGATGTCTCGCCGCCTGTGTCAGCGCCTGCGATCTTGTCGCTGTCCTTTGCAGCGCTGTCGCCGCCTCCGCAGGCGGTCAGCGTCAAGGCCGCAGCGGCGGTCAGCGTGAGCGCTGCGAGCAGGGTGGGGCGGCGGCGGTTCACGGTCGGCTCCTGGGTGGGACGGGGCTTCTCTCGAGCGAAGCAACGGTAGCCACCGGGGTGGAGTGGCACCAGGGTGAAAGCGTCTGCTCCGCGGCAGATACGTTCGGTGGGACGGAGGGCGGCTGCGGGAGGGGGACCAAGATGGGACTGCGGCGTTGGCGGGACGGGACGGGTGTGCTGGTCGTCGGAGGAGACACCGACGGCGCGAGTGTTCGCATTCCGCTGGAGATCGCCGTCTCCTACCGCGCCCGCACCAAGGGGCTGCTGGGGCGGGAGTTCGTGGACGGGGCGATTCTCTTGTCCCCCGCCAACAGCGTGCACACCTTCCGGATGCGGATGCCCATCGACGTGGCATACCTCGACAAACGGCTCACGGTCATCGCCGTACGCACCATGCGGCCAGGCAGACTGGGGCTGCCCCGGATGCGTTCCCGGCATGTCCTGGAGGCCGAGGCCGGGGCCATGGCCGGGTGGGGAGTGCGGGTGGGGGTACGCACGGAGGTCCTGGAAGGGTAGAGAGCAGGCGGCATCGCCCGCCTGGGCAGCCTCCTCCCTCGCCGGACGTCGGGCACGTGCGTGACGTCCGGCGCACCGACCACGATCGATACGCTCCCCGGCGTGACCAGCAGCGGCGATTTCCTCCGCGTACAGCGGGCATGGAAGCGGATCGAGATGTGGATGGCCCGTCACGCTCCGGCTTCACACGCCATGCTCAACCCGACGACGAACTCGGCGATGATGCCTGGACGTGGGTACCCGAAGGCGGCATCTGACCTTCTCCCGGGCCTTTCCGCCGTCAGTGCGACACGATGTGGAGGAGTGCCGTACCGTCCGCTTCGGTCGTCGCCTGGATCACTACGGCATCGGGCTGAGCGCTCGGGCGAGTGCGGGACAGGCCGCCGCAGGAGTTGCCGCTGCCGTTCTCCCGGAGGACCGTGACACAGCCCTGGCCCGGGCCGCTCGCGCCGCCCTTCGACTGGCCGTTGCCCGACTTCACCGTGTACTCGACCTTGTTCGGGCCGACCTCGGTCACGGACAGCGTCGCCGGTCCGTCCGGGCCCTCGAAGCGGAGCGTCACGGGCTCGGACACCGCGATCTCGCAGTCGCCGTCGGCGCAGGCTGTGGTGTCCCGGCCGTCCGCCGCCGAAACGGAGGGCTCGGGTCCCGCGGAGTGGGACTGCGTCGTCGACCGGGAGTCCGCCGGCCGTTCCGGGGGCGAGGACGGCACCGAGTCCGTTTCGTCCGGACCGCCGCACGCAGCCACCGTGAGCAGCGTCAGTGCCGCGAGGGCCATCGCTCTCCCGCGGCCCCGCAATGAGCGTCGTCGCACCGGCTGCCCTTCGTGACCCTCTCGGCCCGGCATCGGTCTGTCAGCCCTCCGAGCGCGGGAACGAGATCTCGACCCGTCGGTTCTTCTTGCGGCCGGCCTCCGTCGAGTTGTCGGAGATGGGGTACTGCTCGCCGTAGCCGCGGACCTCGTATGTGACACTCGGGTCGTTCAGGGTCTGGGACAGGACGTCGTGTACGGCGTTGGCGCGCTTCTTGGAGAGTACGTCGCCGTGGGCGGAGGAGCCGAGGTTGTCGGTGAAGCCGAAGACGCGGACTCTGGAGGCGTTCTGGGTCTTGATCTCCTCCGCGATTCCCGTGATCCGGGATTTCGCCTCGGCGCCGAGTTTCGCGCTGTCCTTTCCGAACAGCACCTCTGCCTGGAGCGCGAGTGTCACGCTCGTGTTGGTGTCCTCACGGCGTTCGTCGCCGCTCTGCTCCTCCACGACCGACTTGATGTCCAGCACCTTCGCCTGGGCGAGCGTGGCGCCGTCCGGGAGTTTGAGGTCCGGGTCGTTGGGGTCCACTTCCACGGGGGCGGAGGCGCTGGGTTCGGTGCCTGGGGGGTCGTTGGGGTCGTCGTCGGCGTGGGCGGTGGTTGTGCCGTAGACGTTCGTGGCGAGCATGAGAGCGACGGCGGTGATGGACAGGGTTAGGCGTGGGGTTGGGGTCATGGTGAACCTCACCCGGAGATCTCGATGGCGGCAGTCGAGAACATCGGCAGTTGAAGCGTCATCTCAGTCGTGCTCATGGGAGGCGAAGGGAACTGCATGAAGACGGGCAGTGACTCGCCTGCCTTCATCGCGGAGAAATTGGCTGTAGTGAGCGGACGTCCATCTGTGTCTCGCAGTACGTAGTAGCGCTTCTTCCCCTTGGAATCCACCAGCGTGGCCCCGCCGAGCGACCTGCCATTACGAACGATTTCGGTCTCATTGCCACTCAGTTGCGCCGGCACCGTGACCGTCTTACTGCCGTCGTTCTTCAGCTCACCACTGACGGTGACAAAGCCTCCGGCGTCCCGCTGTGCGAGCGTGATTTTGAGCATCAGGCCTGAAGGCCCTTTGAGCTCCGCCAGTGGCGCCTCCGATTTTCCCTCATGCGCATCCGGCATGGACTCGCCGCTTCCGGACGAGGACGCAGTAGCCTCTGGCTTGTCGTCGTCGCCGCCGGCGCAACCAGCCACGCCGAGAGCTAGTCCGATGACAACGGGCACGGCGACCAGTCCCCTGCGGGTCTTGGCTGTGAACCCCATACGCATGACTCCGCTTCCTTCTTACTCGTCGTTCCCTTGTCAGTCAGCCAGGTGGACATCGAACAGATCCTCCGGCTTGGGTAGGTTCAAAAGGTCGTCCGGTTCCAAATTCCACTGCTCGCCCTCGCACGTGAGCTTGGGCAGCACATCACCGGCCTCCTCAGCGGGTGATTCGAACGAACAGCGAGCTTCAATGACGGCAGTGGCGGATTCCGTGGCCGTCTGATCCTCCGTGCCTGGCACGATGGTGTCTCCGACAGTCTCGTTGGTCTCCGCCACGACGGTGTATCCCAGCAGCCCGTCCGGATGGCATTTCAGCGTTGCATCGTTGCGTGCAGCCAACTCATGCGCGCGCCAGCATGCACTGGGAACCGGTGCCTCACCGTCGAAGATCCCCTGCCATGAACCTGGCTCCAATACGTTCGCCAACCACTGGTCCGCGAGCTGATCCCGGGTTTCCAAGGCTGCAGCGAGTGCCGCCGCGTCCGCCGCCGTCTGGGCTTCGCTACGAGTCGATGCGGCCTGGCCGACAGCAAAGTATGCGAGCGCTAGAAAGAGCAGACCCCCCACCACAGTGATGTAGATGGGGAAAGCCTGCCCTGCGTCACCGTGTCCGCGGAGGTGCCTCAACCGCCAGTGACTTCGGTGATCTTGTCCGTGATCGCGTTGTAAATCGTCTGCCCGATATCCGTCCCCGTGATCGCCAGTACGATCGCCACCACCACCGCGATGATCCCCAGGTACTCCACAGCCGTCTGGCCCTTGTCGTTGCGGGCGGTGGCGCGGGAGTGCAGGTAGGCGGCGGTGGTGTGAAGCCAGTTGGTCATGGTGTTCCCCTCCAGGGTGGACGATGCCGCGTTCGTCGTGCGGAACGTACGGCGGGAGGGCCCTCGGCTCGGAGGGCCCCGGGGACCCGTCGCGGGCCCCGTCTTGTGCTGTGAGTCGGTCCACCGAGGTCACCCCGGGCGCAGCCGCGTGGTGGTGGTCGCGGGGGCGGGTGGCGGCGATGTGCTGGCTGGTCATGCCGGACGTCGCGTCGTCCACGATCTCCACCTCCCCTGCGCTCGGTTGGGACCTCGACCTGTCGGGAGTACCAGACAACGACTCTCCCACAGCAGATTGCATGTGCGAAAGATGTAACTCGGAAATGGTCCGACTATGCCTCAGGCGCGAGCTTGTTGACGTCATCGCTTCGTGTGCAGTCGCACTCTGTTCGTTTACGCCGCCCTCCTTCGCCGGCTCTTGGATCGGCATGGCGCCCCTCCCCTCCCCTACTCGCCGGTGATCGTGCCGAAGTCCGTCCCCGAGCCCAGGATCAGGCCGGCGCCGAGGAGGATCATCGTGGCCGGGACCATGAAGGTCGTGATCATCATCGTGGCCTTGGGTACCGCGCGCGCTGCCTTGCGGCGGGCGTTCTGGGCGTCCGTGCGGCGCATGTCCTTGGCCAGGGAGACCAGGGTGTCGACGATGGGGGCGCCCAGCTCCTCGCCCTGCTGGAGCGCCGTCACGAACATCGCCACCTGTTCGGAGTCGTTGCGCCGGCGCAGCTCCGCGAAGGCCTGGCGGCGGCTCATGCCGAGGTCCATCTGGCGGAGGGTGATGCGCAGTTCGTCGGCCCAAGGGCCCTCGTAGCGGATCGCCACGCGGTCCAGGGCCTGGCGGAAACCGAGGCCGGCGCTGACCACGACCGCGAGGACGTCCAGGAAGTCGGGGAGCGTGCGCTCGATGACGTCCTTACGGACCCGGATCGCCGACCAGATGCCGACCTCCGTCCAGAACGCGCCGAAGGCGAGGAGGAGCAGGGCCACCACGTACTGGCCGCGCAGGAGGAAGACCACGAAGCCGACCGCGCCCAGGAAGCCGTACACCGCGCGGCGGGCGGCGTAGCGGTCGATGGTCAGGCCGCCGGGGTTGCCGGCCAGGTCGATCCTGCGGCGGTACTTGGCCACCAGGGCCGGGCCCATCAGACGCAGTACGGCGGGGGCGTAGCGCATGCCCATGCGGTCGATGAGGGAGTCGACGGCCCCGGTGCGGGTGGAGCCGACCTCCAGGGCGAGGGCGAGGTCGCCGGGGAGTTTGGCGTCGGCCCGGTACATGCGGATGCCGGCGAAGGCGCCCCAGACGCTCAGGCCCATGAGCAGGGCCAGGAGCAGTCCCAGTCGTCCCAGTTCCATGGTGGATCCCCCTCTCAGACGTCGATGCGGGACAGGCGGCGGATGAGAACGAACCCGACCGCGTAGAGCGTGAAGGCGATGATCACCGCGGCCTGGCCGGCCGAGGAGCCCGTCATGCGTTCCAGGGCGCCGTCCTTCACCCCGTCCATCAGGAACAACGAGCCGACACCGAGTACGGGGACGGCGTACGACGTCATGCTGACCTGGGAGAGCTGGGTGCGGACCTCGCGCCGGGTCTCCTTTCGCTCCTCCAGGGTCTCCGTGAGGTTGCGCAGGGCGCTCACCACCTGGCCGCCCGCGCGGTTGGACAGGACGAGCGTGGTGACCAGGACGACGAGTTCGCGGGAGGGGAGGCGGTCGGCGAGTTCGCCGAGGGCGTCGTCCATGGAGGCGCCGACGGCCAACTGAGCGGCCACCTTGCCCAGTTCCTCTCCGGCGGGGGCCTCCAGCTCCTCCGCCGCCATGCCGATGGCGGTGCGCAGGGCGAGGCCGGCCTGGGTGGCGTTGGCGAGGATGCGGGCGAGTTCGGGGAGTTGGTTGATGAACTTCTCGATGCGTTTCTGGCGTTGCCAGTTGAGGAACTGGATGGCCGCCCCGATGCCCAGCAGGCCCGCCAGGGGGCCGAAGAACGGGGCCAGGGCGGCCTGGCCGATCAGCCAGAGGCCCGCGACCGTGGCGAGCATGTAGGCGAAGAACTCCCCGGGCGTGACGTCCAGGCCGGTCGCCGCCAAGCGCAGTTCGAGGTCGCGGCCGAGCTTCGTCCGGCGCAGGCGGCGGTCCAGGATGCGAAAACGGCGCGGGCGGCCGGCGGGAGGGAGCTGGCCGGTGGCGGAGAGGCGGTCGACCAGGGCCGCCCGCTGGGCCTTGCCGGCGGCGTAGGAATGCAGGCCCATGACCGCCAGGGCGCAGGTCAGCAGCGTGATGCCGGTGGTGAGCGTGACGAGCGTTTCCAGTTCCATGGGACGGTTCCTACCTGGCTTCCATCGGGCGGTCCTACCTGGCTTCCATCTCGGGCGGTCCTGCCTGGCTTGTGTGGGTGGTTCTGTTCTGCTCCGTTCTCCGCCTGGCTTCCGTTGGTCCTGCCCGGCTTCCTACCTCGCCTCCCGGGTGGCGAGCTGGTCCGCGGTGTGGGCCACGCCGAAGGCCTGCGGGACGGGCTGGCTAGCCATGTAGAGGCGCTCGGCGGTGCGGCGCGGGAGGGGGTGGTACTCGAAGGCGCCGTAGATGCGGCCGTCGGCGGTCATCGGCCGGGCGTTGAAGCGGGCGACCGTGGCCAGGCGGTACGGTTCGCCGCCGTGACTGGCCAGCAGGGCGATCTCGGTGATGCGGCGGGCGCCGTCGGCGAAGCGGGTGAGCTGGACGATGACGTCGACGGAGCTGTTGATCTGGTCGTGCAGGGCGACGAACGGGATCTCCACGTCCGACATGGAGGCCAGGGTCTGGAGCCGCATCAGGGCGTCTTCGGCGCTGTTGGCGTGGACGGTGGCGAGGGAGCCGTCGTGGCCCGTCGACATGGCCTGGAGCATGTCCAGGGACTCGCCGCCGCGGACCTCGCCGACGACGATGCGGTCGGGGCGCATGCGCAGCGAGTTGCGGACCAGGTCGCGGATCGTCACCCTGCCCTGGCCCTCGACGTTCGGCGGGCGGGACTCCAGGCGGATCACGTGTGCCTGCTGGAGCTGGAGTTCCGCGGAGTCCTCGATGGTGATGATGCGTTCGGTCTCCGGGATCAGGCCGGAGAGGGCGTTGAGAAGGGTGGTCTTACCGGTGCCCGTGGCGCCGGAGACGATGATGTTGAAGCGGGCCTGCACCAGGCCGGCGAGCAGGTACAGCATGTGCTCGTCGAGCGAGCCGAGGCCGATCAGCTCCTGGAGGGTGAAGGAGCGCGGGAAGCGGCGGATGGTGAGCGTGGCTCCGGTCAGCGACAGCGGCGGGATGATGACGTTGACGCGCTCGCCGGAGGGGAGGCGGGCGTCGACCATCGGGTTCGACTCGTCCACGCGGCGGTTGACCGTCGACACGATGCGCTCGATGGTCTGCATCAGTTGGTCGTTGGAGGCGAAGCGGAGCGGGAGTTGTTCGACTCGGCCGCCGCGTTCCACGAAGATCGCGTCCGGGCCGTTCACCATGATCTCCGTGATGGACGCGTCCTCGAGCAGCGGTTCCAGGATGCCGAGGCCGAGGGCCTCGTCCACGACCCGGCGGATGAGCTGGGAGCGCTCGACCGTCGACAGGACCGGGCCCTCGCGGCTGATGATGTGGCCGAGCACCCGTTCCAGGCGGGCGCGGCGCTCGGCCATCGCCAGGGAGCTCATTTCGGCGAGGTCGATCTCCTCCAGGAGCTTGGCCCGGTAGGAGGCGACCAGGTGTCCGTCCTCGCCCCGGCTGCCGTGCTCCTCGGGGGAGTGGATGCGTGCGCGCAGGCTCATGCGTCCTCGGCTCCTCGGTCAGTGGTCCAGCGGCATGGTGGCGGTCCTGGTGGCGGGGTCGAACTCCCAGCCCGGGACGATCGACGGGATCTCGACGGTGGCGGTGACCGTCACCTCGTCCCCGCCGTACGACGGTGGGCAGTCGGTGCCGTCCGCGAGCCAACTGCTGACCGCCGCCGCGCACGCCTCGCCCGCGCTCTCCTGGAGCGAGGCGCTGCGGGCCCCGGCGCGGGCCGCCGTACCGGCCTGCTGGGCGGTGTACGCGATCAGGCCCAGTTGTACGGCTGCCAGGGCGACGAGGATCAGGATCGGCAGGAATCCGAGGTACTCGATGGCCACCTGGCCACGGTCTCCGGCCCGGCTGCTCGACGAGCGCGAGGAGTCCGACGAATCCGACGAGTCCGACGAGTTCGGCCGGTCTGGCGCGTTCGGCCGGTCTGGCGCGTTCGACGAGTCCGACGCGTGCGGCGCAACCGGCGCACGCGTCGAGCTGGACGCATACCCGGGGTACCCGGAGTACCCGGAGCACCCGGAGCACCCGGAGCACCCGGAGCACCCGGAGTACCCGAAGGTCGCGGAAGTCACGGAGGTCACAGAGGTCACGGAGTACGGCATCTCAGTCGGTCTCCTCCTCCACGGCGCCCGCGTGGCCGTGCACGGTGAACGGGAAGCTGACCGTGCCCGGGAAGAGGATGGGCACCTCGATGCGCACGTCGGCGGTGACATAGCCGCCCGCGGTGTCGCAGCCCACCTCGGCGCCTCCCTCCCACGCGCCGGACAGCTTGTCCCGGCCGGCCTCCTGGCAGGCTCCCTGCCGCGCCCCCCGGTCCGCCGCCGTAGCCGCCCGTACCGCCTCGTCCGCAGCATTACCCGCGAGCGTGTACGTGTATCCCACGAGGACGAGCTGCCACAGCACCACCAGCGTCGCGATGATCACCGGGGTCATGCCGAGGAACTCGACGGTGACCTGGCCCGCGTCCGCTCCCGTGCGCCGGGCGTCCCGGGAGCCGCGCCGCAAGGCACTCATCCCGCACCGTCCTTCCGTCGCCGGAAGCTCACCGACCCCCGGTCGCCGCGGAAGCGGCCGCCCTTTCGGTGGTCCCCCTCGGCGGCCCGGGCCAGGCCCAGTTCGCCCGCCAGGGTCCACAGGGCCTGCTTCACCGTGCCCCTGCTGTCCAGTTCGTGGACACGGCCGGCGTCCACGGCGCCCTGGAGCTCCTTGAAGTTGGCGGGGACGGTGGTGTTCGCGACCGCCGTGCCGGTGATCTTCCGGATCAGCGGGGGCTGGATCTCCGTGGCGCGCGTGTGCCGGTTGACCACCACGGTGGTCTCCTCCGCCTTGCGGATCTGCAACCGGTCCCACATCCGCACCGCCCGCTTGGCGCCCCGTACGGCGACCACGTCCGGGGTGGTGACCAGCAGCGCCGCGTCGGCCATCTCCACGGCCGCGGCGCCGGCGCCGCCGAGCTGGGCACCGCAGTCGAGGACGACGACCTCGTAGCGGGAGCGCAGGGCGCTGACGATCTGGCGGGTGGCACGGTCGGTGACCTCCTCGCCGCGTTCGCCCTCGCCGGGGGCGAGCAACAGGGCGAGGCCGGTGTCGTGGCGGAAGACGGCGTCGGCCAGGACGCGCGGGGAGATGTCCGTGATGGCGGCCAGGTCGACGACGGAGCGGCGGAACTGGACGTCCAGGTAGGAGGCGACGTCGCCGGCCTGGAGGTCCATGTCGACCAGGGCGGTCGGGCGGCCCGACGCCTGGGCGGCGAGGGCCAACTGGATCGCCGTCAGGGTGGTGCCGACACCGCCCTTGGCACCGCTGACCGTGACGACCGTGCCGCCGGCGCCGGTGAACACTTCGACGCCGCTGCCGAGGTGCCGGCGTACGCCCACCGACCACTGGGCCACCGCCTGGACGCGGCTGGCCAGTTCCTCGTAGCCCAGCGGCAGGGCGACCAGGCCGCGGGCGCCGTAGTCCATGGCGGCCTGGAAGAGGCCGGGACCCGGGTCGGAGGTGACGAGGATGACGCCGACGGCCGGGAAGCGGAGGGCGACCTCGCGGATCAGTTCCAGCGCGGGGACCGGGCCGATGCGCTCGTGGACGACGACGACCTCGGGCAGTTCGTCGACGGACTCGGCGGCCAGCCGGGCGAGGGTGTCGACGAGCTGGGTGGAGTCGGTCACCGGGGCCATCGGTTCGGCGTCCGGGAGCTGGCTGAGCAGGGTCGTGATGGACCGTACGGCGTCCGCGTCGCCGACTGCCGGGAGGATCCTCGTGGGCATACGGGCTCTCACTTGTCCTTCGCGAGTTCGTACGTCCGGTCCTTGTCGGGAACCGTGGTGTCGCCGCCGGGCGCCACCAGCGCGAGCCGGACCCGCTGGGCGAACGACTCGGCGTAGGTGATGCGCTGGGCGTCGATGGTGGACAGTGCGAAGGTGATGGGCACGGCGTCGGTGGGTTCCCGGTCGCGGCTGTTCTCGTCTGGCTGCAGCGAGGTGAGGTCGCCGACGTCGATGACCTTGGCGTTCGTCACGATGATCTTGGATTGGGCGGGGTCGCCCTCACGCTGTCCCTCGAAGGTGGCGTAGACGTTGACGGTGGAGCCCGGTGTGATCTTGCCGGCGACGCCGGTCGCCGCGTCGATCATGATGGCGACCTCCTGCTGCCCGGGCCGCAGGGCGGGCTGGTCGACGATCATGTCGCTCTGCAGCAACGAGCCCTCCTTCAGCGTCGTCACGGCGATCTTGCCGCGGACCTGGCCGAGGTCGGTGACGGCGTTCTCCGAGAGCCAGCGCTCGGGCATCTCGATCTTCTCGAACTGCCCGGCGCCCAGGGGCGTGTAGGGCTCCACGTCGGTCTTGAGCCGGTAGGCGGTGACCTCGGGTCCGACCTTGGACTTCACGTCGTCGATGACGGACAGCACGCCGGCGAACGCGCCGAGGGCGCAGAAGACCGACAGGATCAGCAGGATGATGCCGCGGCGCTGACGGGAGTTCATGAGCCGTGCAACCTCATTGGGGGAATCGGTCGAACCGGATCGGATGGCGGGCGGGCTGAGCGACGGGAGCGGCGTGGTGCGGGCCTACCGGGTGAGGGCTCGTCTCTCCCGGCGGTGACCGAGGGCGGGGTCGCGGCGGTGACCGAGCGCTCTGACGCCGCGGTGGCCCTCAGCGGCGTCGCCGCGGGTGTCCTTGCCGGTGTCGTACACCGGCGGCGTCGCGGAGCAGAACACGCACCGGTCGCCGATGACGTCGATGCCGCACCAGTGGCAGGTGCTCTGCCGCACCGACGTGACCAGTTGGTAGAGGACCGAGAGGTCGGGCAGGTAGGCGCAGAACTCGGTCAGCCGCCCGGTCCCCCACCAGCCGGGGGACTCGGCGGGCAGGGGCGTCTCGCGCAGTCCCTGCACCCGCCAGGACGGGGCGAGGGTGCCGGCGACCCAGTCGGCCGGGAGCTGGCCCCTGGCGACCAGCAGCCAGGTACCGAACTCGGGTCCGTCGAGGGCGGCTTCGGGGCCGATCCGCACGAGTTGCGGTACGGGGTGGGCCACGACGCCGAACTGGCTGCCCGGCATCCATGACCTGGCGTGCGATTTCAGGCCGACGGGGACGTGATCGAGCCGGGCGACGGAGCCGAGCAGCGCGCCGGCGTGGATGTAGTGGGTGAGCAGCCGGCCGGCCGAGGCGAGGACGCCGGGGCTGAGGTCGCAGGAGGCGAGCTGCCGCAACTGCCGGGCGAGTACGGCGAGCCCGAGCGGGGGCAGCGGTGGACGGAACAGGGCGATGCGGTCGGTCTCCAGGAGGGCGCGGACGGTGTGCAGCCGGCGTTCCACGCTCGCCGGGGCGGCCTGCGAGCACACCACGATCACGTGCCCGTGCTGGTCGATCAGCGACTGCAGCTCGGCCAGCGCGTGCTCCAGGGGACGTTGGTCGACGTCCTGGAGCACGACCGCGGGCAGCGTCCGTTCGTCCTGCGGCGGCAGTGCCATGTCGGCACTGGTCACGGCAATGGCAGTTGGCACGCGCGGCTCCCCGTCTCCCCATGCCCGTCGGTGCGCCGGTGTTACTCCGGCACACCCGGATGACTTCACTGCGTGACTACCTGAGCACTGTATCCACGCGTCTGTGGCCGGAGAACAGCCTTTCTGTAGCTCTGGGACAACTCGCGTTGCACAAGGTGCGGCAAAACGGGGCAGGTTGAGCATTTCCCGTCGGCGACCGAGCGAGGGACGGCCCACCGGCAGCCGACCGACACCACTACCGGCATCCGACCGACACCCCTACCGACAGCCGACCGGCGCCCCGGCCGACAGCCGGCCGACACCCCGACCGGCGACCCGCCGCCTGGGCGCGCGCCAAGTCCGGCACCCGAGGGCGAACTTGGTCCGGACCTACCTCTTGACACTCTCAATTGGTCTGGACCACCTTGTACCTCAATGCCCCCACTCCCCCACCGGAGGCCTCAATGGAGCCCGTGCACAGACGGTTCGGCAGGCGGACGAAGTTCTGGGCGTCGGCCGTCACCGCCGCTCTCGCCCTCTCGGTCACGGCGGTCGGCCAGGCGTCCGCCGCCGACGTCAACAACGCGAAGAACGCCGGCTTCGAGGCCGGCCTGAGCAACTGGACCTGTTCCGCGAACAGCGGTACGACCGTCTCCTCCCCGGTACACGCCGGCTCCGCCGCGCTCAAGGCGACGCCGAGCGGGCAGGACAACGCCCGGTGCGCCCAGACGGTGAAGGTCGAGCCCGGCTCCACGTACAAGCTGAGCGCCTGGGTGCGGGGCGGGTACTCCTATCTGGGCGTGACGGGCACGGGGACGACGGACGTGTCGACCTGGACGCCGGACTCGGGCTCCTGGAAGCAACTGTCGACGACGTTCACGACGGGCTCCTCGACGACCTCGGTGACCGTGTACACGCACGGCTGGTACGGGCAGTCGGCCTACTACGCCGACGACCTGTCCGTCTTCGGCCCGGACGGGGGCGGCGGCGACGACGGCGGGCCCGAGCCCACGGTCCCGTCGGCCCCGGCCGGCCTGGGCGTCTCCGGTACGACGTCCTCGTCGGCGTCGCTGGCCTGGAGCGCGGTGTCGGGCGCCACCGGGTACAACGTCTACCGCGACGGCACGAAGGTGACGGCGGTGACCGGCACGTCGGCGACGGTGACCGGCCTCGCGGCCGCCACGTCGTACTCCTTCCGGGTCACGGCGACCAACGCGGCCGGCGAGTCGGCGAAGTCGGCGGCGGTGACGGCCCGCACGGCGGAGAAGGACGACGGCGGGGGCGGCGGCGATCTGCCCGAGCACGCGGTGACCGGCTACTGGCAGAACTTCGACAACGGCGCGGCGGTCCAGAGGATCTCGGACGTCTCCTCCCAGTACGACATCATCGCGGTGGCCTTCGCGGACGCGACCGGCACGCCGGGCGCGGTGGACTTCAACCTCGACACGGCCGGCCTCGACGGCTACACGGTCGACCGGTTCAAGGCGGACGTCCGGGCCAAGCAGGCCGCCGGGAAGAAGGTCATCATCTCGGTGGGCGGCGAGAAGGGCACCGTCTCGGTGAACGACTCGGCCTCCGCGACGAACTTCGCCGACTCCGTCTACTCGGTCATGCAGGAGTACGGCTTCGACGGCGTCGACATCGACCTGGAGAACGGTCTCAACGCGACCTACATGACGCAGGCCCTGCGCGCCCTGTCGGCGAAGGCGGGTCCGGACATGATCCTCACGATGGCGCCGCAGACGATCGACATGCAGTCGACGTCGGGTTCGTACTTCCGCACGGCGCTGAACGTGAAGGACATCCTCACCGTCGTCAACATGCAGTACTACAACAGCGGCACGATGCTGGGCTGCGACGGCAAGGTGTACGCGCAGGGCACGGTCGACTTCCTCACCGCCCTGGCCTGCATCCAGTTGGAGAACGGCCTCGACCCGTCCCAGGTCGGCCTGGGTCTGCCGGCCTCCACCCGGGCGGCGGGCGGCGGCTACGTCTCCCCGTCCGTGGTGAACAACGCCCTGGACTGCCTGACCAAGGGGACGAACTGCGGCACCTTCAAGCCGTCCAGGACGTACCCCGGCCTGCGGGGCGCGATGACCTGGTCCACCAACTGGGACGCCACGGCCGGCAACGCCTGGTCGAACGCGGTGGGTGCCCACGTGCACGCCCTGCCGTAGCTTCCGACGCGGTTGCGCGCGGCGCCCGGCCGGGGTTCCCCAGCCGGGCGCTTCGCGTGAGCGGCCGACCCGTTCCGCCCGGAACGGGCAGAAAGTACGACAAGTCCAGGCCTCGAGCGCCTGTTCGGTCTATAGTGCTCGTTCAGCCGACTGATCAGTGCCATGGATGCCACCTCCCTGACGGTATCGAGGACACCGCAGCTCGGATGTCCACCTCGTCTCGCCGATGCCAGGAGAGTTTGAGCAGCATGAGCACCGATACCGCGATACCCACCGACCGCCCGTCCAGACGCCGCGGTCGCAAGGTACGCACCCGCGGTCAGCGCGTCCGCCGCGCCATCGGCTGGACCCTCCTGGCGGTGGTGCTCGTCACCGGTGGCACCGGCTGGTGGCTGTACGACCGCCTGAACTCGAACCTCGGCAACGGTATCGACCTCGACAAGGCCCTCGGCGACGACCGTCCGGAAAAGCTGCCCACCAGCGGACAGAACCTGCTGATCCTCGGTTCCGACACCCGTTCCGGCGAGAACGCGGACCTGGCCGGCGGCGACAGCAGCGGTCTGGCGGACACCACGATGGTGGTGCACATACCGGAGGGCCGGAGCAAGGCCGTGTCGGTCAGCATCCCCCGCGACACCCTGGTGACCCGGCCCGAGTGCCCGGCGAAGGACGGAAGCACGCTTCCCGCCAAGGAGCGGGTGATGTTCAACTCGCTCTACCCGACCGGTGGGCCGGCCTGTGTGCTGAAGACCGTGGAGCACATGTCCGGTGTCCGCATCGACCACTACATAGAGGTCGACTTCGCCGGTTTCGCGAGTCTGGTGGACGCGATCGGCGGGGTGACCGTCGAGGTGGACCAGCCGATCAAGGACTCGAAGACCGGCCTCGACCTGTCGGTCGGCTCGCACAGGCTCAACGGCCGGGAGTCCCTGGCCTTCGTCCGCACCCGGCACGGCGTCGGCGACGGAAGCGACCTCGGACGGATCGGCCTCCAGCAGCAGTTCATGCTCGCGCTCCTCGCGGAGGTGCGGAAGCAGGACCTCCTCGGCAGCCCCACCAAGGCCTACAAGATCGCCAACGCGGCGACCAAGTCGCTCACCACCGACTCCGCGATCTCCTCGCTCACCTCGCTGGCCGAGTTCGGCCGCAGCATGCAGGGCGTCAACCCGGACACCATGGAGACGCTCATGCTCCCGGTCGAGTACGACAAGCTCGAACCGGCCCGTGTCGTCGCCGTGGAACCGCGGGCCTCCGCGCTGTGGAAGGCCATCAAGGAGGACGGGGAGATCCCCGAGTCGGCGAAGAAGTCACCGGCCTCCGGCGGCTGACCGGGCCGGCCCGCGGCGGGTCAGAAGAACTCCGCCCACGGCTGGTCCCAGACCTCCTTCACGCACAGCACCAGGAACAGCAGTCCCGCGACCGCGAGCATCGTGTTGCTCAGCCAGCCGTTGCGCCACTCGCGCGGAGTGCGGGAGGAGTTGAGGAGCCAGATCAGGGTCAGGGCGAGGAAGGGCATGAAGGCCGCGCCCAGGACGCCGTAGATGATGACCAGGCGGAAGGGCTCGCCCTGGAAGAGCAGGGCGATGGGCGGGAAGGTCAGCCACAGCAGGTAGGCGCGGAAGGGCCAGGAGCGCTCGTGCTCGCCGGTGGCGACCTCCCTGGCCCTGCCCGCGGTCTTGTCGCGCTGCCGGCTCACGAAGTCCGCGAACATCAGGCTCACTCCGTGCCACACGCCGATGAGTGAGGTGAAGGACGTGGCGAAGAAGCCGATCAGGAAGAACTTGGCCGTCGCCGTGCCGTACTCGTCCTCCAGGATGTCGCCGAGTTGCACCAGTCCCTTCCCGCCGCCCGAGAGCGCGATGTTCGCGGCGTGCAGCAGCTCCGCACCGACGAAGAGCATGGCGACGACGAAGACACCGGTCGTGATGTAGGCGACCCGGTTGTCCAGCCGCATGACCTTCATCCAGCCGGTGTTGGACCAGCCCTTGGCGTTGACCCAGTAGCCGTACGCGGCGAGCGTGATGGTGCCGCCGACGCCGCCGATCAGGCCGAGGGTGTTGAGGACGGAGTCCTCGCCGTCCGGGATGACGGGGAGGAGGCCGGCGAAGGCGTCCCCCAGGTTGGGGACCACCCGGATCGCGAGGTAGACCGTCACCACGAACATGACGCCCACCATGACCGTCATGACCTTCTCGAAGACGGCGTACTTGTTGAACCAGACGAAGACCAGGCCGACCACGCCGCAGGCCACGCCCCACCATTCGAGGTCCATCACGCCGGGGAACAGGGCCTGCAGCGGCAGGGCACTGGACGACATCGCCGCCGCGCCGTAGGAGAAGCCCCAGATCACGACGTAGACCGCGAAGAAGTACGTGGTCCAGCGGCCGAGGCTGGCCCAGCCGTCGAAGAGGGTGCGGCCGGTGGACAGGTGCCAGCGGCCCGCCGCCTCGGCGAGGGAGATCTTGACCAGGCAGCCGAGGACCGCCGCCCACAGCAGGGTGTAGCCGAAGTTGCTGCCCGCGATCAGGGTGGCGACGAGGTCGCCGGCGCCGACCCCGGTCGCCGCGACGACGATGCCGGGGCCGATGTAGCGCCAACTGGATTTACGGGGTGCCGAGTCGCTGTCCCGTGGTGCCCCGGTGTCACTGGTGTTGTCCGTGGTGTCCGCCATGCGGGCCAACCAAGCCCATGGCGGCCGGTGGGACAAGAGGGCGTGCGGGGATCTTCACGCGATGTGCCTACTCGGCGGGGGTCCGGGCCCCGTCGGGCTCGGCGCTCCCGCCGTTCTTCCCGCCGGGCGCGTCGCGGTCCTTGCCGTCGGGCGCGTCGCGGTCCTTGCCGTCCGATGCGTCGCGGTCCTTGCCGTCCGGCGCCTCGCCGTCGTTCTCGCCCGGCGCGTCGCGGTCCTTGCCGTCCGGCGCCTCGCCGTCGTTCTCGCCCGGCGCGTCGCGGTCCTTGCCGTCCGGCGCCTCGCCGTCGTTCTCGTCCGACGCCTCGCGGCTCGTGTCCTCCGGCGCGTCGCCGTCCTTCTCGTCGCCGTCCGCCTCGTTTCGCGTTTCGGCCTCGGTCTCGCCGTCCTCGAAGTAGGCGTCCAGGACCTCGTCCAGGGCCGACTCCCACTCCGGGAAGCGGCTCCGGGACGACGCCTCGATCTCGATCGGGTACCAGCGGCGGTCCGGCGTGTGCACCGTGACGGTGAACCGCTTGCCGAAGCGTCCCGTCTCCGTCTCGACGGCGCCGACCTCGTCCCAGCGGAACTCGCAGGCCTGGTCGTCGAGGGAGAGCCGTACGCCCTTGTGGTCGGCGACGATCCTGGCGCGGCGGTCGGAGGCCTCGAAGACGGGGCCGTCGGGGGCCTCCTCTTCCTCCTCCGGTTCCCCGGCCCGCTCGGCGGCGGGTTCCACGGCCGCGGTCCCGTCCGCGTCGCGGACGTCCTCGGCCGCGGTCTCCGCCGCGTCCGCCGCGTCCGTCTTCGCCGGTCTCGCGTCCTCCGGCTCACCGGTCACGGGCGCGGTGAGCCCGGGGATGAATGCCGGGTCGAATCCGGCGCCTTCCAGGGGCTGGCTGGTCGATCCTCTGCGCTGCTCCACAGCGGGCAGTATGGTCGACGAACCTGTGCCGGACACAGCCAGCCCCAACTTCGTTATCAGACGCCTACACGAGACGCCCGCACGTGACCACCTACACGAACAGGCTCAGCACCGCGGCGACCACGAAGCCGGCGACCGACAGCACGCTCTCCAGCACGGTCCACGTCTTGAGCGTGTCCCGTTCACTGATGCCGAAGTACTTGGCGACCATCCAGAAGCCGCCGTCGTTGACGTGCGAGGCGAAGATGGAGCCCGCCGAGATGGCCATGATGACCAGGGCGACGAACGCCTGGGAGTGGTCCCCCTCGGCGAGCAGCGGTGCCACGATGCCCGCCGTCGTCACGATCGCCACCGTGGCCGAGCCCTGGGCGACCCGCAGCACCAGGGAGATCAGGTAGGAGAGGACGATCACCGGCAGGCCGACGTCGTTGAAGGTGTCGGACAGGGCCTGCGCGACGCCGCTGGCCTTGAGGACGGCACCGAAGACGCCGCCGGCGCCGACCACCAGCAGGATGTTGCCGACCGGCTTCAGCGAGGCCGTCGAGACGGTCTCCAGGGACTTGCGGGACCAGCCGCGCCGGATGCCGAGCAGGTAGTAGGCGAGGAGCAGCGCGATGGTCAGGGCCACGAACGGGTTGCCGAAGAACTCGATCACCGAGCGCGGGGTGGACTCGTCCAGGGCGATGGAGGAGAACGTCGCGGCGAGGATCAGGACCAGCGGGGTGCCGATGATGCCGAGGACGGTGCCGAGCGCGACCGGGCTCTCGTGCGGTGCCACGCCGGCCTTGCTCTGCTCGTCGATGACGGCCTGCTTGGCCTCCTCGGCCGCCTCGACCATGTCCTGCGGTACGGGAACGAAGATGCGGCGGCCGATCCAGGCGGAGAACGCCCAGGCGGCCAGGACGGCCGGGATGCCGCAGACGATGCCCATGAGGATGACCCAGCCGAGGTCCACGTGCAGCAGTCCCGCGGCGGCCACCGGGCCGGGGTGCGGCGGCAGGAACGCGTGGGTCATCGACAGGCCGGCCAGCAGCGGCAGGCAGTAGAGCAGGACCGACTTGCCGGAGCGCCTGGCGGCGGCGTAGACGATGGGCGCGAGGACGAAGATGCCGACGTCGAAGAAGACCGGGACGCCGAAGATCAGGCCGGTCAGGCCCATGGCGAGCGGGGCGCGCTTCTCGCCGAACAGGCCCAGCAGCCGGGAGGCCAGCACCTGGGCGCCACCGCTGACTTCGAGGATCGCGCCGAGCATGGTGCCGAGGCCGATGATGATGGCGACGTGCCCGAGGATGCCGCCCATGCCGGACTCGATGGTGGAGACGGCGTCGGACTTCTGGACGGTGCCGAAGAGTTCGGTGACCGACAGGCCGGCGAGCAGGCCGACGGCTATGGAGACGGCGAGCAGCGCGACGAACGGCTGGAGCCGGACCTTGATGATCAGGAAGAGCAGGAGTGCGATGCCGATCGCGGCGACGGTCAGCAGGCCCGCCGTGCCGTCGATCAGGTGGAGCAGACCGCCGGTGTGCGGCGGGGTCTCCGCCGGGGCGGAGGCGGCGAGCTGGAGGGATATGGAGGGCATACGGGGGTCCTCTGGGTAACCACATAGAGCTTTCGGGCAGGGCGGGGCGCGGCACGGCGCCCCGAGGGGCGAGGGGCACCGTGCCGTGCGACAGACAGACGGAAGGAAGGACCGGGGGGAGGGTCAGCCGAGGACGGCCAGCGCGTCGATCTCGATGAGGAGTCCGGCGGGCAGACCGACGTACACGGTCGTGCGCGCGGCGGGCGGCTGGGTGAGGCCCTGCTCCTCGAAGTAGGCGTTGTAGATCTCGTTCATCTCGGCGAAGTGGTCGACGTCCGTGAGGTAGACGCGGATCATCATCACGTCGTCCCAGGAGGCGCCGCCCTCCGCCAGGATCGCCTTGACGTTGGCGAGGGTCTGGAGGGTCTGCTCGCGCAGGGTCGGGCCGGCCGGGGTGGGGGCCTTGCCCTCCTCGTGGGGGAGGAAGCCGACCTGGCCGGCGACCTGGAGGATGTTGCCCTTCCTGACGCCGTGGGAGAACTTCGCCGGCGGGGTGGTGTGGGTCGCGGGGGTGAGCGCGGTCTTGTCGGTCATACCGTGTCCTTCTCGGGGCGGTGCTCGGGGTGGTGCACAGGATCCGTGTGCCGCACGGGGGCGGGAGCGGGGGTCCTGCCGGAGTACTCGCCGCTGATCGCGTCCGCCGTACGGCGCACCAGCGGGAGCAGGGTGAGGAGTTCGTCGGCGGTGACGACGACGTTCGGCGCGGAGACCGACATCGCGGCCGTCACCCGGCCGTCGGCGCCCCGGATGGGCGCGGCGACGCAGTTGATGGACTCCTCGTGGCCACCGAGGTCGGTGGCCCAGCCCTGTTCGCGCACCTTGGCCAGTTCCTTGAGGAAGCCTTCGGCGTTCGGTGTCGAACGGGCCGTGTACATGGGGTAGTCGAGCTTCTCGACGACGGCCCGGCGTTCGTTCTCGGGGAGGTCGGCGAGCAGCAGCTTGGCCACCGCAGCGACGGTGATGGCGACGGGCTTGCCGATCCGGGAGTACATCCTGACCGGGTAGCGGCTCTCCACCTTGTCGATGTAGAGGACCTCGTTCTCCTCGTAGACGGCGAGGTGGACGGTGTGTCCGCACTGCTCGTTGAGGCGTACGAGGTGGGGGTGGGCGATCTCGCGGACGTCCAGGTTCTCCATCGCCTCCTGGGCCAGGGCGATCAGCCGGGCGCCGAGGCGGTAGCGCTGGTCGGACTGGCGGTAGACGAAGCCGTGCTCGTGCAGCGTCCGCAGGAGGCGCAGCGCCGTGGACTTGTGGACGCCGAGGCGGTCGGCGACCCGGCCCAGGTCGGCGGGGCCCTCGGCGAGCAGTGGCAGGATGCTCAGCGCGCGGTCGACGGTCTGGCTCATGGCGTACGTACCTCCTCCTCGGCCCCTTCGTCGGCCTGTGTCCAGCCGGGGCCGAGTCGAAGTGTCCCCCACGCGTCGTCGTCGAGGGCGGCCAGGCGGTCGGCGTGGTCGCGCGCCGGGGGCACGGCGAGGTCGCCGGGGACGGTGAGGGCTGCTGCGGCCATCAGGTGGCCGTGGCGCAGGCGCTCGCGGACGGGCAGGCCGCGCAGGGTGGCCGAGAGGAACCCGGCGGCGAAGGCGTCGCCCGCGCCGACGGCGGCGACGACGTCGACGGTGAGGGCGGGGACGGAGGTGACGTGCGGCCCGTGGAAGGCGGTCGCGCCGGTCGCGCCCTGCTTGACGACGAGCAGTTCGGGTTCGGGCAGCGCGGCGCGCACGGCGTCGGCGCCGCCCAGTCCCCAGGCCTCGTCCTCGCCGACGAAGACGAGGTCGGCGCCGCGCGCCAGCTCCAGGAGCACCCGCGAGCCGTCGGTGTCCCCGCGCCACAGGCCGGGGCGGTGGTTGACGTCGAAGGAGACGAGGGGGCGGCCGGGGCGGCGGGCGGTGAGTTCGCGCATCAGGCCGAGGCAGTCGGCGGAGAGCGCGGGTGTGATGCCGGAGAGGTGCAGGACGCGCCCGGAGCAGATCGCGTCGAGGTCCATGTTCCGGGCCGACATCGCGGAGGCCGCGGAGCCCGCCCGGTAGTACGCCACCTCGTGCGCGTCGGTGGCCCGGTCGCCGGCGGTGCGGAAGTAGATCCCGGTGGGGCGGACGGGGTCCCGGCGCACGGCGGAGACGTCGACGCCGTAGGAGCCGATCGCCTCGACGAGGTGGTCGCCGAAGCCGTCGGCGCCGACCCGGCCGACCCAGCGCGCGGAGTGTCCGGCGGCGGCGAGCACGCAGGCCACGTTGGACTCGGCGCCGCCGATGGCCCGGTCGAAGGAGGGGACGTCGGCGAGGCGCCCGGGCAGGGAGGGGAGGAAGGTGACCATGGACTCGCCGAGCGCGACGACGTCCACGACGCCGGGGGCGGTGCTGGGGGGTCCGGTGGCGGTCACGATGGTGGGGGCTCCTCGTCGCTCTCGCGGGCCTCGGTGGATCCGTTGACCCCGCGTTGGCCGAGATGTTAGACAGCAGTAAGCGACATACGCAATGACCGTTGCGCATATTGCAATACCAAAAAAGCGACACCGGCGCGACACTGGACGCGACCCCTGGCGCGACCCCTGCGCTACCCGCACCTCACGGAGGTTCCATGGCCCTCGACACCGGCACCGCAGCCCTCGCCCGTTTGGCCGAGGAGCGCGTCGACCACCGCTTCAAGGGCCTCCCGCCGGACGCCGACGGCCTGACCGTCGGCGAACTGGCCGGTCAGCGCCGCAACCTCTTCACCGGCGGTTTCACCACGCCCGTGCTGGCCCTGTCCGCCGAGCGCCTGGAGCACAACCTCGCGCTGATGAAGACGTACGCGGCCCGGCACGGCCTCGCCTTCGCGCCGCACGGCAAGACCTCCATGGCCCCGCAGCTCTTCCACCGCCAGCTCGAGCGCGGTGCCTGGGGCATCACCCTCGCCGTGCCCCACCAGGTGCGGGTCGCCCGCGCCTTCGGCATCCCGCGGATCTTCCTCGCCAACGAGCTGACCGACGCCGCCGCCCTGCGCTGGATCGCCTCGGAGCTGGACGCCGACCCGGACTTCCGCTTCGTCTGCTACGCCGACTCCGTGCGCGGCGTCCGGTTGATGGACGCGGCCCTGACCGACGCGGGCGCCGTCCGCCCGGTGGACGTCGTGGTCGAGCTGGGCGCCGGTGAGGGAGCCCGGACCGGGGTGCGCACCGAGGCGGAGTGCGCGGCGGTCGCCGACGCGGTGGCCGGGGCGCGGACGCTGCGGCTGGCCGGTGTCGCCGGGTACGAGGGCGAGGTGCGGGACGCCGACCCCACGAGCGTGCGCGCGTGGCTGCGGCGGCTGGTCGCGCTGGCCGTGGACTTCGACAAGGCGGGGCGGTTCGGCGCGGCCGGTCTGGACGAGATCGTGCTGAGCGCGGGCGGCAGCGCCTGGTTCGACGCGGTGGCCGACGTGTTCGACGAGGTCCCCGGCCTCTCCCTGCCCGTACTGAAGCTGCTGCGCTCGGGCGCGTACGTCTCGCACGACGACGGGCACTACCGCGAGGTGACGCCCTTCAACCGCGTCCCCGCCGAGGGCGCCCTGGAGCCGGCGTTCCGGCTGTGGACCCAGGTGGTCTCCCGCCCCTCGCCCGGACAGGCCTTCGCCAACGCGGGCAAGCGGGACGCGGCGTACGACCTCGACCTGCCGTTCGCGCAGGTGGTGCGCCCGGCGGACGGCGGACCGGAGCGGGCGGCGAGCGGCGTCACGGTGAGCGGTCTGTCCGACCAGCACGCCTGGCTGCGCACCGCCCCGGAGGCGGACCTGGAGGTCGGCGACTGGGTGGGCCTCGGCCTGTCCCACCCGTGCACGTCCTTCGACAAGTGGCAGCTCATCCCCCTCGTGCGGGCGGACGGGACGGTCGTCGACTACATCCGTACGTTCTTCTGAGGGAGCGGGACATGGAAGAGCTCGTCATCCGGGACGCGGACGTCGTGGACGGCTCCGGCGCGGACTCCTACCGCGCCGACGTCGTGGTCGACGGCGGCCGGATCGTCTCGATCGTCAAGGAGGCGGCGGCCGCGGGCTGCCAGCGTCCCGAGGCCCGCCGGGAGCTGGACGCCGAGGGCCTGGTGCTGGCCCCCGGCTTCATCGACATGCACGCCCACAGCGACCTGGCGCTGCTGCGGGACCCCGACCACAGCGCCAAGGCCGCCCAGGGCGTCACCCTGGAGGTCATCGGCCAGGACGGGCTGTCCTACGCGCCGGTCGACGACCGCACCCTCGGCGAGGTGCGCCGCGCCATCGCCGGGTGGAACGGCTCCGGTGACGACATCGACTTCGACTGGCGGTCGGTCGGCGAGTACCTGGACCGGCTCGACGCGGGCATCGCGGTCAACGCCGCGTACCTGATCCCGCAGGGCACGGTGCGCGCCCTCGCGGTCGGCTGGGACGACCGGGACGCGACCGAGGCCGAGCTGGAGCACATGCGGCGGCTGGTCGCCGAGGGCATGGAGCAGGGCGCGGTCGGCATGTCGTCCGGGCTGACGTACACGCCCGGCATGTACGCCAAGGACGCGGAGCTGACCGAGCTGTGCCGGGTGGTGGCCGGGTACGGCGGCTACTACTGCCCCCACCACCGCTCGTACGGGGCCGGGGCCCTCGAGGCGTACGAGGAGATGGTGGAGCTGACCCGGGAGGCGGGCTGCCCGCTGCACCTGGCGCACGCCACCATGAACTTCGGCGTCAACAAGGGCCGGGCGCCCGAGCTGCTGACGCTGCTCGACGACGCGCTGGCCGCCGGCGCCGACATCACCCTCGACACCTACCCGTACACCCCCGGCTGCACGACCCTCGTGGCGTTGCTGCCGAGCTGGGCGAGCGAGGGCGGACCGGAGCGGATCCTGCAGCGGCTGGCGGACGACGACACCGCCGAGCGCGTCCGGCACCACATGGAGGAGACCGGCTCAGACGGCTGCCACGGGGTGCCCGTGGAGTGGGAGACGATCGAGATCTCCGGCACGGGCGACCCCGCGCTCGGGGAGTACGTCGGCCGTACGGTCCTGGAGTCGGCGCGGCTGCGCGGCGAGAGCCCCTGGACGGTCGCCCGCCGCCTCCTCCTGGCCGACCGGCTGGCGCCGACCATCCTCCAGCACGTCGGCCACGAGGAGAACGTGCGCGCGATCATGCGGCACCGGGTCCACACCGGCGGGTCGGACGGCATCCTCCAGGGCAGCAAGCCGCACCCGCGCGCCTACGGCACCTTCCCGCACTACCTCGGTCACTACGTGCGCGAACTGGGTGTGCTGTCCCTGGAGGAGTGCGTCGCGCATCTGACCTCGCGTCCGGCCGCCCGGCTGCGGCTGCCGGACCGGGGGCTGGTGAAGGAGGGCTACAAGGCGGACCTGGTGCTCTTCGAGGCGGGGACGGTGGCCGCGGGCTCCACCTTCGAGCAGCCGCGGACACTTCCCGCCGGCATCCCCCACGTGCTGGTCGACGGGCGGTTCGTGATCGAGGACGGTCGGCGGACGGGCGAACTGGCGGGGCGGTCGGTCCGCGGGACTCCCCGCTGACCGACCGCCCCCGTCCGGCCTGCCCGCACGCTCCGGCGCGTCCGGCCTGCTCCGGACCGTCCGGTCCGCTACGGCTTGGGCACGGCGCAGCCGCTCGCGTCGAGGTCGAGCTTGTTGTCCACGCCGAAACAGGCGGGGAACAGGTAGGTCTGCTGGGCGTAGTTGATGCCCCGGCGGACCGTGACCTCGCCGTCCTCGCCGATCTCGCAGGGGTTGTTGACCGTGCAGCGCTCGCCGTCGTTGTTGCCGGTGTTGTTGACGGCGACCACCGTGCCGGTGGCGCTGTCGACGACGGGTGAGCCGGAGGTGCCGCCGATGGTGTCGCAGGCGGCGGTGTAGCGGACCGAGTCCTTCCAGGTCCAGTCACCCTCCTTCATGCGGTACGCGAACCCGTCGATGGAGCAGTCGTAGATCCGCTTCCAGTAACCGGACACGACGCTGATGGCCGTGCCGGCGGTCGGCCGGGTGTCGCTCAGCGTCAGCGCGTCGATGCCGTACGAGCTCTTGATCCGCTCATACGTCGTGCCGAGCCGGTATATCGCCGCGTCCGTGTCGGTCATGGTCGCGTACACGAGCCGGTCGGCCCGCAGAGTGGCGACCCGGGAGCCGGAGGAGTTCAGCAGCCCGAAGCTGCGGCTGGACGGCCGGTCGGCCAGGACCTCGCCGGGCGCGGGGAAGCCGCTCTCCACGCAGTGGCCGTTGGTGAGCACGAGCGCCGGGTCGTCGTCGGCCGAGCCGGGCATGCGGACGACGGAGCCGGAGCAGTTGCTGAGCGAGACGGTGCCGGCGAAGTCCACCGCGCCGGCCCTGGGTGCGGTGAGCCCGGACAGGGTGTCCGTCACGGTCCCGACCATGCCGCTGACGGCGTCCGTCAACGTGGTCGGGCCCGCGCCCGTGGTCGTGTCCGCGCCCGTGGGGGAAGGCTCGGCGGCGACCGCGGGAGTCGCGCCCACCCCGGCGAAGGCCAGGGCACAGAGCGCGACGACGAGAGGTTTTCTCATGGGGGTCCCCTCTTGTGACGTCGGGCGACCGGAAATCCTCCGGCCGCCCACGGATTGTCATGCGCATTGTCATCACGTGGACGTCGAGGGGGCAAGGACTTGTTTCCGACGAGTAGCTTCACCGGACGGCCGCGGACCGCGGAACCCGGACGCGCCCGGCCGACGGCCCGCCCGCCCACCGCGCAGACCACGTCCGCCCGGGTCGGGCGTCCGCCCGGCGCCCGCGCCTACCTGGACCGTTTCGGACCCCGGCCGCGGCCCGGCCGGTCGTCGGCATCGCCCGGACCAGGTTCGCCCGGCCCCGTGGAGACGGAGGGGGTCGCCCCGGGGAGGGTCGGTGTGGAGGTGATGGAGGCGTCGCTCACATAGGCGGACGGCACCCCGCCGCCCGGCGCCCCGCCCGTCGGCTCCCCGTCCGCCCGTTCCCCGTCCGCCCGTTCCCCGTCCGCGGGCTCGCCGTCCGCCGGGCTCCCGTCCGCCGTACCGCCGTCCGCGTTCCGTCCCTCGCCCGGGCCCCCCGCGCCGGGAGAGCCCGCCCCGGACGGGGCAGCACCGCCGACGGCCGGCCCCCCGGAGGCGGTGCCCGGCTCCGGGGGCGAAGCGCCGGCCTCCACAGCCGTGGGTCCCGGCTCCGTGCGGCCGCCCCCACCCGTGCCACCACCGGACGACGAGCCCGAGGACGCGAGCCCGGCGACCAGCACCGCCACCGCCACCGCACCGACCGCCCCGGCGGTCACCACCACGCGGCGCGAGCCCCTCGACCCGGCCGCGCGGCGGCCGCGCCGGCGCGATCCGTGGCGCGAGCGGCCTCCACCGGGGCGATCGGCGGCGCCGTCCTCACCGCCCCGCACCGGCCGCGGCTCGTCGTACGCGTCCTGCCAGCCGTGGGCGGTCGCGGGGTCGGCGAAGGCGTCGTACGCCGGGGATGCGGTGCTCTGCGGGAGGTAGACGTTCGGCGGGCCCGGGGACTCGGCCGCGTCGTTCACCCCGTCGGCGTACGGAGATGGCCTGGACATGGCCGCGCATTGTAGGGACGCGAGGGGCGCAGGGGACAGCGGACGGACATAGTCACCCGAACCGACGCGTCTCACGTGGCGGAAAACACGGCCCGAGGGGCGATACCGGGCCGTAAGCTCCCTGCATGCAGGTGATCCAGTCGACCAAGCTCGCCAACGTCTGTTACGAGATCCGCGGCCCGGTGCTCGAGGAGGCCATGCGGCTCGAGGCGGCCGGGCACCGCATCCTCAAGCTGAACACGGGCAACCCGGCGGCGTTCGGCTTCGAGTGCCCGCCCGAGATCCTGGAGGACGTCCTCCGCAACGTCTCGACGGCGCACGGCTACGGCGACGCGAAGGGCCTGCTGGCCGCGCGCCGGGCGGTCGTCATGCACAACCAGACCCTCGGCATCGAGACCGACGTCGAGCACGTCTTCATCGGCAACGGCGTGTCCGAGCTGATCGTGATGGCGATGCAGGGCCTGCTGGACGACGGCGACGAGGTACTCGTCCCCGCGCCCGACTACCCCCTGTGGACGGCGGCCGTCGCGCTCTCCGGCGGTACGGCGGTGCACTACCGCTGCGACGAGCAGTCCGACTGGATGCCGGACCTGGCCGACGTGGAGCGCAAGGTCACCGACCGCACCAAGGCGATCGTCGTCATCAACCCGAACAACCCGACCGGCGCGGTCTACGACGAGGCGGTCGTCAAGGGCCTGACGGACATCGCCCGCCGCCACAACCTGCTGGTCTGCTCGGACGAGATCTACGACAAGATCCTCTACGACGACGCGAAGCACGTCCCCACCGCCTCCGTCGCCCCCGACCTGCTCACCCTCACCTTCAACGGCATGTCGAAGGCGTACCGGGTGGCCGGCTACCGCGTGGGCTGGATGTCGATCTCGGGGCCGCGCGCCCACGCCGACTCCTACATCGAGGGCCTGACGACCCTGGCGAACATGCGCCTGTGCGCGAACATGCCGGGTCAGCACGGAGTGGTCGCCGCGCTCAGCGGACGCCAGACGATCAACGACCTCGTCCTGCCCGGCGGCCGGCTGCGCGAGCAGCGGGACGCGGCGTACGAGCTGCTGACCCGGATCCCGGGCGTGAGCTGCGTGAAGCCGAAGGGGGCGCTGTATCTCTTCCCGCGCCTCGACCCCGACGTCTTCAAGATCAAGGACGACCGGCGGATGGTCCTGGACCTGCTGCGCCGCGAGAAGATCATGGTCGTCCAGGGCACGGGCTTCAACTGGCCGGACCCGGACCACTTCCGGATCGTCACCCTGCCGTCGGTCACCGACCTGCGGGACGCGATGGGCCGGATCGGCCGCTTCCTGGACGGTTACGCCCAGCCCTGACCGTTCGTCACTTATGAACGAATCAACTTTAGACCGAATCCAATGTAGGATGGTTTCCTGTCAGCACCCAGGAGGCCATCCATGTACGAGCCGATACGTACCAAGTCGGTCCACAGCACGATGGCCGGCACCCCCGACGACTTCCCCCACCGTTCCCGCGAGGAAGAGCTGGACATCCAGCTCGCGGGCCATCTCGCCGCGCTGCTCGCCGTCACCGACGAGCTGCGCGTGAGCGCGCCCTCGGCCGATCTGGACGCCGCGGCCGAACGGCTCGGCGAGCAGGTCGCCCGCCTGCGGGGAGGACGTACGCCGGCCCGCGCGCCGGCGGCCACGACGGGCCGCGAGCCGGACCCGGCGGCTCTGCACGGGCGGGCGCACGCCCTCGCGGGCCGCGCCCTGGTCGTCGCCGCGTCGCGCGCCGACACGGCGGCGGCGATCCTCGCCGCCGAACGGATGGACGCGCACACCGCGGCCCTGCGGCCGCGCACACTCGCGCCCCACTGAGCCCCGCGGGGCTCCCCCCGAACGGCCCCGGTCCGCGTGCACCCGCAGCGACGCGCGGACCGGGCGCCATGCATCCCACACGCGGGCCGTCGCCGAAGCGGTGGCCCCCTCGTGCAGGTCGTCGCCGGGCCGGCTCACCGTGTAGTCGCACGGCTGCCGCGGGGTCGCGCCCCGCGGCAGCCGTCCGTCCCTCATGCCACGTGAGCGGGGGTCAGCCGCCGAGGACCGAGCCGAACTCGGCGTCCGGGTGGGTGAATCCGAAGGACTGCGCGCTGAACGAGGCCGCGCCGCTGGTCGTCAGGCCCGTGGCCGAGCCGCGCAGCACCCAGTCGCCGCCGTCCCGCACCGACCCGGCGAAGACGTCCTCGCCCTTCGCCGCGACGGTGACGTCCGCCGCGCCGTCGCCGTCGAGGTCGGTGACGGCGACGGCCGAGCCGAACCAGTCGTCCGCCTCCGCCGTGTCGGGCACGCCGTCGGTGGTCTGGTGGAGCGTCTGGGCACCGGTGCCGGTCAGTCCGGTGGCCGTGCCCTTGAGCAGGACCGTCGCGCCGGTCCCCGACACGCCCCGGACCGTCTTGCCCGGCACTCCCACCGCGACGTCCGCGTAGCCGTCGCCCGTGACGTCGCCGACCGCCACGGACGCGCCGAAGTTGTCACCGGACTCGCTCCTGCCCGGGACCCCGGTGGCGTCCTGGTCGAGCGTGGCGGTGCGGTGGGCGCCGAGGCCTTCCGCGCTGCCGTAGCGGACGTGGACGAAGCCCGCCGCGTCCGAGTACTCCCCCTCGGTGACCGCCGACGCGGGGACGTGGCCGGTGACGAGGTCGGTGTAGCCGTCGTGGTCGACGTCCCCGGCGGCGGTCGCGACGGTGGGCGCCTCGTTCGTGCCGGAGACGTCGCCGCCCGGGTCCGGCAGGGAGACCGGCTCGAGCCCGTAGTCGCCCCAGGTGTGGACGCCGGTGTACCGGCACCCGCCCGCCGTCCCGTCGCAGTTCTCCGACCCGGTGACGACGAGTTGGGCGCGTCCGGCGCCCGCGAAGTCGCCCGCGGTCAGGGTGCGGGGCTGTATGTAGGGGGCGAAGCTCTCGGAGTACCGGGCGTCGGTGGGGGCCGTGCGGCCCGCCAGGTCGTCGTACGCCCACAGGTTGGTGCGGCTGAGCGCGGCGAGCTGCGGCGTGCCGTCACCGTCGAGGTCGGCGACGACGACCTTCTTGCCGTACTCCTTCTCGGCGTCCCACTGGCTGGAGGCGAGCGGGCTGGCGATCGAGACGCCGTCGCCGGTCAGGCCGGTCGCGCTGCCCCACAGGACGGTGAGCGTGCCGAAGGACTGGCTGTAGGGGACCGCGTCGCCCGGCGCGCCGACGACGAGGTCCGTGTAGCCGTCCGCGTCGAGGTCGCCGGCGGCGTGGCTGGTGCCGAACAGGTCGTGCGACCCGGCGTCGCCGGGGACGCCGGGCGAGTTCTGGGTGAGCGTCGTCGAACGGGCGGGCGAGACGCCGTCGGCGGACCCGTACAGGACGGTGACCGAGCCGGCGTTGACGTGCCCGTCGACGGGTGCGTCGGGGGTGGCCACGACGAGGTCGGCGATGCCGTCGCCGTTGAAGTCGTCGGCCGCGGAGGTGGCCGCGCTCGCTGTGGGGGCGAGGGTCAGCGACAGGCCCGCGGCTGCCGTGGCGACCGCCATGGCAGCGGCCAGGGTGCGTGTGCGCAAGATTGCTCCAGTCTCGGAGAACAGCAGTGAGGCGTGGGGGGCCACACACACGACGGTCCAGGTGAGGCAGGGGTTGTACCCGAACGGGCCGGGACCCGTACTTGTGGGCGAACAATCCCGGGCCCTTCACCCGTGGTTCACATCTGGGGGCCGGAGGCGGGCGAGGCCCGGACATGCCGAAGGGCCGGGTCCTGCGCACGCCGTTGTGCGGGGACCCGGCCCGAGCGGGGCTCCCCACGCTCCGGGGTACTGCGAGCTACTGGAGCGGGGAGAGACCCCCTCGCGGCCGGCCTTCGTGACGACTTCGCGGGTCAGGGCTAGCCGGACCGGCCGCGGAGCTGGGTGGGTGGGTGCCGGTCAGCCCAGGCGCCGCACCAGGTTGCGGTACTGGTCCCACAGCTCGGTGGGCGTGTGGTCGCCGAAGGTGTTCAGGTGGTCGGGGACGAGCGCCGCCTCCTCGCGCCACACCTCCTTGTCGACGCTGAGCAGGAAGTCCAGGTCGGCGTCGGCGAGGTCGAGGCCGTCGGTGTCGAGGGACTCCTTGGTCGGCAGCACGCCGATCGGGGTCTCGACGCCGTCCGCCTTGCCCTCCAGACGCTCCACGATCCACTTCAGGACGCGGCCGTTCTCGCCGAAACCGGGCCAGACGAACTTGCCCTCGTCGTCCTTGCGGAACCAGTTGACGTAGTAGATCTTCGGCAGTTGGGACTGGTCCTTGTCCTTGGCCACGTCGACCCAGTGACCCATGTAGTCGCCCATGTTGTAGCCGCAGAACGGCAGCATGGCGAAGGGGTCGCGGCGCAGCTCGCCGACCTTGCCCTCGGCGGCGGCGGTCTTCTCGGAGGCCACGTTGGCACCGAGGAAGACGCCGTGGTTCCAGTCGAAGGACTCGGTGACCAGCGGTACGGCGGTGGCGCGGCGCCCGCCGAAGAGGATCGCCGAGATCGGCACGCCCCTGGGGTCCTCCCACTCCGGCGCGATGATCGGGCACTGCGCCGCGGGCGTGGTGAAGCGGGCGTTGGGGTGCGCCGCGGGCGTGCCGGACTCGGGGGTCCAGTCGTTGCCCTTCCAGTCCGTGAGGTGGGCGGGCGTCTCCTCGGTCATGCCCTCCCACCACACGTCGCCGTCGTCGGTCAGCGCGACGTTGGTGAAGACGGAGTTGCCCCACAGGGTCTTCATCGCGTTGGCGTTGGTGTGCTCACCGGTGCCGGGCGCGACGCCGAAGAAGCCGGCCTCCGGGTTGATGGCGTACAGGCGGCCGTCCTCGCCGAAGCGCATCCAGGCGATGTCGTCGCCGATGGTCTCCACGGTCCAGCCGGAGATCGTGGGCTCCAGCATGGCGAGGTTGGTCTTGCCGCAGGCCGAGGGGAAGGCGGCGGCGACGTACTTGGGCTCCCCGGTGGGCGGGGTCAGCTTCAGCACCAGCATGTGCTCGGCGAGCCAGCCCTCGTCGCGGGCCATGACGGAGGCGATGCGCAGGGCGTAGCACTTCTTGCCGAGCAGGGCGTTGCCGCCGTAGCCGGAGCCGTAGGACCAGATCTCGCGGTCCTCGGGGAAGTGCGAGATGTACTTGGTGCTGTTGCAGGGCCACGGGACGTCGGCCTGGCCCTCGGCCAGCGGGGCGCCGAGGGTGTGCACGGCCTTGACGAAGAAGCCGTCGTCACCGAGTTCGTCCAGGACCGGCCGTCCCATGCGGGTCATGGTGCGCATGGACACGGCGACGTACGCGGAGTCGGTGATCTCCACGCCGAGCGCGGACAGCGGAGAGCCGAGGGGGCCCATGCAGAACGGCACGACGTACATGGTCCGACCGCGCATCGAGCCGCGGAACAGGCCGCCCTCGCCGCCCGTGCCCCGGAAGATCTCCCGCATCTCGGCGGGGTCCTTCCAGTGGTTGGTCGGGCCGGCGTCCTCCTCCTCGGCGGAGCAGATGAAGGTCCGGTCCTCGACGCGCGCGACGTCGGAGGGGTCGGAGGCCGCGTAGTAGGAGTTGGGGCGCTTGATCGGGTCGAGCCTGCGGAAGGTGCCCTTCTCGACGAGCTCCCCGCACAGGCGCTCGTACTCGGCCTCGGATCCGTCACACCAGACCACTTCGTCCGGCTGGGTCAGTTCGGCGATCTCGTTCACCCACGAGATCAGCTCCTGGTGGTTGGTGGGGACGGGGGGAGCAGCGATGTCGCGCGCCACGATTGCTCCTAAATGAGGGGTTTTTTGTTTGGGGCCCCGTGGGGGCTGCGACCCGGATGCGTGACGTTGACCTCTTGGGCGCTCATCCGGTGTCGACCGCACTCATTTGATCATCCGACGCGAGCGCCCATCTGTCCAGAGGGCGTCACACCTGAGCGGCGTGAGGATCGCCACGTGCCCGCATCGGGTTCTTTTGGGGGGTGTGGCGCCGGGTACCCCGTGAGACGATGACCACTCACCGCCCGCGAACCTCCGTACTGATGCGTAACTTACGGTCCCGTAGGTACGATGCGCCCATGACTGCGTCCGCCCCCGACGCGCCCAGGGACACGCAGGCCGACGGCCGCGGTCCTGTGGCGCTCTCCCTGCCGCATCCGGTCAAGCCGAAGCTGCGCGGCTGGCTGCACCTCGGCATGTTTCCGGCCGTCCTCGTCGCGGGCCTGGTCCTCACCGCCCTCGCCGAGTCGTCCGAAGCGCGCGTCGCCTGCGGGATCTACGTCCTCACGGCCTGTCTGCTGTTCGGCGTCAGCGCGCTCTACCACCGGGGCGACTGGAGCCCGCGGATGGACGGCGTACTGCGCCGCCTCGACCACGCCAACATCTTCCTGATCATCGCGGGCACCTACACGCCGCTCACGATGCTGCTGCTGCCCCAGGCCGAGGGCCAGTGGCTGCTGTGGGGCATCTGGGCCGCCGCGGCGGCGGGCATACTCTTCCGCGTCTTCTGGGTCGGCGCCCCGCGCTGGCTCTACACCCCCTGCTACCTCGCCATGGGCTGGGCGGCCGTCTTCTACCTCCCCGAGTTCATGCGGGCCGGCGGCGTCGCCGTCCTCGTCCTGGTGATCGCGGGCGGACTGCTCTACAGCGCGGGCGGCGTGATCTACGGCCTGAAGCGTCCCAACCCGTCACCGCGCTGGTTCGGCTTCCACGAGGTCTTCCACTCCTTCACGCTGGCCGCCTTCATCGCGCACTACGTGGGGATCTCGCTGGTCGCCTACTAGAGGCCGTCTGACACGCCCTGGGCCCCGCCGACGCTCGATGGCCGACAATGACCGGTATGAAGGCCGCGCGTTCCCCCCACTCCCCCGCCGACGGTCCGCGACCGGGGCTGCGGGAGCGGAAGAAGACCCAGACCCGTGAGGCGATCCGCACCGCGGCCTACGGACTGATCCGGGAGCAGGGGTACGACGCCACGACGATCGAGCGGATCGCCGACCGCGCCGAGGTCTCGCCGTCGACCGTCCTGCGCTACTTCCCGGCCAAGGAGGACATCGTCCTCACCGACGAGTACGCCCCGGTCATGGCGGCGGAGCTGGCCGCCCGCCCCGAGGGCGAGCCGTGGCCGGTCTCCCTGCGGCACGTCCTGCGGGGGGCCGTCCGACCCGGCGCCGGCGAGGAGGCCGAGCTGACCCGGCTCCGGGCGCGGCTGCTGGCCGAGGTGCCGACGGTGCGCTCGCGGATGCTGGAGACCATGTCGGCCACCGGCCGCCCGCTCGGCCGCGCCATCGCCCGCCGCACCGGCCTCGACCCCGACGCCCTGGAGGTGCGGGTCCTCTCGACGTCCCTGGTCGGCGGCCTGCTGGAGGTCTCGCGGTACTGGGCCGAGCACGGTCACGAGGACGACCCGGCCGATCTCGTCGAGCGCGCCCTGGACGTCCTGGAGCACGGTCCGCCGGGCCTCGGAAAAGGCTGAGGCCACGTCCCCGGCCCGTGGCATCCTGACCGGGTGAACGGTCCCGAGATCCGCGTCGAGTTCGCCCCGCAACTGCACCTGTTCGTCCCGCGCGCCCGCCCCACCGGCGCCGCCCGCACGGCCACGGACGGCGTCTCCACGCTCGGCCACGTCGTCGAGTCCCTCGGCGTCCCGCTGACCGAGGTCGGCACGCTCCTCGTGGACGGCCGCGAGGTGCCGCCCGGACACGTCCCCACGGGCGGCGAGTCGGTGAGCGTACGGCCCGTGGAGCACCCCCAGCGGGTCCCGGGCGCACCCCTGCGCTTCCTGCTCGACGTGCATCTCGGCACCCTCGCCCGCCGACTGCGGCTGCTCGGCGTGGACACGGCGTACGAGTCGACGGACCTCGGCGACCCGGCGCTCGCCGCGCTGTCGGCGGCCGAGAAGCGGGTCATGCTCAGCCGCGACCGCGGCCTGCTGCGCCGCCGCGAGCTGTGGGCCGGCGCCTACGTCTACAGCACCCGCCCCGGCGACCAGCTCCAGGAGGTCCTGGACCGGTTCCGGCCCGAGCTGCGCCCGTGGACCAGGTGCACCGCCTGCAACGGACTGCTCCAGGAGGCCACCAAAGAGGAGGTGGCGGACCAGCTCAAGGGCGGTACCGAGCGGTCGTACGACGTGTTCGCGCAGTGCCGCGCGTGCGGACGCGCGTACTGGAAGGGCGCGCACCACGAGCAGTTGGAGGCCATCGTCGAGGCGGCGGTGCGCCGGGGTACTCAGGGCGGTTGAGTACGCGGGCCGATCACCGGGGGCGGCCGGCGCGGTGTGATGGAGGGCATGAGCACCCCGACCCCGCCCACCGCGCCGCGGTCCGCCGCCGCACCGCCGCCCGCCGCCCGCGCCCTGACCGGGTGGTCCGCGGCCGGGCTCGTCCTGCTGGCGCCGACCGTCGTCGTCGCGTGGCTCGCCGTGCTCGCCACCGAACGCGGCGGCCGCTGTCTGACGTACGGCGAGCAGTGCTCGGCCGTCCCGGGCGAGGCGCTGTGGGCCTGCTTGTGGGCGGCGGCCGTCCTGGGCGTACTGGCACTGGCGTGGCCCCGCGCCCGGTGGACGTCGGCCAGGTGCGGGGCTGTGGTCCTGCAGTGGGGCGCTCAGCTCACGCTGGGCGCGCTCATCCTCAGCGGCGCCTGACGTCCCCCTTCCCGCAGGCGGTGCCGTCCCCGTCCGGGTCCAGGCGCAGCGGATCGTCCTGGCCGTTGACCGCCAGGCGGCCGTAGTCGTTGCGCTCCAGCCAGTCGCAGCGGTCGGCCGTCGTCTTCTTCACCTCGGCCGGGAAGGCGGTCGGCACGCAGACGTTGGCGGTGCCGTAGTGCCGGTCGCAGCCGGAGACGGCGGGGCCGACCGGGTGCGACGCGCGCTTCCGGCCGGGCCCCGCGGCCTTGCCGGACGGGGCGTCGGCGAAGGAGTGGACGTGCGCGGAGGCGTCCTTGCTGCTCAGCGCCCGCGGGCCGTCGAGGTGCACCCACTTGGCCACCGACGGCACACCGTTCGCGTCGACCGCGAAGAGCATGTACCAGCCGGGCGGGGCCAGATTGGGGTTGCTGGTGACGTTGAGGTCGACGTTGTTCCCGTCGACGGACAGGGGCAGGTCCACGAACCGCTGGTTCGGGTCGGAGGAGTGGGTGACGGCGGCGGGGCGGATCAGCTCGGCCTTGGCCACGGGCCGGTCGACGGTGATCCGCTGGGTGTCGCCGTAGTTCCACTCGGTGTCGATGACCGAGGTGATCGTCGGACGCTCGCCCTTGAGCAGGTAGGGCGGGGTGTAGACCGACACGTCGTGGTTCCAGGAGCCGTTGCCCGGGTTGTCGCCGGTCGTCATCACCCGGCCGTCGGGCAGCAGGAACGCCGAGGAGTGGTAGCCGCGGGCCTCCGGGTCCGCGGCCACCGGGTCGAAGGTCTCCGTCGCGGGGTCGAAGATCGACGTCTCGTACACCGGGTCGGCCCGGTTGTGCAGGGCGCCGCCGGTCTCCAGCACGGTGCCGTCGGGCAGCAGGACGGTGGAGACGTACATCTTGCCCTGGTCGCCGGTCTGCGGGACCGGTCCCTCGCCGAGGTCGACGGTGCCCTGCGGGAGCGGGGGGCCGGCGACGTAGGCCGGGTCGGGCTGCTTGAGGTCGATGATGTCGGTCAGGCGGTTGGCGTCCGGGTTGGAGTCGATGTTGCCGCCGCCGATGGTCAGCACCTTCTGGTCCTGCGCCGGGGGCAGCAGCACGCTGGCGGACTGGTCGCGTTCGTCCTTGTCCTCGAGGCCCGGCACCTGGGTGATGGTGTTGGCGTCGTAGTCGTAGATCGCCGAGCCGGTGCCCGGGATGTTGTTGCCGAAGACGTGGCTGCCCGAGTAGAAGAGCCGCCCGTCCTGCATGAGGATCATCGACGGGTACAGGCCCCAGTACGACCAGGTCTGGTTGACCTGCCAGGTCGGCAGCCACTTCTGCTGCTCGGCGGACCACAGGTCGGCCGTCACCGACCCGGTGGAGTCCTCGCGCAGGCCGCCGAAGGAGATGACGTCGCCGTTGCCGAGGATCGTCGCCGACGGGTACCAGTGGCCGTCGTTCATGTCGTTGGTCTTGGCGTAGGTCTCGGTCTCCGGGTCGAAGATGTACGAGTCCTTGTAGCCCTGGTAGCCGATCGAGCCGTCCGCCGACGGGTAGCCGGCGTTGCCGCTCATGACGAGGACCCGGCCGTCCTCGAGCTGCACGTGCCCGGCGCAGAACATGTCCTCGGGCGTCGGGATCGTCGTGTACTCGCCGGTCCGCGGGTCGTAGACGGCCGAGGTGAAGGTGCCCGCCTCGAACATCTCCGGGTCGTTGCCGGAGCCCGCGATCAGCAGCACCTTGCCGTTGTGGAGGACGACCGAGTGCATCGAACGGACCGGGTTGCGCGTCGGCAGCACGTCCCAGCGGCCGTTGGCGCACTCCTCGGCGGTGCCCGTGCACCCCGGGACCGGCACCGGGTCGGCGACCTGCTCCATCGTGTAGTCGTCGGTCGTCGCCGAGCCGGTGCCGTAGACGGAGACGCCCCAGCTCAACCGGTCGGTGCCGGCCGGGACCTCGGGCGTGCGGACGCTCGCCTCGGTCCAGTCGGCCGCCATGTCGAGGGTCTTGAGGTCGGTCCAGTACTGCCAGCCCGCGGTGGCGTCGTGCCGGAAGAGGGTGAGGGAGGCGTCCGGGGTCGTCGTCTTGTACCAGAGGGACAGGTCGTACTGCTTGCCCTGCGTCACCACCGGCGCGCACTCGGCGGACTCGGTGATCAGGGCCTTGCGGTCGCCGTCGGTGCGGCGGGTCAGCTCGACCTTCATGGCCTTGGTGCCGGAGTGGGCGTCACCGACGGTCCCGAAGGTGAAGTCGTTGTCGCCCCAGCCGGACTTCTCCCAGCAGTACGGCATGTCGCCGGTGCCGGCGGTCTCGAAGCCGGGGTTCTCGATCAGGTTGGCGGCCGAGGCGGGCTGGGGCGCGGTGAGGAGGAGGCCGCCGGTGAGGGCGGACACCGCCAGGAGGGCGGAGGTTCTCCTTCGGGGTCTTCTCATGCGTCACTCCTCGAGTCTTCTCATGCGTCACTCCTTGGTCCACGGCGCCTGCGCGGGAGGTACACGAGCGCCTCCGTCCCGGCGAAGCGCAGGACGAAGGTGATGACCAGGGCCAGGGCGGTGGCCGGCAGCACGGTCAGCCCGAACTGCCCGACCAGCAGGGCGATGAGCGGGATGCGCAGCACCAGGTCGGCGTTGGCGATCAGCGCGAACCGCAGGGTCCGGTCGGCCCAGTGCCGGTGCCGGCGCCGGTCGCGGAACAGCACCCGCTCCAGGAGCAGGAAGTTCCAGGCCACGCCGAACTGGTTGGCGACGATCTCGGCGGGCAGGTAGTGCACCCCGGCCTCGGTGAGCGCCCACAGCGCGGCCAGGTTCGGCACGAAGCCGCTCAGCCCGATCAGCCCGAAGACGACCATGCGGGCCAGCGGCGAGGTGGTGCGCAGCCCGGCCAGGTGGCGCAGGAAGCGCAGCCCCTCCTGCGCCGTGGACTTGGACTCGCCGGCGAACCGCTCCTCGAAGACGAACGGCACCTCGGTGACGGCCTGGGGGCGGCTGCGGACGGCCAGTTCGAGGAGGATCTTGTAGCCGAGGGGTTTGAGCACCTCGGCGGTGACCTCGCTGCGGCGGATGGCGAAGAAGCCGCTCATCGGGTCGCTGACGCCGTGCAGTCGGCGCGGGAAGAGCGCCTTGGTCAGCCAGGTCGCCGCGCGCGAGACGGCGATCCGGTAGCTGCCGGCCAGCCCGGCGCGGCTGCCGCCCTTGATGTAGCGGGAGGCGACGACGAGCCCGGCGTTCGCCCGCTCGCCGGTGGCGACCAGCTCCGGTACCAGGGAGGGCGGGTGCTGGCAGTCGCCGTCCATGACGACGATCCAGTCCGACCCGGCCGCCTTCATGCCCTCGACGACCGCGCCGCCGAGCCCGCCGGCCGGTTCGTCCCGGTGCAGGACGGTGACCGGGAAGGGGCAGTCGAGCGCCGCCTCGCGGATCACGTCCGGGGTGTCGTCGGTGGAGTCGTCCACGAAGACGACCTCGCAGGGCAGTCGGGCGGGCACCGACTCCGTGATCAGGTGCAGCAGCCGCCGTACGTTCCCGGACTCGTTGAAGGTCGGTACGACGATGGTGACGGCACCCGGCTCGGGTACCTCCGAGGCTCGTACGGCCGGACGGCCCAGCTCGCCGGGGACGGTGGACTCGTGGCTCATCGGGCGGCTCCGGAGGGCTGGATACGGCGGATCTCGATGCGGTCCGCACCGGTGCCGAAGACGGCGACCGGGGCCGAATGGTTCATGGCGGCCCTGACGTTGGGCAGGTCGACCGCGTCACGCCGCACCGTCGGGGAGGCGACCACGTAGTCGATGTCGCGCCAGCCGCCCGGCATCGTCTTCGTCACCGCCGGGTCGAGGTCCGCCTTGTAGAACCAGATGACGCCGAGCCCGGGTTCGTACCCGGCGTGCACGAGGTCCAGCCAGAGCGCGTCGTCGACGAGGACGCGGGTGTCCTCCGGGTTCACCACCTCGGTCGCCAGCCAGTCGGCGGCGGCCTCGTAGGGGGCGTTGGCGTCGGCGGTGACGGCGGTGCGGTCGCCGTCGTACCAGCGCGGTACGACGTAGGCGCCGGCGGCGAGCACCAGGACGCCGGCGAGCGCGTACCGGCCGAGGGTGACGCCCCGTTTCTCGGCCTCCGCGCGCCCTCTGCGCAGCACGGCGTGGGCGACGCTCGCGGCGCCGCCGGCCAGTACCAGGGCGAGGAAGGGCAGGGCCTGGATGACGTACATCGCGGGCAGGTAGCCGCTGGGGCGCAGGGCGAGGGCGGCGAGGATCGCGACGGTGAGGGCCGGTCCGGCCAGCGCCCGCGCGGTGACCGACCAGCGCCAGGTGGCCAGCAGGAGCAGCGCCCCGGCGAGGCCGCCGAGCGGCAGGACGCGGTCGTAGTACAGCCAGGACTGCAGGACGCCCCAGGAACCGGAACCCTCGTCGAGGATGAAGCCGGAGCCGGGGCGGGTGAGCTGGTACTCGATGCCCTCCCACAGGGAGACGTGCCCGGCGCCCGGCAGCAGCTCGCCCTTGAGCAGGGCGAACAGGGGGTAGGAGAACCCGATGAGCGCGCAGGCCGTGACGGCTCCGGTCACCGCGAACTTGCGGGTGTCCGGATGGCTGTGCCGCCACATGGTGACCAGCACGGCGGGCAGGACGAGGAGCATCGTCTCCTTGGTGAGCACGGCCGTGGCCGCGGCGATGCCCGCGCCGAAGTGGTGCCACAGGTGGCGGCTGGGGGAGGCGGCGAGCGCGAAGGCCAGCAGCGTCCACATCACCGCCAGGTTGTCGAGGAAGATCTCCCGCTGGAGGACCACGGACAGCGGGGAGAGGCCGAAGAGGGCCATGGCCAGGCCCGCCGCCCAGCGGGGCAGGGAGAGCCGGCGGGCGATGACGTAGACGAGGACCGCGGAGACGGCGCTGATGATCAGCATCACGCCGCGCATGGCGCCGACGGTCATCGACTCGGGGCTGAGCAGCGCGGGTATCCAGGTCAGCACGGCTATCTGGATCCAGCCGAGCGGCGGGTGGTCGTACCAGTAGGTGTAGTGGGCCAGGCCCTCGCCCTGCTGGACGGCCCAGGCCTGGGCGAGGTAGGTGCCCTCGTCGTCGCTGAGGGTCGGGTAGTCGGAGACGTTCCAGCCCTGCACGAGCATGATCGCCACCAGGAGCCCGCCGCACAGCAGCAGGTCGGGGCGCGAGGAGCGCAGACGGCCCGGCGGCGCCCCCGGTCCGGTTCCGGGGCCCGGGCCGGTGTCGTGGGCAGGGCGGCGCTGCGCGGGGACCTTGGCGCCGGTCGCCGCGGGGAGGGTGGAGGTCACGCGGGAACGTCCTCTCGGTCCGCGGGGGCCAGGTGGGCGCCCACGTGGCTGGTCAGCTCCCAGTCGTTGCGGCCGCGTTGCTCACGCCATACGGCGCGGACCGCGGCCCCGGCGAGGAGGACCTGGTAGAAGGGGCCGCCGACGATCAGCTTCAGGTAGTGCGTGAAGCGGACCCGCAGGCCGTACTGCTTGCCGAAGTCGTGCAGGCCGACGACCTCGAAGACGAAGGTGACCAGGGCGGTTACGGCCGGCAGGAAGGTGACGAAGGCGATGCCGACGGGCACGTCCAGGAAGAGCGCGACGGCCGCGTTGAGCGGGATGATCACGCCGGTGAAGGCCTGCAGGAAGGGCGTCATCAGGGTGTAGCGGGCCAGCAGCCGCTGGGTGAAGGTGGGGAGCTGCTTCCAGTCCTTCTTCCGGTACACCTGGAGGAAGCCCTGGTTCCAGCGGGTGCGCTGCTTGAGCAGGGACACCAGCGTGCCCGGGGTCTCCTCCCGGGTGACCATGTCGGAGTCGTAGGCGACGACGACCTTCCTGCCGGTGCTGGAGAGCCGTACGCCGAGGTCGCAGTCCTCGGCCAGGCAGTCCGGGTCCCAGCCGCCGGCCGCCCGCAGCACGTCCGTGCGCACGAAGACGGTGTTGCCGCCGAGCGGGATGAACCCCTTCTGCGCGTGCAGGTGCAGCCGGGAGCGGAACCAGAAGAAGTACTCCAGGCAGTTGCGCAGGCTGTACCAGCTCGAGTGGAAGTTGATCAACTGGACCCCGCCCTGCACCACGTCGGCGCCGGTGGTGCGGAAGGCGTGGTCGACGTGGGCGAGCAGTTCGGGATGGACCTGGTCCTCGGCGTCGAAGACGCCGACGACGTCGCCGCGGCAGTGCGGCAGCGCCGTGTTCATGGCCTTCGGCTTGTTCTTCTTCTCGTGGGTGTCGACGACGACCCGGACCCGCGGATCACGGTCGGCGGCCTTCTCGGCGACGGCGGTGGTCGCCGGATCGTCGTGCCCGACGATCACGATGATCTCGAAGTCGGTGTGGGACGAGGTGAGCAGCCGCTGGACGGTGTGGTCGAGCACGGCCTGCTCGTGGCGCGCGGGCAGCAGCAGCGAGAACGACACGTGCTCGTCGCCGTCGGGCCGGCTGAACCGGGTGGAGGCGAGTACCTCCGGCGTACGCCAGGCGTGCATCTGCCACCAGAGCGTGAACGCCGCCATCCAGAAAAGCGCCAGTGAAACGGCAGCGATGAAAACGGACGTAAGCAAGAAAGATCCCCCCAGATCTTCGAACTCCCCCTGCGCGGCGGAGCACCCGAATCGGGCGCCCGCTCCGCCGCGTCACGGTGAAGAGACTAGGGGTAACCTGTGAAACTCATAAGGTGTTTGGGTGAAGAGCGTGTTTCCTCACAATGAGGACCGGGTCTGAACAATTCGCCCGCCGGTCGCGTTCCGAATGCTTCCGCTTATGTCGTTCTAGCTGTTCAGGGCGGCACCCAGCGCGATACGCAGCCGCTCCGGGTCGGTCGTCGGTGCGTCACAGGTGAAGTTCCGGCAGACGTACGCGGCCGGCGCCCCGTCCACCAGCGGCCGGCCGGCCAGCAGGGGAAACTCGTCGCTCCCCTCGGCGCCGAAGGCGACGACCGCGCCGGGCGCCGTCCCCAGCAGTGCCGTACGGTGCAGGCCCTTCGTGGCACCGTCGCTCAACGAGGGTCCGACCACGGCGACTTCACGGGGTCCGTCGAGCAGCGCCTCGGCGGCGGCCAGCCCCCAGCCGACGAAGCGCGGGACGCGCGGGCCGAGCGCCTTCACCACGCCGAGGGCGTGCTCGGCCGCGGTGCGGTGCGGCTCGGAGCCGGTGTGCGCGGCGTAGGACAGCAGGGCGCCCGCGGCGGCGGTCCAGCCGGACGGGGTGGCGTTGTCGGTGGGGTCCTGCGGGCGGCGGATCAGCCGCTCGGCGTCGGCCGCGGTGTCGTAGAGGGAGCCGGATTCGTCGGTGAAGCGGGTGATGACGTGGTCGAGCAGCAGCCCGGCGAAGTCCAGCCAGACGCCCTCCCCGGTGACCGACGCGAGCGCGAGGAGACCTTCCGCCACGTCGGCGTAGTCCTCCAGCACCCCGGCGTGGGCGCCCGCCCGGCCGTCCTTGCTGGTGCGGGAGAGCCGGGCCTGCTCGTCGAGGTGCAGCCGCACGAGCAGGTCGGCGGCGGCCACGGCGGCCTCCACCAGGTCGGGGCGCTCGAAGTAGGCGCCCGTCTCGGCGAGCGCGGCGATCGCGAGGCCGTTCCAGGCGGCGACCACCTTGTCGTCCCGGGCCGGGGCGGGCCGCCCGTCCCGCACCGCGAGCAGCCGCTCCCTGACCGAGGCGATCCGCTCGGCGTCGAACCCGTCCTCCTGCCGCGGCAGTTGCAGCACGGAGGACCCGTGCTCGAAGGTGCCCTCCTCGGTCACGCCGAAGTACCGCGCGGCGAGTGCGGCGTCGTCGGCCCCGAGGACCTCGGTGAGCTGCGCGGGCGTCCACACGTAGTACGCGCCCTCGACGTGCCGGCCCGTTCCGTCGTCGCTGTCCGCGTCCAGCGCGGAGGCGAACCCGCCCTCGGCGGTGCGCAGTTCGCGCACCATGAAGTCGGCGGTCTCCAGCGCGACGCGGCGGGCGAGGTCCGAGCCGGTGGCGCGCCACAGGTGGGCGTAGACGCGGCACAGCAGGGCGTTGTCGTAGAGCATCTTCTCGAAGTGGGGCACGACCCACTCGCGGTCGACGGAGTACCGGGCGAAGCCGCCGCCCAACTGGTCGTAGATTCCGCCGCGCGCCATCCGCTCGCAGGTCTCGCGGGCCATCTCCAGCGCGCCGTCGGCGCCGGTGCGGGCGTGGTGGCGCAGCAGGAACTCGACCACCATGGACGGCGGGAACTTCGGTGCCCCGCCGAACCCGCCGCGCTGCGGGTCGTACTCCCGGGTGAGTCCGAGCAGCGCCTGCCCGAGCTCCGCCTCCCCGGGCGGCCGCGCGTCGCCGTAGGAGATCTCCCGCCCGGCGAGGTCCCGCACGATCTTCCCCGCGACCTCGGTGACCTCGTCGCGTCGTTCCGCCCAGGCCTGGTGGACGCCCTGGAGCACCTGGCGGAAGGACGGCATGCCGTGCCGGGGCTCCGGCGGGTAGTAGGTGCCGAAGTAGAAGGGCTCGGCGTCCGGCGTGAGGAACACGGTCATGGGCCAGCCGCCCTGCCCGGTCGCCGCCTGCACGGCCTCCATGTAGACGGCGTCGACGTCGGGGCGCTCCTCGCGGTCGACCTTGACGCTCACGAAGTGCGAGTTGAGGAATTCGGCCGTGGGCCCGTCCTCGAACGACTCGTGCGCCATCACGTGGCACCAGTGGCACGCGCTGTAGCCGACGCTCAGGAGGACGGGGACGTCACGCCGCCTGGCTTCTTCGAAGGCGCCGTCCTCCCACGGCCACCAGTCGACCGGGTTCTCCGCGTGCTGGAGGAGGTACGGGGACGTCGCCTGCGCAAGTCGGTTGGGCATACCTCCATCCTCGCGCACGCGCCGCCGCCCCGCCGATACGCCACGGGGGGGGAAGGGACTCGCGGACGGGGCGCGGGAGTGGCCGCTCGGTGCGCGCGTGGCCGGGGCGGGGTTCTGTCGTTCTGTCGTTCTGTCGTTCTGTCGCCGGGAACGGTGCGGCCGGCGTCGAAGACACTAGAGATGTTCGAGGAGGACGTGCAGCGCCGGGTTGTCGTTGTTCTTCCTCCACACCAGGTCCAGCTCGGCCGAGGCGGGCGCGGTCAGGCCGACGGGGCGGAAGACGACGCCCGGGAAGCGCATCTGCGCGGCCGTCTCCGGGACGAGCGCGACACCCCAGCCCGCGTTGACCATCGCCAGGATGCTGTGCACCTGCGTGAGGTACTGGGTGAACTCGGGCATGATCCCCGCGGCGCGGAAGATGCTGATCAGCAGCTCGTGGAAGTAGCGCGCCTCGACGGGCGCGTACATCAGCAGCTCCTGCCCGTCGAAGTCGGTGATGTGCGGGTCCTCGTCCCGCTCGGCCAGCCGGTGGCCGGCGGGCAGGGCGGCGAGGAGGGCCTCACGGGCGGCGGGACGCGAGACGAGACCGGGGCCGATGGCGGCGGGACGCACCATGCCCAGATCGAGGGCGCCCTCGGCGATGGCCGCCAACTGGTCGCGGGTGACCATCTCGCGCAACACGATGTCCGCGCCCGGAATGACGCCACGCGCCGTCTCCAGCAGGCGGCCGAGACTCGAGTAGGCGCTGGCGGCGGTGAAGCCCACGGCCACCACCCCGGCCTCCCCGGCGGAGACCTGACGGACGGCGAGGGCCGCGTCGTGCGCCTGGCGCAGGATACGGCGGGCCTCGTGGAAGAACGCGCGCCCGGCGGGGGTGAGCCGGACGGAGCGCGTCGTGCGGTCGAGGAGCTCCACCCGCAGCTCGCTCTCCAGCAACTGGATCTGGCGGCTCAGCGGTGGCTGGGTCATCCGGAGACGCTCGGCTGCTCGCGTGAAGTGCAGTTCCTCGGCCACGGCGACGAAGCCGGCCAACTGCGCGAGGGTGAACATTCATGCTCTCCGAGTATTACTGGATCCAAAAGTGATGTTGGACGTGGATCAGAAACGACCTTAACTTCGTCGGAACGCCAACGGTGGGACTCGTCCGGCGGTCCCGACCAGCACGACGCACCGCGCACCCCCGCCGGTGGTCCGCGAGGTCGCCCGGAGCGAGCCGCCGTTGCCGGGCCCGGCCCTTCCCGGCCGGGCGGGGTCTCGCGCGGTTCCCACCACCCCGAGGGGCCGCGCCCGGCCGCCGCCCCCTTCCGTTGACACCTGGAGCAATGCAGCCATGTCCTCCTTCTCCCCCGTCGAGCTCGGCCGTCGCGTCGGGTCCGGGTTGTTGTCGTTCCCCGTGACCCACTTCGCCGGTGATCTGTCCTTCGACGAGGACGCCTACCGCGCGAGCATCGCCCGGCTGGGCGCGTACGACGTCGGGGGCCTCTTCGCCGCCGGCGGGACCGGTGAGTTCTTCTCGCTCACTCCCGTCGAGGTCGAGCGGGTCACCGCCGCCGCCGTGGCGAGCGCACCCGAGGAAACGCCGATCCTCGCGCCCGCCGGTTACGGCACCCGTACCGCGTGCGAGTTCGCCGCCGCCGCCGAGCGCGCGGGCGCCGACGGGATCCTGCTCTTCCCGCCCTACCTCACCGAGGCCTCCCAGGAGGGGCTGGCCGCGCACGTCGAAGCCGTCTGCCGCGCCACCTCGCTGGGCGTCATCGTGTACGGCCGGGCCAACGCCGTGTACTGCGCCGACACCCTCGCGCGGGTCGCCGAGGCGTGCCCCAACCTGATCGGCTACAAGGACGGCATCGGCGACATCGAGGCCATGACGCGGATCCACACCCGCCTCGGCGACCGGCTCACCTACATCGGCGGTCTGCCCACCGCCGAGACGTTCGCGCTGCCCTACCTCGAACTCGGCGTCACCACCTATTCGTCCGCCATCTTCAACTTCGCCCCGGAGTTCGCCCTCTCCTTCTACGACGCCGTGCGGGAGCGCCGCCGCGAGGACGTCGCGCGGATGCTGGACGGCTTCGTCCTGCCGTACACGCAGATCCGCAACCGGCGGCCCGGCTACGCGGTGAGCATCGTCAAGGCGGGCATGACCGCGGTCGGTCACCCCGCCGGCCCCGTGCGCCCGCCGCTCACCGACCTCACCGGGGACGAGCTCGCCGAACTCACCGCGCTGGTCGAGCGGCTGCCCGGCCTCTCCGCCTGACGGCCACCCCTCCCAGGACAGCCGCCCCCGGGGCCGTACGCCCTGAACACCGCGTACGCCCTGAACACCGCGTACGCCCCGCACACCCCGCACGCCCCGCACGCCCCGCACGCCCCGCACGCCCCGCACGCCCCGCACGCCCCGCACGTAAGGATTACTGGTGCCCGCACCACACTCCGACCGCACCCCGGAAGCCGAGCCGCAAGGCACACCGCCGGACGGCGCGAGCCCCTCCCGGGCCGTACTCATGGCGGTCGGCGCGGACGACTTCGCCGCCGAACCGGCCCTGCGGCGGGAGATGTTCGGCCCCCGCCGCGCTGGCGGTGCGCTGCCGCGACCTGGAGCAGGTCACCGGCGTACTGCGCGCCCTGGAGAGGCAGCTCACCGCCACGGTCCACACCGCCGAAGGCGACCAGGAGGCGGCCCGCGAGCTGCTGCCCGTACTCGAACGGGGAGCCGGACGCGTGCTGTTGCCTGCCAGGACCTGCCCGGACAACTGCTGCCCCGCTCGCCGGCGGACGGCAACCCCGAGGGGCTGTGGCGCCACGTCGACGGCGAACCGGGCCGGCACTGAGCCACGCGGAAGACACAGAGACAGGAGATGGGCGGACATGGCAGTGACAGAACACGGGCCGAAAGTGGACGCGATGCGCGTCGTACCGGTCGCGGGCCGGGACAGCATGCTGCTCAACCTGAGCGGCGCGCACGGCCCCTACTTCACCCGCAACCTGGTGATCCTCACCGACTCGGACGGGAGGACGGGCCTCGGTGAGGTCCCCGGCGGTGAGCCGATCCGCCGCACGCTGGAGGCGGCCGCGGAACTCGTCGTCGGACAGCCGGTGGCCCGGCTGCGCTCCCTCGTCGCGCGAGTACGGGGACACTTCGCGGACCGCGACTCCGGCGGGCGCGGGACGCAGACCTTCGACCTGCGCGTGGCGGTGCACGCCGCCGCGGCAGTCGAGTCGGCACTCCTCGACCTGCACGGCAAGCACCTGGGCGTGCCCGTCGCCGAGCTGCTCGGCGACGGGCGGCAGCGCACCGAGGTGCCCGTCCTGGGCTACCTCTTCTACATCGGCGACCGCAACCGCACGGACCTCGACTACCGCGGCCCGCGGAACGAGGGCGGCGCCGGGGACCCGGCCGACGCCTGGCTGCGGCTGCGGCACGAGGAGGCGCTCACCCCCGAGGCCGTCGTACGGCTGGCCGAGGCGGCGCACGAGCGCTACGGCTTCCGCGACTTCAAACTCAAGGGCGGCGTGCTGCCCGCACAGGACGAGGCCGCGGCCGTCACCGCACTCGCGCGGCGCTTCCCCGAGGCCCGCGTCACCCTCGACCCGAACGGAGCCTGGCGGCTGGACGAGGCGATCCGGACCGGCCGTGGCCTGCGGGACGTCCTCGCCTACGCGGAGGACCCCTGCGGCGCCGAGAACGGCTACTCGGGCCGGGAGACGATGGCGGAGTTCCGGCGGGCCACCGGCCTGCCCACCGCCACCAACATGATCGCCACGGACTGGCGGCAGCTCAGCCACGCGCTCCGTACGGACGCCGTGGACATCCCGCTCGCCGACCCGCACTTCTGGACGATGAGCGGCTCGGTACGGGTGGCGCAACTGTGCCAGGCGTGGGGGCTGACCTGGGGCTCGCACTCGAACAACCACTTCGACGTGTCGCTGGCGATGTTCACGCACGTCGCCGCCGCGGCACCCGGCGAGATCACGGCGATCGACACGCACTGGATCTGGCAGGACGGCCAGCGCCTCACCCGCGACCCGCTCACGATCAGCGACGGGCTGCTGCGCGTCCCCGACGCGCCCGGCCTCGGCGTCGAGCTGGACGAGGAGCAGGTCGCGGCCGCGCACGAACTGTACGAGCGCGAGGGACTCGGCGCCCGCGACGACGCGGTGGCGATGCGCTACCTCGTACCCGGCTGGTCCTTCGACCCCAAGCGCCCGGCTCTCGACCGGGACTGATACCCGCGGGGCCGGCAGCCACCGGCCCCGCGCCGCCCTCGGCCCGGCAGGCGAGCCGCTCATGGCCTGCCGGGTCATCCATGCCTGACAGGAGGCAACGATGCCTACTGCACCATCGGATCTCCCCTCCGGGCTGCCCTGGACCACACTGGCAGCCGATGCGCCGACCACCACCTGGAGCCTGCCGCCTTGGGCGCTGCTGCTGCTCGTGGCGGGCGGGGTCGCGCTGCTGCTGCTCCTGGTCGTGAAGGTGAAGCTGCACGCCTTCCTCGCCCTGCTCCTGGTGAGCATCGGCTTCGCCGTCGCCGCCGGGATCAGCCTCGACGAACTGCCCGGCTTGCTCGAACAGGGCATGGGGGACTCCCTCGGCGAGATCGCGATCATCGTCGCCCTCGGCGCGATGCTGGGGCGGGTCATGCAGGAGTCCGGTGCCGTGGAGGTGCTCTCCGGGAGGCTCCTGGCGTCCTTCGGGGAGAAGCGGGCGCCGCTCGCCGTGGGGCTCACCGCGCTCCTGGTGGGCGTACCCGTCTTCTTCGACGTCGGCTTCATCCTGCTGATGCCGCTGATCTACGCGGTCGCGGAGCGTTCCGGCCGCTCGCTGATCAGCGTGGCCCTGCCCGCCGTCGGCGGCCTGGCCATCATGCACGCCGTGCTGCCCCCGCACCCGGGTCCCGTCGCCGCCGCCGGTCTGCTCGGCGCGAGCCTGGGCTGGGTGGCCGTCATGGGGCTGATATGCGGCATTCCGGCCTGGTTCGTGGGCGCCTACCTCTTCGGGGTCAAGATCGGTGACCGGATGAACATCCCGGTCCCCGACCACGCGCGCACCCTTGCGTCGTCGAAGGCGGGCACCGGCGAGGCGAGCGGCTCGGAGGCGGGCCGCTCGGAGGCGACCGGCGCGCAGGGCCAGGAGACGAAGGCCCCGTCACATGCGCCGCCCTCGCTGGGCGTCACCGTGTTCGTGATCGTTCTTCCGGTGCTGCTGATCATGCTGCACACCTTCGCGAGCCTGGTCTTCGACGAGGGCGCACTGCGTACGGCGCTCGAGTTCATCGGTGCCCCGGTCATCGCTCTCACCATCGCCACACTGCTGTCGATCTGGATGCTCGGTGTGCGGGGCGGCTTCAGCATGGAGCGCATCGAGAAGGCGGCCTCCGCGTCGCTCGGCCCGGTGGCGCTGGTGCTGCTGGTGACCGGCGCGGGCGGAGTCTTCGGCGCCGTCCTCGAGCAGTCGAACGCCGGGGACGCGCTGGCGGATCTGATGGGCGCGACGGCGCTGCCGGCCGTGGTGCTCGCGTTCCTCATAGCGACGGTCCTTCGGGTGGCGCTCGGCTCGAAGACGGTCGCGATCGTGACCACCGCGCCCATCGTGGCGCCGCTCATCCGCGAGTTGGACCTCTCCCAGCCGGAGATCGCACTCGTCGTAGTGGCCGTGGCAGCGGGCGGCACGGTGCTGTCGCACGTCAACGACTCCGGCTTCTGGCTCTTCAACCGGTACATGGGCATCGACATCCGCACCACGCTGAAGAGCTGGACGCTGATGGAGACGTTCCTGGGGCTGACCGCCTTCGCCATCGCCGCCGCCCTCAGCGGCGTCCTGGCCCTGGTCTGAACGCACCGCCTGAACGCACCGCCTGAACGCCGCCCCCCGCTGCCCGCGGCCCCGTGCCGCGGGCAGCGGCGTGCCACATCACCGGCACGCCGCACGGTCATCCGGGGAATCCCAAGTGGCAGGACACCTCGCCCCTTCCGCCGAAGGGAGGCGGCTGCCGGTCAGTAGTCGACGCGGTCGGTCTTGGCGATCCACGCGTCGAACGGCTGGGTGCGGTGGGGCAGGTCGAGGTGCTCGACGGACATGGGCCACATCTCCTGGGGCCGCTTCTCGAACAGGTCGTAGAACTTGCGGTCGTCGAAGCCGGCCACGGCGGCGTCGTGGCGGTCGGCGCAGAAGATGAGCCGGTCGACGCGTGCCCACAGGGAGGAGGAGAGGCACATCGGGCAGGGCTCGCAGGACGTGACGAGGGTGCAGCCTTCCAGGCTGAAGGTGCCGAGCCTCTGGCAGGCGGCGCGGATCGCGTTGACCTCGGCGTGCGCGGTGGGGTCGAGGCTGGAGGTGACCCGGTTGTTGGCGAGCGCGACGATCTCGCCGTCCTTGGCGACGAGGGCGCCGAAGGGGCCGCCGCCGTTGTGGACGCTGGTGGTGGCGAGCTCGATGGCCTGGTCCATCCAGGCCCGCTCGAATTCGCGGCTGCCGGTCTCGACGGTGTGGGTGGTCATGGGTGTCCCCTGGTTGGCGTGTGAGTGGTGGGCCCGCGACGCCCCTCGGCGCGGTTCGGGGCGTCCGCGGAATCCCAGCCTGTACGGGGAGTACACATCCTGCCGATCACAACCGGCCAGAGGCCGAAGGCACGAACAGCGGGCGGGCTGAGAACGACGCTTCGTAGACTCCTACAAGGACCGGTCGGGCCCGTGTTCGTCGGCCGGACGGCGCGTGGCAGGCCCAGGCCCGTCGCAGGCGCCCTCGGTCTCGAAGGTGCGCAGCAGATCGGCCGCGACGCTCACGGCGATCGTCGCGGGTTCCTTGCCGGTGATGTCGGCCAGCCCGATCGGGGTCTTGATCCGGTCGAGGGCGGCCTCGTCGTGGCCGCCCTCGGTGGCGAGGCGTTTGCGGAACCGTCCCCACTTGGCCGCCGAACCGATCAGCCCGACGGAGGCGAGATGGGTGGTGCGCAGGGCGGCGTCGCACAGAGCGGCGTCCTCGGCGTGATCATGGGTCATGATCAGGACGTGGGTGCCGTGCGGCAGTTCGGCCAGCACCTCCTCGGGCAGCAGCGGCGTGTGATGCACGTGCACCTGCGCCACCGCGTCCGCCAGCACGTCGAGCCGCTCCTCGGTGAGCATGCCGGAGCGGTTGTCGACCAGGTGGAGGTCGAGGTCCTGACGTGCCAGGATGCGCGCCAGTTCCAGCCCGACGTGCCCGACACCGAAGATCGCCACCGCGCGTACCACCGGCAGCGGTTCCAGCAGCACCGAGACCGTGCCGCCGCAGCACTGGACGCCGTGCTGGTTGGTCACCTTGTCGTTCAGGGCGAAGTCGATCAGCTCCGGTTCCGGCCCGGACGCGGCGATCATCTCCCGGGCCCGGTCGATCGCGACGGCCTCGACGTTGCCGCCGCCGATGGAGCCCCACGTCTCGGTCCGCCCCACGACGAGCTTCGCACCGGCGTCGCGCGGGGCGTGGCCGCGCACGGTCGCGACGGTCACCAGCACGCCGGACTCCCGGCGTGCCCGCAACCGCGCGACCGCGGCGACCCATGTCATGTCAGGCACCGCTCAGCGCTTCTGCGTCGGTCCGGACCGCGCCGTCCACCTGCCCGTTTCCGGCGTGGCCGGCGGTGGCGGCCCCGTCGCGGGTCGGCTCGTTCCGTGAGGCGGCGTCCTGGCGCACCGACTGGATCGCCCAGTACACGGCCTCCGGTGTCGCCGGCGAGGCCAACTCGACGACGGCCCCGCCCGGCCCGAAGGCGGCGGCGGCCTGCCGCAACGCCTCCCGCACCGAGAACGCCAGCATCAGCGGAGGCTCACCGACCGCCTTGGACCCGTACACCGCGCCCTCTTCGGTGGCGTTCTCCAGCAGCGTGACGTTGAACTCCTCGGGCATCTCCGAGAAGCTCGGCAGCTTGTAGGTGCTGGCTGCCTGGGTCTGCAGTCGGCCGCGGTGGGGACCGTCGCCGCTGTCCCAGCGCAGGTCCTCGAGCGTCAGCCAGCCCGCGCCCTGCACGAAACCGCCCTCGACCTGGCCGATGTCGATCATCGGGGAGAGGCTGTCGCCGACGTCGTGCACGATGTCCACCCGCCGGAGGCGGTACGCGCCGGTGAAGCCGTCCACCTCGACCTCGGCGGCGGCGGCGCCGACGGCGAAGTACTTGAAGGGCGAGCCCCGGAACGTCTTCGCGTCCCAGTGCAGCCCCTCGGTGCGGTAGTAACCGGCCGCCGACAACTGGACCCGCTGGAAGTAGGCGGTGCGTACGAGGTCGTCCCAGGCCAGCTCCTCGTCGCTGCCCAGGGCGCGCGCGACGCCCTCGACGATGCGCACGTCCGAGGCGTTCGACCCCAACTGGCTCGCGGCCACCCGCAGCAGCCGCTCGCGCAACTGCTCACAGGCGTTCTTCACCGCCCCGCCGTTGAGGTCCGCACCGGAACTGGCCGCGGTGGCGGAGGTGTTGGGCACCTTGTCGGTCCGCGTCGGGGCGAGGCGCACCTTGTGCAGGGGGATGCCCAGCGTGGTCGCGGCCACCTGCAGCATCTTGGTGTGCAGGCCCTGGCCCATCTCGGTGCCGCCGTGGTTGATCAGGACGGAGCCGTCCTTGTAGATCAGCACCAGCGCGCCGCCCTGGTTGAACGCGGTGAGGTTGAACGAGATGCCGAACTTGACGCCGGTGATCGCGAGGGCCCGCTTGGTGTGCGGGTGCGCGGCGTTGAAGGCGGCGATCTCGCGCTCGCGATCGGCGACGCCGCCGTTGTCCAGGACCTGCTGCCAGACGGCGGCGATCCGCTCGGGCTGCGTGACCGGCTGCCCGTACGGTGTCGTCTGGCCCTGGCCCGGCCGGTAGAAGTTGCGTTCCCGCAGCTCCCTGGGGTCCAGGCCGAGCCGCGGCGCGCAGCGGCCCAGGATGTCCTCGATCACCAGCATGCCCTGCGGTCCGCCGAAGCCGCGGAAGGCGGTGTTGGAGACCGTGTTGGTCTTGGCGATGCGCCCGGCGACGCGCGCGTTGGGGATCCAGTACGTGTTGTCGATGTGGCACAGCGCCCGGGCCAGCACCGGCTCGGACAGGTCCAGGCTCCAGCCGCCGTCCGCGGTCAGCGTGGCGTCCAGGGCCTGGATGCGGCCCTCGGCGTCGAAGCCGATCTTCCAGGTGGCGTGGAACCCGTGCCGCTTGCCGGACATGGTCAGGTCCTGGGTCCGGTTGAGCCGGAACCGGACCGGCCGGCCGGTCAGCTTGGCACCGAGCGCGGCGATGGCCGCGAACCCGTGCGGCTGCATCTCCTTGCCGCCGAAGCCGCCGCCCATCCGCAGGCACTGCACGGTCACCTCGTGGGCGGGCACACCGAGCACGTGGGAGACGATTTCCTGGGTCTCCGAAGGGTGCTGGGTGCTGCTCTGGACGAACACCTGCCCGTCCTCGTCGATCTGGGCGAGCGCCGCGTGCGTCTCGAGGTAGAAGTGCTCCTGACCGGAGAACTGGAACTCGCCGGTGAGCACGTGCGCGGAGTCGGCGAAGCCGGCGTCGATGTCGCCGTGCGCCATGACCGGCCGGGCGCCGTGGTAGCTGCCCGCCGCGATGGCGTCCTGCAGCGTGATCAGGGAGGGCAGCTCCGCCAGCTCCACCTCCACGGCCGCCGCGCCGAGCCGGGCCGCCTCCAGGGTCTCGCCGAGCACCCAGGCGACCGCGTGGCCGTGGAACATGACCTCGTCGGGGAAGAGCGGTTCGTCGTGCTTCATTCCGGCGTCGTTGACGCCGGGCACGTCGGCACCGGTCAGCACGCGGACCACTCCGGGCACGGCGAGCGCGGGCTCGGTGCGCAGCGCGGTGATCCTGCCGTGGGCCTTCATGACCTGGACGGGGTAGGCGTGCAGCACGTCCTTGGTGCGCTGGACCAGGTCGTCGGTGTACAGCGCGGTGCCGGTGACGTGCTGGACGGCACTCTCGTGCGGCATCGAGACGCCGACGACGGACTTTTCGGGACGCTCGGACAACTGGCTCATGACGGCACCGCCTCGGTGGTCTGTGCGTACAGCTTCAGCAGGCTCTGGCCGAGCATCGCGGAGCGGTAGTCGGCGCTGGCGCGGTGATCGCTCATCGGCGTGCCCTCCCCCCGCAGCACCTCGGCCGCGGCCTCGACGGTTCCCGCCGCCCAGGGCCTGCCCTCCAGAGCGGCCTCGGTGGCGAGAGCGCGGACCGGGGTGGCGGCCACGCCGCCCAGACCGATGCGCGCCTTGCGGACCATCCCCGCCTCGATGTCGAGCGCGAAGGCGACCGCCACGCTGGAGATGTCGTCGAAGCGCCGCTTGGCGATCTTGTGGAAGGCCGCGACCGGAGACAGCGGCAGCGGGACGCGCACCGCGCGGATCAGCTCGCCGGGGCGCCGCACGCTCTGCCGGTAGCCGGTGAAGTAGTCCGCCAGCGGGACCGTACGCTCGCCGTCGGCGTCGGCGAGCACCACCGAGGCCTCCAGCGCCAGCAGCACCGGCGGGCTGTCGCCGATGGGCGAGCCGGTTCCCAGGTTGCCGCCCAGGGTCGCACCGTTGCGGATGAGCCGGGACGCGAACTGCGGGAACAGCTCCGCCAGCAGCGGGACCGTTCCGTCGAGGCGGCGTTCGATCTCGGTGAGCGTCAGAGCCGCCCCGATCTCGATGTGGTCGGATGCGACCCGCAGTTCCCGCAATTCGGGCAGCCGGTCGACGGCGACCACGCAATCCGCCCGGCGGGAACGGATATTCACCTCGACGCCCCAGTCGGTGCTTCCGGCGACCACCACCGCGTCGGGCCGCTCGCGCAGCGACCGCAGTGTTTCGGCCAGGGTGTTCTTCCGCAGGAACGTGCTGTCGTCCTGGTCGTATTCGGTGGCGACCGGTGCGGGCGATGCCTGCTCGCGACGCCGCGCCAGCGGGTCCTCGTCCGTGGGCGCGCCGACGGCGAACGCGGCATCGCGAATGGGGCGGTATCCGGTGCAGCGGCACAGGTTTCCGCTGAGCGCGTGCAGATCGAAACCGTTCGGGCCGTGCTCGGCGTCGGTGCCGTCGGTCGCGTCCGGGCCGGAGTCCGCGTGCGCGCAGCGGTCGGGCCGGTAGTACTCGGCGGCCATGCTGCAGATGAACCCCGGCGTGCAGTAGCCGCATTGTGAGCCGCCGCGGACCGCCATCTCCTGCTGCACCGGGTGCAGGGTGGGCAGCGTGCCGGGTTCGCCGGCGGTGGCGAGGCCCTCGGAGGTGACGACCTCCTGACCGTCGAGCGCCGCGACCGGGACCAGGCAGGCGTTGACCGGCACCCAGTCGGTGGGCTTGTTCACCCCGGGGCGGGCCACCAGGACCGAACAGGCCCCGCACTCACCCTCGGCGCAGCCCTCCTTCGTACCGGTGAGGCCACGCTCGCGCAGGAAGTCCAGCACCGTGGTGTGGGCCGCGGCCGGTGCGATCGGTGCCTCTTTCCCGTTTACCGTGATCCGTGCCGCTACCATGACAGACCTTCATTTCGACTCGGGACAGGTCGATTCATCATGTTCGCCAATTTCAGGCAGCTTTCTATGTCCGGACGCGCCGCTTGAGAAAAGCGAGCGCACATCGGCACGCGACAGCGGCATGCCGTGAAGTGATGAAGGGGAAACCCGAGATGTGCCCCGTTCACGGGCACAGCAGAACGGCGTTGTCAGCAGCCGTGCGCGACCCGGCCCGAAACCCAGACGGTACGGCGGGCGAGGCGTCCCAGATCGGAGTTCGTGTTCATCCGCCGGTCGCCTCCTTTCGCCAGTCATGGTTATCGGCAGTCATGAGTCTGCTTCCGTCGCAAATTAGTGGCTGGGGCCACCGGGGTCAAGAGGTGAACGGGCCGGCCGCCCCGGCCGATGCCGGGCCGGCCCTCCCCAGGGTCTCCCCATCGCGGGACACTTGACCGAGGCACAACCGGGGAAGGACCCGGGGATGGGCCGGGGAGGGCCCCAGCGAGGTCTGGGGAGACCCGGGTGACACCGATGCCGCCGGAGGGGGCGCGACATGCGGGACAGTCATCGGTCGGAGGCCGAGCGGCTACTGGGGCGGGCCGTGGAGGAGGAAGTCCGGCGCTCGGGCGGGCGCACGGACGGGAACGTGCTGCTGTCCCGGGCACGCGGGGCGCTGGACGCGATGGCGGGCACGGCCGCCGAGGAGTACGAGGCCTACACCCGCGCCCTCGACGAGGCGGCGGCCGGCCAGCTCACCTTCCGGCAGCGCTACGCCCGGGAGGGCGCCGGCACTCCCCTGCTGGTGGCCGCCGTGGCGGCGGTCGCCGCGGTGGTGGCGGACATGGCGCTCGGCACCGGCACGGGCACGGCGGTGGGCGCGGGAGTGGCGGTCGGGGTCGTCGGCGCCGCGGCGACCGTGGTGAAGGTGGTCGGGTCCCACGTGCCGGCCGCCCACCACCGCGCCGGCGCCGTCAGCCAGCCCGGCGGGCCCGAGCAGTTGCGGTTGCAGTGGCTGACGGCGCTCGAGGTACGCGGCATCCGCCCGTTCCTGGACCAGCAGCGGATGCTCGCCGCGTCCACCGGGCCGAAGACGAGCGGCCCGAAGCTGAGGGGTGCCGACAAGAGCGCCGCGGCCCGGGGACGCAGCGCGCTGGAGCAGTCGTTCGCGCACCTGCCCGAGCCGGAGGGCACCTTCGCGGGCCGGCGGCAGGAGATGGCGCGGCTGCGGCAGTGGGTGCAGGCGGCCCGCGCGAGCACGGAGACGAAGCCGACGGTGGTCGTGCTGCACGGGGCGCCGGGCAGCGGCCGTACGACGCTAGCGGTGCGGGCCGCCCACGAGCTGCGGGACTACTTCCGCGGGGCGTGCGTCGTCGACCTGCGCGGGGGCGGCGCCGATCCGCGCGGGGACGGTGCCGCGCCGGGCGGGGACGGTGCCGCGCCGGGCGGCGAGTCGCCGCTGAGCACCCGGGACGCCCTGCTGCATCTGCTGAACCGGCTCGGGGCGCCCCGCGAGCAACTGCTGTTCCGCGAGCGCTCCTCTGCGGCCCAGCAGGTCAAGCGGCTCAGCGAGCTGTACCACCAGCATCTGACCGGTGTCCCGGTCACCGTCGTCCTGGACGACGCCTCGGACGCCGGGCAGGTGCGCACGCTGGTGCCGGAGCGGTCGGACAGCCTGGTGCTGGTCACCGCCCGCGAGCCGCTGGAGCTGCCGCCCGACCTGGCCGCACGGGTGCACCACCTCCCGGTCGAGGCACTGGACGCGGCGGGTGCGGAGGAACTGCTGGGCGCCGCCGCGCAGGACGCGTCGGGGCCCTACGACGCCGAGTCCACCGACGGGATCCGGCAGCTCTGCGGCGGCCTGCCGTTGGCGCTGCGGGTCGCGGGGTCGTCGCTGGGCCCGCGCTCGCCACGCGCCCTGGCGACCGACCTGGGCGCGTACGGGCCGGTCGAGCCGGTCGAACGGGCGCTGTGGCTGCGCTACACCGACCAGCCGGAGCCGGCCCGGCGGCTGCTGCGCCGACTGGCGCTGGCGGGGCGCACCTCGCTGGGTGCCGCTGCCGCCGCCGCGCTGCTGGCCACGGACGAGGCGGAGGCGACGCGGCAGCTCGCGGCACTGTCGCGGGCGGGTCTGCTCGATCACGTCCGGGGCAGCCGCTACCGGCTGCACGACGTGGTGCGTGCCTTCGCCCGGGCCCGGCTCGCCGACGAGGAGGAGCCGGCCGAGCGCGCGGCGGCACAGGAACGGCTGATCGCCAACTACGCCGAGCTGGCCGACTCGGTGCTGCGCCTGGTCGACGGCAACATGTCGACCCGCTCGGACCGCTTCGGGCAGCACGGCTTCACGTCCCTGGACGAGGCGCTGCGCTGGCTGGACGACGAGTCGAGCTTCATCACGGCGGCGCTCAGACACGCGGAGGGCGTCGACCAGGGCGCGGTGCTGAACCTGCTGGGCGCGCTGTGCGACTACTGCCTGCTGCGCGGCGACCTGTACCGGCTGGGTGAGATCAGCGAGCTGGCCCAGTCCGTGGACCAGGGGCTGCTGGTGCGCTCGGTGCAGTGGCGTACGGGCATCGCGGCCCGGCAGCTCGGCGAGCTGGACAAGGCCCGGACGACGCTCACCTCCGTGGTCGACCTGTACCTGGAGGCCCATCATGACGCGGGGGCGGCCCGCGCCCTGTGCTCGCTGGGCATCACGCTGCACCACCAGGGCAACCTGACCGAGGCGGCGGCGAAGCTGCGCGAGGCGCTGGACCTCCAGGCCTCGCCCGAGCTGGACACGGACCGTGCGTGGACGCTGCACGCGCTGGCGGCGGTGCAGCGGGACCGGGCGCGGCTCGCGGAGGCCCTGGACCTGCTCACCGAGTCACTGGTGCTGCACCGGGCGGGCGAGTCGGTGCACGGCCAGGCGTGGGCCCACTTCCAGCTCGGCCAGTTGCACCTGCGCATGGGCGACGTGCCCCGGGCCGTGACGGACCTGCGCGCGGCCCTGGAGCTGTACGGCCGCACCCAGGACGCCCGCGGCGAGGCCTGGGCGCTGACCCAGCTCGCGCGGGCCAGGCTGGTGGAGGGCGACGCGTCGGAGGCGGTCGGGGAGCTGCGGCGGGCGGCGGCCCGGCACCGCGAGAACGAGGACGCGCGCGGCGAGGCGTGGACGGTCTACTACGTGGGCCAGGCCCTTGAGGAGACCGGCGACCTGGACCAGTCGGTCCGCGAGCTGGAACGCTCCCGCACGATGTTCTCCCGGATGCGGGACGTGTACGGCCTGGCCTGCGCCCGGCACCACTCGGCCCGCGTGACCCGCGACCAGCGCGCCGCCCAGACCGGCTCGCTGCGGAACTCGGGCTTCGCCCGTCAGCTCCTGGTCGACGCGCGCGCCGACTTCCAGCGCATCGGCGTCGGCCACGGAGAGGCGTGGACCTGCCTGGAGCTGGCGGTGGTGGACGCGGGCAACGCCCGTACGCCGCAGGCGCTGGCGCTGTGCGACGAGGCGGCGGCGCTGTTCGCGGCCTACGGCGACCGGAGGGGCGACGACTGGGCCCGCTTCCTGCGCTGCACGCTCCTGCCGTACGCCGCCCCGGGGGGCGTAGACGTGGGTACGGCGGTGGCCCAGGAGGAACTGGCCCAACTGTCCCGCGCCCGCCATCCGGCTCGGGACGCGAAGCTGGACGACTACATCGAGGCGTACCGACTGCTCCTGGAACGCGGCGTCCAACTGGAATCCGGCTGGCGGGCCTGGCACCTGGGCATGGTCCCCAGCCGCCAGGCCCGCGAGGTCATGGGGGTGGCGGTGACGGCGACGCCCTAGCTGTGCTGTCCGGACAGGTTGGTGACGCGGCCGCCCGCGGCCGCGTCACCAACCTGACGCGGCTGCCCGCGGCCGCGCCGCGCGGTCGCGGGCAGCCGGGGGCGGTGGAGGAGGCCCACCGTCCCGGGCCACGTCGCCGCCCTCGCCCCCGGTCTCGGCAGGACCGCCGCGCCGCTAACCCCGCTGCGGCTCGGCCCGCTCACCGCCGGAGGCTTCCGGTTCCGGCGCCTCCTTGAAGTCCACCTTCCCCATGTGCCGGCTCATGGATCGCATCAGGCCCCACACCGCCAGGGCCATCACCGCGAAGACGATGAACCCGAGGACGCCGGGGGTGACCTTGTCCTCGTCGAGTTCGGCGAGAGTGACGAGGTGCGTCATTGCCATGCTTGCGCTTGCACTCATGTCAGGCATTGTCCCGGATGCCCGCGAAGAGGTCGTCCTCGGGGAGGGAGGTGTCCACGAGGGACTTCGCGAGCTCGTACTCCTCGGTGGGCCAGACCTCCTTCTGAAGCTCCATCGGCACCCGGAACCAGCCCCCGTCGGGGTCGATCTGCGTGGCGTGCGCGATCAGCGCCTTGTCCCGGATCTCGAAGAAGTCCGCGCAGGGCACGTGGGTGGTGAGCGTGCGCTCCTTGCGCTCGAACTCCGACCAGCGCTTGAGCCAGTCCCCGTACGGCGACTCCAGCCCGCGCTCCAGCAGCGCGTTGTGCAGCGCCTCGGTGCGGGGGCGGTTGAAGCCCTGGTTGTAGTACACCTTCAGCGGCCGGTACGCCGCCCCGTACTCGGCCTCCGGGTACTTCTCGGTGTCGGCCGCGCCCTCGAAGGCCACCATCGTGATCTTGTGGGTCATGATGTGGTCGGGGTGCGGGTAGCCGCCGTTCTCGTCGTAGGTGGTGATCACCTGGGGACGGAAGGAGCGGATCTTGCGCACCAGCTCACCGGCCGCCTTGTCGACGTCCTCCAGGGCGAAGCAGCCCTCCGGCAGCGGCGGCAGCGGGTCGCCCTCGGGCAGGCCCGAGTCGACGAAGCCGAGCCACTCCTGCTTGACCCCCAGGATCTCCCGGGCCTCGTCCATCTCCTTCTTGCGGACCTCGTGGATGTGCTCCTCGATGTACGCGTCACCCTGGAGCTTGGGATTGAGGATGGAGCCGCGCTCCCCGCCGGTGCAGGTCACGACCAGCACGTCCACCCCCTCGGACACGTACTTCGCCATGGTGGCCGCGCCCTTGCTCGACTCGTCGTCGGGGTGGGCGTGAACGGCCATCAGTCGTAGCTGGTCAGTCAAGACTCATTCCTCGGTCAGTCGGCGCCCGCGTGCGTCGGCGCATTCCAATAGGTGCCGCCCCGCAGGGGCGTCGTCGAGGGGCGGCGGTCGGGTGGCGGTCGGAGGCTTCTATAGTGACCGAATCGGACGCCGAATAATTCCGGGGCCCGGGAAGACCGGCTCCTGCCGAGAGGACGATCATGAGTACGGCGAGCACCCAGCCGCCCGAGAGCCGGTACGGCCGCTCCTCGGACGAACGGGCCGACCGCACGCTCAAGGTCGTCGGCGCCGTGCTCGGCGCCGTCCTGCTCGCCGTGATCGGCTGGTTCGGCTACCACTACGTCGGACAGAACAAGATCAGCGGCGAGCTGATCGGGTTCGAGCTCGCCGAGGACTCGGTGCAGGTGCACCTGGAGGTCCGCAAGGACGCCGGTGTCGCGGGCTACTGCACGGTGCGCTCCCAGGCGGAGGACGGCGACGAGGTGGGCCGCGCCGACTTCCGTTTCGACGGGGACGAGACGCGCATCGACCAGGTCGTCACCCTGCGGACCAAGGCCGCGGGCACGACCGCCGAGCTGCTCGGCTGCCACGCGGACTGATCCCGCGGAGCCCAGTCGGCGCAAATACGTGGCGCTGACCTGCGGTGACATGATTCTGGTGGCTTATGTCCTCCCCCTTTGGCCACTCAATTGTTAGGCTCGTGGTTTCGCCCTTCCGTGAAGGAACATCCTTCTGGGTAGGGCGTTGATTTGTATTCCCAGTACCAACGAGGAGCACCCGTGACCCAGACCAGCGAGAACGTCACCTGGCTGACCCAGGAGGCGTACAACAAGCTCAAGGAGGAGCTTGAATACCTTACTGGTCCTGCGCGCACCGAGATCTCTGCCAAGATCGCCGCGGCCCGTGAGGAGGGGGACCTGCGCGAGAACGGCGGGTACCACGCGGCGAAGGAGGAGCAGGGCAAGCAGGAGCTCCGCGTGCGCCAACTGACCCAGTTGCTCGAGAGCGCCAAGGTCGGTGAGGCTCCGGCCGCGGACGGCGCCGTGGCGCCCGGGATGGTCGTCACGATCGCCTTCGACGGTGACGAGGACGACACGCTGACCTTCCTGCTCGCCTCGCGCGAGTACGCGAGCTCGGACATCGAGACCTACTCGCCGCAGTCCCCGCTGGGCTCGGGCGTCATGGGCCACAAGGTCGGCGAGGACGCGCAGTACGAACTGCCCAACGGCAAGCCGGCGTCCGTGAAGATCCTCAAGGCCGAGCCCTACAACGGCTGACCGGGCCCCTCCCCGGCCGGTGCTCAACCGGCCGTCTGTTGTTGACGAGCCCTCGGCGTCCCGGTGACGCCGGGGGCTCGTCGTCATCCCGCCGTCAGGTGGCGGCCGAGCGGTACTTGCGCACCGACAGGGTCCGGAAGACCGCGATGATCAGGACGGACCAGATCACCGAGGCCCAGACGGGATGCTGCATGGGCCAGGCGTCGGACTGCACGACGCCCGGATTGCCGAACAGCTCACGGCAGGCCTGCACCGTGGCACTGAACGGGTTCCACTCGGCGATGTGCCTGAGCCAGGGGGTCATCTGGCTGGAGTCCACGAAGGCGTTCGAAATGAACGTCACCGGGAACAGCCAGATGATGCCTCCCGAGGTCGCCGCCTCCGGGGTCCGCACGGACAGGCCGATCAGCGCGCCGATCCAGGTGAAGGCGTAGCCCAGGAGAAGCAGCAGGCCGAAGCCGGCCAGGATCTGTCCGACGTTGGTCGGCTCCGCGGAGCCGGTGCGCCAGCCCACGATCAGCGCGACGATCGCGAGGACGAGCAGCGTGACGGCCGTCTGCACGAGATCGGCGACGGTGCGGCCGGTCAGCACCGCGCCACGGGCCATCGGCAGGGAGCGGAAGCGGTCCACCAGCCCCTTCTGCATGTCGTCGGCGATGCCGGCCGCCGATCCCGCGGTGGCGAACGTGACGGTCTGCGCGAAGATGCCCGCCATCAGGAAGTCCTTGTAGACCTCCGGGTCGGTGGTGTTCCCGATCTTCATCGAGCCACCGAAGACGTAGGTGAAGAGGACGACGAACATCACCGGCTGAATGACCCCGAACAGGACCATCTCGGGGATCCTGGTCATCCGGATCAGGTTTCTGCGGGCGATGACCAGCGAGTCCCGGACGGACTGGCCGACGGGGTTGGCGGGCGCCGCGGCTCGAGCGGCGTCGGTGGCGGCGCTCACTTGGCTGCCTCCTTCTTTTCCTTGTCCTTGTCCTCACGGCCGGCATCGGCCGCCGGGCCGTTCCTCCCGGCCTCGGCCACGTGGCCGGTGAGGGAGAGGAAGACGTCGTCGAGGGTGGGGCGGCGCAGGCCGATGTCGTCGATCTCGATACCGCGGGTGTCGAGTTCCCGGATGACCTCGGCGAGCAGCTTGGCGCCACCGGTGACGGGGACGGTGAGCTTGCGGGTGTGCTCCTCGACGGTGGTCGAGCCCTTGCCGAACCCGCCGAGCACCTCGGCGGCCGTCCCCATGTGCTCACGCTCGTGCACCACGACCTCGACGCGCTCTCCACCGGTGCGCGCCTTGAGCTGGTCGGAGGTGCCGCGGGCGATGACCCGGCCGTGGTCGACGACCGCGATGTCGTGCGCCAGGTGGTCTGCCTCCTCCAGGTACTGCGTGGTCAGCAGAAGGGTCGTACCGCCGGCGACCAGTTGCTTGATGACCTCCCACAGCTCCTGCCGGTTGCGTGGGTCGAGGCCGGTCGTCGGTTCGTCCATGAACATGACGGGCGGGGAGACGACCAGGGCGGCCGCCAGGTCGAGCCGGCGGCGCATGCCTCCCGAGTAGGTCTTCGTGGGACGGTCGGCGGCGTCCGCGAGGTGGAACTGCTCGAGCAGCTCGCCGGCCCGGGCCTTCGCGGCCTTGGACCTCATCTGGTAGAGCTGGCCGACCATCTGGAGGTTCTCGCGGCCGGTCAGGTATTCGTCGACCGCGGCGAACTGGCCGGAGAGGCCGATCGAACGCCGCACCTCGTTGGGCTGCTTGAGGACGTCGATGCCCGCGACGACCGCTTTGCCGCTGTCCGGGCGCAGCAGGGTGGTCAGGCAGCGGACGGCGGTCGTCTTGCCCGCGCCGTTCGGACCGAGCAGGCCCAGGACCGTGCCCTCTGGAACGTCGAGGTCGACGCCGTCCAGAGCCCTTACGTCACCGAAGGTTTTCACCAGGCCTTCGGCATAGATGGCGCCTGGCATATGAGTCTCCACGTCGTCGGGGATTCTTCGGAAGCTAGGTTTGTACGTTTCGCTCGGCGCGGCGAGCGATTTACGACACACCATAACGCGATGTATCGCGTCTCACAATGCAGTTACTCGAACGAGTGACCGGAACCGGTGACCGGGTCAGCCGATGACGGGGTATCCCGCCTCACGCAGCGCCCGGCCGACCTCGGCGCAGTGCTCCGGGCCCTTCGTCTCCAGGTGCAGCTCGACCTCCGCCTCCGTGAGCCCGAGCCGTGGATCGGTCCGGACGTGGCTCACATCGAGGACGTTAGCGTCGACCACTGACAACACCCCGAGAAGCGTGGCGAGGGCGCCGGGCCGGTCCGTCAGACGCAGCCGGACCGCCAGGTAGCGGCCCTGCGCGGCCATGCCGTGCCGCAGCACGCCCTGCATCAGCACCGGGTCCACGTTGCCGCCGGACAGCACCGCCACCACCGGCCCCTCGAAGGCGCCCGGCTCACTCAGCAGCGCCGCCACCGGACTCGCTCCGGCCGGCTCCACGACCAGCTTGGCCCGCTCCAGGCACAGCAGCAGCGCGGTGGACAACTCGTCCTCGGAGACCGTGCGGACCTCGTCCACCAGCTCGCCGACGATCCCGAACGGCACGTCGCCGGGCCGTCCCACCTTGATGCCGTCGGCCATCGTCGCCGGATTCTCCACGGCCACCGGACGCCCCGCGGCCAACGACGGCGGATACGCCGCCGCGCCCTCCGCCTGCACGCCCACGATCCGCACGTCCGGCCGCAGCGCCTTCACCGCGACCGCGATCCCGGCGACCAGCCCTCCCCCGCCGATGCCGACCACGACGGTCCGCACCTCGGGGCACTGCTCCAGGATCTCCAGCCCGACCGTGCCCTGGCCCGCGATGACGTCGGGGTGGTCGAAGGGGTGGATGAACACCGCGCCGGTCCGTTCCGCGTACTCCTGCGCGGCGGCCAGCGTCTCGTCGACCACCTGGCCGTGCAGCCGCACCTCGGCGCCGTAGTCCCTGGTCGCGCTGATCTTGGGCAGCGGGGCGCCCTTCGGCATGAACACCGTCGAACGCACCCCGAGCAGCGACGACGCCAGCGCCACGCCCTGCGCGTGGTTGCCCGCGCTCGCCGCGACCACGCCGGCGGCCCGCTGCTCGGGCAGCAGCCCGGCGATCCGGACGTAGGCGCCGCGCAGCTTGAACGAACCCGTCCGCTGAAGGTTCTCGCACTTGAGGTGCACCGGCGCGCCGACCAGGTGGGACAGGTGCCTGCTGCCCTCCATCGCCGTCACCCGCGCCACGCCCGAGAGCATCTTCTGGGCCCCGCGTACGTCGTCGAGGGTGACGGGTGCGGCAAGGGCGGCCGTGCTGTAGCTCATGTCTCCAGCATCGCAGTTCACAGGCGCCCGGGGCCGTTGTGACCAACCTCCGAGACCCGCTTTGCCCAGCGCAGGTACGGCTCGCCGCCCAGCCGCGTACCCTGTCCCCCAATTAGCAGCCCTCCACGAAGTGAGCCCCCGGCCATGCCCACAACACCCGAAATGTCGATGGACATGACGACCGCCGGTGACACCGGTCTTCTCGAGACGCTCCAGCACGAGGTGGCGCTCTTCGCCCGACGTGCCGAACAGACCCGGCTCGGCGGGGTCGGGCAGGTGCGCAACTCGATGGACCGCGCCGCCTACCTGCTGCTCAACCGCCTCGACAAAGAAGGCCCGATGGGCGTCAAGGCGCTCGCCGCGAGCATGGGAATCGACTCCTCCACGGTCACCCGGCAGGTGGCCCCGCTCGTCGACACCGGACTCGTCAAGCGGACCTCGCACCCCGAGGACGGCCGCGCCGTGGTGCTCCAGCTATCCCCCCGCGGCGTGTCGCGGCTGGAGGAGGTCCGCTCCTCCCGGCGTCAGCTCATGGCCGAACTGACCCAGGACTGGGCGCCGGAGGAGCGTGAGGCGTTCTGCGCCCTCCTCGCGCGCTTCAACGGCGCCCTGTCCGCCCGTATGGCCCCGACGGGTGTCGCGGACCCCGAGTCGCCGTCGGCCTCCTGAGCCGGCTTCCACGGGCTTTCCGGGGCGGTTCCGCACCGGACTCTTGACCGGCGGGCCGCCCCTGGCCTGATATGAGACGCAGGGGTCGTCGTACGGGACTCGAGGAGTCGTCGCCCTCTGGTCGGGAGGCGCGGTGCGAGAACGGCAGGCATCCCACAGTGCCCGCCGGGCCCGGGAGTTCCAGGCGTTCGTCGCGGGCGCGGCAGGGCGGCTGCTGCACGCCGCCACCCTGCTCACGGCCGAACCGCCGGGCGACAACCCGCGCGCGCGGCGCCTGCTGTCCCTGTCGCTCGCCCACACGTACGCGGGCTGGGACCGGCTGCACGGGGAGGACCCCTACGACCGGGCCCGTCAGTATCTGGCCACCCGCTTCGCCCGCGAGGCCTGGCACCGGTACCGCGACGGCCTCGGCCGGGCCCGGCGGTACGCCACCGGGCCCCTGGGCCGGCTCACTCCGCGCGAACGCCTGATCCTGGTGCTCAGGCTCTACGAGGGTGTCGCCGAGGAACAGGCCGCCGCCCTGCTGGGACTTCCCGTGGAACGCGTACGGACGATCTGCGACCGTGCGACGGCCACCCTCCTGCACCCGCCCGCGGACCCGGCCCGCCCGGTGGCCGCCGAGGCGAAGGCGAAGGCGGCGACGCCATGACGGGCGGGGCACTCGCTGCGGCGCGTGACACAGCGCTTGAGGGGACGGTGCTTGTGGGGACGGCCGGCACGATGCCGGGCACGCGCGCGTGCGGCACCGGGAGGCCCCGGTGAACCGCCTCCAGCGAGAGGCCGCCGCGCGGCGGATCATGGAGCAGTCGCCGCCGCGGGTGCCGCCCGAGCTGTACGCGGACGCCGTGCGCCGCGGCGTTCGCATGCTGCGGCGCAGAACCGCCGCCCGTCGGCTGCTGTGGCTGGTGCTGTGCGCCGCTGCCGTGGCGTTCACGGTGTGGGCGCTGACCGTCCAGCCCTGGGTGGTGCCGCCGTCGGAGACGACCCCACCCGTGACGGGCTGGGAGGGCTGGTGAACGCGCCGGACTAACCCAACGCCTGCTGGAGGTCCGCGAGCAGGTCGTCGACGTTCTCGATACCGACCGACAGGCGCACCAGGTCGGCGGGCACCTCCAGGGCCGAGCCCGCGGCGGAGGCGTGCGTCATCCGGCCCGGGTGCTCGATCAGCGACTCGACGCCGCCCAGGGACTCGCCCAGCGTGAACACCTTCGCGCGGTCGCACACCTCGACGGCCGCTTCCTCGCCGCCCTCGACGCGGAACGACACCATGCCGCCGAACGCCTTCATCTGCTTGGCGGCGACCTCGTGCCCGGGGTGCTCCGGCAGCCCCGGGTACAGCACACTCGTCACGCGCGCGTGCCGGGAGAGCATCTCGGCGACCTTGGTGGCGTTCTCGCTGTGGCGGTCCATGCGCACGGCGAGCGTCTTGGTGCCGCGCAGCACCAGCCAGGAGTCGAAGGGCCCGGCGACGGCGCCCATCGCGTTCTGGTGGAACGCCAGCTCCTCCCCCAGCTCCTGGTCGCCCACGACCAGCGCACCGCCGACGACGTCGGAGTGGCCGCCCATGTACTTGGTCAGGGAGTGCACGACGACGTCCGCACCGAGCGCCAGTGGCTGCTGGAGGTACGGCGTGGCGAAGGTGTTGTCGACGACGAGCCGGGCGCCGGCGTCCCGGGCGACCTGGGCCACGGCGGCGATGTCGGTGATGCCGAGCAGCGGGTTGGAGGGCGTCTCCACCCACACGGCCTTGGTCTTCGGGGTTAGCGCGGCCCGCACCGCCGCCGGGTCACTCGTGTCGGCCACGGACCACTCCACGCCCCACCGCGTGGCGACCTTGGCGAAGAGCCGGAACGTACCGCCGTACGCGTCGTTGGGGATCACCACGTGATCACCGGGACGCAGCAGCGTACGCAACAGGCAGTCCTCGGCCGCCAGTCCGGACGCGAACGCGAGGCCGCGACGGCCGCCCTCCAGAGCGGCCAGGTTCTCTTCCAGGGCCGTACGGGTCGGGTTGGCGCTGCGGCTGTACTCGTATCCGCCGCGCAGTCCGCCGACGCCGTCCTGCTTGTAGGTCGACACCTGATAGATCGGCGGGACGACCGCGCCCGTCCGGGGGTCGGCGGTGTTGCCCGCGTGAATCGCGAGCGTCTCGAAGTGCTGACTGATGTGCCTGTCGCTCATGGGAACCGAGGGTAGCCGCGCGGACGGCTCCGCGCGTTTTCCACAGGGCCACGGCCCAGGTTGGCCAATTGTCGGCGCCGTCTGGTTCGCTTGAGACATGGAGATTCTGTGGGTCCTGATAGCGCTGGTCATGCTCGGCTTCGTGCTGCTCCCCGTTCTGCGGCGCCGGCGGAGCGCGGTCGGCCTGGTACCCGCCGGCCACCCGGACGCGGCGGACCCCGAGAACTACGGCTTCGCCCGCGAGGAGGAGCTGGACATCCGCATGCCCGGCCCGGACCAGGACCTGCTGGACGTCCTGGACCTGGTCCAGCGCACGCAGGACTACCGGGGGGCCAAGCAGCTCCTCGCCGGCACGGAGGCGGAGGGCGAGCGGCGCTGGCAGCGTGTGCAGGCCTTCGCGGGTGCCGCGTCGCTGGAGCTGCGGCAGCGGCCCGGCGGCGTCGGCGAGACGCCGGGCGGGCAGTGGCTGCGGGTGTGGCGGGCCGAGGCGCCCAAGGACGCGGGCGGCGCGGCCGTGCACGCCGAGTTCCTGGTGCAGCAGGCGTGGCGGACGGCGACGCCGGGCACGGACGAGTTCCGGATCATCATGGAGGAGGCGAAGGCAGCCTGCGGGGAGGCGGCACTGCTCGCCCCCGGCGACCCGATCCCGTACATCATCGAGCTCTCGGTCGCCCGCGGCCTCGCCTACCCGCGCGAGGACTTCGAGCAGCTCTGGCTGAAGATCCTGGACCGCGCCCCGGCCCACATGGGCGCGCACCTGGCCGCCCTGCACTACTGGTGCGAGAAGTGGCACGGCTCCCGCGACCTGGCGTACTCCTTCGCCGAGGCGGCGGCGGCCCGTGCCCCCCGCGGTTCCCTGCTCGCGGCGATGCCGCTCTTCGCCGTGTTCGAGCATCTCCCCGAGGTCAACCTGGTCAGCGGCTTCTACCAGAGCGAGGTCGTCACCAAGGCGGTCCACGGCGCCCTGCACGCGGTCCACTCGGCCCGCCCGGACGACCCGATGCAGGCGCACGTCCGCCATCTGCTGGTCCTCTTCCTGGTCCGCGGCGAGCGCTGGGCCGAGGCCATGAACCAGCTCATAGTCATCGACGGCCACGTCGGCGCCCTGCCCTGGACCCTGTCCGCCGACCCGGCGGCGGAGTTCGCGGTCTACCGCGCCCTGGCCGTCGCGGGCTACGAGGCGAACGGCGGCAGCCCGGCGACACTGCCGCACTGACGGCCACCCCCTGACGCGGCCGGCGGACTACCCGCCGGCCGTACGCACACACCGCGCTCCCCGGCCGGTACGCACTCATCGCACCCCCGACCGGTCCGCACACGTCTCTCTCCCCCCCTCGGGCCGGTCCGCACAGGTCTCCTCGTCTCCTCGCCGGGCGATCCGCGCACGTCTACGCGCCGGCCGATCCGCGCACGTCTACGCGCCTCCGGCCGGCCCTCGGTCGTCCGCCGGGCCGCCCCCGGTCAGCCCTCGGCGCGGGCGGGCAGCCGCCAACCCGGGCGCGGGAAGTGGCAGGTGTAGCCCTCCGGGTAACGCTGAAGGTAATCCTGGTGCTCGGGCTCGGCCTCCCAGAAGGGGCCGACCGGCTCCACCTCGGTGACGACCTTGCCCGGCCACAGTCCGGAGGCGTCCACGTCCGCGATCGTGTCCTCGGCGATCCGCTTCTGCTCGTCGTCCACGTAGTAGATCGCCGAGCGGTAACTGAGGCCGATGTCGTTGCCCTGACGGTTCTTGGTGCTCGGGTCGTGGATCTGGAAGAAGAACTCCAGGATCGCGCGGTAGTCCGTCTCCTCGGGGTCGAAAAGGATCTCGATGGCCTCCGCGTGCGTGCCGTGGTGGCGGTACGTCGCGTTCGGCACGTCTCCACCGGTGTATCCCACCCGGGTCGCCGTGACGCCCGGGAGCCGGCGGATCAGCTCCTCCATCCCCCAGAAGCATCCACCTGCGAGCACGGCCCTCTGCGTCTGCGCAGCCATTGCGGCCCTCCACAATTCGTCGTTCGGTCACTCGGGCTACTCGGCCGGCACCGCCGGCATCCCCCGGCCACTCTTCTCAACGCGCGAGGGTTCCCGGCGATTCCGGGCCCGCCGCACCGGCCCCGCGGCCGGAAACCATGGTCCGCCTCGCTGGGCTTGCCGGAGCGATCACGGTGCGGCGACCGCTCGCCGCGCTGCCTCACGGAGCTCGGGAGGCGCGGAGCGTGCACGTGGGGATGCCCGGCAGAGGTTGCCATGCCGCGGTCTTCTCCGCTGCCCGGCTCCACGCGGTGGCCGCCTGGCGCGAGATCATGAACAGGTGACGAAGCAGATCAGGAAGGCGACTCCGGTGGAGCGATCCGTCAGCGAACCGGAGATCTCCGCTTACCAGCGGTCGCTGCGAGACCGATCGCTCGCCGCCCCCGTCGTCCCCGCGCCCGCGCCCTGGCGGCCCGTCTTCGCGTACGCGTACGGAGTCCCTGTCGGTGGACTGCTCGGCATCGGCTTCGCGTCGCATCCCGGCAGCGGCCATGACCTGGTCATGGTCGTCTCGCACGACGGTCACGGTCTCTTCGACGCCGTCACCGGCGAGAAGATCGCCAGGGACCGCGACCCCGATCCCGAGGACAGCACCCCCGACGCGGTCGCCGACCTGTCCTGCCCCGGACTCGGGCCCATCGCCGGGAGCCGCGTGCGCATCGCGGGGCTCTTCGGCGGTGGGCTGCACACCACGACCGGGGACGGCTGGACCCTGGAGGTCGTCACCCCGGCCTGGCCCAACGATCGTGTGCTGCTCTCGGTCGATGGCGGGCTTCCCCACTCCGGCCCGTACGGAGAGAAGTGGTGGCACATCTTCCACTCCAGCTACTCGGAACTTCGGGCCTTCGGCTTCTCCCCCTCCGGGGAGACCATCGCCGTCGCGACGAGCAGTGACGTATCCCTGTGGACCCGCCGCCCTGAGCACAGCCACGGCAGCGTCGCTCAGCACTGACCCAGCCTCGACACAGGCGGGTCCCGGTCCGTCAGTCCGGTTGGCGCAGCCCCGCGATGAGGTGTTCGACCAGGCGCCGCGCGTCGTAGCGCGGGTCGCTCTCCGCGCCGATGCAGAGGTTGCCGACGCCGCGCATGAGCTCCAGGGCGGACAGGTCGGACCGGATCTCGCCGGAGGCGGTCGCGGCTTCGAGGAGCCGGGTGCACACGGGCACGAGGCGGTCGAGGAAGTACGCGTGCAGCGTCTCGAAGCCGGCGTTGTCGGACTGCAGTACGGCAGCGAGTCCGTGCTTGGTGACCAGGAAGTCGACGAACAGGTCGATCCACCGCCCCAGGGCGGCGTACGGGGTCGGGCTGCTCGCCAGCAGGGCCGGGCCGGCCTCGGCGCAGGCCTCCACCTGGTGCCGGTAGACGCCGATGATGAGGTCCGCGCGTGTCGGGAAGTGGCGGTAGATCGTGGCCGTTCCGACGCCGGCCCGGGCCGCGATGTCGCGTACCGGCGCTTCCACGCCCGACTCGACGAAGACCGCGGCGGCCGCGTCGAGCAGGGTCTTCTGGTTGCGCCGGGCGTCCGCACGCTTGGGCCGGGCCGCCTGCGCCGTGCCCTCGCCGCCGTCCTGCTCTCGCACCACGTCGTTCCTCCGCCACCGGGATTGCTAAACGGGACGCTGTTCCGTATTGTCAAACGGGACGGCGTTCCACTTGGTCATGATGCCAGAGCGCGACTCCCGGCACCAGCGCCCCCGAGCGCCGGGCGCTTGCCATGCCGTTTGCCGTGCCACTCGCCCTGCCGCTCGCCGTGCCACTCACGGTGTCCGCGGTCCCGCCCCGCGCACCCCGCTTCACCCACAACGGAGGAACACCCCATGCGATACCGCACCCTGGGCCGCACCGGCGTGCAGGTCAGCTCCCTCGCGCTCGGCGCCATGAATTTCGGCGCCATCGGACGCACCACCCAGGACGAGGCCACCGCCATCGTCGACGCCGCCCTGGAGGGCGGGGTGAACCTCATCGACACCGCCGACATGTACGGCGCCGGCGAGTCGGAGGAGATGGTCGGCAAGGCCATCGCCGGCCGCCGCGACGACATCGTGCTGGCCACGAAGGCGTGCATGCCGATGAGCGACGAGCCCAACCACCGGGGCGCCTCGCGCCGCTGGCTGGTCACCGAGCTGGACAACAGCCTGCGCCGCCTCGGTGTCGACCACGTCGACCTCTACCAGATCCACCGGTGGGACCCGGCCACCAGCGACGAGGAGACGCTGTCGGCCCTGACCGACCTCCAGCGCGCCGGGAAGATCCGCTACTTCGGCTCCTCGACCTTCCCCGCGTACCGCATCGTGCAGGCCCAGTGGGCGGCCCGCGAGCACCGCCTGGGCCGATACGTCACCGAGCAGCCCAGTTACTCCGTCCTCCAGCGCGGGATCGAGAGCCATGTGCTGCCCGTGGCCGAGGAATACGGGCTCGGCGTACTGGTGTGGAGCCCGCTGGCCTCGGGCTGGCTGTCGGGGGCCGTCCGTGCCGGGCGGGAGATCGCCACTCACCGCTCGGCGGTCCTGCCCGAACGGTTCGACACCTCCCTGCCGGCCAACCGGGCACGGATCGACGCCGTCGAGCGGCTGGCGGAGGTCGCCGACGGGGCCGGTCTGACCATGATCCAGCTCGCGCTCGGATTCGTCACCGCGCACCCCGCCGTGACCAGCGCGCTCATCGGCCCGCGCACCCTGGACCACCTGCACGCGCAGCTCGCCGCCGCCGACACCGTGCTCTCCGCCGACGTCCTCGACGCCGTCGACGCCGTCGTGGCTCCCGGCACCGACCTGGCCGCGCACGAGAAGTTCGACACCCCGCCCGCGCTGCTGGACGCGTCGCTGCGGCGCCGCTGACCGTCGTGGGCGGCGCGTCCGGCCGCCGGCCGCCGGAGCGTGACGCCGCGGACCGTCGTGGGGGGCAGGCGCCGCCGGCCGCCCGGGTCACGAGCGGCGGGCGGCAGCCGTCGCCGCCTCGCGTCCGGCACGCTCCGTCAGGAATTCCTCCCACGTCCGCCGGCCCACCCGCGCCCCCTCCAGCGTGAGGTTCGCCCCCGCACGGTAGGCACGGCCCGCCCTGCCGGGGATCCGGACCGGCAGGTGCGGACGCCGGCGCCGGGCATGCAGGGCGAGATACGGGCGGGCCAGGGCGGCCAGGTCGTGGACCTCGGGGCCGGTCATGTCGGGAACCCGGCCGGAGGGTGCCGCGAGGGTCAGTTCGACGAGGCGGGCGGCGACCTCGCGGGAGTCGACCGGCTGGAGGCGCAACCCGCCCGGAACGGGGAGGACCGGCAGCTTGGCCATCTTCTCGATCATCGTCAGGGTCAGCTCGTGGAACTGGGCCGCCCGCAGCACCGTCCACCCGATGCCCGAGTCGGCGATCGCCCGCTCCGAGTCCAGCTTGGTGCGCAGCCACGCCAGCGGCACACTGTCCGCGCCCACCACCGAGATGTACACGAGGTGCCGTACGTCCGCGCCGGAGGCGGCCCGCACCAGGGCGCGGGTCGCCTTGTCGTCGCCCTTCGGGCCGCCCGCCAGGTGCAGGACGGTGTGCACGCCGTCGACCGCGGCCTCGACACCTTCACCGGTGAGGAGGTCGCCGGTGACGTAGGTGACGCCGTCCCCGGCGGGGCGGGCCCGCCGGGTGAGGACCCGTACCTCGTGGCCGGCCGCCCGCAGCAGTGGGACGACGTGGCCGCCGAGGGTGCCGGTGCCGCCGGTGACGAGGATGGGGGTGGAGGGGGACGAGGGGTACGTCATGACTGCTCCCGGGGTCCTGGCGCCCGGACGGACGGGTTTCTGGTCCCCGCCCGTCCGGGCGTCCGCCGTGTGTGTCTACGGCGGTATGACCCGCGGCGTCGCGGCCGTGTGACAGCCGGGGGAAAGATTCCCGAAGAACCTCTCCGGCCGGTCGGCAGAGGCTTCCCGGTCCGTCAGATCGTCGCCGTGTCGATCACGAAGCGGTACCGCACGTCACTCGCCAGGACCCGCTCGTACGCCTCGTTGACCTCGGACGCGGCGATCACCTCGATCTCGGCGCCGAGGCCGTGCTCGGCGCAGAAGTCCAGCATCTCCTGGGTCTCCTGGATGCCGCCGATCATGGAGCCGGCGAGGGTCTTGTTGCCGCCGATGAGCGAGAACAGGTTCAGGGCGATCGGCTCCTCGGGGGCGCCGACGTTCACCAGGGCACCGCCGGTCTTGAGCAGGCCGAGGTAGGAGCCGAAGTCCAGCGGCGCGGAGACCGTGGAGAGGATCAGGTCGAAGCTGCCCGCAAGGTGCTGGAAGGTCTTCTCGTCGCTGGTCGCGTAGTAGTGGTCGGCGCCCAGCCTCAGGCCGTCGTCCTTCTTGCGCAGCGACTGCGAGAGGACGGTGACCTCGGCGCCCATCGCGTGGGCGATCTTGACGCCCATGTGGCCGAGGCCGCCCAGGCCGATCACGGCGACCTTCTTGCCGGGGGCGGCGCCCCAGTGCTTGAGCGGGGAGTACGTGGTGATGCCCGCGCACAGCAGCGGCGCGGCGACGTCGAGCGCGAGCCCGTCGGGGATGCGGACGGTGAAGTCCTCGGCGACGACGACCTTCTGCGCGTAGCCGCCGTAGGTCGGCTCACCGTCGTAGCCGACGGCGTTGTACGTGCCGACGCTGCCCTTGAGGCAGTGCTGCTCCAGGCCGGCCTCGCAGTTCTCGCACTCGCGGCAGGAGTCGACGAGGCAGCCGACGCCGACCCGGTCGCCGGCCTTGAACTTGGTGACGCCGGGGCCGACGGCCTCGACGACACCGGCGATCTCGTGGCCCGGGACCATCGGGAAGATGGCCTCGCCCCAGCCCTCCCGGACCTGGTGGATGTCGGAGTGGCAGATGCCGGCGAACTTGATGTCGATCAGAACGTCGTGTTCGCCCACCTCGCGCCGCTCGATGGTGGTCCGCTCCAGCGGAGCCTTGGCGGCGGGTGCTGCGTACGCGGCGACAGTGGTCATGCCGGGTTCTCCGGAATTCTCTTGGCATTGACAGGGTGATGCCTCCACCCTGCCTCCGGCCTGCGGGATCACCCAGACCACGCTTTTGCGTACGTCCAGCGTGCGTACCACCGGCGGGGACAGTCTCGGGTGCGTACGACCGGGAATACGTCCGGCGATACTGGAGGGTATGGATGGACTGGACCGGCGTGCCGAGCTGAGCGAGTTCCTGCGCACCCGCAGGGCCAGGCTGAAGCCGGAGGACGTGGGCCTGCCGTCGTTCGGGCGGCACCGCCGGGTGCCGGGGCTGCGGCGCGAGGAGCTGGCGCAGTTGGCCGGGGTGTCGGTGGCGTACTACACGCGTCTGGAACAGGGCAACGGGCGGAACGTGTCGGCGGAGGTCCTCGACGCGATCGCCCGCGCCCTGCGGCTGTCCGACGCCGAGCAGGCGCACCTGACACACCTGGCGAAGCCGAAGCAGCAGCGCAGGCGGGCGACGGCGGCGCGGGCGCAGCAGCCGGTGCGGGTGGCGCTGCTCCAGTTGCTGGAGTCGATCGACACCGTGCCGGCGTACGTGACGGGACGGCGCTCGGAGATCCTGGCCTGGAACCGGATGGCGGCGGCCCTCTTCGGCGACTGGGGCGGGCTGCCCGCCGAGGAGCGGAACTGGGCGCGGCTGGTCTTCCTGAACCCGGACTACCGGGACCTCTTCGTGGACTGGGACCAGAAGGCGTCCGACATGGTCAGTTTCCTGCGCATGGACGCGGGCCGGCACCCGGACGACCCGCGGCTGTCCGCCCTGGTCGGCGAACTGTCCGTGAAGAGCGAGGAGTTCCGGCGGCTGTGGGCCACGCACGACGTCAAGGAGAAGAGCTACGGCGTCAAGCGGATGCGGCACCCGCTGGTCGGTGACCTGACCCTGTCCTTCGAGACGTTCCGCCTGGTCGACGACGAGGAGCAGGCGTTCGTCACGTACCACGCCGAGCCCGGCTCCCCTTCGGCGGAGGCGCTGCGGCTGCTGGCGAGCTGGGGGACGGACGCGGCGGCCTCGCTGCCGAGGTGAGGGTCGGCCGAACCGTCAGTGGCCGCGGCCGTGGCCACCGCCGCCCGGAACCGCACCGGCTGACGTCCCGCCACGGCCCGCGCGCCGGACATGGGGAAGCGCCCGCGCGCCGGACATGCGGCAGCGCCTGCCGCCCCCGGTGAGGGGCGGCAGGCGCTGTACGGGCGGCGCGGAGGGGGGCGGGGCCGTCAGACCGCCGAACCGGCCTTCCACTGGGCCCAGTCCATGTTCCAGCCGTTGAGGCCGTTGTCCGGGGCGATGGTCTTGTCGCCGGTGTTCTGAACGACGACCACGTCACCGATGATCGAGTTGTCGTAGAACCAGGCGCCCGGCGTGTTCGGGTCGTCGGCGCCCTTGGCGTCGGCCAGACCCACGCAGCCGTGGCTGGTGTTGGCGTTGCCGAAGATGCCCTTGCCCCAGTAGTTGCCGTGGATGAAGGTGCCGGAGGTGCTCAGGCGCATGGCGTGCGGCACGTCCTTGATGTCGTACTCGCCCTCGCCGTCGTCGTCGGTGAAGCCGACCGTCGCGCCGTTCATCCGGGTCTCCTTGAACTTCTCGGAGATCACCATCTGGCCTTCGTAGGTCTTGTTCTCGGGGGAGCCGGCCGAGATCGGGATCGTCTTGACGGTCTTGCCGTCCTGCGTGACCTTCATCTGCTTGGTCTTGGCGTCGACGTAGGAGACCTGGTTGCGGCCGATCTTGAAGGTGACCGACTTCTGCTGGACGCCGTAGATCCCCTCGGCGCCCTCGACCCCGTCGAGCGCCAGCTTGAGGGTGACGGTCGAGCCCTCCTGCCAGTAGTTCTCGGGGCGGCAGTCCATGCGCTGGGTGCTGAACCAGTGGCAGGCGACCTCCTGGCCACTGGTGGTGTTGACCGTGATGCCCTTCTGGACGGCGGCCTTGTCGGTGATCTCCTTGTCGAAGTTGATCGACACCGGCATGCCGACGCCGACGGTCTTGCCGTCGTCCGGGGTGAAGGTGCCGATGAAGCTGTTCTTCGGGGAGACCGTGGTGAACGACGCGTTCTCGTGGGCGGCGCGGCCCTCGGAGTCCTGCGCGGTCGCCGTGATCTGGTACTTGGTGGCCCGCTCGAGCTGACCGCTGGGCTTCCAGCTCGTCTTGTCGGCGGATATCTGGCCCTCGACCTCCGTGCCGTCGGTGGCGGTCATCTTGACCTCCGTGAGCGTGCCCTTGCTCACGGTGACGCCGGCGGAGTTGTTGATGGAGGCGTTGTCCGAGTTGTCCTTGGGCGTGATCTTGATCTGGGCCTCGGACGACTTCTTGGCCGCCGCCTCGTCGACCTCGGCCTGCGAGGTCTTGCCGTCCCCCCCTCCGGAGGTGTCGGCGTCGCCACTGGAACATGCCGAGAGCACCAGCACACCGCCGAGCAGTGCGGACGCGGCCGCCAGGCCCTTGCGCCGCTTACCGTCCGTCATCACACGCTTCTCCATCGTTGCCGAGTCCGGAAACCCCGAGATTCCCCGTCAAGAACTTTCAACGCTACGACCGGTTCGTCCCGTTCCACATCGCTCACAGGTGTGGGGCACACCACGTTTGCCGCGGAGGCGGGGGCGGTGCGGGGCCGGCCGGCGCGCCCCTTGAGACGACGAAACCCCGGACGGTGGTTGCCGCCCGGGGTCACGTTTTTCCCCACACCGCGTCAGCCGACCGTCAGTTCATCGTCTTCGGGGTCGTTCTCGTCGCCATCTTCCTCGTCCAGGTCCCACTCCGGCGAATCGGGGTCGTAGTCGATCTGCTCGCCACTCCAGGAGGCCTGCTGGAGCTCGACTCCGGGTACCGCGCTGACCAGGTCGAACGGGTCCACGAGATGGGCCAGGGCCTCCGCGGTGTCCTCCGTCACAGCGCGCTCGGCGTGGGCCCTCTCCGCGTCGGACAGGTCGGTGTCGTCGGCGAGCGACCGCAGCGCGGCCCCGGTGACGGCCTCCTCGTCGTCGATCTCGAGAACGAGCTCGACGCGAATCCGTACAAAAGATGACGTCTCTGGAGTACTCATGCCCGGAGCGTAAGGCCGACCGCTCCCGTGACTTTCCTGTGACCCGCGGCTTTCACTAACATCTGCCCACACGGCCAATTCGCCAGCGCCACAAGGGGATCGATATTCCGTGTCATCCGCTCGCCGTCCGTTGCTGACCGCCGCCGCCGCGGGCGGCCTGCTGTGCGCCCTGTGGTTCGTCCCGTCCGCGAACGCGACACCCGACACACCGGCACTCAAGTCCGCCTCCGCCAGTTCGTCTCCGCAGGTCACAGCGCAGGCCAGAGTGGTGTCCACGGGCACGGAGGCCGGCGGCGGGGGCACCACCCGCCTGGCCGACACCGGAAGCTTCGACAGCACGCCGTACGTCGTCGGCGGCGCCCTCTGCCTCGGTCTCGGCGCCGGCTTCGTCGGGTACTCGGTGCGCCGGGAACGCCTCGGTTTTTGACGGCGCTTGACGTTCTTTTGGACTTCTTGACCGTTCGAAGGCGGCGGGCGCTCCTGCGTCAGCGGGCGCTCCCGCGTCAGCGCGCATTCCGGCGTCCGCGGGCGCTCGGGCGTCAGCGGACGCTCGGGCGTCAGCGGACGCTCGGGGGACGGCACGGCGCGACAGCGCAGCGGAGCCCCGCCGTCCCGACAGGGCTCCTCGGACCTCGTCGGCCCGGCTACCGCAGCGGCCCGGTCACCGCCTCCGCGGCCGCCACCAGGTGCCCGGCGCGCACGAACGCGTCCGCCGCGGCGAGATCGGGCGCCAGGAACCGGTCCGGGCCGGGACCCTCGACACCGGCCGCCCGTACGGCGTCGATGACCGCCCGCGAGGCCGGGGCGGGGGCGAGGCCCTCGCGGAGCTGGATCGCGCGCGTGGCGGCGTACAGCTCGACGGCGATCACGCGGGTGAGGTTGTCGACGGCCGTGCGCAGCTTGCGCGCCGCCGACCAGCCCATCGACACGTGGTCCTCCTGCATCGCGGAGGACGGGATCGAGTCCGCCGAGGCGGGTACGGCGAGCCGCTTCAACTCGCTGACCAGGGCGGCCTGCGTGTACTGGGCGATCATCAAACCGGAGTCGACGCCGGCGTCGTCGGCGAGGAACGGCGGCAGCCCGTGGCTGCGGTTCTTGTCCAGCAGCCGGTCGGTGCGCCGCTCGGCGATGGAGCCGAGGTCCGCGACGGCGACGGCGAGGAAGTCGAGCACGTAGGCGACCGGGGCACCGTGGAAGTTGCCGTTGGACTCCACCCGCCCGTCGGGCAGCACCACGGGGTTGTCCACGGCCGCCGCCAGCTCGCGCTCGGCGACGAGGCAGGCGTGGGCCATGGTGTCGCGTCCGGCGCCGGCGACCTGCGGGGCGCAGCGCACCGAGTAGGCGTCCTGGACGCGGGGGGCGTCGTCCTGGTGGTGCCCGGTCAGGCCCGAGCCCTTGAGCACGGCGGCCATGTTGGCGGCGCTGGCGGCCTGCCCCGGGTGCGGGCGGATGGCGTGCAGCTCGGCGGCGAGCACCTTGTCGCTGCCGAGCAGGGCCTCCATGGTCAGCGCGGCGGTGACGTCGGCGGACTTGTAGAGGGTGTCGAGGTCGGCGAGGGCCATGACCAGCATGCCGAGCATGCCGTCGGTCCCGTTGAGAAGGGCGAGGCCCTCCTTCTCGCGCAGCTCGACGGGGGCGATACCGTGCTCGGCGAGCAGCTCGCCGGCCGGCCGCACGGTGCCGTCGGGGCCCTCGGCGTCACCCTCGCCCATGAGGGTGAGCGCGCAGTGCGACAGGGGGGCGAGGTCGCCGGAGCAGCCGAGGGAGCCGTACTCGTGCACGACCGGGGTGATCCCGGCGTTCAGCACGTCGGCCATGGTCCGCGCGACCTCGGGGCGGACGCCGGTGCGCCCGGAGCAGACGGTCTTCAGCCGCAGGAACATCAGCGCGCGGACCACCTCGCGCTCGACGCGCGGGCCCATCCCGGCGGCGTGCGAGCGGACGATGTTGCGCTGCAACCGGGCCCTCAGGTCGGGGCTGATGTGCCGGGTCGCCAGGGCGCCGAAGCCGGTGCTCACGCCGTACACGGGGTCCGGCTTGGCGGCCAGCGCGGCCACGATCTCGCGGGCCGCGGCCAGGGCGGCCACCGCCTCGTCGGAGAGCTCGACCCGGGCGCCGGCGCGCGCCACGGCGAGGACGTCGGACGCGGTGACGCCGGTCGTCCCCACCACCACAGTGTGCATATCCATATTCAGGAGCGTACGCAGTGAATTCGATGATGTCACGAGGGAGGCCGTCACGGATGCGTGCCGGTTGCACCCCTTACCGCGCCGGCCCTACGGCGAGTGCCGCCCGCGGAACCGCCTGCGCTCCCCGTCCTCCTCCCGCGAGGGCTCGTCCGCGAGCCGTACGACGGGGTCGTCGGGCCCCTCGCGGCCGGCGACGACCGGCCCGGCGGACCGTTCGGCCTTGGCGCGGTACTGGGCGGCGTCGGCGAGCCGGAACAGCCGGCGGGCCGAGCGCACCGGCCCGACGGGGTCATCCGTGGACGCGACCCCGCAGGCCACACCGTCACCGAGCTCCAGCTCGGCCGCCCGGCGGCACAGCTCCTCGGCGGCCTTGACCACCGCGTCGGCGGACGGCCCGACCGCGAGCAGGCAGAACTCGTCCCCGCCGAGCCGCGCCGCGAGCGCCCCCGGCAGCATCGCCCCGCACAGCGACAGCACCGATCCGAAACGTTCCAGCAGACGGTCGCCGACGGCGTGCCCGTGCGTGTCGTTCACGCGCTTGAGGCCGTTCAGATCGCATACGACGAGACTGACGACGACGTCCTCCTCGCGGTGCCGTTCGACGGCCTCGTCCAGCGCGGAGTCGACGGCGCGGCGGTTGGCCAGCCCGGTGAGCGCGTCGGTGTACGCGAGGCGCCGGACCTCCTCCAGCCGCTCGGTCTGGGCGATCCCGGCGGCGACGACGGAGGCCAGCACGGTCGCGAAGTCGGCGTCGGGCCGCGCGAAGACCGGCTCCCCCACCGGACGGGCCACGTACAGCTCGCCCCAGGCGCGGCCGTGCAGCACGATCGGCGCGACCACGCAGCAGCCGCGCCCCCGGCGGCGCAGGGCGGCGACGCGCTGGTGGACGTAGCCCGGACGCCCGGCGGCGGGACCCTCGGCCGTCTCGACCCAGGCGTCGGGCTCACCGCCGCCGGCCCAGCGCTCGTGCAGGAACTCGGTGATCTCCGCGAACTGGTGCACCGGGTAGGACTCGTCCTCCGGGAACTCCTCCTCGCCCTCGGCCCGCTCGCCGACGTTCACCAGGACCCGGAGGCGGCCCAGCTCGCGCTCCCACACCGACAGCGCGGCGAAACCGCCGCCCAGCGCCAGACACGCGCCGACGGCCGCCGCCCGCCAGGCCTCACGCGAGCTGTGCGCGGCGGCCATGCCCTGCGCCAGCGCCACTACGGCCGCGAGCCGCCTGTCGTCACCCATCACTCCAGGCTAGGGAGATTCACGGAGAAAGTGGACATGAGACCTCCGGCGGTTGGGCCGTTTGCGCGCGTGGTGAACGCGCGGGACAGCGACATGCCCGCTCACGCGCTGCCGTGGACGCGCCCCCCTTCGGCCCGCACGGACGCGCCCCGGGCACCGGACCGGCCGACGGCTACGGATGCGGATGCGGATGCCGCCGGCCCGGTGGCTGCCGCCGGCCCGGTGGCTGCCGCCGGCCCGGTGGCTGCCGCCGGCCCGCGCCACACGGGCGAGGTCACTCCCCGGGCCACCGCGGCGCCCGCTTCTCGTTGAACGCCGCCACCCCCTCCGCCCGGTCCCCCGAGAACGCCACCGCCCGCCACGCCGCGTCCTCGACCTCGAGCCCGGCCCGCAGGTCGAGCCCGTGCCCGAGCCGCAGCGCCCGCTTGGCCGCGCGCAGCCCCACGGGCGAGTTCGCGGCCATCCGGGAGGCGAGGTCCAGCGCCTCCTCCCGGTCCCGCCCCTCGTCCACGAGCTGGTCCACGAGCCCCAGCTCGCGCGCCTCCGCGGCCTTCACCCGCCGCGCCGTGAACACCAGCTCGGCGGCGCGCGCCGCCCCCACCCGGCGCGGCAGCAACTGCGTACCGCCGCCGCCCGGGATCACCCCGACCGACACCTCGGGCAGGCCCACCACCGCCGTGCGGTCGGCCACGATCACGTCGCACGACAACGCCAGCTCGAAACCGCCCCCGAGCGCGAACCCGTGCACGGCCGCGATCGCCGGCACCGGCAGCTCGAGCACCCCCGTGTACGCCGCCCGGGCCGCCGGCCGCTGCCGCAGCAGATCGGCGTCGGAGAAGGAGTTGCGCTCCTTGAGGTCGGCCCCGACGCAGAACGCGCGCTCATGGGTCGAGGTCAGCACCACCACGCGTACGCTCCGGTCCTCGCCCAGCGCCGCGCACGCCACCCCGATGGACCGGGCCATCGCGGTCGACACGGCGTTCATGGCCTTCGGCCGGTCGAGCGCGAGCTCCGCGACATGCCCGTCCCCGTGCCGCCGCACCAGGACGAACTCTCCGAACCGCTCCTCGCTCATGACACCCTCCGGTTAACGCGGGTTAACAATCCGACCGCCCGATCATCGCAGGCGGGACCCCGCGGGGAAAGGCCGGCCGCGCCCTGGCCCGCCCCGCCCTGCTTCCCCGTTCGAGTGACATCCGGCCGACCGCAGTACCCCGGCCGACGGCAGCCCGTAGCCTCGCTCCGCCACGGCGCGGCGGGGGCGCCTGCGCACCGGGGAGGGGACATGACGACGACCGGCACACCGACGAGACCGCAGCACCCGTGGGGCCACCGGGGCCGGCACCGCAGGCCCCGCCCCCGCAAGGTGCTGCTCACCGCCGGCGGCCTCGCCCTGGCGGCAGGCACCCTGAGCCTCGTCCGCCTGCTGCCCGGGCCCGGGGGCGGCGACGTGGACGGGTACGGCGCGCAGGCCGCGCCGCACGGGGGGACGGGCGGCGGCACCGCGACGGACCGGGCGACGGACCCCGCCGCGGCGAGCACCGCCGGTCCACCGGACGTGAGCCCGTCGGCCACCTCGGCCATGGGCGGTCCGAGCGGATCGCCGGTCCCCGGGCCGGGCCTCATACCGGGCCGGTCCGCGAGCGGCCCCCCGGCCACGCTCCCCTCCGCGACGACCGCCCCGGGCGGTGCGGACCCGGGCGCCGCGGACACGGGTGCCGAGAACTCGGGCGCCGAGAACTCGGGCGCAAGGAACTCGGGCGCCGGGGACTCGCCGCCCCCGCCCACGTCACAGCCACCGCGGTCCCCGCGGAGTCCGCAGCCACCAAGCCGGGACACCCCCGCACCTCGTCCCACCCCGACGCCGCCACCGCCAACGTCCGCCCCGGTTCCGGAACCGGGCGGTCCGGGTCTGTGCGTACCGGTCATCGGGGTCTGCGTGGACCTGCTCGGCGACGACCACTGACGGCCCCCGGCCCCCGGCGGGCGCCGGTGCGCGGCGACCGCCCACCGGACGCACCTGGCCCTACGACTCCCCGCCGCCAGCGCGCCGCGAGAGCAGCCAGGGCTCCACCACGCCGAGACCGCGTACCGGCCGCTGCCACATCGGCTGGAGCGCGAAGCGGTACGCCGGCGGCTCCTCGCCCTCCTTCTCCGCCGCGGCGGCCTCCTCGGCGGCCGCCGCCTCCGAGGCCGGGGCGTCCCGCGTACGGATCAGCTCCTCCGCGAAGGCGGTGTCGACGAGGACGGCGTCCCGGGGAGCTATCGAGGTGAGCCGGGAGGCCAGGTTGACGGTCGTGCCGAAGACGTCGCCCATCCGGGTGGTCACCGTGCCGAAGGCGATGCCGACGCGCAGTTCCGGCATGGTCTCGTCGTTCGCCATCGTCTCGATGAGCCGCAGCGCGATCTCGGCGGCCGTGCCGGCGTCGTCGGCGGCGTAGAGCACCTCGTCGCCGAGGGTCTTGATCAGCCGACCGCCGCGCGCGGCCACCAGGTCGGCGGCGGTGGTCTCGAAGGCCTCGACCAGCTCGCCGAGCTCCTCCTCCTCCATGCGGCGGGTCAGCCGGGTGAAGCCGACCAGGTCGGCGAAGCCGACGGCGAGCCGCCGGTCCACCATCTCCTCGTCGTCCCCGGCCTGCACGACCCGGCCGGCCGAGGCGGCGAGCTGGCGCCGCCAGACGTAGACGAGGAACTCCTGCAACTCGGGCAGGAGCAGCTCGACGATGGGATACGTCACCTCGGTGCGCGTCATCCCGGGCTCCGGGGGCTCGGTCAGGCCCTCCAGGAAGGAGTCGATCTGCCACTCGGCCAACCGGGCGGTGGTCTGCCCGGTGGACCGGGCCACCTGCACGGCCATGGCCTCGCTGAGCAGTCCCGCCTCCACCAGACCGGCCAGGCGCCGCAGGGCGAGGACGTCCGCCTCGGTGAGCGCCTTCGCCTGGCCGATGTCGGCGAATCCCATGGCCCGCCAGAAACGGGAGGCCAGTTCCATGGAGACGCCCGCGCTGCGGGCGGCCTGGAAGGGGGTGTAGCGGCGCTCGGCGCCCAGAATGAGCCCTTCGAGGCGCAGCGCGAGCGGGTCCTCGCCGGATTCGGCGGAGTCCGGGCCGGGCTCGGGGTCCACCCGGCCGTCCCCGTCCGCGCCGGAGCCCGTGTCGTCGACGGTCACGCCTGCTGCCCTTCCGATCTGCTGCGGTCAGGTTCGACCGGCCCCAACTTTACGTCAGGTGTGCCCCAGCTCACTCCCGCGCGGCCTGCGGGCAGTCGTGCCGCACCCGGAACCCGAACGGCCCCACAGGAACCCCGGCCGACCCGAGCGGGTGCCTCCGGGCTCCCCGGCGGCCCGGGCACGCACGGGCCGCACCCCGCAGCGCGCCCACCCCCAGCCCACCGCCGGGCCCAGGCGGGGGCACCCCCAGGAAACCCCCGGCCGACCCGGGCGGGGCACCCCCCGGCCCCCCAGCGGCCCCGGCAGGCACGGGCCGCACCCCGCAACGCACCCACCCCCAAGCACCACCGCCGGGCCCAGCCGGGCACAGACCACGCCACACAGCGCGCCCACCCCCAAGCCCACCGCCGGCTTAGGCGGACATCTCCAGGACTCCCCAACCGGCCCAGGCGGGGCACCCCGGGCCCCGCTCGCTTGCCCGGGCGAACTCGGGTCGCGCCCACCCCCGAGCCCCCGGGCCCCCGGGCCCCCGGGCCCCGGTCACGCCAACCGCAAGTGCACGATGTCCCCCGCCCCCACCGGCTCCTGCACCCCCGCCTCCGTGGCCAGTACCAGCCGCCCGTCCCCGTCCACGGCCACCGCCTCCCCCTCGAGCGACCGGTCGCCCGGAAGCTCCGCCCGCACCATCCGCCCGAGCGTCGCGCACCCGGCCGCGTACGTCTCCTGCAGCCCGCTGGCCGCGGGGTCGCCGCCGGCCGCCCGCCACCGCCCGTACCAGTCCTCCAGCGACCGCAGCACCCCGCGCAGCAGCGGGTCCCGGTCGGTACTCACGGCTCCGGCCAGCGCCAGCGACCCGGCCCGCTCCACCGGGAGCTCGTCCGCCCGCAGGCTGACGTTGATGCCGACGCCGATGACCACCCCGTCGTCACCGGCCCGCTCGGCGAGGATGCCGCCGGCCTTGCGCTCCTCGTCGCCGACCGTCACCAGCAGGTCGTTGGGCCACTTCAGGGCGGTGTCGACACCCGCGGCCCGGGACAGTCCGGTGGCCACCGCCACGCCGGTGAGCAGCGGCAGCCAGCCCCAGCGGGTCACGGGCACCTCGGCGGGCCGCAGCAGTACGGAGAAGAAGAGCCCGGAGCGGGCCGGAGCCGTCCACTGCCGGTCCAGGCGGCCCCGCGCGGCGGTCTGCTCCTCGGCGACGAGGACGAGCCCTTCCGCCTGCTCCCCCTCGGCGCGGGCCACCAGGTCGGAGTTGGTGGAACCGGTGCGCTGCACCACGTCCACCTGCCGCCACAGCCCGCCCTCCCGCACCAGTCCCCGGCGCAGGGCCGCGGTGTTGAGGGGCGGCCGGTCCAGGTCGGACCAACGGCCGCGGGGGGAGTCAGAGGCATCTCGGGGCGTCATGCAACCCACCCTAGGTGTGGGAAACACCGCACTGCCGAAGGGAAGGCCCCCTACTACTCTACGGATGAGTAACCGTCCCCCCTTTTGAGCAGGCAGGGAGCCGCATCCCGATGTCCGAGCCGGAAGAGCAGCAGCCCGACATCCACACGACCGCGGGCAAGCTCGCGGACCTGAGGCGCCGTATCGAGGAAGCGACGCACGCCGGGTCGGAACGCGCCGTCGAGAAGCAGCACGCCAAGGGCAAGCTGACGGCCCGCGAGCGCATCGACCTCCTCCTCGACGAGGGCTCCTTCGTCGAGCTGGACGAGTTCGCCCGGCACCGCTCGACCAACTTCGGCCTGGACGCCAACCGCCCCTACGGCGACGGCGTCGTCACCGGCTACGGCACCGTCGACGGCCGCCCCGTCGCCGTCTTCTCCCAGGACTTCACCGTCTTCGGCGGGGCGCTGGGCGAGGTCTACGGCCAGAAGATCGTCAAGGTCATGGACTTCGCGCTGAAGACCGGCTGCCCGGTCATCGGCATCAACGACTCCGGCGGCGCCCGCATCCAGGAGGGCGTGGCCTCGCTCGGGGCGTACGGCGAGATCTTCCGCCGCAACACCCACGCCTCCGGCGTCATCCCCCAGATCAGCCTGGTCGTCGGCCCGTGCGCGGGCGGCGCGGTGTACTCCCCCGCGATCACCGACTTCACGGTGATGGTCGACCAGACCAGCCATATGTTCATCACGGGCCCCGACGTGATCAAGACCGTCACCGGTGAGGACGTCGGCTTCGAGGAGCTGGGCGGCGCCCGCACCCACAACTCCACCTCGGGCGTGGCCCACCACATGGCGGGCGACGAGAAGGACGCCGTCGAGTACGTCAGGCAACTGCTGTCGTACCTGCCGTCCAACAACCTCTCCGACCCGCCCGCCTTCCCGGAGGAGGCCGACCTCGCGGTCACGGACGAGGACGCCGAGCTGGACACCATCGTCCCGGACTCGGCGAACCAGCCGTACGACATGCACACCGTCATCGAGCACGTCCTCGACGACGCCGAGTTCCTCGAGACGCAGCCGCTGTACGCGCCGAACATCCTCACCGGCTTCGGCCGCGTCGAGGGCCGCCCGGTCGGCATCGTCGCCAACCAGCCGATGCAGTTCGCCGGCTGCCTGGACATCACCGCCTCCGAGAAGGCGGCCCGTTTCGTGCGCACCTGCGACGCCTTCAACGTCCCGGTCCTGACCTTCGTGGACGTCCCCGGCTTCCTGCCCGGCGTGGACCAGGAGCACGACGGCATCATCCGCCGCGGCGCCAAGCTGATCTTCGCCTACGCCGAGGCCACCGTCCCGCTCATCACGGTCATCACCCGCAAGGCCTTCGGCGGCGCCTACGACGTCATGGGCTCCAAGCACCTGGGCGCCGACCTCAACCTCGCCTGGCCCACCGCCCAGATCGCCGTCATGGGCGCCCAGGGCGCGGTCAACATCCTGCACCGCCGCACCCTCGCCGAGGCCGAGGCCGGTGACGACGCCGAGGCCACCCGCGCCCGCCTGATGCAGGAGTACGAGGACGCCCTCCTCAACCCCTACACGGCGGCCGAACGCGGCTACGTCGACGCGGTGGTCATGCCGTCCGACACCCGCCGCCACATCGTCCGCGGCCTGCGTCAGCTACGCACCAAGCGGGAATCCCTCCCTCCGAAGAAGCACGGCAACATCCCCCTCTAAGGAGCCCGGCGTGATCAAGGTCGTAAGGGGCAACCCCACCCCGGAGGAGCTGGCCGCCGCCCTGGCGGTGGTCCGCGCCCGCGCCGCGGCGGCGGAGACGGAGCCGTCCGGCCCGCCGAGCAGCAGGGACGCGTGGTCCGACCCGTCCCGTATCGCGGCCCGGCACCTGCCCCAGCCAGGCCCCGCCTCATGGGGCCGCACATACTGGCCGGGCTGAGGCCGGGCACCCGGGGGCGCGGGGGACCGCGCACGGAAGAGGGACGCCGCGCCCCGAATGAGTACCCGTACTCAAGCGCCCCCGGCGGCCAGGCCGCACGCTGGTGACATGCTGTGGTCCGACCCCGAGAACGAGCCGCCCAAGGAACTGCGCGACATGCAGGACATGCTGCGGCGGCTGAGCGTTCTCCTGGCGCTGGCCATGGTCCTGGCGATGATCGTGATCGGCGTGCGCTGAGGCGCCGGCGACCGTGACGCCGCCGATACCCTTGATCCCATGACAGACCAGCAGCCGCGCCGCCGGCTCGTCCTCGCCTCCCAGTCCCCGGCCCGGCTCGGCCTGCTCCGCCAGGCCGGGCTCGCCCCCGAGGTGCTCGTGAGCGGCGTCGACGAGGACGCCGTCACCGCGCCCACCCCCGCCGAGCTGGCCCTGGCCCTCGCCGAGGCCAAGGCCTCCGTCGTGGCCGCGAAGCCCGAGGTGCGCGGTGCCCTGGTGATCGGCTGCGACTCGGTGCTCGACCTGGACGGCCAGGCCCTCGGCAAGCCGGCGGACGCCGGGGAGGCCACCGCCCGCTGGAAGGCGATGCGCGGCCGGGCGGGCACGCTGCAGACCGGCCACTGCGTCTGGGACACCGCCTCCGGCCGCCACGTCTCGGCCACCGCCTCCACCGTCGTCCGCTTCGGCGAGCCGACCGACGAGGAGATCGCGGCCTACGTGGCCTCCGGCGAGCCCCTGTACGTCGCCGGGGCGTTCACCCTGGACGGCCGCTCGGCCCCGTTCATCGACGGCATCGAGGGCGACCACGGGAACGTGATCGGCATCAGCCTGCCCCTCGTACGCCGGCTGCTCGCCGAGCTCGGGGTCGGCATCACGGAGTTGTGGGCGCCGGCGGGGGGCTGACCGGGGCGCCGTCGCCGCCCTTGCCGTCCTCGGGCCGCTGCCCGGCCGCGGGCTCCTCGCGGGCGTCGTAGGTCATCAGCAGCAGCACGAGGAGACCGAGTACGGCGATCATGAAGACGAAGGCGCCGGGGCCCACCAGCCCCCAGGTGAAGGCGCCCAGCAGGCCGTGCACCACGGCCGCGCTGATCAGCAGGATCCGGCCGAGCCCGGCGGGCGGGCGGTCGCGCAACGCCACGAGCAGGGCGACCAGCCCGCACAGCGCGAAGTAGAGCCCGAAGACGACACCGCCGATCTTCGAGGACACGGACATCATGCCCGGGTCCAGGCCGGCCAGGGACATGTCCTGCCGGTCGACGACGATTCCCAGGAACCAGTTCAGCGCAGCGACGCCGACCGCCTCCGCGAAGAGCACGACCGCCACGATCCACGCCACCGGCCTGCGCACTGACACCGGTCCCCACCCACTTCCGACCGCTGCCGCACAGGACAGCCGTTACCCCAAGTACGTTCGAGACACCCGGAACGCTACTAACGGGTAAACCCCACGACAAGAGGTCTGCGACGAGCAAAGAATCATTGGGCCATTCGTAGGGACTCCACAAAGAAACAGAGTGGCCCGCAGCACCCTCTTACAGAGACCTTGCCCACATCGGGGGGCTAGGGTTTCCCGGAGGAGTCCTGCGTTTCGCGGTACGACAAGGGATTTCGCGGGTCGAGCGAGCCTCGAATCACGCTCCGTGTGGGCAAGCTCACCATTGGGGACGGGTCGAAGTGCCGTGTCGGCAGTCCCTAAACTCGGCTTGTTTCAAGGAGGGAGCCTCAATCGTGCGCAAGGTGCTCATCGCCAACCGTGGCGAAATCGCTGTCCGCGTGGCCCGGGCCTGCCGGGACGCCGGGATCGCGAGCGTGGCCGTCTACGCGGACCCGGACCGGGACGCTCTGCATGTCCGCGCCGCTGATGAGGCGTTCGCCCTGGGTGGTGACACCCCCGGCACCAGTTACCTGGACATCGCCAAGGTCCTCAAAGCGGCGCGTGAGTCGGGCGCGGACGCCATCCACCCCGGCTACGGATTCCTTTCCGAGAACGCCGAGTTCGCGCAGGCGGTCCTGGACGCCGGTCTGATCTGGATCGGCCCGCCCCCGCAGGCGATCCGCGACCTGGGTGACAAGGTCGCGGCCAGGCACATCGCCCAGCGGGCCGGCGCCCCGCTGGTCGCCGGCACCCCCGACCCGGTCTCCGGCGCGGAGGAGGTCGTGGCCTTCGCCAAGGAGCACGGCCTGCCGATCGCGATCAAGGCCGCCTTCGGCGGCGGCGGGCGCGGCCTGAAGGTCGCCCGCACCCTGGAAGAGGTCCCCGAGCTGTACGACTCGGCCGTCCGTGAGGCCGTGGCCGCGTTCGGGCGCGGTGAGTGCTTCGTCGAGCGCTACCTCGACAAGCCCCGCCACGTGGAGACCCAGTGCCTGGCCGACACCCACGGCAACGTGGTCGTCGTCTCCACCCGCGACTGCTCCCTGCAGCGCCGCCACCAGAAGCTGGTGGAGGAGGCCCCCGCCCCCTTCCTGTCCCAGGCACAGGTTGACGAGCTGTACGCGGCCTCGAAGGCGATCCTGAAGGAGGCCGGCTACGTCGGCGCCGGCACCGTGGAGTTCCTGGTGGGCGTGGACGGCACGATCTCCTTCCTGGAGGTCAACACCCGCCTCCAGGTCGAGCACCCGGTCACCGAGGAGGTCGCCGGCCTCGACCTGGTCCGGGAGATGTTCCGCATCGCCGACGGCGAGGAACTCGGTTACGGCGACCCCGTGCTGCGCGGCCACTCCTTCGAGTTCCGCATCAACGGCGAGGACCCCGGCCGGGGCTTCCTCCCCGCCCCCGGCACCGTCACCGCCTTCACCCCGCCCGCCGGCCCCGGCGTCCGCCTCGACGCCGGCGTCGAGTCCGGCAGCGTGATCGGCCCGGCCTGGGACTCCCTGCTGGCGAAGCTGATCGTGACCGGGCGCACCCGCAAGGAGGCCCTGCAGCGGGCCGCCCGCGCCCTGGAGGAGTTCCAGGTCGAGGGCATGGCCACCGCCATCCCCTTCCACCGCGCGGTCGTCCGCGACCCGGCCTTCGCCCCCGAGCTGACCGGCTCCGCCGACCCGTTCACGGTTCACACCCGCTGGATCGAGACCGAGTTCGTCAACGAGATCAAGCCCTTCACCGCGCCCGCCGACACCGAGGCGGACGACGAGATGGGGCGGGAGACGGTCGTCGTCGAGGTCGGCGGCAAGCGCCTGGAGGTCTCCCTCCCCTCCTCCCTCGGCATGTCCCTGGCCCGCACCGGTCTGGCGGCCGGTGCCAAGCCCAAGCGCCGCGCGGCCAAGAAGTCCGGCCCCGCCGCCTCCGGCGACACCCTCGCCTCGCCCATGCAGGGCACCATCGTGAAGATCGCGGTCGAGGAAGGCCAGGAGGTCCAGGAAGGCGACCTGATCGTCGTCCTGGAGGCCATGAAGATGGAGCAGCCCCTCAACGCCCACAAGTCCGGCACCGTCAAGGGCCTGGGCGCCGAAGTCGGCGCCTCCGTCACCTCCGGTGCTCCCATCTGCGAGATCAAGGACTGAGCGGCCGTACAGGGCGTCCGGGGCGCCCGGTGGACCACAGCGGTCCGCCGGGCGCCCCGCCGTTGGTGCCGGGGACGCGACGGACCCTGCGTGGCTCAGCGTCGGCGCAGATCCGCGACGCGGGCCCGTTCCGCCCCGGCGTTCTGCTCTCCCAGGGCCGTGGCCCGCAGCCCGGCCGCCGCACCCGGGACCTGGCGGCGGGGTCCGGGAAGCGGCACGTCCCGGCGCTGCTGACGCGCCGGGACGGCATCACCGCCGGAGGTCCCCGAGGCCCCTGGCCCTCCTGAGCCGGTCGTCGTCGCACCCCCCGACGCCCCGGTCACGGCGATCTGCACGCCCTGGTCGGCCAGGGCCTGGAGCTCGGTGGCGGCACGGTCGTCGTGGCCGGGCGGCTCGTCGGTGACCAGGCGGGTGATCACGTCCGTGGGCACGGTCTGGAACATGGTGTCCGTGCCCAACTTCGAGTGGTCGGCGAGGACGACGACCTCGGCGGCGGCCTGCACCAGGGCGCGGTCGACGGACGCCGACAGCATGTTGGACGTGGACAGGCCCCGTTCGGCCGTCAGCCCGCTCCCGGACAGGAAGGCCTTGGACACCCGCAGCCCTTGCAGGGACTGCTCGGCACCCGACCCGACGAGGGCGTAGTTGGACCCCCGGAGCGTGCCACCGGTCATCACGACCTCGACCCGGTTGGCATGGGCGAGGGCCTGGGCCACCAGCAGCGAGTTGGTGACGACGGTCAGCCCGGGGACCCGCGCGAGCCGGCGTGCCAGCTCCTGCGTCGTGGTCCCCGCCCCCACCACGATGGCCTCGCCCTCTTCGACGAAGCCCGCGGCGAGGTCGGCGATGGCCGTCTTCTCGGCGGTCGCGAGATGGGACTTCTGCGGAAAGCCGGATTCTCGCGTGAATCCGCCCGGCAATACCGCACCGCCGTGCCGGCGGTCGAGGAGTCCTTCTGCCTCCAGTGCGCGCACGTCCCGCCGTACGGTCACTTCGGAGGTCTGGACGACGCGGGCGAGCTCACGGAGCGACACGGCCCCGTTCGCTCGCACCATTTCGAGGATCAATTGGCGACGTTCTGCAGCGAACACGAAACTGACAGTAACCCCAACGACCGTCTGCTTTCAGCAGTATGCGCCGAATAACAGAAGTTGTTCGCATGGCAGGATCCGAAGTGGTATACGCGCCTACTCCGGCCGCCTATGCCGCCCGCAAGGTCCGCAACTCCCCGTGACCAGCCGGGAGTCGGCTCCGGCCGCGGCCGGAGCGCCTAGCCCTCCGCGCCGGCCTTCCGCGTGTGCAACTGCCGTGCCACCTCCGCGATCGACCCCGAAAGGGAGGGGTACACGGTGAAGGCGTTCGCGATCTGTTCGACCGTCAGGTTGTTGTCGACCGCGAGCGAGATGGGGTGGATGAGCTCGGAGGCGCGCGGCGCCACCACGACACCGCCCACGACGATCTCGGTGCCCGGCCGGCAGAAGATCTTGACGAACCCGTCCCGGATGCCCTGCATCTTGGCGCGCGGGTTGCGCAGCAGCGGCAGCTTCACCACGCGGGCGTCGATCTTGCCGGCGTCGACGTCGGCCTGCGAGTACCCGACCGTGGCGATCTCCGGGTCGGTGAAGACGTTGGACGAGACGGTCTTCAGGTTCAGCGGGGTGACCGCGTCCCCGAGGAAGTGGTACATGGCGATACGCCCCTGCATGGCGGCGACCGAGGCGAGCGCGAAGACGCCGGTCACGTCACCGGCGGCGTACACGCCGGGAGCGGAGGTCCGCGAGACCCGGTCGGTCCGGATGTGCCCGGAGTCCTTGAGCTTGACCCCGGCCTCCTCCAGCCCCATCCCCTCCGTGTTGGGGATGGCACCCACGGCCACCAGGCAGTGCGAGCCGGTGATGACCCGCCCGTCGGCGAGCGTCACCTCCACCCGGTCCCCGACGCGCTTGGCGGACTGGGCCCGCGACCGCGACATGACGTTCATGCCGCGCCGCCGGAAGACGTCCTCCAGCACGGCGGCGGCATCCGGGTCCTCGCCGGGCAGCACCCGGTCCCGCGACGACACGAGCGTGACCCGCGACCCCAGCGCCTGGTAGGCGCCGGCGAACTCGGCACCGGTCACACCGGACCCCACCACGATGAGCTCCTCGGGCAGCTCGTCGAGGTCGTACACCTGGGTCCAGTTCAGGATCCGCTCGCCGTCGGGCCGGGCGTCGGGCAGCTCGCGGGGATGGCCACCGGTGGCGATGAGCACCGCGTCCGCGGTGAGCGTCTCCTCGCTCCCGTCGGCGGCGCGCACCACGACCTTCCGCGACCCGTCGAGCGCCTGCATGCCCTCCAGCCGCCCACGCCCGCGCATGACCCGGGCGCCGGCCCGCGTCACGGAGGCGGTGATGTCGTGGGACTGGGCCAGCGCCAGCCGCTTGACACGCCGGTTGACCTTCCCCAGGTCCACGCCGACCACCCGGGCGGCCTGCTCCATGGGCGGGGTGTCGTCGGCGACGATGATCCCCAGCTCTTCGTAGGACGAATCGAAGGTGGTCATCACCTCGGCCGTGGCGATCAGAGTCTTGGACGGCACGCAGTCGGTCAGCACCGACGCCCCGCCCAGCCCGTCGCAGTCGACGACGGTCACCTCCGCGCCGAGCTGAGCGGCCACCAGCGCCGCTTCGTATCCGCCGGGTCCGCCACCAATGATCACGATCCGAGTCACGTACTCCATTGTCCCGCACCCTCCGACGCGGAGCCGCCCGGGGGCACGTCTGTTACAAGAGCGGCGCTCGGAAGGCTGCCGTACCCTCTCCCCATGTCGCTCTACGCCGCGTACGCCGGCAACCTCGACGCGCGGTTGATGACCCGCCGCGCCCCGCACTCGCCGCTGCGCGCCACCGGCTGGCTGAACGGGTGGCGGCTGACCTTCGGGGGCGAGCACATGGGCTGGGAGGGCGCGCTCGCGACCCTCGTCGAGGACCCGATCACCCAGGTTTTCGTGGCGCTGTACGACATCGCCCCGATGGACGAGGACTCACTCGACCGGTGGGAGGGCGTGGGGCTGGACATATACCGCCGCACCCGCGTCCGCGTCCACACGCTGGAGGGCGAGGAGAACGCCTGGACGTACGTCCTGAACGCCTACGAGGGCGGCCTGCCCTCCGCCCGCTACCTGGGCGAGGTGGCGGACGCGGCCGAATCGGCGGGCGCGCCGCACGACTACGTCATGGAACTCCGCAAGCGCCCCTGCTGAACCGCGGCCCCTCGTCGGAAACGACGAAACAACAATCGGGATCCCGTGAGCTCTGTCATCTACGCGCGTAGGCGTAAACCGGCTACCCTCTTCGGCGTGAACGCATCTCTTCTTCCGGACGACATCCAGGGCGCCACCCCAGTAGACCCGAGGGCCGCCGCCGACGCCGCCGCGGCCCGCCTGCGCGAACTCACCGGCGCCGAGACCCACGACGTCGCCCTGGTGATGGGCTCCGGCTGGGCACCGGCCGTGGACGCGCTGGGCGCCCCCGAGGCCGATCTCCAGGTCACCGACCTGCCGGGCTTCCCCAAGCCGGCAGTGGAGGGGCACGGCGGCAAGATCCGCTCGTACTCCATCGGCGACAAGCGCGCGCTGGTCTTCCTGGGCCGCACCCACTACTACGAGGGCCACGGGGTGGCCGCCGTCGCCCACGGCGTCCGCACCGCGGTCGCCGCCGGCGCCAAGACGATCATCCTGACCAACGGCTGCGGCGGCCTGCGCGAAGGCATGCGCCCCGGCCAGCCGGTCCTGATCAGCGACCACATCAACCTCACCGCCACCTCCCCCATCGTCGGCGCGAACTTCGTCGACCTCACCGACCTCTACTCCCCCCGCCTGCGCGCCCTGTGCAAGGAGGTCGACCCCACGCTGGAGGAGGGCGTCTACGCCCAGTTCCCCGGCCCGCACTACGAGACGCCGGCCGAGATCCGCATGGCCCGCGTCATCGGCGCCGACCTGGTGGGCATGTCGACGGTCCTGGAGGCGATCGCCGCCCGCGAGGCGGGCGCGGAGGTCCTCGGCATCTCCCTGGTGACCAACCTCGCGGCGGGCATGACGGGCGAGCCCCTCAACCACGAGGAGGTCCTCCAGGCGGGCCGCGACTCGGCCACCCGGATGGGTTCGCTGCTGACGCGGGTACTGGGCCGGCTGTAGCCCGGCCTCGGCACGGGGCGTGGGTGCCGCCTGCGCCCACCCGGGGAAGTCGGCCACAGGAAGTACGACCGACGGCCGCCACGGCGCGACTGAGCACCGTGGCGCGGGGAACCGCGCGGACTCAGAGCCGCGTACGGCGGGAAGGGGACGTGCCGGGGGGTGTCCGCCCGCAGCGGTCGGCGCGTCATCGCCCGGCACTTCCGTGGCCGACCGAGTCCGCGCCGTTCCGAGGACGGACACCCCCGGCGCGGCCCCGCCCCGCACCGAACCGAACGCGCCACCCGCACCCCCACCGAAACCGCACAGGCCGCCGCAGGCACCCCGCACCCCCACCGAAACAGGCCGCCGCAAGCACCCCGCACCCCGACCGAACCCGCACAGGCCGCAGCAGGCACCGCCCCCGCACAAGCCGCCGAAGGCACCCCGCACCCGCACCCGCACCACGACCACACGAGAGGCTGACCGACGTGCACGACGACCTCCTCGCACGGGCCAGGGCATGGCTGGCCGAGGACCCCGACGCGGACACCCGCGCGGAACTCGCCAAGCTCATCGACGCCGAGGACCACGCCGAGCTCACCGCACGTTTCTCCGGCACCCTCCAGTTCGGCACCGCGGGCCTGCGGGGCGAACTCGGCGCCGGCCCGATGCGCATGAACCGCTCGGTCGTCGTCCGGGCCGCCGCCGGCCTCGCCGCGTACCTCAAGAAGCAGGGGACCCCGCACGGGGACGGCACCGCCGGCCTCGTCGTCATCGGCTACGACGCCCGCCACAAGTCACAGGACTTCGCCCGGGACACCGCCGCGGTGATGACCGGCGCCGGCCTCAGGGCGGCGGTCCTCCCCCGCCCCCTCCCCACGCCCGTCCTCGCCTTCGCCATACGGCACCTCGGCGCCGTCGCCGGCGTGGAGGTCACCGCCAGCCACAACCCGCCCCGCGACAACGGCTACAAGGTCTACCTCGGCGACGGCTCCCAGATCGTGCCCCCCGCCGACGCCGGCATCGCGGCCGAGATCGACGCCGTGCGCTCCCTGCACGACGTCCCCCGCCCCGAGACCGGCTGGCAGACCCTCGACGACTCGGTCCTCGACGCCTACCTCGCCCGCACGGACGCGGTCCTCTCCGAGGGCTCCCCGCGCACCGCCCGCACCGTCTACACGGCGATGCACGGCGTGGGCAAGGACACCCTCCTCGCGGCATTCGCCCGCGCCGGCTTCCCGCGGCCCGCCCTCGTCACCGAGCAGGCCGAGCCCGACCCGGACTTCCCCACCGTCGCCTTCCCCAACCCGGAGGAGCCCGGCGCGATGGACCTCGCCTTCGCGAAGGCCCGGGAGACGGGCCCCGACCTGGTCATCGCCAACGACCCGGACGCCGACCGCTGCGCCGTGGCGGTCCACGACGGCACCGACTGGCGCATGCTCCGCGGCGACGAGGTGGGCGCCCTCCTCGCCGCCCACCTGGTCGCCCGCGGAGCGCACGGCACGTTCGCGGAGTCCATCGTCTCCTCCTCCCTCCTCGGCCGCATCGCCGAGAAGGCGGGCCTGTCGTACGAGGAGACCCTCACCGGCTTCAAGTGGATCGCCCGCGTCGAGGACCTGCGCTACGGCTACGAGGAGGCCCTCGGCTACTGCGTCGACCCCGAGGGCGTGCGCGACAAGGACGGCATCACCGCGGCCCTCCTGATCACGGAGCTGGCCTCCGCCCTCAAGGAGTCCGGCCGCACCCTCCTCGACCTCCTCGACGACCTCGCCGTGGAGCACGGCCTGCACGCCACCGACCAGCTCTCGGTCCGCGTCGAGGACCTCTCCCTCATCGCCGCCGCGATGCACCGCCTGCGCGAACAGCCCCCGGCCCGCCTCGCGGGCCTCCCCGTCACGAAGGCCGAGGACCTCACCCGGGGCACGGACACGCTGCCGCCCACGGACGGCCTGCGCTACACCCTCGACGGCGCCCGGGTGATCGTCCGCCCGAGCGGTACGGAGCCCAAGCTGAAGTGCTACCTGGAGGTGGTCGTCCCGGTCTCGGCGCACGCCGCCCTCCCCGAGGCCCGCGCGAAGGCGACGGACCTGCTGACGGCACTCAAGCGCGACCTGTCGGCCGCGGCGGGCATCTGACCACGCGAGGCTGATCACCCGGCCCACGGAACCCGATGGGGTGCCCCCACCCGGAGGCACCCCATCGGGTGATTTCCCCCCGCTCATTGACCCGCCCTCCCCTCCCAGGACCGCCCCCCGGGCAACCGTGGACCGGAAAACGCACCGCCGGTACCCGCAGCCACCGGCACGCGTACCGCCGGTGGACGCACCGCCGGTACCCGCACCGCCGAGCCACCAGGGAGCCGCCGCCGTGTCCTCGACCGCCCCCAAGACCACCCCCAGCGGACGCAGCGGACACATCCCCGGCACCCGGCGCCCCCAGACCCCCGCGGCCGGCTCCCCGCGCCCGCAAGGCACCGCCCGCGGCCACGCCCGGCGCGTCCTGCGCGCCGCACGCCGTGCCGCCCCCGCCCTCGGCGCCTTCCTCGCCGTACGCCTCACGGGCCTGCTGGTGCTCGCCGTCTGGGCCCCCCGCCGGCACCAGGACCTCTGGGTGAACCTCGCCGCGCAGTGGGACTCCGACTGGTACCTCGCCATCGCCGACCACGGCTACGACCACGAGCTGGGCACCGCCCGCAACTCCAACAACCTGGCCTTCTTCCCGCTGTACCCGGTCCTGGTGAAGGCGCTGGCGGTCCTCACGCCGGGCACACGCGCGTCCACGGGCCTCGGCCTCGCGGTCGTCGCCTCGCTCGTCGCGGCGTGGGGCGTCTTCGCGGTGGGCGACCACCTCCACGGCCGCCGCGTCGGCGTGCTCCTCACCACGCTGTGGGCGGCGTTCCCGGTCGGCGCGGTGCAGTGGATGGGGTACACGGAGTCGCTGTTCACGGCGTGCGCGGCGTGGTCGCTGTACGCGGTGCTCACGGGCCGCTGGCTGTGCGCGGCGGGCTTCGCCTCGCTGGCGGGCCTGACCCGTCCCACCGGCATCGCGGTGGCGGCGGCGGTCACCGTGACGGCGCTGCTGCACCTCGTCCGCCACCGCGCGCTCGTCCCGCGCGTCCTCGCGGCCGCGGCCCTCGCGCCGCTCGGCTGGTGCGCCTACCTCGGCTGGGTGGGCCTGCGCCTGGGCCGCTGGGACGGTTACTTCGCCGTACAGCGGCTCTGGTACAACGAGCTGGACGGCGGCCTGCGGACGCTGCACCAGATCCGGTGGCTGCTGTGGCGCGACCCGACACCGCAGCTCTTCCTGGTGATGGTGACGCTCACGCTGATCGCGTCGGTGGTCCTCTTCGGCCTGTCGGCGTGGGACCGCCAGCCCGCCGCCCTGCTGGTCTTCACGGGCGTCATGCTGGCGATCGTGCTGGGCAGCGGCGGCGTGTACTTCTCCCGGGCCCGCTTCCTGCTCCCGGCCTTCCCCCTGCTCCTGCCGCTCGCCCTGCACCTGTCCCGCGCCTCCCGGCGCCACCGCGCGATGGTGCTGGCGGCGGCGGTACTGGGCTCCACGTACTGCGGGGCGTACATGCTGCTGGTCTGGTCGGCCGCGCCGTGACACCCCGCCGCCGGCCGGCCCACAACGCCGGCGACCGGGCACTCCCGGGCTCAGCGCCCGCCCACGCCGATGACCCGGCACCGCCCGGCGCGCGTCAGCCGGACACCACCCGACACCACGGCCCCACACCACCCGGAGCGACAGCACCGCAAGCCCGGCACGCCAGCCCGGCACCGCCCGGCGCCCGTCAAGCCAGACACCACCCGACACCACAGCCCCACACCACCCGGAGCGACAGCACCGCAAGCCCGGCACGCCAGCCCGGCACCACCCGACGCCCGTCAAGCCAGACACCACCCGACACCACAGCCCCACACCACCCGGAGCGACAGCACCGCAAGCCCGGCACGCCAGCCCGGCACCACCCGACGCCCGTCAAACCAGACACCACCTGCCCCAAGAGCCCCCACCACCCGGCAGCGCGTCAGCCGGACACCACTCGATCCCACAGCCGCACACCACCCGGCACGCCAGCCCGGCACCGCCCGGCGCGGGTCAGCCAGTCACCGACCCCTGCCACAGCCCGGCGCCGCCCGGCGCGTCAGCCCGTGCCCAGCAGCACGGCAAGCAGCACCGCCCCGGCCACCGCCGGCGCGAGGACCTCGTACGCCCAGCGCACCGTCACCTCGCCCTGCGAGCCGTCGGCCGGCTTGCGCGTCTCCAGCAGTTCGCGCAGTTCGTCCATGACCTTGTCGGTCTCCGCACGCACCGGACCGTCCGCCGCCGCGGACCCGGTACCACCGCCACCGCCAAGGCCGCCGAGCACGCCACCGCGCCCCCGGCCACCGCCGGAGGCCCGTCGCGCCTCCTGCCGGACGGCCTTCTTGCGGCCGCGCAGCGAGACGGGAATGGCCCATAGCTGGTACTTGTCGTCGGACTCCGTGAAGACCTCGTTGGAGTAGCCGGACCGGAACGAGGCGACCTGACCCCAGGGCAGCACGATCACGCGGAAGGGATTGCGCACCCGCAGCCGGTCCTCGTCCGCGAAGACGGCGGGCCGCACGGTGTAGGCGGCGATCAGCGGCACGAGGAACAGCAGCGTGGCGAGCGCCATCCAGGGAGTGCGGCCCTCGCCCGCGACCAGGGCGTCGATGCCGAGCCACAGGGCGAGCGCGAGCAGCAGGACGCCGCCGGCGACGCCCGCGGGCGAGCGGTAGACCCGGTCCTTGGACACGGGTACCGACGGCTGCGGCGATGGTGGCTGGGGCTCCGGGGTCGTCATGGTGCCGATTGTGCCCGACGTCCCGGGGAGCGCTCATAGGCGGTGCCGGTCCGCGGAATGAGCGCACGGGACTGTACAGCCGCTACGCGCGTAGATATGCTCGCCTGGTGACCATGCCCACCACTGCATCCGCTGTTCCCGCACACGGACTCGCCGACGTCACCGCGTCCGACAGCACGCTGCGCCGCTTCCTCCACGGGCTGCCCGGCGTCGACACGGTCGGCCTGGAGGCGCGCGCCGCCTCGCTCGGCACCCGTTCCATCAAGACCACCGCGAAGGCGTACGCCCTCGACCTCGCCATCTCGATGGTCGACCTGACGACGCTGGAAGGCGCGGACACCCCGGGCAAGGTCCGGGCGCTCGGCGCGAAGGCGGTCCGCCCCGACCCGACCGACCGCACGGCCCCGGCCACCGCGGCCGTCTGCGTCTATCCCGACATGGTGCCCGCCGCCAAGGAGGCCGTCGCCGGCTCGGACGTCAAGGTCGCCTCGGTCGCCACCGCGTTCCCGGCGGGCCGCGCCTCGCTCGCGGTCAAGCTGGCCGACGTGCGCGAGGCCGTCGCGGCGGGCGCGAACGAGGTCGACATGGTCATCGACCGCGGGGCGTTCCTCGCGGGCGACTACCTGAAGGTCCACGACGAGATCGTCGCCGTGAAGGAGGCCTGCGGGACGTCCGCCCGCCTGAAGGTCATCTTCGAGACCGGCGAGCTGTCGACGTACGACAACATCCGCCGCGCGAGCTGGCTCGGCATGCTGGCGGGCGCCGACTTCATCAAGACGTCCACCGGCAAGGTCGCGGTCAACGCGACCCCGTCCAACACCCTGCTGATGCTGGAGGCGGTCCGCGACTTCCGTGCGCAGACCGGCGTGCAGGTCGGCGTGAAGCCGGCCGGCGGCATCCGCACCGCCAAGGACGCGATCAAGTTCCTCGTCCTGGTCAACGAGACCGCGGGCGGGGACTGGCTGGACAACCACTGGTTCCGCTTCGGCGCCTCCTCGCTCCTGAACGACCTGCTGATGCAGCGTCAGAAGCTGGCCACGGGCCGTTACAGCGGCCCCGACTACGTGACGGTGGACTGATCACCATGGCATCTGCATCCGCACCGACCGCCGCATCCGCGTTCGAGTACGCACCGGCGCCCGAGTCCCGCGCCGTCGTCGACATCGCCGCGTCCTACGGCCTGTTCATCGACGGCGAGTTCACCGAGGCGGCCGAAGGCAAGGTCTTCAAGACGGTCTCCCCGTCCACCGAGGAGGTCCTCTCCGAGGTCGCCGAGGCCGGTGAGGCGGACGTCGACCGCGCGGTGAAGGCCGCCCGCAAGGCCTTCGAGAAGTGGTCGGCGCTCCCCGGCCCGGAGCGCGCGAAGTACCTCTTCCGCATCGCCCGCATCATCCAGGAACGCAGCCGCGAGCTGGCCGTCCTGGAAACCCTCGACAACGGCAAGCCGATCCGGGAGACCCGCGACGCCGACCTCCCCCTGGTCGCCGCGCACTTCTTCTACTACGCGGGCTGGGCCGACAAGCTCGACCACGCGGGCTACGGCGCGAACCCGCGCCCGCTGGGCGTGGCCGGCCAGGTCATCCCGTGGAACTTCCCCCTCCTGATGCTGGCGTGGAAGATCGCCCCGGCGCTGGCGACCGGCAACACGGTCGTCCTCAAGCCCGCCGAGACGACTCCCCTGTCCGCCCTCTTCTTCGCGGACATCTGCCGTCAGGCGGGCCTGCCCAAGGGCGTCGTCAACATCATCACCGGTGACGGCCGCGCGGGCGCCGCGCTGGTCGCCCACCCCGACGTGAACAAGGTCGCCTTCACCGGTTCCACCGCCGTCGGCAAGCAGATCGCGCGCACGGTGGCGGGCACCCGCAAAAAGCTGACGCTCGAACTCGGCGGCAAGGGCGCCAACATCGTCTTCGACGACGCCCCCATCGACCAGGCCGTCGAGGGCGTCGTCAACGGCATCTTCTTCAACCAGGGCCAGGTCTGCTGCGCGGGCTCCCGCCTGCTGGTCCAGGAGTCGATCCACGACGAGCTCCTCGACTCCCTCAAGCGCCGCCTGTCCACCCTCCGCCTCGGCGACCCGCTGGACAAGAACACCGACATCGGCGCGATCAACTCCGCCGAGCAACTGGCCCGGATCACCGCGCTGGCCGACCAGGGGGAGGCGGAGGGCGCCGAGCGCTGGTCCCCGGCCTGCGACATCCCGGAGAGCGGCTACTGGTTCGCCCCGACGCTCTTCACGAACGTCACCCAGGCACACACGGTGGCCCGCGACGAGATCTTCGGCCCGGTCCTGTCGGTGCTGACCTTCCGTACGCCCGACGAGGCCGTCGCCAAGGCCAACAACACGCCGTACGGCCTGTCGGCGGGCATCTGGACGGAGAAGGGCTCGCGCATCCTGGCGGTCGCGAACAAGCTCCGCGCCGGTGTGATCTGGTCCAACACGTTCAACAAGTTCGATCCGACCTCGCCGTTCGGCGGCTACAAGGAGTCGGGCTTCGGCCGCGAGGGCGGCCGCCACGGCCTGGAGGCGTACCTCGATGTCTGACCAGAACCGACTGAGCGTCTTCAAGACCTACAAGCTGTACGTCGGCGGGAAGTTCCCGCGTTCCGAGAGCGGCCGGGTGTACGAGGTGAGCGACGCAAAGGGCAAGTGGCTGGCGAACGCCCCGCTCTCCTCCCGCAAGGACGCCCGTGACGCGGTGGTCGCCGCGCGCAAGGCGTTCGGCGGCTGGTCCGGCGCGACGGCGTACAACCGCGGCCAGATCCTCTACCGCGTCGCCGAGATGCTGGAGGGCCGCCGCGACCAGTACGTCGCGGAGGTCGCCGACGCCGAGGGCCTGTCGAAGTCCAAGGCGGGCCTCCAGGTGGACGCGGCGATCGACCGCTGGGTCTGGTACGCGGGCTGGACCGACAAGATCGCCCAGGTGGTGGGCGGCGGAAACCCGGTCGCGGGCCCCTTCTTCAACCTGTCCTCCCCGGAGCCGACGGGCGTGGTGGCCGTCCTCGCCCCGCAGGAGTCGTCCTTCCTGGGCCTGGTCTCGGTCGTCGCCCCGGTCATCGCCACCGGCAACACGGCGGTCGTGATCGCGAGCGAGAAGTCGCCGCTCCCGGCGCTCTCCCTCGGCGAGGTGCTGGCCACCTCAGACCTCCCCGGCGGCGTGGTCAACATCCTGTCCGGCCGTACGGCGGAGATCGCCGCGCCGCTGGCCGCGCACCAGGACGTCAACGCCATCGACCTCGCGGGCGCCGACGAGACGCTGGCGAAGGAGCTGGAGGTCGCGGCGGCGGACAACCTGAAGCGCGTCCTTCGTCCACAGCCTGTGGACGACGTGGACTGGTCGGCGACGCCGGGCACCGACCGCATGACGGCGTTCCTGGAGACGAAGACGGTCTGGCACCCGACGGGCGCGCTGGGCGCGTCCGGCTCGTCGTACTGAGGCGCCGGAGCTCCGCACCCACGAGCGAGCCGCGCCCTCCCTCCGTCCGGGGAAGGCGCGGTTCTTCGTGTGCGTGCCGCGCGGGCGGGCGCGTCGGCGCGGCAGCTCCGCCGCCTGCCCCGCCACCGGCACGGAGCCGAGGGAGTGCGCCTGCGCCACCGGCCCGGTCAGGGCGGTCGAGATCAGCGGCCGGAAGTCGGCGACCTTCGTGCCGACGCCGTTGTCCAGCGGGTCGACGCCGACGCCGGCCGGCGGGCCGGGCTTGAGGTCGGCGACCGGACCGGTGACGCAGCCGACCACGCCGGTCACGGCCTGCGGACCGGCCTGCGGTGGGGGCGCCGGGGGGAGCGCGTGGCGGGCCGTCGCCGCTGCCACCTCTTGGCGGTTGCCACGGACCACCGCACCAACAGTGCGGGCAGTGACCGGATCACCGCACAGCGTCACCGAGATGTGACGAGCGCTGCAAAGTCGACCCGCGGGGTCGTACGGCGGCCGTCCGATGCCCCAGACTGGTGTCCCGTGAGCTCCCATCCGCCCATACCGACGCGAGTCGTGCTGCTCTGCGGCCCCTCCGGCTCCGGCAAGTCCCTCCTCGCCGCCCACTCCGGTCTTCCGGTGCTGCGCCTCGACGACTTCTACAAGGAGGGCACCGACCCGACGCTGCCGCTGGTGCCCGAGAGCTCCGACATCGACTGGGACCATCCCGCATCGTGGGACGCGGACACGGCCGTCGCCGCCATCACGGAGCTGTGCCGCACGGGCCGTACGCGGGTGCCCGTCTACGACCTCGCGCTCAGCGCCCGCACCGGCGAGGAGACGATCGGCATCGGGCGGGCCCCGCTGTTCCTCGCGGAGGGCATCTTCGCCGCCGAACTCGTGACGCGCTGCCGGGAACTGGGCGTCCTGGCCGACGCGCTGTGCCTGAGCCGGGGCCCCTTGACGACCTTCCGCCGCCGCTTCCTGCGGGATCTGCGGGAGGGCCGGAAGTCCGTGCCGTTCCTGCTGCGCCGCGGCTGGCGGCTGATGCGGCAGGAGCGGTCGGTCATCGCCCGGCAGACGGCCCTGGGCGCGCACGCCTGCGACCGGGACGAGGCGATGGGCCGCCTGGCCGCCGCGGCGGCGGGGCGGTGCGCCACGGCGCGTACGGCCGTGTGACGCGTGCCCGCACACAGAGAAGCGGGACTGGACGGACCCCCCGGCCCTCCAGTCCCGCTCTCCTTCCGCTCCCCCGTGCTTCCCCCGTGTCCCCCCGGGTTGTTCCCCCGTGTCCCCCGTATCCCCCGTGGTGCTTCCCCGTGAGTAAGAGCCCGGTCCCCTCCCCCTGATACACCCCGGCTCGAACTTTTTTTCACGGGCCCCCGCCCCCGTCCTTCAGGCGACCAACTCGCCGAAGGCGTCCTCCCGGTCACGGCCGAAGCTGAGGACCTCGTCCTCGCGCAGCCGGCGGAGCGACCGCCAGATGCTGGACTTCACCGTGCCGACACTGATGTCGAGGATGTCCGCGATCTCCGGGTCCGTGCGGCCCTCGTAGTAGCGCAGGACCAGCATGGTGCGCTGGAGCTCGGGCAGCCGGGCCAGCGCCTGCCACAGGACCGTGCGCAGCTCGGTGCCGCGCATCGCGTCCGTGTCGCCGACCGTCTCCGGCAGTTCCTCGGTCGGGTACTCGTTGAGCTTGCGGCGCCGCCAGGCGCTGATGTGCAGGTTGGTCATGGTGCGGCGGAGGTACCCGCCGACCGCCGCCTTGTCACTGATCCGGTCCCACGCCCGGTACGTCGAGAACAGCGCGCTCTGCAGCAGGTCCTCGGCCTCGAAGCGGTCACCGGTGAGGTGGTAGGCGGTGGCGTACAGGGAGGCGCGGCGCTCCTGGACGTAGGCGGTGAACGCCGCTTCGGCACCCACCGTCTCCTCCGTGGAGCGACGCTCCCCCGGGCCCTCCCCGTACACCGACCCCGCGTGCGTCTCCCCCTGACGCGCGTCGACCACCGCCATGTAGGCGGTGTGCTGACGCCCGGTGCCGCGAGCGCACCCCCGCCCGCTCACGGCACCGGACTTCTCGGAACCCCGGTGTGTGTGCACGTCGTGCAGACGCGTGACCACTGCGCTGGTGCTGGTGCCCTTCAGCGTGTTCATCTCGCGCCCCCCGTCGTGGACTTCCGGTGTTCGGCTTGCCGTGTTGCCTGTGCCGAAAAGCTTGCCGCGGCGACTTCATGGCCGTGTCCGCCGACTGTCACAGACCTGTCACAGGGGTCCGTCACCGCTGCACCACCGTTCCTTCACGAGGTCCGGCGGCGTGGCGGGACCCCATCCGGACCCACAGGTCGAACCGCACCCCCTCCATGGGCCAGAATGAGCCCGTGCCTTCCCTGTTGCTGATCGAGGACGACGACGCCATCCGCACGGCCCTGGAGCTCTCCCTGACCCGCCAGGGCCACCGGGTGGCCACCGCTGCCAGCGGTGAGGACGGTCTGAAGCTGTTGCGCGAGCAGCGGCCGGACCTGATCGTGCTGGATGTGATGCTGCCCGGCATCGACGGCTTCGAGGTGTGCCGTCGTATCCGGCGCACCGACCAGTTGCCGATCATCCTGCTGACCGCGCGCAACGACGACATCGACGTGGTCGTCGGTCTCGAGTCGGGCGCCGACGACTATGTCGTCAAACCCGTGCAGGGCCGGGTGCTGGACGCCCGTATCCGGGCCGTGCTGCGGCGCGGGGAGCGGGAGTCGACGGACTCGGCGAGCTTCGGCGGCCTGGTCATCGACCGGTCGGCGATGACCGTGACGAAGAACGGCGAGGACCTCCAGCTCACGCCGACCGAGCTGCGGCTGCTGCTCGAACTGAGCCGGCGCCCGGGACAGGCGCTGTCCCGGCAGCAGTTGCTGCGGCTGGTGTGGGAGCACGACTACCTCGGTGACTCCCGGCTGGTGGACGCCTGCGTGCAGCGGCTGCGCGCCAAGGTCGAGGACGTGCCGTCGTCCCCGACCCTGATCCGTACCGTGCGGGGTGTCGGCTACCGGCTGGATCCGCCTCAGTGACACGGGAAAACCAGGGGGGTTCACGCGGCTGGGCCGCGGCTCGCAAGGGAGTCTGGTCCGGGCTGCGCTTCACCAGCCTGCGCCTGCGGCTGGTCCTCGTCTTCGGTCTGGTCGCGCTCACCGCCGCCGTGTCCGCGTCCGGCATCGCCTACTGGCTGAACCGGGAGGCGGTGCTCACCCGCACCCAGGACGCCGTGCTGCGCGACTTCGAGCAGGAGATGCAGAACCGGGCGGGCGCGCTGCCCGAGCACCCCACGCAGGACGAGTTGCAGCACACCGCGGGGCAGATGGCCAACAGCAGCCAGCGGTTCAGCGTGCTGCTGGTCGCCGAGAACGCCGCCGGCTCGACCGTGTACGGCGGCTCCGGCGGCCTGGGCGGCTTCGCGCTCTCCGACGTGCCCCAGTCGCTGCGTACGGCGGTGGACAAGGAGCAGAAGGTCACCTCGGCCAACAAGCACCCCTACCACCTGTACTGGCAGCGGATCACCGACGACGACACTCCTTACCTGGTGGCCGGCACGAGGGTGATCGGCGGCGGGCCGACCGGCTACATGCTCAAGTCGCTGGAACCGGAGGCCAAGGACCTGAACTCGCTCGCCTGGTCGCTGGGGATCGCCACCGCACTCGCCCTGCTCGGCTCCGCGCTGCTCGCGCAGGCCCTGGCGACGACCGTGCTGAAGCCGGTGCACCGGCTGGGGATCGCGGCGCGGCGCCTGGGCGAGGGGAAGCTGGACACCCGGCTGCGCGTGTCCGGCACCGACGAACTGGCCGACCTGTCCCGGACGTTCAACAGCGCCGCCGAGGCGCTGGAGAAGCGGGTCGCGGACATGGCCGGCCGGGAGCAGGCGTCGCGGCGCTTCGTGGCGGACATGAGCCATGAGCTGCGTACCCCGCTGACGGCGATCACCGCCGTCACGGAGGTGCTGGAGGACGAGCTGGAGTTCGAGGGCGAGGGCGGGAGCTTCGACCCGATGGTCGAGCCCGCCGTGCGGCTGGTGGTCAGCGAGACGCGGCGGCTGAACGACCTGGTGGAGAACCTGATGGAGGTCACCCGCTTCGACGCGGGCACCGCCCGGCTGGTGCTGGACGACGTCGACGTCGCCGATCAGATCACCGCCTGCGTCGACGCCCGGGCCTGGCTGGACGCCGTCGACCTGGACGCCGAGCGCGGCATCCACGCCCGGCTCGACCCGCGCCGCCTGGACGTGATCCTGGCCAACCTGATCGGCAACGCGCTCAAGCACGGCGGGTCGCCGGTACGGGTGTCGGTGGCGCGGGCGGACGACGAGATCGTCATCCGGGTGCGGGACCACGGGCCCGGCATCCCCGAGGACGTCCTGCCGCACGTCTTCGACCGCTTCTACAAGGCGAGCGCCTCCCGGCCGCGTTCCGAGGGCAGCGGGCTCGGCCTGTCCATCGCCCTGGAGAACGCGCACATCCACGGCGGTGAGATCACCGCGTCCAACTCCCCCGACGGAGGCGCGGTGTTCACGCTGCGGCTGCCGCAGGACCCGCCGGCGGCCGAGGACGACGCGGGGGACGCCGGGGACGCCGGGGACGCCGCGGACGAGAGCAAGGGCAAGGACGCGAAGGGACAGGTCTGATGACCGTACGCCGCCTGTCGGCACTGCCCGGGCTGGCCGTGCTGGCCGCGCTGCTCGCCGGGTGCGGCATCCGGGCCACCGAGGTGCCCACGGACTACGGTCCCGCGCCCTCGCGGGTGCGCTGCTCGCTCGCCGAGCCGGACGTGACGGCACAGACCGCGCCCGGGGTGCCGGTGCGGGTGTTCCTGCTGTGCGGCTCCTCGCTGGTGGCCGTGGACCGGACGGTACGGGTGCCGGACGGCGCGGACTCCGGGCGGCGGGTCCTGGTGGCCCAGGGCCTGCTGAACGAGCTCGCGGCGCCGCCGTCGGCCGCGGAGAAGGAGGCCGGGTACACCTCGGACGTACGCCGCGGCATCGCCGTGACCGGCCCGCGCCCCGGCGACCCCGAGGACACGCTGCGTCTGGACACCGCCCCCGGCGACCTCACGTCGTACGCCCTCGCCCAGGTCGTCTGCACCTTCTCCGACTCGGCCGCGGCCGAGGGCGACGGCTCCGTCGTCCTGGCCGGCCCGGGCGAGGGGACCGCACGCCGCTACGCCTGCACGGACGAGGTCCGCGCCCGGCCGGGCAGCAACGAACCGCCGTCCAGCGAGGTCACGGACGGCTGACGGCCGCGACGCGCGGCAGGGACGCGCGGCAGGGGGCGTGGCAGGGGGGCGGGTGGCGCACAGACGCCCCCCTGGGGCCATGTGGCGCAAGCCTCACCCCTGCGGGGGAGCGGCCGGAACCGAGCGCGGCGGCGGCCGCGTCTAGGGAGGCGTGCAGCGTCATGGGTTCCTCGGCGGCAGCGCCGCGCTCCGCATCCGTGTGACAGGGAGTGTCCTCCTGGTCGCACATCTCGCGTTCGTCGCCTGGTACGCGCTGCGGCCACTCGACGTCCCCTGGGTGCTGCCGCCCAACCTGGAGCCGCTGGCCGGGATCCGCGCCGACCTGGCGCTCGGCTGGCCCGCGGCGGCCCGGGGCATCGGCGGGTCGCTCGCGCTGCTGGCGCCGCTGGGCGTCCTGCTGCCCATGGCGGGCGGGCGGCTGACCGCCTCGCCGCTGGCCTCCCTGCTGCGCACCATGGCGGCGGCGGCCCTGCTGTCCCTGGGGATCGAGCTGCTGCAGACCGGGGTGCCCGGTCAGGTCGTCGACGTCGACTCGCTGCTGCTGAACACGGCGGGCGTGGCCCTCGCGCACCTCGCCCTCGTCCCCGCGGGCCGGGCCCGGCTCCGCCGCGGGTCCGAGCGGGGGCACCGGGAGGACATCCCCCGGGAGGAACCCGCTCAGGGTCGGACCCCGACGATTCCCAGGGTCGGGATCGCCCCGTAGAGCGACGCTTTGTTCCGTTCGTCTCCGTAGCGTGGAGGGCAGATGAAGGGGAAGCCGAACGGCAGCCCCACCACACGCTCACGAAGGAGCCGCGATGTCCCGCCTCGCCCGCCCCACCAACGGCCGCGTGATCGGCGGAGTGTGCGCCGCGCTGGCCCGGCGCTTCGGTACCTCCGCCACCACGATGCGGGTGATCTTCGTGGTCTCCTGCCTGCTGCCCGGCCCGCAGTTCCTGCTCTACCTGGCCCTGTGGCTCCTGCTGCCGTCCGAGGAGAAGGCGGCCCGTACGGCCTGGTGAGGAACGATGCGCCACCTCCCCTCTGGTACGCCGACGGGGCGCACCCGGAACCCCGGGTGCGCCCCGTCGCGCGTCGGGAGACGCGCAGATGCGGAAGCGGAGCTCAGCCGCCGATCGGGAGGCCGTTGACCGGCAGGCCCTGGGTGGGAAGGCCCTGGGTGGGCAGGCCCTTGGCCGGCAGCCCGCCGAGCAGGCCCGCGACCGGCGCGGCCGGGCCCTGGGAAAGCTGCTGGCCGACCGCCTGCTCGAGCACCGGCTGCGCGGCGGTCAGATCCGTGCCGGAGACGTGGCGGCCCTGCTCCAGCACGTTGCCCGCGCCGGGCACCACCTGGGAGACGGTCTCCGCCGGGAGCGTACGGGCGACCGAGTCCACCGTCCGGGCGGTGTCCGGGAGCTCCGGGGCCGCGGTGGCCGCGCCCGCGCCGGCGGCGGCGAAGGCGGCACCGAGGGCGGCGACGCCGAGGGTCTTGACAGCAGACTGCTTCATGAAATGCGTCCTCGAAACGGGATGACGGGGATGTGAGCGGTCCTTGAACGTAGACACGCGACGCCCCTGACGGCAAACATCGAAATGCGGACGGATTGTGAAAGCCCGCCCGCCTTTCCGTATTACCGTCGGCTCGCCATCAGCCCGCGTTCCCCGCAGAACCGCTGGTCGAAGCGGTCTACTGGAACAGCCATTCGGATTTGAGCTCCGCATATCCGGGCTTGATCACGTCATTGATCATGGCCAGTCGTTCATCGAAAGGAATGAACGCTGATTTCATCGCATTGACGGAGAACCACTGCATGTCGTCGAGCGTGTAGCCGAACGCGTCGACAAGGTGCTCGAATTCGCGGCTCATGCTGGTGTGGGACATCAGCCGGTTGTCCGTGTTGACGGTGGCCCGGAAGTGCAGCCGGCGCAGCAGGCCGATCGGGTGTTCGGCGTACGAGTCCGCCGCGCCGGTCTGGAGGTTCGAGCTGGGACACAGCTCCAGCGGGATGCGCTTGTCCCGGACGTAGGAGGCGAGCCTCCCTAGCTTGACCGTGCCGTCCTCGTGGACCTGGATGTCGTCGATGATGCGCACCCCGTGCCCGAGCCGGTCGGCACCACACCACTGCAGCGCCTGCCAGATGGACGGCAGCCCGAAGGCCTCGCCGGCGTGGATCGTGAAGTGGTTGTTCTCGCGCTTGAGGTACTCGAAGGCGTCCAGGTGCCGGGTGGGCGGGTACCCGGCCTCGGCGCCCGCGATGTCGAATCCGACAACACCGCCACCGCCCAGGTCGCGGTAGCGGTTGGCGAGCTCGGCGATCTCCAGGGAGCGGGCGGCGTGCCGCATGGCGGTGAGCAGGGCGCCGACGCGGATGCGGTGACCGTTGTCCCTCGCGCGCCGCTCGCCCTCCCGGAAGCCCTCGTCGACGGCCTCGACGACCTCTTCGAGGCTGAGCCCGCCCTCCAGGTGCTGCTCGGGCGCGTACCGCACCTCGGCGTAGACGACGCCGTCCTCGGCGAGGTCCTCGGCGCACTCGGCGGCGACCCGGACCAGAGCGTCGCGGGTCTGCATGACACCGACGGTGTGCGAGAACGTCTCCAGGTACCGCTCCAGCGATCCGGAGTCGGCGGCCTGCCGGAACCAGACGCCGAGCCGGTCGGCGTCGGTCTCGGGGAGACCCTGGTAACCGGTCGCACGGGCGAGTTCGACGACCGTGCCGGGACGCAGCCCGCCGTCGAGATGGTCGTGCAGCAGAACCTTCGGCGCCCGGCGGATCCGGTCCGGCGTCGGAGTCTTCGCGGTGGTCTTCGCGGTGCTCTGGCTCGTCATTTCCGCACTCTAACTCCTACGCGCGTAGAGCGCCGGGGGAACGCACGGATACGGAATGCGGACCCGGCGCGGGGCCGCGGTGTACGGACTCGTCGATATGTAACGGTGACTGCGATGACGGGTGGCGTACACCCGGTCTTCTGAGAATGTTCTGTCATGGCACAGCAAGCGACGCCGGTCCGCCAGGCCCGGCTGGGGCGAACGCTCGGTCCGGAGGGGACGGCGGTGAGCGGGGTGGTGCTGCTGCTCCCCGGTGGCGACGAGGTCTCCAGCCGCAAGCCCTCACCGTTGCTGGCGGCCGCCTCCGTACGCGCGTTGGGGCGCGGGCTCGCGCGCGCGGGACGGGACGAGGGCCTGGCCGCGCACGTCGTGCACTACCGCTACCGCGGCTGGAACGGCGCCGAGGCCCACCTCGCCCGGGACGCCGACTGGGCCGCCGACGAGGCCGTCCGGCGCTACGGCGACGTCCCCGTCTGCCTGGTCGGTATCGGCATGGGCGGGCGGGCCGCGCTGCGCGCCGCCGGGCACGAGGCCGTCAACTCGGTGCTGGCGATCGCCCCTTGGCTGCCCGAGGAGGACATGGCCGCGCCCCCCGAACCGGTGAAGCAGCTCGCCGGGCGCCAGGTGCTGATCGTGCACGGCACGAACGACGAGCGCAGCGACCCCGAGCTGTCGTTCCGGCTGGCCTCCCGGGCGAAGAAGGCGAACCGCGCGGTGTGCCGGTTCGAAGTGCACTCCGACGGCCACGGGCTGCGGCACTACCGGGAGGAGGTCGCCGCGCTCACCGAGGACTTCGTGATGGGCGTGCTGTTCGGCCGGTCGTTCTCGCGGCCGGTGGAGGACGCGCTGGCCGCTCCCCCGCCGCTGGGGCTGCGGATGCCGCTGGCGGCGGGGTTCGGGAAGTCGTTGCGGCGTTAGGGACCTCGCGTTCGGGACCGGCCGGGGTCAGGAGGGGAGCAGATGGCCCCTTCTCGACAGCAGGAACTTCTTGAACGCCGCCACCGGCGGTGTGTCCGTGCGCCCCGCCAGCCAGGCCACGCCGATCTCGCGGGCCGCGCGCGGGGCCGTGACCGTCAGTTCCACCACGCCGGGGCGGGGCACGGCGGGCGGCGGCAGCAGGGCGACGCCGAGGCCCGCCGCGACCAGGCCGCGCAGCGTCTCCGCCTCCTCCCCCTCGAAGGCGACCTTGGGCCGGAAACCGGCCTCCTTGCACAGGGCGTCGGTGATGCGGCGCAGGCCGTAGCCGGGCTCCAGGGTCACGAAGACCTCGTCGGCGGCCTCGGCGAGGCGGATGCGCCTGCGGCCCGCCAGCCGGTGGTCGGCCGGCACGACCAGGCGCAGCTTCTGCTCGTCGAGGCGGCGGGCGACCAGGTCGGGGGCGTCCGGGACCGGTGAGGTCAGGCAGAGGTCGAGTTCGCCGGCGCGCAGCCGCTCCAGCATGGCCTCGCCGTAGTTCTGGACGAGGCTGAAGCGGACACGGGGGTGGTCGGCGCGGAAGGCGTGCAGCAGGCCGGGCACGGTCTCGGCGCCCATGGTGTGCAGGAAGCCGAAGGCGACCTTGCCGGTGGCCGGGTCGGCGTCCGCGCGGACCTCGTCGGCGGCGCGCTCGACCTCCGCGAGGGCGCGCTCGACGGAGCCGAGGAAGGTCCGCCCCGCGACGGTGAGCGCGAGGGTACGGCCGCGGCGCACGAACAGGTCGACGCCCAGGTCCTCCTCGAGGCGGACCAGGGCGCGGGAGAGGGTCGACTGGGGGACGTTCATCTCCTGGGCGGCCCGGGTGACGTGCTCGGTACGGGCCACGCCGGCGAAGTGCGCGAGGCGGGGCGCGAGCAGCGCGACGATGTCTTCCGTGTCACCGGACGGTGACAGGCGAGCCTGTGAGCTTTGCTGATGCACCATGGGAACGATTATGGCCATTCCATGCATTGGACGGATGAGTGGCGGTCTCCGTACCTTCGCAGCATGACTCCCGCCGATACCGGGGCGTCCACCACCGTGGGCGCCGCTGCATCCGTCACCGCCCCCGACGTCCCCGACGCCTCCGACTCGCGCATGGCCCCCGGCGGCCCCGGTTACCGCCGGATGAGTCTCGCCCTCTTCCTCGCGGGCGTCGCGACCTTCGCGCTCCTCTACTCCACCCAGGCCCTGCTGCCGCTGATCTCCGGCGACATGGGCGTCACGGCGGGCGACGCGAGCTGGACGGTGGCCGCCGCGACCGGCGGCCTCGCGGTGTTCGTCCTGCCGATGAGCGCGCTGTCGGAGCGCTTCGGACGGCGTACGGTCATGACGGCCTCGCTGGCGGTCGCGGTGACCGTCGGACTGCTGGTCCCCTTCGCCCCGTCCCTGCCGGCGCTCGTGGCGCTGCGCGCGGTGCAGGGTGCGGCGCTGGCCGGACTGCCGGCCTCGGCGACGGCGTACCTCGCGGAGGAGGTCACACCGCGGGCGCTGGTCACCGCGATCGGCCTGTTCGTCGCGGGCAACAGCGTCGGCGGGATGAGCGGCCGGGTCATCACCGGCTGGGTCGCCCAGGAGTGGGGCTGGCGGGTCGCCGTCGGCGTGATCGGTGCCCTGGCGGTGGCCTGCGCGGTGGCCTTCCGGCTGCTGCTGCCGGCGCCGAAACACTTCACGCGGGGCTCGCTGCGTCCGCGGGTCCTGGTCCGCACGGTCCGCGACCACCTCGCCAACCCGCTGCTGCGCCGCCTGTACGCCATCGGCGCGCTGTTCATGACGGTGTTCGGCGGCGTCTACACGGTGATCGGCTACCGCCTGACGGAGGCGCCGTTCTCGCTGCCGCAGGGACTCATCGGCTCGATCTTCCTGGTCTACCTGGTCGGCACGGTCTCCGCGGGGACGGCGGGCCGCCTGGTGGGCCGCCTCGGCCGCCGCGGGGCGCTGTACCTGGGCGGCGGCACGACGGCGGCGGGCCTGCTGCTGTCCCTCGCCCCGTCCCTGCCGCTGGTCCTGCTGGGCCTGGTGCTGATCACGGCGGGCTTCTTCGCCGGGCACGCGGTGGCGTCCTCGGCGGTCGGCAAGACGGCCGCGCACGGCCGCGCCCAGGCCTCGGCCCTGTACCAGTCCGCCTACTACGTCGGCTCCAGCGCGGGCAGCACGGTCGGCGCGGTGGCCTTCCACTCCGGCGGCTGGGCCGGCACGGTCGGCGTCGGGCTGCTGGCGGTGCTGGGCGTCGTGGCGATCACGGTGCTCGGCTCCCTGGCGGCGCGCCGACAGGCCCCGGACACACCGATGCGGGCCTTGCGCCTACCTCGCTGACCTGCGCCTTTCCCGACTGCACAGGCCATTGTCAGTCCCCTGCGGTAGCTTCCGAAGTGCGAGGCGCGAAGACGCGCACGAAGGGACGCCACAGGGGTGGGTGGACGATGACCAACGGCACCGTGACACCGGAGCTGGACTCCGCGCTGGAGAAGCACCGGGTCGAGCTGACGGGGTACTGCTACCGGATGCTCGGCTCCTCCTTCGAGGCCGAGGACGCGGTCCAGGACACCCTGGTCCGCGCCTGGCGGAGCTACGACAAGTTCGAGGGCCGCTCCAGCCTCCGCTCCTGGCTCTACCGCATCGCGACCAACGTCTGCCTGGACATGCTGACCGCGGGCAACAAGCGGGCCCGCCCGATGGACCTGACGGACTCCACGCCGCTCGCCCAGGCCGCCCTGTCCCCCCGCCCGGACCACACCTGGCTGGAGCCGATGCCGGACGCCCGCGTACTGCCCTCGACCGCCGACCCGGCCGAGGCCGCCGTCGCCAAGGAGTCGGTGCGGCTCGCGTTCATGGCCGCGCTCCAGCAGTTGCCGCCCAAGCAGCGGGCGGTGCTGATCCTGCGCGAGGTGCTGGCGTGGAAGGCGAGCGAGGTCGCCGAGCTGCTCGGCACCACGGTCGCGTCGGTCAACAGCGCCCTGCAGCGCGCCCGCGCGACCCTCGCCGAGCGGGAGGAGCGGGGCGACGCCGCGACGGTGTCGGACCCGCTGGACGAGGAGCAGCAAAAGCTCCTGGAGCGCTACGTCACGGCCTTCGAGGGCTACGACATGACGGCGCTGACGGCGCTGCTGCACGAGGACGCCGTCATGACGATGCCGCCGTTCGACCTGTGGCTGGCCGGCCCGTCGGACATCACCGGCTTCATGACGACGCTCGGCGCCGCGTGCGCGAACTCGCGGCTGGTGCCGGTCAGTGCCAACGGGCTGCCCGCCTTCGCGCACTACAAGCCGGACCCGGAGGCGGGCGGCTACGCCCCGTGGGCGGTCCAGGTGCTGGAGATCTCAGACGGCCGCATCACCGGGTTCCACTGCTTCCTGGACACCAAGCGGTGGTTCCCGCTGTTCGACCTGCCGCTCCGTCTCGAAGCGGAGACCGACGAGGTCCAGTAGGGCGTGCAGGGCGGGGTCGGGGTCGCGCAGCCGGATCCGGCCCCCGGCCCGCCGGGCGGTGAGCTCCAGGCGGGCCAGCAGGTCCACGACGGCGAGCCCCGGCGGTCCCAGCCCGCCGACGTCGCAGACGACCACCCCGGCCCGGGTACTTTCCAGCAGCGCGCGCACCTCGTCGCAGAGCCGGGGTGTCTCCCCTCGGGAGACAGGCCCCGGCAGCACGAGTACGGCGGGTGTCACGGCGTCCACGTGCGGTAGACCCCGCATGTGGACGGAAGTCATCGGTGCCCGCCATCAGAGATCACATTGACGTGCGCACACCCTCCACCCGATGGTTTGCTGTATGCCCCACGTATCCCCTCCCCGCGCCGTGCCGTTCCAGACCCGTCCGCTCGGCGGGGAGGTGCCGTGCAGGGGGTGCTGACCGGCTTCGCGGTCATCGCGGTCGTCATCGCGGTCGGCTATGTGCTGGGGCTGCGGGGCCACCTCGGTCCCCAGGGGCGCGAGGTGCTGACCAAGCTCGCCTTCCACGTGGCCTCACCGGCCCTGCTGTTCACCACACTGGCGACGGCCGACCTGTCGGTGGTCTTCTCCAGCAGGCTCCTGGTCACGGCGCTGTCCACGGTGGCCGTGGCCGGTGTCTTCGTCGCGGTGGGGGCCGCACGGGGCTGGGGCGTGGGCCGGACGACGATCGGCGCGCTCTGCTCCGGTTACGTCAACTCCGGCAACCTCGGCATCCCGATCGCCGTGTACGTCCTGGGCGACGCCTCGCTGGTGGCGCCGGTGCTGCTGTTCCAGTTGGTGCTGGTGACGCCGGTGGCGGTGACGGTCCTGGACCTGTCGGGAGGGGGCGGCAAGGGCCCGCTGTGGCGGGTGCTGCTGACGCCGCTGCGCAATCCGATAGCGCTGGGCTCGCTCGCCGGGGTCGCGGTCGCCGCGAGCGGTCTGCGGATACCCGACCCGGTCATGGACCCGGTGACCCTGATCGGCAACATGTCCGTCCCGGCGGTGCTGATGGCCTTCGGCATCTCCCTGTGCGGTTCCACGATGCCGCTGCGGGGCGTGGAACGGCGGCCGGTACTGCTCTCCGTGGCGTTGAAGACGGTGGGGCAGCCTGCGGTGGCCTGGGCGCTGGCGTACGGGGTGTTCGGGCTGCGGGGCGCGCAACTCCTGGACGTGGTGGTGACGTCGGCGCTGCCCGCGGCGCAGAACCTGTACACGTACGCGTCGACCTACGGGGTGGGCGAGCGGCTGGCGCGGGACGCGATCCTGGTGTCGACGGTGGTCTCGGTGCCGGTGCTGGTGGGGGTGGCGGCGGTGCTGGGGTGAGTCAGGACTCGGGGAACTCGCCGGTGTCGATGGTCAGGTCGAAGGGGGCGGGGAGGGTGAGCGGATCGCCGAACTTGGCGGCGCTCAGTACCCGGTAGACGTCCCCCTTCGGTTCACCGTAGAGCGTGGCGGTGGGGCCGCCGGGAGCCCAGCGGTCGACGAGGAGGTAGAACGGGATCCCGGCGGTCGCATAGGCGGCGGGCTTGCTGACGCGGTCGTGGCGGGCGTTGGACTTCGAGGTGACCTCGACGACGAGTTCCGCGAGGGCGGCGGGGATGTGGGTGTCGGACTCGGTGTGATCGGGCAACGGTGTGACCACAAGGTCTGGGATGAGCATCCCGAGGCGGGACGGAACGGCGATCGCCAGTGTCTGGAAGATCTCCCAGTCCTCCGGGATCGCCGAGTACAGACGACGCTGGATGCGTGCGGCGATTACGTTGTGAGGCAGTCCCGGAGCAGGTGACACGGTGATGATCCCCTCGATGATCTCCACCTTGCTGCCCTCGGGCCATTCCATCTCCTCCCAGAACCGGACGAGGTCGTCCCAGTTCTGGTCGGGCTCCTCGCTCACGGTGAGTGCGCTCATAACGGTTCTCCTACCGGTGCGTCACCGATCCCAGCATGCCGAACGGGACCGGTGGAGGTCCACCGGTCCCGTTCACCCGATCGGGGAAACGCCTGATCAGGCGATACGTTCCAGCACCACCGGCGACGCCGTGCAGTCCGTGCCCGCCGGGGCGACGTCGTACGAACCCTCCACCGCCGCGAGCGCGTACTCGAAGCGGTCCGGGGTGTCGGTGTGGAGGGTCAGGAGGGGCTGGCCCTCGGTGACCGTGTCGCCGGGCTTGGCGTGGAGTTCGACGCCCGCGGCGGCCTGCACCGGGTCCTCCTTGCGGGCGCGGCCCGCGCCCAGGCGCCAGGCGGCGACGCCGATGTCGTAGGCGTCGAGGCGGGTCAGGACACCGGAGGCGCCCGCCTTGATCACGTGCTGCTCCTTCGACGTGGGCAGGGCCGCGTCCGGGTCGCCGCCCTGCGCCGCGATCATGCGCCGCCAGACGTCCATCGCGGAGCCGTCGGCCAGGGCCTTCGCCGGGTCGGCGTCCGGCAGGCCCGCCGCAGCCAGCATCTCGCGGGCCAGGGCGAGGGTCAGCTCGACCACGTCGGAGGGGCCGCCGCCGGCCAGGACCTCGACCGACTCGCGGACCTCCAGGGCGTTGCCTGCCGTGAGGCCGAGCGGGGTGGCCATGTCGGTGAGCAGGGCGACGGTCTTCACGCCGTGGTCGGTGCCGAGGCCGACCATCGTGGAGGCCAGCTCGCGGGCGTCCTCGATGGTCTTCATGAAGGCGCCGCTGCCCACCTTCACGTCCAGGACCAGGGAGCCGGTGCCCTCGGCGATCTTCTTCGACATGATGGAGGAGGCGATGAGCGGGATCGCCTCGACCGTGCCGGTGACGTCCCGCAGGGCGTACAGCTTCTTGTCGGCGGGGGCGAGGCCGTCACCGGCCGCGCAGATCACCGCGCCGGTGCCGTCCAGGACGTTCAGCATCTCCTCGTTGGACAGGAGCGCGCGCCAGCCCGGGATCGACTCCAGCTTGTCCAGGGTGCCGCCGGTGTGGCCGAGGCCCCGGCCGGAGAGCTGCGGGACGGCCGCGCCGCAGGCCGCGACCAGCGGCGCGAGCGGCAGCGTGATCTTGTCGCCGACGCCGCCGGTGGAGTGCTTGTCGGCGGTCGGGCGGGACAGGGACGAGAAGTCCATGCGCTCGCCGGAGGCGATCATCGCGGCCGTCCAGCGGGCGATCTCACCCCGGTTCATGCCGTTGAGCAGGATCGCCATCGCGAGCGACGACATCTGCTCGTCGGCCACCTCGCCGCGCGTGTACGCGTCGATGACCCAGTCGATCTGCTCGGCGCTGAGTTCGCCGCGGTCCCGCTTGGTGCGGATGACGGAGATGACGTCCATGGCCATGTCTGGCTTTCCTTACGGGAGTTACTTGGTGAGGTGGTCGGGGCCGAAGGCCTGCGGGAGCATCTCCGACAGGGGCAGGACCCCGGCGGGGGTCTCCAGGAGCATCTCCGCCCCGCCGAACTCGTACAGGAGCTGCCGGCAGCGGCCGCACGGCACGAGGACCTCGCCGCGGCCGTCGACGCAGACGAAGTGCGTCAGCCGGCCGCCGCCGGTGAGCTGCAACTGGGAGACGAGCCCGCACTCGGCGCACAGGCCGATGCCGTAGCTGGCGTTCTCCACGTTGCAGCCGGTGACGGTGCGGCCGTCGTCGACCAGGGCGGCCGCGCCGACGGCGTACCCGGAGTACGGGGCGTAGGCCTGGGCCATCGCCTCGCGGGCCGCCGTGCGCAGCGCGCCCCAGTCGACGCCGGTCACTTGCCCTGTCCCTTCCGGTACTGCATGCCGTTCGCCTTCGGCATGCGCAGACGCTGTGCGGACAGCGCGAGGACGACGAGGGTGACGACGTACGGCGTGGCGGAGACGACCTGGTTGGGAACGTCGTCCGTGGTGGCGTACCAGGCGAAGACCAGGGCGCCGATGACCACGGTGATCGCGGCCTTGACGTACTTCTTGCGGATCGCCAGCCAGATGGCGCCGGCGACCAGCAGCAGCGCGCCGAGCAGCAGCAGGGCGTGCACGTTGGCGGAGCCGCCGCGCAGGTTGAGGCTGTCGGTGTAGCCGAAGAGGCCGGCGCCGATGGCGAGGCCGCCCGGCATCCAGTTGCCGAAGATCATCGCCGCCAGGCCGATGTAGCCGCGGCCGCTGGTCTGGCCCTCCAGGTAGAAGGGGTTGGCCACGATGGACAGGAAGACGCCGCCGAGGCCGGCCAGACCGCCGGAGATGATCACGGCGAGGTACTTGTACTTGTAGACGTTGACGCCGAGGGACTCGGCGGCGATCGGGTTCTCGCCGCAGGAGCGCAGCCGGAGGCCGAACGGGGTGCGCCACAGGATGTACCAGCTCGCGGGGATCAGGCCGACCGCGATCAGGGTGAGCCAGGAGACGTCGGTGACCAGGCCGCCGAGCAGGCCGGCGATGTCCGAGACGAAGAACCAGTGCTGGTCGTTGAGTTTCTCCAGGCCGCTGGAGAGCCCTGGCACCGAGAAGTGGCCCAGCGAGTCGACCGGCGGGGACTGCTTGGCGGAGCCGCCCTGGTGGCCCTCGAAGGCGAGCGGGGCGAGGTAGCGGGTGGCGCCCAGGGCGAGGATGTTGATGGCCACACCGGAGACGATGTGGTTGACGTTGAAGGTGATCGTGACGATCGCGTGCAGCAGGCCGCCGAGCGCGCCGCCGACGATGCCCATCAGGACGCCGGTCCACGGGCCCCACTGGAAGCCGGCCCAGGCGCCGAACCAGGTGCCGAGGATCAGCATGCCCTCGAGGCCGATGTTGATCACGCCCGCGCGCTCCGCCCACAGGCCGCCGAGACCGGCCAGGCCGATCGGGACGGCGAGCTGGAGCGCGGTGGACATCTGGCTGACGTTGGTGATGCCGTTGGCGCCGGTGATGAGGCGGACGATGGAGGTCAGTGCCAGGGCACCGGCGATGATCAGCAACAGGACGGGCAGTGAGATCCGGCGGCCGGCCGGCGCCCCGTGCTCCAGCGTGGGCTGGTTGAGGTCGGTTGCGGTGGTCATCGGCCAGCCACCTCCTTCTTGGTGTTGTCGGTGGCGCCGAGGACGTGACCGGCGGCCAGCTCCGCGCCCACGCGGCGCTGCTGGCGGCGCAGGCCCCACTCGCGGACGGCCTCGTAGGAGACGACGACGGAGAGGACGATCAGGCCCTGCATGATGACCGCGATCTCCTTGTCGTAGCCGTGGAAGTCCAGCTCGGGCGAGGCCTTGTCGAGCCAGGCCCACAGCAGGGCGGCGAAGGCGATGCCGACCGGGCTGTTGCGGCCGAGCAGGGCGATGCCGATGCCGAGGAAGCCGATGCCGGTGGGGAAGTTGAGGCTGTAGGTGTGGGTGTCGCCGAGCAGGATGGGCAGGCCCGCGAGTCCGGCGAGGCCGCCGGAGAGGAGCATCGCGGTGAGCACCATGCGCTTGGGGTTGACGCCGCTGGCCGCGGCGGCGGACTCGGAGGCACCGGAGGCGCGCAGGTCGAAGCCGAAGCGGGTGCGGTTGAGGACGACCCAGTAGCCGATGCCGAGCAGCAGGGCGAGGATCACCAGGCCGTAGATCTCGCCTGCCGCGCCCATGTCGATGCCGGGGACCCAGCCGGACTCGTGCATCTCACCGGTGGTGTTGTTGTTGCCGATCTTGACGCCGAAGACGTCCGGCAGCCACAGGTAGCCGATGACGGAGGTGGCGATGGCGTTCAGCATGATCGTCGCGACGACCTCGCTGACGCCGCGGGTCACCTTGAGGACACCGGCGATGCCGGACCAGAAGGCGCCGGTGAGGACGGCGGTCAGCAGGAGCAGCGGGATCTGGAGGGCGGCCGGCAGGTTGGCGTGGGCGCCGACGATCGCGGCCATCATGGCGGCGAGCTGGTACTGGCCGTCGACGCCGATGTTGAACAGGTTCATCCGGAAGCCGACGGCCACCGCGAGGGCCGCGATGTAGTACATCGACGCCTGGTTGATGATCAGGACCTGGATGTCGGAGAATCCGGCCTGCTCGAACATCAGGGCGAACGGTTCGACCGGGTTCTTGCCCGAGGCGATCAGGACGATCGCGCTCAGCACGAAGGCCACGGCGAGCGCGATGACCGGACCGGCCACCGCGAGGAGCACGCGCTCCTTGTCGAACTTCTTCATCAGCGGGCCTCGTCTTCCGGAGCCTCGGGGGACTGAGACTTGGGAGACTCGCGCATCTCGGGTGTCTCGTCGGTCTCGTCGTGTTCCAGGTGGCCGGTCGCGGCGCCGGTCATCGCCGAGCCCAGCTCCTCGGGGGTGATGGTGGCCGGGTCGGCGTCCGCGACCAGCCTGCCGTCGTAGATCACCCGCAGGGTGTCGGACAGGCCGATCAGCTCGTCCAGGTCGGCGGAGATCAGCAGGACGGCGAGTCCCTCGCGGCGCGCCTCGCGGATGTGGTCCCAGATGGCGGCCTGCGCGCCGACGTCCACACCACGCGTGGGGTGGGCGGCGATCAGGAAGCGCGGCTTGTGGCTCATCTCGCGGCCGACGATCAGCTTCTGCTGGTTGCCGCCGGAGAGGGAGGCGGCGGTGACGTCGATGCCGGGGGTGCGGACGTCGTACGTCTCGACGATGCGGCGGGTGTCCTCCTGGGAGCCCTTGGGGTCCAGCCAGACGCCCTTGCTGTTGGGCTTCTCGGTGACGTGGCCGAGGACGCGGTTCTCCCAGAGGGGGGCCTCCAGGAGCAGGCCGTGGCGGTGGCGGTCCTCGGGGATGTAGCCGACGCCCTGCTCGCGGCGCTTGCGGGTGGGCAGCGCGGTGATGTCCTCGTCGAGGAAGCGGATGGTGCCGGAGTCGGCGTGGCGCAGGCCGATGAGGGCGTCGACCAGCTCGGTCTGGCCGTTGCCCTCGACGCCGGCGATGCCCAGCACCTCGCCGGCGTGGATGGTGAAGGAGATGTCGTCCAGCAGCGCCTTGCCGCCGGGGGCCGCGAGACGCAGCGTGTCGACGGTGAGGACCGGGCGGTCGGTGACGGTCGACTCGGCGGTCTGCGGGGTGGGCAGCTCGCTGCCGACCATCAGCTCGGCGAGCTGACGCGGGGTCGTCTCGGCGGGCACGGCGGTGCCGACCGTCGTACCGCGGCGGATGACGGTGATCTCGTCGGCGACCGAGAGGACCTCGCCCAGCTTGTGCGAGATGAAGATGACCGACAGGCCCTCGGCCTTCAGCTCGCGCAGGTTGTCGAAGAGGGCGTCCACCTCCTGCGGCACGAGCACGGCCGTCGGCTCGTCCAGGATGAGCGTGCGGGCGCCGCGGTAGAGGACCTTGAGGATCTCCACGCGCTGGCGGGCGGCGACGCCGAGTTCCTCGACGAGGACGTCGGGGCGCACGCCGAGGCCGTACCGCTCGGAGAGTTCCTGGATCTTCCGGCGGGCCTTGCCGCCGATGCCGTACAGCTTCTCGCTGCCGAGGACCACGTTCTCGAGGACCGTGAGGTTGTCGGCGAGCATGAAGTGCTGGTGGACCATGCCGATGCCGCGGGCGATGGCGTCGGCGGGCGAGGAGAAGCCCACCTGCTCGCCGTCGATCGCGATGGTGCCCTCGTCCGGCTTCTGCATGCCGTAGAGAATCTTCATCAGCGTCGACTTGCCGGCGCCGTTCTCTCCGACGAGGGCGTGGACGGTGCCCTTGTGGACGGTCAGATGGATGTCGTGGTTGGCCACGACACCCGGGAATCGCTTGGTGATCCCGGCGAGCTCGACGGCGGTCACCGATTCGTTGACCGCCGCTCCGGCCGGAGGGCTGCTGGACGCGTTGATGGCGCACTCTCCTGGGGACGGGGGCCGTCTACGCGCGTAGCGCCCCTACGGCATCTAAAAGCGGCGGCGGCACATCGACACGACGGGGTACGGGGAGGGACCCGGAGGCGTCCTCCCCGTACCCCGTCGAGCGGTGCGACCACCGCGGTTACACGCTGTTCGAGGTACTGCTGGTGCCTAGCTGCTCTTGACCTTGATCTCGCCGCTGATGATCTTCTCCTTGGCCGTCTTGATGGCTGCCTGGAGCTCGGCGTTGTCCGCGAACTTCGGGTTGGAGTCCGAAAGGCCGACCTCACCGGACTTCAGATCGCCCCGAACGATACCGGTCTCGGGCTTGCCGTCCTCGACCGACTTCGCGAGGTTGTACACCGCCTTGGCGACGTCCTTGGTGGCCGAAGTCAGGATGTGGTCCTTGTACTTCGCGAGGGCGTCCTGCTTGTACTGGTCGGAGTCGACGCCGATCGCCCAGACCTCGTTGGCGGCGGCGGCCTCGATCACGCCCTGGCCGGAGAGACCGGCCGCCGCGAACACCACGTCGGCCTTCTTCTCGATCTGGCCCTCGGCGGCGGTCTCGCCCTTGTCGGGGCTGGAGAAGCCGCCCTCCTCGGCGGTCTGCGTCAGGTACTGCGAGATCACCTTGACCTTGGGGTCGGTGTCCTTGACGCCCTGCTCGTAGCCGGCCTGGAACTTGTGGATCAGCGGGATGTCCACGCCGCCCACGAAGCCGACCGTGTTGGTCTTGGTGCTCTTGGCGGCGGCGACACCGGCGAGGTAGGAGGCCTGCTCCTCGTTGAAGACGAGGTCGGCCACGTTCTCCGCCTCGATCGTGGCGTCGTCCACGATGCCGAAGGTGGTGTCCGGGTACTTCTCGGCGGCGCTCTTCAGCGCGGCGGCGTACGCGTAGCCGACGCCGACGACCGGGTTGTAGCCCTGCTTGGCCAGGGAGACCAGGCGCTGCTCCTTGTCGGCGTTGGTCTCGCCGTCGGTGGGCTCGATGTCGGCGGTCTCGTAGCCGAACTCCTTCTTCGCCTGCTCGAGGCCCGCGTACGCGGCGTCGTTGAAGGACTGGTCGCCCTTGCCGCCGACGTCGTACGCGATGGCGAGGCCCTTGTCGCCCTTGGACTCCGACGACCCGGAGGAGGTCGAGGTGCCACCGCAGGCGGAGAGGGCGAGGGCCAGGGAGGCGGTCGCTGCGCCTGCGACCGTGATCCGGGAAATCCGGCGCATGTCTGGTGCTCCTGTCGTACAAGCGCCGGGGACGGATTCGGGTACGGCGCTGGCTTTCGCCGCAGATTAACGCGCGTAGACCTGCCTGAAAACCCCTTCTGTCCTTCTTGTTATCCGCCCGTGAGCAAGGCACCGCCGACGGGCCCGCGGGGCTTGCCGGACGCAAACGGAGGGTGGCTGAGGGTGACGCCGGGCGCCTCGCCGCGGCATGCCGAAGCGGGCGGGCGCCCTGGGCACCCGCCCGCTTCGTCGCGGATTCGCGTCGTTCCGGCGGGGCTACTCCGTCTTGACCTTGATGGAGCCGTCGATGATGCCCGCCTTGGCCTTGGCCACGGCGTCCGTCAGCCCCGGGACCTCGGCGTACTTCGGGTTGCTGTCGGACAGGCCCACACCGTCGGACTCGAGGTCGAAGGTCTGGGTGCCGGTGAGCGGCTCGCCGTCCTCCACCGACTTGGCCAGGGCGTACACCGCGCCGTCGATGTCCTTGAGGGCGGAGGTCAGGATGTAGTCCTTGTACGCCGCGAGCGCTTCCTGCTTGTACTGGTCGGAGTCGACGCCGATCGCCCAGACCTTCGCCTTCGCGGCGGCCTCGATCACACCCTGGCCGGACAGTCCGGCCGCCTGGTAGACGACGTCGGCCTTCTTCTCGATCTGGCCCTCGGCGGCGGCGCGTCCCTTGTCGGGGCTGGAGAAGCCGCCCTCCTCCGCCGTCTGCGTGAGGTACTGCGAGAGCACCTTGATCTTGGGGTCGGTGTCCTGCACGCCCTGCTTGTAGCCGGCCTCGAACTTGTGGATGAGCGGTACGTCGACGCCGCCCACGAAGCCGACCACGTTGCTCTTGGTGGCCTTGGCCGCGGCGACGCCGGCGAGGTAGGAGGCCTCGTTCTCGGCGAAGACGAGGGACGCGACGTTCTTGCCCTCGACCACGGAGTCCACGATGCCGAAGGTGGTGTCCGGGTACTTCCCGGCGACGGCCTTCATCGCCGGGGCGTAGGCGAATCCGACGCCGATGACCGGGTCGTAACCCTGCCTCGCCAGCGAGGAGAGCCGCTGCTCCTTGTCGGCGTTGGTCTCGCCCTCGGTGGGCTCGATGTCGGCGGTCTTGTAGCCGAACTCCTTCTGGGCCCGCTCGAGTCCCGCGTACGCGGCGTCGTTGAAGGACTGGTCGCCCTTGCCGCCGATGTCGTACGCGATGGCGAGGCCCTTGTCGTCCTTGCCGTCGCCGCCGCCGCTTTCGCCGCTGGTGCCGCCGCAGGCCGTGGCGGCGAGTGCGAGCGACGCGACCCCCACCGCGGCGCGGGTCAGTCTCGATGTCCGACGCATCTGAAGTTCCCCATTCTCCAAAGCCCCGCAGCGGGCGCTCGGTTCGGCGCACATTAACGCGCGTAGAAACTCCTGGGAACGGGGTTCCCCGGGGCCGTTACCCATTCGTGCCGCTGGCTGATCACGGCCTTGTGAACCACCCGGCCGAACGGGAACGAATGGGGTGCCCGGGGCATGCCGCGCGACCTCGTGCGCTTGTGCATCAGGCTGCCCCCGACCCGCCGCGGCCGCAACCGCAGCGGGGAGGGCGAGCCGACGGTGCCGCTACACGGCGTCGATCAGCGCCGCCGCGGTGAACATCTCCACGCCGACGGTGATGGCGTGCTCGTCCACGTCGAAGTCGCCCTGGTGCAGGTCACGAACCGTGCGCTCGCCGGGCGGGCGGACGCCGAGGCGGGCCATGGCACCCGGCACGTGCTCCAGGTACCAGGAGAAGTCCTCGCCGCCCAGGCTCTGCTCGGTGGACTCCACGGAGTCCGTTCCGCACCGGGCGGCCATGGCGGCCTGGAGCAGCTCGGTGCTGGTGACCTCGTTGACGACCGGGGGCACCCCGCGCACGTAGGTGATCTCCGACTTCGCCCGGTACAGGTTGGCGATCTCGTCGATGGCGCCGACCACCAGGTCGGGCGCCTGCCGCCAGGCGTCGAGGTCGAGGCAGCGCACCGTCCCGGCGAGTTCGGCGTGCTGCGGGATGACGTTGGGGGCGTGGCCGGACTCGATCCGCCCCCAGGTCAGCGCGAGTCCGCTGCGGCTGTCCACGCGCCGGGCGACGAGCGGGGGCACGTCGGTGACGACGCGGGCGGCGGCGGTGACCAGGTCGGTGGTGAGGTGCGGGCGGGCGGTGTGGCCGCCGGGGCCGTCGAGGGAGATCTCCAGCCGGTCGCACGCGGAGGTGATGGGGCCGACCCGCAGTCCGATCCGCCCGGCGTCCACCCGGGGGTCGCAGTGCACGGCGAGGATGCGGCGCACCCCGTCGAGCGCGCCGCCCTCGATGGCGTCGGCGGCGCCGCCGGGCAGCACCTCCTCCGCCGGCTGGAAGACCAGCCGCACGGGCCGGGGCAGCAGGCCCTGCTCGTGCAGGGCGGCGAGCACCAGCCCGGTGCCGAGGACGACGGTGGTGTGCACGTCGTGTCCGCAGGCGTGGGCGCGGTCCGGCACGCGTGAGCGGTACGGGCACTCGCTCTTGGTGTCCGGGATGGGCAGGGCGTCGATGTCGGCCCGCAGGGCGAGCATGCGCGGCCCGCCGGCCCACTGTCCCGAGTCGGTGCCGGTTCCGATGTCGCAGACGAGACCGGTCCCGACGGGAAGCACACGCGGCTTGAGCCCGGCCCGCTCGAGCCGCTCCTTGATCGCGGCGGTCGTGCGGAACTCCTGGTTGCCCAGCTCGGGGTGCATGTGCAGGTCGCGGCGGAAGGCTACGAGCTCCGCGCGGAGCGCCGCGGACAGTGCGCCGGGCAGTTCGGTCTCACCGGGAGTGTCGGCCTCGGACTCTGGGGACATCAACGCTTTCACCCTTTGCAGAGTAGGGCGCCCGAGCGACCGGTGGACCCACGATCAACAAAAATTCAGCCCGTTAGGGGAAGAAAATCTGACCGCCCTACGCATAGCTGTCGACTTGCCTGGGTAAACTCGCCCGCCTTTCCGACCGAGCCGATCATGAAAGATCCACCGGAAGCGGCCCCGGCCGCTCAGCGGCACCCGTCCTCTCCCTCACGGTTACCACGCGACGCGCGCCCCACGCGCCCGAGTCCACCTGCCGGACGCGGAGGCCGACCGCCCGCGGACCGCCGGCCTCCACCGGCCCCCGCCCGGTGCGCCGCGCGCCGGGGACATCGGCCGGGATCGAGGAGGTGGTCCCGGACGGCTATCCGGCGCCCGCCACCGCCGACAGCCGGTGGGCGCCCCGTGCCGAGCCCGTCACGCCGTTGAGGAACCCACGGGCCCGTGGTGAGGCGGACTCGGTGAGCCAGGCGGGGTCGATGTCGCAGACCGCGACGCGGACCTCGGTGCCGGCCAGGGCCAGCGGAAGGGTGTGGACGACCGTGGACGGGAAGCTCAGGACGGTGCGGCCGATCGGGCCCCGCCGGGCGATCAGCTCCAGGGGGAGCTCGGGGCGGACGATCTCCAGGCCCGATTCCACGGCCAGCCGGTGGAGCTTCTCGGTGCTCTCGCGGCGGTGGGCGAAGTAGCGGGCCGCGCCGTGGGTCCTCGCCAGGCCGCGTACGGCGTCCACGTAGCGGTCGCCGTCGACGACGCCGGTCTCCACCAGGGACGTGCCGACCATGTCGGCGCCCTTGGTGATGCGGGGCGGGCCGAAGCGGGCGCGGGTCCAGGCGAAGTCGTTCGCGGTGACGGTGACGCCGTCCGGGATGTCCTCGATGGGCATGGAGGAGAAGACCGAGACCTGACGGTCCGGGGTCGGGGTCAGGCGGTGGCGGGCGGACCGGGACACCGGGGCGAAGAGCAGGTCGCGGGGGCCGGGGCGGCTGCCCTTGCGGTGCCAGCGCACCAGGCGCTCGCCGTGGGCGAGCTGAGTGACGAACTCCATCGTGGCCGTGCCGTCGTCGACGACGACCAGGTCGTGGGCCCGGGTGATGGTGAGGAGCAGTTGTACGTAGCGGGAGAAGGGGTCGCCCATGACGATCCGTTCCGCGTGGCGCAGGGCGGTCGTCAGTCCGCCCACCGTGCGGAAGGGGGCCGTGGCGCCGCCGCGCGCCTCCTCCCAGCGGATCTCGTGGCCCTCCTTGCGGGCCAGTTCCGCCATGCGGCGCAGTTGGCCGCGGGTCATCGGGTCGACGGGCGAGAGGACCACGAGGGTGAGCTCCGCGCCGGGTGCGCACGTGTGCGCCCACTCCAGCACGTTCAGCAGTTGTACCGGGCTCTCCACGAAGGCGAGAGTGCGGGGGCCGGCGTTCCCGGCGCGGGGGCTCATCGGTGTGGGACCGTCCCGTGTGAGGGCGTGGTGGGGTTGTCTGGCCGGGTGTCAGACCGTGACCGGCTCGCCGGCGGCGGCCGCGATCTCCGCCTCGGCGACGACGCCGGTGACGCGGCGCAGCTTCTTCATCGGGCCGAGCTCGGAGTCGTAGACCTTCTTGACGCCGTCGCCGAGGGAGGCCTCGATGGTGCGGATGTCGCGGACGAGGCGGGTCAGGCCCTGCGGCTCCACGGAGGCGGCCTGGTCGGAGCCCCACATGGCGCGGTCGAGGGTGATGTGGCGCTCGACGAAGGCGGCGCCGAGGGCGACGGCGGCCAGGGTGGTCTGCAGGCCGGTCTCGTGGCCGGAGTAGCCGATCGGCACGTTCGGGAACTCCTGCTGGAGGGTGTTGATGACGCGGAGGTTCAGCTCCTCGGCCTGCGCCGGGTAGGTCGACGTGGCGTGGCACATGAGGATGTTGTCGCTGCCCAGGACCTCGACCGCGTGGCGGATCTGCTTCGGGGTGGACATGCCGGTGGAGAGGATGACCGTGCGGCCGGTCGCGCGCAGGGCGCGCAGCAGCTCGTCGTCGGTCAGGGAGGCGGAGGCGACCTTGTGGGCGGGGACGTCGAACTTCTCCAGGAAGGCGACGGCCTCGGTGTCCCACGGGGAGGCGAACCAGTCGATGTTCTTGGTCTTGCAGTAGTCGTCGATCTGGCGGTACTCGTCCTCGCCGAACTCCACGCGGTGGCGGTAGTCGATGTACGTCATCCGGCCCCAGGGGGTGTCGCGCTCGATGTCCCACTGGTCGCGCGGGGTGCAGATCTCGGGGGTGCGCTTCTGGAACTTGACCGCGTCGCAGCCGGCCTCGGCGGCGGCGTCGATCAGCTTGAAGGCGTTCTCGAGGTCGCCGTTGTGGTTGATGCCGATCTCGCCGGTGATGTAGACGGGGCGGCCGGGGCCGGCCTCGCGGGAACCGAAGGCGCGGATGCGGGAGTTGTTGCTCATGACAGCGGGTTCCTTACTTGTACTGGGTGACCGTGGGGGATTCGAGGGAGTCGGGAGTGTCGAGGGGTTCGGGGGTGTCGGGGGAGTCGAGTGAGGGGCCGAGGAGCCAGGTCGCGATCTCCCGGACGGCGCCGTCACCGCCGGGGACGGTGGTGACCGCGCGGGCCGCGTCGCGTACGGCGTCGTGGGCGCTGGCGACCGCCACGGGCCAGCCGACGAGGGCGAAGCACGGGAGGTCGTTGACGTCGTTGCCGACGTAGAGCACGCGCTCGGGCGCGATGCCCTGCTCCTCGCACCACTGCTTGAGTGCGAGGTCCTTGCGGTCGATGCCGTGCAGCACCGGGAGCTTGAGCTTCCGGGCGCGGGCGGCGACCACCGGGTTCACCTCCGTGGACAGGATCAGCATCGTCAGGCCGCTGCGGCGCAGGGCGGCGATGCCGAGTCCGTCGCCGCGGTGCACGGAGACGAACTCCCGTCCGTCGGAGTCGATCAGCACCCGGTCGTCGGTCTGGGTGCCGTCGAAGTCGAGGACGACCGCGTCGATGTCGCCGGCCGCGGGGAGGCGGGTGGCAGGTTCAGCGGCGAGGGCGCCGGGCCGGGCGGCGTCGAGGAGGGGTGCCAGGGCCCGGGCGCGGGCCAGGTCGTGCGGGTCGTCGACCTCCAGGACGCGGGCCGGGTCGGTGCGGACCAGTTCGGTGCGGCCGAAGAAGCGGTGCCGGTGCTTGCGGAAGCCGGGGGCGGCCATGGCGTAGGCGGCGCCGGTCTCCAGGAAGTCCTGGGGGCGGTCCTGGCGGCGGGGGCGGTGGGACTTGTCGTGGTTGACGCCGTGGCCGCCCTCCTCCCGGCCCGCCTCGTCCGCGCCGTCGCGCCACACGAACCCGTGGAACGGGGCCACGGTCACCGCCGTGTCCGCGCCGTCCTCGGCGACCGCGCCGGCCACCCCGTCGATGTCCTCGCGGGCGACGAAGGGGCTGGTGCACTGCACGAGCAGCACCACGTCGACGGCGGCGCCGTGCAGGGCCTCGTGGGCGTCCATCGCGTGCAGTACGGCGGCCTCGGAGGTGGCCGTGTCCCCGGCGATGGCGGCGGGCCGCAGCACGACCTCGGCGCCGGCCTCGCGGGCCGCGGTGGCGATGGCCTGGTCGTCGGTGGAGACCACCACGTCCGTCACCAGCCGGGCGGCCCGGCACTCGCGCACCGCGCGGGCCACCAGGGGGACGCCGCCGACGGGGGCGAGGTTCTTCGCGGGCACTCCCTTGGAGCCGCCGCGCGCGGGAATCACCGCGAGCACCCGGCGCACCGAAGCGCCCTGGCCCGCTTCCGGGTTGGACATGGGGTCTGCTCCTTGCGCAGGTGACGCGGGTGACGTGGACGACGCGGACGTCGTGGGTGCCGCAGGCGACGCGAGTGCCGCAGGCGACGCGGGTGACGTGGACGACACGGCTGCCACAGGTGACGCGGGTGACGTGGACGACACGGCTGCCACAGGCGACGCGGGTGACGTGGACGACACGGCTGCCACAGGCGACGCAAGTGCCGCAGACGACACGGCTGCCACAGGCGACGCAAGTGCCGCAGGCGACGCGAGTGCCGCAGGCGACGCGGCTGCCGCAGGCGACGCAAGTGCCGCAGGCGACGAGGGGGTCCGGGGTATCGGGCGGCCGGTCACAGCTCCCCCATCCGGCGGATCACCGGGGCGACCCGCTGGACGCCGTGCCGGTAGGCGCCGCGGGCCGCCCGGCGCACCACCTGCCGGACCGGACCGGGTGCCCTGTCGGCGGCCGGCGCGCCGGGCAGCGGTGTGCCGTCGGGACCGAGGTGGTGGCGGGCGAGGATGCCGGGCAGGTAGCCGGGGGCGGTGACCGGTGTGTAGTAGGGGGCGAGCGGGGGCAGGCCGCCCGGCCGGTCCAGCAGCCCCGCGATGCGCCCCCGGGCCGCGTCGAAGGCGGTCTCGTAGCCGCCGTCCGCCGCGACGCCCTGCCGGGCGACCCACTCGGGGTCGGGTGCCGGGCGGTGGCCCTCGTCGAGCTGGTCCCAGGAGGCGAGGCAGCCGGAACCGACGAAGTGGTGGTTGCCGAGCGCCTCGCGCACGCCCAGGTCGGTGAGTACCACCGTCGGGATGCGGCGGTGCAGGGATTCGAGGGCCGCCGTGGAACTGACGGTGACCAGCAGGTCGGTGCGGTCGAGGACCTCGCCCATGTGCCCGTAGACCAGGCGGAAGTTGGGCGGCGGGTCGGCCCGCTGCACCAGCTTCTGGTAGGGCAGTTCCTCGATGTGCGTGGTGTGTTCGCCGGGCTTGGAGCGCAGCTTGAGCAGCACCTCGCGCTCGGGGTGCCGGCGGGCGTGCCGGATCAGCCGGTCGAGGAGGTACGTACGGTCCTTGCGGCTGTCCGGTACGGAGGGCTGGGCGGCGAAGACGACCGTGTAGGGGCGGTCCCCGCCCTCGCCGTCCGGCTCACCGGTGTAGGCGGCTCCGCCCAGGAAGGGCAGCGCGACCTCGGTCACCGCCGAGGCGTCGGCGCCGACCCCCTCGTACACGTCCCGGAAACGGTCCGCGTCCTGGCGGGAGTTGGCGAGGACCAGGTCGGCGCCGTGGCGCAGCAGCAGGCCGTCGGCGAGCTTCTCGTAGACGACGCCGACGTAGCCGGTGACGACCACGGGCCGGTCGGCGCGGTCCTCCCAGACCCGCCCCAGGCCGTGCAGCATCGCCTGGACGCCGCCGCCGACCAGGGCGAGGACGAGGACGTCGTAGGACTCCTCGCCCGTCGCCCCGCCCATGGCGCGCAGGAACTCGACGGCGGTCACCTCGCGGAGCGAGTCCGCGGTGACGCCGACTTCCCGCAACTGGCGGGGGGTCGGGGTGGCTCGGCCGCGCAGGAGGTATCCGTCGAGGTGGATGTCCGCGTCCCCGGGGGCGATGCGGGTCGCGGTGAGCGCTCCCCATTTCCACCGGGTGTCGGAGTCCGCCAGGACGGCGATTCGCAGGGCCTTCGTTGCACTTGCTGGCACGCCGTAGACGCTAGGAAGCCATTTCTAGGAACCGCCCAACCGGAATCCAACAAAGAGTGAACAGCACATCGCCGAATGGGGAATCGGGCCGCCCGACGCCCGGAAGAATGTTCGCTTCACCGCTTCGCCACGCCGCGTTCACCCCGCATCAAGGCACCGGTAAAGCCGAATGCCGGACCGCCGCATAACGTCGCTCACGTGCCCAAGCTCTCCGTCATCGTGCCGTTCTACAACGTGCGGCAATACACACCAGACACCCTGCGCAGTCTCGGCGCCAACGCGCGGGACGACTTCGAGTTCATTCTCGTCGACGACTGCTCGACCGACGGCACCGCGGACCTCCTCGCGCGCGCCGAGCGCGAGCTGCCGGGGGCGGTGCTGGTCATACACGAACGCAACGGTGGCCTGGCGACCGCCCGCAACACCGGCATCGACCGGGCGCGCGGCGAGTACCTGACCTTCCTGGACGGCGACGACTGGCTGGCGCCCGGCCACTACGACCGGCTGGTGGACGCGATCGAGCGGCTGGGCGTCGACTTCCTGCGCACCGACCACGTGCAGTGCACGGGACGGACCCGCACGCTGCACCGGGTGCCGCACGGCCGCCGCAACGTGGCGCTGCGTCCGCGCGACGCGATCCTGCCCGCCCACCGGACCACGTCCGTCGACTACGCCTACGCGTGGGCGGGCGTCTACCACCGCCGGCTGGCCGAGCGCGGCCTGCTGCACTTCACCGACGGGCTGCGCACGGCCGAGGACCGGCCGTGGATCTGGAAACTGCACCGGGAGGCGGAGTCCTTCGCGGTGACCGGGCTGCTCGGTGTCTTCTACCGGCGCGGGGTGGCGTCCTCGCTCACCCAGATCGGTGACGTCCGCCGGCTCGACTTCATCCGCGCGTTCGACGAGGTCCTCGCGGGAGCGGCCGGCGACGCGGACGCCGCGCGGCTGGTCCCGAAGGCGGTGCGCACGTACTGCGCGATCATCTCCCACCATCTCGGTTCCATCGAGCGGTTCGAGCCCGCCGTGGCCCGGATACTGAAGGCGAGGAGCGCGGCGGCGCTGCGGCGGATGCCGCAGGACGTGCTCGACGAGGTGCTCGGCACGATGGACGCCGAGCGCGCCACGCGGCTGCGCCGGCTGCGTCGGCGTGCGGCCGCGGGGCAGCTCGAAGAGGGGGCGACGGCGTGACCACACAGATCTTCCTGGCATCGACGCTGTACGGCGCGGCGACGCTCGCCGCGGCCCTGGACGCCGGCTGCTTCGACGCGGCCGACCGGCGGATCCTGCTGGTCTCCAACAACGCGGCGACGCCCGAGACGACGCCGTCCGTGGACGCGATGCCCGGCTTCGAGCGGGTGCGTGGGCGGTTCGACGACGTGGTGTCGTGGAACGAGGCGGTCTTCCCCTTCCATCCCGGCGGCTGGTCGCCGCGGCCGGAGGACGTACCCCTGTGGGAGCGGCACCTGCGGCTGGCCTGGGGGCTCGGCGACGACGACGTGGCGCTGGCCGTGGAGTCGATCCAGGTGCACCCGGCGCTCGGCGTGGCGCAGATCTTCACCGACGCGCCGCTGACCGTCTACGCGGACGGTCTGATGAGCTACGGGCCCACCCGTACGAAGCTCGCCCCGCTGGTCGGCACGCGCGTGGAGCGGCTGCTCCACCTCGACCTGGTGCCGGGGCTCGCGCCGCTGCTGCTGACGGAGTTCGGCGTCGAGCCCGAGATCGTGCCGGCCGCGGCGTTCACCAAGGTGCTGGCCGAACTCGCGGGCACCGGCACCGGGCTGCCGGACGCCGAGGAGCCGGTGGTGCTGCTGGGGCAGTACCTCTCCGCGCTGGGCATCCTCTCCGCCGAGGAGGAGGAGGACCTGCACGTGCGGATGCTGACGGGCGCCGCCGGGCTCGGGCACACGCGCGTGGTGTTCAAGCCGCACCCCACGGCCCCGGCCCGCTTCACCCGCACCCTGGAGCAGGAGGCCGGCAAGCTCGGCGTCGACCTCTCGGTGGTGGACACGCCGGTCCTCGCCGAGGTGCTGTTCCAGCGGACGCGTCCGGCGCTGGTCGTCGGCTGCTTCTCCACGGCCCTGCTCACCGCGTCCGCGCTGTACGGCCTGCCGGTCGCCCGCGTCGGCACCGAGACGCTGCTGGACCGGCTGACGCCGTACGAGAACAGCAACCGCGTCCCGGCCACCATCGTGGACGCGCTCCTGCCGGACCTGTCCGACGCCGCCGCCGTCGCCGCCGCGCGGCCGGGCACGGACACCGACGCGCTCGCCGCGCTGGTGCGGGCCGTCGGGTTCGCGATGCAGCCGAAGGTGCTGCCGGAGCTGCGGCCGGAGGCCGAGCGGTACCTGCGCGAGCACCTGGACGCGCGCACCTGGCGGTACTTCAAGAAGCGGCGGCTCACCTCGCTGGGGCTGCCGGGCGGCATTCCGGCGCGGCTGGGCTTCCTGCCGCACAACTCCACGGCACGCCGGGTGGTACGGCGGGCACGGGCCGTCCGGCGCTCGATGGAGCGGTGAGGAGGACCGGGCGCCCGCGGCCGGCGGAGCGGGCGCCGGCGGTCCCCGGCGCCCAAGCCGCCGCGGTGGCGGACGTGCGCACCGCGCGGCAATTCCCGTGGCGGACCGCTCAGTCGAACACCGCGGAATCGCGAAGCACCTGCGGTTCACCCCCGGACACCAAGAATTCATCTCCCCTGCGAATGGAGTTCGCTGCTCCGCGCCCTTTTCGACACCGTCGAACTCAGGAGCGTAGTTAGCCTGTTCCAATCTCCGCCCTTCGAGCCTGAGAGGCCCGTGTGCCGAAACTGTCCGTCGTCGTCCCCATGCACAATGTGGAAGCCTTCGCCGAGAGCACGCTGAGAAGTCTCGCCAACAACGCGGCCCCCGGCTTCGAGTTCCTGCTCGTCGACGACTGCTCCACGGATTCCACCTCATGGGCGGTCGACCGCTGGGCGGAGGGACGTTCCGACACCAGGGTGATCCGGCACGAGACGAACATGGGCATCGCGCAGGCGCGCAACAGCGGTATCGACGCGGCCCGGGGCGAGTTCATCACCTTCCTGGACGGCGACGACTGGTACGGGCCGGGCTACCTCGCCGAACTGGTCGCCGTCGTGGAGGAGCTGGGCTGCGACTTCGCCCGCACCGACCATGTCCAGGCCACCGGCACCGAGCGGGTCATCCGGCGGCCCCCGGCCCAGGTGCGCAACACCGTGATGGACCCGCGCGACGGCATAGCGCCGCCCCACATGGAGACGATGGTCGACTACCCCTTCGTCTGGGCGGGGATCTACCGCCGGCACCTCTTCGACGACGGCGCGATGCGCTTCGCGACCGAACTCCGCACCGCCGAGGACCGGCTGTGGATCTGGCGCCTGCACCTGAAGGCCGAGTCGTACGCGTCCGTCGGTCTGCACGGGGTGTTCTACCGGCGGGGCGTCGCCACCTCGCTCACCCAGATCAAGGACTCCCGCCAGCTCGACTTCATCCCGGCCTACGACATGCTCCTCCAAGACCTGCTGGCGGACCCGGAGGCGGAGCGTTTCCTCCCCAAGGCCGTACGGACGTACTGCGCCATGATCGCCTTCCACCTCGGCAAGGTGGGCGAGTACGAGGCCTCGGCGGCGCAGCGGCTGCGGCGCGAGGCGAGGGACGCCCTCCACCGGATGCCCCAGCACGTTCTGGACGAGACCCTCAGGACCATCGACAGCACTCGGAGCAGGTTGCTCAGCCGCCTGCGTGACGGGCGGAAGGCTGCCTGATCCATGCCCCACATGACCCAGATCTTCCAGGTCTCCACCCTGTACGGCGCGGCCACCCTCGCCGCGGCACTCGACGCGGGCCTGTTCGGGCCGCGCGACGGGGCCCGGCGCGTCCTGCTGGTCTCCAACAACGCCGCGATACCCGAGACCGCGCTGCGCCTGGACGAGATGCACGGCTACGGACGAATATCCGCCCGGTTCGACTCCGTGGTCGGCTGGAACGAGACGATCCGCCCGCACCACCCCAGCGCGTGGGGCCCGCGCGGCAACGACGTGTCGCTGTGGCAGAAGGCGTTCCGTCTCGCCTGGGGCATCGGCGAACGGGACCCGATCGAGCTCGCCGTCGAGTCGATCCAGGTCAACCCGGCCCGCGCGCTGGCCGCGATCTTCTCCGAGAGCGCCGTCCACGTGTACGCCGACGGCCTGATGAGCTACGGCCCGACCCGCGAGAAGCTGCCGCTGACCATCGCGCGCCGCATTCGACGGCTGCTCCACCTCGACCTGATACCGGGTCTGCGGCCGATGCTGCTGTCCGAGTACGGCGTCGCGCCCGAGGTCGTCCCGGACGGCGCGTTCCGCGCGGTGCTCGACGAGATCTCCCGCGACGCGGCGGACGATCCCCGGCTGGCACCCGTGGCGCGGGAGAAGCCGACGGCCGTACTGCTCGGCCAGTACCTGGCGGCGATCAACATCCTGAGCGCGGAGGAGGAAGAGGACCTCCACATCCGCATGCTCACCGGGGCCGCGCGCGCCGGGCACCGGTCCGTGGTCTTCAAGCCCCACCCGACCGCCCCCGCCGGCTACACGCAGGCGCTGAGCAAGGCGGCGGCGGACGCGGGCGTACGGCTCAGCGTGCTGGACGCGCCCCTGCTGGCCGAGACGCTGTACGACCACTGCGCGCCGGAACTCGTCGTCGGCTGCTTCTCCACGGCGATGGTGACCGCCTCCGCCTACTACGACGTGCCCATCGCCCGGGTGGGGACGGCACTGGTGATGGAGCGGCTCACGCCCTACCCGAACAGCAACCGGGTGCCCCTGGCCGTCGTCGACCACCTGGTGCCCGACCTGGAGCGCGGGCAGACGCCGGCGCTCGTCGACGCGGCCCCCGAGACCCTCTCCCCGCTGGTCCGGGCGATCGGATTCTGCATGCAGCCGAAGACGTACGCCGAGCTGCGCGAGCCGACGGAGACCTGGCTGCGGGCCAACCTGGCCACCGGACCCGGCTACTACTTCCCCGAGCTGCGGCTGACCGAGCTCGGCCTGCCCGGCAGCCGCCCGCAACTGCGCGCGAAGCTGCAGGTGCGGCGGGCCCGCCGCGTGGTGCGCCGAGCGGTGCGGCGCGGCGCCGGGAGGAAGTGAGCGGACCGGACCGGCAGACGCCGGAGCCCTCGCCCGGCGGGGGCTCCGGCGTGCTCCGCGCCGCCCGGCTCAGCCCAGCCAGCGGCCCAGCCGCAGCCGCGTCCACAGCAGGGCGGCGGCGAAGGACAGCACGACCGTGGCCACCGTCAGCCCCACGAGCCCGCCCACCGCGGCCGGCCAGCCCGCGTCCGCCGACACCACGCTCCCAGCGATGGCCTCCAGGAACATCAGGTGGACCAGGTAGGCACCGAAGGACGCCCCGGCGAGCCTGCCCAGCAGCGGCCGGAACCGCTCGGGCACCCTGATCCCGTTGAGCGCCATCAGCAGGGTTCCGGCCAGCAGCGCCACCACGACCGACCCGTACGGGCTCGGGAAGTGCACCCGGTGTTCGTAGCCGGCCACCGCCGCCCACGCGCACAGCCCGCCCGCCAGCCACAGCAGACGCCGCCGCCGGCCGGCGACCGCTGAGCCCGGCAGCGACAGCAGGACGGCACCGGCGACGGCGTACGCGATCTGGTAGACGCCGAACTGCCAGGCGAAGGACGGGAGGCGGACGTCGAGGAGCCGCCCGAGGTCGCCCAGGAGGGTCGGGGCGAGCGCGATGCCGAGGAGGGCGGCGCCCGCACCCCAGGGCCGCTTGCCGGCCCTGGCCAGGACGGCCACCGACAGCAGCAGGATCACCGGGACGTACGCGTACAGGTACCAGAGGTGGAAGGCGGGCCGCACGGAGCCGAACACGGCGTCCCACGCGAGCTGTCGCGTGGGGTCGGTGTTGGCGTCCCGCACCCGGTCCCACACCAGGTAGGCGGCGGTCCACAGGACCATCGGCACGACGATGCGGGTCAGCCGCCCGCGGATCTGCCCGCCGTCGCGGGGCGGTGCTCCGCTGAGCACGACCCAGCCGGCGATCGCGAAGAACAGCGGCACGGCGCACCGGCTCAGCGCGTCCCCGGCGAGGGCGGTCCAGTAGACGGGCCCGTCGCCACCGGAGGGGGAGCGGTCCACGGCCTTCATGAGTTCGCCCGCGGCGTGGCAGACGATGACCCCGACCGAGGCCAGGACCCGGACGAGGTCGATGTCGTACCGGTGCTCCCCGCGGGGGCGCGTGGCCGGTGTCCCGGGGGTGGCGGGGCCGGGGAGGCGCCCGGAGTCGGTGACGGTCATGGGCTCGGCGGCGATGGGTGGTCACTCCCGGGTCATGCGCGCGGGCCCGGCGGTGTCCGGCCGGGCCGGGGGTCGAATTGCCCGCGCCGCGCGCACCCGCGCCCGCAGCCGCGGCGCCGCGCGGCGCACATCGGTGCAGGCTATGAGAGCGCCGGGAGCGGCGGGAACTGCTGGCGGATGAACATCGGCCACATACGCGTGACCTTCCGGTGAACGCCGCCGGCCGTCGCCGTCCGGCCATCGGGTGTTCCGCGGAAGTTCCCCCCGTGGCCCGTTCGAGCGCTCCGCTTCCGGCCGGGAACCTCCCTAGTCTGTCCCCACCCATCCCACAGGCGTTCCGCGTACTCACACGTCCACCTTCGTGACGGATTGAGGTCGTTGATCCATGAACAGCCGTTCCCTGCTCCGCAGCCCGGTCTCCCGGCGTCTGCTGCGTCCCGTCGCCGGTCCGGCGGGCACGGCGGCCCGCGTCCGGCGGGGCTTCTCCGAGGACCCGGAGACCCGGGCGGCCGTCTCGGACCGCGCCTACGGAGTGATCGTCGTCGACGGCGACCACTCGGCGAAGGGCGTCCGCCAGGACCTCCGGTGGACCGAGGAGATCGCCGCCCCCGGCGCGGTCGTCGTCCTGGACGACTACGGCGACCCCAACTGGCCGGGCATCGAGGAGGCCCTCGACGAGCATCTGAAGGAGCCCACGCGCCTGACCTACCTGGGCAAGGCGGCCCACTCGGCGTTTTTGCGGGCGTCCTGAGCAGGGCCGGGCGGGTGCCCGCGAGGGGCGGCCGCACCGCCGCACGGGGCAGTCACCGACGCCGCGGTCACGGGAGGTGCCGGGCCGGGCACATTGAGCGATTCGTGCGATATTCCGTCCATTGGATCGCGCGCGCTGACTCCTTTTCGCCCGTCGAGGGGGCATCCTCCCCTCATGGCCACTGCGCAAGAGACGCACAAGTACCCCGGTGAGCTGAACGACGTCCCCGGCTGGTTCTGGCCGCTCGACCAGGTGCTGTTCTCCTGGTTCCTGGAGCGGCAGGAGCGGCGGGGCACCCGAGGCGACCTGCTCGAGCTGGGCGCCTACCTGGGCAAGAGCGCGATCCTGCTGGGGCACCACCTGCGGGACGGCGAGACGCTCACCGTCTGCGACCTGTTCGAGACCGAGCCGCCGGACGCGGCCAACCGGGCGGAGGCGGCGAAGTCGTACTCCTCGCTCACCCGGCAGGCCTTCGAGCGCAACTACCTGTCCTTCCACGAGTCCCTGCCCAGGATCGTCCAGGCCGTCAGCTCCACGATCACCGACGAGGTCGGGCCCGGCACCTGCCGCTTCGCCCACATCGACGCCTCGCACCTGTACGAACACGTCCAGGGCGACATCGGCGCGGCCCGGAACCTGCTGCTGCCCGACGGCATCGTCGTCCTCGACGACTTCCGCAGCGAGCACACGCCGGGTGTGGCCGTCGCCGCCTGGGAGGCCGTGCTCAACCGGGAGCTGCGTCCCGTCTGCCTGAGCAGCCAGAAGCTGTACGGCACCTGGGGCGACCCCGGACCCGTCCAGGAGGAGCTGCTCGCCGCGCTGCGCGGACGCGACGACATCGCCGTGACCGTGGAGCGGGCGGCCGGGCACCGGCTGATCCGGACCCGCGCCAAGGGCAAGCGGATGCGGCCCCCCGCGCTGCCGTCCTCGCGGCACCCGGCGCCCGCGGCGGCGCCGCGCCCGGATGCCGGGCCGGTGCCGGGGCAGCCGCAGCAGGCGCGTGCGGCGGACCGCGCGGCGCGTACGGCACGGCAGCCGGCACCGCGTGACCGCACCCGCCGTCTCGCCCTGGACCTGCTGCCGCCGGTCGTCACCCGGGCGGTGCGCCGGTACCGGGCGGCGCGGCGGGCGAAGGCGGGCGGCGCGGCTCAGTCGAGGCGGTAGGTGGCCCCGATCCCCGCGATCACCAGTGCCAGCCCCTCCTCGAAGTGCCGCTCGTAGTCCGTGAATATCTCCGCGCCCGCCGCCGCCGTCAGGGGGAAGCCGGCCATCAGACGGGTGCGTTCGTCCAGGTCGTAGCCCTCCCGGCGCTCGCCGGGCAGGGGCTGGACGCCCTGTTCCTCGGTGACGAAGCCGAGGGTGAAGAGGTACGCCGTCGTGGTCGCCCGCACCGCCTGGGCGAGGGTGAGGCCGGCGGCGGTGAACAGGCGCAGGTTCTCCTCCATCTGCGCCGCGTGCTCGAGTCCGGTGAAGCGGGAGCCGCTGAAGACCTTGGCACCGTCGCGGTAGCCGAGCAGCGCCGCGCGCAGGCCGCGGTTGGTCTTGAGCAGCCGTTCCCGCCAGGTGTCGGCCGGATCGAGGGGGGTCCCGGCGACCATCCGCCGGTACATCTCGGTGGCCATCTCGTCGAGCAGGGCCTGCTTGTCCTTGAAGTGCCAGTACAGAGCGGGCGCCTTGACGTCCAGCTCCCGGGCGATGGCGCGCAGGGTCAGGCCGTCCAGACCGACCTCGTTCAGCAGTCTCAGCGCCGTGTCCGCGACCCGTCGGCGGTCGAGGGGAGCGCGTCGTTCCATACCCACGCTTGACAGCTTAACGGTGTTAAGTCCATTCTCGGACCCAGGCGGCACTTAACAGCGTTAAGGGGAGTGGCTCATGGAGACGGACACGGACGTCCTGGTGGTCGGCGCGGGCCCCACCGGTCTCGCTCTGGGTGTCGACCTGGCCCGGCGCGGGGTGGACGCGCTGGTCCTGGAGCGCGCCGAGGGGCTGTTCCCCGGCTCCCGGGGCAAGGGCGTCCAGCCCCGCACCATGGAGGTCTTCGACGACCTCGGGGTCCTCGGCGCGATCCGCGCGGCGGGCGGGGGCTATCCGGTCGGCATGGTCTGGCAGAACGGCGAGCGGCTCGGCGAGCACCCGATGTTCGACCCGGCCGAGGCGAGCGAGGACTCGCCGTACGACGAGCCGTGGATGGTGCCGCAGTGGCGCACGCAGGAGATCCTGCTGGCCCGGCTGGAGGAGCTGGGCGGCGAGGTCGCCTTCGGCCGGGAGGTCACCGGCGTCGGGCAGGACGCGGACGGCGTCACCGCGCACCTCGCCCGGGGCCGCACACTGCGCGCCCGCTACCTCGTCGCGGCCGACGGGGGCCGGTCGGCGGTGCGCCGCGCGCTGGGCGTCGCCATGACCGGGGAGACCGTCGACCCGAGCCCGATGCTGGTCGCGGACGTCCGGATCACCGGCCTGGACCGCGAGCACTGGCACGTCTTCCCGCCCGCCGACGGCAGCCCCGCCTTCCTCGCCGTCTGCCCGCTGGCCGGCACCGAGGACTTCCAGGTGGTGGCGCAGTTCCCGGAGGGCACGGCGGTGGACCTCACCCCGGACGGCATCCGGAAGGTCGTCGCGGAGCGCTCGCACCTCGCCCCCGAGGACGTGACCGAGGTGCGCTGGGCCTCCGACTTCCGGCCGCGCGCGGCCCTGGCCGACCGTTTCGCCGCGGGCCGCGTCTTCCTCGCCGGGGACGCGGCGCACGTGCACTCACCGGCGGGCGGACAGGGCCTGAACACCAGCGTCCAGGACGCCTACAACCTGGGCTGGAAGCTGGGCGCGGTGCTGTCGGGCGGGGCGCCTGCCGCGCTGCTGGACAGCTACGAGGAGGAGCGGCGCCCGATCGCCGCCGGGGTGCTCGGGCTGTCGACCGGCGTCCACCGGGGCGAGGTGCGGCGGGGTGGGGCGACGCGGCAACTGGGGCTGGGGTACCGGGACTCGTCCCTGACCGCGGAGACCCGGGCGGCGGTTCCGGACGGTGCGCTGCGGGCCGGGGACCGGGCGCCGGACGGGACGGTGGACGGCGTACGGCTCTTCGACGCCTTCCGGGGGCCGCACTGGACGCTGCTGGCGCTGGGCGTCGACGCTCCCGAGGGTGGCCTGGGAGCGGTGCCGGTGGTGCGCGGGGCGGCGCACGGGGCGTACGGCGCGGGACTGTTCCTCGTACGGCCGGACGGGTACGTGGGGTGGGCCGGAGCGGGAGACGAGCCCGGGCTCAGGCGGTACCTGGCCCGGTTCGGGCCGACCGGTTGACGGCCCGGGCCGGTCTTCGTCAGCCGTCGCCGACCCCGTCGCCCTCCCCGCCCCCGTCCCCGTCGCCGCCCCCGTCCCCGTCCCCGTCCCCGTCCCCGTCGAGGAGGGTGCTGACGGAGAGGGCGAGGGCCGACCTGCTCAGAAGGCGTCCGAGGGCACGTAAGTCCCCCAGACCTCCCGCAGCGCGTTGCACACCTCGCCCACCGTGGCCCGCGCCCGCAGCGCGTCCTTCATCGGGTACAGGACGTTGTCCTCGCCCTCGGCGGCCTTCTTCAGGGCGGCGAGCGCGGTGTCCACCGCCTGCTGGTCGCGCTCCGCGCGGAGCGCGGCGAGGCGTTCGGCCTGCTGGGCCTCGATCGCCGGGTCGACGCGGAGGGGCTCGTAGGGCTCCTCCTCGTCGAGCTGGAAGCGGTTGACGCCGACCACGACCCGCTCGCCGGAGTCGGTCTCCTGGGCGATGCGGTAGGCGCTGCGCTCGATCTCGTTCTTCTGGAAGCCGTGCTCGATGGCGTTGACCGCGCCGCCGAGGTCCTCGACCTTCCGCATCAGCTCCAGCGCCGCCGCCTCGACGTCGTCGGTCATCTTCTCGACGACGTAGGAGCCGGCGAAGGGGTCGACGGTGGCCGTCACGTCCGTCTCGTAGGCGAGGACCTGCTGGGTGCGCAGGGCGAGGCGCGCGGACTTGTCGGTCGGCAGCGCGATGGCCTCGTCGAAGGAGTTGGTGTGCAGGGACTGCGTGCCGCCGAGGACCGCGCCGAGGCCCTGCACGGCGACGCGGACGAGGTTGACCTCGGGCTGCTGGGCGGTGAGCTGCACCCCGGCGGTCTGGGTGTGGAAGCGCAGCATCAGCGACTTGGGGTTCTCGGCGCCGAACTCCTCCCTCATCACCCGCGCCCAGATCCGGCGGGCCGCGCGGAACTTGGCGACCTCCTCCAGGATCGTCGTGCGGGCCACGAAGAAGAAAGAGAGGCGGGGCGCGAAGTCGTCGACGTCCATGCCGGCCGCGACCGCCGTGCGCACGTACTCGATGCCGTCCGCGAGGGTGAAGGCGATCTCCTGCGCGGGCGAGGCGCCTGCCTCGGCCATGTGGTAGCCGGAGATCGAGATGGTGTTCCACTTCGGGATCTCGGCCTTGCAGTACTTGAAGATGTCCGCGATCAGACGGAGGGAGGGCTTCGGGGGGAAGATGTACGTCCCGCGGGCGATGTACTCCTTCAGCACGTCGTTCTGGATCGTGCCGGTGAGCTGGTCGGCGCCGACGCCCTGCTCCTCGGCGACGAGTTGGTAGAGCAGGAGCAGCAGGGAGGCGGGGGCGTTGATGGTCATCGACGTCGAGACCTTGTCCAGCGGGATCCCGCCGAACAGCACCCGCATGTCGTCGATCGAGTCGATCGCCACGCCGACCTTGCCGACCTCGCCCGAGGCGATCGGGGCGTCGGAGTCGTGGCCCATCTGGGTGGGCAGGTCGAAGGCGACCGACAGGCCCATCGTGCCGTTGGCGATGAGCTGCTTGTAGCGGGCGTTGGACTCCGTCGCCGTGCCGAAACCGGCGTACTGGCGCATCGTCCACGGCCGGCCGGTGTACATCGAGGGGTACACGCCCCGGGTGAAGGGGTACTTCCCCGGCTCGCCCAGCTTCTCCGCCGGGTCCCAGCCCTCCTGGGACTCGGGCCCGTAGACCGGTTCGATGGGCAGTCCGGACTCAGACTCGCGCGCCATGGTGTGATGCCTCCCGCTGAGCACATGTTCGAACCGCTCGAACTACCCGTCAGATACTCGCCAGTACAGACCGACCCTCCGACGGACTGTATCGGCGCGCGCGCCATCCGGTGGAGGGGCGCACGCTGGGACCTTGCTCACAACCTCGGTGCGGTCCCGGTCACAACGATGCCGTGCCGTTCACGGCGCGTCATCCGCGGGGAACATCTCAGGGGACGTCCGTACGGGGCGGTGAGACGGCGGGGGGCCGTGATGCGCAAGACGGGTATGGGGAACGTGGGGCGGGCGGCGGCCGTCGCCCTGGGGACCGCGCTGGCGGCGGGCGGCTGCACCGTGCAGGGCACGAGCGCCGACGGCGCGGGGCGGGCGCCGGTACGCATAGACGTCTCCGGTGCCCCGCGGAAGAACACGCCGTCCGGCGGCCTGCCGTCGAGTGCGCCGCCCGTCCGTGCCGAACCCCGGGTGCTGTGGCGGCGGGGCGACACCGGCCGGGACGTGCGCGAGCTCCAGGCCCGGCTGCGCCAGGTCGAGTGGCTCGTCGACGGGCCGACCGGGACGTACGACGACCTGACCGAGCGCGCGGTGAGCGGCTTCCAGGGCAAGCGCGGCCTGCCCAGGACGGGCCGGACCGACACCGTCACCTGGCAGCGGCTGCTGGGGATGACGCGGGAACCGGGCAAGTGGGACCTGTACCTGATGGGCGGGCAGCCGGCCGCCGCGCCCGACCCGCGCTGCCTGAGCGGCCGGGTGCTGTGCGTCAGCAAGTCGAGCCGGACACTGCGTTGGATGGTCGACGGACGGACCGTGTCGACGATGCCGGTGCGGTTCGGCTCGCAGTACACGCCGACGCGGGAGGGCGTGTTCCAGGTCTACTGGAAGTCCCGCCACCACGTCTCGACGCTCTACGACTCGGCCATGCCGTACGCGATGTTCTTCAGCGGCGGCCAGGCCGTGCACTACTCGTACGACTTCGCCGCCCGCGGCTACGCGGGCGCCTCGCACGGCTGCGTCAACGTACGGGACGAGGCGGCGATCGCGGATCTGTACGCCCAGGTGAGGAACGGCGACAAGGTCGTCGTGTACCGGTGAGGCGGGGTGCCCCGGCAGGGGCGGGAATGGGCGCGGGCGGGACCGGGGGAACGTGTCCCGCCCGCGCCGAGGTGCACGAGCCGCGGGTACGGGGGGAACCCCGGCTCGGTGCGAAAGCCGATGACCAGTCGGCTCACTCATTACTGCGCCAGTGCGGCCGAAAGTGTCACACCCCGGGGAAGGAAATCTCTGCTACCCCGGGAAAGTGCAGGTCAAGGCGGGTGTCACCGGCGGTGTTCGAGGTGCGTGGCGGGTAGGCCGGCCCCTGCTGCGGCACGGGTGTGAAGGCCGAGGGGGCGTGCGGGCCGAGATCCTGCCCGGCGGACGGGGTTATGTGGTGGCCGTCGTCGTCACCGTCCTTGCCGCCTTCGCCGCCCTTGCCGCCTTCGCCGCCCTTGCCACCCTTGCCGCCGCCGTTCTCGCCGCCCTCACCACCCGTGCCGTCCTTGCCGCTCCCGCCGCCCTTGCCGCTCTGGTGGTCCTTGGCGGCGGAGTCACCGGAGTCCTTACGGGGCTCCCGCTCCCGGCCGCCCCCTGCGGACTCGTCGGAGTCCCTGCCGCTGCCGCGGCCCTGGGCGGCGCCGTCGGTCCCGGCGAGGAGGTTCCCGCAGTACCTCCCGACCCGCGACGAACCCCCGGCCGCCTTCTGCAGCGCTCGCCGGCGGGCGTCTTCCAGCCCCTTGCCGGCGCGTACGTCACGGCAGGACGCGACGAGGCCCGGCCGATCGCCGCCCACTCCGCCTGCCGCCCGGTCGTCGGCGCCCGTGCCGGTGTCCCCGTCCGGGGCCGTGCCGCCGTCCGCGTCGTCCCGCTCGCCCTCCCCGTCCGGTGCTCCGGACGTGGGGCCGCCCGGCGCCGGTCCGCCCCGCACGCCGTCCAGGGGCGAGGGGGAGGCGAGCGGCCGGCCGGGGGACGCGGCGGCCGAGACGCTGGCGGCGGGGTCCGGCCGCGTGTCGTCGAACGGCGTCGGCACAACTCCGGTTCCGGCCGCCACCGCCACCCCGCCGATCATGCCGACGGTCAGCGCCGCGGCCAGCCCGAGGCGCAGGGGACGGCGCCGGCGGGGGCGCCGGACACCGTCACCGCGCGAGCCGATACGGACCAGGCCGGCGTCGGAGGGCGGCGCCGCGGTGCCGTGCCCGGCGGCCGCCGACATGCCCTCCGGCGTGTCCGCCCGCTCGGCGCGGGCCTTGCGGAAGGCGGCCAGCGCGGCGGCCTCGCCGGGGAGTTCTCCGCTGGTCGGCACGGGTGGGGCGGAGAGAGCACCCAGCGCCCTGGCGAGTCGTTCGGCACGGTCGCGGGCCGCGGGGTCGACAGCCTCCGGTGACTCTCCGCGCAACAACGTCTCCGCCGTTTCGCGGTCCAGCCACCTGTCCTGCTCGTCGGCCATCACATGTCCTTCTGCGTCCGCGCACGCGTATGCGTCACACTCGCGGACGTCACCGCACGGCGCTGCGGTTCTCGCTGGGGCGGCAGGGCGTCGAGCCCGCCGCCGGATTCCGGATCGCCGCCGAGCAGCTCGGCCAGGCGCTTCAGGCCGCGGTGCGCCGCCGTGCGGACGGCACCGGGCCGCTTGCCCAGCGTCTCGGCGGCACTCTTGGCGTCGAGGCCCACCACCACCCGCAGGACCACGGCCTCGGCCTGGTCCTGGGGCAGCCGGGCGATGAGGGAGAGGGTGCTGTCGGTGGCCAGGGCCTCCATGGCCTCGCCCGCGGTGTCGGACTCGGCGGGCTTGCCGGTCAGCTCCGTCTCGTCGCCGCCGATCGCGGGCCGGCGGCCGCGCATGCGGATGTGGTCCAGCGCGCGGTTGCGGGCGATGCGGGCGGCCCAGCCGCGGAACCGGTCGGCGTCGCCGTCGAACCGGTCCAGGTCGCGGGCGATCTGCAGCCAGGCCTCGGACGCCACGTCCTCGGCGTCCGGATCGCCGACCAGTGTCCGCACGTAGCCCAGCAGTCGCGGGTGCACGGCGCGGTACACAGTCCGGAACGCGGTCTCGTCCCCGCCCTGCGCCGCACGTACCGCGGCGGTCAGCTCCGCGTCGTCCCCCAGCACCGAGCCTCTCTTTGCGCCTAAGCCGGCGCCGCTCTCGCGGACCGGGTACTCGCCGTCGTGGTTTCTCAATCGATGGTTACGGTGGTCTACCGCTCACGTGATGCGGGAGGAAAAGCCCCCGCTGGTCGGCGCGAATGGCACGTTACGTCGTGAAACCTCCGCTCGTCCATGTCTCCCTCCCATTGCCGTACAAGATGCAACTAAGCCGTGACGCGGTGAGGTGTGACAGAAAACGCAGTGCCGGCGCTGTAGGGAGTACGGGCCGCCGCGCGGCCCGTGCCGCGCGACGGCCGGGGCCTCTCCTGTGGGGGGTGGCGGCCCCGGCCGTTGCCTTGGCCGCCGCGATCGTCCCTGGTGCGAGGCTACTTGTCCCTGCCGAGAGCCCGGTCCGCCGGCTCCGCCCGGTCCGCCGGCTCCGCCCGGTCCGCCGGCTCCGCCCGGTCCGCGGGCGCGCCCTCGCCGCTGCCGCTGCCGCCGCCGTTCGGGTTGCCGTCCGCGTTGCCGTCCGCGTTGCCGTTCGCGTTGCCGTCCGCGCCGCCGTTCGGCCGTTCCGGCCGGACCGGGTCGGCCGCCCCGCTCGGCTTGTTCGCGTCGGCCGCGACGCTCGGCCGGGCCTGCCGTCGGGAGTGCTGCTCGGCGCAGTGGGCCGCGACGCGCTCCTCGCCGCCCGCCGCCGCGACCAGCCGCTGCCAGGCCGCCGTGTCCAGCGCCTCGCCGCGGCCCCCCAGCCGTTCGTAGTCGCGACAGTAGGCCTCGGTGTCCCGGGCGGTGGCCGGACCGCCGGGCCGTGCGGACGTGCCGGGGGACGGGGCGGCGGGACGCGGGGCGGGGACCGGACGGACCGTGACACCCTCCGTGGTGACGGACGAGGGCGTACGTTCCGGCCGGCCGGTGTCCGTGGCGGAGCCGCCCCCGCCGATCGCCGCGTAGGCGACGCCGCCCAGGGTGAGGCTCGCCAGCAGCACCGAGAGCGCGGTCTTCAGCGTGCGCCCCGCGCGTCGCCGCTCACGGGGGCGCCAGTCGTCCCGCCGGCGGGTGCGTGCAGCCCGGCCCGGCTCCGCGTCCAGGGCGGCCCGGAACGCCGCCACGGCCCGCCGCTCGCCCTCGGCGTCGACGCGCTCCCCCCGCAGGGCGGCGGCGAGCAGCCCCTCCATCCCGGCGGTCTCCGGGCGGGCGGGACGGGAGGCGGCGCGGTCGCCGTCGTCGCCTTCGCGGTGCCGTGCACCCATGTCCGCCTCCGTTCCCGCTCGGTCCGCCGGGCCGCTGCCGTCGCTGCCCGTCATGTCGACTCCCCCAGCGTCCTGGGCGCATCATCCGTCACAGCCTCGACGCCCAGTTGCCGTGCCAGCCGCTTCAGCCCCCGGTACGTCGCCGTGCGCACCGCGCCCGGCCGCTTGCCCAGGACGCGCGCGGCGGACGGTCCGTCGAGGCCGACGACGATCCGCAGGAGTACGGCCTCGGCCTGATCGCGCGGCAGTCCCGAGACGAGGGCCAGGGCCGCCTCGGTGGAGAGCTTCTCCAGTGCCTGGTCGTGCGTGGAGTGCGGGCCGGGCAGGTCCAGGACGTCCTGCTCCAGCGCCGTCGGCCGGGGCCTCACCTTTTGCCGCCGCAGGTGGTCGAGGGCCCGGTGCCGGGCGATGGTCGCCGTCCAGCCCCGGAAGCCGGCCCCGTCGCCCCGGAAGCGTCGCAGGTCGCGGGCTATCTCCAGCCACGCGTCCGACGCGACGTCCTCGGCCTCGTCCCCGACGAGGCCGCGCAGGTAGCCCAGCAGGCCGGGCTGCACGAGCCGGTAGGCGACCGCGAAGGCGGCCTCGTCACCTTCCTGGGCCCGCGCGACGGCCGCGCCCAGTTCCCCGTCGTACGCGTGCACGCGGCGGGGTTCCCCTCGCTGGCCCAAGAACCGTCCTCGTCCGTACCGAGTTGTCCGCGCGCTCGAGTGAGCCCGCCCCCACGGTCATCAGCGTCGGCGCGCACGGAAGTGTCACAGGAGGCGGCCCGGACGGCCCTCACCGCACGGCCCTCACCGGACGGCGGGCCGCACGCGCCGGGCCCGCCCGTGCAGCGTCAGGTAGAAGGTGTGCAGCGACTCCTCGGGGCCGCCGCCGGCCGCCAGGCGGTTGTGGACCCGGCCGAGCGGGTTCCAGACCCGCCCGTCCGGCATCCGTACGCCGACCGGCTGGCCGAAGTACGCCCGCTGGTCCGTGTCGAAGTCCACCCAGGTCGCGCCCGCCCGGCGCACGAGCACCTCACCGACGTACGCCCCCAGCCCGAGCAGCGCGCCGCGCGCCCGCTCGTGATCGGCACCGCCCTTGCGCAACCCGTCGACCAGGAAGTCGACGATCCGCAGGCTGGCCGGGGAGTAGTCCAGCGGCAGCCGGTGGCCGGCCGCGGCACGGCCGACGAACGCCGCCGCGTACGCCCGCATCTCGCGGGCGCGCGGTATGCCACCGCCCACCTCGCCCCGCTGACCCATCCTGACCACCCACCCCTTCGCCGCGGTGACGGGAGTCCGGCGCCCGCGCCCCGGCTCTCCCGCTGATCCAGCGGACGGAGCGCCCCGGACGTCACAGGTCCGCGGCGGGCGAGCCGTTTCCCGCGGCCCCGGGGCACGGTGAATCGTTTCGGCACGGTTCCCGGCGCGTCCGTCACCCGGCCGCCGCCGCGTCCCGGCACAGCAGCCGGAGCGACCCGTCGCCGGCGAAGCAGCGGCGCGCCTCGTCGATCGGGTCCCACAGGCGGCCGTCGGGCGTACGGACCCAGTGGTCGCCGCCGGTGGCCCACCACTCGCCGCCGGCCTGACGCACGATCACCTCACCGGCGTAGGCGCCGAGTCCGCGCAGTGCGGTCTCCACCGCCGCGTACGGCGCCCCCTCCCGCCGGATGCCGTCGATCACGCGATCGACACGCCACAGGCTCTGCGCCGAGTAGTCCAGGCGCAGCCGGGCGCCCTCGCGCATCGTGGCCACCGCGTCCGCCGCCCACCGCACCGGCTTCGTGGCGGCCTGCGGCCGGTTCTCCTGCTGGGTCGTCAATCCGCTGGTCACAGTCGTCACACCCGCTAGAGCGCCGCCGGGCGGCGTTTCGTCACACGTGCACCCCGGCCGTCGTGCAACCGGCGCAGGACCGCCGCACCTCCACCACGTCCGCCGCACCGCCGCCGCGTCTTCCCCGCACGACGGTCACAGACGCGGGCGGCGATCAGCGCCGTCCGCGCGCCCGGCGGGACACCACCGCGCGCAGCACTCGGCGCCCCTCCGTGGAGACCTCCACCGCCCGGCGCAGTCCGGCCGGGCCGTGGCCGGCGAGCACTTCCAGGACGGTGACCTGGCGGCGCAGTTCGGCGGCGACGAGTGGCGACGGTCGCTCCGTACCGTCCTCCGTACCGCCCGCCCGGCGCACGTCGGCCCCGGTGGCGGCGTCCACCGCGGGATCGAGGAGCCGGTGGATGCGAAGCGAGGCGACGGAGCAGGCGTCGGCCCACGCCCGTATCCCGGCGCCGGAGCACTCGGCCGGCGCGGCGGCCAGCATCCGGCGGGCCAGCAGCACGGCCTCGTCCTCGCCGTCGGCGTCGGGACCGGCGAGCCGGTCGCGCACCCGCGCCAGTCCCCGCGCCCAGTCGGACCCTTCGCCGGTCTCGTCGGCGAGGGTCGCCCACAGGGGTCTGATGACTTCGTCGTCACCGTCCAGGAGGGGAACGCAGCGGTCCAAACAAGCCAGTCCACTCCCGGCGAGTCCGCGTGTGTCGGCCCGCGCGATCAGTTCCACCAGGCTCATCCGGTGCCTCCCTGTTCCTACCGCTTCGGCCCGCTCACCACCACGGAGCCCGCACTTCCCCTTACTGCGTGCGACGGCCCGGGAGTGTCACAGCGGCACCACGCCGAGCCGGTCGAGGAACCGGAAGAAGAGGTTTTCGGCCACCGGTCCGCCCTCGGGGACAGCACCGGCACCGGCACCAGGACCGGCGCCGCGGTCGGGTTCGAGGCCGGCGCCGCGGTCGGGTTCCGGGCCGAGGGCGGATCCGGGTTCGGCCGACAGCACCTCCGCCAGTTCCCCGGCGTCCGCGGTGCGCCCGGCCTCGGCGGCCCAGACGACGGCACGCTCGGCGGCGTCGCGGGGCTCCAGGAAGTAGTCCTCCAGGGTGAGCCCCTCCTTCTCCGCGCCGAGGTACCCGGCCATGGCGGACCGCGCCAGGCAGGTCGTCCACGCCCCGCTCTCCGGTGCGGCCGCCTCCACGACCACGCAGTCACTGTCCATGACGTATCCGAACAGCGCGGGTGCGCCGGTCTGCCCGGCCAGGTCGTTCATGTTCCCGACGTCTCCGTCCCCGCCCGGGAACTCCCACACCTGCCAGCCCTCCGGCGCGGACCGGCGCAGTCTCATGTCCGCGGCGCCCGCCAGGGCGTCCAGCTCCGCGAGCGGCCGCTCGGCGCGGCCCACGACGAAATACCCCCAGTAGCCCATGTCCCGGCTCCCCCCGGCGTGTCGGTTCGGCTCGCCAAAAGACCACCACAGCCGTACGGGAGTTCGCAGCCGTATCGGACAATCCGCACGGCGCTCCGGGGGCGCGCGGGTCTCAGCCCAGGCGGTCCGCCAGCGCCCTGAAGTCGGCCCAGGACAGCTCGGGCCGGTCCGGGTCCCACAGCTTCTGGACCGTCGCCGCCAGCGGCAGCCGGATGCCGTCGGCGACCTGCGCCTGCGTCTGGGAGTTCGGCAGGTCGCCCCAGACGGCGAAGCTGCCGCCGAGTATCTGGTCGTCGTACTTCGCGTCGACCGCCTGCGTGCCGCGCAGGACGCGCGGGGTCCACCGCTCGTAGATGCGCTCGCCGGTCGGGTAGACGAAGGTCTGCGGCTCGCCGAGCACGTAGTAGAGGAACTCGTCGTTGTAGTTGAGGACGTCGCGGCCCGCGCTCAGGTACTCCGCCGGCTGCCGGGCCCCGATCTCCTTGCCGGTCCAGTAAGCGACCTGGATGTCCTCCAGCGGCTCGACGGACGTGTCGCGGAAGAAGCCGTCGTTCCAGGCGCGCGGGGTGCGGTCGTGGGCCTGGACCGTCTTGGCGCGGCCGTTGAGCCAGCCGGTGGTGAGGTCGGCGACGGTGGCGCCGGCGCCGTAGGCCTCGCGTGCGGCGGCGGCGAGCTGCGGGTAGGACGCCTCGGGGTTCGGGACGGTGAGCGCCTGGTACTCGTCGGCGCCCAGATGCCACTGCGAGCCGGGGAAGAGGTCGGCGTACTCGTTCAGCAGGTCGTCGACGATCTCGGCGGCCTCCGGATCGGAGATGTCGATCGCACCGCGCGTGGGTGTGCCCTGGGCGTTGCGGAGCTGGAGGTCGGGGTGGGCGGCGAGCACGGCGCCGAGGTGTCCGGGCGAGTCGATCTCCGGGACGACGGTGATGTGCCGGGAGGCGGCGAGGTCGACGATCTCCTTGACCTCGGCCTTGGTCAGGTGGTCGTCGGAGACGATCTCGGGGTGCGAGTCGGACTCGATGCGGAAGGCCTGGTCGTCGGAGAAGTGCAGGCCCAGCTCGTTGAACTTCAGGTCGCCCAGCTCGCGTATCCGGTCCTTGATCCAGTCGGCGTCGTAGTGCTTGCGCGCGATGTCGAGCATGAACCCGCGCCGCGGCTTGGCCGGCTCGTCCCGCACGACGCCCTCCGGCGCGGTGCCGCCGCCGTCCACCGCCTGCTTCAGGGTGCGGGTGCCGTAGTAGACGCCGGCCTCGGCCGGCCCGGTGACGGTGACGCGTCCGTCGCGCACGGTCATGGTGTACGACTCGGCGTCCGCGCCCTCGTCCGCCCTGACGTCCAGCCGCACGTCCCCGGCGCGCTCGTCGTCCTTCTCCCCCGCGTACGTCAGCCCCAGCTCGCCGGCTATCAGGCGGCCCTCGTCGGCGAGAGAGGCGTCGGCGACGACGACGCGGTGCGCCTTCTCCGGCTGCCAGCCGGGGCCGCGGGCCGGGGTGTGGTCGCGTACGGCGGGTATGGTGCGCGGCTCCTTCGACAGCGCGTAGGAGCGGCTGGGGCTGGGCGCGGCCGCCTCCGGGGAGGACCGGGCGGCCGGGTCCGCGGCCCCGCTCCCGTCCGCGTCGTCGGTGGCCCACAGGCCGACCCCGACGCCGAGCGCGGCGACCACCGCACCGGCGATCACCGCCCGCTGCCTGACCTGGTTCGCCGGCGTCCGGCGTCCGTGCTGGCTCACAGCGCCAACCTACGGCCGTGAGCTCTGCCGTGCGTCCACCACATGTTCTGAAACTCTCCCGTTCGAGTGAAATTCGGGCACTGGACGGACACGCGATGCCGTCACTCGATAACGTGACGCCACATCTTTTGCACAATCCCCTGCCGACACACACGTGACGCCCACGAGGACCCACGCTGCCCGCGCACCGTCTCCCAGACTTCCCCGGCCGAGTGGCCATACCGGTACCGGCGCAAACCCGCGCCACCCCGGTAGCGGCCTCCTCACTGGCGCGCTTCAACGCCGCCCCCGCCGACGAGGCCGTCGGCACCCTCCTGTCCTGCCTGAACAGCCGTCACTGGGCCCACCGCCTCGCCTCCCACCGCCCCTACCCGGACCTGCCGTCCCTCCTGGCGGCGGCGGACGAGGCGGCGTACGACCTCCCCCCGGGCGATCTGGCCGAGGCCCTGGCCGCGGAGACCCTGCCGGCCCTGCCCGAGGACACGTACGCGGCGGCCCACACGGCACTGAGCGCGGCGTACACCGCATACGAGGCGAGATTCGGACACGCATTCGTCATCTGCGTCGAGGGCATGGCCGCGCACGAGGCCCTGGACCACGTGCTGACGGGCATCCGGTCACGATTGGCGAACGATCCGGACGAGGAACGCCTCGCGGCGGCCGACGAACTCCGCCGCCTGGCGAGGACACGGCTGACCGACACCCTCACGGGCGCGGGGGAACGCGCGGGCGACCACTGACGACCCGCACCAGGCAAACCACTCGATAACCCGCCCCGGCAGCCGCCCCCGCAGCCACCCCGCTGCTCCTTTGAGTGCAACTTTGATCACACAAGCAGGCCCCCCGTAAGCGCCGCGGGCAACCGTCGCTACGATGCTGGGGGCCGGTGGACCGTACCCGGCCGGGCCCGTCCGACAAGAGAAAGCCGGCGCGGCCCCAATCCCCGCTCCCGGAGGAAATTTCCGTGCCGGCTGGAACGCTGTACCGCGGCCGGGAAGGAATGTGGTCCTGGGTGGCTCATCGAGTCACCGGCGTCCTCATCTTCTTCTTCCTGTTCGTTCACGTGCTGGACACCGCGCTCGTCCGTGTGTCCCCCGAGGCCTACGACACCGTCGTGGCCACGTACAAGACGCCGATCGTCGCGCTGCTGGAGTACGGCCTCGTCGCCGCCATCCTGTTCCACGCGCTCAACGGTCTGCGTGTCATCGCCGTCGACTTCTGGGTCAAGGGCGCCCGCTACCAGAAGCAGATGCTCTGGACCGTCGTCGCCCTGTGGGTCGTGCTGATGCTCGGGGCGATCTACCCCGTCCTCGGCCACGCCGCTCGTGAACTGTTCGGGAGCTGACGCACATGTCGACCACTGAAACCACCGCCTCCGGCATCGGCCCCGTCGAGGGCGCGGGCGCGTCCGTCTACTCCGTGGACAACCCGGCGCCGCTGATCGAGCCGCCCCGCAAGCGGACCAAGAAGTCCCCCAAGTCCACGCGCGGCAACTTCGAGATGGCCGCCTGGCTCTTCATGCGCCTGTCCGGCGTGGTGCTGGTCGTCCTGGTCATCGGACACCTGCTCATCCAGCTCGTGCTGGACGGCGGCGTCTCGAAGATCGGCTTCGCCTTCGTGGCCGGCCGCTGGGCCTCGCCGTTCTGGCAGGTCTGGGACCTGCTGATGCTCTGGCTGGCGATGCTGCACGGCGCGAACGGCCTGCGCACGGTCATCAACGACTACGCGGAGCGCCCGAACACCCGCCTGTGGCTCAAGGGCCTGCTCTACACCGCCACGGTGTTCACCATCCTGCTGGGCACGCTGGTGATCTTCACCTTCGACCCGAACATCCGCTAGGCACGGGGCTGCGAAAATCATGAAGGTACACAAGTACGACACCGTCATCGTCGGCGCCGGTGGCGCCGGCATGCGCGCGGCCATCGAGTCGACGAAGCGCAGCCGCACCGCCGTGCTGACGAAGCTCTACCCGACCCGCTCCCACACGGGCGCCGCGCAGGGCGGCATGGCCGCCGCGCTGGCCAACGTGGAGGAGGACAACTGGGAGTGGCACACCTTCGACACGGTCAAGGGCGGTGACTACCTGGTCGACCAGGACGCCGCCGAGATCCTGGCGAAGGAGGCCATCGACTCGGTCCTCGACCTGGAGAAGATGGGCCTGCCGTTCAACCGCACGCCGAACGGCACCATCGACCAGCGCCGCTTCGGCGGGCACAGCCGCAACCACGGCGAGGCCCCGGTCCGCCGCTCCTGCTACGCCGCCGACCGCACCGGTCACATGATCCTCCAGACGCTGTACCAGAACTGCGTCAAGGAGGGCGTGGAGTTCTTCAACGAGTTCTACGTCCTGGACCAGCTCATCACCGAGGTCGACGGCGTCAAGAAGTCGGCCGGTGTGGTCGCCTACGAGCTGGCCACCGGCGAGATCCACGTCTTCCAGGCGAAGTCCGTGATCTACGCCTCCGGCGGCACCGGCAAGTTCTTCAAGGTGACGTCCAACGCGCACACCCTGACCGGCGACGGCCAGGCGGCCGTGTACCGGCGCGGGCTGCCGCTGGAGGACATGGAGTTCTTCCAGTTCCACCCGACCGGCATCTGGCGCATGGGCATCCTGCTGACGGAGGGCGCCCGCGGCGAGGGCGGCATCCTCCGCAACAAGGACGGCGAGCGCTTCATGGAGAAGTACGCGCCGGTCATGAAGGACCTCGCGTCCCGTGACGTCGTCTCGCGCTCCATCTACACGGAGATCCGCGAGGGCCGCGGCTGCGGTCCCGAGGGCGACCACGTCTACCTGGACCTCACGCACCTCCCGCCGGAGCAGCTCGACGCCAAGCTGCCCGACATCACGGAGTTCGCGCGGACCTACCTCGGCATCGAGCCCTACACGGACCCGATCCCGATCCAGCCCACGGCCCACTACGCGATGGGCGGCATCCCGACCAACGTCGAGGGTGAGGTCCTCATGGACAACACCACCGTCGTGCCGGGCCTGTACGCGGCCGGCGAGGTGGCCTGTGTGTCCGTGCACGGCGCCAACCGCCTGGGCACCAACTCGCTGCTGGACATCAACGTCTTCGGCAAGCGGGCGGGCATCGCCGCCGCGGAGTACGCCCAGAAGGCGGACTTCGTCGAGCTGCCGGAGAACCCGGAGTCCCTGGTCGTCGAACAGATCGAGCGGCTGCGTTCCTCCACCGGCACCGAGCGGGTGGCGACGCTCCGTCGCGAGCTGCAGGAGACCATGGACGCCAACGTCATGGTGTTCCGCACCGAGCAGACGATCAAGACGGCCGTCGAGAAGCTCGCCGAGCTGCGCGCCCGCTACAAGAACGTGGCGATCCAGGACAAGGGCAAGCGGTTCAACACCGACCTGCTGGAGGCCGTCGAGCTGGGCAACCTGCTCGACCTGGCCGAGGTCATGGCGGTGTCCGCGCTCGCCCGCAAGGAGTCCCGCGGCGGTCACTACCGCGAGGACTTCCCCAACCGCGACGACGTCAACTTCATGCGCCACACCATGGCGTACCGCGAGGTGGGCGACGACGGCGCCGAGTCCATCCGGCTCGACTACAAGCCGGTCGTCCAGACCCGCTACCAGCCGATGGAGCGTAAGTACTGATGGCTACCCCTGTCATGGAGAAGAGCGACTCGGCCCCCGAGTCCGGCTTCGCCGACTCCCCGTACATCACCGTCACCTTCCGGATCCGCCGGTTCAACCCGGAGGTCTCGGCCGAGGCGACCTGGGAAGACTTCCAACTGGAGATCGACCCCAAGGAACGTGTCCTCGACGCGCTGCACAAGATCAAGTGGGACCTCGACGGAAGCCTCACCTTCCGCCGTTCCTGCGCGCACGGCATCTGCGGGTCGGACGCCATGCGGATCAACGGCAAGAACCGCCTCGCCTGCAAGACGCTGATCAAGGACATCAGCCCCGAGAAGCCGATCACGGTCGAGGCCATCAAGGGCCTGACGGTCCTCAAGGACCTGGTCGTCGACATGGAGCCGTTCTTCCAGGCGTACCGGGACGTGATGCCCTTCCTGATCACGAAGGACACCAACGAGCCGACGCGCGAGCGCTTCCAGACGGCCGAGGACCGCGAGCGCTTCGACGACACGACGAAGTGCATCCTGTGTGCCGCGTGCACGTCCTCGTGCCCGGTCTTCTGGAACGACGGGCAGTACTTCGGCCCGGCGGCCATCGTCAACGCCCACCGCTTCATCTTCGACTCGCGTGACGAGGCCGGGGAGCAGCGGCTGGAGATCCTCAACGACCGCGACGGCGTCTGGCGCTGCCGCACGACCTTCAACTGCACGGACGCCTGCCCGCGCGGCATCGAGGTCACCAAGGCGATCGCGGAGGTGAAGCGGGCGCTGATCACGCGCCGCTTCTGACCCACGCGTGCCGAGCGTACGGCCGAGGGCCCCGATCGATGTGATCGGGGCCCTCGGCCGTACTGCCTTGTGACGAGGCCGTGCAGCGGCGTCAGCCGCGCAGCACGCGGCCCTCCTTGTCGGTGCGGTCGTTGCTGACCAGGAAGATGATGCCGTCGATCAGCGCCCAGAAGCCCAGGCCACCGCAGGTGAGGAGCTGGGCGACACCGACGCCGACGGAACCGACGTAGAAGCGGCCGATACCCAGGGTGCCCAGGAAGAGCTGGAGGATACCGGCGACGATCTTCGACTTGTCGGAGTACGGGCGGCCCTGCGGGTCGAAGCCGTAGGGAGCGGCGGCGGAGTTCGGGGGGACGGTCACGGTGGTGCTCCTGGGGAGATGCGGGACGGGCCGGGACGGATTGCCCGGGGGCCAGGAAGGAACACCGCTGATCGCACACTGACCGTGCACGGCGGCCCACGACGCGTTGGCGTGGCCGTCCCCCCTGTGCGTAGGGAGCATAGAGAGACTGGTGGGACCTGCGGGAGTGTATTCGACCGAACGTTCCCATTCCGTGATCATTCGATCGACGCCACGGCCCACCACGGCACCGGGGCGCCTCAGACGAGGTTGCGAACCACCGTCCAGGCCACCGCCGTCAGCAGGATCAGAATTTGGACCCGTGGCGCGATCCGGGGCCGGTAGAAGCGGCCGCGCAGCCCCTCCGCCGTCCAGCGGCCCCACAGCGCCAGGGCGAACGGCGCGGCGAGCAGCAGGGCGCGGTTGTCCAGCCAGGCCGCGGCGAACTGACCGTGCATCAGGTCGTACGCCATGCGCGTGCCGCCGCACGCCGGGCAGAGCAGTCCGGTGACGTACCGGAACGGGCACTGGGGAAGGAGGTGGCCGGGCTCGTGCGGGTCGGTGAACCACAGGTACCCGGTGCCCGCGGCGCCCGCGACGAGCACCGCGAGGGGTGCCGCCGCCGGATGCCACGGCGGGCGCCGCCCTCCGGCCGGCGCGCGACGGGCCGCGTCAGCCACGCAGGATCCGCCCCTGTTCGTCCGTGCGGTCGTTGCTGACGAGGTACATGATGCCGTCGATCAGCGCCCAGAATCCGAGCCCGCCGCAGGTGAGCAACTGGGCTATGCCGACGCCGACGTTGCCGACGTAGAAGCGGCCGATGCCGAAGCTGCCGAGGAAGAGCTGGAGTACGCCGGTGACGATCTTCGACTTGTCGGAGTAAGGGCGCCCGTAGGGGTCGTAGCCGTAGGGCGCGTTGGGGTCGGGGGCGTAGTAGCCGGGCGCCTGCTGGTACCCGGGCGCCTGGTAGCCGCCGGGGGGCTGCTGATAGCCGGGCTGCTGGTGGCCACCCTGCGGGTAGCCGTAGGGACCGGCCTGGCCGGCCGCGCCGGGACCCTGGTTCGGGTAGCCGTATCCGGGCGGCTGGGACGGCTGCTGCGGCTGCTCGCTCACGGTGGTGTCACTCCTGGAAAGTACGGGAAACTGCGGGTCATACTGTAGGACTCGGCGCGCAAAGAGAAGTCGGGCCCCGGGACCGGCCGTCCGCCCGGGCGAGTGACCCCGCCACCGCCCCGCCCGCCGCTTCCGGCCGCTTCGCCGCGCACACACCTAATGTGACGTCATGTCAGATCATGAGTCGTACGAACTGCTCGGGTTCGACAACGTGCTGCTGCCCGTGGGGGATCTCGCCGAGGCCGTCGGCTTCTACGAGCGGGCCGGCTTTCCGGTCGCCTTCCGGCTCGACGAGGCCGGGATCGCGCTGCTGAAGGCAGGGGGCGAGACGCCGGGCATCCTGCTGCGGGTGGAGGAGGAGTTCGGCCGGCGGCCTCCGCCGTGGCCCTCCGCGCGGGTGTGGCTCGAGGTGGCCGACGCCCGTACGGCGGCCCGGGCGCTGCGCGACGCGGGGGTGGCGCCGCTCGACGAGCCGTTTGCGGGCGCCACCGGCTGGACCGTCGAGTTCGCCGACCCGTGGGGCAACGTCATCGGGCTCACGGACTACTGCAAGCGTCCGGAGCTCGGCCGCCGTCCGTAGTCGGGTGACGCGGACCACTCCTCCGTTGAGTTGAACATGTTCAAAAGCAGGTCTACAGTCTTCCCCGTCAGCGTTTTGAACGCGTTCAAGAAGGGGTGGGGCATGGACCGCACCGTCATCGCCTACGTCATCTACCTGCTGGTCAGCATCGGCCTGACCATCTGGGTGGCCCGCACGCTCAGCCGCAACGGCAGGGTCTTCCTCGCCGACGTACTGCACGGCAACGAGAAGCTCGCCGACGCCGTCAACCACCTCCTGGTGGTCGGCTTCTACCTCGTCAACCTCGGCTTCGTCGCCCTCTACCTGAGCGGTGACGAGACCATCGTCGACACCCGCGGCGTCTTCGAGACCCTGTCGACCAAGCTGGGCGTGGTGCTGCTGGTGCTCGGCGTGATGCACCTGGGCAACGTGTACGTGCTCAACAAGATCCGGCGGCGCGGGATGATGGAGCGGGAGCAGGTGCCGCCGGTCCGGCCGCAGGGCTGGACGGCACCGGCGGCCGGGGCCTGAGCCGATGGCGTCCGCTCCCGCGACGGCCGGCGCCCCGGTGCGCCGGCTCACCGTCCTGTACGACGCCGAGTGCTCCCTGTGCACCCACGTACGGGACTGGCTGCTGCGGCAGCCGCGCCTGGTCCCGCTGGAGCCGGTCCCGGCCGGGTCGGCCGAGGCGCGCCGGCGCTTCCCGGGGCTCGACCACGGCACCTCCCTGGAGGAGGTCACCGTCGTCGGCGACGCCGGCCAGGTCTACCGGGGTGCCGCCGCCTGGATCGTCGTCCTGTGGGCGCTGCGCGAGCACCGGCCCCTCGCCCACCGGCTCAGCACGCCCAGCGGAGCGAGGCTGGCCAGGGGCGCCGTCCTGGCCGCCGCCAAGTGGCGCCAGGCGGGCCAGTGGGGCGGCAACGGCTACCGGCGTGCCGACGGCTGGGTGTACGAGCCGGGCCTCGGGTGGATGTACACCGGACCCGGCTGTGACGACGGCGCCTGCGCCACTCGTTAGGCTCTGCTCCTGTGCCTGCGAAGAACGACGGCCCCGACGACGGAGCCCCCCTCAGCAAGTCCGAGCAGACCCGCGCGCTGATCCTGGAGACGGCCATGCGGCTCTTCCAGGAACGCGGTTACGACCGGACCACCATGCGGGCCATCGCCCAGGAGGCCGGGGTCTCCGTCGGCAACGCCTACTACTACTTCGCCGGCAAGGAGCACCTGATCCAGGGCTTCTACGACCGGATCGCCGCCGAGCACCAGGCGGCGGTCCGGGAAGTGCTGGCGCGGGAGACCGACCTGGAGGCGCGGCTGGCGGGCGTGCTGAAGGTCTGGCTGGACATCGCCACGCCGTACCACGAGTTCGCGGTGCAGTTCTTCAAGAACGCCGCGGACCCGGACAGCCCGCTCAGCCCCTTCTCCCCGGAGTCGGAGCACGCGCGGGTGGAGGCCGTCAACGTCCACCGCACGGTGCTGGCGGGCGCGAAGAGCAAGGTGCCCGAGGACCTGCGGGACATCCTGCCCGAGCTGATGTGGCTCTCCCAGATGGGCCTCGTCCTGTACTGGATCTTCGACCGCACCGAGGGCCGGGAGCGCAGCTACCGCCTCGCCGAACGCGGCGCCCGGCTCACCGCGCGAGGCGTCGCGCTGGCCCGCTTCCGGGTGCTGCGCCCGCTGGTGCGCGAGGTGCACGAGCTGTTCACGGACTTCCTGCCGGGGATGACGAGGGCGCTTCCCGACCCCGCGAACAGGTCGGCGCCGACGGAGAAGTCCGCCGGTCAGGCCTGACGGGACGCCAGCTCGATCACCGTGACGTCCGACTCCGCCCCCACGCGCGTGGGCGGGCCCCAGGCGCCCGCGCCACGGCTGACGTAGAGCTGGGTGTCGCCGTAGCGCTCCAGGCCGGCCAGGGTCGGGTTGGCGGCGCCCGCGATGAGGTTGCCGGGCCAGAGCTGACCGCCGTGGGTGTGGCCGGAGAGCTGGAGGTCGACGCCGTGGTCGACGGCGTCGTGGATCTGCACCGGCTGGTGGGCGAGCAGCACGCACGCGCGGGCCCGGTCCCGGTCGCCGAGGGCCTTGGCGTAGTCGGGGCCCTGGCCGTCGTCCTCGCCCGAGATGTCGTTGACCCCGGCGAGGTCGAAGTGGGGCAGTTCGGTGCGGGCGTTCTCCAGCGGGAGCAGGCCGAGCCGCCGCACCTCGGCGACCCACTGCTCGGCGCCGGAGAAGTACTCGTGGTTGCCGGTGACGAAGTAGGCGCCGTGCCGCGCCCTGAGCCGGGCCAGCGGGGCCGCCGCCGGGCCGAGGTCCTTCACGCTGCCGTCCACCAGGTCGCCGACGACGGCGATCAGGTCGGGCTGCGTGGAGTTGATGGTGTCGACGACCTTCTGCGCGAAGCCCCGGCCCAGCACCGGGCCGAGGTGGATGTCGCTGACCACGGCGATCCGGAAACCGTGCGCCGCGCGCGGGAGCTTGGCCAGCGGCACGGTGACCCGCTTCACCGTCGGGCCGTTCAGCACGCCGTACGTGCCGTAGCCGACCGTCCCGACGGCCGCCGCGGCGGCGGCGCCGGCGACGACCCGGGAGACGAAGAGGCGGCGGGAGGGGAGCGCGAGAGGACTGTCGGGCGGGCCGCCGGCCGTGTCGCCCGAGCCGGGCGTCTCAGGCGTCCCGGCGGCTTCGGCGGTCTCGGCCGTCTCGGGTGCCTCGGGTGCCTGGGGTGCCTTGGGGTCGCCGGCCTTACCGGAAGCCTCCGGGGTCTCGGCCGTGCCCGCCGTCTCCGCCGGCCTGGGCGGGGCCGTTTGGGCCGGTATGCGCTTCGTGTCCGCGGCGGGGGGCCTCAGTGGCCCGGGCGCCGCCTGCCGCCCGGCCGCCCGCCGCGTCAGGAACCGCAGCAGCAGCGGCCGTACGACCTCGCCGGCCAGCACCGCCAGCAGCAGGTAGACCGACATCGCCAGCCACAGGAAGCCCGGCCAGGCCAGCACCCGCTGGAGCCAGAAGGGGGCGCCCGCGCGTTCGGCGACCAGCGCGCCGACGGCCAGCGCCCAGCCCCCGGCGATCACCACCGCGCCGATCCGGCGCACGGGGCCGGGGCCCCGGGTCGTGTCGCGGAACAGGCGCCGCCACACGTACCAGTTGGACGCCACGAGCACGCTCACCACTGCCAGCGCGACAAGCGCGAAGACGACCACCATGCCGTCGTATCCCCTCGGTTGTGGCGTCCGTGACGCCTATGACCTTCGGCGCAGTGCGCGCACTCCACGCAACCCGATGACCCCGACGACCGTCCCCAATACGAAGGAGACGACGGCGAGCAGCAGGTGCACCCAGAAGTACGCCGTGGGATCGCCGTCCTCGAACGCGAGCCCGCTGCTGTCCTTGATCAGATTTTTGACGAAAGTGATCCAGATGATCCAGCTCCACACCCCGAAAGCGAGCAGGAACCAGGAGACGGGGCGGCTGAGCTTCATGGTTTCAGTATCGCCGCACGCTGTCCGGATCCGTGCGCGGGGTGGCCGGAGGGCTGGGACGGCGCCGCACGCGGGAGGTACGTTCTCGCTCGTGCCCGCACCCAAGAAGGCCGTCCGGCGATCCCTGACGGTCACCTCCGCCGCCCTGACCGCTCTCCTCGTCGTCTCACCCGCCGCGCTCGCCGCCCCGGGCCCGTCGGCCAGTCCCTCGGCGAGCCCGTCGGCCACTCCCCCGGCGTCGATGTCGACCGTGGGCGGCGCGCGGCTCGGGAAGCCGGGGACGCAGGTGGATCTGGCGGGCGGGGCGCCCGTGCTGCCGAAGGACCTCACCGCCCGTTCGTGGATCGTGGCCGACGCCGAGTCCGGCGACGTGCTCGCCGCGCACAACGCGCACTGGCGGCTGGCCCCGGCGAGCACGCTGAAGATGCTGTTCGCCGACACGCTGCTGCCGAAGTGGCCGAAGACGACCAAGCACAAAGTCGTCCCCTCCGACCTCGCGGGCATCGGCGCCGGCTCCAGCATGGTCGGCGTCAAGGAGGACGAGACCTACACCGTCCACGACCTGTGGCTCGGTGTCTTCCTGCGCTCCGGCAACGACGCCGTGCACGTGCTGTCCGCGATGAACGGCGGCGTCGAGAACACCGTGGCGGAGATGAACGAGCACGCCGAGGAGCTCCAGGCCCTCGACACCCACGTGGTCAGCCCCGACGGCTACGACGCGCCCGAACAGGTCTCCTCGGCGTACGACCTGACGCTGTTCGCCCGCTCGGGGCTGCAGAAGAAGGACTTCCGGGAGTACGCCTCGACGGTCAGCACGAAGTTCCCGGGCGAGACGAAGAAGGACAAGAAGGGCAAGACGTCCCGCAAGCCCTTCGAGATCCAGAACACCAACCGGCTGCTCGCCGGCGACTCGGACGTCGAGGTCTACCCGGGCATCGCGGGCGTGAAGAACGGCTACACCACCAACGCGGGCTACACCTTCACGGGCGTCGCCGAGCAGGGCGGCAAGGTACTGCTCGTCACGGTCATGAACCCGGCGAAGGACGAGCACAACGAGGTCTACAAGGAGGCCGCCCGCCTGTTCGACTGGGGCTTCCAGGCGGCCGGGAAAGTGAAGCCGGTCGGTGAGCTGGTGCCCCCGAAGAGCGCCGCCCAGCAGAGCCCGCAGCCGGGTCCGAACAGCTCCGGGGAGGCCGGCGGCACCGGGAAGGGCGCGGCGGGCACGAAGCCGGTGGCGGGCGCTCCGGCCGCGAACGGCGCCGGCGGTGTCGGCGTCGCGGCCGGCATCACCGCCGGGGTGCTGGTCCTGCTCGCGGGCGGTGCGTTCCTGATCAACCGGAAGTGGCCGCTGCCGGACCTGGTCCGTCGCCGGACGCGCCCCTGACGCCCTCCCGACCGTCCCGTTCCCTCCCGTCCTGCTCCTTCCTGCCCTGCTCCTTCCTGCCCTGCTCCGCCACTTCCTGCTCCGCCACTTCCTGCTCCTTGCTCCCCGTCGCCGTCCAGGAGGCGCAGAACAGCACCAGCTTCGAGGTGAAGTTGATCCACAGCAGCAGAGCGACGGGGACGCCGAAGGCGCCGTACATGCTCTTCGCGGCGACGCCCTGCATGTAGCCGCTCAGCAGCAGCTTCAGCAGCTCGAAGCCGATCGCGCCGATCAGCGCCGCCACCACCAGGCGGCGGCGCGCGGGCTGGACGCCGGGGAGCAGGGTCAGGACGTACAGCAGCAGCAGGAAGTCGGCGAGTACGGCGACGGCGAACGCGGCGACGTAGAGCAGCACCCCGCCGAAGCCGCCCCCGGCGATGCCGAGCTGGCGGATGATCCAGCCGACCAGCGCCGAGGCGACGGTGGAGATGCCGACGGTGACCAGGAGCGCGCCGCCGAGACCGACGAGGACGCCGGCGTCCTTGGCCCGGCGCAGGACGGGGTTCTCGTCCTCGTCGGGCAGCTCCCAGACGGCGCGCAGGCAGCCCCGGGTGGCGTCGACCCAGCTCATGCCGGTGAAGAGCAGCAGGGCACCGGCGATGAGGCCGACGGTGCCGGCGTTGTCGATCAGACTCTGGATGTCGAGCTGGTCGGAGATGCCGGGGATCTGCTCGGCGATCTTGTCCTGGAGCTTGTCCTGCTGGTCCTCGCTGAGCGTGGCGGCGGCGATGGCAGCGGCCAGGCTGAGCAGCGGGAAGAGCGCGACGAAGCTGGTGAAGGTCATGGCGGCGGCCAGCCTCGTCCACTTCACCCGGTCCAGCCGCTCGTACGAGCGCCACGCGTGCGTGGTCATCAGCCGCGCCAGCCACGGCCCGACCACGGGGAGCTTCTTCAGCCAGTCCATGATCCGACTCTGCCCCCGCTCGCCTGGGTCCATGATCCCGTCGTGCCACCGGTTCCTGCCCCGGTACGGAAGACCAGTGTCCTTGTGCCCCAGAAACGCAGGATGGTGGCGAGCACCATGCCGATTCCCGCCCCGGAGACCGTGTCGGCGCGCTGCGAGGTGAGGCCGAGGCCGTAGTGGCTGACGGTCAGGCACAGCAGTTGTACGGCGGCGCCCGCGGCGTTCACCGCGAAGAACACGGCGTACGGGCGCAGGCCCTGCGGGCGGGTGTGCCGGTAGGTGCCGAAGGCGTTGCCCGCGTACGCCACGGAGCAGCCGGCGACGAACGACAGGGCCTTGGCGGTGAGCGGGTCGAGTCCGGCCGGGCCGCGCAGGCAGAGGAAGAGGCCGAGGTCGACGGCGTAGGCGAGGAGCCCGGCGGAGGCGAAGCCCAGCAGTTCGCGCCGGCCGGTCACCAATTGGCCACCGCCAGGCCGTACATCGCCACCCACACCACACCGATCAGCGCCAGCGCCCGGTCGCGCAGGACGACGTCCTCGGGTTCGCCGGCGGTGCCGCGGTCGGCGAAGACGGCGTAGCGCAGGACGGCGAGGATGAAGGCGACCATGGAGAGCTGGCGCCAGGGCAGCACGCTGGTGTGCGGGACGCCGCCCTCCTCCATGGCCCACAGGCAGTAGCCGAGGACGGCGACGCCGGCCGCGAGCTGCCAGACGAAGCGGAGGTAGCCGGTGGTGTACTCGGTGAGCAACGCGCGCGTGGCACCCGCCTTTTCGGCCATCTGCACGGCTTCGGAGTAGCGCTTGGCGGAGACCATGAACAGCGCGCCGAAACCGGTCGTGATGAGGAACCAGCGCGACAGGGGGATGCCGAGCGCGAGTCCGCCGATCATCGCCCGCATCAGGAAGCCCGTGGTGACGACGGCGAGGTCGACGACCAGGACGTGCTTGAGGCTGATGCAGTACGCCAGTTGCATGGCGAGGTAGGCGGTCAGCAGGGCCGCGACGGCCGGCGGGCACAGCCAGGCCGCCACGACGGGCGCGACGACGCCCAGGGCGCCCCCGACGGCGTAGGCGACCGGTACCGGGACCTGTCCGGCGGCGACCGGGCGGTGCCGCTTGACCGGGTGGGCGCGGTCGGCCTCGGCGTCGCGGGCGTCGTTGACGAGGTAGACGGCGGCGGCGCAGGCGGTGAACAGGACGAAGACCAGGGCGAGCCGGGACAGGGTGTGCCAGGCGAACAGTTCGCCGGCGGCGGCCGGAGCCGCGACGACCAGGACGTTCTTGATCCACTGGCGGGGGCGTGCGGTCCGCAGCAGGCCCGCCGGGATGCCCGTCCGGCGGGGCGGCGCGGGTTCCCGCTGCCGCTCGGGGGCGCGTTGCCCGAGGACGGCGGTGTCAGTCACGGGTTCCTCCGCGCATCCAGTCGGTGCCGAGCCGGGCCGTGAGCGCGCCCAGGGCGGCGCCCGCCGCGACGTCGGAGGGGTAGTGGACGCCGACGACCAGCCGGGAGACGCACACCGCGGCGGCGAGCGGCCAGACGGCGTGGACGCCGAGCGCGCCGAAGGCCACGGCGGCCGCCGCGGCCGAGGTCGCGTGGGAGCTGGGGAACGAGTGCCGGCCGGCGGTGCGTACCAGGGGTACGACGTGTCCGGGACGAGGGCGGCGCACGACCCGCTTCACGCCCATGCTGGCGAGGTGGGCGCCCGCGGTGAGCGCGGTGCCGCGCAGCCAGGCCGCGCGCCGGGTGCCGTCCACGGCGGCTCCGGCGAGGCCCGCCGCGAGCCACAGCGCCCCGTGCTCCCCGGCCCAGGACAGGGCGCGCGCGGCACCGGCCACGCGCGGGTCCGCGCCGCGGGCTCTGAGCGCCGTGACGATCCGGTGGTCCATGTCGTCGAGGTCGTCCATGTGGACCCACTGTTCACGCCGACCGCGCGGGAAGTCCGGCAATATCGAGCGACATACCATTAATCACCCGTTTCAGGGACGGACAGGATGTTCTGGAACTAATCGCTGACGCGAGGGCGATACGGTCACCGCCATGTCTGCCGACACCGTTCCCGACGCCGACCGCGGCCTCGACGCCGACTGGGGCCCCGTCACCGGCTGGGGCCGCACCGCGCCCACCGCCGCCCGGCTGATCCGCCCGCGGACGTACGAGGAGGCCGCCGTCGCCGTCCGGGACTGCGGGGCCCGCGGTGGCATCCCCAGGGGCCTGGGGCGGGCGTACGGGGACGCCGCGCAGAACGCGGGTGGCGCCGTGCTGGACATGACTGCGCTGGACCGCGTCCACGCCATCGACGCGGACGGCGGCACCGTGCTCTGCGACGCGGGAATCTCCCTGCACCGGCTGATGGAGGTGCTGCTGCCGCTCGGCTGGTTCGTGCCGGTGACGCCCGGCACCCGCTATGTGACGGTCGGCGGGGCGATCGGCGCGGACATCCACGGCAAGAACCACCACGTGTCTGGGTCCTTCGCCCGGCACGTGCTGTCGTTCGAGCTGCTCACCGCCGACGGCCGGGTCCGCACCGTGGACCGGGGCACGCCGCTGTTCGACGCGACCGCCGGCGGCATGGGCCTGACCGGGGTGATCCTCACCGCGACCGTGCGGCTCGAGCCGGTCGAGACCGCGCTGATGTCGGTCGACACCGAGCGCGCCGCCGACCTGGACGACCTCATGGCCCGCCTGACGGCCGGCGACCACCGCTACCGCTACTCGGTCGCCTGGATCGACCTCCTGGCGCGCGGCGCGGCGACCGGCCGCGCGGTGCTCACCCGCGGCGACCACGCCCCGCTGGACGCGCTGCCGCGGGGCTCCCGGGCGCGGCGGGAGCCGCTGGCCTTCCGCACCTCCCGCCTCCCGGCCGCCCCCGACCTCGTCCCGGACGGGCTGCTGAGCCGGACGACGGTGGGCCTCTTCAACGAACTCTGGTACCGCAAGGCCCCCCGGGAGAGCCGGGGGCGGCTCCAGCGGATCTCCACCTTCTTCCACCCGCTGGACGGCGTCCCGCACTGGAACCGGATCTACGGCCGCGGCGGCTTCGTGCAGTACCAGTTCGTCGTAGGCCACGACCAGGAGGACGCCCTGCGCCGGATCGTGCGGCGCATCTCCGCCCACCGCTGCCCGTCGTTCCTGGCCGTCCTCAAGCGGTTCGGACAGGCGGACCCGGGCTGGCTCTCCTTCCCCGTGCCCGGCTGGACCCTCGCCCTGGACATCCCGGCGGGTCTGCCGGGCCTCGGCGCCTTCCTCGACGGCCTCGACGAGGAGGTCGCGGGGGCCGGCGGGCGGGTCTACCTCGCCAAGGACTCCCGGCTGCGGCCCGAGCTGCTCGCCGCGATGTACCCGCGCCTGGACGACTTCCGCGCGCTGCGCGCGGAGCTGGACCCGCGCGGGGTGTTCGTCTCGGACCTGTCCCGGCGCCTCGGCCTCTAGCAACCATTTCGGGCGCCCCCCTCCAGAACCCCAGGAGCTGTCGTGAAGGACGCCTTCGGCATCCCCCAGTCCCTTCTCGTCCTCGGCGGTACGTCCGAGATCGCGCTCGCCACCGCGCGCCGTCTGGTCGCCCGCCGCACCCGCGGCGTGTGGCTGGCCGGCCGCCCCTCCCCCGCACTGGACGCGGCGGCCGAGGAGCTGCGCGGCCTCGGCGCCGAGGTGCGCACCGTCGCCTTCGACGCGCTCGACCCCGAGTCCCACGAGGCGGTGCTCGGCAAGGTCTTCGCCGAGGGCGACATCGACCTGGTGCTGCTGGCCTTCGGCGTCCTGGGCGACCAGGCGCACGACGAGCGCGAGCCGCTGAACGCGGTGCGGGTCGCGCAGACCAACTACACCGGCGCGGTCTCGGCCGGGCTGGTCAGCGCCCGCGCGCTCCAGGCGCAGGGCCACGGCTCGCTGGTGGTGCTCTCCTCCGTCGCCGGGGAGCGGGCCCGTCGCGCCAACTTCATCTACGGCTCCAGCAAGGCCGGCCTGGACGTCTTCGCACAGGGTCTCGGCGACGCGCTGCACGGCACGGGCGTGCACGTCATGGTCGTACGGCCCGGGTTCGTCCGGTCGCGGATGACCGCCGGGATGGCGGAGGCACCGCTCGCCACCACGCCGGAGGCGGTCGCCACGGCCATCGAGCTGGGGCTGCGGCGGCGCTCGGAGACGGTGTGGGTGCCGGGCGCGCTGCGCGTGGTGATGTCGGCGCTGCGGCATCTGCCGCGGGCGGTGTTCCGGCGGCTGCCGGTGTGAGCCGGGTCCGCCCGGCGGGCGCGCCGGGCGGCGTCTACCGGGCGGGCGCCTACCGTACGGGCATCCGCCGGACGGGCGGCTACCGGGCAGGCATCCCCCGGACGAGCGCCAACCGGACGCGGGCGGCTACCGGGCGGGCAGGGAGCCGCTCTCCACGCGTTCCGACTGCGGGGGCACCGTGGCGCTGCCGAAGGGGAACTCGCGCAGTTGGCGCCACACCCCGTCGCCGCCCTGCTCGTAGAGCGCGAAGCCGGTGCAGGGCCACTGGGCCTCGTAGTCGGCCAGCTCCTCGAAGGCGCGGTCCATCGCCGCCTCCTCGATGCCGTGCGCCACGGTGACGTGCGGGTGGTACGGGAACTGCAGTTCGCGGGCCACCGGCCCGGAGGCGTCGCGGACCCGCTTCTGCAGCCAGGAGCAGGCCGCGGCGCCCTCGACCACCTGGACGAAGACCACGGGTGACAGCGGGCGGAAGGTCCCGGTGCCGGACAGCCGCATCGGGAAGGGCCGGCCGCGCGCCGCCACCTCCGCCAGGTGCGCCTCGATCGCGGGCAGCGCCGCGCCGTCCACCTCGGTCGGCGGCAGCAGGGTGACATGCGTGGGGATGCCGTGAGCGGCGGCGTCGCCGAAGCCCGCGCGCAGCTCCTGGAGCTTGCTGCCGTGAGGCTCCGGGACCGCGATCGACACGCCGATCGTTACGGTCCCCACGTCGTCTCCTGTCGTTACGTGTCACTCGTCGTATGTCGCTGGGTCGGACACCCGGTTATCGACTGTACGGCCACGACCGTGCCCGGGGCAGGCGCAACCGGAGTGATGTGCAGCGCTCCGGCGGCGTGCCGGGGCGCACGGGATGCCGGGGCCGGTGCCGGGGCACTGGTCGGGGCGGTGCCGCGGGTCAGTGCTTGGCGGGCAGAAAGCCCACCAGGTCGTACGTCCGGGAGAGGGTCTCCGCGGCCACGGCACGCGCCTTCTCCGCGCCCTTGGCGAGGATCGAGTCGAGCGTCTCCGGGTCGTCCAGGTACTGCTGGGTGCGCTCCCGGAAGGGGGTCACGAACTCGACCATGACCTCGGCGAGGTCCGTCTTGAGCGCACCGTAGCCCTTGCCGGCGTACTTCTCCTCCAGTTCGGCGACTTGCGCCCCCGTGAGGGTGGAGTAGATGGAGAGGAGGTTGCTGACGCCCGGCTTGTTCTCCGGGTCGAAGCGGATCACGGTGTCCGTGTCGGTGACCGCGCTCCTGACCTTCTTGGCGGTGGCCTTGGGCTCGTCCAGGAGGTTGATGAGGCCCTTCGGCGTGGACGCCGACTTGCTCATCTTGACCGACGGGTCCTGGAGGTCGTAGATCTTCGCCGTCTCCTTGAGGATGTACGCGGAGGGCACGGTGAAGGCCTCGCCGAAGCGGCCGTTGAAGCGCTCGGCCAGGTCGCGGGTCAGCTCGATGTGCTGGCGCTGGTCCTCGCCGACGGGGACCTCGTCGGCCTGGTAGAGCAGGATGTCCGCGACCTGGAGGACTGGGTACGTGAACAGGCCGACGGAGGCGCGGTCGGTGCCCTGCTTCGCGGACTTGTCCTTGAACTGGGTCATGCGGGAGGCCTCACCGAAGCCGGTGAGGCAGTTCATGACCCAGGCGAGCTGGGCGTGCTCGGGGACGTGGCTCTGGACGAAGAGCGTGCAGCGCTCCGGGTCCAGACCGGCGGCCAGGAGCTGGGCGGTGGCGAGCCGGGTGTTGGCGCGCAGCTCCTTCGGGTCCTGCGGGACCGTGATCGCGTGCAGGTCGACGACCATGTAGAACGCGTCGTGGGTCTCCTGGAGGGCCACCCACTGGCGGACGGCGCCGAGGTAGTTGCCGAGGTGGAACGAGCCTGCGGTGGGCTGGATTCCGGAGAGCACGCGGGGTCGGTCATTCGCCATGCCCGCCATTCTCTCAGGTTCCGCCGCAGGCTCGTTCCCCCGGTCGGCGGCGGTCAGCCGAGGTCGATCTCCGCGTACAGCGGGAAACCCGCCACCAGGTCCGTGGCGCGGTGGGAGATCTCGTCCGCGACCTTGGCGTCGAGGACGTGGGCGGCCTTCGAGGGGGCGCCCGACTTGGTGGTGCCCGGCTCGGTGGTGGTCAGGACGCGGTCGATCAGGCCCGCCACCTCGTCCATCTCGGCCGTGCCCAGGCCGCGCGTGGTGAGCGCCGGGGTGCCGATGCGGATGCCGGAGGTGTACCAGGCGCCGTTCGGGTCGGCCGGGATGGCGTTGCGGTTGGTGACGATGCCGGAGTCCAGGAGGGCGGCCTCGGCCTGGCGGCCGGTGAGGCCGTAGGAGGACGTCACGTCGATCAGGTTCAGGTGGTTGTCCGTGCCGCCGGTCACCAGGGTGGCGCCGCGTCGCGTCAGGCCCTCGGCGAGGGCGCGGGCGTTGTCGACGATGTGCTGGGCGTAGTCCTGGAACGCGGGCTGCCGGGCCTCGGCGAGGGCGACGGCCTTGGCGGCCATGACGTGCGGGAGGGGGCCGCCGAGCACCATCGGGCAGCCGCGGTCGACCTGGTCCTTGAGGGAGTCGTCGCACAGGACCATGCCGCCGCGCGGGCCGCGCAGCGACTTGTGGGTGGTCGTCGTCACGATCTGGGCGTGCGGGACCGGGTCGAAGTCGCCGGTGAGGACCTTGCCCGCGACGAGACCGGCGAAGTGCGCCATGTCGACCATGAGGGTCGCGCCGACCTCGTCGGCGATCTCGCGCATGATCCGGAAGTTCACCAGCCGGGGGTACGCGGAGTAGCCGGCGACGATGATCAGCGGCTTGAACTCGCGGGCCGAGGCGCGCAGGGCCTCGTAGTCGATGAGGCCGGTGGCCGGGTCGGTGCCGTAGGAGCGCTGGTCGAACATCTTGCCGGAGATGTTCGGACGGAAGCCGTGGGTGAGGTGGCCGCCGGCGTCCAGGGACATGCCGAGCATGCGCTGGTTGCCGAAGGCGCGTCGCAGCTCGGCCCAGTCGGCGTCGGTCAGGTCGTTGACCTGGCGGGCGCCGGCCTTCTCCAGGAAGGGCACCTCGACGCGGGCGCCGAGGACGGCCCAGAAGGCCACGAGGTTGGCGTCGATGCCGGAGTGCGGCTGGACGTAGGCGTGGCGGGCGCCGAAGAGCTCGCGGGCGTGCTCGGCGGCGAGGGACTCGACCGTGTCGACGTTGCGGCAGCCGGCGTAGAAGCGGCGGCCGATGGTGCCCTCGGCGTACTTGTCGCTGAACCAGTTGCCCATCGCCAGCAGCGTGGCCGGGGAGGCGTAGTTCTCCGAGGCGATCAGCTTGAGCATCTCGCGCTGGTCGGCGACCTCCTGGCCGATCGCGTCGGCGACGCGCGGCTCGACGGCGCGGATGACGTCGAGGGCGGCGCGGTAGGCGGTGGACTCGGGGGAGATTTCTGCGGGCACGGGAGCCTCCGGACGTTGACAGTCAGCGTTCACGGTACGGACGGCCCAGGCGCACGGCTCTCGTTGCTCGGGCCGCTCCCCGATGGTTGGTCCCATCCCAGCGCGCCAGTCACGGCCCGGGGTCAGCGTACCGGGTGCGCTTCGCCGGTGCCGTCGGTGTCCGCGATGCGGGAGCGTCCGGGTGGCCGTCTCTAGAGGATCACGTGGGGCAGGAATCTCGCGTACTCGTCCGTCACCAGGCCGCTCGACTCCCTGATGCCCAGTCCCGCCGACTCGTTCTCGACCACCCACGCGCCCAGGACGACCCGGTTGCCGTCGAAGTCCGGGAGCGGGGCCAGCTCCTGGTAGCAGCACGGTTCGGTGGGCTCGACGGCCTCCGTGCCGGGACGGTGGATCGTGACGCCGGCGCCCTCGCGGCCCAGCAGGGGCTTGGCGACGTAGCCGGTGGTGCGGGCCATTTCGCGTGGGCCGTCCAGGTAGGCCGGCAACAGGTTCGGGTGGCCCGGGTAGAGCTCCCAGAGTATCGCCAGCAGGGCCTTGTTGCTGAGCAGCATCTTCCAGGCGGGCTCGATCCACAGGGTGGTGCCGGTACCGCCGCCGTTGTCGAGGGTGTCCAGGACGTGGTCGGCGAAGCGGTCGGTGGTGAGCCACTCCCAGGGGTAGAGCTTGAAGATGCTGCGGATGAAGCGGAGCTTGCCGTCGACGAAGCGTCCGGAGAGGCGGTCCCAGCCGATCTCCTCCATGGAGATCCACTCGGTGGCCAGGCCGGCCTGTTCGGCGGTCTCCTTGAGGTAGGCGACCGTCATCAGGTCCTCGCCCAGCTCGTCGGCCTCGGAGTTCGCGAAGTACAGCGGGCTGCCGGGCGGGAGGAGGGCGGACTGCTTCTTCCAGGCGTCGATCAGACGCTCGTGGAGGCTGTTCCACTGGTCGGCGCCGGGGAAGCCGGCCTCCATCCAGAACCACTGCGGGGACGCGGCCTCGACGAGGGAGGTCGGGGTGTCCGCGTTGTACTCCAGGAGCTTGGCGGGCCCCGTGCCGTCGTAGCGCAGGTCGAAGCGGGCGTACACGGAGGGGAGCTCGGCGCGGCGGTGCCAGGCCTCGGTGACGGCGCGGACCACCCGCGGGTCGGTGATGCCGAGGTCGGCGAAGCGGCCGGCGGTGACGATGTGCTCGGCGGCCGCCAGGCACATGCGGTGGAGTTCCTCGACGACCTCCTCCAGCGCCTCGACCTCGGGCAGGGAGAAGACGTAGTAGGCGCTCTCGTCCCAGTAGGGGCGCAGGGAGCCGTCGGGGTAGCGGGTCAGGGGGTAGATGCAGCCCTGCTCCTCCACGGTCTGCTGCCAGCCGGGGCGGGGCTCGGTCGTACGGCGTTCCACGGCCGGCCTCAGCCGCCGCCGCTGCCGGAGCCGGAGCAGCCGAAGCCGCCGCGGTCGACGGCCTCGTCGCGGCTGAAGGTGCCGTAGTCGGCCCAGCCGTTGCTGACGTCGGCGTCGTAGTACCAGTCGGCGTCGGACACCTTCGACGAGCCGGACCTCTTGTTGCCGCCCTTGCCGTACGAGCCGCCGGAGGAGCCCGACTTGCAGTTCTTGTCGGCGACGACCTTGTAGCCGTTGATGTAGTCGTAATTGTCGCGGTCCACGCAGCGGCGGTCGGGGTCCGAGCCGCACGCGCTCAGGGCCGCCGCGAGCACTCCCATGCCACCGAGCACCACGGTGCTCGACCGCAGCCGTCGCCGGGTCTCTGCCATTTCCTTCTCTCCCCGTTGTCCGTGCAGGTGTACGACAGTTGGGCCGATCGAGTGTACGGCCCGTGCCGCGGGTGGACTCTACGGCAGCGACCGGCACAGCGCGTCCAGGGCCCCCGCCCAGGCGTGGTCGGGCGGGGTGCCGTAGCCGACGACGAGGGCGTCCAGCGGGGCGACGGCGGCGTCCGGGTGCCGGAACATGGACAGACCGTGGACCGCGAGTCCCTGCCAGGCGGCCGCCCGGACGGTCTGCTGCTCGGTGCCGGGGGGCAGTCGGAGGACGGCGTGCAGTCCGGCGGCGATGCCGGTGACGCGCACCTCGGGGGCGCGCTCGGCGAGGGCGGCGACCAGAGCGTCACGGCGGCGCCGGTAGCGCAGACGGGCGGCCCTGACGTGCCGGTCGTAGTCGCCGGAGCCGAGGAACTCCGCGAGGGTGAGCTGGTCCAGGACGCCCGGGGTGCGGCCCGCCATGTGATCCATGGCCCCCTCGACGAGCGACGGCGGCAGCACCAGCCAGCCCAGACGCAGGGCGGGGGCGAGGGACTTGCTGGCGGTGCCCAGGTAGACGACGCGGTCGGGGTCCAGGCCCTGGAGGGCGCCGACGGGCTGGCGGTCGTAGCGGAACTCGCCGTCGTAGTCGTCCTCCAGGATCAGCCCGCCGGTGCGGCGGGCCCGGTCGATCAGGGCCGTGCGGCGTTCGGGGAGCAGGGGCAGGCCCATCGGGAACTGGTGGGAGGGGGTGAGCAGGACGGCCCCGGAGGTGGCCGGGTCGTCGTCGGGGGGACGGGTGCCGCGGTCGTCGAAGGGCAGCGGGGGCGTCACGTGGCCCGCGCGGGTGAGCAGCCGGCGGTGGTGGGGCAGGCCGTAGGACTCGACCGCCACGGAGCGCACTCCCGCGCGGCGCAGCAGTTCGGCGAGTACGCCGAGGCCGCCGAGGAATCCGGCGCAGACGACGATCCGGTCGGGGTCGGCGTGCACGCCGCGGGCGCGGGAGAGGTAGCCGGCGAGCGCGGTGCGCAGTTCGACGCGGCCGCGGGGGTCGCCGTAGCCGAGGGCCTGGTCGGGGGCGGCGGTCAGGGCGCGGCGGGCCGCCCGCAGCCACTGGGCGCGGGGGAACGACGCGAGTTCGGGCGTGCCGGGGACCAGGTCGTAGGCGGGCCGGGCCGGTTCCCGCCGGTGCGGTGCCGGCCGGTGCCCGGGGGCGGCGGGCGTCCGGTCGGCGACCCGGGTCCCCGACCCCTGGCGGGCGGCGAGCCAGCCCTCGGCGACCAGATCGGCGTAGACCTCGGCCACCGTGTTGCGCGCCACGTCCAGGTCGGCGGCGAGCGAGCGTGAGGAGGGCAGCCTGGTTCCGGGTGCCAGCCGCCCGCTGCGGACGGCCTCGCGCAGGGCGTCGGTGAGGCCGCGGCGCAGCCCGGTGCCGGACCGGTCCAGGTGCAGGTCGACGCCGAAAGTGGCCCATGATTTCCCCATGGAAATGGACCATACTCCTGGGCTGCCTCGCTTCTAGTCTCGAAGCCATGACGACGAACGAGCACACCACCACCGCACCCGGACCCGGTCCCTTCGCCGCCGAGGAGGCGCCCCGGCTGGAGTGGGCCAGGCACGCCCCCGAGGTCTGGAAGGCGATGCTGCGACTGGAGAAGGCCGCGGGCCAGGGTCTGGACCCGAAGCTGAAGGAACTGGTGAAGATCCGCGCCTCCCAGCTCAACCACTGCGCCTTCTGCCTGGACATGCACACCAAGGACGCGCTCGCCGCCGGGGAGAGCGTGGAGCGGATCGTGCAGCTCGCCGCCTGGGAGGAGTCGCGGCACTTCTACACGGAGCGGGAGCTCGCGGCGATCGAGCTGACCGAGGCGGTGACCGTGCTGACGGACGGATTCGTGCCGGACGGCGTGTACGAGAAGGCGGCCAAGTCCTTCGACGAGACCGAGCTGGCCCACCTGATCGCCGCGATCACGGTGATCAACGCCTGGAACCGGTTCGGTGTGGCCTGCCGGCTGACGCCGGGGCACTACACGCCGGGACAGCACGGGTGACGGGCCCTGTGGCGGACCGGGCGACCGGGGCGGACCGCTTCCGGGACCTGCACCACGGGCGGGCGCCCGGCGACCCCCTCGTCCTGCCCGGCCCCTGGGACGCGGCGAGCGCCCGCGTCTTCGCGGAGGCGGGGTTCCCGGCGCTCGCGACGCCCAGCGCGGGGGTCGCGGCCTGTCTCGGGTACGAGGACGGGGCGACCCCGGCCGACGAGATGTTCGCGGCGGTGGCGCGGATCGTGCGGGCCGTGGACGTGCCCGTGTCGGCGGACGTCGAGGACGGGTACGGGCTGGCGCCGAAGGAACTGGTGGAGCGGCTGCTGGAGGCGGGCGCCGTGGGCTGCAACCTGGAGGACTCCGCGAACGGGGTGCTCAAGGACCCGCGGGAGCACGCGGAGTGGCTGGCCGAGGTGCGGGCGGTGGCCGGGGACCGGCTGTTCGTCAACGCCCGGATCGACACCTTCGTCAGGGGCGTCGACGACCCGGCGGCGGCGATCGAGCGGGCCGCGCTGTACGTCGCCGCGGGCGCCGACTGCGTGTATCCGATCGGCGCCCCCGTCGGCGTACTGCCGCTGCTGCGGTCCGGCATCCAGGGGCCGGTGAACGTCGGCGGGCGGCCCGGGGAGGGCCCCGCCTCCGCCGAGCTGAGAAGGCTCGGCGAACTCGGGGCCACCCGGATCACGTTCGGGCCGGGACTCCAGCGGCGCGCGGAGCGCGCGGTGCGGGAGATCGCGGCGGAACTGCTGAGGTGAGGGTCAGGGCAGCCACTTCTTCCAGACGGACTCGTGGCTGTCCACCCACTTCTTCGCCGCCTCCTCGGGCCGCATCTTCCGCTCGGCGATCATCAGGGACACCTGGTTCTGGTCCTCGGTCGTCCACTTGAACCGCTTGAGGAACTCCGCCGCCTCGCCGCCGTCCTCCGCGAAGTCGGCGTTGAGGTACTTCTGGAGATCGGTGACCGGGTAGGCGCATTCGACCTTCGCCGGGTCGGCGTCGCAGCCCTCCTTGTAGGGCGGCAGCTTCACCTCGGTCATCGGGACCTTCTCGAAGAGCCACTGGGGGGTGTACCAGTAGGTCAGGAAGGGCTTCTTCTCCTTGGCGAACTGCTCGATCTGGGTGATCTGGGCGGCCTCGGAGCCGGCGAAGACGACCTTGTAGTCCAGGTCCAGGTTCTTCACCAGGGCCTTGTCGTTGGTGACGTAGGACGGGGAGCCGTCCATGAGCTGGCCCTTGTCGCCGCTCTCCGCGGTGCGCATCAGCTCCGCGTACTTGTCGAGGTTCTTCCAGTCCGTCACGTCCGGGTGCTTCTTCGCGAAGTACGTCGGGACGAACCAGCCGATGTGCCCGGTGACGCCGAGGTCGCCGCCGGGGGCGATGGTCTCCTTGTCCCGGACGTAGCGCTGCTCCTGTTCGGGGTGGCCCCAGTCCTCCAGGATGGCGTCGACGCGGCCCTGGCTGAGCGCGTCCCACGCGGGGACCTCGTCGACCTGGACGGTGTCGACGCGGTAGCCGAGCTCGTGCTCCAGCAGGTACTGGGCGACGGCCACGTTGGCCTGGGCGCCGACCCAGGACTGCACGGAGAGGGTCACCGTCCTGGCGCCCTGGGCGTTGGCGAACGGGGACGCCTGCTTGGTCATGTCGGCGGCGCCGCAGCCGGTCAGCAGCGTCAGCGCGGCCACGCCCGCGAGGGCGGAGGTCGTACGCATCCGCATGTCAGGCTCCCTTCCTCGGACGGCGTTCGGTCGGCTGGGTGACCCGGTCGAGCATCAGGCCGAGGCAGACGATCGCCGCGCCGGCCACCAGGCCGGTCGCCAGGTCGCCCTGGGCCAGGCCGAAGACGACCTGGTAGCCGAGCGCGCCACCGCCGACCAGGCCGCCGATGATGACGACGGCGAGGACCAGGACGACGCCCTGGTTGACGGCGAGCAGCAGCGACCGGCGGGCCAGCGGGAGCTGGACCTGGCGCAGTTGCTGCCCGCTGGTGGCGCCGAGCGAACGGGCCGACTCCAGCGCGGCCGGGTCGACCTGGCGCAGGCCCTGGGCGGTGATGCGGACGACGGCCGGGAGGGCGTAGACGACCGCGGCGGCCGCGGCGGGCGCGCGGCCCACGCCGAAGAGGGCGACGACCGGGATGAGGTACACGAACTGCGGCATCGTCTGGAAGACGTCCAGCACCGGCCGCAGCGCGCGCTCGAAGCGGTCGCTGCGGGCGGCCGCGATGCCCGTCGCGAAGCCGATGACCAGGGTCACGGCGACGGCGGCGAGGACCTGCGAGAGCGTGTCCAGGGACGGGTTCCACACGCCGAGCACGCCGATCGCGGCCATGGCGAGGACGGCGGTGAGCGCGGTGCGCCAGGTGCCGATCAGCCAGGCCAGGGCGGCGACGATCAGGAGTACGGACCACCAGGGCAGCCACTGGAGGCCGTCCCGGAGCGGGTTGAGGATCCAACTGGTGAAGTGGGCGGCCCAGTCGCCGGTGCCGCCGACGACGGGGACGCCGGAGTACAGGTGGGCGGTCATCCAGTCGACGGCCCGGTTGACGGACTCGGCGATGTCCACCTCCCACGCGTCGGGCCACTCCAGGAAGCCGGCGATCCGTCCGGCGGCCGCGACGACCGCGGCGGCGGCCAGGGCGTACAGCCAGGTCACCGGGGACTTCCCGGACTCGCCGAGCCGCTCCCCCGCCGCGCCGGTCACACGGTCCAGGACGACGGCGAGCAGCACGATCGGGATGCCGGCCGCGAGGGCCGCGCCCACGTCGACCGAGGCGAGCGCCTGGTAGACGCGGTCGCCGAGGCCGCCGGCGCCGATGACGGAGGCGATGACGGCCATCGAGAGCGCCATCATGATCGTCTGGTTGACGCCGAGGAGGAGTTCCTTGCGGGCCAGCGGGACGCGGGCGGTCAGCAGCCGCTGGCGGGCGGTGGTGCCGAGGGACTCGACGGCCTCGAGGACCTCCTTGTCGGCGCCGCGCAGGCCGAGGGCGGTGAGCCGGGCCATGGGCGGGGCGGCGTAGACGACGGTGGCCAGGACGGCGGCGGGGACGCCGATGCCGAAGACCAGGACGACGGGGAGGAGGTAGGCGAAGGCGGGCAGCACCTGCATGGTGTCGAGCACCGGGCGCAGGACGCGGTCCATCCGGTCGGAGAGGCCGGCGGCCAGGCCCAGCAGGGCGCCCACGGCGACCGACGCGAGCACGGCGACGACCATCAGCGCGAGGGTCTGCATGGTCGGCACCCACATGCCGAGCAGCCCGCAGGCCAGGAACGCGGCCGCGGTGCCGACGGCCAGCTTCACACCGGCCACGCGCCACGCGACCAGGGCGCCGATCGCGGTGACCCCGGCCCAGCCGACGGCGAGGAGGGCCAGGTACACGGCGCGTACGGCGATCACGACGACGTTGCTGACGTGGCCGAAGAAGTAGAGGAACAGCGGGTGGCTGTCGCGGTTGTCGATGATCCAGTCGCTGGCCCTGCCGAGCGGCTCGGACACGTCGACGGTGAGGGCGCCCGGCCAGGCGGTGCCGCCCCACTGGGTGACGGCGACGGGGACGAGGACCGCGGCGGCGAGGGCCAGGACCAGCAGCTTGCGGGCGGCCGGCCGGCGCAGGGCGCCGGGGAGGGCGGGGCGGGCGGCGGTTGCGGTGACCGTGGCCATCAGACCGCCTCCTTGCGCTGATCCGCCCCCTTGGCGAGATCGGTCCCGGGGCCATCAGCCTCCCCGGGGCGTTCCGTGGCCTCGCGGGGTGCGCCGCCGGTCCCGGCGACGACGCCGAGCAGGGCGTCCGCGTCGACCACGCCGAGGCAGCGGCCGTCGTCCATCACGCGGGCCGGGGAGCCGGCCCGGGCGACGGCCTCGATGGCCTGTGACACCGTGGCGTCGGGCCGCAGGGCGGGGCCGGTGCCGGCCTCGTCGGCCGAGGAGGCGGGGCGCATGGCGGTGCGGACGGTGAGGACCTGCTCACGGGGGACGTCGCGGACGAACTCGCGGACGTAGTCGTCGGCGGGCGAGCCGACGATCTCCTCCGGGGTGCCGAGCTGCACGACGCGGCCGTCGCGCATCAGGGCGATGCGGTCGCCCAGCTTGAGAGCTTCCTGGAGGTCGTGGGTGATGAAGACCATCGTGCGGCCCTCCTCGCGGTGCAGCCGGACGACCTCCTCCTGCATGTCCCGCCGGATCAGCGGGTCGAGCGCGCTGAACGGCTCGTCGAAGAGCAGGACCTCGGGGTCGACGGCGAGGGCGCGGGCGAGGCCGACGCGCTGGCGCTGACCGCCGGAGAGCTGGCCGGGCCTGCGCTGCTCCAGGCCCTGGAGGCCGACCTTGGCGACGATGGCGGCGGCGCGCTCGCGGCGTTCGGCGCGGCCCATGCCCTGGACCTCCAGGCCGTACGCCACGTTGTCCAGGACCGTGCGGTGCGGGAGCAGGCCGAAGTGCTGGAAGACCATCGCGGCGCGGTGGCGGCGCAGTTCGCGCAGCCGGGACTTGTCCATGGCGCGGACGTCCTCGCCGTCGATGGCGAGGGAGCCGGCGGTCGGCTCGATCAGCCGGGTCAGACAGCGTACGAGGGTGGACTTGCCGGAGCCGGACAGGCCCATGACGACGAAGACCTCGCCCTTGTGCACGTCGAAGGAGACGTCGGCCACGGCGGCCGTGCAGCGGGTGCGCGAGCGCAGCTCGGCCGGGCTCAGGGCGGCGAGCTCCGGGTCGGCGGGGACCCGGGCGGCCTTGGGTCCGAAGACCTTCCACAGGCCGTCCACGGAGAAGACCGGGGTGGTGGCATCGGTGGCCTCGGGTGTACCCGGCGGCGTACCGGCGCTGGTGGTGGTGCTCATCGGGCGTCACCACCGATCAGCTCGACGGCACGCTCTCCGACCATGAGGACGCCGATCATCGGGTTCACGGCGGGCATGGTCGGGAAGACGGAGGCGTCGGCGATGCGGATGCCCTGCAGACCCCGGACGCGCAGCTCGGGGTCGACGACGGCCAGCTCGTCGGTGGCGGCGCCCATCTTGCAGGTGCCCGCCGGGTGGTAGACGGTGTGGGCGACCTTGCGGGCGTACTCGCTCAGTTCCTCGTCGCCGGTGACGTCCGGGCCGGGGCAGACCTCGCGCTTGAGCCAGCCGGCCAGCGGCTCGGTCTTGGCGACCTCGCGCGCGATCCTGATGCCGTCGACGAGGGTGCGGCCGTCGTAGTCGTCCTCGTCGGTGAAGTAGCGGAAGTCCAGGGCGGGCTTCACGGACGGGTCGGCGCTGGTCAGGTAGAGGCGGCCGCGGGACTTCGGCTTGGGGATGTTCGGGGTCATGGAGACGCCGAACTCCGGGCGCTCGTAGCCGAGGCGCTCCGGGTTGTCCGTGAACGGGATCTGGTAGAAGTGGAACATCAGGTCCGGGCCCGCGTGTCCGGGGTCGCGGCGCACGAACAGACCTGCGTCGGAGTCCATCGCGGAGTTCTCCGGGATGGGGCCGTCGGTCTCCCACACGATCACCGACTCGGGGTGGTCGAGCAGGTTCTCGCCGACGCCGGGCAGGTCGAGCGCCACGGGTATGCCGAGGGCTTCGAGGTCCTCGCGGGGGCCGATGCCGGAGTGCATCAGCAGGCGCGGGGAGTCCACGGCGCCGGCGCACAGCACGACCTCGTTGCGTGCCTCGACGAGGATCTCCTCGCCGTCCTTGGTGCGGACGTGGACGCCCTCGGCGCGGACGCCGTCGAGCTGGAGCTTGTACGCCCAGGTCTCCAGCATGATCGTGAGGTTGGGCCGCTCGTCCATCACCGGGTGCAGGTACGCCACGGAAGCCGACGAACGCTTGTTGTTCTCGGGGTGGTAGGCGAGGTCGAAGAAGCCGACCCCCTCGGTGAACGGCTTCTTGTTGAAGCCCTCGACGCGGGGGACCTCCAGGGCCTTCTGCGCGGAGTCGACGAAGTCGCGGGCGATGGCGTTCCGGTCCTTCTCGTCGACCGGGACGACGTTGTTCTTCAGGCGCGCGTAGTACGCCTCCATCGGCACCGCGCCCCAGCCCTTGGCGCCGGCCGCCTCCCACTCGTCCCAGTCGGACGGCAGCGGCTTGAAGGCGATGAGGGTGTTGTGGGAGGAGCAGCCGCCGAGCACCCGGGCGCGGCTGTGCCGGATGTGCGAATTGCCGCGTGGCTGCTCGGTGGTGGGGTAGTCGTAGTCCAGCTCCCCGCCGAGCAGGCCCATCCAGCGGCGCAGGGTCAGCACGTCGTCGCGGCCGACGTCGCTGGGGCCGCCCTCGATGACGGCGACGGTGACGTCCGGGTTCTCGGTGAGGCGGGAGGCGATCACCGATCCCGCGGTGCCGCCGCCTATGACGACGTAGTCGTAGACGTGGGAGGTCTCGGGCATGGGGGTACTCCAGAGGGTGAGCGGACGGGGAGCCGGGCGGCCCGGGCGGGCCGCGGTCGGGGGAGGTGCGGTCAGCCGGCGAACCAGCGGACGGGCTTCGGCGCGAGGTTCTGGTAGACGTGCTTGCTCTCGCGGTACTCGGCGAGGCCCGCGGGGCCCAGCTCGCGGCCGACGCCGCTCTTGCCGAAGCCGCCCCACTCCGCCTGCGGCAGGTAGGGGTGGAAGTCGTTGATCCACACGGTGCCGTGGCGGAGCCGGCCCGCGACCCGGCGGGCCCGTCCCGCATCGGCGGTCCAGACGGCACCGGCCAGACCGTACTCGGTGTCGTTGGCGAGGGCCACGGCCTCGTCCTCGGTGCGGAAGGTCTCGACGGTGAGCACCGGCCCGAAGACCTCCTCCCGTACGACCCTCATCTCCCGGTGGCAGTGGTCGAGGACGGTCGGCTCGTAGAAGTAGCCGCTCTGCGGCCGCTGGGGGGACGGCTCGGGGCGCTTGCCGCCGCAGCGCAGTGCGGCGCCCTCGGCCAGCGCGGAGGCGACGTAGTCCTCGGTCTTGGCGCGCTGCTGCTCGGAGACGAGCGGGCCGCACTCGACGCCGTCCTCGGTGCCGCGGCCGAGGCGGATCTTCGCGGCGCGGCGGGCGAGTTCGGCGACGAAGCGTTCGCGGACCGACTCCTCGATGATGAGCCGGCCGCCGGCCGAGCAGACCTGGCCGCTGTGGATGAAGGCGGCGTTGAGTGCCTGGTCGACGGCGGTGTCGAAGCCCTCCTCGGTCTCGCAGGCGTCGGCGAAGACGACGTTGGGGTTCTTGCCGCCGAGCTCGAGGGCGACCTTCTTGACGGTGACGGCGGCGGCCTGGGCGACCTTGGTGCCGCTGATCAGGCCGCCGGTGAAGGAGACCAGGTCGACGTCGGGGTGCTCGGCGAGCCGGGCGCCGACGGTGTGGCCGGGCCCGGTGACGATGTTCGCGACGCCGGCGGGGAGACCGGCCTCGACCAGCAGGTCGATCAGCGCGACGGTGGTCATCGGGGTGATCTCGCTGGGCTTGATCACCAAGGTGTTGCCGGCCGCGAGCGCCGGGGCGATCTTCCAGCTTGCCTGGAGGAGGGGGTAGTTCCAGGGCGTGATCATCGCGCAGACGCCGACCGGCTCGTGCACGACGACGCTGTGGATCTCGGGCGAGCCCGCGTCGACGACCCGGCCGGGTGCCTCGCCGGCGACCAGGTCCGCGAAGTAGCGGAAGGCGTCGGCGACGCAGTCGATGTCGACCCGCCCCTCCTCGACGGTCTTGCCCGCGTCACGGCTCTCCAGCAGGCCGAGCGGCTCGCGGTCGCGCACGAGGAGGTCGGCGACGCGGCGCAGCAGCGCGGCGCGTTCGGCGACGGGGGTGTGCGGCCAGGGGCCCGCGTCGAAGGCGCGGCGGGCGGCGGCGACCGCGAGGTCGGTGTCCTTCTCGTCGCCCTCCGCGATCACGGCGAACGGCAGGGCGTCGGCGGGATCGAGGATGTCGCGGGTGGCGCCGGAGGACGCCGCCAGCCACTCGCCTCCCGCGTGAATGGTCCGGTGCGCCCGCTCCGCCGGAGTTTCCGTGCTGTTCGCCATGATCGGTATTGCCTTCCGTTCCTGTTCAACCCCCCTGTGTCACACGCGTGTCACGCTCGGGGACCGTGAGCCCCTGCCCCACCGCCCCGTAAGCATGCCGAATTGGTGGCCGAAAGTGCGGCGCATCACTGAGGAAAGGGACAAGAGGCACGAAGCGTGCATGGACGCGCCGATTTCCTTTGACTAGAGTCAATGAAATGGAGCCTGTGTCGGACGACCCGGTGCCTCAGGGCCCGGTGCCTCAGGGCCCGGTGCCTCAGGGCCCGGTGCCTCAGGGCCCGGTGCCTCAGGGTTCGGTGCCTCAGGGTGCGGCGGCAAAGGACGTCACGGCGTTGCGGCGCTTCAACCGCTACTTCACGCGTCGCATCGGCGTCCTCGACGACCGCTATCTCGGCCAGGAGCGTCCGCTCGGCGAGGCCCGGCTGCTCTTCGAGATCACCGAGAGCGACTCCGGGGTGTCCCTGCGGGAGTTGCGCGTCCGGCTCGGTCTGGACGCCGGGTACCTGAGCCGGTTAGTGAAGGCGCTGCGGGCACAGGGCATGGTCCGGCTGGGCGTGCACCCCGACGACAGCCGGCTGCGTACGGTCGAGCCGACCCCCGCCGGACGGGCCGAGGTCGCGGAGCAGAACCGCCGGGCCGACGGGCTCGTCTCCGGGCTGCTCCAGGGGCTCGCCCCGGACCAGCGCCGGCGGCTGACCGACGCCGTGACCACCGCCCAGCGCCTGCTGCGGCTGGCCGCCGTCACCGTCACGCCGGTCGACGCCCGCGCCCCGGACGCCCGCGCCTGCCTGGACGCCTACGCCGCCGAACTGGACGCCCGCTTCCCCGAGGGCTTCGACCCGGCCGACCTCGTGGGCCCGGAGGAGGTGTCGGGGGACGCCGGGGCGTTCCTCGTCGCGTACGAGGAGGGACGGCCGGCCGGCTGCGGGGCGCTGCGGCGGACGGCGGCCGGGGCCGGCGAGATCAAGCACGTGTGGGTGCACCCCGGCGCCCGGCGGCTGGGGCTGGCCCGGCGCCTGCTCGACGCGCTGGAGGGCGAGGCCGCCGCGCGCGGCCTGCGTGTCGTACGGCTCGACACGCACGCCGTGCTGACCGAGGCGCGGGCGATGTACGAGGCGTCCGGCTACACGGAGATCCCCGCGTACTCCGACCACGTCTACGCCGGGCACTGGTTCGAGAAGCGGCTGCCGAAGGTCTGACGACGGACACGGGCCCCGTTCCGGTCACCACCGGAACGGGGCCCGTGGCGTGCGGGTGGGCTCAGATGAGGCCGAGACCGCGGACCGCCTCGCGCTCCTCCGACAGCTCCTTGACGGAGGCGTCGATGCGGGCGCGGGAGAAGTCGTTGATCTCCAGACCCTGGACGATCTCGTACTTGCCGTCCTTGGTGGTCACCGGGAAGGAGGAGATGATGCCCTCCGGGACGCCGTAGGAGCCGTCCGACGGGATGCCCATGGAGGTCCAGTCACCCTCGGCGGTGCCGTTGACCCAGGTGTGGACGTGGTCGATGGCGGCGTTGGCGGCGGAGGCGGCCGACGAGGCGCCGCGGGCCTCGATGATGGCGGCGCCGCGCTTGGCGACGGTCGGGATGAAGTCCTCGGCCAGCCACTTCTCGTCGCCCACGACCTCGGCGGCGTTCTTGCCGGCGACCGTGGCGTGGAAGATGTCCGGGTACTGGGTGGCGGAGTGGTTGCCCCAGATGGTCAGGCGCTTGATGTCGGCGACCGTCGAGCCCGTCTTCTTCGCGAGCTGGGTCAGCGCGCGGTTGTGGTCCAGGCGGGTCATCGCGGTGAAGCGCTCCGCCGGTACGTCCGGGGCGGCGGCCTGGGCGATCAGGGCGTTGGTGTTGGCCGGGTTGCCGACGACGAGGACCTTGATGTCGTCCGCGGCGTGGTCGTTGATGGCCTTGCCCTGCGGCTTGAAGATGCCGCCGTTGGCCTCGAGGAGGTCACCGCGCTCCATGCCCTTGGTGCGCGGGCGGGCGCCCACGAGGAGGGCGACGTTGGCGCCGTCGAAGGCGACGTTCGGGTCGTCGGTGATCTCGATGCCCTGCAGGAGCGGGAACGCGCAGTCGTCCAGCTCCATCGCGGTGCCCTCGGCGGCCTTGAGCGCCGGAGTGATCTCCAGGAGGCGCAGTTTGACCGGCACGTCCGCGCCGAGGAGCTGGCCGGAGGCGATGCGGAAGAGCAGGGCGTAACCGATCTGGCCGGCCGCGCCGGTGACGGTGACGTTCACGGGAGTGCGGGTCATGGCGTTCTCCGTTGACAGCTAGCGGTGGGGCGTCCCTGCCCCGGGCGATTGATCGATCTCTTGGTATCAAGAGATCCAACCAGCCGTCAGGCTATCGCGCCTCCCGTCCCCGGCACGTCCGGGTCGGTGTGGCCCGGCCCACAGGGCCGCCCGGGTGTCACCCACGTGCGCGAAACGGGCGTGCGGGGGCCTGGAGCACGAGGAGGGGGAACGGGAAGGGGGGCATGAAGAGGCGGCCGCCTGTCCGGGAGAGGTGGGGAAGGCGACCGCCGTCCGGGGATACCGTTGCCGGGCTCCCGTGGGGGTACTTCTCGCGTGCCCCTGACACCGCGGGCCATGCCTGCCCAGCGCGACTTTTCTCCGGGCACGGGTCGCGCCTCCGCCCGACGCGGGGGGCGCGCCTGCGTCCGACGCGGGGGTCGCGCCTCCGCCCGACGCGGGGGGCGCGTCCCTGCTCCGCGCGGGTATCGCGCCCCGCCCGGTGCGGGTATCGCGGTCCCGCCCGGTGCGGGTATCGCGGTCCCGCCCGGTGCGGGTATCGCGGCCCCGCCCGGTGCGGGTATCGCGGCCCCGCCCGGTGCGGGCAGCACGGCCTCACCCCGCACGGGCGTCGCGATCCTGCTCCGCGCGGGCGGCACGGCCCCGCTCGGTGCGGGTGGTACGCGTCCCACTCGGTGCGGGTGGTACGCGTCCCGCGCGGCGGCTACTCCGTGCAACCCTTCTGGCCCGACACCAGCGTCACGCACGCCTTGGCGTCGGCCGCGGACTCAACCGCCACCATCGGGGTGTACGCGACGGTGTCGGCGGCCCCGGTGACCGTGTCCGTCTGCTGGTTCTTGCCGCCGGCGCTCACCTGCACCTCGTCGCCCTGCGCGGCCTGGGTGACGCGGGCCCACGCGGCGCCGCAGGTCTTGCTGTAGCGGACCTCGACGGCGGCCGTGCCGACGGTGGCGCTGGCGGCGGTGGTCACCAGGTCGCCGCCGCAGCCCATGATCTCCGGGTCCTTGCCGGTACAGGCGTCGCCGCTGCACTTCACGCCGGGCGGCAGCTCGGGGTCGGAGCTGACGGTGGGCGACGGGGACGGTCCGGTGCCCTCGTTCTTCTTGTCGCCGCCGTCGTTCAGGAGGAAGAAGGCGCCCGCGATCACGACGAGCACGCCGACGACACCCGCGACGAACGTGGTCATCCGTTTGCCGCCGCCCCCGGAGGACCGGCCCCGCGCACCGGAACCGCCGTGCGGGGGCCCGCCGTACGAGCCCAGGGGTGCCGTGGCGCCCGAGGGCCCGCGGCCGTCCGGCGCGGCGGCGGGCGGCGCCACCGCACCCCACGCGGTCTCCCCCGGGCCCGCGGTCTCCCCCGAGCCGGCCCGGGTCCCGGAACGCGCCGTGCGGTCACTGGCCGGCGCCGGTCCCCGGTACCCGGCGATGCCCCACGAGTTGCCGTCAATGGCTCCCCCGGACGACGGGACGGAGGGAGCGGTGCCCGGCGCACCGCCGCCCCGGGCCTTGCCGACGGCCGAGTCGGGGCTGTCGGCGGCCGTCGGCTGCGCGGGGACCGTCGGCGGGAACGTGGGGGCCACACCGGCCGGTCCGGCGATCCCGGGCGTGGCCGTGGCGCCGCCGCCGTGACGGGCGGTCCGGCTGCCCTTGCCGTTCCTGCCGCCGTTGCCCGCATTCGCCGCGGGAGCGCCCAGCTCGCCGAGCGCGGCACGCGCCTGGGAGATCCGGATGGCCTCCATGGTCATGTCGTGGCGCATCTCCGAGCGGCTCCAGGCCCGCTCGGCCAGCTCCCACATGGTGGTCAGGTGGACGGGATTGGTCCGCGTCACCTCGGCCAGGGCCACGATGGCGCCCTTCGGCGCCAGCAGCCGGCCGTTCAGATAGCGCTCCCAGGACGTCTTGCTGTAGCCCGTGGCGTCGGCCACCGACGCGATGCTCAGCTCGCTGCGGTCCACGAGTCGGCGCAACTGACTCGTGAACTCTCTGATCTGCGGATCGAGTTCATCCGGCAAGGCCTTCCAACGAGGCATTGCTTCCCCCTCTTCCCCCCGGTGACGTGCTGTTCGTTCCCCCGCTTGGTCCTTGCGCGGCGTCCCGCGCGAAGTTCCCGTTCTGGCTACCCACAGGGATGCGCCCGGTCAGGATCTCAGTTCCCGGGGTGGGGGCGCACGGGAGCACAGGGTCGCGAACCCGCACCGTCGCACGCCCGACGACCCGTGGTCCAGTGTCCCACCGGCCTTTCCTCGCCCTGAACCGAACCCCTGAACCGAACCCCTGACGCTAGCGCGGAGCCGCCCTCCGCGGCCCCGCTTTGCCGGACCGCGTGACGGAGTACCGGAACGGTCACTTCCGTGCCACAGCGCCCTGACAGGCGTTGAACAGGGCGTTCGCCGTGCAGGAGGGTTGGTTCCGGCGGCGGCCCGTCCTTCCACGGGGGTGAGGACGGGCCGCCGCACCGGAGCGGTACGGCCGCCGCCGGGGCCTGTCCGACAGGTCCTAGCTCACCGTGAAGTGCAGGGTGTCCTTCAGGAACGGGATCTCCAGCACCGGGTTCGGCTGGGTCATCAGCGCCAGCAGGACGATGGACAGACCCAGGACGCCGTAGGTGCTGATGTCCGTGAAGCGCGAGCGCACGGCGAGCATGCCGACGTCGGGCAGCACCCAGCGCAGCGCGGCACCGACCAGCAGGGCGGCGCCGATCAGCAGCGTCCCGTAGCGGAACACGTCCAGCGCGGTCAGCAGCAGGCCGGTCCCGACCAGGACGACCACGAGGAGGATCGGCCACTGCCGGGCGGGCGCCGGGGCGTCGCCGGCCGCGGCCCGGCCACCGCCCTCGGGGCGCGCGGTGTCGCGGGTGAAGAGCGGGAACCGGCGGGTGACCCGCCTCGGCCGGCCCTCGGCGTCGGGCGCGCTGACGGGGTCCCGGGCGGTGATGTCCTCCGGGGCCGGGGCCCCCGCGTCCTCCGGGGACCGCCGGTCCTCCGATGCCCTCTGGTCCTCCGGGCCGCCTCGCGCCCCCGAAGCCGCCGTACCCTCCGGGGCTCCCTGATCGTCCGGGGCCCCCTGTTCATCCGGGCTCCCCTGGTAGTCCGGGGTCCCCTGGTGCTCCTGGTCCCCCCGAGCCCCCTGCTTCTCCGGCTGCACCGGGGCCCCGGGGTGCTCGGCGCGGGTGTCGTCAGCCGGCACTGCGCTCCGCCGCCTCCACCACGTTGACGAGAAGCTGGGCCCGGGTCATGGGTCCGACGCCGCCGGGGTTCGGGGAGATCCAGGCGGCGACCTCGGCCACGCCGGGGTGGACGTCGCCCATGATCTTGCCCTCGGCGTTGCGCGAGACGCCGACGTCGAGGACGGCCGCGCCCGGCTTGACGTCCTCGGGACGGACCAGGTGCGGGGAGCCGGCCGCGGCGATGACGATGTCCGCGCGCTTGAGGTGGGCGGCCAGGTCCCGGGTGCCGGTGTGGCACTGGGTCACGGTGGCGTTCTCGCTGCGCCGGGTGAGCAGCAGCGGCATCGGGCGGCCGATCGTGACGCCGCGGCCGACGACCACGACCTCGGCACCCTTGATCTCCACGCCGTAGCGGCGCAGGAGGGTGAGGATGCCGTTGGGGGTGCAGGGCAGCGGGGCCGGCTCGTTGAGGACGAGGCGGCCGAGGTTCATCGGGTGCAGGCCGTCCGCGTCCTTGTCCGGGTCCATCAGTTCCAGGATGCGGTTCTCGTCGATGCCCCTGGGCAGCGGGAGCTGGACGATGTAGCCCGTGCAGGCCGGGTCGTCGTTCAGCTCGCGGACCACCGCCTCGATCTCCTCCTGCGTCGCCGTGGCCGGCAGTTGGCGCTGGATGGAGGCGATGCCGACCTGCGCGCAGTCGCGGTGCTTGCCGGCGACGTACTTCTGGCTGCCGGGGTCGTCGCCGACCAGGACGGTGCCGAGGCCGGGCGTGACGCCCTTCTCCTTCAGCGCCGCCACGCGGGCGGTCAGTTCGGACTTGATCGCGGCTGCGGTGGCCTTGCCATCGAGAATCTGGGCGGTCATGCCCCCATCCTCGCGGATGACCGGCCCCCGGTTCCAATCCGGCCGTCATCCGCCCGGTATCCGGGCACCGACCGGGCATCACGGGGCGCGTCACACCGTGTCGGATCATGATCGACGTTGTTGCACTTGCACAACACCGCGCGACCGGTCTGGACAAGTAAGAGATAGGTCAAGAACGATTGGGCAGTAGCACAGTGCCGCGGGGCCGTACCGGGGGGACGAACCGCCATGAAACACCTCCTCCGAGCCGAGCCGCGCGTCGTCCCCGCACGTGACAGCTACGGAGGAAGTCCCGCATGAGTTTCGGCGACCCGAACAACCCCTACGGTCCGCCGCAGGGCCAGCAGGGCCAGCAGCACGGCCAGCATTCGGAGTACGGATACCCCCAGCAGCAGCCCCAGGGCCAGCCCGGCTACGGCTACCCCGCGGCCCCGCCGGTCCAGTCCTACGGCGGCGGCCACGCGCCCGCCCCCGCGACCATGCCCGGCACGGTGAAGGCCGCGCGCGTGATGCTGTTCGTGCTCGGTGCCTTCCAGGCCATCGGCGGCGTGCTGATGATCGCGGCCAGCTCCTGGTTCGCCGACTACATCGAGGACGAGGTCAACTCCGACCCCAGCATCTCGGCGCAGGACGCGGAAACCGTCACGAGCATAGGCGCGGGCCTCATGATCGGCCTCGGCGTGATCATCCTGGCGTTCGCGTTCTGGGCGATCTTCACAGGTGTCAAGTTCGCCACCGGCCGGGGCGGTGCGCGCGTCTCCGCGATCATCTACGGCTCGGTCGTGACGCTGGTCAGCGTGCTCAACCTGCTGGGCGCCAACCTCTTCGCCCTGATCAGCCTGGTCCTCGGCATCCTGATCATCGTCTTCTGCGCCAACAAGAACGGCAGTTACTGGTTCAACCGCCCGCAGTACTGAACCGGCGTCCGCCACGGCGCACTTCGCGCCAATCACGCCACGGGGCCGTGTCTCACCCGTACGAGGGGAGACACGGCCCCGGTGCGTCGCCATAGTCTGACGTGGGTAGCCGTCAGGCACGGGGAGACGCACCTTGTACAGCATCATCGTGGTACCTCCGCCGACCACGGAGGACGAACCCACCCGCACCCAGTACCGGCTCGCACCCGGCGAACGGCTCGTCTTCGGGCGGTCCGTGCCCGAGGGCGGACTGCTGATCGGGCACGGCGGAGTGTCCCGCAGAGCCGGCGAGATCACCGCCCACGGCACCTTCTGGGCCCTGAGCAACCTCTCCGCCCACCAGACCTACGTGGTGGAGAACCCGGAGGGCGCCGGGGAGCACGTCAAGGTGGCGCCGGGCCGGCTGGAGGCCCCGGTGCCGTTCGAGTTCTCGCGCATCGTGCTGCCCGCCGCAGGCGACCTGCTGCCCCTCGAGGTGTGGGCGCCGCGCCACGACTACCTGCGCGCCGAGGACGGCACCGACGGCGAGCCGACCGCCCCGGCCTTCTCCGTCGACCGCACCAAGCGGTACTTCGCCGTCCTGGCCGCCCTGTGCGAGCCGCGGCTGCGCGGGGCACCGCACGCGCCGCTGCCGACGGTCGAACAGGTCGTCGAGCGGCTGCGGCCGGGCTGGCCGGCCGCGTCGCGCACGTCCGTCCAGTGGAACATCGACTACCTGGCGGTGAAGCTGCGGCTGAAGCCGGGCCCGGAGACGGCGGAGGCGGGCACGCGGCTCAACGGCAAGAAGGAGTCCCTGGTGTCGATGGCGCTCCGCTTCGACCTCGTACGCGAGGACGACCTCGTGGTCCTCGCGGCACCGCCGCGCCGGGTGCCCCGGTGACCGAGCCGTACGCCGTCCCCGTACCGAAGGGTTACCGGGTCGGCGCCTGGGAGGTGCGGGGCCCGATCGCGACGGGCGCCTTCGGCAGCGTGTACGAGGCCCGCCGCGTCGGTGACGGCGACGCCGGCCTGCCGCGCACGGCCGCCCTGAAGTTCCTGCCCACCGGCACGGGAACCCCGCGCCAGCTCGCCCACCTGCGCGAACTCGTCGAGCGCGAGGTCGAGTTGCACCGCAGGCTGCGACGCCCCCGACTCGTGCGGATGTACGAGACCCTGGTCGTCGACGACCCGGCCCGCCCCGCGCTCGACGGCGCCACCGTCCTCGTACTGGAGAAGGCGGAGGGGTCCCTGTCCGCCCTGCTGTCCGCGTCGCCGCGTCCGGCCGCCGGACCCGCGCTGCTGGCCCAGGTGTGCGAGGGCCTGGCCCAGTTGCACCGTGCCAGGTGGGTGCACGGAGACCTGAAGCCGGCCAACGTGCTGCTGATGAAGGACGGTTCGGCCCGGCTCGCCGACTTCAACATGGCCGCCGAACTGGAAGGCACCCACGCCTACACGCCCGCCTTCTCCACCCCCGACTACACCCCGCCCGAACTGCTCTGGTCCGAGATCGGCGAACGTGGCCGCCGCATCCGCCCCTCCGCCGACGTGTGGGCCTTCGGCGTCCTCGCCCACCTCGTCCTCACCGGGTCCTTCCCGCTGCCCGGCGGCACCCCGACGGCCCGCCGCGACGCCGGAGCCGCCTACGCGCGCGGTAGCGAGGAGCTGCGTCTTTCGCCCGCGCTGCCCGAGGCGTGGCGGGAGATCGTGCGCGCGTGCCTGACCCGTACACACGCCGAACGCATCGGCACGGAGGCCCTGTCGCGGCGCGTGGCGGCGGCCGCGGGCGGTACCGCCCGTCCTGCCTGGGCGGCCTGGCCGGCCCGAACGGTCCGGTCCGTCCCGCCACACCGCACTCGCCCCCTGCGGACGGTCCTCGCCGCCGCGGCCGCCACCGCGGCCGTCGCCGCGCTCGGGTACGGCATCAGCACCCGGACCGGCGGCGACGGCCCCGGCTCCACCCCCGGCGACCGCGGACCGGGCGGCACCGCGGCCGTCTCCGCCGCCTCCTACGGCGCCGGCGAACTGCGCACCGACCGGGACGTACCGGCCGCCTACCGCCTGCTGATCGTCGAGACGGCACACGACTGCGACCGGGAGGAGGTCAGCCCTCCGCTGATCGCGGCCATGCTGAAGGTGGAGAGCGACTTCGACCCGGACCTCTCCGACCCCGGGAAGAACGAGTACGGCATCGCCCGCTGGACCCCGAGCGTCCTGCGCTGGTGGATGAACGAGGACGGCACACCCGGCGAGTCCGTCCCCGAGCCCCCGTTCCCGCCCGCCGAGTCCATCCCGGCGATGGGCCGGTACCTGTGCTGGATCACTCCGCGCCTGGACGCCGGTCTGCCGGGCGACCGCCGGGTGCTGATCGCCGTGGCCTACCGGACGTCGTACGACAAGGTGAACGACGCGGGCGGGGTTCCCCCGAAGTACCGCGACTACGCCGACCGCGTCGCTCACCACCTCGAGGAGTACACGCCGGCCGCGGCGAAGTGACCCTGAGAGGTGCGAGGTACCGCCCGGCGGGCGCGGCGGGCACGGTGTGAGCACACCGCTCCGGCGGTACCACACCGACGTTCATGGGGGAACGACAGTGAACATCATCAAGCCCGCCGCGCTGCTCCTCGCGGCCTCGGCCCTGGTCGCCGGCTCCACGGTCGCGGCCACCGCCGCCGACCCCGGCGGCACCCGGGTGACCGCGCTCCAGCAGGCGGCCGACCAGGTGCTGGCCGACAAGCCCAAGCCCCTGCACGTGTCCGCCGACGCGGTCGAGTACGAGGGACTGACCGTCACCGAGGCGCCCAGGACCAAGGGCGCCCAGGACCTGGCCTGCGACTACGGCCACCTGTGCATGGTCGTCAAGGGCACCAAGTTCGACTTCTACAAGTGCCAGACGTGGAACCTCACCAACTGGACCGGCGACGGCCCGTTCACCAACAACCAGACGCGGGGCACGGTCGCCAAGTTCTTCAACCAGGACGGCAGCGTCCGCTGGACGTCGACGGCCTACCAGGCGGGCACGGCGACATGGGACCCGATCTGGTCCCTGCGCCCCTGCTGATCCGCTCCCCGGAGCCGGCCTGAACGACGGCCCCCGGTCCCCTCCACGGAGGGGGCCGGGGGCCCTTTCGCCGTCCGGAGTCCGCCGACGCGCCGACGCATACGAATGCTTAGGGTGCCCTCACCCGCCTCCCTTACGCTGCCCCTTGTTGGACTGGGGAATGTTGACCCCGAGCAATCGGGGGAGGGGGACGACTCCATGTACAGCGTCATCGTCGTGCCGCCGTCGTGCGGCAGTGTGGCCGACCAGTTGAGGATCAGCGCGGGTGAGCGCGTCGAGTTCGGCAGGACCGAACGCAGCGGCGGCGGACTCGCCATCGCACACGCGGGGGTGCCCCGGGTCGCCGGGGAGATCGCGGCGCACCGGACGTTCTGGCTGCTGAGCAATCTCAGCGAGGACCAGACCTACGTGGTGGAGAACCCGGAGGGCGCCGGCGAACACATCAAGATCGCTCCGGGCCGCGTGGAGGCGCCCGTACCGTTCGAGCTGGCGCGTGTGACCCTGCCCGCCGCGGGTGACCTGCTCACCTTCGACGTCTGGGCACCGCGGCACGCCTTCCGCAGCGTCGAGCGCCGTGGGCTGGAGGGGGCCGGCACCGTCCCGGCGTTCGCCCTGGACCGCACCAAACGGTACTTCGCGGTGCTGGCAGCCCTGTGCGAGCGGCGCCTGCGCGGTGAGCCCCGCGCCCCGCTGCCCGCCGTCGAGGAGATAGTGGAACGGCTGCGCCCGAGCTGGCCCAAGGTCAGCCGCTCCGCCGTCTACTGGAACATCGACTACCTCGCCGTCAAGCTGCGGTTGAGACCCGGCCCGGACACGGCCGAGCCGGGCAGGCGCACGCACGGCAAGAAGGAGTCCCTGGCCTCGCTCGCCCTCCGCTTCGACCTGGTCCGCGAGGACGACCTCGTCGTACTCGCCCCGGCCCCGAGCGGAGCGGCACGGTGACCGGGCGGCCGTACGCGGTCCCGGTGCCGAAGGGCTACCGGGTCGGGCCGTGGGAGGTGCGCGAGCCGCTCGCGTCCGGCGCGTTCGCCACGGTCTACGACGCGACCCGCCACGGCTCCGGCACGACCGGACGCACCGCCGACGGTGACGGGCTGCCGGGCCGGGCGGCGCTGAAGTTCCTGTCCACCGGCACCCGCACCCCGCGCCAGCTCCACCACCTGCGCGACCTGGCCGAACGCGAGGTGCACCTGCTGCGGCGGCTCCGCTCGCCCCGGCTGATCCGGATGTACGACACGCTGACGGTCGACGACCCGGGCCATCCCGAGCTGGACGGCGCCACCGTCCTGGTGCTGGAGCGCGCCGAGGGCTCCCTGGACGCCGTACTGGCCCGGACCCCGTCCCCGGAGGCCGGTCCCGCCCTGCTGGCCCAGATCTGCGAGGGCCTGCACCAGCTCCACCACGCGGGATGGGTGCACGGAGACCTGAAACCGGCCAACGTGCTGCTGATGAAGGACGGTTCGGCCCGGCTCGCCGACTTCAACATGGCCGCCGAACTGGAAGGCACCCACGCCTACGCCCCCGCCTTCGCCACCCCCGACTACACCCCGCCCGAACTCCTGTGGCCCGAGGTCGACGAGCGCGGGACGCGGATCCGCCCGTCGGCCGACGTCTGGGCCTTCGGCGTCCTCGCGCACGTGGTCCTGACCGGGGAGTTCCCGTTGCCCGGCGGCACCTCGGAGGCACGCTCCGACGCGGCGACGCGCTACGCCCGCGGCCGTGAGGAGCTGCGCCTGTCCCCCGGCCTCCCCGAGGCCTGGCGGGACATCCTGCGGGACTGCCTGGCCCCGACCCACGCGGAACGCACCACCGACACCGCCGCGCTGCTGCGCCGGGTGGAGGAGGCCGCGGGCACCTCCCGCTCGGCCCGGCTGCCGAGGCTGCGTCCCCGGCGGTGGCGTCGCCCGGCCCTGGCAGCGGCGCTCGCCGCGGTGATCGTGGGCGCGACGAGCCTCGCCTACACCACCCCGTGGGACTCCGCCCCGGCCGCGGCGGCGCCGCCCACCTGCGAGAAGCCCGTGGTCTACGAGGACGCCGACCACGGCCCCGGCTACATGGCGGGCCACAGCGGCACGTGGGACTTCACCATCAAGCGCGGAGACGGTGGCAGCCAGGTCAGGGAGTTGCAGTGCCTGCTGCGGCACCGGCACGGGATCGAGGAGGTCGGCGAGGTGGACGGCGACTTCGGCCCGATGACGCACGGGGCGGTCGTCATCTTCCAGGAGCGGGCGGGACTGGACGCGGACGGGATGGTCGGACCGGCCACGTGGCGCGCGTTGCGCGAGGCCGGGAAGTCCTGACCCGTCCTCACCGACCGCCGCTCCCGGCCGGCGTCCCGGCGAGGACGACGCGAGCGGCCGGGGCCTCCTGCTGCCGGACGCGCGCGGCTCCTGCTGCCGGACTCGGTACGCCGCGCCGGGGCGCTGAGCAGGGGCGCTGAGCAGGGGCGCTGAGCAGGGGGCCGCGGCAGAACGGTCCGGCGCGAAGTCCGACCCTGCAAGGTTCGAGGTACCGCGGGCGCGTCCCCACGACCAGAGTGATGCCTGCACACCGGTACGTCACAAGGGGAGGACATCGCATGATCAGGACGAAGATCGCGGCCGCGCTCGGTGCGGCGGCACTCGCGGGACTGGGCATCGCCGCCACCGCCACACCGGCCAGCGCGGCGTGGAGCGACTGCAGCTCCGGAGCCCTGTGCGCCTACCTCGGGGACAACGGCTCGGGCGACCCCGGCGAGGTGTTCGGAGACAACTCCAACCTCGAGCAGTACAACAAGTTCAACAACGCGGAGTCGGTCTACAACAACGGCAACTCCTGCGACGTCCGCATCTACGACGAGACGGGCTACAGCGGCAACTCCTGGGTCCTGGAGCGCGGTCGCGCGGTCTACAACCTCGACACCTGGTACAACGGCGACTTCGCCGACGACCTGGCCTCCAACCGCTGGATCTGCTGATCCCATGCGCGCACTGCTGTGGCCGGCCGCCGCAGCGGCGCTTCTCGCGGTCGGGTGCTCTTCCGCACCCGACCGCGACGCCGCGGCGGAGAAACATCCCGATCCCCGCCCGCTGGGCGGCGCACTGCACTACACCGCGGCCGAATCCGCGGCACTCCACCGCGCCGAGGAGCGGGAAGTGCGGAAGTGCATGGCGGGCCGCGGGTTCGACTACCACCCGATACCCGTCGGCGACGTCCGGCGCAGGGCGGCCGAGAGTCCCTACGGCCTGCTGACGCGGAGCCGCGCGGCCCAGGACGGCTACGGCCTGACCGTGCGGAGGCTGAAGAAGCCACCGGCCGACCCGAACGCCCAGCGGGTGTCGGCGCTGGCCGAGGGCGACCGCCGCGCGTGGGAGGCGGCACTCAAGGGAGCGGCGGACGGGCCACGTGAGGAGATCGAACTACCCGGCGGGCCGACCGTGTCGGTGGCCACCGACTCCTGCGTCTCCGTGGCGCGCCGGGCACTGTACGGCGCCTCGTGGGACCGGAACCACTACGCGTTGCAGAGCCTGCGCAACATGGTCGTGACGGACACGCTCGACCACGCCCTCATGAGGGCCGCCGAACGGAAGTGGGCCGCGTGCATGCGGGACGAGGGCTTCCGGTACGAGCACCGTGAAGACCCGCTCAAGGCGCTGAAGAAACGGCTCGACTCCGCCGGCACCGACGCGGCCGCGCTGCGCGCCACTGGACGGGAGGAGCTGAGGATCGCCGTGCGGGACGCCGCGTGCCAGGTGGAGGCCGATCTCGCCGAACAGGTCGTCCGCGCCCAGAAGCGGGTGGAGAAGGCACTGCCCGCCGCCCGTACGTCCCTGCTGGACGACTTCCGTGCCGCCAGGCGGACGGCGTTGGAGCACGCCGAGGCACGGGACACCGCGGGACAGGTCGCAGCGTCGCCGTCGGCGTGAGCCGGGCTCCGCCTCCCGCTCCTCGCTCCCCGCTCCGGCGGCCGTGGCGGCGTCGCTCGCGGCTGTTCACCGGCGCCCTCGTCACGCTGCTGACGGTCGGTGTGCTGACGGCCCTGCCCGCCTGGGCGCACACCCGCGGCCCGGCCGGGCGCGCCCGTCACGAGGGGTACGGACCGTGGCCGGACGCGGCCTCCGGCACTGCACGGTCCTGCACGGCCCTTCACGGCACGGCACGGCACGCGTCCCGCCTGTGCCCGGACCGGCCGGCGGGCCCGGCCGGCGGTCCGGTCCGGCGGTCCGGCGGTCCGGCGGTCCGGCGGGCCGGTCCGACGGGCCGGTCCGGTCCGGTCCCGGCACAGGCGTCCGCGTCAGTGGAAGAAGTGCCGCGTCCCCGTGAAGTACATCGTCACGCCGGCCTTCTTCGCCGCCTCGACGACCAGTTCGTCACGGACCGAGCCGCCCGGCTGGACCACGGCCTTCACGCCGGCCGCGGTGAGGATCTCCAGGCCGTCCGGGAAGGGGAAGAAGGCGTCGGAGGCGGCGTACGCCCCCTGCGCGCGCTCGGCGCCCGCCCGCTCCACCGCCAGCTTCGCGGAGTCGACGCGGTTGACCTGGCCCATGCCGACGCCGACCGAGGCGCCGTCCTTGGCGAGGAGGATCGCGTTGGACTTGACGGCCCGGCAGGCCTTCCAGGCGAAGGCCAGGTCGGCCAGCTCGGACGGGGAGAGGGCCTCGCCGGTGGCGAGCGTCCAGGTGGCGGGGTCGTCGCCCTCGGCCTGGAGCCGGTCGGTGACCTGGAGGAGGGCGCCGCCGTCGATGGGCTTGACCTCGACCGGGGCGGCGGGCGCCTCGGGGGCGCGCAGCACGCGGATGTTCTTCTTCTTGGTGAGGGCCTCGAGGGCGCCGTCCTCGTAGTCCGGCGCGACGATGACCTCGGTGAAGATCTCGGCGACCTGCTCGGCCATCTCCTTGCTGACCGGGCGGTTGACCGCGATCACGCCGCCGAACGCGGACAGCGGGTCGCAGGCGTGCGCCTTGCGGTGCGCCTCGGCGACGTCCGCGCCGACCGCGATGCCGCACGGGTTGGCGTGCTTGATGATCGCGACGCAGGCCTCGTCGTGGTCGTACGCGGCACGGCGGGCGGCGTCCGTGTCCGTGTAGTTGTTGTACGACATCTCCTTGCCGTGGAGCTGCTCGGCCTCGGCCAGGCCCCCGGCGTGGGAGGTGTAGAGGGCGGCGGGCTGGTGCGGGTTCTCGCCGTAGCGCAGGGTGTGCGCGCGGTCGTACGTGGCGCCGAGGAAGTCGGGGAAGCGCGAGTCGTCCACCGGGGCGTACTCGGAGGCGAACCAGGAGGCGACGGCCACGTCGTACGCGGCGGTGTGCCGGAAGGCCTCGGCGGCCAGCCGCTTGCGGGCGGCGAGGTCGAAGCCGCCGTCCTTCACGGCGGAGAGCACGTCGGCGTACCGGGACGGGCTGGTGACGACCGCGACCGAGGGGTGGTTCTTGGCGGCGGCGCGGACCATCGACGGGCCACCGATGTCGATCTGCTCGACGCACTCGTCGGGGGTGGCGCCCGAGGCGACGGTCTCGCGGAAGGGGTAGAGGTTGACCACGACGAGGTCGAACGGCTCCACGCCCAGCTCGCCGAGCTGCTGCCGGTGGCTGTCCAGACGCAGGTCGGCCAGGATGCCGGCGTGCACCTTGGGGTGCAGGGTCTTGACGCGGCCGTCCAGGCACTCGGGGAAGCCGGTGAGCTCCTCGACCTTGGTGACGGGGACACCGGCGGCGGAGATACGGCCGGCCGTGGACCCGGTGGAGACGAGTTCGACGCCCGCCTCGTGGAGCCCGCGGGCGAGGTCCTCGAGCCCGGTCTTGTCGTAGACGCTGACGAGCGCGCGACGGATGGCCCGCTTGTTGCTCTCGGCGGTGGCGGTCACTGGATAACTACCTTTCGTCCCTCAATGCGATAGCCGTTGCGGGCGAGCCGCCCCACGACATCGACGAGCAGCCTTCGCTCGACTTCCTTGATGCGCTCGTGCAGAGCGCTCTCGTCGTCCTCGTCACGGATCTCCACCACGCCCTGCGCGATGATCGGTCCGGTGTCGACGCCGTCGTCGACGAAGTGGACGGTGCATCCGGTGACCCTGGCGCCGTACGCGAGCGCGTCCCGCACGCCGTGGGCCCCCGGGAAGCTGGGGAGGAGGGCGGGGTGGGTGTTGACGAACCGCCCCCCGAAGCGGGCCAGGAACTCCTTGCCCACGATCTTCATGAACCCGGCCGAGACGACGAGGTCCGGCTCGTGGGCGGCGACGGCCTCGGCCAGCGCCGCGTCCCACTCGTCACGGCTCCCGTAGTCCTTGACCTTGCGTACGAAGACCGGCAGCCCGGCGCGCTCGGCGCGCGCGAGCCCCTCGATGCCCTCCCGGTCGGCGCCGACGGCGACGATCTCGGCCCCGTAGGCCTCGACGCCGGTGGCGGCGATCTCGTCGAGGAGCGCCTGCAGGTTGGTGCCGGATCCGGAGACCAGCACGACTAGGCGCTTGGCTCGCTGGGCCACGGGCTTGGCGGCCACGGTGGGGGCCTTTCTCGGGGAGCGGGTCCTGTACGGCGGTCGGCCGGGTACGGCCGTCGCTCGTCACGGCCGTACGTTTTGTACGTTCGTCTCTTTGTGCAGTCGTACGAATGCTTCGCGCCCCGGGATACGGGGAAGTCTACGAAGCGGCCGACCGTCAGCAACGATACCGGCACACCGGGCGGCCCCCTCGGGACGGGGGCGTGGTCGGAAGGTAGCGTCTGCGTGGAGCCGGACCGGGAACGCCGTCCGCGCGTCACACGTTCACCAGTCGTGCCGACCGGTACGCCCGTTCCACCGATCGCCCGTTCCTTATCGCCAAGGGGAAGACGCTCACTTGATGCCGGACCGCAGCCTGCGACTGCTCACGCTCCCCCAGCAGTCGGCGCAGCCAGGGGAGCGCAGCACCGTGTTGCTGCGGGAGCGCCCCTCTTCACCGCCCGACACCCCGTCGGACCGGACGGACGGCGGCGAGCAGGACGGCGCCACCGAGAAGGACAATCCGTTCGCACCGCCCCCGGAGGGCACGCCGGACCGCCCCTGGCAGCCGCGGCACCCGTCGGATGACGGCGACGACTCCCGCGGTGACGGCGGGCGTTCACCATGGGGCCGCCAGTGGAGCGACCGGCAGCCGGGCCGCTCCCCCGGCGGCTTCGGCGAGCGGCCCGGCGCTTCCGATTCCGGCCCCGAGGGGTCGGGCGGCGGCACGGGTCCGCGCTGGGACCCGACGGACCCGGCCCAGCGGCGCGCCCGCTATGCCCTGCTGTGCGGTATGTGGGCCCTCTTTTTCGCGCTCTTCACTTGGCCGTACGTGGCCCTGCTGCTCGGCGCCCTGGCCCTGTACTGGGGCATCAGCGCGCTGCGCGCCAAGCCCCGCGCCGCCTCGGATCCGGACACCCCGGCCCCTCCCGCCGAGCAGACCGGCCGTCCGCAGCGCACCGCCGCGATCAGCGGCCTGGTCACGTCCTCCCTGGCCATCGTCCTGGTCGCCGCGTCGTTCGGCGCCCAGTTGGTCTACAGCGACTACTACACCTGCCGGAACGACGCCCTGACCAACGAGGCGAAGCAGAACTGCGAGACCCTCCTCCCGGAGCAGCTCCGGGACCTGCTGGGCTCGGAGGACTGACGCCCGCTTCCTGACCCGGCCGGGCATCAGGGCCCGTCCGGCGTTTCGGGGGCGGGGCCTGTGCAGGGGCGAAGCGTTTGTTCGGGAGCTGATGCGCCCGCGCAGGGGCGAAGCGCCTGTCCAGACCCGAAGCGCCCGTCCGGGGCCGAAGCGCCCGTCCAGGGGCGTGGCCCCCCGGGAACAGGAAGGGCAGGAGAGGCGGGAGCGGGAGGAGCCTCCGGGGCGACGCCACACCGGCCCGCCGCTCACGGCGTTCGCGCTCACGGCGTCCTTACAGCGTCCCCGACTCACGCCGTCCGCCGCTCAGGGCGTCCGCGGCGCCTCCCCAGGGGAGTCGACCGGCAGCAGGTCGTACGGCGCGGCGTCCCCGCCGTCGCCGCCCGCGTCCCCGCCCCCGGCTTCCCGGCCCCGCCGACGACCCACCGAGGGCCACGGAACCCGCCCCCACCGGCGCCCACCGGCGCCATCCGCCTCCCCGGCCTCCGCCACAGGCTCCGCAGCGGCAGCCTCGGCCCCCGGCCCGCTCCACCCCCGACTCCGACTCGGCCACGCCCGCACCAGCACCGCCACCGGCAGCGCCACCACCCCGACCCACGCCAGCGTCGCACCCCCGGCCTGCCACCACACCGGCCCGAACCGGGCGAGGGCGCCGTCCCCGAGCGGCCCGCCCGCCAGGGCGGCCAGCACGGCGACGAGGACCGCGCACAGCACGGCGGCCAGTACCGCGGCAGCGACGGTCCGCCGCCATGACCACGCCCCGGCGGCCTCGTCACCACCCCGCACCGCCTTCGCACCCGCCCCCGCCGTGGCCACACGCCCCGTGTCCACACCCGCCACACGCCCCGTGTCCACTCCCGCCGCACCGGCACCAGCCGTGGCCGCCCGCGCCGTGAACCACCCCACCACCGCGCCCGCCACCAGCGGCACCACCCCGGCCGCCCAGTGCAGCGGCGTGCCCGGGCCCGGGTCCGGCACCGCCGCCAGCAGCGGGAACGGCGGCAGCGGCGGTGCGGGGGTGGAGGAGAAGGGGGCCACGACATGGCCGGCACCGAGCACGAAGCCCGGGCCGAGGGCGTACACCGATGCCCACACCGCCGCGTTCGGCACCAGCGTCAGACAGAGCAGCAGCACGGCGACCCGCCCCGACCACCCCTCGGTCAACTGCAGGAACGTCTCCCGCGCGGCGGGTCCGTGCCACACCAGTGACACCGCGAGCAGCAGCGCACCGCCGCCGACGAGCACCGCCGCACCGGCGCCCGCGGCGCGCGTCGCGGCGCCCAGGCGCGCGTCCGGTTCCACCATCAGCTCCCGCAGGTTCCTGGGCAGCACGCGCAGCACCCGGCCCACCGGCCCGCCCGGCCGGCCGAACGCCGTCCACACGCCCGCGCCCGCCGCGCTCATGGTCACCAGCGGCAGGCACGTCGCCGTCCACCACCCGGAGGGCCGCAGCGCACCGCCCGCCGCGTACAGCACGACGGGCGTGGCGACGGCGAGGTAACCGAGGACGACCCCGGCCCAGGCGTTGCGCGCGGAGAGGGGCGGCGGTCCGGCGTCGGGGAGGATCCCGCCCCCGCCCAGGCGCACACCGACCCCCGCCTTGGCGCCGGCGCCCACGGCCACCCCCACGCCGTCGCCGGGGTCGGTGGCGTCCCGGGCCGCCCGGTGCAGCAGCCACACCGGCAGCAGGAGCAGCAGCAACGGAGTGACGCCCACGGGTGCCGGGGCGCCGGAGAACGTGTCGGCGCGGACCAGTTCGGCCCCGTGGGCCAGCACCCACAGCGACGCGGCGACGTGCAGGGCGCCGCCGGGTCCGCTGTCGGGGTACGGCGAGCTGATCCAAAGCACCGTCACCAGTGCGGCGCACGCGGCCAGTCCCAGTCCCGCCGCGACCGCGCCGCCCAGGAGGCCGGCGGCCAGCCCGGGCGACCGGTCGCGCCACCGGGTGCGCAGCAGGGACAACGGGGCTCGGCGAGCGGTCGTCTGGATCACGCCCGCCATGCTCCCAACGACACGCGCTTTACCGGCGTAACAGGCGAAGTACCGCTGTGTCGCTCAATATATGTTTATGTACCTTTTCGCACGAAGGGGCGTGCTGTGACACGGAGCCCCGCGACCCCGCTCCCGCCTCCCACGGCACGCCGACGCCTGCGCGAGACCGCCGCCCTGACGCAGGCTCAGCTCGCGGAGCGGGTGGGTGTCACCCGCGAGACGGTCCGTGCGTGGGAGAGCGGCCGCACCACCCCGCGCGGCCGGAAACGGGAGGCGTACGCGAAGCTGCTGAACACCCTGGCCGAGCAGGCGGCGGCACGGCGGGCCGAGCCGGTCCCCGCCGCCGAGCCGGCGCCGGTGTCGGAGGCGGGGTCGGAGGCGGGGTCGGAGGCGGCACCGAAGGCCGCGTCGGAGACCGCGTCGGAGGCGGTGCCCGTCGTCGTGGCCGTCGGCGCCGGATCGGCGGAGGCCCCCGAGAAGGCCGTCGACAGCCTCGTACTCCCGGCGAGACCACTGGACGAACGGGGGTCGGCACCGGAGTCGGCAGCGAGGTCGGCGCCGGAATCCGAAGCGGCACCGCAGCCCGAGCCGAGGCCCGGGCCGGCCGCGCTGACGCCCGCTCAGGCCTTCGACGCGTTGTACGAGTTCGGCGCCCCCGCGCTCGTACGGCAGACGTTCCTGCTGACCGGCCGCCGTGAGCTGGCGCGGGAGTCGGTGGAGCGTGCGTTCCAGGTCGCCTGGGAGCACTGGCCCGAGGTGGCCCGCGACCGCGACCCGGTGGGCTGGGTGCGGGCGACGGCGTACGAGTACGCGCTCTCGCCCTGGCACCGGTTCCGCCTGCGCCACCGGCGCCCGGAGCCGCCCCCCGCCGACCCCGGCGACCGCACTCTGCTGAACACCCTGCTGCGCCTCCCGCCGCCGCACCGCCGCACACTCCTGCTGTACGACGGTGTGGGCCTGGGCCTGCCCGAGACGGCCGCGGAGACGGAGGCGAGCACCCCGGCGGCGGCGAACCGGCTGCTGCACGCCCGCGAGGCCGTCGCCGACCGGCTGCCCGAACTGGCCGACCCGCAGGTGCTGCACCGGCGGCTGGCCGAACTGGCGTCGGCCGAGCGGCTGCGGGCGGCCAGGCCGCCGACGGTGCGGCTGGGCAGCGAACGCCGGGCGCGGTTCTGGACCCGGGCCGCGATCGCCTTCACGGTCGCCCTGATCGGGACCACGGCCCTGACCCTGCGCACCGCGCCCACGCACTACGAGCCGCCCGTGTCCCCGGGTGAGACGGTGCGCGGGGTGCCGCCCAAGGTGGCACCGGGGGCGCTGTCGGACGAGGAGCTGGAGCTGCGGCAGAGGCTGCGGGACCAGTTGCAGGACGGACCGGAGCGGCTGGCGCCCCGGCTGGAGTGACGCCGCCCGGACTCGCGTGCCGCCGCCCCGACCCGCGTTTGCGTGCCGTACGCCGAGTGGCCCGCCCCGTGATCGGGGGCGGGCCACTCGGCGTATCGGATCGGCTCGAAAGGTGCTCGGCCGACGAGGTGGTGTCAGCCGGCGAGGATGGCGCGGGCCAGCTTCGCCGTCTCGGTCGGCGTCTTGCCGACCTTGACGCCGGCGGCCTCCAGGGCCTCCTTCTTCGCCTGGGCGGTGCCGGACGAACCGGAGACGATGGCGCCCGCGTGGCCCATGGTCTTGCCCTCGGGCGCGGTGAAGCCCGCGACGTAGCCGACGACCGGCTTGGTCACGTTCTTCGCGATGTACTCCGCGGCCCGCTCCTCGGCGTCGCCGCCGATCTCGCCGATCATGACGATCAGGTCGGTCTCGGGGTCGGCCTCGAACGCGGCGAGCGCGTCGATGTGCGTGGTGCCGATGATCGGGTCGCCACCGATGCCGACGGCGGTCGAGAAGCCGATGTCACGCAGCTCGTACATCATCTGGTAGGTCAGCGTGCCGGACTTCGAGACCAGGCCGATGCGGCCCGGCTTCGTGATGTCGCCCGGGATGATGCCGACGTTGGACTGGCCCGGCGTGATGATGCCGGGGCAGTTCGGGCCGATGATCCGGGTCTTGTTGCCCTTCTTGCCGGCGTACGACCAGAAGGCGGCCGAGTCGTGCACGGCGATGCCCTCGGTGATCACGACGGCCAGCGGGATCTCGGCGTCGATGGCCTCGACGACGGCGTCCTTGGTGAACTTCTCCGGCACGAAGATGACGGAGACGTTGGCGCCGGTCTTCTCGATGGCCTCCTTGACGGTGCCGAAGACCGGTACCTCGTTGCCGTCGAAGTCCACGGACTGACCCGCCTTGCGCGGGTTGACGCCGCCCACGACGTTGGTGCCGTCACCCAGCATGAGCTTGGTGTGCTTCATGCCGGTGGCACCGGTCATGCCCTGGACGATGACCTTGCTGTCCTTGTTGAGCCAGATAGCCATGGTGTGTTGGTGTCCTCGTCCTGAGTGCTTACTTGGCGGCGTGGGCCAGCTCGGCGGCCTTGTCGGCCGCGCCGTCCATGGTGTCGACGCGCTGGACCAGCGGGTGGTTGGCGTCGGTGAGGATCTTGCGGCCCAGCTCGGCGTTGTTGCCGTCGAGACGGACGACGAGCGGCTTCTCGACCTTCTCGCCGCGGTCCTCCAGGAGCTTCAGCGCCTGGACGATGCCGTTGGCGACCTCGTCGCAGGCGGTGATGCCGCCGAAGACGTTGACGAACACGGAGCGGACGTCCGGGTCGCCCAGGATGATCTCCAGGCCGTTCGCCATGACCTGGGCGGAGGCGCCGCCACCGATGTCCAGGAAGTTGGCGGGCTTGACGTCGCCGTGCTTCTCACCGGCGTACGCGACGACGTCCAGGGTGCTCATGACGAGACCCGCGCCGTTGCCGATGATGCCGACCTCGCCGTCGAGCTTGACGTAGTTGAGGTTCTTCTCCTTGGCGGCGGCCTCGAGCGGGTTGGCCGCGGCCTTGTCGTGGAGCGCCTCGAAGTCGGGGTGCCGGAACTCGGCGTTGTCGTCCAGCGACACCTTGCCGTCGAGGGCGATGACGTCCCCGGAGACGACCTTGGCCAGCGGGTTGACCTCGACCAGGAGGGCGTCCTCCTTGATGAAGGTGTCCCACAGCCTGACCAGGATGTCGACGACCTTGTCGGCGACCTCGGCCGGGAACTTCGCGGCCTCGACGATCTCTCGCGCCTTCTCGGGCGTCACGCCGTCGATCGCGTCGATCGGGGTCTTGGCCACGGCCTCCGGACGGGTGGCCGCCACCTCCTCGATCTCCACGCCGCCCTCGACGGAGGCGATGGAGAGGAAGGTGCGGTTGGCACGGTCGAGGAGGAAGGAGACGTAGTACTCCTCGACGATCTCGGGCGCGGTCTCGGCGATCATCACCTTGTGGACCGTGTGGCCCTTGATGTCCATGCCGAGGATGTCCGTCGCGCGGGCGACGGCCTCGTCCGCGGAGGCGGCCAGCTTCACGCCACCGGCCTTGCCACGACCACCGACCTTCACCTGCGCCTTGACGACGGACTTGCCGCCCAGACGCTCGGTGATCTCGCGCGCCGCCTCAGGCGTGTCGATGACTTCACCGGCCAGCACCGGTACATCGTGCTTGGCGAAGAGGTCCCTCGCCTGGTACTCGAACAGGTCCACGCGCTTCCGTCCCTATCAGTGATCTCGCGGTTCGTTGGATGCGTGGGCGTGCCGCGAAGGGCAACGTGACGTCCGCTGTGAGTCACAAGGGGGGCGCACACGGTGTCCGAGCGCGCGGCATGTCCGTCTCGCAGGTTATCGCCGCTTGCGGAGGGTCTCTAAATCGTGGGTCACACCTGAGCGGTGATGCCTGTCACATGATGCCGCGCTCACTGGCACGGCGTGCCGGGCGTGAGGGGCGGCGGAGGCCGCAGGAGAGGATTCGACGGATACTCCCGGGACCGAGTTTCGGTAGCCGGGGGGTGAGCCTCACCGGGCTGGGGTTGACCCGGTGAGGCTCTTGGAACGCCCCGCAGCGGGTCCGCTGGGTGCGGCCCCTCCGAGGTGCGCGGCGACCGCTCCCCACCCCAATGGGGACCGGCCGCCTGATCCGCGGGGCCACGGCCGGACGGGGGCCGACGGCTTTCGGCCGGACCGTCCGGGGGCGCGCGCTCCGCGAAGCCCGTGATCCACCTGGTATCCCTGAGGTCCAGGCGGTCGGATGTCAGACCCCGTAGAAGTGACCGAGCGCGCCGTAGGCACGGTGCTGGAGGTCAGCCGCGCAGAAGAGCTTGGGGACATTTCCGAGTGCCGGGCCGGGTGGGGCGGCGCCGGCGGCACCCGCCCGGAAGAACGAGAAGCGTCCGGACGGTGGGCAGACCTCTCCGCCCCCGCGCGGCGGGTCTGGGGCGGGGGAAGGCCCTGCTCTAGGCGGGGGAGACGGGAATGTCCCGGTACCGGTCCCGGGTCTCGGCGGCGTCGGCGCGCACGAGGGCGCCGGGCACGAGCCGGAACGGGATCCGGTGGTGCGGGGTGACCGCGTGTGCGTCACCGTGCCGCGGCGTGCCGTGGTCGGCACCGGCTCCGGTACCCAGCGTGCCGTCGGGGTCGCCGGTGGGTGCCGGGCGGGCGGGGGCGTGCTCGGTGGGCGCGGACACCGTGCGGTCGGTGTCCGCGTGCGCCCCGCCGACGACAGGCGCCGGACCGTACGCGGCCTGTGCCGGGCCTCGGGCGGCACCGGCCGCCCGGGCGTCGGACGCGGCAGACGCCCGGGCGTCGGACGCGTCAGCGGCGTCGGAGGTGTCCGGCGCCGTGGTCGAGGGCTCGGGCCGAGGGGCCGGGCCGCCCGGCGTCAACCGACCGGGAACGTCGGTCAGCCCGGGTGGGTCCGGCAGCCCGGGCGGGTCCGGCAGCAACGGCAGCGGAGGCGACGACGGCAGCGAGGACGGCGAGGGCAAGGAAGGAAGCGGCAACGCCTGCAACGGCGGCGCCTGCGTCCGTACGACCGCGCCGAGCCCGTCGGTCACCGTCTCCGCCGCGTCACCGACCGGCCGCACGACCCGGTCCTCCACGGACCGGACGATCTCCTCGGCCACCGGACGAAGCCCCGAAAGCATCGCGTTGGCTCCGTGAACCGCCCCGAAGTGTCGGGCGGTCCCGGATTCCTGACCGGCCCCCGGCTCCTGGCCGGCCCCGGAAATCTGACCGGCCTCGGAGCCCTGATCGACCTGAGGTTCCTGGTCGGCACGGGAGAACTGGTGGGCTCGTGAGGCCCGGTCGACGCTGGAAGCCCGGTCGACGCTGGAGCCCCGGTCGACGCGGGAGCCCCGGTCATCGCGCGAGGCCCGGTCGACGCGGGAGTCGTGCGGGACGGTTGATTCCCGTGCTTCCCTCGGCCGCTCCGGGGGTACGCCGACGGCCTGACCGATCGCGTCCCGCACGGAGGGCGCCCCCTCGGCCGCCTGTGCCCGTCCCCCGCAGAGCACCCCGAGCACGAACAACCCACCCACCAGCAGCGCCACGTGCAGCGCACGCCGCCCGGCCGCCGCGCGCGTCACGCGCGGAGCGGCACCGGGCAGGACTGCTGACCAGATCAAGAGGGGGGAGATTCCTCCCGTGTGGCGGAACGGGTCGCGCGCCGGACAGTGCACCGGACAACGCAGGCATCGGACAACGCGTCGATGCGTTGGATCGATACGACGCGCGATCCTCGCACGGGACTCCGGAGGTTGTGCAAGCCCGGCGCTACCGATGGGAAGTCATATCCGTTTTGCCGACAGGAATCGGGCCACCTCGGATCGACAAATCGTCACCCGGCATCCGGTATCGGCAAGGGACGCTTCTCGATCGCCGCCGCCATCACCTCCGGGAAGAGGTCGGGCGTGCAGGCGAAGGCCGGCGCGTCCAGTGCGGCGAGCGCCGCCGCGTGCTCCCGGTCATACGCGGGTGCCCCCTCGTCGGACAGCGCCAGCAGCGTCACGAACTGCACCCCCGCCGCCTTCATCGCCGCGACCCGCTTGAGCATCTCGTCCCGTATGCCTCCCTCGTACAGGTCGCTGATCAGCACGACCACCGTCTCCATGGGCCGGGTGATCTGCGACTGGCAGTACGCGAGCGCGCGGTTGATGTCCGTACCGCCGCCGAGCTGCGTGCCGAAGAGCACGTCGACCGGGTCGTCGAGCCGGTCGGTGAGATCGGCGACCGCCGTGTCGAAGACGACGAGCCGGGTGTCGATCGACCGCATGGACGCCAGCACCGCGCCGAACACGGACGCGTACACGACGGACGCCGCCATCGACCCCGACTGGTCGACGCAGAGGACGACCTCCTTCCGCACGGACCGGGACGCCCGCCCGTAACCGACGAGGCGCTCCGGCACGACCGTCCGGTACTCGGGCAGGTAGTGCTTGAGGTTGGCCGCGATCGTGCGGTTCCAGTCGATGTCGTGGTGGCGGGGCCGGCTGATGCGGGCGCTGCGGTCGAGGGCGCCGGTGAGGGCGGCCCGGGTCCGGGTGTCGAGCCGCTTCTCCAGGTCGTCGACGACCTTGCGCACGACGGCCCGGGCCGTCTCCCTCGTCGTCTCCGGCATCGCCTTGTTGAGGGAGAGGAGCGTGCCCACGAGGTGCACGTCGGCCTCCACGGCCTCGAGCATCTCCGGCTCCAGCAGCAGTGTGGCGAGGCCGAGCCGGTCGATCGCGTCCCGCTGCATGACCCGCACCACGGAGGAGGGGAAGTAGGTCCGGATGTCCCCCAGCCAGCGCGCCACGGCCGGTGCGGAGGCTCCGAGCCCCGCCGACCGGTCCCGTCCCGCCCGCGGCTTGTCCCCCTTCCCATAGAGCGCGCCGAGCGCCCCGTCCATGGCGGCGTCCTGACCGGTGAGCGTGTGGCCGGTGCCGTCGGCCGGGTCGCCGCCGAGCACGAGCCGCCATCGCCGCAGCCGTTCCTGTGCCGTGTCGGCATCCACCGGCTCGGTCGTCATGCGTCCGCCTCCACACGGTCGTTGTCGTCGGTACCCCACCGTCGGCCGCCGGTCCCGGGACCGGCAGACCCGTCGCCCTGACGCACCGCGTCCAGCGCACCCGCCGAGCCAACGGGACCCGTCACCTCCGCCGCGCACTCCCTTTCCCCCCCGTCCTCCCTGTGTGCCGCGTCGACAGCGCCGGTCACACCCGCTGCGCCGTAGCCATCCGCCTCGCCGGCAACGCCGATCCCACGTGCCGCGGGCTCCCCGTCCGACGCGCCGACATCGCCCGGCGCATCCGCCGCCGCACCTTCTCGGTCCGCCCCGCCGGCAGCGACCGTCACATCCGCCGCGCCCGCGGTGCGGTCCAGGCCCAGGAGCAGCCGGACCACCGGCAGCACGGCGTCGGCGCGTCCGGTGTCGAGCCCGGCCGCGAATCCGGGTATGCCGGAACCGGCCGTCGTCACCCTCCCCCGCCACTGCGGTCCGCGCCGGACCAGCTCCCCGAGGCTGCGCCGCACTCCCGGCTCGTAGGACGAGAAGGTGCGCCGCAGCAGCGGCAGCACGTCCGTGAACACCTCCGCCGGTACGCCGGTCAGCCAGGCGTCGACCAGGGCGAGCAGCCGCTCGTCGTGGAGGAGGAGCAGGCCGCCGCCCGAACCACCGCCCACGAAGCCCTCGATCCAGGCCGCCGCGTCCGCCGGCGGCGTCCCGGGGGACAGCACCAGGCCCATGAGCCGCGCGGCCTCGTCCGACGCCAGTTCGCCGTCGTCCAGCAGGAGCCGTACGGCGCGCCCCCGGACGACGCCGGGCACGGTGCCTCGCGCCGAGAGGGTGCGCAGCACGGCCCGCCAGCGGGACCGCAGGTCGCCGTGGCCCGGCGCCGGGACAGCGCCGAGGAGGCCCACCGCACCGTGCACGGCGTCCACGTGCCGGCGCATCTCCTCGGCCGCGTCGGCGTCCAGCGCGGCGCAGGCCGGGTGCAGGCCGACGAAGATCCGCTCGGCGAGGCCCGCGGCGACCTCGGCGAGCGCGCCGGTGTCGGTGCCGCGCACATCGCCGTAGCGCAGGGAACGGACCAGGGCCGGAAGGGCCTGGGCGAGGTGGCCGACGTCCGTGTCGAGCGCCGCGCGGTCGGCGAGTATCCGCATCACCGGGGGGAGTGCGTCCGGCAGCTCGGCCAGCAGGCAGCGTTCGGCGAGCGCGGTGACCTCGGCGAGGCCCCGCGCGGTGAGGGCGTCCGCCTCGGCCCTGGCCGTCGCGGCGGCGAGCACGGTCGTGCCCCACACCCCGGCCTCGGCCACCCGCACCGACAGCTCAGGCTGCCAACGCAGCCGCCACGTCTCCCGGAACGTGCCCGTGCTGCCCCGCGAGGCGGCCGGCTCGCCCCACCCGACGCCGAGCAGCCGCAGCCGGTGCAGCAGTCTGCTGCGCCCGGCGTCGGTCTCCTTGCGCAGGTCGAGTTCCAGCTCCCGCTCCGACGCCTCCGGCTTGAGCCGCAACCGCCGCTGAAGCCGGACGAGGTCCCGCTGCAACGGCACCGCCGGCGCTCCGGCGGGCACCTCCCCCAGCACGTCCCCCACCACCAGCCGGTCGTGCACCAGGGCCAGCGGTACGTCCGAACCCTCGCACATCACCGCTCGTACGGCGTCCGTCATTTCGCTGAGCCCGGGCAGCGGACGGCCGCGCATCACCGCGAGGGTCTCGGCGAGCCGCACCGCCTCGATGACGTGCGCCGAGGAGACGGCCCGGTCCTCCTCCCGCAGCAGCCCGGCCACCTTGGTCAGCCACCGCTCGACGAGCCGGTCCGCCGCGCCGAACAGGTGCCCGTACCAGCCCGGCGACTCGATACCCGCCCCGTACCCACCGGCCCGGGACAGCCTGCGATGGGTCCAGGGCACCCAGGTCATGTCCACCTTGGTCCTGGGCAGCCCCTTGAGCAGCGCCCGGTCGGCGGCGACGGTGACCTTGCGCCGGAGCGCGGGCACGTGCCAGGCACCGCAGACCACGGCGACGCCCCGCGGGAACTCGCGCCGCGCCGCGCGCACCTGGAGCCGCATATACGCCTCCCGCACGAGGTCCCGGTCGCGTCCGTCGCCCTCCTCGGTCTCCCGCAGCGCCCCCATGGCCTCCTCCAGCACCGTGAACGGTGCGAGCGCGTCCCCGCCGCCCGCACCGCGGTGCTCGACGACGTCCTCCCACCAGCGCTCGGGGTCGTCATGGCCGGCGGCCGCGGCAAGGGCGGCGAGCGGATCGGCCCGGACGTCGGGGAAGCCGGCGCCGGGCCCCTCCCCCTGGCCCGAGCCGGTCTCCCCGGGCCCCGGTTCTTCCCTCCGTTCCCCCTCCCGCCCTTCCGCCTTCGCACACTCCGGTGCCTGCCACGCCAGCGTGTGGGTGGCCGGGAGGTCGATGAAACGGGCCGGGACGTCGTGTTCCAGGGCCCAGCGCACGGCCACCCACTCAGGGGAGAACTCGGCCAGCGGCCAGAAGGCCGACCGGCCTGGCTCGTCCACGGCGTGGGCGAGGAGCGCGACCGGCGGCCGCATGCCCTCGTCGGCGGCCAGCGGGATCAGGGCGTCGGCCTCCGGCGGCCCCTCGATCAGCACGGTCCCCGGCCGGCCCGCCTCCAGCGCGGCCCGGACCGCCCGCGCCGAACCCGGCCCATGGTGGCGTACGCCCAGCAGCAGTGGTTCACCCCCGGAACCACCGGTACCGAACGACCCGCCGGTGCCACCCGGCCTGCCGTCACCACCCGGCCCGCCGGTGCCACCCGGCCCGCCGGTGCCACCCGGCCCGCCGGTGCCACCCGGCCCGCCGGTGTCATCGCTCCCGGCCGTGTCAGTGCCCGTCACACCGTCCCCCTCGCCTACGGGGCCAGGTCGAGTCGCCGTCACCCGTCGAGCCGCCCACCGGCACACCCGCCCCCCGTCGCATCCTCAGCCACCCGCCGATCACGCGCTCACCTCCCGGCACGCCCGGTAGAAGTCCTTCCAGCCGTCGCGCTCACGGACGACCGTCTCCAGGTACTCCTGCCAGACGACGCGGTCCGCGGCCGGGTCGCGGACGACGGCGCCGAGGATCCCCGCGGCGACGTCGCCGGGCCGCAGCACGCCGTCGCCGAAGTGGGCGGCCAGCGCGAGGCCGCCGGTGACGACGGAGATGGCCTCGGCCGTGGACAGCGTGCCGCTGGGCGACTTCACCTTCGTACGCCCGTCGCTCGTCAGCCCGTCGCGCAGTTCGCGGAAGACGGTGACGACCCGGCGGATCTCGTCGATGCCGTCGGGCGCCGACGGCAGGTCGAGGGAGCGGCCGATCTGGTCGACCCGGCGCGAGACGATCTCGACCTCGGCCTCGGCGGTCTCCGGCAGCGGCAGCACCACGGTGTTGAAGCGGCGGCGCAGGGCGCTGGACAGCTCGTTGACCCCCCGGTCGCGGTCGTTGGCGGTGGCGATCAGGTTGAACCCGCGGACCGCCTGTACCTCCTGCCCCAGCTCCGGTATCGGCAGGGTCTTCTCCGACAGGATCGTGATGAGCGTGTCCTGCACGTCGGCCGGGATGCGGGTCAGTTCCTCCACGCGGGCGGTCATGCCCTCCGCCATGGCCCGCATGACCGGGCTGGGCACGAGGGCGTCCCGGCCGGGGCCGTGGGCGAGGAGCCGCGCGTAGTTCCAGCCGTAGCGGATCGCCTCCTCCGGGGTGCCCGCCGTGCCCTGCACCAGCAGCGTCGAGTCGCCGCTGACGGCTGCCGCGAGGTGTTCGGACACCCAGGTCTTGGCGGTGCCGGGCACGCCGAGCAGGAGCAGGGCGCGGTCGGTGGCGAGCGTGGTCACGGCGACCTCGACGACGCGGCGCGGGCCCACGTACTTCGGGGAGATCACCGTGCCGTCGGGCAGGGTGCCGCCGAGCAGATAGGTGGCGACGGCCCACGGCGACAGCTTCCAGCGGGCCGGACGGGGACGGTCGTCCTGCTTGGCCAGCGCGGCGAGTTCGGCCGCGAACGCGTGCTCGGCGTGCGGCCGCAACTCCTCGGCCCCACTCGTGGACCCTCCGCCCGGCTCGACGGACGTCGGGTCCGCGGGCGTCGGCTCTACGGACACAGGCATGGCTGATTCCCCCTCCAGCTCGGCCGGTTCGATCTGTCGTCCACGGTGCACCACGCCACTGACAATCGCTCTGACCTGCACAAACGTCGCCTCTCGGACGATTGTCAGTGGTGGGACATACCTTCGATGGCATGACTCAGCAGGGGGTGCGCTGGACCGCGGACCAGGTGCTGGCACTGGCACCTGACGCCGCGTCACGCAATGCGAGCGGCGAACTCGCCGCGGCGGGGCCGTGGTCCGAGGTGGGAAGTTCCGACGAGGGGACGGTGTGGGGGCTGTGCAAGGGCAGCGGCAGTCAGCCGTATCAAACGGTCGTCGACATCTCGGACGCCTCCGGGCCCGCGTACAAGTGCGGCTGCCCGAGCCTCAAGTCCCCGTGCAAGCACGTGCTCGGGCTGCTGCTGCTCTGGGCAGACGGCGACGGTGTGGTGCCGGAGGCGAAGGCGCCGGACTGGGCGGAGCGGTGCACCGCGCAACTACGCGAGCGAACGCGGGAGAAGAGGACGGCGGACTCGTCCGGTCCGGCGGCCGGTATCGCCGATCCAGAGGCGGCGCGGCGCCGGGCGGAGCAGCGTGCCGGGCGGATCACCGCGGGCGCGACGGAGCTGGAGCAGCGGCTGACGGATCTGCTGCGCGGTGGTCTGGCCGGCGCCGAACAGGCGGGGTACGAGCTGTGGGAGGAGATGGCGGCCCGCATGGTCGACGCCCAGGCGCCGGGGCTGGCCTCGCGTGTGCGGGAGCTGGGCGCCATACCGTCGTCGGGCTCCGGGTGGCCGGTCCGGCTGCTGGAGGAGTGCGCTCTTCTCCATCTTCTGGACCAGGGCTGGCTGCGCCGTGAACATGTACCGGACGGCCTGGCGGCGACGGTCCGTTCACGTGTCGGCCTGTCGGCCTCCGCGGACGGCCCTCCGGTGCGGGACCGGTGGCTGGTCCTCGCCCAGTACGACACCGCGGACGCCCGGCTGACGACCCGACGCATCTGGTTGTACGGCGCGCGGACGGAACGCGCGGTACTGCTCCTCTCCTACGGCGCCGCGGGCCGGGCCCCGGAGCCGGCGCTGCCGGTGGGGCTGGCCCTCGACGCGGAAGTGTCGGCGTATCCGGGGGCCGGGCAGCGGCGAGCGGCCCTGGGCGGACAGTTCGGGCCACCCGCGCCCACGGAGCTGCGCCCGACAGGGATGACGACGGCCGAGGCCGCCGTTCGTTACGGCGAGGCCCTCCGCGACGACCCGTGGCTGGAGTCGGTGCCGGTGACCCTCGAACAGGTCGTCCCGGTACCGGACGGCGCCGATTGGCAACTGGCGGACGCCGGCGGGGACACGGCACTGCCGCTCCCCCCGGCGGCCGGACACCGTCCGGGCCTGTGGCGCCTGGTCGCCCTGTCGGGCGGCGCGCCCGTCAAGGTCTTCGGCGAGTGCGGCCACCGGGGCTTCACTCCGCTGACGGCCTGGCCGGCCGGACCTGGCCCGGCGGTGGCGCTGTGCTGACCCGTCCCGCGTAACGGCAACGGAATGGAAACGGAGGGAAACCGCATGACCAGGACGCCCGCTCCCGCGGACGCGCCCGTGCCGGGCGTCTGGGAGGAACTCGTCACCTCGGCACTGCTCGGCACGGACCGGCGCACTCCCCCGGGCTGCGAGCCCGGCCCGCGCGCACCGGCGGCGCTGCTGGATGCCGCGGCGGCTGAGACCGTTCGCCGCCGCGCCGGACTGTGCCCGGCCCGCGCGGCCCGGCGCCCGGAGCCTGCCCCGAAGGACCCTCGCCCGCCCTTGCCGGCCGCGGCAGCCCGTCGGCTCACGATGCTGCTCGCCGACCGTCCCGGGCCTGCGGGCGGCGGCCGCAGAGGCGCCGCGCCCGACCTGATGGAGCTGCTGCCCCAGTGGCTGGCGACGGCGAACGCCCGCGGTTTCGCGGCGCCGCCCCAGACGGTTCCGGCCCTCCTGGACGCGGCTCGGGGACGTACGGACCTGCGCCCGGCGGCGCTGACGTTCGCGGGGCCCCGCTCCCTGTGGCTGGCCCGGCTGAATCCGGACTGGCGGTTCGCCCTGCGCGCGACGCCGGGAGGAGGCACCGCGCTGCCCGGCCCCGAGGCCACGGAGCGGGTGCGTCGGCTCTGGGAGGAGGGCCTGTTCGCCGAGCGGGTCGCCCTGCTGGCGTCCTTGCGCGCCGGCGATCCCGTCGCGGCGCGCGACCTGCTGGCCTCGACCTGGACCACCGAGCGCGCCGAGGACCGGCTGATGTTCCTCGACTCGCTGCGGACGGGACTGGAGCCGCCGGACGAGCCGTTCCTGGAGCAGGCGCTCGCCGACCGCAGCCGCAACGTACGGGCGACGGCCGCCGAGTTGCTGTCCGCGCTGCCGGCTTCGGCGCTCGCCACGCGGATGGCGGCGCGTGCGATGACGTGCGTGTCCCTCGACCGCGCGCTGGACCCGCCCGCGATCGCCGTCGAGGCACCCCACGAGTGCGACGCGGGCATGGAGCGGGACGGCGTAGTGGCCAAGCCGCCCTCGGGCCGGGGGGAACGGTCGTGGTGGTTCGGCCAGTTGCTGGAGGCGGCTCCGCTCGGTACCTGGTCGGCTCGGCTCGGTGGACGTACCCCCGAGGAGATCGTCGCCCTGCCGGTGACGGACGACTGGCGGAGCGACCTGCACGCCGCGTGGTGCCGGGCCGCGGTACGGCAGCGGGACGGCGCGTGGGCGAGGGCACTGCTCGGAGCGCCCACGGCTCCGGAGGCCGGAGGGCCGGGCGCGGTGTCGCTGGCCGAACGGGCCAAACTGCTCGGCACCCTGGGCGCCGCCGAACGTGCCGAGTGGGTCGCCGGGTTCATCGCGACGCACGGTCTGTCCGAGGCGTTCCAGTTGCTCGGTATGTGCGGAGTGCCGTGGGCCCCGCCGCTCGGGCGGGCTGTGGTCGACGCGCTCAACATCGCCCGTGACGCCGGGAGCTACCCGTGGAGTTTCAGCGGGGTCATGGGGCTGGCCGAGCGCTGCCTCGACCCCTCGGAGGCGAGCCGCCTCGACGGCCTGCTGGCGATACCGGACGAAACGGAGGACGCGTCGCCGGGGGCCGGGGGGTACTGGGCGGAGGCGTTCCAGCGACTCGTGAGGACCTTGCGTCTGCGGGCCGCGATGGCCGAGGAAATGGGGGCGGGTTAGCGGGTGTGCGGCGTTGAGACCGGGAGCGGGTCACGCTGCCGGCGCCCACGGCCGGCCACCGCCCGAGCCCCGGCACCGCCCCATTGGCCGCCGGCACGGCCCGTGGTCCGCCAGAGCGGTCACGTGCCGCCCGCACCGGCGGTAAGCCACCGCCACCCGCCATGAGCCATCGGCAACCGGCGACCGGTCCTTGACGGCTGGCGGCCGGATGTCGTCGGTCGGCGGCCGGACCTCGGCCCCGACGGTGAGCCGGCACCCGCCCTGAGGCATCAGCCGTCGACACCAGCCACGAGCCGGCGCCACCAGCCGTGAGCCACCACCAGCCGTGAGCCACCACCGCCCGCGAGCCGTAAGCGCCGCCCGTGAGCCCTCAGCGCCGCCCGCGAGCCGTGAGCGCCGCCCGCGAGCCGTGAGCGTCGGCCGTGAGCCGACCGCGCCGGCCGTCGGGCGCGCCCCGCGCCCACCCCACGCCGGTGGGCACCGGGTGGATGGACCAGTCGGTGGGACCCGGTGACTGGGCCAGTGGGTGGGGGCGGGTGGTTACGCTTCCGCGGGCTCCCGCACGTTCGCCCGTACCCAGTCCACGATCGACGCCGTCGTCGCGCCGGGAGTGAAGATCTCCGCGACGCCCTTCTCCTTCAGCGGGGCGATGTCCGCCTCGGGGATGATCCCGCCGCCGAAGACGAGGATGTCCGCCGCGTCCCGCTCCCTGAGCAGTTCGATCACGGCGGCGAAGAGCGTGTTGTGCGCACCGGAGAGGATGGACAGCCCGATCGCGTCGGCGTCCTCCTGGATCGCGGTGTCCACGATCTGCTCGGGTGTCTGGTGGAGCCCGGTGTAGATGACCTCCATACCGGCGTCACGCAGTGCCCGCGCGATCACCTTGGCCCCGCGATCGTGACCGTCAAGCCCCGGCTTGGCCACCACCACGCGGATCGGACCGGCTGCCACACCCATCACTGCCTCCATGAAGCGACTACATCCATCCGTACCGACAAGTACCGCACACTTCGCCGACGCCGTACACAGCAGCACGGTGCGCATCACGCACACCCAATGTGCACATCGGGCACGAAGTCCGCGAAGTGCACGCCCGCGCGGCACAGACGCCCCGCACCACATCGTCCGGGGAAGTGAACGAACGTTATCGCCAGCATCCCGCAACCGGCAGTTTCACGGTGGATACAGAGGGGGAAATCACACGGTGGGACATGCTCGCCACGCACAGCTCCAGGGCGCGGCGGGCAGCACGCGCACGGAGAGCCGCAGCGAGGGCAGGGCAGGGCAGCAGCGGGCCTCATCGCCGCATCACCGACACCACAGGGCTCACAAGACTCACAGGGCGCTCACGCGCCTTGTCGGCAACCCAAACCTCGCAAACACCACCAATCACTGGTGTCACGGCTCTCCACAAGGGCACACGGGGGACAGAGGCGTTCCCGCGCGTGCCGACAGGAGGTCGGCCCATGAAGGTCACCACGGCAGCACTGCCCCTTCTCCCGCTCTGTCAGCGTCTTCTGCCCGGCCTGCCGGGGCTCCCAGGACTGCCTGGGCTACCGGGCTTGTCGGGACTACCGGGGCTTGCGGCCCTCCCGGGCCGACTCACGGGACTCTCCCTGACCCTCCTCAAGGCAAGCGCCCTGGAGGTCGCGATCCTCGCCGGGCACCTTCTCCTCTATCCCTCCGGGATCATTCAGGAACGCCGCCCGATGTCCGCCCTGCCGACGGCGGGCTCCCAGGACTCCCAGGACTCCCAGGACTCCCGAAACCCTCGGAACACTCAGAACTCCCAGAGCTCCCAGAGCTCCCAGAGCTCCCAGAATCCCCAGGACACCCGGGACACCCGCGACCCGCGGCCCACCCCTCCCATTCCGCGCCTCCCGGCCCGCACCAGCCCCCCGGTCATCCTGCTGCACGGTTTCATCGACAACCGCTCGGTCTTCCTCCTCCTGCGCCGCAGCCTGGCCCAGCACGGCAGACACCAGGTCGAGTCCCTGAACTACTCCCCCCTGACCTGCGACATCCGCACCGCGGCCGAGCTGCTCGGCCGGCACGTGGAAGAGATCTGCGAGCGGACGGGCAGCGAGCGGGTCGACATCGTCGGGCACAGCCTCGGCGGACTGATCGCGCGGTACTACGTGCAGCGCCTCGCCGGAGACCTGCGCGTCCGGACCCTCGTGACGCTAGGCACCCCGCACACCGGCACCCGGGTGGTCCCGCTGGCCAACGCGCACCCGATCGTGCGCCAGATGCGCCCCGGTTCGGCGGTGCTCGAGGAGCTGACCCGGCCCTCCCCCGGCTGCCGTACGCGGTTCTTCAGCTTCTGGAGCGACCTGGACCGTGTGATGGACCCACTGGAGACGGCCTGCCTCGACCACCCCGACCTGACCGTGCAGAACGTACGGGTGAGCGGTATCGGCCATCTCGCCCTTCCCGTGCACCCCGCCGTGGCCACCGGGATCCGCCAGGCGCTGGACACCGAGGCGCAGGAGTCAGGCACGGAAACCACGAGCACCAGCACCGCCGGTATCACCGGTACGACGAAAACCACCGGAACCACCGGAACGGATATGGGCGGGTCCACCGGCGGTCTGACGGTCGCCTGAGGCTCTGGAGCCCGCGGGAAGGCCCGGAACTCACCCGGCGCAACCCGTTCGGCCTCGAACAAATGTCGAACACAAAGCCAAGGTCGTGCCCGCCGTCCCCCAAAACACGGCCGATTGCCCGTTTCCTTCACGCGTGAAACCTGACGAAGATTGTCGTGCCCGTATACCGCCGGGTACAGTCGCCGCACTGCTCTGGCAGCCCCTGTTGTCGAGGCGAAAGAGAAGTTGGTGAACGACCGTCACCCGTCGGGGACCATGACCACCCCGGCCTCGGCTTCCGACGCCGATCCGGCGCAGTACGCGTCGTACGGCACAGGGGAGGCCCAGTACGGCGACCTCACCACGTACGGCGGATACGACACCACCGGTTTTTCCACCGGCACCACCGCCACGGCGACCTTCGACGCCGACCCGCTCTTCGGCAGTCTCCCGGGGCAGGACACCGGCGGCTACGACACCACGGGCTCCTACGACACCACCCAGTGGTCCGCCGGCAGCGGGCAGACGCCGAACTACGACGCGTACGCGGCCCAGCACCACGCCGCCTACGACACGACGGCGTGGACGGCCGACCACCAGCAGCCCTCCTCCGTGCCGCCGCAAGGCCCGAGTGCCGAGGCCACCGGGCAATGGGACACCGGCGCCTGGGCCCAGCCGGACCAGTCGGGCAACCCGGCCGACGGGACCCAGCAGTGGGACTGGGGTACGCAGACCTACGGCACCGGCACCTTCGCGGCCGGCACCTTCGAAACCGGCACCTTCGAAACCGGTGCCTACCCGACCGGGCCCTTCGCGGCCGGCACGTTCGACACCGGCGCCTACGACGCGACGCAGTGGAACTCGGACGGCACCGCGGCGCAGCCAACGCCGCAAGCACCGGAGCAGCCGGAACCGACGGAGACGCTGGAGACGCTGGAGACGCTGGAGAACACCGCGCCGGACGCCTCGGCTGACGCCGGGGAACCCGGCCCGCACGACGACGGATTGGCCGCCACCGGCGAACTCCCCGCCGTGACCGTTCTCCTGGAAGGCCAGGAAGAGGTCACCCCGGCCGCACGGATCCCGGCCGCACGCACCGCCCCCCGCAGCGGGTCACGTTCGCGCCGCCGCCAGCCCGCCAAGCGCTCGGCACTGATGACCATCGCCGTACCGTCGGCCTGTGTGATGAGCGTCGCCGGTATCGCCGCCGCCTCCGTCGGTGGCCTGACCGGGGACGACGGCACGGAGACCACGGCATCCGCGGCGGACGCGGGCGCGGAGGCGGCGCCGGTGAAGCCGTCCACCGCCAACAACAAGCTGGACACCCAGCTCACGAGCCTCGCCGCCGGAGCCGACGACTTCGCCGACCGGGCCAGCCGGACCCAGGAACGCATCGACCTCAAGGCCCAGCAGGCCGCCGAGAAGAGGCGGGCGGCGGAGGAGGCTGCCCGCAAGGAGCGGCTGCGTCCCAAATTCGCGCTCCCGGTCGCCCAGCACGGCCTCAGCGCGTACTACGGCCAGGCCGGCATCAACTGGATGTCCGTGCACAGTGGCATCGACTTTCCCGTGTCGTACGGCACGACGGTGATGGCCGCGACCGACGGCACGGTCCGCACGCAGTACAACAGCGCGTACGGCAACATGATGATCGTGACGGCGAAGGACGGCACGGAGACGTGGTACTGCCACCTCTCCAGTTACCAGGTTCCCTCCGGTACGACGGTCAAAGCCGGCGACGCGATCGCCTTCTCCGGCAACTCGGGCAACTCGACCGGCCCGCACCTGCACTTCGAGGTGCGCCCCGCGGGCGGCTCGGCGATCGACCCGCTCTCGTGGCTGCGCAGCCACGGCCTCAACCCGTCCTGACGGAGTAACGTCTCAGCGCTGCTCAGCGGGTGGGCCCCGTCCAGCCGACGGGGCCCACCCGTTGAGCGCCCTCAGCACATGCTCAGAGCTTCTCCACCGGCGCGTACCGCAGCAGCAGCCGCTTCGGCTTGGTGTCCCCGAAGTCGATCGTCGCTTCGGCGTTCGACCCCGCGCCCTTGATCCCGACCACCGTCCCGAGCCCGAACTGGTCGTGTGTGACGCGGTCGCCGACCGACAGCGCGACCGTCGGCTGGTCGGCGGGGCCGGTCCGGCGGGTGGCGAAGCCGGAAGCGCCCGACGCCGAGGAACGGGAACGCGACGACGACAGCGAGGCCGCCACGCCCGAGACCGGCGCGGAGGGCGCGGGCCCGTTCGCCCCGGTCCGCTTCCACTCCAGGTGGGGTGCCGGGATCTCCTCGAGGAAGCGCGAGGGCGGGTTGTACGACGGCTGGCCCCAGGCGCTGCGCAGCGTGGACCGGGTCAGGTACAGCCGCTCACGCGCACGCGTGATGCCGACGTACGCCAGGCGCCGTTCCTCCTCCAGCTCCTTGGCCTGGCCGAGGGCGCGCATGTGCGGGAAGACGCCGTCCTCCATGCCGGTGAGGAAGACGACCGGGAACTCCAGGCCCTTGGCGGTGTGCAGGGTCATCAGGGTGACGACGCCGTCGCCGTCCTCCTCGTCCGGGATCTGGTCGGAGTCGGCGACCAGCGCGACCTTCTCCAGGAAGTCGGCCAGGGTCCCGGCCTCCGCGCTCTCGGCCCGCTCCTGCTCGAACTCCAGGGCGACGGCCGCGAGTTCCTGGAGGTTCTCGATGCGGGTCTCGTCCTGCGGGTCGGTGGAGGCCTGCAACTCCGCGAGGTAGCCGGTGCGTTCGAGGATCGCCTCCAGCACGGTCGCCGGTCCGGCGCCGGACTCGACGATCGTTTGCAGGTCCTCCATGAGCGTGTTGAACCGCTTGACGGCGTTCGCGGAGCGCGCGGCCATGCCGTACGCCTCGTCGACCCGCTTGAGGGCCTGCGGGAAGCTGATCTTCTCGCGCTGGGAGAGGGCGTCGATCATCGCCTCGGCGCGGTCGCCGATACCCCGCTTGGGGACGTTGAGGATGCGGCGCAGCGGCACCGAGTCCTCCGGGTTGGCCAGCACCCGCAGGTAGGCCAGGACGTCCCGGACCTCCTTGCGCTCGTAGAAGCGGACGCCGCCGACGACCTTGTAGGGCAGGCCGACGCGGATGAAGACCTCCTCGAAGACACGGGACTGGGCGTTGGTGCGGTAGAAGACGGCGACGTCTTGGGCCTTCGCCTCGCCCGCGTCCGTGAGGCGGTCTATCTCGTCGGCGACGAACTGGGCCTCGTCGTGTTCGGTGTCGGCGACGTACCCGGTGATCTGCGAGCCGGAGCCCTGGTTGGTCCACAGGTTCTTGGGGCGGCGGGACTCGTTGCGCTCGATGACCGCGTTGGCGGCGCTGAGGATGGTCTGGGTGGAGCGGTAGTTCTGCTCCAGCAGGATCGTCGTCGCGTCCGGGTAGTCCTCCTCGAACTGGAGGATGTTGCGGATGGTGGCGCCGCGGAAGGCGTAGATCGACTGGTCGGCGTCGCCCACCACGCACAGCTCGGCGGGCGGGACCTCGGCCTCGGGCGGCACGTCGACGGCGTGCTCGGAGGTGCCGACCAGCTCGCGCACCAGGGAGTACTGGGCGTGGTTGGTGTCCTGGTACTCGTCGACCAGGACGTGCCGGAAGCGGCGGCGGTAGTGCTCGGCGACGTCCGGGAAGGCGCGGAGCAGGTTGACCGTCGTCATGATCAGGTCGTCGAAGTCCAGGGCGTTCGCCTCGCGCAGCCGCGACTGGTACAGGGCGTAGGCCTGGGCGACGGTCTTCTCGAATCCGTCGGCGGCCTGGGCGGCGAAGTCCTCCTCGTCGATCAGCTCGTTCTTGAGGTTGCTGATCTTCGCGCTGAAGGACTTGGGCGGGAAGCGCTTGGGGTCCAGGTCGAGATCACGGCAGACGAGCGCCATCAGGCGCTTGGAGTCCGCGGCGTCGTAGATCGAGAAGGACGACGTGAAGCCGAGCCTCTTCGACTCGCGGCGCAGGATGCGCACGCACGCGCTGTGGAAGGTCATGACCCACATCGCGTTCGCGCGCGGGCCGACGAGCTGCTCGACGCGCTCCTTCATCTCGCCCGCGGCCTTGTTGGTGAAGGTGATCGCGAGGATCTGGCCCGGGTGGACGCCGCGCTCGGCCAGCAGGTGGGCGATGCGGTGGGTGAGCACGCGGGTCTTGCCGGAGCCGGCCCCGGCCACGATGAGCAGCGGGGAGCCGGAGTGCACGACGGCGGCGCGCTGGTTCTCGTTCAGCCCGTCGAGGAGCGCGGCGGCGTCCAGGGCGGGGCGCGGGGCGCCGTCCCGGTAGTGGGTGTCCCGGTCCGGCGGCGCGTCGAACTTCCCGCCGAACAGATCGTGCGGGACCGGCTCCGGTCCGTGATCGTCCTCGGGCGGTGGCGGGGGTTCCCCCTCGTGACCGCGGGGGGTCTGGAGGCTCGCCAGGAAGCTGTCGTCAAAGAGGCTGCTCATCGCTCTCCGAGTCTAGGGTGCCCCACCGACAACCCGCCGCCACCCCGGAAAACGGCCGGCATCCGGACGCCGGGCACGCCCTGCGACCGGGCGAGGCACGAAGAGTGACGCACACGGGCGCCCGCAGCGAAGGTCACGAAAATGTATCGGGCATATCACCCACCAACCTTCACAGCCGCCACACGAGTTGGCTACCGTGCGGACAGGCCGCACGACCCCCTCCGGCGAACGTCGCCGGGCCGCGCGGCCTCCGCCGAGTCCGGCGTGCCAGCACGGCGCCCGGAGCCGGGGACCCAACCGAGAACCTTGGGGTGAATCGGCCGTACCGCCCCCGCCGGGGCGGACCCGCCGTAGGGCAACCCTTCCGAACCATCGCCCGAACCCGACAGCTAACCCGGTAGGCGGACGGTTGGAAGGAGTCGCCTCCTTGGCGTCGCACCGCAAGTCGCGTCCCACCGGTACGCGCGTCGCAGGCATACGGCCCCCCGCCCTCGCCACGGCGGCCCTCACCTCCGTGGCCCTGCTGTCCCAGACCGCCACCGCCGCACCGTCGGACGACGACAGGCCGAGCCTCGAAGAGGTCGAGAAGAAGGTCGACGACCTGTACCGCCAGGCGGGGTCGGCGACGGAGAAGTACAACGCGGCCAAGGAGAAGACCTCCAAGCAGCGCAAGCGCGTCAGCACTCTCCTCGACGACGTCGCCCAGCGCACCCAGAAGCTCAACGAGGCCCGCGAGGAGCTGGGTTCCTTCGCCTCCGCGCAGTACCGTACGGGCGCCTCGATCCCGGAGACCGCGACCTTCCTGCTCGCGGACTCGCCGCAGGACTACGTCGACCGGAACCATCTGCTGAACCGGCTCACCGGCCGCCAGAAGGACGCGGTCGACGACTACGTCACCCAGCAGTCGGAAACGATGGAGAAGCGCCGCGAGGCCACTGAGAGCCTCGAGACGCTCACCGAGTCGCAGAGCGACCTCAAGACGGCCAAGGCCACCGTCCAGAGGAAGCTCGCCACCGCGCGGGAGCTGCTGTCGGAGCTGACCGCCGAGGAGAAGGCCCGGCTCGCGGCGATCGAGAAGAAGAAGCAGAAGGAGGCCGCCCGCAAGGCCGCGGAGCTCGCGAAGCGGCAGGCCGAGGAGCGGAAGCGGCAGGAGCAGGCCGACCGGCGGGAGAGCGACGCCGCTGCGGGCTCCTCCGGAGCGTCCGGCTCCGGTGACACCGGCACGGAAACCGGGCCCTCCGCCCCGGACTCGTCCAACGGCACCAAGGCCGAGAAGGCGCTCGCCTTCGCCCGCGCCCAGATCGGCAAGCCGTACGTCTGGGGCGCCACCGGCCCCGACTCCTACGACTGCTCCGGCCTGACCCAGGCCGCCTGGAAGGACGCGGGGGTGATCCTGCCGCGCACCACCTACGACCAGGTCGACGCCGGCACCACGGTCCCGGTCGCCCAGGCCCGCCCCGGCGACCTGGTCTTCTTCTACGACGACCTCAGCCACGTCGGCCTCTACATCGGCGACGGCATGATGATCCACGCCCCGAAGCCGGGCGCGTACGTCCGTGAGGAATCGGTCTACTACGACGGCGAGTCGTCGATCCACAGCGTGGTGCGCCCGGCCTGAGCCGCGCGGGTCCCTAGCATCGGGCGCATGTCATCCGGCACCTCTCCCGCCTCCTCCCACCCCCTGCGCGCCTGGTGGGCGCAGCGTCCGCCGGCGGCCGGGGCCGCGGTCATGGCGACCGGCATACTGTCGGTCGCCCTGCACCTGACGGGCCACGAGATCCTGTCCCGGATCGCCCTGGTCCTGGCCTGCGCCGCCTGGCTGACGCTGGCGGCGAACTTCGTCTACCTGCTGCTGGTCGAGCGCGCGCGGTGGGTGACGCGGGCCGGGACGCCGGGCGCTCTCACCGCCGTCGCCGCGACGACCGTGCTGGGCACCCGCTTCTCCCTGTTCGGCTGGTCACCCCTGGCGGTGGCGCTGCTGGTGCTGGCGGCGCTGCTGTGGCCGGGGCTGCTGGCCCTGGTCGTCACGCACTGGGGGCGCAGGATACCGGGCGCCGTGTTCCTGGGCTGCGTGGCCACGGAGGGGCTGGCCGTACTGGGTGCCACGCTGGCCGCGGCCACCTCGACGGCCTGGTTGGCGCACGCGTCGCTGGTGCCGTTCTGGCTGGGGATCGTGCTCTACCTGATCGCGCTGTTCCGCTTCGATCTGCGGCAGGTGGCCCGGGGGTCCGGGGACCACTGGGTGGCGGGCGGCGCGCTCGCCATCTCGGCCCTCGCCGGCGCCAAGCTGCTCGCGGCGGCCGGGACGGGCATGTACCTGTGGAACGACGACGACTACGCCGTCCTGCACGACGTGACCGTCTTCCTGCTCGCCCTCGACCTCGCCTGGTACGCCGTACTGCTCGCCGCCGAGATCGCGTGGCCCCGGCTCCGCTACGACGTGCGCCGCTGGTCGACCGTCTTCCCCCTCGGCATGACGGCGGCGGCGACGCTGTCCGTCGCCGCCGTCCTCGACGTGCCGTGGCTGGACGCGCCCGGTCAGGCGCTGGTGTGGATCGCGGTGGCCGTGTGGCTGGCGGTCGCGGCGGGGGCGGTCGTCCGGGCCGGGGCCGGGCTGCGGTCCACGGGCGCGGGCACCGGGGAGGTCAGGTCCACAGCACCGCGATGAAGATGTTGGCGATGGTCAGCAGGCCCACCAGCCCGAACAGTGGCTTCTCCACCTTCTCGTCGTCGCGCTTCACGTAGACCAGGCCGAGGACCACGATCAGTACGGCGAGCTTCACGCCCATCTTGACGTTGTCGACGGACTGGTCGTCGGCCTGGTTGAGGCCGATCAGGATGACGCCGGTGACCAGCATCGTCAGTGCGCCGTGCAGCATCGCCGGAACGAAACGGGCCGTGCCCTGGCCCATCGCCTTCATCTGGGTCAGGAAGCCTCCGAGGAGCGAGGCGATGCCGATGATGTGCAGACCGACGAAGAGGTGGATGAGTACGTCCATGAGGCGGAGCCTAATCAGGGGCCCGGACACTCTCCGACACCGGCCCGGTGGGGGCGGTGTCACCTCGGCGCATATATGCGCCCCGTAGCATCCCACGCCCCTCGCCCGTACCCGATCCGGCATATCGGTCATCACCCTGCGTGAAGACGACAGCCGCGGGAGGGACTCCCGGGCACAAGTGGTCGCCTGCCGATCCGGTACCGGCCACTTCCGTGCATCCCCTCACCGGGCCGTTACCGCCGCGCCTAGCGTCCTCCCCCAGGCAACCGGAATCGGGTCGTACGGAAGGACGTGGATCGCTGGTGGGAACGCACCGCAGGCCGCGACAGCGCGCGACGGGCGGCCGGAGGGCCCGGGCGGCGGCCACGATCACCCTCGCGGGCGCCGCTACGGCGACCGGTCTGGGCGCCGGCACCGGACACGCCGAGCCGGAACCGACGCCGGCCGAGGTCAGCGCCAAGGTGGACAAGCTCTACCGGGAGGCGGAGGTCGCCACCGAGAAGTACAACGGCGCCAAGGAGAAGGCGGACGCCGCCGAACGGCGCCTGGAGAACCTGCGGGACGAGGCGGCCCGCAAGGAGGCCCGCCTGGACTCCGCCCGGGAGCGGCTCGGTTCGGTCGCGGCGGCCCAGTACCGCAGCGGAGGCCTCGACCCTGCCCTGCAACTCGCGCTCTCCGCCGACCCGGACCGGTACCTCGACGGCGTCGCCTTCGTCGAGCGGGCGGGCAGCCGGCAGACGGCCACCGTGGGCCGGGCGCGGGAGGAACTGCGGGAGATCGAGCAGTTGCGCGGAGCCGCGCGCATCGAGGTGACCTCGCTGACGTCACGCCGGGCCGAGCTGAAACGTCACCGCGAGACCGTCACCGGCAAGCTCGCCACGGCCCGCCGCCTGCTGTCCCGGCTGTCCGCCGAGGAACGCGCCCGCCTCGGCCACGGCACCGGTGACCGTGCCTCCCGCTCCTCGCCCGGCCCCCGGGAGGCCCTCTCCGCCTCGGCCCAGGCACCCAACTCCCGCGCGGCGGCGGCCGTCGCCTACGCCTACCGAAAGCTCGGCAGCCCCTACGTCTGGGGCGCCACCGGCCCCGACGCCTTCGACTGCTCGGGTCTCACCCAGGCCGCCTACCGCGCCGCGGGCGTCTCCCTGCCCCGCACGACCTACGCCCAGATCGACGCGGGCCGCCGCGTCGGCCGCTCGGAACTCCTCCCGGGCGACCTGGTCTTCTTCTACTCCGGCATCAGCCACGTCGGCGTCTACATCGGCGACGGCCGGATGATCCACGCCCCGAACCCGTCGGCACCGGTCCGCGTCGCCCCGATCGACGAGATGCCGTTCGCGGGGGCTACGCGGGTGGTGTGAGAGCGGAAGCAGACGTCAGGGCCTCTCACGGATGCCACCGAGCCAGAGCCGACGCCCGAGGTCGTCCAGTTGCCAGTCAAGGGCTACTTCCAGGCAGGCACCGCCCTGACTGTAGCTGTAGCTGTAGCTGTAGCTGGACTTGTACCGGGTGAGGCGTTCACTCATCGTTCCTCTGCCACCCTTCTGATGCACGTGGAACTGGCATGCGACTATCCGTGTGATCGTGAACGTGCCTACCGAACGGTCACACCAGCCGTCGTGCCGTCGCCCAGCGGGTCAACTCGTGCCGGTTGGACAACTGGAGCTTGCGGAGCACCGCCGAGACGTGGGACTCGACCGTCTTCACCGAGATGTAGAGCTGCTTGGCGATCTCCTTGTACGCGTAACCACGGGCGATCAGGCGCAGCACCTCGCGCTCGCGCTGGGTGAGGCGGTCGAGGTCCTCGTCGACCGGCGGGGCGTCGGTGGAGGCGAACGCGTCGAGGACGAAGCCGGCCAGCCGCGGGGAGAAGACGGCGTCGCCCTCCTGGACGCGGAAGACGGAGTTCACCAGGTCCGTGCCGGTGATCGTCTTGGTCACGTAGCCCCGGGCGCCGCCCCGGATCACGCCGATGACGTCCTCCGCCGCGTCCGAGACGGACAGGGCGAGGAAGCGGACGGGCTGCTCGGCGTCGCTCATCAAGGGAGCGCAGCGGCGCAGGACTTCGACCCCGCCGCCGCCGGGAAGGTGGACGTCGAGAAGCACCACTTCGGGCCGGGTCGCCGTGATGACCGTGACGGCCTGGTCGACATCGGCGGCCTCGCCGACGACCTCGACCCCGGTCTGCGCGGTCTGGCCGATCTCGGCCTGGACACCGGTGCGGAACATGCGGTGGTCGTCGACGAGCACCACGCGCACGTGACGCTCCCCCGCACCGCCGCTCGCCGGCTGTGCGGGCTCGGCCGCCCCGCCCGTTCCGGCCGTTCCGTTCGCCTCGGTCGGGTCGCTCATGACGTTTTCTCCGCCCTCTCCATCTCCAGCTCGACCTCCGTGCCGCCGTCCGGCACCGCGCGCAGCCGCGCCGTGCCGCCGTTGCGCTCCATGCGGCCGATGATCGATTCTCTGACGCCCATGCGGTCGGCGGGTATCGAGTCGAGGTCGAAGCCGGGGCCTCGATCCCGGACGGACACGAAGACCGTCCTGCCCTCGACTTCGGCGAAGACCTGTACGGCGCCGCCCTCGCCACCGTACTTGGCGGCGTTCACCATCGCCTCGCGTCCGGCCTGCATCTGTGCGGTGATCCTCTCGTCGAGCGGGCAGTCGCCGACCACCACGACCTCGATGGGCACGCCGTGCTTGTCCTCCACCTCCGCGGCATTGCGCTTCACGGCCTCGGCGAGGGTGGTGGGCTCGTCGTCCTCGTCCTTGCCGTTGCCCTCCGGCTTGTAGAGCCAGGCGCGCAGGTCGCGCTCCTGGGCCCGGGCGAGGCGGCGCACTTCGCCCGGGCTCTCCGCGTTGCGCTGGATCAGGGTCAGGGTGTGGAGCACCGAGTCGTGGACGTGGGCGGCGACCTCGGCACGCTCCTGGGCCCGGATGCGCATCAGCCGCTCCTCGGAGAGGTCCTGCGTCATGCGCACCAGGTAGGGGCCGGCGAGGAGCGTTATGCCGACGAGGACGGCGAGGGCCGCCTGGAGCACGGAGCCCAGGTGGGCGGCGGACCCCTGCAGGACGAAGATTCCGGTGACGCCGGCCGTCACCAGCAGCACACCGGCCACGGAACGCAGCAACGTGACCGTGCGCCGGTGGCGTCCCACCTCGGCCCAGCGAGCCCGGCGGGCGTTGTCCGCCTGGCGCCAGACGAGGGCGACGCCGGCGCCGACGAGCACGGTCGGCCACAGGTAGGCCTTGGCCCCGCCGCCGAGGTCGACGTTGCCCACGAAGACCAGGGCCACGACCACCATGAGGAGCAGGGCGACTATCTGGCCCTTGTCCGGTTTACGGGCGACGAGTCTGCGGCGGCCGTCCGGCGAGGTCTCGGAGGTGACCAGGGAGGGCGGCTTCTGCGCGTCGACGCCGCCGACGCCCAGCGGTACGAAGAACCAGAAGGCCGCGTACAACAGCGCGCCCAGGCCGTCGGCCATGAACAGGCCGACGAAGGCGAACCGCACCCAGATGACGGGCAGCCCGAGGTGCCCGGCGAGCCCCCGCGCCACGCCACCGAGCCAGCGTCCGTCGCTGCTGCGGTAGAGCTTGCGCGGCGGCCGCGGTTCGAGGAGGGGCGCTGCTGCGGCTTCCGGCATGACACCGATGGTCACACGGTCTCGGGAGCCGAGGCATCAGGGTCGGTCCCCGAGACGCCCCTGATCTTCGGGCCCGGGGCGCTTCGAACACTCCCCGGGCTCCGCGTCAGGGCCGATATCAGGGTCCGACCAGGGTCGAACCGACTGCCGTCACGGCGCCGCGCCAGTCACCATGGACTCATGACAGATCACGAGCACGCCGCGGCGGGCCCGGGACCCGGTCCCGGCCCGCGCCCTCCACGGGGCGCCGGGCCGCAGGGCGCCGCGCCCGCCGCGGATGCCGCGAGTGGTGCCGGGGGTGCGGCCGGGGGTGGTGCCGGGGGTGGTGCCGCAGCCGACGCGGGCGTCCCCGCGGGCACCGAGGTCCCCGGGCCGCCCCACAGGTTCCGACGCGACCGGCGGCACAAGACGCTCGCCGGAGTGTGCGCCGGCCTGGGACGGCAGTGCGACATGGACCCGGTGATCTTCCGGATCACCCTCGCCGTGCTCTCCGCGACCGGCGGCATCGGCCTCATCTTCTACGGCTTCGCCTGGCTCTTCGTCCCCTACGACGAGGACGAGAACGAGGTGCGCAAGCTGCTGACCGGCCGGGTCGACGGCCAGGCGCTGGCGGCCGTGCTGTTCGCCCTGGTCGGCTGCGGGATCTTCCTGACCATGCTGAGCAACGGCGGCGTGCTGACCTTCGCCGTCGTCCTCTCCCTGCTCCTCGCGGGCGCGGGGTACTGGTCCCGGCAGCGGAAGGCCCCCGACCCCGACCCCCTCTCCGCTCAGGCCGTCGCCGACGCTCCACCGGAGGCCCAGGCGCCCCCGGTCATGATCACCTGGCCCTCCTGGTGGCGCGAACCCATAGTCAAGGACGGCACCCACGTCGGCGGGACGGGCTATCTGTGGGGCCCTCCGGACTCCGAGGACCGTGACATCGCGGCGGCCGTCAGCATCGGCCACCGGGCCCGGGCCGGTGACCGCGACGCCGCGGGCGGTCGGTGTTCACGGTCCCCGCAGCAGCGCGGTCCTCGTGGAATCGGCGGCTGGGTGTTCCTGCTCGCCCTGCTCGCGGCGTTCCTCGGCACCCGGCTGACCTGGGACACGCACCCGCTCGGCACCAGTCTGCAGACCGGCCTGGCCTGCGCGCTCGCCGTCTTCGGCGTCGGCATCGCGGTCAGCGCCTTCCTTGGACGCACCGGGGCCGGTTCGATCTTCCTGGCGATCGTCACGGCGGGCCTGCTCGCCGGGTCGGCCGCCCTGCCCAAGGACGTCGGTACCGAATGGGTCCGGACCACCTGGGAGCCCACGACGGCGGCCGGCGTGCGCGAGCAGTACGACATCGGGACCGGCAGCGGCACCCTCGACCTGTCCAGACTGGACCTTGCCGAGGGGCAGACGCTGACCACCCGGGCCGACGTGGGCGTCGGCCGCATACGGGTCGTCGTGCCGCAGGACGTGACCGTGCGGCTGAGCGTCGAGGTCGGCGTGGGCGACATCCAGCTACCCGGCGACGACAGCAAGGACGTGGACGTGGCACCGGGCAAGCACAAGGAGATCACCCTGCCCCCCACCAGCGGCGGCAAGAACGCCGGCACGCTCGACCTCGATCTCCAGGTCGGCGTCGGACAGGCGGAGGTGACCCGTGCTGCGTCATAGGTTCCAGCCCGGGCGGCTGGTCGCCGGCACCTTCCTGACCCTGGCGGGCGTCATCTACGCCGGCGACGCGGGCGGCCTCTGGGACACGCCGTGGTTCGTGATCATCCCCGTCGTCATGGGCGGCCTCTGCCTAGCGGGAGCGGTCGGGGTCCTGGCCCGGGCCGTACACCGCCGCGGGGCGCTCCGCGCGAACACGGACGCCCCCCGGGCGGACCTCCCCGGCTGACGGGCTCCGGGGCGGGCGGGTCCGAGGCAGGCAGGCAACCGGGCAGCCGGTACGTGGCTCGAGGGCTGCTACCGGTATCCGCCCGTCCGCCGTCGCCGCCGGGAGCGCAGAGCCGCGTCCAGTGACAGCAGCGGGGCGCCCGCGAGGACGAGGGGGATCCAGGCCATCAGGTAGGCGAGATTACTGGCCTACTGCTGTTGTACGGTCACAGACTGTGAAGACTGTGCGGGTACTGATCGCCCTGCGGATCAGCAACGAGACCGACGCATCCACCTCCCTGGAGCGGCAGCTACAGGACTGCATGGCCTACGTCGAGGAGAGGCAGAACCTGGGATGGCAGGTGGTGGGAGTAGCGAGGGATGCTCATATCTCCGCCACCAAATCTCACCCATTCGACCGACCGAAACTCGGGGAATGGCTGAATAATCGAGCCCCGGAATTCGATCTTCTGCTCTTCTGGAAGATGGACAGGTTCGTCCGCAAAGTCGTAGACATGCAGGACATGATCAAATGGGCGACTGCTCACGGGGGTAAGTCCCTGGTTTCAGCCAAGGAACCCGCACTCGACATGGTCGGCCCTTTTCGGGCAGTAATCATTGATTTGTTTGCGGCTATCGCTGAGACTGAAGCACAGAACATCTCCATGCGAGTTAAGTCGTTCCAGAACTACGCAAAATCCAAGAACGTATGGGCCAAGGGAAATCCTCCATACGGTTACGAATCATTCCGTGACATTGACGGAGCCATGAGACTCCGGGTGCGCGAGACGCAGAAGGATGTCATTCGGGAGATCTATAAGCGGGTAGTTGAGGACGGAGAGCCCTACTCGACTATCTGTGATGACCTCAACGCTAGAGACATAATGTCACCTGGGGCAGAGAGGATGTCGAATCGCCGAAAGAACAACGGCGACTCTCCCCCGATATGGCGCAGTCGCACCATCACAACCATTCTGAGGTCTGAAACCATCCTCGGCTGGAAGTGCGAGGAAGTGAAGGTACCCGGAAAGAAGTACGGAGTATCCCAGCCTATCGTGACTTCTGCGGGAAAGATCAGGATGGCTGATCCAATCCTCACAGACGACGAATGGGCCAAGCTCCAAGAAGAGATGAACAGTCGTCCCAGCTCTGCCCGCCGCTCCATAAAGAACACGACTGCGTATCGTGGAGTTGTCCTGTGTGACGGATGTGGCAGGAACCTGTATCTCTTCAATCCTGAGAGGCAACAGGGTAGGCCGGTGTACCGCTGCAATAAGGCGGCTAACCGTGAATCCTGCGGTAAAGGATACGCCTTCCGCGCAGAGAAAGTCGAAGAGATTGTAGAGGCAACGATCCTGAGAGTCATCGGAGATCTCCCCATGCACGAGCGCTACTACGTAAAGGGATCGAATAACACTCAGAGGCTTCACGAAATTGAGCAGTACGTGACGGAACTTCAGAGGTCCATCCGCCCAGGCGGTAAGAACTCTTCGGGCTTTGCCAAGAAGTCCACTGAGGAAGAGATTGCAGCCCTGCACGAGGAACACGACTCCCTGTCCGCCGAAGGAGATAAGCCAGACCGTTACGCGTACCGAGCTACCGGGGAGACCTTCCGCCACATGTGGGAGAGAAACAAAGACAACAAGGACGAAAGGACGCGCCACCTACTGAAGGCAGGAGTCAGCATCCGACTCAATCCCCTCATCAAGGGCGTATCCAATACCGTTGACTTTGGCGCAGAGATTGATCTAGGGAAAAGCCTGCATCAACCATTCACTATTCACTGAGGAATGCATCACTCGTCACTTTGGCTCTCTGATCTCCAGAGAGCCAGCTCTCCAGTCTTCAGCCAGGGCTCTGGGGGTATCCAGGGCCACCCTGTACCGACACCTGACCGACTGACCACAGACCCTCTGAGAGAGCCCTCCAGCGCCATGCTGGGGGCCTCCTCATGTCGCCTTGCTGCTGTTCATGGCCTAGTACTCCAGCCGTAGATCGAGATCTTCATGGTTGGAGGGCAGCCTGGCGGCGGTAGTGGCAGTGGCGCGCTCGGGCTTGGTGGCGCCGTCGCCAGGTCGACCAGTGGAGCAGGCAAATCGGATCGTGGGCGACCCGGACCGTCAGAGTTATCAACAGACGCTGGATCTCGTTGCAGGTGAGAGGGATCAGTCCGCCGGGGCTCGTGCCGTCCTCGGCCGGTACCTGCTCTGGGCGTTCGAGCGCGGCAGTGACAGCGAGGCACGCGTGGGCGAGCAGTGCCAAAGTGACCCAGCGGTGCCAGGAGTCCCAGCGGCGGACTTGGTGTTCGTCACCGGCGTTCCCCGGCCCGGACTGCCCTCAGCTTCTACCCGGCCGCTGCGACGGCCCAGCGGTAGAGGTCTCGCACCTCCACTCGGTCACATGGCGCCTCGTGGCGCACCCAGCAGTTCTTCCGCGGCAGGTCTGACATCAGCCCGAGTACCAACCGCCGTACCCGACGGCGGGGCTCCACCCGACCGAACCGTCCGGCTATCCGATCCATCAGGCCATCGAACGCCACCTGCCAGAGTGCAGGCTTTACGCTGTGACCTGCGGCCACCACATGATCTTCTGTCTTCACACACCGATGATCAGTGGTGGCCGTACCTGATCTTCGGGTCAGCCCCCGCCGGCGAGACAGCAGACTAGATTTTGATCCAGTAGCGCCGTACGAGGCCATGTTCGGTCTCCCGTACGCCTTCGAAGACTCCGCCGTGGTGCTCGATCGTCTTCACCGAGGCGGGGTTGTCGACTTCGCAGACGATCAGTACCTGGTCCAGGCCGAGCGCCCGCGCCTCGTCGAGTATCCGGCCCAGTGCCCAGGTGGCCAGCCCACGCCGACGTGAAGACGGCCGGATGCCGTACCCAATGTGGCCGAACTGCAGCACGTAGTCGTTGAGCCCGTGCCGCAGCGCGATCCCGCCGTGCACCCGGTCGCACTCGACGATCCAGCGGTACGTACAACCCCGCCCAGTCTCCACCGCTTTCGGGCCCGACTCCTCAGTCAAGCGCGCCACCCAGGTCGCGAACCCGTCCGGCGAGTCGACCTCGTCGGACGGCCCCAGCCCGAATCCGTCCTCGTGGAAGCCGGGACCCCACTCGTCACGCGCCAGAAGCCAGGCGGAGTGTAGGCGGGTGGTGGGCGCGATCAGTTCAGGCATACGGCGACGATACCGATCTAGATCATCACGATCTACGGCTGGAGTACTAGTAGGCCTTCCTGCGGCGTCGGTTCCTGATCAGGGCATCTAGTGACCAGAGGGGTGCGCCAGCAAGCACGAGAGGGACCCAGCAAAACATGTACGGGAGGTCGTTGCCGTAGTAGTACGGGTCGGAGGCCCAGCTAACGGTCAGCCACAGGCTGAGCGAGATCAGCGCGCCGCCGAGCGCCGCCAGTCGGGTCAGCAGGCCGAGCAGGGTACCGATGCCGACCGCCAGCTCGCCCAGGGCGATGGCGTAGCCGAAACCGGCGGGGCTCTTCAGCGCCAGGTCGACCAGGGCGGGGATGGCGGAGGAGTCGCGGACGGTACGCATCATGTCGCCGACGGAGCCGGCGCCCGCGTCCTTCATGAAGGCGCTGTCCGTGAGTTTGTCCAGGCCCGCGTAGATGAAGGTGACGCCCAGAAAGATCCGTAGGGGCAGGAGGGCGTACTGGGTGGCGTGGTCCCGCCAGTCTCCGCCGCCGCCCGGATGCGAGGTGTACGCATCCGTCCGCATACCGTGCGTCATCACTGCCAGCCGCCTCTCGCCCGCGCGTGCCGAGACCCCCACCAGAGCATACGTACGACGCGGGGGCCTCTCTCAACCCTTCCGCGACCGGTTTCTTCCTGTCGGTTTCGACAGCGTGCGCGTTCGGCGGTTCGCGCGGTTCGGGCAGCGTGCGCGTTCGGCGGTTCGCGGTTTCGGCGGACCGCGGTCCCGGTGGGCCGGCGGTCGGCCGTGGGGCCGGCGGTCGGCCGTGGGGCCGGCGGGGCGTCAGTCCGTCACGTCGATCGCGTAGCGGTTGGTTTCCACGCCCGCGCTCGTGACCACCTGGACGTCCACCCGGCCCGGTTCCACGTCCGCCGGCACCGGGACCGTCAGCAGGTCGTCCGCGGGGTTGCGGAAGCCGCCGGTCACCGGGACCAGGGGGACGTGGACGTTGACCGCGCCGATGCGGACGACCATCCGGGACAGACGGTCCGCGCGCTGCGCGCCCGGCGGTACGAAACCGGCGCCCCGGATCTCGATGTCGTCGCCGGTGCGGATCGGCGCGTCCAGGTCACCGGCCTCCCGCGCCCGGACCACGGAGAGGATCACGGGACGCCCGCCCTCCGCGTACTTCCCGGCCACGTAGGTCGCGGCCGACACCAGCACCACGACCGCCAGCCCCCATGGCAGGTCGGGCAGTTGCTCCGGGCGCCGGGCCAGCCGCACGGCCGCGAACACCAGGGCGACGGCGCTGATCACCACGTACTGGATGTCGGCGAAGGTCCCGCGCCCCGCGTCGTCCGTCAGCAGGTCGGCCGCGCGCGGCCGGTCCGCCCGTACCTTCTGCAGCCGCTGCCCCAGCACCCGCAGCCCGACCACCCGCCGCACCAGGACCGCGATCCCGCACACCACCGCGAGCACGGTCACCGCACCGGCGCCGCGGGCGAGTTCGAGCCCGGAGATCAGCGCGTCCCGCCGGCCGTGGCCCGAGGCCACCGCCAGTTGCCCGGCCAGGACGAGCACCGCGTAGGCGATGAAGAGCACCCAGGCCGCCGCGACGGCCCGGGACGTGGACAGGCGGTTGTCCTCGCCGATGACCGGTGCCAGCGCTCCGCCCCGCGCGCGGTGGAACCACGACGCCGCCGTCAGCGCGCCGGCCACGACCAGTGCCGCCGCGAGCCCGGCGGTGCGCGCCGCCGTCCAGCCGGTCCCGACCGCGGTCAGCGACTGCCCGAGCAGCAGCAGTACGACCCCGGCCCACACGACGGCCGCCGTGCGGCGCCCGACGGCCGCGAGCCATGCCCCGCCCTCGGCGCGACCGCGTTCGGCGACGAGTTCCGCGGACTGGGTCAGCTCCTCCGAGACCCACTGCCGGGAGGCGGAGGCCGAGTGGGCCACCGCGGCCGGCAGCCCCTGTCCGGCCGCGAACTCGTCCCGCCGCAGCAGGAACGCGGCGACCGCCCGGCGGTGCCCCTCACGGGCGCCGTGCGGGCAGTCCCCGCAGGTGCAGCCGCCTTTGTGCGCCGCCTCGTACGCGCCTTTGTCCGAGCCGCTCCCGCGTCTCGCCTCCTGCACCGCCACGCCCGACGCCCGCCTTCCCGAACCCCTGCGAAAACCCAGTGACAACATCTGCGCCAACCTCTGCGGCAGCATCTGCCGCACCGCCCGTGGAGAACCCGTAAGTCCCTTGGGACGAAAGCGAATTGTGCCGTACACCGCCCCTCGCGCGCCCGGCGCCCCCGGTCCGCTCTGCTCAGCGCGGGTGACACGCGGACCGCCGTGTTGACCCGGCTGCGAGAATTCCCCTATGGCCGAGATCATCCAGCGTGACGGGACCTGGGCGTTCGACGGTGGCACGGTCCGGATCACGCCCGGCCTGCACCGCTCGGTGCCGCTGTTCCGGCAGACGTACGGAGAGATTCCGGTACCGCTGGAGGCCGTCGCGGGCATCGTCTTCGAGCCGGACCGCAAACGCGGGCGCCTGCGGCTGCGTCTGCGCGAGGGCGCCGATCCACTCCTCCAGGCGACCGGCGGCCGGCTGCCCGACGCGGCGGACCCGTACCGGCTGACGGTGGAGAGCGACCGCTGCGGGGTCGCCGAGTACGTCGCCGAGGAGATCCGCCGCGCGCTGCTCCTCGACCGGATTCCCAAGGGGCCCGCGAAGGCCTACCTGCTACCCGGGCCGCCGGTGCCGGTCTCGGTGCGTTCCTCGGACGGCATGGTCTCCTTCGACGGCACCAAGGTGCGGATCGACTGGGCCGACACCTCCGACCGGGTCAAACGCGCCACCGGTCCGCGGATCATCGGCGTCGGCGACCTGGTGCGGGTCGAGTGGCTGCCCAACTCCGGGTCCGAGGAGGGTTTCCTGCGGTTCGTGACCCGGGAGTCGGTCTTCGCCAAGCTGCCGCCGGAGAGGGACCCGTACGCCCTGGACCTGTGGGGCAGCGCCCGCCGCGACCTGCTCACCGCGTTGATCGCCACCGCGGTCACGGCCCGGCTGCCGCATCCATCGGCTTGCACGGGTGACGCGGACGACGCCGCCCCGGAGCGCGCCGGGGGCGGGTCCCGGCCCCGGCTTCCCGGTGCCGTACCGCCGCCGTCCGACCATCACGACGCCCTGCTGCGCCGGCTGCGCGAGCTGGGTGAGCTGCACCGCGGCGGCGTCCTCACGGACGCGGAGTTCGCCATGACGAAGGCGGCGGTGCTCCGGGGCTTTTGAACACGGTCCCGGCGGCCTGGACCCGCGCGTGCACGCTGGAGGCGGCCGGTTTCACCACGCACGCCACGGCGGAGGCGCCCGGCTTCACCGCGCACGCACGGCGGAAGCGGCCGGTTTCGCCGGCGCGATACCCGACAGAGGGTGTCCGATTTCGGGTCCAGACTCGACGTATGACACCACGCACGCCCGCCACGAGCACCGCCGCCGCCGACTGGGCCGGCTTCGCCGCCGCGGAACCCGCGCTGGCCGCCACCGTCGAGGCGCGCTTCGGCGCGTACACCCACCACACCCTCGCCACCCTGCGCAAGGACGGCTCGCCCCGCACCACCGGCCTGGAGGTGCGTTTCCTGAACGGCGAACTGTGGCTCGGCATGATGCCGGGCTCGCTGAAGGCACTCGACCTGCGCCGCGACCCGCGGTTCGCGTTGCAGGCGAACCCTGGAGACGGCACCGGCATGGGCGGCGGAGACGTGCGGATCGCCGGCCGCGCGGTCGAGGTCGAGGATCCGGAGACCAGGGCCGGATACGCGGAAGAGGTGGAACCGCCTCAGCCGTTCCACCTCTTCCGCACCGAGCTGACGGAGGTCGTGCGAACCTACGTCGAGGAAGCCTGTCTGGTCGTCCGGATCTGGCAGCCCGGGAAGCCCCTGCGCACCGTCAGGCGCGCGTAGGGCCGGGGGTCACTCCCACTCGATCGTCCCCGGCGGCTTCGACGTCACGTCGAGGACGACCCGGTTGACGTCCTTGACCTCGTTGGTGATCCGGGTCGAGATCTTGGAGAGCACGTCGTACGGCAGCCGGGACCAGTCGGCCGTCATCGCGTCCTCGGAGGAGACGGGCCGCAGCACGATCGGGTGGCCGTAGGTGCGGCCGTCGCCCTGGACGCCGACGGAGCGGACGTCCGCGAGCAGCACCACGGGGCACTGCCAGATGTCGCGGTCGAGGCCGGCCGCGGTCAGCTCCTCGCGGGCGATGGCGTCGGCCTCGCGGAGCAGGTCGAGCCGCTCCTTGGTGACCTCGCCGACGATCCGGATACCGAGGCCCGGACCGGGGAACGGCTGGCGCTGGACGATCTCGTCCGGCAGGCCCAGCTCCTGGCCGACCATCCGGACCTCGTCCTTGAACAGCTTGCGCAGCGGCTCGACGAGCTGGAACTCGAGGTCCTCGGGGAGCCCGCCGACGTTGTGGTGGGACTTGATGTTCGCCGCGCCGGTGCCGCCGCCGGACTCGACCACGTCCGGGTAGAGGGTGCCCTGGACGAGGAACTCCACCGCGGGGCCCTCGTCGGCGATGATCTCGGCCTGGGCCTGCTCGAAGACGCGGATGAACTCGCGGCCGATGATCTTCCGCTTCTCCTCGGGGTCGGAGACCCCGGCCAGCGCGTTCAGGAACCGCTCGCTGGCGTCCACGACCTTGAGCTGTACGCCGGTCGCGGCGACGAAGTCCTTCTCGACCTGCTCGGTCTCGCCCTGGCGCATCAGGCCGTGGTCGACGTAGACGCAGGTGAGCTGGGAGCCGATGGCCTTCTGGACGAGGGCGGCGGCGACGGCGGAGTCCACGCCGCCGGACAGGCCGCAGATGGCGCGCCTGTCGCCGACCTGCTCGCGGATGGCCGCGACCTGCTCCTCGATGACGTTGCCGGTGGTCCAGTCGGGCTTCAGGCCCGCGCCCCGGTACAGGAAGTGCTCGAGCACCTGCTGCCCGTGCGTGGAGTGCATCACCTCGGGGTGGTACTGGACGCCGTAGAGCTTCTTCTCGTCGTTCTCGAAGGCGGCGACCGGGACGACGTCCGTGGAGCCGGTGACGGTGAAGCCCTCGGGGGCGGCGGAGCAGGCGTCGCCGTGCGACATCCACACGGCCTGCTCGGCCGGGGTGCCCTCGAAGAGGGTGGAGGACGGCTTGGAGACCGACAGGTCGGTGCGGCCGTACTCACGGGCGCCGGAGTTGTCGACGGTGCCGCCGAGGGTCTGCGCCATGAGCTGGAAGCCGTAGCACATGCCGAAGACGGGGACGCCCGCCTCGAACAGCGAGCGGTCGAGGGTCGGGGCGCCCGGCTCGTACACCGACGAGGGGCCGCCGGAGAGGATGATGGCCGCCGGGTTCTTGGCGAGCATCTCCGCGACCGGCATGGAGCTCGGCACGATCTCGCTGTAGACCCGCGCCTCGCGGACACGACGGGCGATGAGCTGGGCGTACTGCGCGCCGAAGTCGACGACCAGGACGGTGTCGGGGGCGGCGGCAGCGGGAGTCGCTGATGACACGGGGTGCCTTCCGGCGGTCGGGCGGGGGTCTTGTGCTCCCGATTCTACCGAGGTGGGCGGGTGGCCCGTCCCGCCCACGGTGCCCCGCCGCCGCCCCGCCCCCGCGACTCACCATGCGAACCGGCTTGGACACCGCCCGTCCCCGGGGCATACTTGCCCCATGCTCACGCACCAGACCTTCCTGTTTACCTATGGCAACCGGCCCACCGGCTGCCATGGTCGTGCTGCTTGAGCAACTGACAAGCGACTTCCCAGGCGCCCCGGGCCGACAGGTCCGGGGCGTCTGGCGTTCGCGGATCGGTCGGCCGGGGACACCGCCCCCTTCAGCGAGGAGACCCCGACATGACCGTCACCGCAGCGGACAAGACCGGCGCCCGCACCACCGAGGCCGCCGGCGTGATCACCGGCGCCCGGGAGCGCATCGACGCCCTGGACGACCGGATCATCGGGCTGATCCAGGAACGGATGGCCGTCTCCGCGGTCATCCAGGAGGCGCGGATCACCTCCGGTGGCCGGCGCGTGAACCTCTCCCGCGAGATGGAGGTCCTCGACCACTACCGGCAGGCGCTGGGCAAGCCGGGCACCGCGCTGGCGATGACGATGCTGGAGCTGTGCCGGGGGCGCGTGTGAGCCCCGTGTCCGGGCGTCGCATCCGAGTTCGGGTCTCTTCTCACCCGTACGGCGCGTGACCCGTACGCCGGCGGCTTCGTTGGTCCCGGTGTCCGTGTCAGCCAGGGGCGGGCCCGAAAGAACCACGCGTGGGTCGCTGGAGCGATGAGACGTGCGCATCGTGCCGTACGTCGTGGGACCTCGCTCCAGAAAGTGACCGGACGGCAGGGGACAGCAGCCCGGTCACCCAAGAGAACGGCCGGCTCCGGGGACGCCCGGGGCCGGCCGACGGGGCGGCCGAGTCCCTCGGCCCACTCAACCGCACGGCCATTCGAAACCACTTCGTCATGCGAAGCCAGCGGCGCGACCCCCCGGCGCCGCTTCCGAGGCACCGGCGCCGCCCTGACGCCGGTGCTGGCCGAGGAAGGGCCCCGCGGCACACGTCCCGCGGGGCCCTTCGCCATGCCCTCACGGCCTCTCCCGTAGACCCGTCGACCCGTCGGCCCGTCGGCCCGCCGCCCTCGAGTGACGCACGCCACATAAAAGTTCTGTGAGTTCGAGGACAACCATTCACAGCTTTCACAGATCAAACAGCCGTACGGACCGAACCAAGGGCCACTCCCGCGCCCCACACGCGGAGGCCTCCCTGACCCTCGCGTACCGCACGCGCGGTACGCCGGACCACCCGAGGTCTTCATGAAGCTTCGTCGCGCCATGGCAGCAGCGGCCGCTACGGCGGTGATAGCCCCGGTGGCGCTGCTCGCGGCTCCCGCCGCCTACGCGACCGGCGAGACGTCGCCGTCCCCGTCCGCCTCGGCGAGCAGCTCGACCAGCGCACCGGCCACCAGCCCGTCCGCCGGGGAGTCGTCGTCCCAGAGCGAGTCGGCCAACGAGACCACGCCCGCTCCGAGCAACTCGGTGAGCACGTCCCCGAGCGAGTCGGAGAGCGAGGGCACCCCCGCTCCCAGCGGGTCGGAGACGACCACGTCCGCCCCCGCGAACCCGTCGCCGAGCACCTCCGCTACCGAGACCAAGACCCCGGACCCCGAGCCGTCGGTGTGCGAGGACACCAAGGTCGACGTCGGTATCAGCGGCCTGCCCGGCGAGATCGCGGTGGGCAGCGGCTGGCACGAGTTCTCCCTGAACGTGGCCAATAACTCCGGCTCCACGCTCCAGAACCTCGAGTACCTGGCCGGCGCCTCCGCCGACCGGAACGGCGAGGAGCTGTTCGAGAGCAAGAAGGTCAGCCTCCAGGCCTGGAACCCCGAGGACGAGATCTGGGAGGACCTCGACGAGTTCGGCTACGCGGTCGGCTACATCGGTTACACCGACGAGCTGGCACCCGACTACGAGGTCGACATCCCGATGCGGATCAACGTGCGGTCCGACGCCCCGGTCGGTGCCGGCTTCACGCTCGGCGCGACGATCTACGGCGACGCGGACGGCGAGTGCACCGGCTTCGGTGACATCGCCTACAAGTTCCAGATCGTGGCCGCCGGCACCGACACGGAGGGCACCGAGCCGCAGGAAGGCGGCAAGGCGCCCGTCGCCGTCGAGAAGCCGGCCGCCAACACGCCCGAGGTCACCGGCAGCCTCGCTGAGACCGGTGCCGGCTCGGCGCTGCCGGTGATCGGCCTCGTCGGCGGGCTCGCCGTCGTCGTCGGTGGCGGCGCGGTGTTCGTGGTGCGGCGGCGCAAGGCCGGCGCGGAGGCGTGAGACGGCACGCACCGGCGTGACACAGGCCGGCTGAGAGGGACCTGCGCTCGGAGGGGGGCGCAGGTCCCTCTCACCTTTGCCGGGGAGGGGCAGGTTCTTATCGCCTTTGCCGACTTCGTCCGGCGAAACGGCCGCCCGGGCAGGCGAAGCGCCTACTTCTTCGGCGGCACCGCCGGTATCCCCAGGAACGGCAGCCGCAGCGCGCCGAAGGCCTCCGCCGGGACCGCCGGGGACTTGGGCTCGACGGGGGCCAGGCGCTCGTAGGCCGTGCCCTGCGCCGGGCGGGGGTCGCTCTCGCCCTTGTTCGGCCAGTGCGACATCGCCCGCTCGGCCTGCGCCGTGATGGTCAGGGACGGGTTGACGCCCAGGTTGGCGGAGACCGCGGCGCCGTCGACGACCGAGATGCCCGGGTGGCCGTAGAGCCGGTGGTACGGGTCTATGACGCCGGTCTCGCGGGAGGCGCCGATGGGGCAGCCGCCGAGGAAGTGGGCGGTGAGCGGGGTACCCATCAGCTCGCCGACGTTGGAGCCGGCGAAGCCGTTGATCTCGGCGGCGAGCGCGGAGGCGCCCTCCGTGGCCGCCTTGATCTGCTTGGGGTTGGGCGAGCCGTGCCCCTGGCGGGCGGTGAGCAGGCCCTTGCCGACGCCCGTCGGTTTCAGGTGCGTGGTCAGGGAGTTGTCCACCGACTGCATCACCAGGCCGATGATGGTCCGCTCCGACCACTTGCGGTTGGACAGGGAGCGCAGGACCAGCAGGGGGTGCCTGGCCGCGTGGCCCAGGAAACCCAGCACGCGGGACGTGCCGGAGGCGGTCTGCCCGGCGTAGGGGACCTGGAGGATGGACAGGCCGCCCATCGAGTTGGAGCCCTTGCCGTAACGCACCGGCTCGATGTGGGTGTTGGCGTCCGGGTGGATCGAGGACGTGATGGCGACGCCGCGCGTGAAGTCGGCCCGGGGCTCGCCGGTGGCCCTGCGGTAGCGCCGGTCGTCAGTCTGGGCGCCGACCAGCGCCTCGGAGTTGGTGCGGGTCAGCTCGCCGAGCTTGGCGGATATGTGCGGGAGCTGGCCGCCCGCCTTCATGCGGTGCAGCAGGGTCTGGGTGCCGTAGGTACCGGCTGCTATGACGACCCGGCGGGCCGTGAAGGTGCGGCCCGCGCCCTTCTTCCGCCGGTCGGTGGGGAGGGTGGCGATGGCGAAGCCGCCGCGCGAGTCCTCGGTGACCGAGGCGGCCGTCGTCATGGGGTGCACGACCGCGCCCGCCTTCTCGGCGAGGTACAGGTAGTTCTCGTTGAGGGTGTTCTTCGCGCCGTGCCGGCAGCCGGTCATGCACTCGCCGCACTCGTTGCAGGCCTTGCGGTCGGGGCCCGCGCCGCCGAAGTAGGGGTCGGACACCTGCTCGCCGGGCTCCGCCCGCACCGTGCCGTCGGCGTCCTCGCCGTCGCCGAAGAAGACGCCGACCGGCGCCATGTGGAAGGTGTCGCCGACGCCCATCCGCTCGGCGGCGGCCTTCAGGTGCACGTCGGAGGGGGTCATGGTCGGGTTGAGCCGGACGCCGAGCATGCGCCTGGCCTGGTCGTAGTACGGCGTCAGTTCGTCGTGCCAGTCGGTGATGTCACGCCACTGGGGGTCGTCGAAGAAGGGCTTCGGCGGCACGTAGAGGGTGTTGGCGTAGTTCAGGGACCCGCCGCCGACCCCGGCGCCTGCCAGGACCATGACATTTCCGAGCAGGTGGATGCGCTGGATGCCGAACATGCCGAGCTTCGGCGCCCAAAGGTAGTTCTTCAGGTCCCAGGAGTTCTTCGGCAGCGACTCCCCGGTGAAGCGGCGGCCGGCTTCCAGGACGCCCACGCGGTAGCCCTTCTCGGTGAGGCGGAGCGCGGAGACCGAACCGCCGAACCCCGACCCCACGACGATGACGTCGTAGTCGTACCCGTTCTCGTCCCGGGTCTGGACAGACTTCTCCTGCGACACGTGCTCTCCTCGTCGAGAACGGGCTTCGGTTGGGGGTTCAGCGGAAGCGGAATGCCTTCATCGCACGCAGGCTCCGGCTCATGAACGCCGCGTACTTCTCGTCGTCCATGCCCAGCGACGGTGCCATGGGCAGCAGCCGCTGGTGGGCGACCGTCTGGGCCTCGGTGTACTTGAGGATGCCCTCGGAGCCGTGCCGGCGGCCGAGGCCGGAGTCCTTCATGCCGCCCATCGGGGACTGGACGCTGCCGTAGGCGGACGCGTACCCCTCGTTGATGTTGACGGTGCCGGTGCGCATGCGGGCGGCGACGTCGCGGCCGCGCCGGGCGTCCTTCGTCCAGACCGAGGAGTTCAGGCCGTACGGCGTGGCGTTGGCGTGCTCGACCGCCTCGTCCACGGTCTTGAAGCGGTAGACGGACACGACCGGGCCGAAGGTCTCCTCGGTGCACACGGTCATGGGGGCCGCGACCCCGTCGAGGATGGTCGGCTCGTAGAAGTACGGGCCGATGTCCGGGCGGGCGACCCCGCCGGCGACGAGTTTCGCGCCCCGCTCGACGGCGTCCGCCACGTGCGCCTTCACGGTCTCCAACTGCCGCTCCCCGACCAGCGAGCCCATGTCGGCGCCGTAGGCGAGGGAGGTGCCGAGGCGCATGGCCTTGGTGCGGGCGGCGAAGCGCTCCAGGAAGGCGTCGGCGACCGACTCGTGGACGTAGAGCCGCTCGATGGAGATGCAGAGCTGGCCGGCCGAGGAGAAGCAGGCGCGGACGGCGCCCGCCGCGGCCTTCTCGATGTCGGCGTCCTCCAGCACCAGCATGGCGTTCTTGCCGCCGAGTTCGAGGGAGACGCCGACCAGACGGGCGGCGGCGCCCTGGGCGACCTCCCGGCCGGTGCGGGTCGAGCCGGTGAAGGAGACGTAGTCGGCGTGCTTGACGACCTCGGGACCGACGACCGGGCCGTCGCCGAGGACGACCTGGAAGACCTCGGCGGGCAGCCCGGCCTCGATGAGCAGGTCGCGGGCCCACAGGGCGGTCAGGCAGGTCTCGGTGTCGGGCTTCATCACGACCGCGTTGCCGGCGACGAACGCGGGGAGCGCGTCGCCGACGGACAGCTCCAGCGGGTAGTTCCAGGGGGCGATCTGGCCGACGACGCCGCGCGGGTGGCGCAGCTCGGTCACCTTCGTCAGGGTCGGTACGGCGCCGGTGTGCCGCTTGGGCCGCAGATACGCGGGCGCCTTGCGGCCGTAGTGCCGGGCGACGACGGCGACGGCCTGGACCTCCTCGTGGGCGTGCAGGCGGGCCTTGCCGGTCTCGAGCTGGATCAGGTCGAGGACCTCGGCCTGGCGTTCGAGGACCAGGTCGTGGAAGCGCAGCAGGACGGCGGCGCGCTGCCGTACCGGCGTGCGCGCCCACACGGCCTGGGCGGCGCGGGCCCGGTCGAAGGCTCCGGCCACGTCCTCGGGCGTCGACTCGGGCAGGTCGGCCAGCTTCTCGCCGGTGAACGGCGTGTGGTTGGCGGTGCGGCCGGAGCCGGCCACGCCCTTGGTGAGCTGGGCGACCAGCTCGGGCGTGACCACGTCGGCAGCGGTGCGGGCGCCCGCGGGGGCGGGGGCGAGAGGGTTCGTGCCGGTGATTTCCGGGGCCTGCGCGTCCGTCATGAGCCGCAGGGTATGACGCCGCGAGGGCTTTGTGTACCCGTCGGTAATCGGGATTCACCGAGTGCTCACACAACGCCAGTGATCGCTGGCAACAAACACGCTGATCAGGGCGTTATGTGGAAGGGTTGAACCCGATCACTTCTTTTCGGTCCGGAGCGGGCCCAGGGCCGCGCCGACGGTCGCCGACCACCGCCGCCAGTTCCTCGGCGATCTCCTCGGCGAACTGCTCCGCCTCCGGTCGCCGTCCGGAGTCCTTCGCCAGCAGCCGTTCGATCAGCGGACCGAGCGGACCGGCGGCCGAGCCCTCGGCGGCTGTGGTGGCGCGCTCGGTCGCGGTGGCGGCCTGCTCGGCGGCGGTGCGCTCGACGGGGCCGGCGGGCTCGGCGATGGTGGTGCGCCCGGCGGCGGTTGTGGCGTGTTCCGCGGTGGCGGCGTGCAGCAGGACGCCCAGGGACCGCAGGTCGGCGGCGGGTCCGGCGCCGCGCAGGGGTTCCTCGCCCGGTACGTGGTCGGTGCCGAAGCCGGTGAGCACGACGCGGCCGTGCGGGCCGAGCAGGACGTTGGCGGGTTTCACGCCGCGGTGCACGATGCCGACCGAGTGCGCGGCACGCAGGGCGCCCAGGACGGCGAGCCCTATCCGGGCGGCCTCGGGCGCTGCCACCGGTCCCCGCCGGAGCGCCTCGCGCAGGGACTCGCCGCGCACCCACTCCATGACGATCCAGGGCAGTCCGTCGGGTCCGGCCTCCTCCACGACCACGTCGTGGATGCGGACGGCGGCGGGGTGGTCGACGCGGGCGGCCGCACGCGCCTCGCGGTAGAGGCGGTGGGCGGCCCGGCGGTACGTCTCGTCCGCCGGGCCGCCGGGCAGCCGCGGCCGTTTGACGGCGACCTCCCGGTCCGCGACCTCGTCGTACGCCTGCCAGACGGTGCCCGACGCGCCGGATCCGACGCGCCGGCCCAGGCGGTACCGCTGCCCGACCAGCCGGTCCTGTGCTCCCATCAGGGGTTGCCGACCTCCCAGTTGGCGATCACTGTCCGGGCTATCTCCCGTCCCTCGTCGGCGAAGTAGCCCTTGCGGGGGGAGTCGATCGACACCTTGTACATGTCGCCGTTCCCCGCCCGGTAGTAGACGATGCGGAACTCGCGCTCGCGGGGGTTCTGCGTGTCCGCGGTCGTGTAGGCGATGGTGTTCTCGGCGGCCTTGCCGTCCTTGTACTCGGTCGCCACCGGTTCACCCTCGGGGGCGGGCTTGACGGCGAAGTTCCAGGAGTACTCGCCGTCCTTGAGCACGTCCCAGTCCGCCCACGCGTTGGCGATCGCGGTGTCCGGGATCTCGTCGTCCTTGTCGTCGGCCTTGATGTCGCGGTCCACCGAGACGGTGACCGCACCGCTCGGGTCGGTGAACGTCTCGTTGGTGCCGTCCCAGTCGTCCGGGTGCTTCTGCTTCACGAAATCGGTCGGTACGCCGACGCTCACGCCGACCTTGTCGTCGAGCTTCTGCTGCTTCCAGCCCTCCGGCAGGGGCCCCGCGAAGGGGTCCGCGATCACCAGGTACGACGCCACCGCCGCCGCGGCGACCGTCGCGCCGAGGGTGATCCACGCGTTGCGGCCCAGCCGTACACCCCACCGGGACACGCGCGCTGGGCCCGTCCCCTCCGGCCCGTCGAGCCGGACCACCTGGGTGGGCGGCGGCGCGGGCGGGTTCGCGGCGGCGTCCAGCAGGGCGCGGACCCGGGCGGCGTCCGGGCGGCGGGCCGGGTCCTTGTCCAGCAGGCCCGTGATGACCTCGGCCAGCGGTCCGAGCGCGGCGGCGGGCGGCGCGGGCGCGGCGTTGAGCACGGACTGCAGCGTGGCAGGGGTGTTGCTGCGGCGGAACGGCGAGACGCCCTCCGTCGCCGCGTACAGCACCACGCCCAGCGACCACAGGTCGCTCGCCGGGCCGGGGCGCTGGCCCAGCACCCGCTCCGGGGCGATGTACTCGGGCGAGCCGACGAAGCCGCCGGTGTCGGTCAGGTTGGTCTCGCCTTCGATCTGGGCGATGCCGAAGTCGGTGAGGACGACGCGGTCGTACCGGCCGAGCAGTACGTTGTCCGGTTTCACGTCCCGGTGCAGGATGCCGGCCGCGTGCGCGGCCTCCAGGGCGCCGAGCACCTCCAGGCCGATCCGGGCCGCCTCGCGCGCGCCCAGCGTTCCCTCCTGCAACGCGTCGCCCAGCGAGCGGCCCCGCACCAGCTCCATCACGATCCACGGCTGGTCGTCCACCACCGCCACGTCGTGCACGTCGACCACGGCGGGGTGGTCGAGCCGGGCCGCGGCGCGTGCCTCGCGGCGCATCCGCTCGAAGGCGTTGTCCCGCTCGCGTTCGGGAAGATGGTCGGGTACGCGGGGTTCCTTGACGGCGACCTCGCGGTCCACGGTCTCGTCCTTCGCCCGCCAGACCGTGCCCATACCGCCGTGCCCGAGCTTGGCGATCAGCCGGTAGCGGCCGGCGATGAGCCGCCCCGCGCCCGGGTCCGGCGCGGGCGACTCCGGGGCCCCGGGGGGCGACGGCGCAGGCGACGGCGACGGCGGCTGCCGCTGCGGCTGCGGCTGCGGCTGCGGCTGCGGCTGCGGCTGCGGCGTCACGACCTGGGTGGGCGCCGCGTACGGGTTGCCGGGATGTGGCAGGGCGACGGGCTGGTCCGGTGGCCGCAGGCCGAAACTCGTAGGCTCGTCCGACCCGTTGCGGGGTCCCCCGTTGCTGCTCATGGGTCCATCCATATCGCGCCCCGCGTGTCCGTATCCACCAACCGGGCGCCCCGGTCACAGACCCGTGACGCACGCTGCCGCTTATCTCCTGTTTACGTGCGTTGCGGAGGACTCCGAAGAGGATGCCGCCGCGGCGGGAGGCCCGGGGGAAGGGGCGGAGCGGGACCCGGACACAGGCGCGGGCGCGGACGGGGACACGGAAACCGGCACCGAAACGGAAACGGACCGGGACGGGGACATCGGGCCCGTGGTCGGCGTCGCGGGGGTCGAACGCGTCGGCGTACCTCCCCCGTCGCCGTCCCCGTCGGCGAGCAGGGCCGCCGCCGAGATGCCCGCACCGGCCGCCGCGACGACCAGCAGCACCGCCATGAGCACGCCCCGCGGCACGCGCCGGGGCGCACCGGTCCGGGGCTGCTCGGGGGTGCGGCCCGTGGCCAGGAAGGCACGCAGCATCCGCTCGGCCTCCGCCGCGTCCAGCCGCCGTTGGGGGTCGCGTTCCAGCAGGCCCCGCACGACGGGGAGGATGGGGCCGGCCTGCGCGGGCGGGCGGATCTCCTCGGTGACCACGGCGTGCAGGACACCGCCCAGCGAGTCGCGGTGGAAGGGCGAGGCGCCGCTGAGGACCGCGCACAGCAGCACACCCAGCGACCACAGGTCCGACTCCGGCCCGGTCCCGGCACCGGACATCCGCTCGGGGGCGGTGTACTCCGGGGAGCCGACGAAGGAGCCGGTCTCGGTGAGCGTGGTGGCGCCCGCGACCTGGGCCACGCCGAAGTCGGTGAGCACGACCCGGCCGTCCTCGGCGACCAGCACGTTGGACGGCTTCACGTCCCGGTGCAGGATCCCGGCCGCGTGCGCGGTGCGCAGGGCGTCGAGCAGGGCGATGCCGATCCGGGCGGCCTCGGTGGCGTCGACCGGGCCCTGGCCGAGGACGCGGTCGGCGAGCGAGCCGCCGTCGACCAGTTCCATGACCATGTACGCCCGTTCGTCGTCCTCGACGACGTCGTGCACGACGATGACGTGCGGATGGCTGAGCTGTGCGACCGCGCGGGCCTCGCGCAGGGTGCGTTCACGGCGCCGCCGCGCCTCGGCCGCGGAGAGGCTCTCGTCGAGGGGAAGCGCCTTCACGGCCACCTCGCGCGCGAGCAGTTGGTCGGTGGCCCGCCACACGATGCCCATGCCGCCGTGGCCGAGCCGCTCGTGAAGCCGGTAACGGCCCGCGATGACACGCCCGCCCGCCCCCTCGGTCACCATGCGCCCATCATGCCCCACCGGACGGACCGGCTCCGGGCCGTCGTAACCCGGGTGGCCGACAACCGACGGACGCGCGGGTGCCGTTGCGGCGGGTTCAGGCCATCACACGGCGCGGATCAGGCGGTCTTCTCCTGCCAGCTCTGCAGCACCGTCCGGAACTGCTGCCGCGCGGTCTCCCAGTCCTCGGCGGGCGACGACATGTAGATGACGTACTCGACGCCGTCACGGGACATGTACGCCTCCTCGACGGCGCGGCGCGGACCGGGGAAGGGGGTGTCCTTCGCCAGCGCGGTCCAGGTGTACTCCCACCGGGCGCTCTTGTGGTCGCGGTAGGTGGTCCGCTCCAGGGTGACGCGCCGGTAGTCGACCAGCCGCTGGAGCTGTACCTCCAGGTCGAGCTGGTGGGCGTACGGGTCGTTGTAGTCGGGGGCGGTGTCGACGGCGATGCGGACGAAGTGCTCGCCGCCGTCGGGGGTGTAGTCGATCTGCCGGAGCTCGCCCTGGTCGTCGTACACCTTCCGCTGCCAGTTCTCGGGCAGGTGGAGGCTGAAACCCACCGGGTCGTCCCGGCGGACCCAGCCTGCCGGGACGGACCCGCCGGTGTCCTCGCCGGCCGTGGCGGAGGCGGAAGGGGACGGTGAGTGGGTGGGGTCGCCCCCTGCCGTGGAGCCGCCCCCGCCCCGTTGCTGGAGCACCACGGCGGTGCCCGCGCCGATGAGGGCGGCTACGGCGACGACCAGGGCGAGTGTGCGCAGGCGTCGGCGCCGAGGCCGTACGGGAGCGGCGCCCGTGGGGCCGGCCGGCGCGTACCCCGCCGCCGTGGGGCCCGTCGGCGCGGCTCCCGTCGCCGCGTGCCCCGTGGCCGCCTGCCCCATCGCCGTGGGGCCCATCGCGGTGGGGCCGACCGCCGTCGGACCGGTCATCGGCCGGTACGGCGTGGCGGTGGTCCCGCCCGTCGTCCCCGGCGTCCCGGGGCGGGCCGTGCCGTTCTCCCCCCGCGGGCCCGAGTACCGCGTCGGCACATACGCCTGGGCCGCGTCCGGCCGCCGCCCCTCCGCCGCCTCCGCGAGCATCTGCTCGGTCTCGGTCATGCCGGGCCGCGAGGCCGGTTCCTTGCGCAGCAGGGCGCTGATGACGGGCGCGAGCGCGCCGGCGTGCCGGGGCTCGGTGGCCTCCTCCTCGACGACCGCCTGCATGGTGGTGAGCGGCGAGGTGCGCCGGAACGGCGACCTGCCCTCGACCGCCGTGTACAGCGTCGCGCCCAGCGCCCACAGGTCGGAGGCGGGGCCGGGGTCGTGGCCGCGGACGCGCTCGGGTGCCAGGTAGTCGACGGAGCCGACGACCTCGCCGGTCCGCGTGATGGTGGAGTCGCCCTCGATCTGCGCGATGCCGAAGTCGGTGAGCAGCACCCGGCCGTCGTCGGCCAGGAGCACGTTGCCGGGCTTGACGTCGCGGTGCAGTACGCCGGCGGTGTGCGCGGCGCGCAGGGCACGCAGCACCCACAGGCCGATCCGGGCCGCCTCGCGCGGATCGACCCGCTCCTCCTCCTTGACCGCGTCGGCCAGTGAACGGCCCTCGACCAGTTCCATCACGATCCACGGCCGGCCGTCGTGTTCGAGTACGTCGTGGACGGTGACGACGGCCGAGTGGTTGATCCGCGCCGCCGCGCGTGCCTCTCCCCGGGTGCGCGCCAGCAGTATCGCCTGGTCGCTCTCGGAGACGTAGAGCGCGGCGGTCAGCTCCTTGATGGCGACGGTCCGGTGCAGCACCTCGTCGTGTGCGCGCCACACCCGGCCCATGCCGCCGCTGCCGATGGCGTCCCCGAGCCGGTAACGGCCCGCGACGAGCCGGCCCTGCATCTGATTCACGTTGCCCCGCAATGGTCTTGTCCAAAGTCAGACTAGGGACCGGGCCCCGTCCGGGGAACGGGTGGGGCGGTATGGAAACCGCTCTGTGACGGTTGTCGCTTTCTGTGACAGGAGGCAACCATCGCGGCGGACAGCGGGCCGACCGTCCCCGGTTGAGGCACGGTCAGCCCGTGTACCGGTAAGTAGCCGACGCCTGTTCGTACAGCCGGGTCACCTCGTCGCGCTCCGCCTCCGGGCCGCGGACCTGTAGCACGTGGTAGCGCCCGTCGATCAGCATCGCGACGTTGCGCACGTACAGCTCGCCGCCGTCGCCGCCGGTCCAGGTGAACTGCCCCTCGGCCATGGTCCGTCCGCCGACCTCGATGGTCTTCAGCCCGCTGGAGGTGGCCCAGCTCGAGGCGCGGTAGGACTGCAACTCGGGTTCACTGTCGCGCTGGTAGACCATCGGGTCGTCGCCGAACTCGGCCGCGCGGTCCCGGCCCGGTACGACGATGAGCTCGAAGTCGCCCTTGCCGTAGACGACCTGGCCGCTGCCGTTGCGGGGGGCGCGGTTCCAGCCCTCGGCGACGGCGACGCGGAAGCCCTCGGCGTCCTCGCGGAGGGCGAACCCGTCGGCGACGTCCGGGGCGTTGCCCTGCGTCTCGGTGGATCCGGTCTCCGTCCCGGAGGCGCTGGGGCCGGCGTCCGGGGACGTCTGCTCCGGCCGGGGCTCGCTGCTGACGTCCGGGGACCGCTCGGGCGGCGCCTGGCTCGCCTCGCCGACGGACCCCGTCCGGTCGGTGGGCCCGTCGCCTGTCGTGTCGCTCTTCGGCATGAAGAACATGGCGTAGGCGATCGCTCCGGCCAGGGCGAGCAGTATCAGCAGGAGCAGCGCCCGGCCGAGGCTGCGCGGGGAACGGGTCGTCTCCCGCCTGTCGCGTTTGTGCCGTCCGTGGTGCGCGGGCAGCCCGGCGCGCCGCCTGCGCACCAGCTCGCCGCGGCGACGCACGATGGGCAGCCGGCCGGTCTCGACCGGCGGGGCCGAGACGACGTGCAGGCCGGCCTCCGGCTCGGGCGCCGACCGCACCAGCGAACGCAGCCAGCCGCTGAGCTCCTCGAACTCGATGCGTTCGGTGGGGTCCTGACGCAGCAGCGACTCCACGACCGGCCGCAGCGGCCCGCACTCCTCGGCGAACGCCGGCGGCTCCGCGCAGACGATCTGGACCAGCTCGGCGGTCGACTCCTCCGGGTAGGGCGCGTGCCCCTGTACCGCTCGGAAGAGCAGCGCGCCCAGCGCCCACAGGTCGGTGGCGGGACCGATGGGCGCGGCCAGTTGCCAGTTCTCGTGCACCGGCCCGGCCTGCTCCGGCGCCCAGCGCTCGGTCACCGGCCCGACCACGGCCATCCGCGTCTGCCGCGCCCGCTCGGCGGCGAGCGCCGTGGCCGGACCGCGTGGCGCGGGAGGACGGGCGGCCGGGTCGTCCCACTGCCCGGTGGGCGCGGCGGGCCCGGGCTCCTCCCGCGCCGAGGCGGGCAGGGCGGGGCCGGCCGCCGGAGCGGAGGGCGCGGCGGACGCCGGTTCGCCGACGGGGCGGGGCGTCGCACCGTGCCAGGAGGTCGTGCCCACGCCGTAGGGGTCGGCGATCTGCCCCGGCGGGACGGCGCCGGGTGAGGTGCCGGGGGCGGCCGCGTAGGCGGAACGCCCGGTCGCCGACGGGCTCCCCTGACCGGCGGCGTGGGAGGGACCCGCCGGCGCGCCGGGACCGACGGCGTGCCCAGACGGCTCGGGGCCGGCCGCGTACGAAGGCCGCACCCCCTCGGGCCCGGCGCCCGGGGTGCGGGGGTAGCGACCGGCGTCGTTGTCCGCCGTACCGGGATGCCGGCCGGCGTCGTCGGGGGCGGGGCGGGAGCCGGGCAGGGCCGCGCGGCCGTCCTGCGCCTCCTGGACCCGTGCCGCGGCCCGGGCACCAGCGCGGTACGCGGCGATCGCCCCGGCGCGCGCGGCGCGGGCGTCGCCGCCGGTGTCGGGCGGCGCGGGGGCGAGACCGGCGGCGCCGCCCGGCCCCGGGGCCCCGGGCAACGGCAGGCCACCGGCGGTCCGTGCCTCGATGGCGGCCCGCCGGGCGGCCTCGGGATCGGCGCCGCCGGGGCCGAGCGCCCCGGTCCGCACGCCTTCGAAGCCCGTGCGCCCGCCTCCGGCGCTGCCACCGGGGCCCAGGAGCCCGGGCCCGGGACCGCTGGGACCGGAAGGCCCGGCCACGACACCGCCGGGGCCACGGGGCCCGGTCTCCGCACCGCTGGGACCGGAAGGCCCGGCCACAGCACCGCCAGGACCGAGTGCCCCGGTCTCCGCACCGCGGCCCCGGCCGAAGGTCCCGTCGGGGGCGGCCGCGCCGCCCGGCTCGTCCTCGGGGGCGGGGACCGGGTCGTACCCGCACAGCGCCTCCTCCGCCGCCCCGACCGCCAGGCCGGTCAGCATCACGCGCCCGTCGTCGCAGACGAGCACGGTACGCGCGGTGATGTTGCGGTGCACCCAGCCGTAGGTGTGCAGCACCCGCAGCGCCAGGAGGATGTCGGAGGCCACCTCGGCCGCCCGGTACGGCGTCAGCGACTCCTCGGCGAGCAGGGCGGCCAGCGGCCTGGCGGCCACCAGCTCGCTGACGATCCACAGTGAACCGCCCTCGGCGAACACGTCGAAGACCTGGTCCAGACGCGGGTGGTCGGGGACGGCGGCCGCGGCCTGCGCGGCCTCGACGGCGCGGCGTACCACCGGGTCGGCGGGCCGCCGCGGTCCGCCGTGCGCGGCCGACGACCGCCCGCCGCGGTGCCGGACGGCGCCGTCGCGGGCCGTGAAGCCGTCGGGCAGGCCGTCCGCGTCGAGTACCTCCGCCTCGACGACCTCCGGCAACGGCACCTGCCGGACCAGCACTTCCTGGCCGCTGTAGGTGTCGAAGGCCCGGGTCTCGGTGAGTTCGTACTCGTCGGACGGCGGCAGGGGCAGGCGGTAGCGGTCGGCGAGTACCCGTCCCGCATAGTCGTCCACGTCGCCACCCCCGGCAGCCCGTCGGTCAAGTCCGTTCGCCCGGCGGGCCGTTCCGGCTGCTTACGGTCCGCAAGCACTCACGATACGTGCCGGAGGCAACCCGCAAAGAGGGGATGCCAGATATCGGGCCGCTCAAACCCGGGCGCCGGGGATCAGGGCTTGGGTTCGAAGGTCTTCGTCAGAGTCCGCCAGGTGTCCCGGCGCAGGTCACTGTCCCAGTCGGCGGCCTTGGCGGTGTACATGAGCGCGTAGCCCTGGTGGTCGTTGACGACGAACCCCCGGTCCACGGTCCGGTACTTGGTGCCGCCGTCCGTGTAGGTGAACTCCCAGTCGGCCGTGTTCCAGCCCCGGTAGCCCACCTTCTCTATGCGGATCTTCTCGTACTGGGAGCGGACCATGGACCGCTCCTGGTTCTTCCAGTCGGCGACCGGGTCGTCCTTGGGCGTGGACGTCCAGGCGACGAGCAGCTTCTGCCCCCGCGGGCCGGTGAACCGGTCGCCCGTGGCGCCCGTGGACCGGTACTCCCAGCCCTTCGGCAGTCCGAGGGTGTAGCCCTGCTCGCCCTGGTGGGTGGCGGCCGCGCCCTCGTCGTCGTCCGGCTTCCCGGCATCGTCAGAGCCGGATCCGGTACCGGCGTCCCCGGAGGCACTCGCCCCGGAGTCCGGGGCGGCGCCGCCCGGGGCCCCGTCCGTCGCCGGGTCCGAGGCGGAGCCGTCGGTACCGGTCCCGCTCTCCTCGTCCTGCCTGGTGTCGCCGCTCGCGGTGGCGGAGGCGACGGCCTTGTCACCGCCGCCGCCCTGGGCGCCGTTCTCCTCGTCGCCGCCGAGGGTGAGGGCCAGCACGGTGCCGAGCACGGCGAGCGTCACGATCACCGCGATGATCACCAGCGTCCTGCGCGGCACCACGTCGGTGAGCGGCGCCCGGGGCACGGACCGGGGCGGCAGGTCCGGTGGCGGCACGACGGGCCAGCCCGAGTTCCGGTTTCCGCCGGGCGCGTTCGTCGCACCGGGGCCCGCTGCGGCACCGGCACCCGGCCCCCTCGCCGGTGCGGCGGAACCCGGCCCGCGCGACGCGGCGGCGGCCGACCCGGCGGAGCCCGGCATGCCGGTTCCCGGTGCGGCCGGGCCTTCGGCGGAACCGGCCCCGCCCGGCTTGGTCCGGGAGGCGGCCGCGGCACCGGCCGCGCCGCCCCCGACGGCGGCCTTGCGCACGGAGCGGAGCGCCCCGCGCAACCGCTCCCCGGGCTCCTCGCCGCGCCTGCCCCCGGCGCCCGCCGAACCTCCCCGGCGGGTCCGCTCGTCCGACTGCGGCGGCAGCGGCACGACCTTGGTGGCGTCGGCCGGTTCGGCCCCGGCCGCCCGGTCCGGGGCGTGGATGACCTTGTTGAGCAGCGCCCGGGCGCCCGCGTCGTCGAGGCGGTGGGCGGGGTCCTTGTTGAGCAGCCCGTAGATGACGTCCCGCAGCGGGCCGGCGTTCTTGGGCTCCTCCAGGTTCTCCGTCATCACCGCGGTGAGGGTGGCGATCGCGGAGCCCTTGTCGTAGGGCGGGGCGCCCTCCACCGCCGCGTACAGCAGCCCGCCGAGCGACCACAGGTCGGCCGCCGGTCCCGGCTTGTGACCGCGGGCGCGCTCCGGGGAGATGTACGAGGGCGCGCCGACGAGCATGCCGGTGGAGGTGATGGACGGGTCGCCCTCGACCTGGGCGATGCCGAAGTCGGTGAGGACGACCCGGCCGTCCTCGGCGATCAGTACGTTGGACGGCTTCACGTCACGGTGCAGGATGCCCTCGCGGTGCGCGGAGCGCAGGACGTCCAGGACGGCGAGGCCGACCTCCGCCGCGCGCTTCGGCTCCAGCAGACCGTCCTCACGGATGGCCTCGGCGAGCGACTTGCCCTCGACGAGTTCCATCACGATCCAGGGCCGGTCGTCCTCCTCGACCACGTCGTAGACCGTCACGGCGCTGTTGTTGCGGATCCGCGCGATCGCCTTGGCCTCGCGCAGCGTGCGCGTGATCAGACGCCGCTTCTCCTCCTCGTCGATGTTTCCCGGGAACCGCAGCTCCTTGACGGCGACCGTGCGTCCCAGGGTCTCGTCCTCGGCCCGCCACACCGTCCCCATGCCGCCGCGGCCGAGCACGTCTCCCAGCCGGTACCGCCCGGCGAGGAGACGTGCGCTCTTGTCCGTACGGGATGTCCCCGCCCGCTCCGCCTCCGACATGCGTCCCCTCATGCAACCCGCCCTGACAGAGCCTTCATTGTCCCTCACCCGACAAGTGCTCGACGCCCAGGGTGCCTGTGACGTCGGCCGGGCGAGGGGGCGGGTGGAGCGACGGAGTGACCCTGCGTCACCCCCGCCCCGGGGGCCCCTGCCACCCGCCCTATCGCGGCACGATGTCCGGTGCCCCCAGCCGGGCCGCGTCGGCCGTCAGGTCGTCGGGCTGGCGCTGCGACTCCCGCTCTGCCTCGACCCGCTTCTCGTAGTGCTGGACCTCGCGTTCGACCTGATCCTTGTCCCAGCCCAGCACCGGTGCCATCAGCTCGGCGGCCTCGCGGGCGCCGCGCGTGCCCCGGTCGAAGGTCTCGATGGAGATGCGGGTGCGCCGGGTCAGTACGTCGTCCAGGTGCCGCGCGCCCTCGTGCGAGGCGGCGTAGACGACCTCGGCGCGCAGGTAGTCGTCGGCGGCGTGCAGCGGTTCGCCGAGGGAGGGGTCGGCGGCGACGAGCTCCAGCACCTCCTCCGCCAGGGCGCCGTACCGGTTCAGCAGGTGCTCCACGCGTACGACGTGCAGGCCGGTGCGGGCGGCGACCCGCGCCCGCGCGTTCCACAGCGCCCGGTAGCCTTCGGCGCCGAGCAGTGGCGTGTCCTCGGTGACGCAGTCGGCGACCCGCAGGTCGAGTCCGTGCACCGCCTCGTCCACGGCGTCCTTGGCCATCACCCGGTACGTCGTGTACTTGCCGCCCGCCACGACGACCAGGCCGGGCACGGGGTGCGCGACGGTGTGCTCGCGGGAGAGCTTGCTGGTGGCGTCGGACTCGCCGGCCAGCAGCGGGCGCAGTCCGGCGTACACGCCCTCGACGTCGTCGCGGGTGAGCGGCACGGACAGCACGGAGTTGACGTGCTCCAGCAGGTAGTCGATGTCCGCGCTGGACGCGGCCGGGTGGGCCTTGTCCAGGTCCCAGCCGGTGTCCGTGGTGCCGATGATCCAGTGCCGGCCCCAGGGGATGACGAACAGCACGGACTTCTCGGTGCGCAGGATCAGTCCGGTGCTGGAGTGGATGCGGTCCTTGGGCACGACCAGGTGGATGCCCTTGGAGGCGCGGACGTGGAACTGGCCGCGCTCGCCCACCATCGACTGGGTGTCGTCGGTCCACACCCCGGTCGCGTTCACGATCTGCTTGGCGCGGATCTCGTACTCGCCGCCCGCCTCGACGTCCTGCACCCGCGCGCCGACCACGCGCTCGCCCTCGCGGATGAAGGAGGTGACCCGCGCGCGGTTGGCGACCTGGGCGCCGTACGCCGCCGCCGTACGCACCAGCGTGGTCACGAAGCGGGCGTCGTCCATCTGGGCGTCGTAGTACTGCAACGCGCCGACCAGCGCGTCCTTCTTCAAGGCGGGGGCCACCCGCAGGGCGTGACCGCGGCTCAGGTGACGGTGCATCGGCAGGCCCCGGCCGTGGCCGCGGGCCATCGACATGGCGTCGTAGAGCGCGACGCCCGACCCCGCGTACAGCCGCTCCCAGCCCTTGTGCTGCAAGGGGTAGAGGAACGGCACCGGCTTCACCAGGTGCGGCGCGAGCCGCTCGAGCAGCAGACCGCGCTCCTTCAGCGCCTCCCGCACGAGGGCGAAGTCGAGCATCTCCAGATAGCGCAGGCCGCCGTGGATCAGTTTGCTGGACCTGCTGGACGTGCCCGACGCCCAGTCCCGCGCCTCGACCAGGCCGGTGGACAGGCCCCGCGTCACCGCGTCGAGCGCGGTACCCGCACCGACCACGCCCGCGCCCACCACCAGTACGTCCAGCTCGCGCTCGGCCATGCCCGCGAGCGACTCGGCGCGCTGCGCCGGCCCCAGGGTCGCTGTCCTCACTGCTGCCTCCCGCTGTGTGTCGCGTCGGCCGCACCCGTCGGGCGAAGCCCGGTTCCTGGTACCCACCATGCCCAGATTCTGACCGGCCCGCCCGACATCGGCCGCCGCACGGCCCCAGCCTGTGGACAACTTCCCCGCAGCTCGCCGCCGCCACTCGACACTCACCGAAACTCGGCGGACCAATCCCGCAAATCGGTCATATTTACTCCTAGTCTGACGTTGTGCTCGCCCATGCTGTCCACCGGGCTTGCACACCTGTCCCGCTTCGGTTACTGGGAAGGACGGCCCACGCCATGCCCGCAGATCTCGCCGTCATCGGACTCGGCCCCTACGGCCTGCCCCTGGCCCAGGCCGCCGTCAGCGCAGGCATCCCCACCCTCGGGTACCGCACCGGCCCCGAGGCCGACCCGCTCACCCCCGCCGAGGTGCGCCGCATGCTCGCCACGGGCTTTCGCACCCCCACCGGACCGGCCGAGCTGGGCCGTGTCCGCACCGCCGTCATCTGCGCCCCGACCCCGCCGGGCGCGGACGGCGGCCCGGACCTCACCCAGGTGGAGGCCGCCGCCCGCACCCTGGCCGCCCACATGCGCCCGCACACCACGGTGATCCTGGAGTCGCCCGTGCGGCCCGGGACGACGGAGGAGTTCCTGCGCCCGGTCCTGGAGCAGGGTTCCGGGCTGCGCGCCGGCCGCGACTTCCACCTCGCCTACTCCCCCAGCCGCGTCGACCCCGGCAACCGCGACTTCACCCCGGCCACCACCCCGAAGGTCATCGGCGGCCTCACCCCCGCCTGCACCGAGTCGGCCGCCACCTTCTACGGCCGGCTCACCGACAAGGTGGTCCGCGCGCGCGGCCCCCGCGAGGCGGAGACGGTGCAGCTCCTGGAGGCCAACTTCCGCCACGTCAACATCGCCCTCGTCAACGAGATGGCCGTCCTCTGCAACGACCTCGGCGTCGACCTGTGGGACGTCCTGCGCTGCGCGGAGACCAAGCCGTTCGGCTTCCAGTCCTTCCGTCCCGGCCCCGGCGTCGGCGGCCACTCCGTGCCCCAGGACCTCACCGGCCACGCCCCCCGCAGCCTGCGCATGGTGGAGCTGGCCCAGCAGGTCAACGCCCAGATGCCCCGCTACGTCGTCCAGCGCGCCGCCGCCCTCCTCAACGAGCACGGCAAGTCCGCGCGCGGCGCCCGGGTGCTGCTCCTCGGCGTCACCTACAAGGCCGACCTCGCCGACGAGCAGGCGACCCCGGCCGAGGAGATCGCCACCCGCCTGATGTCGATGGGGGCCGCCGTCAGCTACCACGACCCGCACATCCCGTCCTGGAAGGTCGCGGACCGCCCCGTACCCCGCGCCGACTCCCTCTACGAGGCCGCCGCCGACGCCGACCTGACGATCCTCCTCCAGCAGCACCGCACGTACGACCTCCAGGGCCTGTCGGTGAAGGCCCAGTTGCTGCTGGACACGCGCGGGGCCACGCCCACGGGGGCGGCGCACCGGTTGTGAGGAGGGGGCGCGCGGGGGTGACCGTGCCACGGGGCTGGTGGTGGACGGGGCGCTTCGTGGGTACCGTAGAAGGCAGGTGGAGCCCACCGCAGCGGGTACTGCGGCAGGCTCCTGAGAAGTGAACGGAGTGTCCGCCCCTAGTTCGCTGAGGGGCGGCCGCTCACTTCCCGTACATACGCAAGATCCACCTCCTCCGGAACTTCACCATCCGCAGACGGATGCGGTCCCAGCGGGTGGGCTTGCGGTGACGGCCCATGGCGCGCCCCCTTCCACGATGCCGCCATTAGCCCGGTAGGCGGTCCGTCTGGATTTCGGGCCGGGCCCCGAGAGCCCGGGTCCGGAACCGATTCCTTGGAAGGGGGCGCCCCAGAGAACTGGGTCGCCGGACACGGACATTACCGGCCCCGCACGGCCCTCCCCCGCGTATTCGCCCCGAAGGCCACCGTGCGCCCCCGCGCCACGCCACGCGCCCCCCGCCGCGCGCGCCCCTGAACACGCCGAAGAGGCCGGTCACCCCGTCAAGGGCGACCGGCCTCCTCGGAGCCGTCGAGCGGCTGTCAGCGCCGGTGCTGCGAGTCCGCCACCGTCACCTCGACGCGCTGGAACTCCTTCAGCTCGCTGTACCCGGTGGTCGACATCGCCCGGCGCAGCGCGCCGAAGAAGTTCATCGAGCCGTCGGGGTTGCGGGACGGGCCGGTGAGGATCTCCTCGATGGTGCCGACCGTGCCGAGGTCGACCTTCTTGCCGCGCGGCAGCTCCTCGTTGACGGCCTCCATGCCCCAGTGGTTGCCCCTGCCCGGCGCGTCGGTCGCGCGGGCCAGCGGCGAGCCCATCATCACCGAGTCCGCGCCGCAGGCGATGGCCTTGGGCAGGTCGCCGGACCAGCCGACACCGCCGTCGGCGATGACGTGCACGTACCGGCCGCCGGACTCGTCCATGTAGTCGCGGCGGGCCGCCGCCACGTCCGCCACCGCCGTCGCCATGGGCACCTGGATGCCCAGCACGTTGCGCGTGGTGTGGGCCGCGCCGCCGCCGAAGCCGACGAGGACGCCCGCCGCGCCGGTGCGCATGAGGTGCAGGGCGGCGGTGTAGGTGGCGCAGCCGCCGACGATCACCGGGACGTCCAGCTCGTAGATGAACTGCTTCAGGTTCAGCGGCTCGTGCGAACCGGAGACGTGCTCCGCCGAGACCGTCGTACCCCGGATGACGAAGATGTCGACGCCCGCGTCCACGACCGCCTTGGAGAACTGGGCGGTGCGCTGCGGGGAGAGCGCGGCGGCGGTGACGACGCCCGAGTCGCGCACCTCCTTGATGCGCTGCCCGATCAGCTCCTCCTGGATGGGAGCCGCGTAGATCTCCTGGAGGCGGCGGGTCGCGTTGTCCGAGTCCAGCCCGGCGATCTCGTCCAGCAGCGGCTGCGGGTCCTCGTGCCGCGTCCAGAGCCCTTCCAGGTTCAGTACGCCGAGGCCGCCCAGCTCGCCGATGCGGATGGCGGTGGCCGGGGAGACGACCGAGTCCATGGGAGCGGCCAGGAACGGCAGCTCGAAGCGGTAGGCGTCGATCTGCCAGGCGATCGAGACCTCCTTCGGGTCCCGCGTACGGCGGCTGGGGACGACGGCGATGTCGTCGAAGGCGTACGCCCGGCGGCCGCGCTTGCCGCGCCCGATCTCGATCTCAGTCACGTCTGTGGCCTTTCCCTGATGCGTTGCAGCGCCTTCCAGTATCCCCGACGGGCACGGCGGGGCACTGCTGAGGGCGGCCCCGGATGGTCCGGGGCCGCCCTCGGGAAGCCTGCTGCCTACTTGCTGCGGCTGTAGTTCGGTGCCTCGACCGTCATCTGGATGTCGTGCGGGTGGCTCTCCTTCAGCCCGGCGGAGGTGATCCGCACGAACCGGCCGTTGTCCTGGAGCTGGGGCACGGTCCGGCCGCCGACGTAGAACATCGACTGGCGCAGGCCGCCGACCAACTGGTGGACGACCGAGGAGAGCGGGCCGCGGTAGGGCACCTGGCCCTCGATGCCCTCGGGGACGAGCTGCTCGTCGGAGGCGACGCCCTCCTGGAAGTAGCGGTCCTTGGAGAACGACCTGCGGTCGCCGCGGGTCTGCATGGCGCCCAGCGAGCCCATGCCGCGGTACGACTTGAACTGCTTGCCGTTGATGAACATCAGCTCGCCCGGCGACTCCTCGCAGCCCGCGAGCAGCGAGCCCAGCATCACCGTGTCGGCACCCGCGACCAGGGCCTTGGCGATGTCGCCGGAGTACTGCAGGCCACCGTCGCCGATGACCGGGATACCGGCCTCCTTGGCGGCGAGCGACGCCTCGTAGATGGCCGTGACCTGGGGGACGCCGATGCCGGCGACGACGCGGGTGGTGCAGATGGAGCCGGGGCCGACACCGACCTTGATGCCGTCCACGCCGGCGTCGATGAGCGCCTTGGCGCCGTCGCGGGTGGCGATGTTGCCGCCGATGACGTCGACGCCGGCCGCGTTCGACTTGATCTTGGCGACCATGTCGCCGACCAGACGGGAGTGGCCGTGCGCGGTGTCGACGACGATGAAGTCGACGCCCGCCTCGATCAGCGCCTGGGCGCGCTCGAAGGCGTCACCGGCGACACCGACCGCGGCACCGACCAGCAGCCGGCCCCTGGCGTCCTTGGCGGCGTGCGGGTACTTCTCGGCCTTGACGAAGTCCTTGACCGTGATCAGGCCCTTGAGGACGCCGTGGTCGTCGACCAGCGGCAGCTTCTCGATCTTGTGGCGGCGCAGCAGCTCCATGGCGTCCACGCCGGAGATGCCGACCTTGCCGGTGACCAGCGGCATCGGGGTCATGACCTCGCGCACCTGACGGGAGCGGTCGGTCTCGAAGGCCATGTCGCGGTTGGTGACGATGCCGAGCAGCTTGCCGGCGCCGTCGGTGACCGGGACGCCGCTGATGCGGAACTTGGCGCACAGCGCGTCGGCCTCGGCGAGCAGGGCGTCCGGGTGGATGGTGATGGGGTTGGCCACCATGCCCGACTCGGAGCGCTTGACCAGGTCGACCTGGTTGGCCTGGTCCTCGATGGACAGGTTGCGGTGCAAAACGCCGACGCCGCCCTGGCGGGCCATCGCGATCGCCATGCGCGACTCGGTGACCTTGTCCATGGCGGCGGACAGCAGCGGGATGTTGACCCGCACGTTCCGGGAGACGTACGAGGCGGTGTCGATCTCGTCGGGCGCCATGTCGGACGCGCCCGGCAGGAGCAGCACGTCGTCGTAGGTCAGCCCGAGCGTCGCGAATTTTTCGGGCACTCCGTCGACGTTGGCAGTCATGACACCTTCCCCAAATGGCCTTGATCGGTGCGGATGTCCATGCTAACGGGAAGTGGACGTGGCTCATTCCACGATCAAGGACGCCCATCGCCTTCGTAGCTTCGTACGGACATCGGTCACCGTCCGTTCATGTCCGGCGCTACTGCTCCGCCAGGGCCCGCAACCGGCTCAGCGCCCGGTGCTGGGCGACCCGCACGGCACCGGGTGACATTCCCAACATCTGCCCGGTCTCCTCCGCCGTGAGCCCCACCGCGATGCGCAGCAGGAGCAGCTCGCGCTGGTTCTCGGGCAGGTTGGCCAGCAGTTTCTTGGCCCAGGCGGCGTCGCTGTTGAGCAGCGCACGCTCCTCCGGGCCCAGTGAGTCGTCCGGCCGCTCGGGCATCTCGTCGGACGGGACGGCCGTCGAGCCGGGGTGCCGCATGGCCGCGCGCTGCAGGTCGGCGACCTTGTGGGCGGCGATGGCGAAGACGAACGCCTCGAAGGGACGCCCGGTGTCCTTGTAGCGGGGCAGCGCGAGCAGCACCGCGACGCAGACCTCCTGGGCGAGGTCCTCGACGAAGTGCCGGGCGTCGCCGGGCAGGCGGGACAGCCGCGTGCGGCAGTAGCGCAGCGCCAAGGGGTGGACATGGGCGAGCAGGTCGTGCGTGGCCTGCTCGTCCCCGTCGACGGCACGATGGACGAGCCCACCGACCGTCCCTTGGTCAGGGGCAGCATCGTCGTCACGCATCGGTCCATGGTGCCTTGCGGCCGTCCGATCCGTGGCTCCGTGCCCGTTGTTGTGCACCGAAGCGTTATGAGCAGGTGCGCCGGAACTCATCCCCTGCGCCCTCCCCTTCCGCTCGACCGACTCGTCCCCGAGGAACTCCACACCTCAAGGATGCGTCATCCGCGCCGAAACGAGCAGCGGGCACCCGGCGGGTCGCCTTGTCACCCCCGCCCACCTCGCGATAAGCGGGGATCGCGGCATCCCCGACGGGCCCTTCCGGCCTCCACCGCACGGGGTGCTCCTAGCGGACCAGGCCCCACCGGAAGCCGAGCGCCACCGCGTGTGCCCGGTCCGAGGCGCCGAGCTTCTTGAAGAGCCGCCGGGCGTGCGTCTTGACGGTGTCCTCGGAGAGGAACAGCTCGCGGCCGATCTCCGCGTTGGAGCGGCCGTGGCTCATGCCCTCGAGGACCTGGATCTCACGCGCGGTGAGCGTGGGCGCGGCGCCCATCTCGGCCGAGCGCAGCCGGCGCGGGGCGAGCCGCCAGGTCGGGTCGGCGAGGGCCTGCGTGACCGTGGCGCGCAGTTCGGCGCGCGAGGCGTCCTTGTGCAGGTAGCCCCGGGCACCGGCGGCGACCGCGAGGGCCACGCCGTCCAGGTCCTCGGCGACGGTGAGCATGATGATGCGCGCGCCGGGGTCGGCGGACAGCAGCCGCCGGACGGTCTCGACGCCGCCCAGACCGGGCATGCGCACGTCCATCAGAATGAGGTCCGAGCGGTCGGCACCCCAGCGGCGGAGGACTTCCTCGCCGTTGGCGGCCGTCGTCACACGCTCGACGCCGGGCACGGTCGCGACCGCGCGGCGGAGCGCCTCTCGGGCAAGCGGGGAGTCGTCGCAGACGAGGACGGAAGTCATGGCCGTCCTCCGCAGCAAATGCGCGTCACGTTGAGCCTCCAGGCTGGTACGAAATCGTCACCTGTGCGGTCGACCGTCCCGGACGCCCGCCCGAGCACTTGTTCCTTCAACCGCCTCCGCACTCTCAACGACGGTCACTCGAAAGAGTTACGGGGCTGTGTGTCGTCTTCGGCACTCTACGTGAGGGGGCGGCCACGCAGCAGACATGCGCGTCGGACCCGCCCCGTTTCATCACAACCGGTGCCCCATTTAGCTGCTTTTCTTCCACTTCGCTGGTGTCTGCGGCTAGATTCGCAATGAGTCATATTTTCATCTCCTTAGATCGTAGTTGTACGGTCGTGGACACCGTATCCACCCAGATCGGCTACAAGGGGTCACGCAATGGCAGATTTCTCCCGCCTTCCCGGACCGAACGCGGACCTGTGGGACTGGCAGCTCCTGGCTGCGTGCCGCGGGGTGGACAGCTCGCTCTTCTTCCATCCGGAGGGCGAGCGCGGTGCGGCGCGGAGTGCTCGCGAGAACTCGGCCAAGGAGGTCTGCATGAGGTGCCCGGTCCGCGCCGAGTGCGCGGCGCACGCACTGGCGGTGCGTGAGCCGTACGGCGTGTGGGGCGGGCTGACCGAGGACGAGCGCGAGGAGCTCATGGGACGGGCCCGAAACCGCCTGGTGGCGGCGACGGCATCGGCGTCGGCCGGCGGGGAGGCGGCCGCACATCACTGAAGGAACGTTTCTTTATCGAGTTTCTTTATCGAGAGGTCCCGACACGCGCGATCGAGGGTCCCGACCCGCGCGGGTGCGGCGCCGCCGCGTGGGTGGTAGCGGCGCGTGGATGTACCCGTGCCCTCAGCACCCCGGCACCGGGGTGCGCCCGTGCTCTCAGCGCGCCGCCGACTGGCCTGCCCCCGCCCGGGCCAGCTCGTCCAGCGTCGCCGTCACCGCCGGCACCTGGGCCAGGTCGGGCAGGGTGAGCGCGACGATCTCCCGCCGCACCGCAGGCTCCAGCGTCACCGTGCGTACACCGCGGGGCCGTACGGACTCGACGGCGAGCTGGGGCAGGACGGCCACTCCCAGACCGGCCCCCACCAGGCCGGCGACCGCCGGATAGTCGTCGGTCGCGAAGTCGATGCGGGGCGTGAAGCCGGCCCCCTCACAGACCTCGACCAACTGCCCCCGGCACCGCGGGCAGCCCGCGATCCACGGGTCCCGGGCCAGCTCCCCGATGGCCACCGAACCGCCGGGTTCGGTGCGCGCGAGCCGGTGCCGTTCGGGCACCAGGGCCACGAGGCGGTCGGTCAGCAGCGGCCGTACGACGAGGTCGTCCCACTCCTCCGCGCCGGCCGCGCCCTCGTAGCGGAAGGCGAGCGCCACGTCGCAGTCGCCCTCGCGCAGCAGCTCCACGGACTTCGGCGGCTCGGCCTCCTCCAGGAAGACCCGGGTGCCGGGGTGCGCGGCTCGCAGCGCGGCCAGGGCGGACGGTACGAGGGTGGAGCTGCCGCTGGGGAAGGAGACCAGCCGGACCCGGCCGGCGCGCAGCCCGGCGATGGCGGCGACCTCCTCCTCGGCAGCGGTCAGCCCGGCGATGATCCCGGCGGCGTGCCGCACCAGTGCCTCACCGGCCTGGGTCAGCCGCATCTCGCGCCCGGTGCGCACGAGCAGGGGGGTGCCGACGGAGGCCTCCAGGGCCTTCATCTGCTGGCTGACGGCGGGCTGGGTGCAGCCCAGCTCGCGTCCCGCGGCGGAGAACGAACCGGTCGATGCCACGGCGCGCAGGACACGGAGATGACGAGCCTCGATCACGCTTCCGAGGATAGGCGACGATAAGCGACCCTTTGACCGGGCGCCGAATAACGCGTCGACGCTTTGATGACGATTGTCCTACCGTTCCGCCATGAAGCTTCTCTCCGTCAACGTGGGCCGTGCCAGGGCCGTGCCGTACACGGACCACCCCGAGGGCGTCACCGGCATCGACAAGCGGCCGGCCGACGGGACCGTCCGGGTGACGGCGCCGGGGCCGAAGGGGGCCGGGGCGAGCGGGCTGGCCGGGGACACGGTGTGCGACACACGCCATCACGGCGGCGCCGACCAGGCGGTGTACGCCGTGGCACGGGAGGACCTCGACGACTGGGAACGCGAGCTGGGCCGCCCGCTGCCGAACGGCGCGTTCGGCGAGAACCTCACGACGACGGGCCTGGACGTCTCCGGCACCCTGATCGGCGAGCGCTGGCGGATCGGCCCCGACCTGGTGCTGGAGGTGACCAGCGGCCGTATCCCCTGCCGTACCTTCCAGGGCCACCTGGGTGAGCGGCGGTGGGTGAGGCGCTTCACGGAGAAGGGCGCGCCGGGCGCGTACCTGCGGGTGATCGAGCCCGGTGCGATACGGGCGGGCGACGCCGTCGAGATCGTGCACCGGCCCGCCCACGAGGTCACGGTGGCGTTGCAGTTCCGCGCCGTGACGACCGAACGGGAGCTGCTGCCGCTCCTGCTCGCGGCGGGTGAGGCGCTGCACCCGGAGGCGTTGGCGGCGGCGCGGAAGTACGTGGAGGCGTACGGCGCCTGAGCGAAACGGATCTGCTCGGTCCGGCCCCATAACCTTGCGCCATGACAACGGCATTGATTACGGGATCGACGGCGGGCATCGGCGCCGCGTTCGCGCGGCGGCTGGCGGCCGGCGGACATGACCTGGTGCTGGTGGCCCGCGACACCAAGCGGCTGCGCGAACAGGCGACCGAACTGCACGACCGGCACGGCATCGAGGCGGAGGTCCTGACGGCCGACCTGGCCACGGACACCGGCATCGAGGCGGTGGCCGCCCGGCTGGGTGAGCGCAGGAGCCCCGTCGACCTGCTGATCAACAACGCCGGCTTCGGCAACAAGGGCCGCTTCCTCGACGTCTCGATGGCCGACGAGCTGACGATGCTCAAGGTGCACTGCGAGGCGGTGCTCCGGCTGACCTCGGCGGCGACGGCGGCGATGCGGGAGCGGGGGCGCGGCGGCGTGGTCAACGTGGCCTCGGTCGCCGCCTTCGTCCCGCGCGGCACCTACGGCGCGTCCAAGGCGTGGGTCGTGCAGTTCACGCAGGGTGTGGCGAAGGACCTGGCCGGCAGCGGCGTACGGCTGATGGCCCTGTGCCCCGGCTTCGTGCGCACGGAGTTCCACGAGCGGGCCGGGATGGGCACGGACAACATCCCCAACTGGATGTGGCTGGACGCTGACAAGCTCGTCACCGCGGCGCTGGACGATCTCGCGCGGGGGAAGTCCCTGTCGATTCCCGACCCGCGCTACAAGGCCCTGATGGGCGCCGCGAAGCTGGTGCCGCGGGGGATGCTGGGCGGGATCACGTCGCGGACGGGGCGGAAGTACGGGCCGCGGTAGGGGGCGCGAGCCGCGCCGCACACCTCCCTCCTCGGCGGCGGGCTTGCCTGAACGGTCCGGCACGGCCACGTACTTGTCGAGCATGACCAGGACGTGCGGCGTCACCGCCGTCTCGGAGAATCCGCTCTCGTAGAGGCGGCTGAGGTGGGTCGCCGCCAGCCCCAGCCACGCAGTGGTCTGCTCGCCCGCCTCCCACTCGCCCGCGCTGTCCTGGATCGCGGCTTGGACGGTCTTCCCGAACGTGCCCACCAGGGCGGCGGGGGGCTGTACGAGGGCCGGTGGGGGAATGTCACGGACGGCGAGCTGCCGTTCGACGCGTACGTATGGCCGCGGCAGGCCTGCCGCCGGACTGCGAGTTGCCCGAGGCGGATGGGGCGCCTTCCTCACCGGTGCGGCAGCCACAGGATTCTTCCGGCGGGAGGTGCTTGCGCCACGGTTCTGCGACCGCGCACCGTCCCGCTTGCGCTGCCGAGCGCGGTCGCCGACGGAGACGGTCGGCTACCTGTCGAGTTCGGCCCAAGGTCGGCGGTGAGCCATCCGGACAGCCGGCCAAGAGGGCCGCCACCGTCGAAAAAATCACCGGCCAGGTCGACGCGGTAGGACCATCGCCCCCATTCCGAGCGGGCTGCGTACCTCTGCCCGATCCTGCGCAGGGTGGCTCTCATCCTCTCGTACGGCACTTGCCGTCCGTCCAGGCTGTACGACGTTCGCCGCCGTGCGGCCTCGATGGCGAGCGCGATCCTGTGCACGGGCGTCGGGGCCGCGGTCTCCCGCAACGACACGATGCCGACCCACCGGTTCATGGCCCTCCCCCACGGAGCCGCGGCCCATACCGCACCGGCGCGCGTCGCCGCGCTCCCTTCCGGTGTCCGGTTGGTTCCCTGGCCCCTTCGTTCTCCCCAGCCCCGCACGGTCTCCACACCGCCGGAGCGAGTGATCCCCAGGTGACCGTCCGGCCAGCGTGATCGGTGGACGACGCGGCGTGAACGGTCTCGGCGGACTTGATCGTCCGGCAGGGCCCTGGTCGGGCCGGGTGACATCGAGCGAGCACGGCCAGAGCGGCACCCGTGCGGTCTGAGTGAAGGGAGGCGGTGAGGACTCGAGTCACTGTGCCGCGGCGATCCTGCGACGAATCGCCTCGAGCCATCCTTGCAGGGACATCCCTCGCGGCGGCAGGAGGTCTGCCAGCCCAACCACCCGTCAGGTTGGAAGAGGTTCCGTGGTAGAGGTGCGTCGAACCTGGTCACGGGGCATCGAAATTGGTCACGGCTAGCGCCTTGTCCACCCGAGCGGCGGCCAAGTCGTCGTGGCGGATCACAAAACTCGTGTAGTACTCCTCGTAGACCCGCGCTTCACTGGCGAGCGATATCCATTCGCTCGTCAGCCGGTGCTTCTCCTTCTCCAGGTGGGAATACCATTTCGCGATCGGGACGGCTGGGATCTCGCCTGCCTTCTCGCGTCCCGCGAGGGTCTGCTCCGCAATGCTGTTGATCACCTCGTCATCGGCATACCCGCCGATGACAACGCCAGCGCCAGATGGCCAGAGGTCGTGGGCCAGGTCCCGAAGTTTGTTCAGGTGCGGCAGGTCACGCTCCATGTATCGGACCAACTGCTGCTGGAAGGGCGACATGTCCTCCCAATCGAGATCCTCCCAGTACTCGTGCCAGTCATCGTCCTCGTCGCCCTCCTGGAGCCAAAGGGGCAGTTCGGCTCTGAGCTCGGCGCTGACGTCGAGCTGCTCGCGGACACCCACGGAGCCGGGGGCTTCCGCGACCGCGGTTTCGGTGCCGTCCGGTACATATACGACTCGCGCGTACCTCCCGGAACTGTCCTCATGGTCCATCTCCTGGTCCACGAAGAAGAGCAGCGTCCCGTCCTCCGGCAGGTCGAATCCGTCGACTCTCGGCAGCGCCCCACAATCGACGGAAAAGAGCAACGGCAACGGACTGTCCCCGGCGGACGGCCACTTCATGCCCACCGGCAGCCGGGGCAACCCACCGAACTGCCCGACCGGAGAACCACCGCCCACCCCGGACAACCCGATCGACAAACGAAGGTGCTGGGTGAATCTGCTGACCTCGTCGTCCGGGATGCCCAACTCAAGCGCTGCCCGACGAAACTCTCCCTGATGATCCATGCCCGAGAAGATAACCCTTTCCAACGCGACTGAACCATCGGGGTGTTGGTGGGCATTGGCTGTACGTGGTGGAGCTAGCGGCTGGTCACCTTGGATCATCCCAGCGGATCCGGCTCCAGGAAGCCGCACATCTCCAAGGCGGGGTTACGCATGCCCTCTCCGGGAGCGTGATCAGTCCTGACTTCGAAGTGTCACCCGTCGTCAGGGAATGGATGGTGCAGCCCCCTGTCAGTTGGACATGAGGTTCCACGTGCTTGGCCGAGACCGTCAGATCTCGTTCCAAGGAACACCAGGCTCGGGCACCGTTCCACCCACGGGAGTCTTCCGCCGGCTCTGCCGAAAACACATCGAGTCCATCGCCGCCCCCCGTCGTCGCCGGGAGTGAGGTTGGAAAAGGCTCATTCCCTTGGTCAACGGCGGTTCCAAGGACCCGGCGGGCTCTGGGTCACCCAACAGCTCGTCTCCAGCGTGCCCTTGGGCGACGCCGAAGCCGTCAAGCTGCTCGCCCAGATGCCCCTGGGGCCGCCGGGACGACCACCACCGAACGCGTGGCGCCGCCGCAGCTCGCACCGGGGCATCGTTGTCCGGCCGTCGGTCAGCCGGCCACCCCGCCCACCGACGGTTATCCACCGCAAGACCTTGAAGGAAACACCTCCAACCAACCCCCCAAGCCCCCCGCACCGCCCCGAGCCGGACCGGACGCGCAGGCCCCGCAGCCGGACGACGACGCACCCCCCGAGCCCCAGCTCACCGCAGCTCGCTCCCTCGTCGACGCCTTCCCCGCCCTCTCCCCCGACCTGCGCCACATCCCCCGCGCCATGCGCCCCGAGCTGACGCGCCTCACCGCCCGCTGGCTGGCCGCCGGTCACCCGCCCACCGCCGTCCGCACGCACATCCTGCGCGGCCTGCCCGACGACGGCACCCCCGTCCACCGCCCCGGCGGCCTCCTACGCCACCTGCTCCGCGACGTACCGCCGTCGCCATCGCCACCCGCACCGGCTGACCGGCCCGCCACCTCGGCGCCACCGCACCCCGACGACCGCCCCGCCCGGCAGCAACCCCCGGGCCCACGCCTCTCCCACCGCCTCGCAGGCACCCGCGAATGCGCGGGCGACCATGTGCAACCGCTGCTCTTCAGGCCCGTGGCGGACGAGACCCACTGCCCGCGTTGCCGCTGACCGCAAGGGTTTCCCCCGGAGACCGTGAACCGCCCCGTGTCGGTTCGAGGTGTCGCTCATCCACGGACTGCAAGACGGTCGCTACGTAGAGCGAACCACGGCACTCGCGGGTACGACCACCCACCTGGACGCCCCGTTCCCGATCGCGATCGATCCGGCTGACCTCTCGCGGCAGTAGAGCACCGGGGAGACGAGGCAGCGCGGAACTGCCCACGTTGCCGCTGACGGCGGGCAGGGTTCAGCCGGCGACCCGGGGCACGCCGCCCTTGCGGCCCACGCCGAAGGCGATGCGGTAGACGTCCGGCAGGTCGATGCGGCCGTCGCGGCGGCGGCGCATCACGCCCAGGCCGATCAGTTCCTCGATCAGCAGTTTCTGGTCCTCCGGACAGCGAGGGCCGGTCCGCACCTTGATCTCGTCGTCGTTCTGGGGCTCGTAGCGCTCAGTGGTGCTGCTCTGAGTTCACCGGCACGGCACGGTTCTCAGGGCTCATGTCACTCGGACGGCCCAGCTCTGGTGCACGCGGTGCACGCACGGGATCGTCACCCGAACGTGTGGTCCATTCCGGTCCCGCCCCGGCCGAGGCGGCGGGAAACGTAGCGTCAGGTGGCTGCGCCCACGCAGCGGGTGGGGCAGGCAGACAGGCAGGGGAAAGGGGCATCGGGTGAGCGCGGGCACGGGTGACCGGGGCGGACTGTTCGTCGACGGCGCCGACAGCGGGCGTGAGAGCAGGGGTGGTCCGGGCCGGGGGGCGGTGGCCGGCGGGGGGACGGTGATGTTCTCCGACGCCCCCGGCGTCGGTGGGTCGCCGTCGACGGTTCCCGCCTCGGGGCGCCCCGGTGCGGCCGATGCCGGGGCTGCTTCCGTCCCGCGTGCTCGGCCCGCCCCGCGTCCCCGGGCGGGCGGTGTCCCTGCCGGGCCCCTGGGTTCGGGGCGGTGGGGGAAGATCGCGCAGCGGATCGTGCCGGACGACCTCCAGCCCGATGTACTGCGCCTGGAGCTGACCGAACTCGGGGACGCATTCCGCGCGTATCAGCGGCGCCCCGAACCGGACCTCGCCGTCCTCGCCGAACTCCACGACCGCAAGGCCCGCGCGTTCGCGTTGTGGGCCGACGTCACCGACGACGCGTCCCTGTGGGAGGAGGCCGTACGTGCGGAAGCGGCGGCGCGGACCACCCGCGAGATGAACGCCAACCGCCTCGGCATCGAGGTGGACGGGGACGGACCGGTCGTCGACCGGTTGCTGACCCGGGGCCAGGGCGCTCACGCCCGTGGCGTGCTGGAGTACGTCCGGGCCCACGCCCCGCTCCCCGGGGCCGAGGCGCGGCTCGCGGTGCTCATGCTCACCCTGCGGGCCGCGCGCGCCGGCACCGGGAACGTCACCGGACAGGATCTCAGCGGCTGGTTGCAGGGCGATGCCGAGCGGGTGATCCAGGAACTCGCCGACGTCGGCTGGCTGCGTCTGCCGGAGGGGGTCGACGCCGCCGACGCGCTGGACTCCCGGCCCGAGGAACCCACCCAGGTCACCGTGCCCTCGCTGCTGCCCGCCGAGCCGCGCCCGATCCCCTTCGGCAAGATCACTCGGGCGCGGCTGTCGGGGTGGGCGCAGAAGGTGGTGGGAGACCGGAAGCTGCGGAAGAAGAAGGCGGGCGCCGCCACCCGGCTCCTCGCCGTGTACACCGCCGCCCACAGCCGTCCCGACGGGCGGCTCGGTGAGCGGGTCGGTGAGCGGGTCGAAGGCGCCGCGGGCGACGGTGTCGGCCTGGACGCGGTCGCCTCGTTCTGTGGCCTACGGCCCGAGGATGTCGCCGAGCACGCCGAGGTGCTGGTCGCCGCCGGCTGGCTCGCGGACGCCTCCGCCGCCGGGGGCAGGCTGCGGGGGCGGCTAGGCGCGCGGGTCCTGCCGCTGAGCGGGCTGGTGTGACCGGCCACCCCGACAGACGGCGCACCGACCGCTACAGATGGCGGCCGTAGGGCCGAATCACCTGGTCAGGCAGGCCACCGGAGCGGGATCTTCGAGGCAGGACCACCGCTTCCACCGGCGTCACCTCCTTCGCGGCGTTGGCCGCGTCGCCGTGACTGAAGCTCGTCCAGCAGCTCCTGCAGCGCAACGCCGACGCCGCCGTGGGCCGGCTGATCCCCCTCGGCGACCTGTGGGACGTGCTCGTCGACGGCACGGGCGCCGCCTTCACCGACCGGCTCAAGCGCGAGTCGGAGGCCGCCGTGAAGTTCTACGCCAAGGCGCGCACCCACCTGCTCGGCAAGTACGGCTCCGACACCCACACCGACTTCCTGGCCGACCACCGTTCGTCAGGACGCTGCTGCTGGGCGCGCTCGCTCCCGACGTGCCCGCGCTGCGCCGGCTGACGGGCGCACGGCTCGCGGCCCTCAACCACGGCTCGGTGCGCTCGCGGACCGTGCCCGCCGGGGACGTCGTCGTACGGCGGATGCGGGACCTGCGCGACGACGTGACCGCGCCGCCGTGGCGGACGGCGGTGGCGGACGCCGGGACGGGGCGCACCCTGCCCGAAGTGGACCCCGACGCGGTCCGCGGCCTGAAGTTCGCCGAAGCCCTTCCTCCGCGCCTGGCGGAGGCCACCCTCGCGGCGCGCCTGACGGATGAGGAAGGCGCCCGAGCGGCTCTCGCGGAGCCTGTGCGTTCGTCAGGGGAACAGCCCCGTAGGGAGCGCGTCGCCACACCCGGCGACGAGCTCCGCCGGGCGGACGCGCACCCGGTGCCGTGAACGCACGGTGCCCAGCACCCCCGTAGGGGTACTGGGCACCGTCGGCTCGGTCGGCCGGGCTCAGCTCAGCGCAGCGCTCAGTGGGCGTGGCCGTGGCCGTGGCCCGCGGCGGCCGGCTCTTCCTCTTCCTTCTTCTCGACGACCAGGGTCTCGGTCGTCAGGAGGAGGGAGGCGATGGAGGCCGCGTTCTCCAGGGCGGAGCGGGTGACCTTCACCGGGTCGATGACGCCGGCCTTGACCAGGTCGCCGTACTCGCCGGTGGCGGCGTTGAAGCCCTGGCCCTTGTCGAGCTCGGCGACCTTGGAGGTGATGACGTAACCCTCCAGGCCGGCGTTCTCGGCGATCCAGCGCAGCGGCTCGACGGCGGCGCGGCGGACGACCGCGACACCGGTGGCCTCGTCGCCGGTCTTGCCGAGGTTGCCCTCGAGGACCTTGACGGCGTGGACCAGCGCGGAGCCACCACCGGAGACGATGCCCTCCTCGACCGCGGCGCGGGTCGCGGAGATGGCGTCCTCCAGACGGTGCTTGCGCTCCTTCAGCTCCACCTCGGTGGCGGCGCCGACCTTGATCACGCACACGCCGCCGGCCAGCTTCGCGAGGCGCTCCTGGAGCTTCTCGCGGTCCCAGTCGGAGTCCGTGGCCTCGATCTCGGCCTTGATCTGCGCGATGCGGCCGTCGACCTCGTCGCGCTTGCCGGCACCGTCGACGATCGTGGTGTCGTCCTTGGTGACGGTGATGCGGCGGGCGGTACCGAGCACCTCGAGGCCGACCTGGTCGAGCTTGAGGCCGACCTCCTCGGAGATGACCGTGGCGCCGGTGAGGACGGCCATGTCCTGCAGCATCGCCTTGCGGCGGTCGCCGAAGCCGGGGGCCTTGACGGCCACCGCGTTGAACGTGCCGCGGATCTTGTTCACGACGAGGGTGGAGAGCGCCTCGCCCTCGAGGTCCTCGGCGATGATCAGCAGCGGCTTCGAGGCGTTGGCCTGGATGACCTTCTCCAGCAGCGGCAGCAGGTCCGCGATGGAGGAGATCTTGCCCTGGTTGATGAGGATGTACGGGTCCTCGAGGACGGCCTCCATGCGCTCCTGGTCCGTCACGAAGTACGGCGACAGGTAGCCCTTGTCGAAGGCCATGCCCTCGGTGAAGTCCAGCTCCAGACCGAAGGTGTTGGACTCCTCGACGGTGATGACACCGTCCTTGCCGACCTTGTCCATCGCCTCGGCGATGAGCTCGCCGACCTGCTGGTCCTGGGCGGACAGCGCGGCCACGGCGGCGATGTCGGACTTCTCGTCGATCGGGCGCGCGGTGGCGAGGAGGTCCTCGGACACGGCGGCGACGGCCGCGTCGATGCCCTTCTTCAGCAGCGCCGGGGAGGCGCCGGCGGCGACGTTCCTCAGGCCCTCGCGGACCAGTGCCTGGGCCAGCACGGTGGCGGTGGTGGTGCCGTCACCCGCGATGTCGTTGGTCTTGGTCGCCACCTCCTTCACGAGCTGGGCGCCGAGGTTCTCGTACGGGTCCTCGATCTCGACCTCGCGGGCGATCGTGACACCGTCGTTGGTGATGGTGGGGGCGCCGAACTTCTTGTCGATGACGACGTTGCGGCCCTTGGGGCCGATCGTCACCTTCACCGTGTCGGCAAGCTTGTTGACGCCGCGCTCGAGGGCGCGACGGGCGTCCTCGTCGAACTTCAGGATCTTCGCCATGGGAGCGTGAGCCCTCTTCCGGAAATTTTGGGGTTCTACGGCACTGCGCCCCCGACACCCGGCTTTTTATGGACGCGGGAGCCAGGGGCGCAGCTGGAAAGCAAGGTGCTTCGGTGAACTACTTCTCGACGATCGCGAGCACGTCGCGGGCCGAGAGGACGAGGTACTCCTCGCCGTTGTACTTCACCTCGGTGCCGCCGTACTTGCTGTAGAGCACGACGTCACCGACGGTGACGTCGAGCGGAAGACGGTTGCCGTCCTCGAAGCGGCCCGGGCCCACGGCCAGGACGACGCCCTCCTGGGGCTTCTCCTTGGCGGTGTCCGGAATGACCAGGCCCGAAGCCGTGGTCTGCTCGGCGTCGAGCGGCTGGACCACAATGCGGTCCTCGAGCGGCTTGATGGCAACCTTGGAGCTGGTGGTCGTCACGATCCGACCTCCCCCTTCGGAGATCTCACGGGGTTAACTGTCTGAGGTGGCGACCAGGTGGATCCGTCGTCGCGGGTGCCGGACCTGCCCGTCGCGTAGTTGGCACTCTCCAGTGGGGAGTGCCAGGTCCGAGACTATGACCGCGATTAGCACTCGGTCAAGCGGAGTGCCAATGCCGGCGGCGCGTCGGCGGTATTTCGGCGCAAGCGGGGGGTCCGCGGGCTGCCGCCCCCGGCATCGAGAAGTCAGAGGTAGTCCCCCAGGCGTCCCACCCGCAGCCCCTGCTCCTCGATCTCCGCCAGCAAACGTTCCGTGCGGGCACTCAGGCCCAGGCCCGTCGGGTGGTCCGGGGCGACGGACACGATGTCGCCGGGGTGGAGGCGGGCGTTGCCGCGGGTGTAGGTGAGGTCGCCGCCGGGGTTCAGGACCGCCCGCCACAGGACGACCGCCGTGATGCCGCAGTCGGCGGCGGCGCGCAGGGTGGTGGTGTCGTACCTGCCGTGGGGCGGGCGGAAGAGATGCGGGCGGACGCCGAAACGGGATTTGAGCTTGGTCTGCTGGCCGCAGATCTCGGCGCGCTGGCCGGCGTAGGGCAGGCCGCGCAGGGAGCGGTGGTCCAGGGTGTGGTTCTGCAGGCTCGCGCCGACCGAGCGGAGCCGGGCGAAGTGGCCGTACGCCGGTCCGGCGACGGTGTCGGTGAGGAACAGGGTGACCGGGAGCCGGTGTGCGCGGACCAGGTCGGCGAAGTGCGGGTCGCGCTCGGCGCTGTCGTCGAAGGTGAGGAAGACGACCCGGTCGGTGGTGCGGACGTGGTCCACGACGGGCGGCAGGTTCTGACCCCGGTAGCTGCCCTGAGCGGGCTCTCCGGCCGCCGGCTGCTGCGCGGGGCCGGCTGACTGGGCGCAGCCGGTGAGCAGTACGGCGGCCAGGGCGGCCCCGGCGGGCCGGAACCGCCCGCGCCTCACAGGTAGTCCTCCAGCCGGGCCACGGCGTATCCCTCGGCGGTGACCTTGTCGAGGAACTCGCGCACCATGTCGCGCATGGTGCCGCCCCAGTCGTCCTCGCCCCGGAAGTGGGTGAGGACGATGTCGCCGGGGTGGATCTCCCGGTCCCACTCGCGGTAGTCCCAGTGGTCGGCGAAGACCTCCTCGTTCCAGATCGGGGCGTACTCGATGCCACAGGCCTTCGCCGCGCGCAGGGTGTCGCGGTCGTAGTTGCCGTAGGGCGGGCGGAAGACGGTGGGGCGCTTGCCGTAGCGCTTCTCGATCACGTCCTGCATACCGCAGATCTCGCGCTTCTGCTCGGCGTAGGACAGGCCGGGCAGGTAGGGGTGGTGGAGGGTGTGGTTGTTGAGGGTGACGCCTCTGTCCTGCATCTTCTTGAAGTAGCCGTAGTCCTCCTTCGCCAGGTAGTCGCTGAGGAAGGCGGTGTACGGGATCTTCAGCTCGCTCATCATCCGCAGGAACGCCGGGTCCTTCTCGGCGCCGTCGTCGATGGTGAGGAAGACGATCTTCTCCTTGGTCGGGATCGAGGTGAAGACCGGCGGGAGGTTCTTCTGGCCGGTCACCTCGAAGCCTTCGCGCGCCTTGATCTCCGGCTTGCGGGCCGGGGGCGGCGGGGCCGTCAGCGGGACCTTCTTCAGGTTCCAGCGCTTGGCGGCGGCGACCCGGGCGGCCTGGGCCGCGCGCAGCTTGGACGCGTAGGCGTCGAGCGCTCGGGCCGGGGGCGCCTGGAGGGGCTGCCGGCCGGCGGCGCCCCGCACCTCGGAGGCGTCCTGCGCACAGCCGGAGGCGAGGGCGGCGACGGCGAGCGCGGCGACACCGCCGCGCATCCGGAGCCCTGGTGAAGACGCCCGGAACACCCTGACCGCCCGGCTTTTGTCATTTTGTACGACTGCTCGCATGGTGCCGGATCCTCGCAGTCCCCGGCCGCCGAACCCGGCCCGACACCGCGCCGCAGGCACACCATCCACCGACTGGCCCACAATGTTCCGGTGAACGACCTCGACGCCCTCCTCGCCCTGCTCACCCCCGAGGGCCGCGCCCTCCTCGACGAGGTGCGCGACACCGACCCGGCGCGGGAACTCGCGGTCGCCACCCGGCTGCGGCGGGCGCACCCCGCCGAGCTGGTGTCGGCGGCCCTCGGACAGGCGCGGCTGCGGCAACGGGCGGCGGCGAAGTTCGGGGCCGAGGACGCCGGGCGCATGTTCTTCACGCCCAACGGGGTCGAGCAGTCGACGCGGGCGAGCGTGGCCGCGTACCGGGCCGGGCGGATGTCGGTCCTGGGCGTGACCTCGGTCGCCGACCTGTGCTGCGGGATCGGGGGCGACGCGATCGCGCTGGCCAGGGCCGGGATCCGGGTGCTGGCCGTGGACCGGGACCCGGCGACGGCCGCCGCGGCCCGCGCCAACGCCGAGGCCCTGGGGCTGGCTGAGCTGATCGAGGTGCGCGAGGCGGATGTGACCGAGGTGGACACGAGTGGGTACGACGCCGTGTTCGTCGATCCCGCGCGGCGGGGCGGGCGGGGCCGCGTCTTCGACCCCGAGGCGTACTCGCCGCCGCTGTCCTGGGCGGTCGCGGCGGCCCGTACGGCCTCCCGCGCCGCCGCGCTGAAGGTCGCGCCGGGCATTCCGCACGAGGCGGTGCCGGACGGCGCCGAGGCGGAGTGGATCTCGGACGGCGGGGACGTGAAGGAGGCCGTCCTGTGGTTCGGCACCGCGCCGGGGACGGTGCGGGCCACGCTGCTGCCGGGGCCCCGCACCCTGCTCGGCACCGGCCTGCCCGACCCGGGGGTCCGCACGCCCGGCCGGTACCTGTACGAGCCGGACGGCGCCGTCATCCGTGCCCATCTGGTCGCCGAGGCCGCCGAGCGGGTCGGCGGCGGGCTGCTGGACGCGACCATCGCCTACGTCACCGCGGACGAGCTGGTGCCGACGCCGTACGCCAGGGCGTACGAGATCACCGACCGGATGCCCTTCAACGTGAAGAAGCTGAAGGCGTTGCTGCGGGAGCGCCGGGTGGGCGTCCTGACCGTGAAGAAGCGGGGCTCGGCGGTCGAGCCGGAGGAACTGCGGCGGAAGGTCAAACCCCAGGGGCCGAACGCGGCGACGGTGTTCATGACCCGGGTCGCGGGGGCGCCGACGATGCTGATCGGGCACCCGGTGCGCTAGCGGTCTAGATCACCAGCGGGGCGGTCACGGGCGGTCGGCGGTCGAGGGCGCGGGGTGCTCGGCGGGCGCGGGCGGTCGCGGGCGGGCGCGGGCGCGGGCGGACGCAGACGCTCGGCGGACGGCGGACGGCGGGCGCGGGCACTCGGCGGACGGCGGGCGCGGGCACTTGGCGGACGGCGGGCGCGGGCGGCGGGCACGGGATGCTCAGCCGTCGCGGGCGCGGGGTGCTCAGCGGGCGCGGGCGCGGGCGGACGCAGACGCTCGGCGGACGGCGGACAGCGGACGGCGGGCGCGGGCACTCGGCGGTCGGCGGGCGCGGGCGGCGGGCGCGGAATGCTCAGCCGTCGCGGGCGGACGCAGACGGACGGCGGACGGCGGACGGCGGGCGCGGGCACTCGGCGGGCGCGGGCGGCGGGCGGCGGGCGCGGGATGCTCAGCCGTCGCGGGCGCGGGGTGCTCAGCGGGCGCGGGCGGACGCAGACGCTCGGCGGACGGCGGACAGCGGACGGCGGGCGCGGGCACTCGGCGGTCGGCGGGCGCGGGCGGCGGGCGCGGAATGCTCAGCCGTCGCGGGCGGACGCAGACGGACGGCGGACGGCGGACGGCGGGCGCGGGCACTCGGCGGGCGCGGGCGGCGGGCGCGGGCACTCGGCGGGCGCGGGCGGCGGGCGCGGGATGCTCAGCGGGCGCGGGCGCGGGGTGCTCAGCGGGCGCGGGCGCGGGCGCGGGCGGGCGCAGACGCTCGGCGGACGGCGGACGCGGGGCGCGTGCCCGAAGGCGTCGGGCTCCGGGCGCGGGGCGCAGCGGGCAGACCGCGCGACCGGCGCGGGTGTCAGGCGGGGCGGGCGGCACGGCTCGCACGCCTCAGCCGCACTCCCGCGCCCGGCGCGCAAGCAGCTCGCGTTCGCGCTCGTTGCGTGCCAGGGCGGCGGCGCGCTCGAACTCCGTCCGCGCCTGGGCCGTGCGGCCCAGGCGGAGCAGGAGGTCGCCGCGGACGCTGGGGAGCAGGTGGTAGTCGCTCAGGGCCGGTTCGGCGGCGAGGGTGTCGACGAGGGCGAGCGCCCGGGCCGGGCCCTCGGCCATCGACACGGCGACCGCTCGGTTGAGTTCGACGACCGGGGACGGGGCGCGGGCCGCGAGCAGGCCGTAGAGCGTGGCGATGCGCGGCCAGTCGGTCTGCTCGTACGTGTACGCCGTCGCGTGGCAGGCGGCGATCGCGGCCTGGAGGGCGTACGGGCCCGGGGCGCCGGAGCCGGAGCCGGCGTGGGCTCGGCCGAGGGCGGTGATGCCGCGGGCGATGAGCATGCGGTTCCAGCGGCTGCGGTTCTGGTCCTTGAGGAGCACCGGCGCGCCGTCGGGGCCGGTGCGGGCCGCGGTGCGGGACGCCTGCAACTCCAGCAGCGCCGTCAGGCCGTGGACCTCGGGTTCCTTCGGCATCAGCGCGCTGAGTACCCGGGCCAGGCGCAGGGCGTCCTCGCACAGGGCCGGACGGAGCCAGTCGTCGCCGGCGGTCGCCGCGTAGCCCTCGTTGAAGATCAGGTAGATGACCTCCAGGACCGAGCCGAGGCGGGCCGCGCGGTCCGGGCCGTAGGGCACCTCGAAGGCGACGTTCTTCGTGGCCAGGGTGCGCTTGGCGCGCACGATGCGCTGCGCGACCGTCGGTTCCGGGACCAGGAAGGCGCGGGCGATCTCGGGCGTGGTGAGGCCGCCGAGCAGGCGGAGGGTGAGGGCGATGCGGGCCTCGGCGGACAGCACCGGGTGGCAGGCGGTGAAGACCAGCCGCAGCAGGTCGTCGTCGATGTCGTCGACTCCGGCGGGCTCCTCGGGCGGTGCCGCCTCGGTGGGCAGGTCCCGGCCGATCTCCGCCAGCTTGCGGGCGTAGTTCTCGCGGCGCCGGATCAGGTCGACGGCGCGGCGCCGGGCGGTGGCCATGAGCCAGGCGCCAGGGTTGTCGGGCACCCCGTCCCGGGGCCACTGCTCCAGGGCGGCGACCAGGGCGTCCTGCGTGAGTTCCTCGGCGAGGCCGACGTCCCGCACGAGGCGGGCGACGCCGGCGATGACGCGGGGCGACTCCAGGCGGAAGACGGTCTCGAGGGCCTCGGTGGGCTGTGGTTCCACAGCCCACCATGCAACACCCTCGGGGCCCGCGGGGCGAAACTCGGTCAGCCCTCCATGAGCTCCCGCACCTCGCACGTGACCGTCCAGTACTCCTCGTGCGTCTTCAGGAAGCGCTTGGTCCACTCGATCGCCTCGGCCTTGTCCTTGGCCTGCAGCAGCGAGTAGCCGCCGATGACCTCCTTGGACTCGGTGAACGGCCCGTCGGTGACGGACAGCCGCCCGCCCTCGTAGTGGACGCGGGTGCCCTGGGCGGTCGGGGTCAGACCGGCGGTGTCGAGCAGGACGCCGGCCTTCGTCATCTCGTCCATCAGCTTCTCCATGCGCTCCACCAGCTCGGGGCTGGGGCCGCCGGAGAGGGCGTCGCTCTCCTCGATCCGGATCAGCGACAGGTAGCGGGGCATGATGACTCCTCGGGGTGGGTCGGGGACCGGGTCCGTCCCGGCCTCTCACCCCATGCGTCGAACGGGAGGCACACGGATCGACACACGCCCCGGGATTTTCCGGAGATTTCTCAGCGCAGCGATTTCCACAGGTCACCGGCGTCCGGCTGCCGTGCCACCACCCGGTTGGCGTCCCGGGGCGCCGGCAGGACCGGCATCGTCACCGTGCGCACGTCGGCCGCCGACAGGCCCCCGAGACTGCGGCCGAGGCTCATCAGCTCGCCCAGGGAGTCCAGGCCGGTGTCGGTGGTGAGGCTTCCGGTGACCGCGTCGGTGACCTGGTAGAGCCGTGCGGGGTCGGTGAGCAGGTCGGTGGCGGAGATCTGCTCCAGCAGCGCCTTCATCAGCTTCTGCTGGAGCTCTATGCGGGCGAGGTCGCTGCCGCCCGCCAGTCCGTACCGGGTGCGGGCCAGGCCGAGGGCCTCGGTGCCGTCGAGGTGGTGGGTACCGGCGTCCAGGTGCAGGTGGCTCTTGTCGTCGTCGATGTCCACGTCCGTGGTGACCGTGACCCCGCCGAGGGCGTCGACCAGCTTGGCGAAGCCGGAGAAGTCGATCTCGATGTAGTGGTCCATGCGGACCCCGGTCATCGATTCGACGGTCTTGACCGCGCAGACCGGACCGCCCAGGGCGTAGGCGGTGTTGAACATCGCGCCGCTCGCCTCCCGGGTCTCACCGCCGGACGGCAGCGGGCAGGACGGGCGGGTGACGAGCGTGTCGCGCGGGATGCTGACGACGGTGGCGGCGGTCCGGCCCGCGTCGAGGTGGACGACCATCGCCGTGTCCGAGCGGGCGCCCTCGCTGTCGCCGCCGCCGAGTTCCTGGTTCTCCTCACCGCCGCGCGAGTCCGAGCCGAGGACCAGGAGGTTCAGGGCGCCGGCGGGCGCGGAGGGCGGGGCGGAAGGGGCCGTGACCGGCCGCGCGGGGCGGTCGTCGCCGAGCGCTCCGTCGATGTCGACGCTTGTGATGTTGCCGTTGAGATGCCAGTAGGCCCAGCCCGCCGCGGCGGCCCCGAGCAGCAGGGCACCGACCAGGGCGAGGCCTGCCGCCCTCAGCCCCCTGGAGCGCCCACCCGGCCCGCCCCGCGCTGCCATGCGTCCGCCCCCGCCCTTGCCCGTCCCGTTCGCGTCCCCACCCGAATGCCCCATCGGGAGGAACATAAGTCCGAATTGTTGGGAGTGGACCTACGCGGGTCGTGATTCTGCGGAAATTCTCAGACTTCGAAGGCCGACGAAGGACTCGGGAAACGGGGAGGAAGAAGCGGGAGGATGCAGGAGCGGCAGAGGGCGGCGGAGGGGAGCCGTGGGGCGGAGGGGAAGCAGGACGGCAGAAGGGGAGCAGGGCGGCAGAAGGGGAGCAGGGCGGCAGAGGCGGAGCAGGGCGGCAGAAGGGGAGCAGGGCGGCAGAAGGGGAGCAGGGCGGCAGAGGCGGAGCAGGGCGGCGATCGGGCTCGTCAGACGGCCGGAGGCGCCCCCGTGCTGCTGCGCACCTCCAGGCTCGTGGCCAGCTCCACCCGGGTCGCCGCCGCGGAGCCGTCGTCGCGCCCGAGGTCCAGGACCAGCCGGGCCGCCGCCTCGGCCATCTCCATGAGCGGCTGCCGTACGGTCGTCAGCGGCGGCCCCACCCAGCGGGCCACCGGCAGGTCGTCGAACCCGACCACGCTCAGGTCCTGCGGGATGCGCAGACCCAGCTCGCGCGCGGCCTCGTACAGCCCGAGCGCCTGGAGGTCGTTGCCGGCGAAGACGGCGGTGGGCCGGTCGGGGCGGCGCAGCAGCGCCAGGCCCTGCCGGTAGCCGGCCTCGTGGTGGAAGTCGCCGGTCATGATCAGGTCCGGGTCGACGGGCAGCCCGGCCGTCTCGAGGGCGGCCCGGTAGCCGTCCATGCGGGCGCGGCTGCACATCATCCGGGTGGGTCCGCTGATCGCGCCGATGCGGGTGTGGCCGAGGTCGACCAGGTGCCGGGTGGCGGCGAGTCCGCCCTGCCAGTTGGTGGCGCCGATGGACGGCACGTCGGCGCCCGGGTCGCCGGCCGGGTCCATCACCACGAAGGGGATGGAGCGGCTGGTGAGCAGCGCCCGCTGGGACTCGTCGAGGCCGGACAGGACGAGGATCACGCCGTGCGGACGGCGGGCGGCGACCTGGTCGGCCCAGGTCCGGCCGGGGGTGAGGCGCCCCGCGCTCTCGGAGAGCACGACGCTGAGCCCCGCGTCCCGCGCCACGTTCTCCACGCCGCGGATGACCTCCATCGCCCAGGCGCTCTCCAGCTCGTGGAAGACCAGGTCGATCAGGGGGGAGCGGGTCGACTCGGCCCGCCGGCGCCGGTAGCCGTGCGCGCGCAGCAACTCCTCGACGCGGGCCCGGGTCGAGGGGGCGACGTCGGCGCGGCCGTTGAGCACCTTCGAAACAGTCGGCGCCGACACGCCGGCCTCTCGCGCGATCTCGGCGAGGGTGGCGGTCTGCGCGGACCGCTTTTGCGTCCTGGTTTCGGCGGGCTGCGGGGATGTCATGACTGCGATCGTATCCCTGCGGGCTCTCCTGACGAAGCCTTCAGCAACCCATATCTATTCGGAACATTCGCGCCTGGCGACGAAACATTCGCCAGACGGACTGCGGCACCGGCCGGGCGCCAGGGCCGCGGTGATAACCGCGGCCCCGGCGCGGTGATCACCGTGCGGGACCGGCCGGGCGGGCGGGTCACCGCGGCGGCGGCCGGCGACGGGGAACGCGGGGATCGCGGCCTCCCGGGTCAGTCCCCGTCCACCGACTCGAACCGCCACCGGTGCACCGCCCTGGCGGCCAGGTCCCCGTCCGGTTCGGGCAGTTCCGGCAGTTCGGCGTCGTAGGCGGCGGCCCACCAGGTGATGACGAGGACGCGGTCCTGCGGAGCGCGCAGGGTCTCCCGGCGCAGCGGGGTGCCGTCGAGCGGTTGCGCCCGTGCCCAGGCCAGCAGATCCGCGCCCCGGCCGGGCACGGCCCGTGCCTCCCACATCAGCGCGACGGTCACGAGTACAGGTTCTCCTTGCTCACTTCGTGGATGTGATCGTGGCCGTGGTGGCTGCGGGTGTGGCCCTGTCCCGGCACGTGCGGTTCCGTCACCGGCAGGGAGGAGTCGGCCGAGAGGTCCCAGTCGGAGGCGGCCCGGTCGCGGGCGACCATCTCGGCGCCGAGCGCGGCCACCATCGCGCCGTTGTCCGTGCAGAGCTTGGGCCGCGGCACGCGCAGCCGGATGCCGGCCGCCTCGCAGCGCTCCTGGGCCAGGGCGCGCAGCCGGGAGTTGGCGGCCACGCCACCGCCGATCATCAGGTGGTCGACGCCCTGGTCCTTGCAGGCCCGCACCGCCTTGCGGGTCAGCACGTCCACGACCGCCTCCTGGAAGGAGGCCGACACGTCGCGCACCGGCACCTCCTCCCCCGCCGCCCGCCTGGCCTCGATCCAGCGGGCCACGGCCGTCTTCAGCCCGGAGAAGGAGAAGTCGTACGCCGGGTCGCGCGGGCCGGTGAGGCCACGCGGGAAGGCGATCGCGTTCGGATCACCCTCGCGGGCGTACCGGTCGATGACGGGGCCGCCGGGGAAGCCCAGGTTCAGCACACGGGCGATCTTGTCGAAGGCCTCGCCGGCCGCGTCGTCGATGGTGGCGCCCATCGGGCGGACGTCGGAGGTGATGTCGGTGGAGAGCAGCAGCGAGGAGTGACCGCCGGAGACCAGCAGCGCCATCGTCGGCTCGGGCAGCGGGCCGTGCTCCAGTTGGTCGACGCAGATGTGCGAGGCGAGGTGGTTGACGCCGTACAGCGGCTTGCCGAGGGCGTAGGCGTACGCCTTCGCCGCCGAGACGCCGACCAGCAGGGCCCCTGCCAGGCCGGGCCCCGCGGTGACGGCGATGCCGTCGAGGTCGCGGGCGCTGACCCCCGCCTCCTTCAGGGCGCGGTCGATGGTGGGGACCATCGCCTCCAGGTGGGCGCGGCTGGCCACCTCGGGGACCACGCCGCCGAAGCGGGCGTGCTCGTCGACGCTCGAGGCGACGGCGTCGGCCAGCAGGGTGGTGCCGCGGACGACACCGACGCCGGTCTCGTCGCAGGAGGTCTCGATCCCCAGCACGAGAGGCTCGTCGCGTGAGTCAGCCATGGTTGTCGGTTCCTCGCTCGGTTCCCGGTACGGAGGTGGAAGGGTCGGTCAGGCGCATCACCAGGGCGTCGACGTTCCCCGGCTGGTAGTAGCCGCGCCTGAAGCCGATGGGCTCGAAGCCGAAGCGCTCGTACAGCCGCTGGGCGCGGGTGTTGTCCACCCGGCACTCCAGCAGCACCTCGGCGCACTCGAAGGCGGTCGCCGCACGCAGCAGTTCGGTCAGCAGCCGCGCGCCGAGGCCGGTGCCCCAGTGGTCGCGGGCGACGGCGATGGTCTGCACGTCGGCCTGCTCCCCCGAGGTGACCAGGCCCGCGTAGCCGACGAGCCGGCCGTCCGCCTCGGCGACCAGGTACCGCCGGGTCGCCCCCGGGCCGCGGGCGTGGGCCAGCTCGGACCAGAACATCCCCCGCGACCAGGCGTCCTCCGGGAACAGCTCCCGCTCCATCCGGAGCACGGGGTCGATGTCCCACCAGCGCATCTCGCGCAGTACGGCAGTGGCTGACTCGGTCACTTGGGGGTGACCACCTTGTAGTTCTTGGGGACCTGGGCGTCGGGCCGGCGCAGGTACAGCGGCCGGGGCGCGGGCAGTTCCCCGCCCGCCGCGAGCTGCTCCGCGGCCAGGCACGCGAGGGCGGCCGCGGACACGTGCTCGGGCTCGTGCGCCTTCGGGAAGGTGTCCGGGTACAGCAGCGCGCCCGCGCCGACGGCCGGGAGTCCGGCCACCCGCTCGGCGATGTCGGCGGGACGGTCGACCGCGGGGTCGGTGAGGCGGGTGCGGGAGTCGGCGTACCGGGCCCAGTAGACCTCCTTGCGGCGGGCGTCGGTCGCCACCACGAAGGGGCCCTCCAGGTCGGCGGCGTAGGCGAGGCCGTCCAGCGTGCACACGCCGTGCACGGGCACGCCGAGTGCCAGGCCGAAGGTGTCCGCGGTCATCAGGCCGACGCGCAGCCCCGTGTACGGGCCGGGACCGGTCCCGGCGACGATGCCGGTGACGGCGTCGAGGCGCAGTCCGGCCTCGGCGAGCACCCGGTCGACGGCGGGCAGCAGCAGCTCACCGTGCCGGCGTGCGTCCACCTGGCTCGACGAGGCGATGACGTCCGTACCGTCGTGCAGCGCGACGGTCACGGCGGGCGTGGCGGTATCCAGAGCGAGCAAGAGCACGCAAACAGCCTACGGCGCCGCGGGGCCCGCGTCGGACGCCCGGTCGGCGGGCAGGCCCCGGCACTCCGTGTCGCACAGCGTGTTCACCAGGTCACGGACTGCTACGGTCGCCGGAAACGGACACACCAGTACGACGACGAGGTGGTCGCCAGTGGCAAGCAGCAGCGCCGGTTTCGTCACCGGTCTCACCGCCGCGGCCCTCGCGACGATCGGCGTCCTCGGCTACCAGGCGTCCGCAAGCGCCCCGGCCGACACCGGCCGGGCGCGCGTGAGCGGCACGCCAGCCCCCGGCGCCTCCAAGGCCCCCCGTGACCGGCGGCACCCCGACGCCCTGCCCGCGGGCTCCGGAAGGGGCGAACGGGTGGTGTACTCGGTGGACGACGACCGCGTGTGGCTGGTCGGCGCGGACAACAAGGTCCAGCGCACCTTCCGGGTCACGCCCAGCACGGTCGACCCGGCGCCGGGCACCTACGCGATCACGTCCCGCTCGAAGCAGGTCACCGGGTCCGACGGCATCCCGGTCGAGCACGTCGTGCGCTTCACCAGCGTCGAGGGCGTGGTCATCGGGTTCAGCGCGGCGGTGAACGGATCGACGGCGAAGCCGGACCCGGACGAGCGCACCGGCGGCATCCGGGAGACCCGCGCGGACGGCGACGCGATGTGGCGGTTCGCGACGATCGGGCAGCGGGTCGTCGTCGTTCCCTGAGACGCCGGGACCAACGCGTCACATGAGCCTCATGCCTCGCAGGCAGCCCCTGCCGTCACACGGATCGTCCGGCCCGGCTCCGTCCGCCCGCCCGGTCCGCCCGGTCCGTCCGGTCCGTCCGGTCCGCCCGGTCCGCCCGGTCCGCGCCGGTCAGGCGGCCTCGCGGTGCTCCTGGACGGGGCGGTGTCGCGCCTCCGGCTCGGGCGGGCGCGGCGGTGTCGAGACCGCCTTCGCGGCGGCGCAGGACGCGAGCAGGTCGTGCATGGACACCCCGGCGAGCGCGGGCGACCGTGGCCTCTGCGGGGCCCGCGGCTGCGGATCGGTCTCCGGCATGGACGCCTCCTCAAGGTCGGGGGCGGGTGTAGTTAGGCATACCTAACTACGAGCTGGATACCATGTGACCACGCGCGAGACCCGAACGCAACATCTTGCCGACGTCTTGTCGGAACGTCCACCGGACGAGGGGCGCCGGTTCAGCCGGCGAGCACGCTCAGGTCGGCCGCCGTCCAGCGCTCGCCGACGCCCGTCAGCGTCACGTGCCGCACCTCGTCGGTGGTGTCGCCGACGGCCCGGTGGATCCGGAGCCGCAACCGGTCCTCGGTCAGCTCCTCGACCTTGCCCTCGCCCCACTCGACGACGATCACCGAGTCGGACAGGGAGACGTCGAGGTCGAGGTCCTCCATCTCGTCCAGGCCGCCGGACAGCCGGTAGGCGTCGACGTGGACGAGCGGCGGACCGTCGCCGAGGGACGGGTGCACGCGGGCGATCACGAAGGTCGGGGAAGTGACGGCGCCGCGTACGCCGAGGCCCTCGCCGAGTCCCCGGGTCAGCGTGGTCTTGCCCGCGCCCAGCTCCCCGCTGAGCATCACCAGGTCGCCGGCGCGCAGCACTTCGGCGAGCTTGCGGCCCAGCTCCCGCATCTGCTCCGGGGAGGTGACGGTGATCTCTGCGTCGGGGGCGGGCTCAGCCGGGCCCTGCGGTGCTGCTGGTGCTTCCATAGCCATCAACGGTAGCCGCTGCCGGCACCGCGCCCGCGCGGGCGAGCAGGTCGGCGAGGCGGTCGGTGACCAGCTCGGGATGTTCCAGCATCACCAGGTGCCCCGCGTCCGGGACCAGCACCAGCTCCGCGTCCGGCAGCAGGCCGGCGATCGCCTCGCTGTGCTCGCTCGGCGTGACGAGGTCCCGCACGCCGGCCAGCACGAGCACCGGCAGACCGGCGAAGAGCGCGAGGGCCTCCGTCTTGTCGTGGTCGTTGAAGGCCGGGTAGTACTCGGCGACCACGTCGATCGGCGTCGACTCGATCATCCGCTCGGCGAACCGGGCCACGGCCGGGTCGACGTCCCGGGACGCGAACGAGTACCGCTTGATGATCCCGGCGAACAGGTCCGCCGTCGCCCGCCGCCCCTTCTCCACCAGGTCGGCCCGCTGCCCCAGGGCCTTCAGCACGCCCGGCAGCACCCGCCGCACCGCGTTGACGCCGGCCAGGGGCAGCCCGAAGTTCACCTCGCCTAGGCGTCCGGAGGACGTACCGACCAGGGCCACGCCGACGACCCGCTCGCGGACCAGGTCGGGGTACGCGTCGGCCAGCGCCATCACGGTCATGCCGCCCATGGAGTGCCCGGCCAGCACGATCGGGCCCTCGGGGGCGGCCGCGTCGATGACGGCCTTCAGGTCGCGGCCGAGCTCGTCGATGGTGACCGGCCGGTCGTCCCGTACCTGAGCCACGCCCCGCCCGGACCGGCCGTGGCTGCGCTGGTCCCAGAACACGGTGCGGACGACGCCCCTGAGGGCCGCCCGCTGGAAGTGCCAGGCGTCCTGGTTGAGGCAGTAGCCGTGGCTGAAGACGACGGTCACGGGGGCGGGCGCCTTACGGCCGAACAGCCGCCGGCGGCGCCGGGTGAGCGCGGACTCCGCCTCCGGCTCGACGCCGTCGACCTCGTAGTACAGCTCGGTGCCGTCGTCGGCGTACGCCTTGCCGGGGGTCCCGCGCAGTCCGCCGTAAGGGCCCGCCGAGTCGAGGGCGAGCCGGGCCCTCTGCCGTATCCCGCGGCCGACGGTGAGCCGTTCTATCGCCACGCCCGCGGCGGCGCCCGCCGCGACCACGCCTATCGCGACGCCGGCGATGCCGGTCGCCCGGCGCCAGCCGCCGGCCGCCGCGTCCGTGGCGGAGGCGACGGCCGCCGCGGCGACGTCCGCTACGGCCTCCGTGTTGCTCTCGCTCACGTACCGCTCCTCTTCACCGGGCCGCTGTGCGGATACCCGCTGGTCGCTGATTCACCTGAACGCGCGTCGTGCGCGTCGTGCCGCTGACGGACGCGTCACTCGTTCACATAGACGCGCGGAACCCGGCTTCCGATCCGGGTGACGATCTCGTACGCGATGGTGCCCGCCGCCTGCGCCCAGTCCTCGGCGGTCGGCTCGCCGCGGTCGCCGGGGCCGAACAGCACCGCCTCCGCGCCCGGCCCCGGCCGGTCCCCGCCCAGGTCGACGACGAACTGGTCCATCGCGATCCGCCCCGCCACCGTGCGCCACTTGCCGTCGACCAGGACCGGGCCGGTGGCGGAGGCGTGGCGGGGGACGCCGTCCGCGTAACCGAGGGGGACGAGGCCGAGGGTGGTCTCGCCGGGGGTGGTGTAGTGGTGGCCGTAGCTGACGCCGTGGCCGCCGGGGACCTGCTTGACCAGGGCCAGCGAGGCGGCCAGCGTCATCACGGGGCGCAGCCCGAAGTCGGCGGGGGTGCCGATCTCGGGGCTGGGCGAGACGCCGTACATCGCGATGCCCGGCCGTACGAGGTCGAAGTGGGCCTCGGGGAGGGTGAGCGTGGCCGGCGAGTTGGCGATGTGCCGCACGTCGGGGCGTACGCCCTGCTGCTCGGCGTAGGCCGTCATCTCCCGGAAGAGGGTGAGCTGGGCGGCGATGGAGGGGTGCCCGGGCTCGTCGGCGCAGGCGAAGTGCGACCAGAGGCCGGTGACGCGGAGCAGCCCCTCGCTCTCGGCCCGCAGGGCCTGACGGACCAGCTCCGTCCAGTCCTCGCCGGGCTGGCAGCCGCCCCGGCCGAGCCCGGTGTCGGCCTTGAGCTGCACGCGCGCGGGGAGCCCGGCGCGCCGTGCCGCCTCGGTGACCTCCTCCAGGGCCCACATCCCGCTGACGGACACGTCGAGGCCGGCCTCGACGGCCTCCTGCCAGGGGCCGCCCGGCGTCCACAGCCAGCACATGATCCGCACGTCGTCCGGCAGCCCCGCCTGAGCGCGCAGCGCGAGCGCCTCCTGCGGGGTGGCGGTGCCCAGCCAGGTCGCGCCCGCCGCGACGGCCGCGCGGGCGCACGGAATGGCGCCGTGGCCGTAGCCGTCGGCCTTGACGACGGCCATGAGAGCCGCCCCGGGGGCCCGTTCGCGCAGTGCGCGGACGTTGGCCCGCAGGGCGGCCAGGTCGATCTCGGCCCGGGCCCGCGCCACCGCGGACCGCCGAGCAGCTCTCTCACTCATCGTGCCCCCAGTCTCTCAGAGCCCCCGGGGCCCACTTCCCCGCGGAACACGGATCGCCCGCGAGGTCGTTAGGGTTCCCGGCATGAGCATCATCGGGGTCGGGATCGACGTGGCCGAGGTCGAGCGGTTCGGGATGTCGCTGGAACGCACGCCGGCCCTGGCCCGGCGGCTCTTCCTGGAGAGCGAGTTGCTGCTGTCGAGCGGGGAACGCCGGGGTACCGCCTCCCTCGCCGCCCGGTTCGCGGCGAAGGAGGCCCTGGCGAAGGCGCTGGGCGCGCCCGCGGGGCTGCACTGGACGGACGCCGAGGTGTACGTCGAGGACAGCGGGCGCCCGCGGCTGCGGGTGACGGGGACGGTGGCGGCGCGGGCGGCGGAGCTGGGCGTGGCGTCGTGGCACGTGTCGCTGAGCCATGACGCCGGGGTGGCGTCGGCGGTGGTGATCGCGGAGGGGTAGGGCGGCCCGCTTCCGCGGACAGGCGGGCGCGGGATGACCCGGCCGGGGCTCACTGCGATCATGCGTGCATGGACGTGAGCGCGGGAATCGAGGACGTGGGTGCCGGGATCGGCATGGTCTCCGTTCCGCCGGGACGGGTGACCCTGTCGGACCGGCGGACGCGGCGCAGTTGGCCGGTGGAGGTCGCGTCCTGTCGGCTGGCGGCGTTCCCGGTCACGCGGGCCGCGTACGCGCGGGTCACCGGGCGGCCGCCCGTGGCCGAGCGGGAGGAGCGGCTGCCCGTCGCCGAGGTCTCCTGGGCGGACGCGGTCGGCTTCTGCAACTCCCTGTCGCGGCACGAGGGGCTCCGCCCGGCCTACCGCCTCGCCGACGACGACGGCGGCGGCGACGGAGACGCCGGTGTCACCTGGGACACCTCCGCCGACGGGTACCGGCTGCCGACCGAGGCCGAATGGGAACACGCCTGCCGCGCCGGGACGGACGGACCGCGCTACGGCGCCCTGGACGACATCGCCTGGCACCGGGGCAACTCGCGGGAGCGCGTCCACGAGGTGGGCGGCAGGCGGCCGAACGACTGGGGCCTGTACGACATGCTCGGCAACGTCTGGGAGTGGTGCTGGGACGTCTACGACGCGGAGGTCTACGGCACCTACCGGGTGCTGCGCGGTGGCGGCTGGTTCGACGAGCACTGGAGCTGCCGGGCCTCCGTACGGCGCCGCAGCCACCCGACGTTCCGGGTCGACGACGTGGGCTTCCGCGTCGCCCGTTCGGTCGGTGCCGGTGTGGGGGCCGGTGTCGACGCGGCTCAGTCGCCCGTCGGCTGAACCCGGATGTGCATCCGCTCGCCCTGCGCCCCGTACAGGGCGATCCACTCGACGGGCCCGTGCCCCGCGTTGGCGATGCCGTGCGGGACGCGGGTGTCGAACTCCGCCGTCTCACCGGCCGTCAGGACGAGGTCGTGGTCGCCCAGGGCGAGGAGCAGGCGGCCGGAGAGTACGTAGATCCACTCGTGGCCCTCGTGGGAGCCCTGGTCGGGGCGCGGGGTCGATCGGGTCCGCGCGACCGGTGGGGCGGGGAGGATCTGCTTGTAGGCGTGCAGCCCGTCGTTGGGGTTGCGGGTGAGGGGGATCCAGGTCTGGCCGTGCCGGGTGAACGGGCGCGGGTGGACGCGGGGGTCGCCGGTCCGGGAGCCGACCAGTTCGTCCAGGGGCAGGCGGTGCGCCCTGGTCAGCGGCAGCAGGTGCCGCAGTGCCGGCTCACGCTGTCCCGACTCCAGCCGGGACAGCGTGGACACGGAGATGCCGGTGGCGGCGCCGAGCTGGGCCAGGGTGAGGCCGCGGGCCTGCCGGATGGCGCGCAGGCGGGCCCCGAGTGAGGTCATCACCCGCGTCGTCTCGGCCGTCTCGCCGTCGCCCATGGGACAACTCTCCCCCATGCGGCCGTGCGGGGGCTCAGCAGACCGACTGGCTGCTGTTCACCAGGGTGATGTTGCGGAACGTCGTGTTCGTGCCGCAGGGGCTCTCGCGGACGGAGGTGTTCGTCACCGTCAGGTTCTGGACGGTGATGTCCGAGTTGTTGGCGAACTCGGAGCGGGCCGCGAGCCGTATCCCGCCGCCGCCCGTGACGCTGCCGCTGTGGGCGGCGAGGGTGACGTTGTGGCAGTTCTCGATCAGGACCGAGTTGTTGCCGGTGTCCGAGATGTTCACCCGGTCGATGACCGCGCCGCCGCTCTCCGAGACGCAGAAGACGCCCCGCCCGCCACCGCGCGCGATCACCTCGCCGACCCGGATGTTGGTCGGATAGCCGCTGCCGATCCGGCCGTTGCGGTTGGCCATGCGGAAGGCGGCGTAGCCGGTGCCGGTGCCCGCGCCGTCCGCGTCGACCCTGGTGACGGTGGCGTTGATCGTCTGGTTGAGGAGCAGGCCCGACTCGCCCACGTTCCGGGCGGTGACCGTGCCGATGGTGATGCCGTCCACGCCGTAGGTCTCCACGGCGTGGCTGGAGGCGCCGGAGACGTAGACGTCGTCGATACGGACGTTGCGGGTCCACTGGCTGGTGTCGCCGCGGTTGTCGATCCGTACGCCGAGGCCGGAGGAGAGGCGCATGTCGATCCGGCCGAGGACGACGTTGTGGACGTTGCGCATGAAGATGCCGTAGAGCGGGCGGCCGGTGACGTTGAGGTGCTGGACCTCCACGTCCCGGGTGCCGCGGGAGTAGACCGGCGCCTGGTCGCCGGAGCCGCTGCCGGTGACGTCGATGGTGCCGCAGACGTCGAGGACCGTGTAGCTCGGCAGCGAGATGCGCGAGCCCGCGGAGACGGTGCCGGAGCCGCGGACGACGACCCTTTCCTTGGCGGTGCGTCCGGCGGTCAGGCTGTTCACCGCCGCCTGGACGGCGGCACGCATGTCGCCGCCGGTGTGAACGACGGTGCCGCCGCGACGGGCGGTCCAGGTGCCGCCGCTGCGGACCGCCTCCGCCTGGTACGAGCCCTCACCGCAGGCGGCGGCGGTGCGGGTGGGGGCGGAGGCGGTGGTCGTCGCGGTGGCGGGGGCCGGGGTGGTGAGGGTGCCGGCCGTGGTGAGGAGGGCGACGGCGCCCGCGGTGGCGAGGAGAGCGGATCTGCGTCCCATGGGGGGTTCGTCCTCTCGTCGAGCCGATCAAGTCGAACGAGGCATTCGACTGAATCGATTCATCGTGTGGGGATGGGGAGTGTGGCAACGGGGCGTGGGAGCGTCAATGGGCAGCGCGGGGCAACGGGGTCGTGAACGTTCACGCCGTACGGGGAAGACTCGACGGCATGCGGACTGCGTACAGCGTGGAGATGGTCAGGAACGCCGAACGGGAGCTGATGGCACGGCTCCCGGAGGGGGCGTTGATGCAGCGGGCCGCGGCCAGACTCGCCGCCGCCTGCGCCGAGGTGCTCGGGCGGGTGGCCGGACGGGTCTACGGAAGCCGGGTGGTGCTGCTGGTCGGAAGCGGCGACAACGGCGGCGACGCCCTGTACGCCGGGGCGCGGCTGGCCCGGCGCGGGGCGGGCGTGACGGCGGTGCTGCTCACGCCGGAGCGCGCGCACGGCGGGGGGCTGGCGGCGTTGCGGCGGGCGGGGGGACGGGTCGTGGAGTCCGGGTCCGGTTCCGGCTCCGGTTCCGGTTCCGAAGCGGGGTCGGCGTCCGGGTCCGGGTCCGGGTCCGCAGCGGCGTCGGCGTCGGCGTCGGCGTCCGGGTCCGGGTCCGCCGAGGGAGTGATCGCGCGGGCCGACCTCGTCGTGGACGGCATCGTCGGGATCGGCGGCAAGGGCGGACTGCGGGAGGAGGCGGTACCGCTCGCCGACGCGGCCGCCCGGTCGCGGGCCGCCGTCGTCGCCGTCGACCTGCCGAGCGGCGTGGACGCGGACACCGGGCAGGTGCGCGGGACGGCCGTGCGGGCCGACCTGACGGTGACGTTCGGGGCGCACAAACCGGGGCTGCTGGTCGATCCGGCGCGGGAGTACGCGGGGACTGTGCGGCTGGTGGACATCGGGCTGCCGCTGCCGAACGACGCGGCCGAGCTGGAGGCGTTGCAGCACGCGGACGTGGCGCGGCTGCTGCCGGTACCGGGCGCGGAGAGCGACAAGTACCGGCGGGGGGTCGTCGGCATCGCCGCCGGGTCGGCCCGCTATCCGGGCGCGGCCGTGCTCGCCGTCGCCGGGGCGCTGCGGGGCGGTGCGGGGGCGGTGCGGTACGTCGGTCCGGCCGGGGACGCGGTGATCGCCCGCTACCCGGAGACGCTCGTGTCCGACCAGGGGCCGAAGCGGGCGGGGCGGGTGCAGGCGTGGGTCGTCGGGCCGGGGGCCGGGGACGACGCCGGGACCGTTGCGGAGGTGCTGGCCGCGGAGGTGCCGGTGCTGATCGACGCGGACGGGCTGCGGCTGGCCGACGCCGCGGCGGTGCGGGGGCGTACGGCGCCGACGCTGATGACGCCGCACGCCGGGGAGGCGGCGGCACTGCTCGGGGTGAGCCGGGAGGAGGTCGAGGGGGCACGGCTGGCCTCGGCGCGGGAGCTGGCGGCGCGGTACGGGGCGACGGTGCTGCTGAAGGGCTCGACGACGGTGGTGGCCGGGGCGGAGGGAGGCCCGGTACGGGTCAACGCGACGGGGACGTCGTGGCTCGCCACGGCCGGGAGCGGGGACGTGCTGTCCGGGCTGGCGGGGTCACTGCTGGCGGCGGGGCTGTCGGCGCGGGACGCGGGGAGCGCGGGGGCGTACCTGCACGGACTGGCGGGGCGGTTCGCGGCGGAGGGTGCGCCGGTGGGGGCGCACGATGTCGCGGGGGCGATTCCGCGGGCGTGGCGGGATGTGGCTCGGGCGAGTTGAGCGGGGTGTTTCGTGGAGCGCCGGTTCCGTAGGGCGCCGGGTCGTTACGGTGATCGCATGACACCTGAACCCGCCTCGGCGCCCACGGACCTCGCCGCGCTGCCCAGGGCCGAGTTCGCCTTCCCCGGTCCCCTGCGCGACCAGCTCGTCGCGGCGATCCTCGACGGCTCCAAGACGTCGACGACCGGCCTCGTCGTCGACTACGAGCACGAGGGCGAGCCACTGCCGGAAGCCGGGAGCCGCGAGGTGGTCGTCGACTCCCACGACCGTCCGGTCGCCGTCATCGAGGTGACCGACGTGCGCGTCGTTCCGCTGGCCGAGGTGGACCTCGCCCACGCGGTGGACGAGGGCGAGGGGTACACGAGCGTGGCCGAGTGGCGGACGGGCCACGAACGGTTCTGGCACAGCGAGGAGATGCGCGCGGCCCTGAACGACCCGGGCTTCACCGTGGACGACGCGACCCCGGCGGTCCTGCAACGCTTCCGCCTGGTCACCGTGGTGCACTCGGCCGACGGGTGACTCACTCCGAGCCGCGCTCCCCATGCGGCTCGTCCGGCTCCCTCCACGTGTCTCGGGCCGGAGTGTCCTCCAGGCCCACTTCCAGCAGTTCCGACCAGTACTTGGCTGTGGGTTCGTCGAACGCTCGGTCCCCGCCTTGACGGGCGGCGTCATGCCCAACGCCTCGAAGATCGGCGCGAGGACCTCGCGACGAGACGTTCACGCCGCCCGCGCGGCGGTGCCCAGTTCGCACCAGACGTACTTGCCCCGGTTGCCCTCCCTGGCCAGCGGCTGCCAGCCCCACACGTCGGCGCAGGCCCGCACCAGGGCCAGACCCCGCCCCTCCTCGGCGCCCAGGCCCCGTTCGAAGGGGAGCGGAGGCTCCGGCGGCGTCGGGTCCGCGTCCCACGCGCCGATCCGCAGCACGCCGTTGCCCGACCAGCGCACCCGCAGGGCGGCCGGCCCCTTGGTGTGCCGTACGGCGTTCGACACCAGCTCCGTGGCGAGCAGTTCCGCCACGTCGACCATGCCGATCAGGCCGTGCATCGTGAGGATGAGGCGGAGGGTACGGCGGCAGACGGTGACGGCGCGGGCGTCGTTCGGGATGTAGAGGGAGTACTCCCACGGGTCGGTTTCGGGCATGCGGCAACTCCTCTTCGACAGGGGTGGTTGAAGGCAGCGGCCGGTGTCACTGCCGCGTCCGCCGCGCAGGGCGGAGCGGTGCACTTCCGGCACCCTGGGACCTCACACAGTGTGCGATGCGTCACTGACGGTAGGTCTAACGGATTAAGTCTCGCAAGCCGCTCGCGTAATCTGACTCCGAACGAGTCGCGCCTACAGGCGCATTGAGGGGAGCGATGGATGGCACTGCGGCGCGAACCAACGGCACGCCAGATGCGCCTGGCAGTCGAGCTGCGCAGACTCCGCGATTCCGCAGGGCTCGCGACCCGGGAGGCGGCGACGCTGCTCGGAGTGAGCTCCGCCCAGATCAGCCAGATCGAGATGGGCCTCGCCGGGGTCAGTGAGAAGCGTCTGCGCCGGCTCGCCGGCAACTACGCCTGCACGGACCAGGCACTCATCGACGCCTTGGTAGCCATGGCGACCGATCGAACGCGCGGCTGGTGGGAGGAGTACCGGGGATTGCTGCCCACGCCGTTCCTCGACCTCGCCGAACTGGAGCACCACGCCACGTTCCTACGGGAGGCCCAGTTCCTCTACATCCCCGGCCCTCTGCAGACGGAGGACTACGCCCGCGCCATCTACACCGACAGGATCCCCGAACTACCCGGTGAGGACTTGGAGTTGCGTGTCCGACACCGGATGCAGCGGAAAGTGATCCTCGACGGCGACAAGCCCACACCGTACGAAGCGATCATCCACGAGGCGGCACTGCGCATCCGGGTGGGCAACCGTGCCACCCTGCGAGCCCAACTCGCCGACCTCCTCGAACGCTCCGGGTCAAAGAACATCACCGTGCGGGTCATCCCCTTCGATCTGGAGGGCTTCGGCGGATCCTGGACGCCGATGATGCTGGCTGGTGGTCTCGTGCCGAGACTCGACACAGCCGTTGGCGACACACCTCACACCGCAGTCCTCATCGATTCCGACGCACAGCTCAGCGTGCTCCGGACACTCCTACATAGACTGGAAGCCGCATCGCTGGACCCAACGCGTTCGCGTGACTTCATCCACAGCCTGGCCAAGGAAGCGTGAGCTCTCCGTGATCACCCCCGACAACTGGCGCAAGTCCTCCTACTCCGGCGCCGGTGACGGCAACTCCTGTGTGGAGATAGCCAGCTCCCCCGCCCACGTCGCCGTCCGCGACTCCAAGACTCCGGCCAGGGCCACCCTCACCTTCCCGGCCGGCGCCTTCGCCACCTTCATCGACGCCCTGAAGCCCGCTCACTCCACCGTCACCGACTTCGCCAGGTTCCGGGGCTGATCCACCTCGTTGCCCCGGGCCGTCGCCAGCTCGCAGGCGAAGACCTGGAGCGGGACCGTCGCCACCAGCGGCTGGAGCAGCGTCGGGGTGGCCGGGACGCGTACGAGGTGGTCGGCGTAGGGGACGACCGCCTCGTCGCCCTCCTCGGCGATGACGACGGTGCGGGCGCCGCGCGCCCGGATCTCCTGGATGTTGGACACGATCTTGTCGTGGAGCACGGAGCGCCCGCGCGGGGACGGCACCACGACCACGACCGGCAGGTCCTCCTCGATCAGCGCGATCGGCCCGTGCTTCAGCTCGCCCGCCGCGAAGCCCTCGGCGTGCATGTACGCCAGCTCCTTGAGCTTGAGGGCGCCTTCGAGGGCGACCGGGTGGCCGACGTGCCGGCCCAGGAAGAGCACCGTGTCCTTGTGGGCGAGGGAGCGCGCCAGCTCCCGTACGGGCTCCATCGTCTCCAGGACCTGCTCGACCGCGCCGGAGATCCGGGACAGGTCGCGCACGACGTCGCGGATCTCGTCGCCGTACTTCGTGCCGCGCACCTGGCCGAGGTAGAGGGCGACGAGGTAGCAGGCGACCAACTGGGTGAGGAAGGCCTTGGTGGAGGCGACGGCGACCTCGGGGCCGGCGTGCGTGTAGAGGACCGCGTCGGACTCGCGGGGGATCGTCGAGCCGTTGGTGTTGCAGATGGCGAGCACCTTCGCGCCCTGCTCGCGGGCGTGGCGCAGGGCCATGAGGGTGTCCATGGTCTCGCCGGACTGGGAGATCGCGACGACCAGGGTCTGCTGGTCGAGGATCGGGTCGCGGTAGCGGAACTCGCTGGCCAGCTCCACCTCGCAGGGAATCCGCGTCCAGTGCTCGATGGCGTACTTGGCGATCAGCCCGGCGTGGTAGGCCGTGCCGCACGCGACGACGACGACCTTGTCGACCTCCCGGAGCACCGCCGTGGGGATGCGCACCTCGTCCAGGCTCAGCGTCCCGGAGCCGTCGACGCGGCCCAGCAGGGTGTCGGCGATCGCCTTCGGCTGCTCGGCGATCTCCTTGAGCATGAAGGAGGCGTAGCCGCCCTTCTCTGCGGCCGAGGCGTCCCAGTCGACGTGGTAGGAGCGGACGTCGGCCGGAGCGCCGTCGAAGCCGGTGACCGTGACGCCGCCCGGGCGCAGCTCGACGACCTGGTCCTGGCCCAGCTCGACGGCGTCCCGGGTGTGGGCGATGAAGGCCGCCACGTCCGAGGCGAGGAAGGCCTCGCCCTCCCCCACGCCCACCACGAGCGGCGAGTTGCGGCGCGCGCCCACGACCACGTCCGGCGCGTCCGCGTGCACCGCGACCAGCGTGAACGCGCCCTCCAGGCGCCGGCACACCAGCCGCATCGCCTCGGCGAGGTCCGCGCAGGCGGAGAACTCCTCGGCGAGCAGGTGGGCGACGACCTCGGTGTCGGTCTCGGAGGTCAGCTCGTGGCCGCGCTCCGCCAGTTCGGCGCGCAGGGGAGCGAAGTTCTCGATGATGCCGTTGTGGACCACGGCCACCCGGCCCGCGTTGTCGAGGTGCGGGTGGGCGTTGGCGTCGGTCGGGCCGCCGTGTGTGGCCCAACGGGTGTGGCCGATTCCGGTCACGGCGGCCGGCAGTGGCCGTTCGGCCAGTTCCTTGTCCAGGTTGACCAGTTTCCCGGCGCGCTTGGCGGTGGCGAGGCCGCCGTCCGCCAGTACGGCGACGCCCGCCGAGTCGTACCCCCGGTACTCGAGCCGCTTCAGCCCGGCCATCACGACGTCGAGCGCCGACTGAGATCCCACGTATCCCACGATTCCGCACATGACGGGCAGCCTACGATCAGATTCGGTCGTTAACCGGCCTTCCCGTGCCCGAAATCGGAAATTCCCACCGGGGTACGAACGTCCCGGTGGGAATCTCAGGGGATCACGAACGGCGGACTCAGCCGAGCTTGGCGAGCTGGGCGTCGCTGATCTCCGTGGGGAAGGGGAAGTCCTTGCCGGTGCCGGCGGCGGCCAGGTTCAGGACGGTGAAGGAGGCGACGGTGGAGCCCTTGCGGGTGACGACCACCTTGACCGGGAACTCGTCGCCGTCGTCGCCGACCATCGTCAACGTCATCGCGACCGCCTCGTCGGCGCCGCCCGGCGCCTCGTTCTCGGCCACCTTGGCGATCCTGGCCGTCTCACCGACCGCGGTGAAGGTGAAGCCTCCGGCACACTTGCCCGCGGCCTCCTTCACGTCCTTGAGGACCGCCTCGGCTCCGCCGTCCTCGTAGGTGGCCAGCGTCACCAGGGCCTTGTCCAGGTCGAAGGCGGCACCGATGGACTCCTCGGTGACCTCGCCACCGGCCGGCTTCTTCGGGCCCTCGGTCCAGCTCCGCTTCGCGGTCGCCGCCGGCTCCCCCAGGGGGACGCCGGTCTCGGCGAGGGCGAGCGGCTCACAGGCCTTGTCGCCGCCCTTCACCTTGTCCTTGCTCACGTCGTCCGTCGCGGACGTCTTGGTGACCTTGCCGTTGTCGACGTCCGCCTGCGCCAAGGCGGCCTTCTCCAGCTCGGCGGCGGTGAGCGCCTTGGCGGCCGCGGGGGCCGCCGAGCCGGTCGCACCACCCTTGGCCTTGTCGTCGCCGGTCTTCCCGCCGTCGTCGTCGGACGAGCCGCCGCAGGCGGTGACGAGGAGGGTGAGGGCGGCGGCGGAGGCCGCGAGGGCGGTGCGGCGGACGGCGGTCTGTCTCACGTTGGACTCTCTCTTCCAGACGGCGGAGGCTCCGCACGTATGTGCGAGCACTGTATTCACAGCCGATTGACAGATGATCAGCCTTGCGCCACCCGGTACCCGACCGTGACACCGACGTGATCATCAGCCGCCTGGAGCGGGCGGGCGTGACACAGCCCACCTGCCACCCCGTTCGAACTCCGTTAACAATGGACTGTGATCTCTCCGGTCCCCTCGATACCCCGGAGCGCCCACCGGCAGCGGCCGGAGGCGTCTCCCTACGTCGACCTCACCCGCCCCGAGTGGAGCGCGCTGCGCGACAAGACGCCGCTGTCCCTCACCGCCGAGGAGGTCGAGAAGCTGCGCGGCCTCGGCGACGTCATCGACCTCGACGAGGTGCGGGACATCTACCTCCCGCTGTCCCGGCTCCTCAACCTCTACGTCGGCGCCACCGACGGACTGCGCGGCGCGCTGAACACCTTCCTCGGTGAACAGGGCTCGCAGTCCGGCACCCCCTTCGTCATAGGGGTCGCCGGGTCGGTCGCGGTCGGCAAGTCCACCGTCGCCCGGCTGCTCCAGGCACTGCTGTCCCGCTGGCCCGAGCACCCGCGCGTCGAGCTGGTCACCACCGACGGCTTCCTGCTGCCCACCAAGGAGCTCCAGACCCGCGGCCTGATGTCCCGCAAGGGCTTCCCCGAGTCGTACGACCGCCGGGCCCTGACCCGCTTCGTCGCCGACATCAAGGCGGGCAAGGGCGAGGTGACCGCCCCGGTCTACTCCCACCTCATCTACGACATCGTCCCGGACCAGAAGCTCGTCGTGCGCCGCCCCGACATCCTGATCGTCGAGGGCCTCAACGTGCTCCAGCCCGCGCTGCCCGGCAAGGACGGCCGCACCAGGGTCGGTCTCGCCGACTACTTCGACTTCAGCGTGTACGTCGACGCCCGCACCGAGGACATCGAGCACTGGTACCTCAGCCGCTTCCGCAAGCTGCGCGAGACCGCGTTCCAGAACCCGTCCTCGTACTTCCGCAAGTACACCCAGGTGTCGGAGGAGGAGGCCCTCGACTACGCCCGCACCACCTGGCGCACCATCAACAAGCCCAACCTGGTGGAGAACGTGGCCCCCACCCGGGGCCGGGCCACCCTGATCCTGCGCAAGGGGCCCGATCACAAGGTGCAGCGGCTGAGTCTGCGCAAGCTGTGACGCCGACCGGCCGTGCCGGTCAGGGGGCGGGGCTGTAGGTGAGCTCCTTGACCGGGTCGGTGAAGGAGTCCTCCACCGCCTGCCGGTGCTCCGGGTCCGTCCCGGCCTCGCTCTCGGGGCGCGGGTGGGGCGTCTCGAGCGCCTCTCCGATCCTGGCGCCCACGCCCGATCCCGCCGACGGCGCCGATCCGCCGCCCGCGGTGGAGCCGCCCACCGCCGGCACGTCCGGCGTGGCCTCCCGCGCCGCGCCGCCGCCCTGCGCCTCCGCCTGCGCGGACGTCGCGCCGGAATCCGCGCGCACCGCCGCCGCCTGCCACTCCTGCGCCCGGGCCACGGCCTTCCGTACGGCCTCCCGGTAGGCCGCCGCCCGCCGTGCGTCCCAGACCGCCAACTCCTGCGCGGCCGCCTGCCGGGCCACCGCCACGGCCGTCACCGAACGGCCCCCGTCCCACGGCAGAGTGGCGCCGGTCCCGGCTGCGGCCGTGCCGCCCATCCCCGCCCAGACGAGCGCCACCGACAGCGCCGTCCGAGCCCGCTCACGACTCCGGCACCTCACCAGAACCCCTCTCACCTCGGCCAATGCGCCCTGAACAGTAGTGCTCGCAGGTCTCATGGTGATCACGGACCGATGGCGCCCGGGACGCTCCTGCCGTCCCGGTCCACCGGACCCCGCACGGCTACGCTGCCGCCATGCTGCACCTGCGCCTGATCACCCCGGCCGACCGGACCGACGAGGTGGTCCACCTGATCGGCCGGACGGTCGGCACCACCCACCTGGTCGTCCTGCCGGGGTGCGCACGCGATCCCGAGGGCGACGTCGTCATGTGCGACGTGGCCCGCGAGGCGGGTGACGAACTCATCAGCCGCCTGAGGGCATTGGGCATCGACCGCAGCGGCGCCATCACCGCCGAGAGCATCGACCTGTCGCTGTCCGAGCACGCCGACGAGGCGGAGTACGGCGGTTCGAACCCGACGGCACCGCCGCCGCGTGCTCTGAGCTTCGGCGACACCAAGCAGACGGTGGGCTCGGCGAGCAGCTCCTGCTGAACCTGGGGGGGCATCATCCTGGCCGGCCCTCTGACGCTGCTCGCCCAGAAGGCTCTGTGGGCGACTCAACGGGGGCGACTCAGAAAGCCGGAGGGCGCCTGACGGCACGTCACTGCGCAAGCGCCGGGCAGGGACGCCCCCGGGGCGCGGGGCTCCGCTGATATGCGGCTCCGCCGCGTGGGCGCGACCGGCCACGACGGCGCCGCGGCCCGCGACGACACAGGAGCCCCACCCCCCGGCCCGCGACGACACAGGAGCCCCACCCCCGGCCCGGCACCGCGGAACTACCCCAGCGAGGACTTCACCGAATCGGCCAGCCGCCCGGCGACCGACCGAGCCTGCTCGATATCCGCCGCCTCGACCATCACCCGCACCAGCGGCTCGGTCCCCGAGGGCCGCAGCAGCACCCGCCCGGTGCTGCCCAGCTCCCGCTCGGCCTCCGCGACGGCGGTCGCCAGCTCCGCGGAGGTCGTCACCCGGGACTTGTCCACGTCCGGCACGTTGATCAGCACCTGCGGCAGCCGCTCCATGACGGACGCGAGGTCCCGGAGTGTACGGCCGGTCTGCGCGACCCGTGCCGCCAGCATCAGGCCGGTCAGCGTGCCGTCGCCGGTGGTGGCGTGGTCGAGGATGATGACGTGGCCGGACTGCTCGCCGCCGAGGGCGTAGCCGTGCTCCTTCATCTCCTCCAGGACGTACCGGTCACCGACCCCGGTCTGTGCGAACCGGATGCCCTCGCGCTCCATGGCGAGCTTGAAGCCCAGGTTGGACATGACGGTCGCGACGACCGTGTCCGAGCGCAGCGCGTCCCGCTCCCGCATCGCCAGCGCGAGCACGGCCAGGATCTGGTCGCCGTCCACCTCCGCGCCGGTGTGGTCCACGGCCAGGCAGCGGTCGGCGTCGCCGTCGTGGGCGATGCCCAGGTCGGCGCCGTGCTCGACGACGGCGGCCTTGAGCAGGTCGAGATGGGTGGAGCCGCAGCCGTCGTTGATGTTGAGGCCGTCCGGCACCGCGCCGATGGTGACCAGCTCGGCGCCGGCCCGCGCGAACGCCTCCGGCGAGACCCGGGAGGCCGCGCCGTGCGCCTCGTCGAGGACGATCTTCAGCCCGTCCAGCCGGTTCGGGAGGACGCCGACGAGGTGGGCGACGTACTGGTCGAGCCCCTGGTCGTAGTCCCGCACCCGGCCCACGCCGGCGCCGGTCGGGCGGTCCCAGGGGGCGCCGGTGCGGTGCTCCGCGTAGACGGACTCGATGCGGTCCTCCAGCTCGTCGGCGAGCTTGTGGCCGCCGCGGGCGAAGAACTTGATGCCGTTGTCGGGCATGGCGTTGTGGCTGGCGGAGAGCATCACGCCGAGGTCGGCGCCGAGGGCGCCGGTGAGGTGGGCCACCGCGGGCGTCGGCAGCACGCCGACCCGCAGCACGTCCACGCCGGCGCTGGCCAGGCCCGCGACCACGGCGGCCTCCAGGAACTCCCCGGAGGCGCGCGGGTCCCGTCCGACCACCGCGGTCGCCCGGTGCCCGGCGAAGGTGCCCGCCTCGGCCAGTACGTGCGCCGCGGCGACGGAGAGGCCGAGCGCCAGCTCGGCCGTCAGATCCGCGTTGGCGACACCGCGCACGCCGTCCGTGCCGAAGAGTCGTCCCACTTGTCCTCCTGAGGAAACGTCAATTCCGGAAGCGGCTGCCGGTGCGGCCCACGCAGTCGGCTCCCGTGGTCACGGACACGCGTCGCAACGCACCATCCGGCCATCCGATCACACAAGCCTTTGAGCTTTTGAACGTCTGAGCTACTGAACGTCTTGTGCCGTTATACGCCCAACGACGGGGATAGACGAACGCCCCGGCAGCACAGTGGCGTGCCGCCGGGGCGTTCGGAGTACGTTCGAGCGGGCCGAACAGCCCGCCATACGTACGTGCAGGCAGCGAAGCTTAGCGCTTGCTGTACTGCGGAGCCTTGCGGGCCTTCTTCAGACCGGCCTTCTTGCGCTCGACCGCACGGTCGTCGCGGCGCAGGAAGCCGGCCTTCTTGAGGGCGCCGCGGTTGTTGTCGACGTCGGCCTCGTTCAGGGCGCGGGCGACACCGAGACGGAGCGCACCGGCCTGGCCGGAGACGCCGCCACCGGCGATGCGGGCGATGACGTCGTAGCGGCCCTCGAGCTCGAGCACCTTGAAGGGCTCGTTGACTTCCTGCTGGTGCACCTTGTTCGGGAAGTAGTCCTCGAGGGTGCGGCCGTTGATCTTCCACTTGCCGGTGCCCGGGACGATCCGGACACGGGCGATGGCGTTCTTGCGACGGCCCAGGCCGGCGGCCGGCTGGGGCTCGCCGAAGGCGGAGGCCATGGACTCCGAGGTGTACTCGCCCTCGACGGGCACCTCGGACTCGGTGGTGTAGCTGTCGATGTCGATCTCTTCGAGCGGCTGCTCGGCAGTGGTCTCGGCCACGATGCTCCTCAGATTCTCTTCAGTCTTAGGGGGTGGCCGGAACTACTGCGCGACCTGGGTGATCTCGAACGGCTGCGGCTGCTGCGCGCCGTGCGGGTGCTGGTCACCCTTGTAGACCTTCAGCTTCGAGAGCATCTGACGGCCCAGGGAGTTCTTGGGGAGCATGCCCTTGATGGCCTTCTCGACGGCCTTCTCGGGGTTCTTGTCCAGCAGCTCGTCGTAGCGCACCGAGCGGAGACCGCCCGGGTAGCCGGAGTGGCGGTACGCCATCTTCTGGGTCCGCTTGTTGCCGGAGAGGTGCACCTTGTCGGCGTTGATGATGATGACGAAGTCACCGGTGTCGACGTGGGGCGCGTAGATCGGCTTGTGCTTGCCGCGCAGGATGGAGGCCGCAGTGGTGGCCAGACGACCCAGGACGACGTCCTGAGCGTCGATGACGTGCCACTGGCGCGTCACATCGCCGGGCTTGGGGCTGTACGTACGCACGGTTCGTAGCCTTCGCTTCTTCAGTGAGTGGTCCTGACATGGTCACCGAAGACGATCACGACAGCCGTGACCGCACCGCGGTGACGCAAACCGCGTGCAGGTCGCTGGTCATCGGTCCCGGTGGACCGGTGTAAGGGCCCCTCACGTGAGAATGAGCAAGCCAATACACATACGACTGTGCAGAATACCCGGGGCCCCATAGCCGGGTCAAAACGGAGTCGCCGGGGCGGGCTCCGGCTCCGGCCCGGGCCTCGCGCGCGCGTGGTCGCCGGGGGCCGCCGCACCGGCCCGGGCCCGCCGCGCGACCGTCGCCGCCAGCACGCACAGCGTGAACGCGTCCTTGAAGGCCCGCCGCCGCTCCGACTCCAGCCAGGGCCAGGTCAGCCCCGGCGCCTGGGGCACCAGCGCGATCCAGAACCAGGGCCCCCGGGCCACCGAGCCGGCGTACGGCAGCCCGGCGAGCAGCAGCGGCAGGACGACCAGGAGGTAGTGGTCGTAGGAGGGCCGGGAGACGAGGAAGGCCGAGAGCATCAGGCCCGCCCCGGTCTCCGCGAACCGCGGCGGCCCCGGGTCGGCACGGCGCCAGCGGACGTACGCGCACAGCACCCCGGCCCCGGCCGCCGCCACCGCGAGCCCCTGGGCGAGCGCCCCCGGCACCCCGAGCCGGGGCAGCACGGCCGCCGGGGAGGCCTCGTAGAGGCGGACGAAGCCGTCGTCGCCGTGCAGCAGGAACGGCAGGGTGCGGGTGAAGAAGCCGGCCGGGTCGGGCATCAGCAGCGCCGCCCCGCCACAGGCCAGCGCGGGCACCAGGGCGGCCGCCGCCAGCGCCCGCCACCGCCCGGCGAACAGGAAGAGCAGGAGGACCGGCGCGAGCAGCGGCTTGAGCGCCACGGCCGCGCCGATGACGGCGCCCGCCGTCGTCCACCGCCCCCGGCTCGCCAGCAGCAGGGCCAGCGGCAGGGCCGGCGCCGCCGTCACGGTCCAGTTGCCGAGGCGCACCAGGTGCCCGAACGGCGCGAAGCCCACCGCGAGCCCGATCAGCCCGAGGACCGCCAGCCGGCTGCCGAGCGGCACGCGGTGCAGCCGCAGCGCACAGGCCCAGCCCAGCGCCGGCAGGGCCGTCACCACGCACGGCACCAGCACCCGCAGCACGTCCGGAGGCAGCAGGGCCTGCGGGGCTGCGGCGAGCACCGCGCTCGGGAGGTAGAGGAAGTGCGGATCGTCGTACGGGGAGCCGCCGGCCAGCCAGGTGCGGGCGGCCCGCACGACGATCGCGTTGTCCATCCCCCCGTCCGAGGTCACACGCCCCGCGTGCACCGCGGACGCCGCCAGCACCACCACGAGGACCGCCCACGCGTGCCGGCTCGCCGGTCGCACCAACCACCCGGAGATGTCGTTTTTGCCCGTCCGCATGACCGGAACGCTAGGCGCTGCCGCCCCTCCACAGCCGCACCAGCACGCCACCGGGCCCGTCTAAGATGCGGCCCATGAGCTTTGGGCAGGGGGGACCTCAGTCGCAGTGGGATCCCTGGAAACCGCAATCGCAACAGCAGCAGCCGCAGCAGCCCTGGAACGGTGGTGACGGGGGCGCCGCCCCGGACTGGGCCGCTCTCGCCGAGGCCTCCGAGGCCCGAGCCAAGCGGCGCCGGCTGCTCTTCATCGGTGGCGGCGCGCTGGCCACCGTGGCGATAGCCAGTGCCGTCGCCGTGGCCGTGGTCTCGGCGAACGGCTCCGGCCAGGCGTCCGACGGCCCCTCCTCGCAGCTCCCCGCGACGGCGGACATACCCAGCGCCACGACCACCGAGCCGTCCTTCGCCCCGACCAGCGCCCCGCCGCCGCTGGACCCGAAGGACTTCGTCTCCAGCGCCGAGAAGGACAAGGCCCCGCTCGGCCCCGACCTGCTCTTCCCCGGCACCCAGCTCACCATGGGCGACACGGTGTACAAGAAGGGCCCGACGGCCGACACCCGCACCTGCGGCTCCGCCGCCCAGGGCACCCTGCCCAAGGTCCTGGACGCCAATGACTGCACCCGGCTGATCCGCGTCACCTACACCAAGGGCGACACCGCGGTGACGGTCGGCGTGGCCGTCTTCGACACCGAGGCCCAGGCCGTCAAGGCCAAGAAGCAGGCCGACAAGAAGAGCATCGTGCGCTCCCTGTCCGGCGGCGGCGTCAAGGCCTTCTGCACCGGCGCCGTCTGCCGTTCCACCACCAACTCCTACGGCCGCTACGCCTACTTCACCGTCGCCGGCTTCACCGACGGCAAGGACGTCACGGAGAAGTCCACGGAGGTGTTCCGGGCCGGCGACGACCTCGCCGAGTTCGCCTTCCGGCAGATCCGCCGGCGCGGCGAGGCCCAGGCGTCGGCGGCGGCGGAGGGCTGATCCCCCGCCGCCGGTGTGCGGGGTGCCCGGCGGCGTCCCGCTCCGGTCAGCAGCAGCCGGCCCCGGGCAGGGACCGCTTGTTCCGGGCCTCCTTGTTGCGGGCCGCCAGCAGCTCGTCGGCCGGGTAGCCGACCTCCTCCAGCGTCAGCCCGTGCGGCCGTACGACGTGCACGGCCGAGTCCCGGACGCCGGCGGCGAGCACCTTCCCCGGCCAGTCGGGCCCGCGGTGCCCGTCGCCGACGAACAGCAGGGCCCCGATGAGGGAGCGCACCATGTTGTGGCAGAAGGCGTCGGCCCGGACGGTGGCCGTGACGATGCCGTCGTCACCGCGCACCAGGCTCAGCTCCTGGAGGGTCCGGATGGTCGTGGCCCCCTCCCGCTTCTTGCAGTAGGCGGCGAAGTCGTGCTCGCCCAGCAGCCCTTGGGCGGCCTCGTTCATGGCGTCCACGTCGAGGGGCCAGTCGTGCCACAGGACGTGGCCGCGCAGCAGCGGGTCGACCCCGCCCGGGTTGTCGGTGACCCGGTAGGCGTAGCGCCGCCAGATCGCGGAGAACCGGGCGTTGAATCCGCTGGGCGCCTCCCTGAGGGCCCACACCCGCACGTCCCTGGGCAGCCGCCCGGCGAGCCGCTTGAGCAGTTGCACGTGGTGCTCGGCCCACACCTCGCGCGGCAGGTCTACATGGGCGACCTGGCCCCGGGCGTGCACACCGGCATCCGTCCGCCCCGCCACGGTCAGCTCGTACGTCTCCCGGGACCGCGTGACCGTCCGCAGCGCGTCCTCGATCTCGCCCTGCACGGTCCGCCGCCCGCCGGCCTGCTTGGCCCAGCCGGAGAACCCGGCCCCGTCGTAGGAAAGGTCCAGCCGCACCCGTACGAACCCGGCATCAACTTCGTCGCTCACCCGGAGATCCTCTCACCAACGAAAAAGCGGGCCCGCCCCTCGAAAGGAGCGGACCCGCAACGCCCTCAAGGGGCGCGGGGAACTGCGCGACAAGCCACGCCGAAGCCGCAGCCGCCATCGCACAGCCCCCGGCAGACGCTTACGCGTCCTTGGACTCCTCGGCGGCAGCCTCGTCGTCGGCCTTGGTCGTGTCGACCTTGGCCTCGGAAACCTCGGCGGAGCCCTCCGCGTCCTTGGCGGCACGCTTGGTGGCGGCCTCGGCCTCGCCGGTCGCCTCCTGCGCCACGGTCAGCGCCTCGACCAGCTCGATGACCGCCATGGGCGCGTTGTCGCCGCGGCGGTTGCCGACCTTGGTGATCCGGGTGTAGCCACCGGGACGGTTCTCGTAGCGCGGGCCGATCTCGGTGAAGAGCGTGTGCACGACGCTCTTGTCCGTGATCACCTGGAGCACCTGGCGGCGGTTGTGAAGGTCGCCCTTCTTCGCCTTGGTGACCAGACGCTCGGCGTACGGACGCAGCTTGCGCGCCTTGGCCTCGGTGGTCTTGATCTTGCCGTGCTCGAAGAGCGACTTCGCGAGGTTCGCGAGGAGCAGCTTCTCGTGCGCGGCGCTGCCGCCCAGACGGGCACCCTTGGTGGGCTTCGGCATGGTGTTTCTCCTAGGTGTCTGCCCCGGCCGTATGAGGTACCGGAGTCAGTATCCGAGCGGGCGGTCGCCCGTCGGAGATCCGGGGCGCCTTCTCAAGCGCCCCGGAGGGTCCGCGCCCCGAAGGGGCGCGGGGAACTGCGCGAACGGCCACAGCCGGCCGGCAGCCGAGAACGAACCGACGAACCGAGCTCTCAGTACTGCTCGGTCTCGACGAAGCCCGCGTCCGCGTCGTCGTCGGCGCCGAAGGCGTCCGCGGCGGCGGTCGGGTCGAACCCGGGAGGCGAGTCCTTCAGGGCCAGACCCATACCCGCGAGCTTGGCCTTGACCTCGTCGATCGACTTCGCACCGAAGTTGCGGATGTCGAGCAGGTCCGCCTCGGAGCGGGCGACGAGCTCACCCACGGAGTGGATGCCCTCGCGCTTGAGGCAGTTGTACGACCGAACGGTGAGCTCAAGCTCCTCGATCGGCAGTGCCAGATCGGCGGCGAGCGCGGCGTCCGTCGGGGACGGACCCATGTCGATACCCTCGGCGTCGATGTTCAGCTCACGGGCGAGACCGAACAGCTCGACCAGGGTCTTGCCGGCCGACGCCATGGCGTCGCGCGGACGCATGGCCTGCTTGGTCTCGACGTCGACGATCAGCTTGTCGAAGTCGGTGCGCTGCTCGACACGCGTGGCCTCGACCTTGTACGTGACCTTGAGAACCGGCGAGTAGATCGAGTCGACCGGGATGCGCCCGATCTCCTGACCGACCTGCTTGTTCTGCACGGCGGAGACGTAGCCGCGACCGCGCTCGACGGTCAGCTCCATCTCCAGCTTGCCCTTGCCGTTGAGCGTGGCGAGGACGAGGTCGGGGTTGTGCACCTCGACACCGGCCGGAGGCGCGATGTCGGCGGCGGTGACCAGACCCGGGCCCTGCTTGCGCAGGTACATCACAACGGGCTCGTCGTGCTCGGACGACACGACGAGCTGCTTGATGTTGAGGATCAGGTCGGTGACGTCCTCCTTGACGCCCGGCACGGTGGTGAACTCGTGCAGGACACCGTCGATGCGGATGGACGTGACCGCCGCACCCGGGATCGAGGAGAGGAGCGTACGGCGCAGGGAGTTGCCGAGGGTGTAACCGAAGCCCGGCTCCAGCGGCTCGATGACGAACCGGGAGCGGAACTCGTCGACGACCTCTTCGGTCAACGAGGGACGCTGAGCGATCAGCATGTGGTGATCCTTCAGTCAGGGGCGCCCGCTATTTGACGCCCGACTAGTACTGCAAGGGTACGGGCGATACGACCGAAAGAGCCGTACCGCCCGGAAAACCCTGGTGAAGCGAGATCAGACGCGTCCGGCCGGACGCGACGGATCAGACGCGACGGCGCTTCGGCGGACGGCAGCCGTTGTGCGGCGTCGGGGTGACGTCCTGGATCGAACCGACCTCGAGGCCGGTCGCCTGCAGGGAGCGGATGGCGGTCTCACGACCGGAACCCGGGCCCTTGACGAAGACGTCGACCTTGCGCATGCCGTGCTCCTGAGCGCGGCGGGCAGCCGACTCGGCGGCCATCTGCGCGGCGAACGGCGTGGACTTCCGGGAGCCCTTGAAGCCGACGTGGCCGGCGGAGGCCCAGGAGATCACGTTGCCGGTCGGGTCCGTGATGGACACGATCGTGTTGTTGAACGTGCTCTTGATGTGCGCGTGGCCGTGAGCGACGTTCTTCTTTTCCTTGCGGCGCACCTTCTTGGCAGCGCCCTGACGACCCTTGGGGGGCATCTATATCTCCTACGGGAGGTGGTCGGTCCTACAGCGAAGACCGCTGGACGGCGAGTCCGCTGCGGACTACTTCTTGCCCGGCTTCTTCTTGCCGGCGATGGCGCGACGCGGGCCCTTGCGGGTACGGGCGTTCGTGCTGGTGCGCTGACCGCGGACGGGCAGACCGCGACGGTGACGGAGACCCTGGTAGGTACCGATCTCGACCTTGCGGCGGATGTCGGCCTGGACCTCGCGACGGAGGTCACCCTCGGTCTTGATGTTGTTGTCGACGTACTCGCGGATCGCGACGAGCTGCTCCTCGGAGAGGTCGCGAACACGGGTGTTCGGGTCCACGCCGGTGGCAGCGAGCGTCTGCTGCGAGAGAGTCCGGCCGATGCCGAACACGTAGGTGAGGGCGATCTCCACGCGCTTTTCGCGCGGGATGTCAACACCGGAAACGCGTGCCATTCAATGGCTCCAGTTGATCTTCGGAGGTCTTCCACAGGACCGGTCCCCGGCCGCCGTATCAGGTACGGATCGGGTCCCCGGCCTCCGAACCGGGGGTGTCGAGCGCCTGGGCGCCCGGGTCCTGCGTATGAACATGTTCAGCTCGCGTCGCGCGAAGTCCTGCGAATCGCGTAGGGAACGGTCGTGCGTCAGCCCTGGCGCTGCTTGTGGCGCGGGTTGTCGCAGATGACCATGACCCGACCGTGACGGCGGATCACCCTGCACTTGTCGCAGATCTTCTTGACGCTCGGCTTGACCTTCATGGGTGTGAGGTTCTCCGGGTCAGTTGCCGGCGGCCCCGCGCGACAGGCACGCGGAACGTGGGCAAGATCTACTTGTACCGGTAGACGATCCGGCCACGCGTCAGGTCGTACGGAGACAGCTCCACCACGACCCGGTCGTCAGGGAGGATGCGGATGTAGTGCATGCGCATCTTGCCGCTGATGTGCGCCAGGACCTGGTGGCCGTTCTGGAGCTCGACCCTGAACATGGCGTTCGGAAGAGACTCGACGACAGTGCCCTCGATCTCGATGGCACCTTGCTTCTTGGCCACGCTTCGCCCTTCGAATCGACTACCTTGATCGACTCCCCTGCGCCGCACGAATGCATGCAGGCATGCGGGTGCACGAGAGCCGACGAGTCAGTCTACGTCAGCACACCCGGAAAGGCGAAACGAGGTAGCCTGCCCCACCGGGGTGATCGTTATGCGACGGAGACCACCCCGGCACAGAGCCCTCACGCGAGCGGGTCCGGCGCCGCCGTGATGCCCAGCTCGGCCAGCTTCGCCCTGCCGCCGTCGGGGGCCGTCAGGACCAGCGGGCCCTGCTCCGTGAGGGCCACGGAGTGCTCCCAGTGGGAGGACCAGGTGCCGTCGGTCGTGACGACCGTCCAGTCGTCCTCGAGGACCTCCGTGCGCGGCGTGCCGAGGGACACCATCGGCTCGATGGCCAGGCAGAAGCCGGGGACCAGCTTGGGGCCCTTGCCGCGCCGCCGCTCGACGTAGTTCAGCAGGTGCGGGTCCATGTGCATCTCGGTGCCGATGCCGTGGCCGCCGTAGTCCTCGATGATCCCGTACTTGCCGCCGCCGGGCTTGGGCTGGCGGCGGATGTACGTCTCGATGGCCCGGGAGACGTCGACCAGCCGGTTGCCCTGCTTCATGGCCGCGATGCCCGCCCACATCGACTCCTCGGTCACCCGGGAGAGCTCGACCAGCTCCGGGGCGTGTCCGGAGCCCACGAAGGCGGTGTACGCGGCGTCGCCGTGCCAGCCGTCGATGATCGCGCCGCAGTCGATGGAGATGACGTCGCCGTCCTTGAGGACGACGTCGTCGGACGGGATGCCGTGGACGACGACCTCGTTCACGGAGGTGCAGATGGTCGCCGGGAAGCCGCCGTAGCCCAGGAAGTTCGGCTTGGCGTCGTGCTCCGTGAGCACCTTGCGGGCGACCTGGTCCAGGTCCTTGGTCGTGGCGCCGGGCACGGCGGCCTCGCGTGTGGCCGCGTGGATGGCGGCGACGACCAGCCCCGCCTCACGCATCTTGGCGATCTGCTCGGGGCTCTTGATCTGCACCATGGGGACTGCGGCCTTTCTGGACCGGAGAGTACGGGTAACGCGTCCAACGATACGGGGCGGGGGCCACCCCACCCCACAGCTCAGCCGCGGCCCCTGAGCAAGGGACCGCGGCTGCAGCCGGGACTGGGAACTACTTGTCGTGCTTGAGCGCCTCCAGCGCACGGCCCGTGACCTCGTCCACGGGTCCCGTGGCCGCGATGGTGACGACCAGGCCCTGCGCCTTGTAGTAGTCGATGATCGGCTCGGTCTGCGTGTGGTAGACCTCGAGCCGCTTGCGGACCGTCTCCTCGGAGTCGTCGTCCCGCTGGTACAGCTCGCCGCCGCAGGCGTCGCAGACGCCTTCCTTCTTCGACGGCGTGTACGTCACGTGGAAGACGTGCGCCGAGTTGTTGCGGCAGACCCGCCGGCCGGCGATCCGCTTGACGACCTCGTCCTCCGGGGCCTCCAGGTCCAGCACCGCGTCGAGCTTCATCTCCTCGGTCTCGAGGAGCTCGTCCAGCGCCTCGGCCTGGGAGACGTTGCGCGGGAAGCCGTCCAGCAGGAAGCCGCCCTCGGCGTCGGGCTGCTCCATGCGGTCCTTCGCCATGGCGATGGTGACCTCGTCCGGTACGAGGTTGCCGGCGTCCATGTACGACTTGGCGAGCTTGCCCAGGTCGGTCTGCTGACTGATGTTCGCGCGGAACAGGTCACCCGTGGAGATGTGCGGAATGTGCAGCGTCTCGGCAAGGCGGGTGGCCTGCGTTCCCTTACCGGCACCCGGCGGCCCGACGAGGACGATTCGCATCAGCGGAGGAACCCTTCGTAATTGCGCTGCTGGAGCTGGCTCTCGATCTGCTTCACCGTCTCGAGACCCACACCCACGATGATGAGGATGCTGGTCCCGCCGAACGGGAAGTTCTGGTTTGCCCCGAAACCGGCCAACGCCATTGTCGGTACGAGAGAGATCAGGCCCAGATACAGCGAACCCGGCCAGGTGATCCGGTTGAGTACGTAGCTCAGATACTCAGCGGTCGGTCGGCCAGCCCGGATGCCCGGGATGAACCCACCATACTTCTTCATGTTGTCCGCGACTTCCTCGGGGTTGAACGAGATCGCCACGTAGAAGAAGGCGAAGAACACGATCAGCAGGAAGTACAGAGCGACGTGCGACGCGGCCTCGGGGTCGGCCAGGTTCTTCTGGATCCAGACGGCCCAGCCCGCCTGCGAGCCGGAGAACTGGACGATGAGAGCCGGAATGTAGAGCAGCGACGAGGCGAAGATGACGGGGATGATGCCCGCCTGGTTCACCTTGAGCGGGATGTACGTGGACGTACCGCCGTAGGAGCGGCGGCCGATCATGCGCTTCGCGTACTGCACCGGGATGCGGCGCTGCGCCTGCTCGACGAAGACGACCAGGCCGACCATGACGAAGCCGACGAGCATGACGATGCCGAACTCGATCCAGCCGCCGGCCAGGGTGCCCTCCTGCTTGATGGCCCACAGAGCGGAGGGGAAGGTCGCGGCGATCGAGATGAACATCAGGATCGACATGCCGTTGCCGACGCCGCGGTCGGTGATCAGCTCGCCGAGCCACATGACGGTGGCCGTACCGGCGGTCATGGTGACCACCATGACGATGGTGGTGAAGATCGCCTGGTCGGGCACGATCTGGCCGGCGACGGTGCAGCCGGAGAACAGCGCGCCGCTGCGGGCGGTGGCGACCAGGCCGGTGCCCTGGAGGATGGCGAGGGCGATGGTCAGGTAGCGGGTGTACTGCGTGATCTTCGCCGTGCCGGCCTGGCCCTCCTTCTTCAGGGCTTCCAGGCGCGGGATCACCACGGTCAGCAACTGCAGAATGATGCTCGCCGTGATGTACGGCATGATGCCGAGCGCGAAGACCGTGATCTGCAGCAGGGCGCCGCCGCTGAACATGTTCACCAGGCCGAAAATGCCCTGGTTGCCGGACGCCTGGTCCACGCACTCCTGGACGTTCTTGTAGTCGACACCTGGAATGGGGATGTGGGTACCGAGCCGGTACACCACGATGATGCCGAGCGTGAAGAGCAGCTTCTTGCGCAGGTCGGGCGTCTTGAACGCCCGGGCGAACGCGGTGAGCACGGTGCCTCCTGCGACCCCCGCGCTACTGCGTCAAGGGTGACGGTCTTGAGGTTCGACTGACGACAAAGTGAGTAACGGTCAACTGCCGCTCAGGGTGCCTCATGTGACGCACCCGTGAAAGAGGGCAGCGCAGGCCACCTTACCGGCGGGAGTACTTTCCTTGGAACGACCAACCGGGGATACCCCATTTGTGGGGCATCCCCGGTTGGGATCGCTCAGGTCATCGAGACGCCTGAAGGCTTCAGACGAGCTCGGTGACGGTGCCGCCGGCGGCGGTGATCTTCTCCTTGGCGGAGCCGGAGACGGCGTCGACCGTCACCTGCAGCGCCACGGAGATCTCGCCCTGGCCGAGGACCTTGACGAGGCTGTTCTTGCGAACGGCACCCTTGGCCACCAGACCCTCGACGGTGACCTCGCCACCCTCGGGGTAGAGCGCGGCCAGCTTCTCGAGGTTCACGACCTGGAACTCGGTCTTGAACGGGTTCTTGAAGCCCTTCAGCTTCGGAAGACGCATGTGGAGGGGCATCTGGCCACCCTCGAAGCGCTCCGGCACCTGGTAACGGGCCTTCGTACCCTTGGTACCACGACCGGCCGTCTTACCCTTCGACGCCTCACCACGACCCACACGGGTCTTGGCGGTCTTGGCGCCCGGGGCGGGACGGAGGTTGTGGATCTTGAGCGGGTTGTTCTCCGCCATGATCAGTCGACCTCCTCGACCGTCACGAGGTGGCGGACGGTCTGCACCATGCCGCGGAACTCGGGGCGGTCCTCCTTGACGACCTGCGTGTTGATCCCCTTGAGACCAAGGGAACGCAGGGTGTCACGGTGGTTCTGCTTGCTGCCGATGTAGGACTTGACCTGCGTAATCTTGAGCTGCGCCATGATTACGCACCCGCCCCGGCACGTGCACGGAGAAGAGCCGCGGGGGCGACGTCCTCGAGCGGCAGACCACGGCGGGCCGCGATCTCCTCGGGACGCTGCAGGCCCTTGAGGGCCTCCACGGTCGCGTGCACGATGTTGATCTGGTTGTCGGAGCCGAGCGACTTCGACAGCACGTCGTGGATACCGGCGCACTCGAGCACGGCGCGCACCGGACCACCGGCGATAACACCGGTACCCGGGGACGCGGGCTTGAGCAGCACGACGCCGGCAGCCTTCTCACCCTGGATGGGGTGCGGGATGGTGCCCTGGATACGGGGGACCTTGAAGAAGTGCTTCTTGGCCTCCTCAACACCCTTGGCGATGGCGGCCGGCACCTCCTTGGCCTTGCCGTAACCGACACCCACGGTGCCGTCACCGTCGCCCACCACGACCAGCGCGGTGAAGCTGAAGCGACGACCACCCTTCACAACCTTGGCGACGCGGTTGATCGCGACGACGCGCTCAACGTACGCGGTCTTCTCGGCGGCGGCGTTGCCACCGTCGCGACCCTTCCGGTCCCGCCGCTCGCCGCCACCGGCACCGCCACCGCGGCGCTGGGGTCCAGCCATTGGAATTACCTCTCTCTGTTTCCGCTAGCTACGGAACCGGCTCAGAACTTCAGGCCGGCTTCGCGGGCGGCGTCCGCAAGGGCGGCGATGCGCCCGGCGTACTGGTTGCCACCGCGGTCGAACACGACGGTCTCGACACCGGCGGCCTTGGCGCGCTCGGCGACCAGGGCGCCGACCTGCTTGGCCTGCGCCGACTTGTCGGCCTCGCCACCACGGATCGAGGTGTCCAGGGTGGACGCCGACGCAAGGGTGTGACCCTTGAGGTCGTCGATCACCTGGGCCACGATGTGGCGGTTCGAGCGGGTAACGACCAGACGGGGACGCTCCGCCGTACCCGAGAGATTCTTGCGAATCCGGATGTGACGGCGCTTGATCGCGGCGCGCTTGTAGGCGTCGCCCTTGAGGATCTTCTGTCCGTATGCCATGGCTTACTTACCCGCCTTTCCGACCTTGCGGCGGATGACTTCGCCCTCGTACTTGACGCCCTTGGCCTTGTACGGGTCGGGCTTGCGCAGCTTGCGGATGTTGGCCGCAACCTCGCCGACCTTCTGCTTGTCGATGCCCTCGACCGAGAAACGGGTCGGGGACTCCACCTTGAAGGTGATGCCCTCGGGGGCCTCGACCAGGATCGGGTGGCTGTAACCGAGGGAGAACTCCAGGTTCGAACCCTTGGCGAGCACGCGGTAACCGACACCGCTGATCTCGAGCTTCTTCACGTAACCCTGGGTCACGCCGGTGATCATGTTCGCCACCAGCGTGCGGGACAGGCCGTGCAGGGCCTTGCTCTGACGCTCTTCGTTGGGGCGGGTGACGTTCAGGACGCCGTCCTCACCCTTGGCGATGTCGATCGGTGCCACGACGGTGTGAGTCAGCGAACCCTTGGGGCCCTTGACCGAGACCGTACGGCCGTCGATGGTGACGTCCACGCCGGCGGGAACCGCGATGGGGAGCTTGCCGATGCGCGACATAGCTGTTTCCTCCGTTCCCTTCCGCTACCAGACGTAGGCGAGGACTTCCCCGCCTACGCCCTTCTTGCCGGCCTGCTTGTCGGTGAGGAGCCCGTGCGACGTGGAGATGATCGCCACGCCGAGGCCACCCAGCACCTTGGGCAGGTTGGTGGACTTCGCGTAAACCCGGAGACCGGGCTTGGAGATCCGCTTGATGCCCGCGATGGAGCGCTCACGGTTCGGGCCGAACTTCAGCTCGAGGACGAGGTTCTTGCCAACCTCGGCGTCCTCGGTCTTCCAGCCCGTGATGAAGCCCTCCTGCTGGAGGATCTCCGCGATGTGAGACTTGATCTTGGACGCCGGCATCGTCACGGAGTCGTGGTACGCCGAGTTCGCGTTCCGCAGACGCGTAAGCATGTCTGCGATCGGATCAGTCATGGTCATGAATTGGCCTTCGGCCTCTCTCGCCGTGGTTTCCTGGTGCGCCATCCCTCTCCCCGATCCGAGACGGGACGGGTGCGGCGCGGTGGACCTACGGCGTAGTAAGTCGTACGGGCGGCAGACGCCCAACCCCACAAGCCTAAGGCATGTGCGGGTGGGCCTCTGCCGACCCAGATGCTTACCGAGAGTCTGAATAACCCGGAATTACCGGATTACCAGGAACTCTTGGTCACGCCCGGCAGCTCGCCACGGTGAGCCATCTCACGAAGGCACACGCGGCACAGGCCGAACTTGCGGTAGACGGAGTGCGGGCGGCCGCAGCGCTGGCAGCGCGTGTAGCCACGGACACCGAACTTGGGCTTGCGAGCAGCCTTGGCAATCAGGGCCTTCTTCGCCATCTCGCTCACGCCTCCTTGAAGGGGAAGCCGAGGTGACGAAGGAGCGCGCGGCCCTCAGCGTCGTTGGTCGCCGTGGTCACCACGGTGATGTCCATACCCCGGGTGCGGTCGATCTTGTCCTGGTCGATCTCGTGGAACATGACCTGCTCGGTGAGACCGAAGGTGTAGTTGCCACGGCCGTCGAACTGCTTGGGGGACAGACCGCGGAAGTCGCGGATGCGCGGCAGCGCGAGCGACAGGGTGCGGTCCAGGAACTCCCACATGCGGTCGCCACGGAGCGTGACGTGGGCACCGATCGGCTGGCCCTCACGCAGCTTGAACTGCGCGATGGACTTGCGGGCCTTGGTGACGGCCGGCTTCTGACCGGTGATCGTGGTGAGGTCGCGGATGGCGCCCTCGATCAGCTTGGAGTCGCGGGCGGCGTCGCCCACACCCATGTTGACCACGATCTTGACGAGGCCGGGGATCTGCATGACGTTCTCGTAGGAGAACTCCTCACGCAGCTTGCCCGCGATCTCCTCGCGGTACTTCGTCTTCAGACGCGGAGTGGTGGTGGTAGCCATCAGATGTCCTCACCCGTCCGCTTGGCAACGCGAACCTTGTTGCCTTCGTCGTCGAAGCGGTAACCGACGCGCGTGACGACCTTGTTGCCGTCCTTCTCCACGACCAACTGGACGTTGGAGACGTGGATCGGGGCCTCGGTGGTCACGATGCCGCCGGCCTGCGAACCGCGAGCGCTCGGCCCGGCCTTGGTGTGCTTCTTGACCCGGTTGACACCCTCGACCAGGACGCGGTCCTCACGGGGGAAGGCCGCGATGACCTTGCCCTGCTTGCCCTTGTCCTTACCGGTGATGACCTGGACCAGGTCGCCCTTCTTGATCTTCATGCTCACAGCACCTCCGGCGCGAGGGAGATGATCTTCATGAACTTCTTCTCGCGCAGCTCACGGCCGACGGGGCCGAAGATACGGGTGCCGCGAGGGTCGCCGTCGTTCTTCAGAATGACGGCGGCGTTCTCGTCGAAGCGGATGTACGAGCCGTCCGGACGGCGGCGCTCCTTGACGGTGCGAACGATGACCGCCTTGACGACGTCACCCTTCTTCACGTTGCCACCGGGGATCGCGTCCTTGACGGTGGCGACGATGACGTCACCGATACCCGCGTAGCGGCGGCCCGAGCCACCGAGCACACGGATGCAGAGGACTTCCTTCGCACCCGTGTTGTCGGCGACACGAAGCCGCGACTCCTGCTGGATCACGTCTATCTCCTGATTGTCTGCCGGTTCCCGGCAGGGGCCGCCTCTTCACGAGGTGGAGCCCCTGCCGAGCCTGGCGGAACTGACCTGCGGATTACCCCGCAGGAATTACTTGGCCTTCTCGAGGACCTCGACGACGCGCCAGCGCTTCGTGGCGGACAGCGGCCGGGTCTCCATCAGGAGGACGCGGTCGCCGACACCCGCGGCGTTCTGCTCGTCGTGAGCCTTGAGCTTGTTGGTACGGCGGATGACCTTGCCGTACAGCGCGTGGGTCACGCGGTCCTCGACGGCGACGACGACGGTCTTGTCCATCTTGTCGCTGACGACAAGACCCTGACGGGTCTTGCGGAAGCCGCGGCCGGCCTTCGTCTCTTCAGTCACGTTGCTCTCGCTCATCAGGCGCTCTCCACCGTCTCGATGCCCAGCTCGCGCTCACGCATCAGGGTGTAGATCCGCGCGATGTCCTTGCGGACGGCCTTGAGCCGACCGTGGTTCTCGAGCTGACCCGTCGCCGCCTGGAAGCGGAGGTTGAACAGCTCTTCCTTGGCTTCGCGGAGCTTCGCGAGAAGCTCCTCGTCACCCAGTTCGCGCAGCTCGGACGCCTTGGTACCGGCCGACATCACGCTTCACCTGCCTCGCGCTTGACGATCCGGCACTTCATCGGCAGCTTGTGGGCCGCACGAGTCAGCGCCTCACGGGCGATCTTCTCGTTGGGGTAGGACAGCTCGAACATGACCCGGCCCGGGTGCACGTTCGCGATCCACCACTCCGGCGAACCCTTACCGGAACCCATGCGGGTCTCGGCAGGCTTCTTCGTGAGCGGGCGGTCCGGGTAGATGTTGATCCAGACCTTGCCGCCACGCTTGATGTGGCGGGTCATCGCGATACGGGCCGCCTCGATCTGGCGGTTGGTCACGTACGCCGGCGTGAGGGCCTGAATGCCGTACTCGCCGAACGCAACCGTCGTACCGCCCTTGGCCTGACCACGGCGCTTCGGGTGGTGCTGCTTGCGGTGCTTGACCCTACGGGGGATCAGCATTTCGGTCAGGCCTCCGTTCCGGTGCTCTCAGCCGGAGCGGCAGCGGCGGCGGGAGCGTCGGCCTTGGGGGCCTCGGCAGCCGGCGCGGACTGCTGCTGCGGCTTGCGACCGCGACCGCCACGCTCGCCACCGCGGCCACCACGGGCCGGGCGGTCGTTGCCACCACGGGCCGGGCGGTTGCCGGCGCGGGCAGCGGCGTTCTCGGCGCGAACCTCGGCGATGTTCTTGACGTCGCCCTTGTAGATCCAGACCTTCACACCGATGCGGCCGAAGGTCGTCTTGGCCTCGAAGAAGCCGTAGTCCACGTTCGCGCGGAGCGTGTGCAGGGGCACACGGCCCTCGCGGTAGAACTCCGAGCGGGACATCTCGGCGCCACCGAGGCGGCCACCGCACTGGATCTTGATGCCCTTGGCGCCGGCCTTCATCGTGCCCTGCATGCTCTTGCGCATGGCACGACGGAAGGAGACGCGGGAGGAGAGCTGCTCGGCGACGGCCTGGGCCACGAGCTGAGCGTCCGTCTCCGGGCTCTTGACCTCGAGGATGTTGAGCTGGACCTGCTTGCCGGTCAGCTTCTCCAGGTCACCGCGGATACGGTCGGCCTCGGCGCCGCGGCGGCCGATGACGATGCCGGGACGAGCGGTGTGGATGTCCACACGCACGCGGTCACGGGTGCGCTCGATCTCCACCTTCGAGATGCCGGCGCGCTCCATGCCGGACGTCATCATCCGACGGATGGCGACGTCTTCCTTGACGTAGTCCTTGTACAGCTTGTCGGCGTACCAACGCGACTTGAAGTCGGTCGTGACACCGAGCCGGAACCCGTGCGGGTTTACCTTCTGGCCCATTACCGGGTTCCTTCCTTGCTGCTGACGACCACGGTGATGTGGCTGGTCCGCTTGCGGATCCGGTAGGCGCGGCCCTGGGCCCGCGGCCGGAACCGCTTCAGGGTCGGGCCCTCGTCGACGTACGCCTCGGAGATGAAGAGGCTGTCGGCGTCGGTGTGGTCGTAGTTGTGCGCGGCGTTGGCAATGGCGCTGTCCAGCACCTTGCCGACCGGCACGCTCGCGGCCTGCGGGGCGAAACGCAGGACCGCCTGAGCCTCCGTGGCATCCATGCCACGGATAAGGTCCACCACGCGGCGGGCCTTCATGGGCGTGACGCGGATGTACCGCGCCTGGGCCCTGGCTTCCATGGTTGTCCTTCCAGTGTCTGTCATGGTCATTCCACCCCGCTGCTAGCGGCGCTTCGACTTCCGGTCGTCCTTGACGTGACCCCGGAAGGTGCGCGTCGGCGAGAACTCGCCGAGCTTGTGGCCGACCATCGACTCGGTGACAAACACCGGAATGTGGGTCTTGCCGTTGTGCACCGCGATCGTGTGGCCCAGCATCGCCGGGACGATCATCGAGCGACGGGACCAGGTCTTGATGACGTTCTTGGAACCGGCTTCGTTCTGCGTGTCCACCTTCTTGATCAGGTGGTCGTCGACGAAGGGTCCCTTCTTCAAGCTACGAGGCATCTCAACCCGTCCTTAGCGCTTCTTGTTCGTCTTGCGGCGGCGGACGATGTACTTGTTCGACGCCTTCTTGGGCGAACGAGTACGGCCTTCCTTCTTGCCCCACGGGGACACGGGGTGGCGGCCACCGGAGGTCCGGCCCTCACCACCACCGTGCGGGTGGTCCACCGGGTTCATGACCACACCACGGACGGTCGGGCGAACGCCCAGCCACCGCTTGCGGCCCGCCTTGCCCCAGTTGATGTTGCTCTGCTCGGCGTTGCCGACCTCGCCGACCGTGGCGCGGCAGCGCTGGTCGACCAGGCGGATCTCTCCGGACGGCATGCGGAGGTGGGCCATCGAGCCCTCCTTCGCGAGTAGCTGCACGGAGGCACCGGCGGAGCGGGCGAACTTGGCACCGCCACCGGGACGGAGCTCGATCGCGTGGATCGTGGTACCGACCGGGATGTTGCGGAGGGCCAGGTTGTTGCCCGGCTTGATGTCGGCCCCGGGACCGTTCTCGACGCGGTCACCCTGCTGCAGGTTGCGCGGGGCGAGGATGTAGCGCTTCTCGCCGTCGGCGTAGTGCAGCAGCGCGATGCGCGCGGTGCGGTTGGGGTCGTACTCGATGTGCGCGACCTTCGCCGGCACGCCGTCCTTGTCGTGCCGACGGAAGTCGATCACGCGGTAGGCGCGCTTGTGTCCGCCACCCTGGTGGCGAACGGTCACACGACCGGCGTTGTTACGGCCGCCCTTGCTGTGCAGCGGGCGGACCAGCGACTTCTCCGGCGTGGACCGCGTGACCTCGACGAAGTCGGCGACGCTCGAGCCACGACGGCCCGGCGTAGTCGGCTTGTACTTGCGGATTCCCATTTCTCAGTCCTCGTCCGATTCCGGACGATCCGGACCTCCGTCAGGAGGTCGGACCGCCGAAGATGTCGATACGGTCGCCCTCGGCAAGGGTCACGATCGCGCGCTTGCTGTCGGCACGCTTGCCGAAGCCCGTGCGGGTCCGCTTGCGCTTGCCCTGGCGGTTGATCGTGTTGACCCCGGTGACCTTGACCGAGAAGACCGCCTGGACGGCCTCCTTGATCTGGGTCTTGTTGGAGCCCGGCGCGACGATGAACGTGTACTTGTTCTCGTCGAGGAGCGCGTAGCTCTTCTCGGACACGACCGGCTTCAGCAGCACGTCACGGGGGTCCGTGAACGCCTTGCTGACCGGGGTGACGACGGTGTTCTTGCCCTCGGCCTCGTGGCGGCGCGCCTTGGCGACGCGCGCGGCCTTGGCGGCCTTGGCCGCCTTGGAGGCGATGCTCGGGTGACGCGTAGCCATCAGGCTTCGCTCCCTTCGGTGTCAGCAGCCTTGGGGCCGGACACGAAGGACTCGAAGGCGGCCTGGGTGAAGACCACGTCGTCCGAGACGAGAACGTCGTACGTGTTCAGCTGGCCCGGCTCCAGGATGTGGATCTGGGGCAGGTTGCGGGCGGACAGCCACGCGGCCTCGTCGGCGCGGTCGACGACCAGGAGCAGGTTCTTGCGCTCCGAGATCTTGCCGAACAGCGTCCGGGCGGCCTTCGTGGACGGGTTCTCGCCCTCGATGACGCCGGTCACGACGTGGATGCGGTCGTGGCGGGCCCGGTCGGTGAGGGCGTGGCGCAGGGCCGCGGCCTTCATCTTCTTCGGGGTCCGCTGCGAGTAGTCACGCGGCTGCGGGCCGTGGACGACGCCACCGCCGGCGAACTGCGGCGCACGGGTCGAACCCTGGCGGGCGCGGCCGGTGCCCTTCTGGCGGTACGGCTTCTTACCGCCACCACGGACTTCACCGCGACGCTTGGTCTTGTGCGTGCCCTGGCGGGCAGCGGCGTTCTGCGCGACGACGACCTGGTGGATCAGCGGGATGCTGATCTTCTCCACGCCGAAGATCTCCGCGGGGAGCTCGACGCTTCCGGTCTTCTCGCCGGCAGGCGAAAGGATGTCAACAGTGCTCATCGGTTACCTCAGGCCCCCTTGGCCGCAGTGCGGACCAGGACGAGGCCGCCGTTCGGACCGGGAACCGCGCCCTTGATGAGCAGCAGACCCTTCTCCGCGTCAACGGCGTGGACGGTCAGGTTCTGGGTGGTGACCCGCTCGTTGCCCATGCGGCCGGCCATGCGGAGGCCCTTGAACACGCGGCCCGGGGTGGCGCAGCCACCGATGGAACCGGGCGAGCGGTGCTTGCGCTGGGTGCCGTGTCCGGCGCCGAGGCCCTTGAAGTTGTGACGCTTCATGACACCGGCGAAGCCCTTGCCCTTGCTCTTGCCGGTGACGTCGACCTTGATGCCGGACTCGAAGACCTCGGCGGTGACTTCCTGACCGAGCGTGTACTCGGCGGCGTCGGCCGTACGGATCTCGACGAGGTGACGGCGGGGGGTGACGTCGGCCTTGGCGAAGTGGCCCTTGAGGGGCTTGTTCACCTTGCGCGGGTCGATCTCGCCGAACGCGATCTGGACGGACTCGTAGCCGTCGACGTCGTTCGTGCGGACCTGGGTGACGACGTTGGGGCCGGCCTTGACGACGGTGACCGGAACAACACGGTTGTTCTCGTCCCACACCTGCGTCATGCCGAGCTTCTCGCCCAGGATGCCCTTGATCTGCTTAGCCATTCTCAGATCACCGGCCTTCAGAGCTTGATCTCGATGTCGACACCGGCCGGGAGGTCGAGTCGCATCAGAGAGTCAACGGTCTTGGGGGTCGGGTCGAGGATGTCGATCAGGCGCTTGTGCGTGCGCATCTCGAAGTGCTCGCGCGAGTCCTTGTACTTGTGCGGCGACTTGATGACGCAGTACACGTTCTTCTCAGTGGGCAGCGGCACCGGGCCCGCGACCGACGCACCAGTGCGAGTCACCGTCTCGACGATCTTCTTCGCCGAAGAGTCGATGACCTCGTGGTCGTAGGCCTTGAGCCGGATGCGGATCTTCTGTCCCGCCATGGCTACTCAGTAGTCCTGTCTCTCGTAACGCTCTGGACCCGGTGGTCCTTGTCCATTCCGCTCTGCCTCCGACCCACGCGGTCGGGCGTGTCGCGCTCTCGCTGACATGAATGTCCCTTACGGGACTTCCCTGCAGTGGGAGTCGCGGGCCCTTCCGGAACCGCAGACCGGGGGCGAGAGGCCCACCGGGTGCCTGGCCTGCACCCCGCTGACGCTTCCCGGAAGATTCCCGTACGTCCGCCCCTGATCAGGGACGACGAGTACTGTGGGACTCGCTTCCGGTCCCCCCGGCGGGAGGCGCGCAGCATCGGCACTCGACCGAGCAACCCCGTTAGTCTGCCATACGGGGCGGGGGGCTGGCGAATCGGGCCGAGGACAATACCCCGAGGGTGACGTTGGTCAAACTCAGGGCGGGCGGCAGCGGCTCGACGCTCTCACACGGTAGTGCGCGGCAGCGCTTCCGTCCCGGTACTCCATCTCGACGGTCGGATCATCGTTCAACCGGACCCGACGGTAGTGCTCGCCGGACTCCTCGGCGGGCACGTCGAGTCGCCTCCTCCGGCGAACAGTTGAAGGCCGAGACCTTCGCCGCTTTCCCAGTCCGCCTGGCTGCCGTATCCGGTCTCGCCTTCCTTCCTTCGGCCAGTCGCGCGCCGCGCCGCACCGCACCGCGAGGGGACTGTCCGATCATCACGTTAGGGTCATCCGGCAGGGCACTGTCGAACACTGGGGGATGACGTGACGGCACCCGACTCGGACGGATCGAAGACCGATGAGGGTCAGGAGTCGAAGACGCTCCGGGACGCCGGCCGCGCGGACAAGTGGTCGGTCGGGTGGATCATGGTGGCGGTCGGGCTGTGGATGTGGTTCGCGTTCCTGATGCTCTCCTCGTACGGCCCCGAGTCCCACGACGGTGTGCCGCGCTGCGAGGGCCCGCTGATCGCTCCGTTCCAGCGGGACGGCTACTTCTGTGACAGCGAACTGCGCCAGTGGCCGGCGCTGCTCGGCATCCTGGGCCTGTCGAGCATCGCGACCGCGGTCGCGGCGGCGACGACGGTCTACGCCAAGCTGCTGTCCCGCATGGCGAAGGCGTCCGCCCCCGGCGCGGACCGCTGAGGCGCCGACTCGGTCACCGGCGGACCGGCTGAGGGTCGGTCAGCGGGTCCGCCCGGCAAGGCGCTCCATGGCCCGGTCGGGTGCGGGTGCCCGCGGCCCTGGCCGCGCTCCGGTCCCGCCACAGCCCGAGTCCGTCAGATGACCCCCTGCGCCAGCATCGCGTCCGCCACCCGCTCGAAGCCCGCGATGTTCGCGCCGGTGACGTAGTCGCCGGGGGCGTCGTAGCGTTCGGCGGTCTCGTGGCAGGTGGTGTGGATGTCGTTCATGATGTGCGTCAGCTCCTCCTCGACCCGCGCCGCCGTCCAGGACGTACGGGCGTGGTTCTGCGCCATCTCCAGGGCGCTGACCGCGACGCCGCCCGCGTTGGCGGCCTTGCCGGGGCCGAAGGCGACGCCGGCCTTCTGGAGGAGGTGGACGGCCTCGGGGGTCGTCGGCATGTTGGCGCCCTCGGAGACGGCCTTCACGCCGTTGCGGACGAGGGTGGCGGCGGCGTTCTCGTCCAGCTCGTTCTGCGTGGCGGACGGCAGGGCGAGGTCGGCCGGGACCTCCCAGACGCTGCCGCCGGGCACGAAGCGGGCCGAGGAGCCGCGGCGCTCGGCGTACGCGTCGACGCGGCCCCGCTCGACCTCCTTGATCTGCTTCAGCAGGTCGAGGTCGATGCCCTTCTCGTCGACGACGTAGCCGGAGGAGTCCGAGCAGGTGACGGGGTTCGCGCCCAGGGCGGTCAGCTTCTCGATCGTGTAGATCGCGACGTTTCCGGAGCCGGACACGAGCGCCGTCTGGCCCTCCAGGTCCTCACCGCGCTCGCGCAGCATCGCCGCCGCGAAGAGGACGTTGCCGTAGCCGGTCGCCTCGGGGCGGATCAGCGAGCCGCCCCAGCCCGCGCCCTTGCCGGTGAGGACGCCGGCCTCCCAGCGGTTGGTGATGCGGCGGTACTGGCCGAAGAGGTAGCCGATCTCCCGGCCGCCGACGCCGATGTCACCGGCCGGGACGTCCGTGTGCTCGCCGATGTGCCGGTGCAGCTCCGTCATGAACGACTGGCAGAACCGCATCACCTCCGCGTCGCTGCGCCCGTGCGGGTCGAAGTCGCTGCCGCCCTTGCCGCCGCCGATGCCGAGGCCGGTCAGCGCGTTCTTGAAGATCTGCTCGAAGCCCAGGAACTTGATGACGCCCAGGTTGACGGACGGGTGGAAGCGCAGGCCGCCCTTGTACGGGCCCAGCGCGCTGTTGAACTCGACGCGGAAGCCCCGGTTGACGTGGACGCGGCCCTGGTCGTCCTGCCACGGCACCCGGAAGATGACCTGCCGCTCCGGCTCGACCAGCCGCTCGACCAGGCCCGGCTCGGCGTACTCGGGGCGGGCCGCGAGCACCGGCGCCAGCGTTTCCAGGACCTCGTGTGCGGCCTGGTGGAACTCGGGCTGGGCCGGGTTGCGGTGTTCGATCTCGGTGAGCAGGTGGTCGAGCGCGGTCCTGGTCTCGCTTCGCGTCGTCACAGGGGCCCTTTCTGGCACGGCTGACACCGGAGACGGGGCCCGGGGCCCGGGGGCAGGCCGCGGTCCGGTCGGTCCGGTGGTGGGCGCTCGGCGCCGTTGCCGCGCGCGGGACACTTCAGTGTTACGCGCATGTAAACGTCCTGGCCAGCACCGAGCACCCCATGCGACCACTATGTGAGACAGCGTTTCCGCATATCGGGGCTTTTCGTGACGTATGAGACGGAGATCACCCGGACGGCTCGGGCTGCTCCGTCACGCGTCGCCGTTCGCCCTTCGCCTGGCACCCGTCACCCGTCGCCGTTCAGCATCGCGGCCGTGAGGACGTTTCCCGCGACGCCCCAGCCGCCGTCGGCGACCTCGTCGACGAGGACGACGGTGGTGGGACGGGCGCGCTCCCCGTAGATCTCCGCGTAGAGGTCGGTGGTGCGCTCGATGATCTTCTGCTTGTCCTCGGGGGTGAGGGTGCCCTCGGGGACCTTGAAGTGGGCGAAGGGCATGTCAGATCATGCCTCCGTTGGCGCGCAGGACCTGGCCGTTCACCCAGTGACCGGCGGGGCTGCCGAGGAAGGCGACCACGGCGGCGATGTCCTCCGGGGTGCCCAGCCGCTCCAGGGGCGGGGTCTTCGCGAGCTGGTCGATCTGCTCGGGGGTCTTGCCCGTGAGGAACAGGTCCGTGGCCGTGGGGCCGGGGGCCACTGCGTTCACCGTGATGTCCCGTCCGCGCAGCTCACGCGCCATGATCAGGGTCATCGCCTCCACGGCGCCCTTGCTCGCCGCGTACGCCCCGTAGGTCGGGAACTGCGTACCGACCACGGAGGTCGAGAACCCCACGAAGGAGCCCCCGGGACGCAGTCGCCGGGCCGCCTCCCGGGCGACGACGAAGGTGCCGCGGATGTTGGTGCGGTGCATGGCGTCCAGCGCCGCCAGGTCCAGGTCGGCGATGGTCGACAGGGTCATCCGGCCGGCCGAGTTCACCACCACGTCGACACCGCCGTACTCCTCCTCCGCCCGGTCGAACAGCGCGGCGACCTCCTTCTCCTCCGCCACGTCCGCCGGTACGGCGATCGCCCGCCCGCCGGCCTCGGTGACCGCCGCCACCGTCTCCTCGGCGGAGGCCGCGTCGCGGGCGTAGTTCACGACGACCGCCAGGCCGTCCTGGGCGAGCTTCCGCGACACCGCCCGGCCGATGCCCCGCGATCCGCCGGTGACGACGGCGACTCGTGCGGCCTCCGGCACGGGAGTTCGCTGATGGTTCGTGTTCGTGGTCATGCCTCAACGATGCGCGGTGCCGGCCGGCGGAGCCAGGGGATGTCATCCCATGGGTCACGGCCCCGCCCGGGCGCAGAATGGAGGGCATGAGCGCTGTGAAGTACGCCGAGATGGGAGCGTTCCTGCGTTCGCGGCGGGAGCGGATCCGACCGGCCGACGTCGGGCTTCCGGCCGGGCCCCGGCGCCGGGTGCCGGGGCTGCGGCGCGAGGAGGTCGCCCAGCTCGCCGGGGCGTCGGTGGACTACTACAACGAGCTGGAGCGCGGCGCCGGGTCCCAGCCGTCCGAGCAGATGATCGCGGCGCTGGCGAGGGCGCTGCGGCTGTCCGCCGACGAACGGGACTACCTCTACCGGCTCGCCGACCGCCCGGTGCCCGTGCAGGGCGGAGCCGCCTCGCACGTCCACCCCGGCATGCTCGACCTGCTCGGGCGCCTGACGTCGACCCCGGCACAGGTGATCACCGACCTGCACGTCACCCTCGTACAGAATCCGCTGGCCGTGGCGCTGGTCGGGGACCAGTCCGGCCTGACGGGGCCCCGGGCCAGCTTCGTCCACCGGTGGTTCACCGAGCCCGAGGCCCGGCTCCTGCACCCCGAGGCCGACCACGAGAGCCAGTCCCGCGCCTTCGTCGCCGACCTGCGGGCCGCCGCCGCGCGCAGGGACGCGAAGGACCCGGAGGCCGGCTCGATGATCCGCACGCTGCTCGGCGTCTCCCCCGAGTTCACCGAGCTGTGGGCCGACCACGACGTGGCCTTCCGGCGGGACGACCGCAAACGGATCGTCCACCCCACGCTCGGCGTCATCGAGGTCAACTGCCTCAACCTGTTCAGCGAGGACGGGCGGCAGCGCTTGCTCTGGTTCACGCCGGCCGTGGGGACGGACAGCGCGGGGCTGCTGGATCTGCTGGCGGTCGTCGGGACGCAGGAGGTCGTCGAGCCGGGGGTCAGTTCTCCGACGCGTACGGGAGGAAGTCCGCCCAGGCGGAGGGGGTGAGGGTCAGGCGGGGGCCGCCTTCTGCGTGCTTGGAGTCGCGGACGTGGATGGTGCCGGGGGTGAGGGCGAGCTCGACGCAGGAGTTTCCGTCGTTTCCGCCGCTGTAGCTGCTCTTGAACCACGCCAGCTCGGAGAGGTCCCCGGCGGTGGTCTTGCGGATCATGTTTCTCCCAGCAGTTGCTCGATGAAGGCCAGCGACTCCCCCGGAGAGAGCGCCTGAGCCCGGATGGTGCCATACCGCAACTCAAGGATGCGCAGGTGCCTGGGCTCGGCGATCGGCCGACTGTTGAAGGCGCCGTCGGAGCGTCCCACCGCCGTACCGTCCGGGAACTTCAGCAGCTCGATCCGACCGTCCAGGCCGGAGTGGGCGTCACAGCTCGTCGGCATTACCTGAAGCACGACGTTGTGCAACCGACCCACCTCCAGCAGGCGTTCAAGCTGCTCACGCCAGACCATTGTGCCGCCGATGGGTCGCCGAAGGGGGCCCTCTTCCAGGACGAAACTCAGCGCTGGGGCGGGTGAACGTTCGAAGACCGACTGCCGGGCCAGCCGGGCGGCCACCATGCGTTCCACGTCGTCCGGCGAGTAGGGCGGTTGCGCCGCTCCGATCACGGCGCGCGCGTGCTCCCGCGTCTGCAACAGTCCGGGGATGATGTGGCACTCGTACAGGGCGATCTCTACCGCCTTAGCCTCCAGCTTCCCCAGCTCCCGAACCTTCTTCGGGTACCGGACCTTCTTCACGTCCTCCCACGTCGCCGCGATGAGCCCGCCCGCGTCCAGCACCTCGTCGGCCCTGTCCAGGTACTCCTGCCGGGGAATCCGCTTGCCGCCCTCGACTTTGTATACGAGATCCTCCCCGTACCCGACCGCCACCCCGAACTCGGCGGCCCGCATCCCCACGGCCTCCCGCCGGAGCTTCAACTGCCGCCCCACCGTCGCGATGACGGCGACGCCCCACTCGTCGTCCGGGTCCACCTCCCACCCCGGCTCGTCGGACTCGTCCCTGAGCCGTCCCGTCTCCGCCTCGACCGCCGTCATCCCGCGCCCCTTCGTCGTGCTCGCAGCGTTGCCCCAGCGCCCTACCCGCACGCCCCTCCCGACAGCACCGACACCGCTGGACAACCACCGGACAGTCACCGTACGTACCCGCTGAGTCACTTCTCACGGTAAGCGCACGCCGCCACGCTGAGTGACGTGAACCAGAAATCCGCCGAACTCACGATGCCCGTCCGGAACTTCAGCGTGCAGCTCTCCCCCACGCCACGCGGCGCCCGCCTCGCCCGGCTGCTCGCGACCGAGCAGCTCCACGCCTGGGGCCTGCCCCTGGACCCGGCCCGCCAGCTCATCGCCGAACTGGCGAGCAACGCGGCGGCGCACGGACGCGTCCCCGGCCGCGATTTCCGGCTCATGCTCTACGTCGTCGGCGGCACCCTCCGTATCGAGGTCACCGACACCAGAGGCGAGCGGCTCCCCCGCCCGCGGACACCCGCCCCGGATGCGGAATCCGGCCGTGGCCTGCTGCTCGTCGAGGCGCTGGCGGACCGCTGGGGAGTAACCGAGGGGCGTTTCCCGCGCAAGACCGTCTGGGCCGAACTGCGCTGCGCGCCACCGGAACCCACCTTCTGAGGTTCCGCGCCCCGAGCAGACACCGGACGCTCTGCGGGCCGCGCTCGCAGCCGTCGACCCGGGACGCCTGCCGGAGATGCAGCCGACGAAGGACGAGGCGTCGCCAAGGCCGTCGAGTGGCAGTCGCTCAGCCCCGTGCGGAGCTGGGTCCTGGCCTGGGCCCGCGACATCGAGATCGCCCGTCGACCCGACCTTGCCGCCCGCCACGCCCATGCCAGGAACAACCTGGAGCACGAGGACGCGAACATCGCCCGCAAGGCCCTGCGAGAGCCGAGCGCCGTCCTGGACGAGGCGATGAAGACTGTACACCTGGGCTTCTGAGCACCGGCGCACGGCTCACCGTCACAGGTCCGGACCAACCTCTTGCCCCCACCCCTCCCCCGTCGCAAGCTCCCCTCATGGAGCTGGAGTTGCGGCATCTCAGGACGGTCCGGGCCATCGCCGACGCCGGGAGCCTCACCAGGGCGGCGACGGCGCTCGGCCTCGCACAGCCCGCGTTGAGCGCACAGCTCAAGCGGATCGAGCGGGCGCTGGGCGGCGCGCTGTTCGTGCGCGGACGGCACGGAGTGCGGGCCACCGCGCTCGGCGAACTGGTGCTGGAGCGGAGCCGGATCGTGCTGCCCGCGGTCACGGAGTTGCAGCGGGAGGCGGCCCGGTTCGCGCGGGCGCCGGGCACCGCGCGGCACCTCAGGCTGGGCGGCACCCACGGGCCCCTGCTGGGCGCTCTGGTGGACCGGCTGGCGGACGTGGCGCCGGACGCCCGGATGACGACCTGCACCTCCTGGTCGGAGCGGGACCTGGCCGGGCAACTCGCCGAGGGGAGGCTGGACTTCGCCCTCGCCGGGACCTGCGGCTCGGCCTCCCCGCCCGGTGCCGAGGGGCTGGTCTGGCAGGAGGTGGCCGTCGACCCGGTGTTCGTGATGGTGCCCGCCGGGCATCCGCTCGCCGACCGCGCGGAGGTGGACCTGACCGAGCTGGCGGGCGAGGAGTGGGCCTGCGTACCCGGCGACGGCTGCTTCGGCGACTGCTTCACGGCGTCGTGCGCCCGCGCCGGGTTCACACCGCGCCGCATGTACGAGACGGACACCGCGTCCCTGGTGCACCTGGTGCAGGTGGGGCGGGCGGTCGGGCTGTGCCGGGCGACCTTTCCGACGACGCCCGGCATCGTCACCCGGCCGCTCACCGGGACCCCGCTGGCGTGGCGGCACCTGCTGGGCTGGCACGCGGTGACGCAAGGCCGGGGCACCGCCGCGACCGTGCTCGCGCAGGCGCGCATGGCGCACGCGGGCGTGGCGGCGAGCAGCGACAGCTACACGGAGTGGATGGCGGCGCACCGGGTGCCCTGATCCACCCCTGGCTCCATCACTCGCCCCTGACTCCCCCACACGCCTTCCATAACGCCGGGGAGGGGGCCAACCGACGTCTTATGGCGGCCGGTCGACCCTCCCTACGGTTTCGGCACCTCCCCACCGAGACCGAGGAGATCCCCCATGCCCCACCGTCACCGACACAACAGAGCCGTGGGTGCCGCCGTCGCCGCGACGGCCGCCCTGCTCGTGGCCGGGCTCAGCGGCTCCGCGAGCGCCGGGACGGCACCCTCCGGCCCCGCCCCCACCGCGGCCGAGACCCTGCGCACCGACGCCGCGCCTCCCGCCCTGCTCAACGCCATGCGGCGCGACCTCGGCCTCGACCGGGGGCAGGCCGAGCGCCGCCTCGTCAACGAGGCAGAGGCGGGCGCCACCGCGGGCCGGCTCCGCGCCGCGCTCGGCGGTGACTTCGCCGGGGCGTGGGTGCGGGGCGCCGAGTCCGGCACGCTGACCGTGGCGACGACGGACGCCGCCGACATCGCGGCGATCGAGGCGCGGGGCGCCGTGGCCAAGGTCGTACGGCACTCGCTGGCCGACCTGGAGGCGGCCAGGTCCCGGCTGGACCGGGCCGCCGCCGCCCGGGACACCACCGACGCACCGGTCCGGTACGTCGACGTGCGGACGAACACGGTCACCGTGCAGGCCGTACGGCCGTCCGCGGCCCGCGCCCTGCTCGACGCGGCCGGTGTCGACGCCGGACTCGCCCGGGTCGAGAAGTCGCCCGGCAAGCCCCGTCCGCTGTACGACCTGCGGGGCGGCGAGGCGTACTACATCAACAACAGCGGGCGCTGCTCGATCGGCTTCCCCGTCACCAAGGGCAGCCGGCAGGGCTTCGCCACCGCCGGTCACTGCGGGCGGACCGGGGCGAGCACGAGCGGCGCCAACCGGGTGGCCCAGGGCACCTTCCAGGGCTCGGTCTTCCCCGGCCGTGACATGGCGTGGGTGGCCACCAACTCCAGTTGGACGGCGACCCCGTACGTCAACGGCGCCGGCGGTCAGAACGTACAGGTGACCGGGTCCACCCAGGCGCCGGTCGGGGCGTCCGTGTGCCGTTCCGGTTCCACCACCGGCTGGCACTGCGGCACCATCCAGCAGCACAACACCAGCGTGACCTACCCCGAGGGCACCATCAGCGGCGTCACCCGCACCACGGTGTGCGCCGAGCCCGGCGACTCGGGCGGCTCGTACATCTCCGGCAGCCAGGCGCAGGGCGTCACCTCGGGCGGCTCCGGTGACTGCCGCAGCGGCGGCACGACGTTCTACCAGCCGATCAACCCGCTGCTCCAGAACTACGGCCTCACCCTGAGGACGACCGGCGACGACGGCGGCCCCGACGACCCGCCGCCCGGTGAGGGCGGCACCTGGGCGGTCGGCACCGTCTACCAGGCGGGCGACACGGTGACGTACGGCGGCGCCACCTACCGCTGCCTCCAGGGCCACCAGGCGTACCGGGGCTGGGAGCCGCCGAACGTCCCGGCGCTGTGGCAGCGCGTGTGAGCGGCTGAGTGACCCACGGGGAACGGCCCCCGGGGACGGCCCGCGGGGGGACGGCCCACGGGGGACGACGGGGACGGGCCCGGGTGCGCGGAGGGAGCGCGCCCGGGCCCGTCCCCGATCACGCGATCACGCGGTCACGCCGGTCGCTTCGGCCGCTTCGGCCGGCTCGGTCACATCGGTCACATCGGCCACATCGGTCAGGTGCGGGTGACCGTCCCGCAGCCCTCGTGCTCCGTCGCCCCCACGGCCTGACTGCGGTCGTACGGGTCGGCGGCCGGCCCCGTGGCCGGGGCGCCCGTGGCGCGTGCCTCGGGGAAGACGGGGTGCAGGTAGCCGTCGTACACCTCGCACGCGTTGTTGTACGTCTCGACGTTGTAGGTCTTGATGGCGAGTTTGCCCCGGGTCGCGATCCACCGGTCGGGGTCCAGCAGCAGCGTCGTGATGTCACGGCGCACGATGGTGCGCTCGACGTGGTCGCCCCCGCCGGATCGTACGAGGGGGTACACGAAGGTGTAGTCGGCGTGCACCTCGATCTCGCCCGGGTCCCCGGCGGCGAACGACATGTGCCCGCGCACCTTGACCACGTCGCCCGCGAGCCGCACGTCGTCCGGTGCGAACCGGCTGAAGAGGCCGACCGGATCGTGTTCGCGCGTCGGCTCGCGCAGCGCCCGCCGCAGGTCCGGCAGCAGATCCGGTGCCTCGGGGTCGAGCAGGGCCAGCGCCTTCTCGGGCCGTCCGCCCGCGATCACGGCGGGGTCGAGGTTGGCGGCGACCAGGAACTCCTTGGTACGCCGCAGGGCCAGCTCCACGTCGGCCTTGCTCATCCCGGCGACCGCCTTGGCCGCCGGCAGCTCGATGGCCTCCGCCCCGTCGGCCCAGCGCAGGGCGGGCGAGCCGCGGAACGGACGTTCACGGGTGGGTCCGCCGGCCCCGGCCACCTGGCCGGGGGCCCCGGAGGGCAGCGCCGTCTCGGCGGGCAGCGGCGTCGGGGAGGCGGCGGCCTCGGGTCCCCCGCCGGGAAGGCGGTCCGTCACCAGCGAGGGGCGCACGGCGACCGCGGCCAACGCCACGGCCAGCGCCACCCCGATCACCGCGCCGGCCCGGCGGCGTCGCGTGCGGGTGCCGTTCATCTCCTGCCACGCGGGGCCGGTGCGCCAGCCCTCCGGGGTCCCGGCCGACGCCCCCGCCGTCCTCCGCTTCCGGCGCGGCCACTTTCCGCGACCGCCACCGCCCGGCGCCCGCCGCGCCGCCTCCTCCTGCGCCCTCAGCCGTGCGGTCACCATCCGCGCCCGGGCCGACGGCTCCTCGGGCGCCGGTGCGCCACCGCCTTCGGCGGCCTCGCGGAGGAACGACTCCAGCTCGTCGTCGGATATGGAGGGGGACGGTCTGTCCGACGCGTCGTCCGGGCGCTCGTCGGGCGGGACGGTACTCACGAATTCACTCTCTTCGACGGTCACAAAGGCGTTGACCAGTGTTTCCTCCCCTTGCAGGGGACGCACAGCGTCGTGGGGGAAACGTGATGCAACCGGTGCGGCTCCGAAAGCCGTCCGTACGGGCCCGAAAGCCGTCCCCGCGGGCCCGGAAGCCGTCCCCGCGGGCCCGGAAGCCGTTCAGGCCCGCAGATACGTCAGGACGGCCAGCACCCTGCGGTGCGTCCCGTCCGCCGGGGGCAGGTCGAGCTTGGTGAGGATGCTGCCGATGTGCTTGCCCACCGCCGCCTCGGAGACGACCAGTTCACGGGCGATGGCGCCGTTGGACCTGCCCTCGGCGATCAGGGCCAGCACCTCCCGCTCGCGCGGACTGAGGCGCTCCAGGGGGTCCCGGCGGCGGCGCAGCAACTGGCGTACCACCTCCGGGTCGACGACCGTGCCGCCGTCCGCCACCTCGGCCAGCGCGTCGACGAACTCCTCGACCTGGCCGACGCGGTCCTTCAGCAGATAGCCGACGCCCGTGCCGTCGCCGGAGTCCAGCAGCTCGGCGGCGTAGGCGCGTTGCACGTACTGGCTGAGGACGAGGACGGGCAGGGTGGGGCGCCCCTCGCGCAGCCGCACCGCCGCGTGCAGGCCCTCGTCCTGGAAGCCGGGCGGCATGCGGACGTCCGTCACGACGACGTCCGGGGCGTGCTCCTCCACGGCCGCGACGAGTGCCTCCGCGTCGCCGACGGCCGCCACCACCTCGTGTCCGCAGCGGCCGAGCAGGCCGGTCAGACCGTCCCGCAGCAGCACGCTGTCCTCCGCCAGCACTACGCGAAGCGTTCGGTCCACTCGCAAGGAATCTCCACGCGCAACAGGGTCGGTCCGCCCGGCGGACTGGACAGGGAGAGTCTGCCATCCAGTACGGACACCCGGTCGGCGAGGCCGGTCAGTCCGCTGCCCGCACCGGCCTCCGCGCCACCCCGGCCGTCGTCCCGGACCTGGAGGAACAGCCGTCCGTCGCGGTGCCCGCCGGTCACCTCCGCGCGGGACGCGCCGCTGTGCCTGGCGACGTTGGCGAGGGCCTCGCAGACCACGAAGTAGGCGGCGGCCTCCACTGCCCGGGGTGGCCGGCCGGGCAGCTCCAGGCGTACATCCACGGGGACGGCCGACCGGTCGGCGGCGTCCTCGACGGCCGCCTGGAGGCCGTAGTCGACGAGCACCTTGGGATGGATGCCGTGGATCAGCTCGCGCAGTTCCGCCAACGCCTTCCCCGCCTCCTGGTGGGCCTTGGCCAGTTGGTCGGCGAGCGGGCCGGGCGGGGCGTCGAGGCGGGCCAGGCCGAGGGCCATCGTCAGGGCGACGAGACGCTGCTGGGCGCCGTCGTGCAGGTCGCGTTCGATCCGGCGCCGCTCGGCCTCGAAGGCGTCCACCAACCGCACGCGGGAACGGGCGAGTTCGACGACCCTGGCGCCCAGGTCGCCGTCGCGTGCGGCGCCGACGAGCACGCGGGTGAGTTCGGCCCGCGCGCCCGCGGCCAGGCCCAGCGCGTAGGCGCCCAGGGCGAGCAGGAACAGCCCGAGCACCGCCGCCGCGAACGCGGCCGGCCAGGTGGTGACCATCCACCGCTTGAGCACTTTCGCCTCCTCGCCGTCGCCGACGGTGGCCATCAGCAGCGGGGTGGCGACGGTGGCGAGCGGCAGCACCAGCGCGGCGGTGACGACGAGGGCGTCCACCGGCCAGAGCACGACGGCGTACAGCAGGGCGTGGCCGAGCTCCCGCCAGGTCGCCCGCTCCCGCAGCCGGGTGACCAGCCAGGGCCAGGGGCCGGTGGCGGGGGGCTGCCGCCGGTGCCGGAGGGGAACGGGGTCGCGGTCGACCAGGCGCAGCCGGCGGCGTTCCGCCTGGGCGACGGGGATGCCCGCGAGGGCGGTGAGCACCAGGAGCGGCAGCCCCACCACGACGACGGCGAGGACGCCGCCGATGGCCAACGCGAGCACGAGGCCCACCAGAATCGCGGCGCCGGCCAGCGCGCCGGTCGCCAGGTAGGCGGACGCGCGCCAGGGCCACGCCGACAGCAGGTAGCCGGGGCCGGACATGGCCTGCCACACGTTCCGAGGATGCATGCGGCTCACCGTAGAACTCCCGCGCACGGCGGGACCATCCGCTCAGGGGGCCTGCCGGGGGTATGGCCTGCCCCACCCCGGCTCTCGCCCCTGCCGCACTGCGCCGAGGTGCCCGGGGACGGTTGTGTGGAGCCACAGACGACAAGTGACCTCGGCCTCGCCGGTCGTACGGTCCCGCACCGCCGCCCCGCCCGGAACGCGGGAGGTCCGACCAGGAAGTGGGCACACATGAACGACGACGCGATCCGGTTGCGCTCCGTCAGCAGACGCTACGGGGCGGGCGACAGCGCCGTGACCGCCCTCGACGACGTCTCCCTCGCCTTCCCCAGGGGCACGTTCACCGCCGTGATGGGCCCCTCCGGCTCGGGCAAGTCGACGCTGCTGCAGTGCGCCGCCGGCCTGGACCGGCCCACGTCGGGATCGGTCGCCCTCGGCGGCACCGAGCTGACCGGGCTGAGCGAGAGAAGGCTGACCCTGCTGCGCCGCGAGCGCGTCGGCTTCGTCTTCCAGGCGTTCAACCTGCTGCCGTCGCTGACCGCCGAGCAGAACGTCGCGCTCCCCCTGCGCCTGGCCGGCCGCCGCCCGCCCGGGGGCCGGGTGCGCGAGGTGCTCGCCCAGGTCGGCCTCGGCGACCGGGCCCGCCACCGGCCCGCGGAGCTGTCCGGCGGCCAGCAGCAGCGCGTCGCCCTGGCCCGCGCGCTGATCACCCGCCCCGAGGTCCTCTTCGGCGACGAGCCGACCGGCGCGCTGGACTCGCGGACCGGCCGTGAGGTGCTGACGCTGCTGCGCGGGATGGTCGACCGCGAGGGCCAGACGGTCGTCATGGTCACGCACGACCCGGTGGCCGCCTCCTACGCCGACCGTGTGCTCTTCCTGGTCGACGGCCGGGTCGAGACCGAACTGACCGGCGCGGACGCCGGGGCCATCGCCGCCCGCATGACCCGCCTGGAGGCCGCCCCGTGCTGAGCGCCGCCCTGCGCACCCTGCGTTCCCGCTGGGTCACCTTCCTCGGCAGCTTCGTCGCGCTGTCGCTCGGCGTCGCCCTGCTCGCCGTCACGGGGCTGGCCCTGGCCTCCTCGCTGGACGCGCCCGACCGCGCTCCGGAACGCTTCGCCGCCGCGCCGGTCGTGGTCCGGGGGCAGGACACCCTGCGGGTGGCGACGCCGGTCGGCGACCGTACGGAGGAGCTCGCGCGGCCGCGTGCCGTGCCGGCCCCGACGGTGGCCGGGCTGAAGCGGCTCGGCACGGTCGTCGAGGACCGGTCCTTCCCGCTGCGGGCTCCCGGCGGGCCCGCCGGCCTGGTGGGCCACCCCTGGTCCACCGCCGCGTTCGCCCCGTACACCCTCGACGCGGGCCGTGCTCCCCGCACCGCCGACGAGGTCGTCGTCACCGGCGGCTGGGCCGCGCCGGGCCGGCGGGTGCGGACGGACCGCGGCACCGTGCGAGTGGTGGGCACCGTGGCCGACCGGGGTTTCGAGGACGCCGTGTTCTTCACCGACGCACGGGCCGCCCGGCTCGCCCCGCTCAGCGTGCAGTTGGTGGTCGACGCGGCCGAGCCCGCCGTGCGGGACGCGGTACGCGGCAGCGCCGGGGTCCGGGTGCTCACCGGGGACGACCGGCGGTACGCCGACGCCGATCCCGACCGGGACACCGAGGCGCTGACCGCGATGAACGCCCTGTTCGGCACGGCCGGCGGCGTCACCGCGTTCGTCTCGGTGTTCGTGGTGGCGTCCACGTTCGCCTTCACGGTCGCCCAGCGGCGCCGGGAGTTCGGGCTGCTGCGCACGGCCGGGGCCACGCCCGGCCAGATCCGCCGCACGGTGTTCGCCGAGGCCCTCGTCGTCGGCGTCCTCGCCTCGGCCGCGGGCTGCGTGCTCGGCGGGTACGGCGCGCCGTGGCTGGCCCACCGGGTGGCCGAGGAGGGGCTGGCGCCGGCCTGGTTCACCATCGGCGACCACACCTGGCCGTACCACACGGCCTTCTGGACCGGGCTCCTGGTCGCCCTGTGCGGTGTGGTCGCGGCGTCCTGGCGGGCCGGACGCACGAGCCCCGCCGAGGCGCTGCGCGAGGCGACCGTGGACGCCCGGTCGATGACCCCGGGCCGTTGGCTGTCCGGTCTCGGGCTGCTGCTGACCGCGCTGGTGACCCTCGGCGTCGCCCTGGCCGGCGACCCCGGCGACCTGCTGCACCGCAAGACCTACGTGCTCCGGCCCATGCTGCTGATCACCGCGGTCGCGCTGCTCGCCCCGGCCGTGGTGCGTCCGCTGACCCGGCTGCTGGCCTGGCTGCCGGCCCGACTGCCCGGCGCCGCGGGCATGCTGGTGCGCGAGAACACCGCCGCCGGGGTACGCCGCACCGCGGCCGTCGCCGCGCCCGTGCTGGTCACGGTCGCCCTGGCGGGCTCCCTGCTGGGCGCCACCGCGACGCTGAACGAGGCGAAGGCCACCGAGACCCGCGAGCGGACCGGCGCCGACTTCGTGATCACCGCGCCGGACGGCGATACCGGCTTCGACGCGCGGACGGTGGAGCGGCTGCGCGCCGTGCCCGGGACCGCCGAGGTGTCCGCGACCTCGTCGAGCGCGGTGTACGTCCTGGAGGAGGGCGTGGCGCTGATCAGGTCCGACGCCCGTGCCGTCACCGGCCCCGGGGCCCTCGCCGCCACCGCACGGCTGCCGCTCGCCGCGGGGAGCGTGTCCGGCCTCGACGACCGTTCGATCATCGTCAACGAGGAGTGGGAGCGGCACACCGTCGGCGAGAAGGTGCGGGTCTGGCTCGGGGACGGCACGGAGAAGACCCTGCGCGTCGCCGCCGTGATGCACACCGGCACCGGCGGCAACGGCGTCTACGTCACCGCCGCCAACGCCCCCGGCGCCCCCGTCGACCGGGTGGACGTCACCCTCGCCGACGGCGCCGGCTCCGAGGCCGTGGCCGCGGGGCTGCGCGAGGCGGTGCGGCAGGCCGGCGGCCGGGTGTCCGGCGCGGACGAGTGGGTCGCGGCCGCCCGTACACAGACCAACCGCCCGACCCGGGTGGGCCTGCTGATGATCCTCGGCATCGCCCTGCTCTACACGGGCATCTCCCTGGTCAACACGATGGTGATGGCCACCTCCGACCGGGTCCGCGACCTGGCGGTGCTGCGCCTGGCCGGGGCCACCGACGGTCAGCTCCTGCGGCTGGTGGCGGCCGAGTCCCTGACCGTCGTGGCGGTCGGCGCGCTCCTGGGGCTGCTCGCCGCCGGGGTCAACCTGGCGGGCATGTGGGCGGTGCTGGGACTGCTCTCGGTGCGCCCCACGGTGGTGCTGCCGTGGACGGCGATCGGGACGGCCGTGGGTGCCTGCGCGGTGGCGGCGGTGCTCGCCTCGGTCGCCCCCGCCGCCGTTGCCCTGCGCCGCCGCGCGGTGGCACTGGCGGGCACGAAGTCGTGAAAAGGCGAAGGAGCCCGAAAAAGCGAAGGAGCCCGTACGACCGAAGTCGTACGGGCCCCTTCTCAGGCATCAGCCCATGTCAGGTCATCGGACCGACAAGCAAGCGGAGCTTACTTGTTGATCTTGGTGACCTGGCCGGCGCCCACGGTCCGGCCACCCTCACGGATGGCGAACTTCAGGCCCTCTTCCATGGCGACGGGCTGGATGAGCTCCACCTTCATCTCGGTGTTGTCACCCGGCATGACCATCTCGGTGCCCTCGGGGAGGGTCACGACGCCGGTCACGTCCGTCGTACGGAAGTAGAACTGCGGACGGTAGTTGTTGAAGAAGGGGGTGTGACGGCCACCCTCGTCCTTCGACAGGATGTAGGCCTGGGCCTCGAACTCGGTGTGCGGCGTGACCGAACCGGGCTTGATGATGACCTGGCCGCGCTCGACGTCCTCGCGCTTGATGCCACGGAGGAGCAGACCGACGTTCTCACCGGCCTGGCCCTCGTCGAGGAGCTTGCGGAACATCTCGATGCCGGTGACCGTGGTGGTGGTCTTCTCGGTCTTGATGCCGATGATGTCGACGGTCTCGTTGACCTTGAGGACACCACGCTCGATGCGGCCGGTGACGACCGTACCGCGACCGGTGATGGTGAAGACGTCCTCGATCGGCATCAGGAACGGCTTGTCGACGTCGCGCTCGGGCTCCGGGATGGACTCGTCCACGGCCTTCATGAGCTCGAGGACCGAGTTGCCCCACTCCTTGTCGCCCTCGAGCGCCTTCAGAGCGGAGACCTTGACGACCGGCAGGTCGTCGCCCGGGAACTCGTACTCGGAGAGGAGCTCGCGCACCTCGAGCTCGACGAGCTCCAGGATCTCCTCGTCGTCCACCATGTCGGCCTTGTTCAGCGCGACGACGATGTACGGAACGCCGACCTGGCGGGCCAGGAGCACGTGCTCCTTGGTCTGCGGCATCGGGCCGTCGGTGGCGGCGACCACGAGGATGGCACCGTCCATCTGCGCCGCACCCGTGATCATGTTCTTGATGTAGTCCGCGTGACCGGGGCAGTCGACGTGGGCGTAGTGACGCGTCTCGGTCTGGTACTCGACGTGCGCGATCGAGATCGTGATACCGCGCTGGCGCTCCTCGGGAGCCTTGTCGATCTGGTCGAAGGCCGAGGCCTCGTTCAGCTCGGGGTACGCGTCATGCAGCACCTTGGTAATGGCGGCCGTGAGGGTCGTCTTACCGTGGTCGATGTGACCGATGGTGCCGATGTTGACGTGCGGCTTAGTCCGCTCGAACTTCGCCTTCGCCACTGGGGTCCTCCTGTGGAGTGGTTCTGTACGCCTTACTCATCGGCGCCAGGTGATCTTTGCTGGAAAGCCCGGGTGCCGGGGGCATTCCACCGGGTTCACGGCGGAATGCCCCATGCAGGCTCCGGGGTCAAGCCTAAAGCGTGCGGACGGGGTCCGTTAAACGGAGTAGTCCGTTACTCGCCCTTGGCCTTCGCGATGATCTCCTCGGCGACGTTCCGGGGAACCTCGGCGTAGGAGTCGAACTGCATCGAGTAGCTCGCGCGACCCGACGTCTTGCTGCGGAGGTCGCCGACGTAGCCGAACATCTCCGAGAGGGGCACGAGGCCCTTCACGACGCGGGCACCCATCCGCTCCTCCATGGCCTGGATCTGGCCACGGCGGGAGTTGATGTCGCCGATGACCTCACCCATGTAGTCCTCGGGCGTGGTGACCTCGACGGACATCATCGGCTCCATGAGCACGGGCGAAGCCTTGCGCGCGGCCTCCTTGAACGCCTGCGAACCGGCGATCTTGAACGCCAGCTCGGAGGAGTCGACCTCGTGGTAGCCGCCGTCGATGAGCGTGACGCGGACGCCCGTCATCTCGTAGCCGGCCAGGATGCCGAACTGCATGGCCTCCTGGGCACCGGCGTCCACCGAAGGGATGTACTCCTTCGGGATACGGCCACCGGTCACCTTGTTCACGAACTCGTACGAGGCGTCGCCGCCCTCGATCGGCTCGATCGCGATCTGCACCTTGGCGAACTGACCGGTACCACCGGTCTGCTTCTTGTGGGTGTAGTCCACGCGCTCGACGGCCTTGCGGATCGTCTCACGGTACGCGACCTGGGGCTTGCCGACGTTGGCCTCGACCCGGAACTCACGGCGCATGCGGTCGACCAGCACCTCGAGGTGCAGCTCGCCCATACCGCCGATGATGGTCTGGCCGGTCTCCTCGTCGGAGTGGACCTGGAACGACGGGTCCTCCTCGGCCAGACGCTGGATCGCGACGCCGAGCTTCTCCTGGTCGCCCTTCGACTTGGGCTCGATGGCGACCTCGATGACCGGCGCCGGGAAGTCCATGGACTCCAGGATGACCGGGTTCTTGTCGTCGGACAGCGTCTCACCGGTGGTGGTCTGCTTCAGGCCCATGACGGCGACGATGTCGCCGGCGCCCACCGACTCGATCTCCTCACGCTTGTTGGCGTGCATGCGGTAGATCTTGCCGATGCGCTCCTTCTTGCCCTTGACGGGGTTCAGCACGGCGGTGCCGGACACCAGGCGGCCCGAGTAGACCCGGACGAAGGTGAGCTTGCCGAGGTGCGGGTCGCTCATGATCTTGAACGCGAGCGCGGCCAGCGGCTCGTCCTCGGACGGCTTGCGCTTGACGACGACCTCGGGGTCCTTGACGTCGTGGCCCTCGATGGCCTCGACGTCGAGCGGGGTCGGCAGGTAGCGCACGACCGCGTCGAGCAGGGGCTGGACGCCCTTGTTCTTGAACGCGGTGCCGCAGAACACCGGGGTGACCGTGGTGTCGCTGGACTTGCCGGACGCGATGGTGATGCGACGGATCGCGGCGTAGAGCTGCTCCTCGGTGGGCTCCTGGCCCTCCAGGAACAGCTCCATGATCTCTTCGTCGTTCTCCGCGACGCCCTCGACCAGCTTGCCGCGCCACTCCTCGGCGGCCTCGGTGTGCGTGGCCGGGATGTCGACGGTGTCGTACATCTCGCCCTTGGCCGCGTCGGCGGACCACACGAGCGCCTTCATGCGGACCAGGTCCACGACGCCCTTGAAGTCGGCCTCGGCGCCGATCGGGAGCTGCATGACCAGCGGCTGGGCACCCAGGCGGTCCGAGATCATCTCCACGCAGCGGTGGAACTCGGCGCCGGTACGGTCCAGCTTGTTGACGAAGCAGATGCGCGGCACGCCGTAACGGTCGGCCTGACGCCACACCGTCTCGGACTGCGGCTCGACACCGGCGACACCGTCGAACACGGTCACGGCACCGTCGAGCACGCGCAGGGAGCGCTCCACCTCTACGGTGAAGTCGACGTGCCCCGGGGTGTCGATGATGTTGATCGTGTAGTCGTTGTCCTCGAGCGGCCAGTGGCAGGTGGTCGCAGCAGACGTGATCGTGATGCCACGCTCCTGCTCCTGCTCCATCCAGTCCATCGTGGCGGCGCCGTCGTGGACCTCACCGATCTTGTACGACACACCCGTGTAGAACAGGATCCGCTCGGTGGTGGTCGTCTTGCCCGCGTCGATGTGGGCCATGATCCCGATGTTGCGGACCTTGGCCAGGTCAAGTGAAGTGGTAGCCATAAGGCTTCAGTCTTCTCTCGGTCTCGATGTGGGTAGCGACTACCAGCGGTAGTGCGCGAAGGCCTTGTTGGACTCGGCCATCTTGTGCGTGTCCTCGCGCTTCTTCACAGCGGCACCGAGGCCGTTGGAGGCGTCGAGGAGCTCGTTGAGCAGACGCTCGGTCATGGTCTTCTCGCGACGGGCGCGGGAGTAACCGACCAGCCAGCGCAGCGCCAGGGTGTTGGCACGACCGGGCTTGACCTCGATCGGAACCTGGTACGTGGCGCCACCGACACGGCGGGACTTGACCTCGAGGGTCGGCTTGATGTTCTCGAGAGCGCGCTTCAGCGTGATGACCGGGTCGTTGCCGGTCTTCTCGCGCAGGCCCTCCATGGCGCCGTAGACGATGCGCTCGGCGGTGGAGCGCTTGCCGTTCAGCAGCACCTTGTTGATCAGGGAGGTCACCAGAGGAGAACCGTAGACCGGGTCGATGATGACCGGGCGCTTCGGGGCGGGGCCCTTACGAGGCATTCTTACTTCTCCTTCTTGGCGCCGTAGCGGCTGCGGGCCTGCTTGCGGTTCTTCACACCCTGGGTGTCAAGCGAACCGCGGATGATCTTGTAGCGAACACCCGGCAGGTCCTTCACACGGCCGCCGCGCACGAGCACGATGGAGTGCTCCTGCAGGTTGTGCCCCTCACCCGGAATGTAAGCGGTAACCTCGATCCCGCTGGTCAGACGCACACGCGCGACCTTACGCAGGGCCGAGTTCGGCTTCTTCGGGGTGGTCGTGAACACACGCGTGCAGACGCCGCGACGCTGGGGCGAACCCTCGAGTGCGGGCGTCTTGTTCTTCTCGACCTTGTCCTGCCGGCCCTTTCGGACCAGCTGCTGGATCGTAGGCACTACTTCTCCGGTTTCTGTGTGCCGAATGGTGGAGCTAACCTGGAACGTTGCCGACCCACGCGGTCGGGTGTGTCGAATCCCGCGAACCCCTGCCGCCAGGCGGAAGAAAGCGTGGATTACGGTGGCCGGTGACGACCCTCACTGCGGTTGAAGGCACGCACGAGGGCCAGGGCACACCCCAGGCACAAGGTCTGAGCGTACCTATCGCATTCGCTGCGGTCAAAACAAATGCGCGGGACCGGCGCAGGCGCCCGGTTCCTCCCGATTCCGCCCGAACGGCGCCGAGGGCTCACCCACGCGGGGCGGGCACCCGTACCTCGGTCTCCTCGGCCGCCGTGTCGTCGGTCTCCCCGGCCGCCGCGTCGTCGGTCTCCTCGGCCGCCGCGTCGTAGCTCTTCTCGGCCGCCGTGTCGTCCCGGACGAAGTACGTCGGCCGGTTCTGCACGGCCGTGTATATGCGGCCGACGTACTCGCCGAGCAGGCCGACGCAGATCAGTTGCACGGCGCCGATGAAGACGATGCCGGTGAACAGCGACGTCCAGCCGGGCACCGTGCGGCCCAGGGCGAAGGCGGTGAGGGTGTAGACGAGCAGCCCCAGGCAGACCACGAAGGCGCCGGCGCCCAGCCAGGTGGCGATGCGCAGCGGCGCCGCGGAGAAGCCGGTGACGCTGTCGACCGCGAGGCGGATCATCCGGCCCAGCGGGTACTTGGTCCGGCCCGCGGTGCGCGGCGCGCGCTCGTACGTCACCCGCCCGCTCGGGAAGCCCAGCCAGGGCACCAGGAGGCGGTAGACCCGCTGCTGGTCCGGCAGGGCCTTCAGGGCCTCCACGGCGGCGCGGCTGAGCAGCCGGAAGTCGCCCGCCTGCGCCGGGACCGACGGGCCCGCCAGGCGCCGCATGAGGCGGTAGTAGACGCCCGCCGACCACCGCTTGAACCCGGAGTCGCTGCTGCGGTCGGCACGGACCCCGTACACGATGTCGAGCTCCTCGGCGCGGGCCAGCGCCAGCATGTCGGGGATCTTCTCCGGCGGGTCCTGGAGGTCGGCGTCCAGGCTCACCACGTAGGCCCCGGACGCCCGGTCCAGGCCGGCGGTGAGGGCCGCCTGGTGGCCGGAATTGCGCCGCAGCGCGACCACGCGCAGTTCCGGCCAGCCCAGCCGGAAGGCGGCCAGCAGCTCCGCCGTGCGGTCGCCGCTGCCGTCGTCCACCGCCACGACCTCATGAGGGACACCCAGCTCCGCCAGGACCGGCCGCAGCCTGCTGACCAGCGCGGGCAGGACCTCTTCCTCGTTGTACATCGGAATGACGACCGACAGCACGACCGGTTCGTGCAGTTCCGCGTCCCGTTCCTCGGGCACCGCGCCTCCCCTCCCCCGAACATCGAGCACAGATGTGCGACTCTTGTGCGATCTTATGGCAGCAATTGACGGTTGAGGGTGGACTGAGGGGGATGACAGCCATGGACACGGCTGCCGACGACACGGTGGGCGACGCGTCGGCCGGCGCACGGGAACAACGGCTGTCCGACGGACGCCGGGACCGCTCCTGGCGGACCTGGCCCCCGGCCCTGCCGCCCGCCGCGCGACCCTACCTGGCCCCGCTCGCCCTGTACGGAGTCACCAAGCTCGTCGGCCTCGCGGTCTTCGCCTCCCTGCTGGAGTACGCCGGGGACTACAAGGGGAAGAACCCGCGCTTCGGCGGCGGCGCCCACTGGTGGGACGTCCTGGCCACCTGGGACGGCTGGTGGTACCTCCAGGTCGCAGAGCACGGCTACAGCCCCTCCCTGGTGCGGCTCGACTCGGACGGCCTGTTCACGGTCCAGCAGAACTCGGTCGCCTTCTTCCCGCTCTACCCGGCCCTGATCCGCATGGTCTCGGAATCCACCGGCCTCGGCCTGTACGGCTCCGGGATCCTCGTCTCCGTCGTCTCGTCGTTCGTCGCGGCGGCGGGCGTCTTCGCCGTGGTCCGCCTCGTCGCCGGGGCCCGCGCGGGCACCATCGCCGCCGGACTGTGGGCCGTGGCCCCCGGCGCGGGCGTCGAGTGGGCGGTGTACTCCGAGTCCCTGTTCGTCGCCATCGCCGCCTGGGCCTGCTACGCCGTGATGACCGGGCGCTGGGTGACGGCCGGCCTGCTCGCCTTCACCGCGGGCCTGAACCGCCCCACGTCCGCCGTCCTGATCGGCGCCGTGGGACTCGCCGCGCTGGTGACCCTGGCCCGTCCCGCGACCAGACGGGAACACGGGGTGCGCGGGCCCGTGTACGCCATGATCGTCGCTCCCCTGGGCCTGCTCTCCTACATCGCCTGGGTCGGCTACCGCACCGGCGAGGCGACGGCGTACTTCACGCTCCAGCGCGAGGGCTGGGCGCACTTCTTCGACTACGGCGCCTACACCCTGGACGTGCTGCGCAACCTCGCGGTCGGCAAGGGCGACTACCACTTCGCCTTCTCCACCCCGGACCTGCTCTCCCTGCAGCTGGTCCTGGCGCTGCCCTTCCTGATCGCCCTGATGCTGCGCAAGCGGGCCCCGCTGGTGCTCGTCGCCTACACCCTGGCGACGATCATCACCGTCCTCGGCACCCAGCAGATGTTCGGCAACACGATGCGCTACCTGCTGCCCGCCTTCCCCCTGCTCCTCGCTCCGGCCGCGGCCCTCGGCCGCCTGAGGCTCCCGAGCCTGGTGGTCTTCTTCTCCACGGCCGCACTCGCCTCCGGCTGGTACGCGCACTACGTCATCTTCGAGCTGGGCGTGCCGTAGGCCCTCTCCCGAGCGACAACGCCGAAGGGCGGCCACCCCTCCCGGGGTGACCGCCCTTCGGCGTATCAAGCGGACACTCGCTTACTGGTTGTACGGACCGTAGTCGTAGTCCTCCAGCGGAACGGCCTGGCCGGAGCCGGTGCCGAACGGCGAGTAGTCGATGTCGTCGTAGCCGACGGCCGAGTACATCGCGGCCTTGGCCTCCTCGGTCGGCTCGACCCGGATGTTGCGGTAGCGGGACAGACCCGTACCGGCCGGGATGAGCTTACCGATGATGACGTTCTCCTTGAGGCCGATGAGGCTGTCGGACTTGGCGTTGATCGCCGCGTCCGTCAGGACTCGGGTCGTCTCCTGGAAGGAGGCGGCCGACAGCCAGGATTCCGTCGCCAGCGAGGCCTTGGTGATACCCATGAGCTGCGGACGACCGGAGGCCGGGTGACCGCCCTCCTGGACCACACGACGGTTCTCGGTCTCGAACTTCGTACGCTCGACCAGCTCGCCGGGCAGCAGCTCTGCGTCGCCGGACTCGATGATCGTCACGCGGCGCAGCATCTGCCGGATGATGATCTCGATGTGCTTGTCGTGGATCGACACGCCCTGCGAGTTGTAGACCTTCTGGACCTCGCCGACCAGGTGGACCTGGACGGCACGCTGACCCAGGATGCGCAGCACGTCGTGCGGGTTGGTGGCACCCACGGTGAGCTTCTGGCCCACCTCGACGTGGTCGCCCTCGCCCACCAGCAGACGGGCGCGCTTCGAGATCGGGAACGCCGTCTCGTCGCTGCCGTCGTCCGGGGTGACGACGATCTTCTTCGTCTTCTCGGTCTCCTCGATCCGCACGCGGCCGGAGGCCTCGGAGATCGGGGCGACACCCTTCGGGGTACGGGCCTCGAAGAGCTCGACGACACGCGGCAGACCCTGGGTGATGTCGTCACCGGCCACACCACCGGTGTGGAAGGTACGCATCGTGAGCTGGGTACCGGGCTCACCGATGGACTGGGCGGCGATGATGCCGACCGCCTCACCGATGTCGACCAGCTTGCCGGTGGCCAGCGAGCGGCCGTAGCACATGGCGCAGGTGCCGACCTGGGACTCGCAGGTCAGGATCGAACGGGTCTTGACCTCCTCGACGCCGTTGGCGACCAGGGCGTCGATCAGGACGTCACCGAGGTCGACGTTGGCCGGCGCGATCACCTTGCCGTCGATGACGACGTCCTCGGCGAGCATGCGGGCGTACACGCTGGTCTCGACGTCCTCGGCCTTGCGCAGCGTCCCGTCGGCGTCACGCGTGGCGATCGGCAGCTTGAGACCGCGCTCGGTGCCGCAGTCCTCCTCGCGGATGATGACGTCCTGGGAGACGTCGACCAGACGACGCGTGAGGTAACCCGAGTCGGCGGTACGCAGAGCGGTGTCCGCCAGACCCTTACGGGCACCGTGCGTGGAGATGAAGTACTCCAGCACGGACAGACCCTCACGGAACGACGCCTTGATCGGACGCGGGATCGTCTCGTTCTTCGCGTTCGACACCAGACCACGCATACCGGCGATCTGACGCATCTGCATCATGTTGCCTCGTGCGCCCGAGTTCACCATCATGAAGATCGGGTTGGTCTTCGGGAAGTTCTCGTTCATCGCCTCGGCGACCTCGTTGGTCGCCTTGGTCCAGATCGCGATGAGCTCCTGCGTGCGCTCGTCCTTGGTGATCAGACCGCGCTCGTACTGCTTCTGGACCTTCTCGTCCTGCGCCTCGTAGCCCTTGACGATCTCCTTCTTCGCCTCGGGAACGACGACGTCGGAGATGGCCACGGTGACACCGGAACGGGTCGCCCAGAAGAAGCCGGAGGCCTTCAGGTTGTCGAGCGTCGCCGCCACGATGACCTTCGGGTAGCGCTCGGCGAGGTCGTTGACGATCTCGGAGAGCTGCTTCTTGCCGACCTCGTAGTCGACGAACGGGTAGTCCTCGGGCAGCAGCTCGTTGAAGAGCGCGCGGCCCAGCGTGGTGCGCAGCGTGAAGGTGTCACCCTGCTGCCACTCCGGCTCACCCTCCTCGCGGGCCGGGGGCTCCCAGCCGCGGGGCGGGATGGTGCCCACCGGGAAGCGGATGTCGACCTTCGACTGGAGCGACAGGTCGCCCGCGTCGAACGCCATGATCGCCTCGGCGGCGGACCCGAAGGCGCGGCCCTCGCCCTTGAGGTCGCGGCCCTCGCCGTCGGTGGTGAGGAAGAACAGACCGAGGACCATGTCCTGGGTCGGCATCGTCACCGGACGGCCGTCGGCCGGCTTGAGGATGTTGTTCGAGGACAGCATCAGGATGCGGGCCTCGGCCTGCGCCTCCGCGGAGAGCGGCAGGTGCACGGCCATCTGGTCACCGTCGAAGTCCGCGTTGAACGCGGTGCAGACGAGCGGGTGGATCTGGATGGCCTTGCCCTCGACGAGCTGCGGCTCGAAGGCCTGGATGCCGAGGCGGTGCAGCGTGGGCGCACGGTTCAGCAGAACCGGGTGCTCCGCGATGACCTCTTCCAGCACGTCGTACACGACCGTGCGGCCGCGCTCGACCATGCGCTTGGCGCTCTTGATGTTCTGCGCGTGGTTCAGGTCGACCAGGCGCTTCATCACGAACGGCTTGAAGAGCTCCAGCGCCATCGCCTTCGGCAGACCGCACTGGTGCAGCTTGAGCTGCGGGCCGACGACGATGACGGAACGCGCGGAGTAGTCCACACGCTTACCGAGCAGGTTCTGACGGAAACGACCCTGCTTGCCCTTGAGCATGTCGCTCAGGGACTTCAGCGGGCGGTTACCGGGACCGGTGACCGGGCGACCGCGACGACCGTTGTCGAAGAGGGCGTCCACGGCCTCCTGGAGCATGCGCTTCTCGTTGTTCACGATGATCTCGGGCGCGCCGAGGTCGAGAAGCCGCTTCAGGCGGTTGTTGCGGTTGATGACGCGGCGGTACAGGTCGTTCAGGTCGGAGGTCGCGAAGCGGCCACCGTCGAGCTGCACCATCGGACGCAGGTCCGGCGGGATGACCGGCACGCAGTCCAGCACCATGCCCTTGGGGCTGTTGCTGGTCTGCAGGAACGCGGAGACGACCTTGAGGCGCTTGAGCGCACGGGTCTTCTTCTGGCCCTTGCCGGTACGGATGATCTCGCGGAGGCGCTCGGCCTCCTCGTCGAGGTCGAAGGACTCCAGGCGCTTCTGCAGCGCCGCGGCACCCATCGAACCGTCGAAGTAGGTGCCGAAGCGGTCGCGCAGCTCGCGGTAGAGAAGCTCGTCGCCCTCGAGGTCCTGGACCTTGAGGTTCTTGAACCGGTTCCACACCTCGTCGAGGCGGTCGATCTCGCGCTGCGCACGGTCGCGGAGCTGCTTCATCTCACGCTCGGCACCCTCGCGCACCTTGCGGCGCACGTCGGCCTTGGCGCCCTCGGCCTCGAGCTCGGCCAGGTCGGTCTCGAGCTTCTTGGCCCGGGCCTCCAGGTCGGAGTCGCGGCGCTGCTCGATCTGCTGGCGCTCGACGGAGACGTGGGCCTCCAGCGAGGGCAGGTCGCGGGTGCGGCGCTCCTCGTCGACGTACGTGATCATGTACGCCGCGAAGTAGATGACCTTCTCCAGGTCCTTCGGGGCGAGGTCGAGCAGGTAGCCCAGCCGCGACGGAACGCCCTTGAAGTACCAGATGTGGGTGACGGGGGCGGCGAGTTCGATGTGGCCCATCCGCTCACGGCGCACCTTGGCGCGCGTGACCTCGACGCCACAGCGCTCGCAGATGATGCCCTTGAAGCGGACGCGCTTGTACTTGCCGCAGTAGCACTCCCAGTCCCGGGTCGGACCGAAGATCTTCTCGCAGAAGAGTCCGTCCTTCTCGGGCTTGAGCGTGCGGTAGTTGATCGTCTCGGGCTTCTTGACCTCGCCGTGGCTCCACTGACGGATGTCGTCAGCGGTGGCCAGACCGATCCGGAGCTCGTCGAAGAAGTTGACGTCGAGCACTATGCGTCAATCCCTCTCAGGGTTGTAAGTCTTGGGGTCTGAAACGGGGGTCCTGGGGCCGGCGGACCTTGATCGCTCAAGGTCCGCCGAAACTCCCGTCAGACCTCTTCGACGCTGCTCGGCTCGCGCCGGGACAGGTCGATGCCGAGCTCCTCCGCAGCGCGGAAGACGTCCTCGTCGGTGTCACGCATCTCGATGGACATGCCGTCCGAGGACAGCACCTCCACGTTGAGGCACAGGGACTGCATCTCCTTGATGAGCACCTTGAAGGACTCGGGGATGCCGGGCTCAGGGATGTTCTCGCCCTTGACGATGGCCTCGTAGACCTTCACGCGGCCGGTCACGTCGTCGGACTTGATGGTCAGCAGCTCCTGGAGGGCGTACGCGGCGCCGTAAGCCTCCAGCGCCCACACCTCCATCTCACCGAAGCGCTGGCCACCGAACTGGGCCTTACCACCCAGCGGCTGCTGGGTGATCATCGAGTACGGGCCGGTCGACCGGGCGTGCAGCTTGTCGTCGACCAGGTGGTGCAGCTTGAGGATGTACATGTACCCGACCGAGATCGGGTCCGGGAACGGCTCACCGCTGCGGCCGTCGAACAGCCGCGCCTTACCGGTCGGGAGCACCATGCGCTCGCCGTCGCGGTTCGGGATGGTGTGCTGGAGCAGACCGGCCAGCTCGTCCTCACGCGCACCGTCGAAGACCGGCGTGGCGACGTTGGTGCCGGGCTCGACCTTGTCGGCGCCGATGGCCTGCAGGCGCTGCGCCCACTCCTCCGCGAGGCCGGAGACGTCCCAGCCGCGGCTGGCGAGCCAGCCGAGGTGGATCTCCAGGACCTGTCCCGGGTTCATTCGGGACGGGACACCCAGCGGGTTCAGGATGATGTCGACCGGGGTGCCGTCCTCCAGGAACGGCATGTCCTCGATCGGGTTGATCTTGGAGATGACGCCCTTGTTGCCGTGCCGGCCGGCGAGCTTGTCACCGTCGGTGATCTTGCGCTTCTGCGCGACGTAGACGCGGACCAACTGGTTCACGCCCGGCGGCAGCTCGTCGCCCTCTTCGCGGTCGAAGACGCGGACGCCGATGACCTTGCCGATCTCGCCGTGCGGGACCTTCAGCGAGGTGTCGCGGACCTCACGGGCCTTCTCACCGAAGATCGCACGGAGCAGGCGCTCCTCCGGCGTCAGCTCGGTCTCGCCCTTGGGCGTGACCTTGCCGACGAGGATGTCGCCGGCGACGACCTCGGCACCGATACGGATGATGCCGCGCTCGTCGAGGTCGGCGAGGACCTCCTCGGAGACGTTCGGGATGTCCCGGGTGATCTCCTCGGGGCCGAGCTTGGTGTCACGGGCGTCGACCTCGTGCTCCTCGATGTGGATCGAGGAGAGGACGTCGTCCTGCACGAGGCGCTGCGACAGGATGATCGCGTCCTCGTAGTTGTGACCCTCCCACGGCATGAACGCGACCAGCAGGTTCTTGCCGAGCGCCATCTCGCCGTTCTCGGTGGCCGGACCGTCGGCCAGGACCTGGCCCTCGATGATCCGGTCGCCCTCGGCGACGATGACCTTCTGGTTGACCGAGGTTCCCTGGTTGAACCGGGAGAACTTGGCCAGGCGGTACGTGATGTACGTGCCGTCGTCGTTGGTCGTGGTGATGTAGTCCGCGGAGACCTCCTGGACCACACCCGCCTTCTCGGCCTTGACCACGTCGCCGGCGTCGGCGGCGGAGCGGTACTCCATGCCGGTGCCGACCAGCGGGGACTCGCTCTTGATGAGCGGCACCGCCTGACGCATCATGTTCGCGCCCATGAGGGCACGGTTGGCGTCGTCGTGCTCGAGGAACGGGATCATGGCGGTCGCGACCGACACCATCTGGCGCGGCGAGACGTCCATGTAGTCGACGTCGTCACCGGGGACGTAGTCGACCTCGCCGCCACGGCGGCGAACCAGGACGCGGGCCTCGGAGAAGCGCATGTCGTCGTTGAGCGTGGCGTTGGCCTGCGCGATGACGAAGCGGTCCTCCTCGTCGGCGGTCAGGTAGTCCACGTCGTCCGTGACCTGGCCCTCGACGACCTTGCGGTACGGCGTCTCGATGAAGCCGAACGGGTTGATCCGGCCGTACGAGGCGAGCGAGCCGATCAGACCGATGTTCGGTCCTTCCGGCGTCTCGATCGGGCACATGCGGCCGTAGTGCGACGGGTGGACGTCACGGACCTCGAAGCCGGCCCGCTCACGGGAGAGACCACCCGGGCCGAGGGCGTTCAGACGACGCTTGTGCGTCAGCCCCGACAGCGGGTTGTTCTGGTCCATGAACTGGGAGAGCTGGCTGGTGCCGAAGAACTCCTTGATGGAGGCGACGACCGGCCGGATGTTGATCAGGGTCTGCGGCGTGATCGCCTCGACGTCCTGGGTCGTCATGCGCTCGCGCACGACGCGCTCCATACGGGCGAGACCCGTACGGACCTGGTTCTGGATCAGCTCGCCGACGTTGCGGATGCGGCGGTTGCCGAAGTGGTCGATGTCGTCGGTCTCGACGACGATCTCCCGGCCCGACTCGCCGGTCGTCTCGGTCTCACCGGCGTGCAGCTTCACCAGGTACTTGATGGTGGCGATGACGTCGTCGGTGGTCAGAACGCCGGCGTCCAGGGGCTCGTCGGCGCCGAGCTTCTTGTTCACCTTGTAGCGGCCGACCTTGGCGAGGTCGTAGCGCTTCGGGTTGAAGTAGAGGTTCTCGAGCAGCGTCTGCGCGGCCTCACGCGTGGGGGGCTCGCCCGGACGCAGCTTGCGGTAGATGTCGAGCAGCGCGTCGTCCTGGCCCTGGGTGTGGTCCTTCTCCAGGGTGGCGCGCATGGACTCGTACTCGCCGAACTCCTCGAGGATCTGCTCGGTGGTCCAGCCGAGGGCCTTGAGGAGGACGGTCACGGACTGCTTGCGCTTGCGGTCGATGCGCACACCGACCATGTCGCGCTTGTCGATCTCCATCTCCAGCCAGGCACCCCGGGACGGGATGATCTTGGCGGAGAAGATGTCCTTGTCGGACGTCTTGTCGATGGAGGAGTCGAAGTAGACACCCGGCGAGCGGACGAGCTGCGACACCACGACACGCTCGGTGCCGTTGATGACGAAGGTGCCCTTGTTGGTCATGAGCGGGAAGTCGCCCATGAAGACCGTCTGGGACTTGATCTCGCCGGTCTCGTTGTTGGTGAACTCGGCGGTGACGAAGAGCGGGGCCGCGTACGTGAAGTCGCGGTCCTTGCACTCGTCGATGCTGTTCTTGGGGGGCTCGAAGCGGTGGTCGCGGAACGTCAGCGACATCGACCCGGAGAAGTCCTCGATCGGCGAGATCTCCTCGAAGATCTCTTCCAGACCGGACTTGGTGGGGACGTCCTGACCGGACTCCAGAGCCGACTCGACGCGAGCCTTCCAGGCGTCGTTGCCGAGCAGCCAGTCGAAGCTCTCGGTCTGCAGCGCGAGAAGGTTCGGAACCTCGAGGGGCTCCTTGATCTTTGCAAAGGAGATGCGCAGCGGGGCGGTGCTGGCAGCGTTGTTCGTATTCGCGGTCGAGGCATTGCGCGAGGCGGCCAAGAGGGGGTCCTTCCGAGGGCTCGGACTCACTACGCGCGTACCGGCCCCTCTTCCGTGCACGAAGACAGGGGGCGCCTGATGTGGCTGGAGAGCCAGGTCAGGCATGCTCTGGTCGTCGGTGCTCGGGCGAGGGCAGACCCCTGGTGACGGGCAGGGGGCAACTAACAGGCAGCGCAAAGGGTCAGTGTAGCCAGATGGCACACTGATGTCCAGTGCGGGTCTCGATGACCGTGTTCGCTCCTCGTTGTTCTCACCACCTGCGGCAAGGCCTCGCCCTCAACGCACCGTGATACTGCCCTTTTCGCCGTGGATCCATGCCTCGGATTCGGATCCTTGTGACGACGCGTCCTGAGAATCGCGCGCTGCGTGCGGTTCGTCAAGGCCCCCCTTGCCCGAACCGCCTGCCGCCAGAGGGCTCTCAGGGCCCCGGCGACGGCACGACGAAGATCACCATACTCTTCACCGTGGCGCGTGCAAGGTAGCCGCCGCCGGTCCCCCGGAGACGCCGAAGAGCGACCACCCGGATGGATGATCGCTCTTCGGTGCTGTGGCGTTACAGATCCTGACGGATCCGTGGGGCCTTCGCGGTCTTACTTGACCTCGACCGAGGCGCCGGCGCCCTTGAGGGACTCGGCGGCCTTCTCGGCGGCGTCCTTGGCGACCTTCTCGAGGACGGGCTTCGGGGCGCCGTCCACGAGGTCCTTGGCCTCCTTCAGACCCAGGGAGGTCAGCTCGCGCACGACCTTGATGACCTGGATCTTCTTGTCGCCGGCACCGGTGAGGATGACGTCGAACTCGTCCTGCTCGGCCTCGGCCTCGGCCGGGGCGGCAGTGGCGGCCGGGGCGGCGGCGACGGCCGCGGCGGCGGTGACGTCGAACTTCTCCTCGAAGGCCTTCACGAACTCGGAGAGCTCGATGAGGGTCATCTCCTCGAACTGGGCGAGCAGGTCGTCCTGGCTGAGCTTCGCCATGATGGCGGTCCTTCCACTAATTCGGCAGGTGCCGGATGTACGGGGTGAGGCGGGCGTACGTCGGGCCCGCGTCGACCCTCACCTCATGCGGTTCATGCGGCGAGGATCGGAAAGCGAGCCGAGTTACTCGGCACCGCCCTGCTCGTCCTGCTTGGCACGGAGCGCGTCCACGGTGCGGACGAGCTTCGAGGGAAGCGCCTGGAAGAGCTGCGCAGTCTGGGACTGCTTGCCCTTGAAGGCACCCGCCAGCTTGGAGAGCAGAACCTCGCGGGACTCGAGGTCCGCAAGCTTCTTGATCTCGTCGGCGGACATCGCCTTGCCGTCAAGGACTCCGCCCTTGATGACGAGATTCGGGTTGTCCTTGGCGAAGTCGCGCAGACCCTTCGCCGACTCCACCGGGTCACCGGTGACGAAGGCGACGGCCGTCGGACCAGCGAAGAGCTGGTCGTCGAGCGTGATCCCGGCCTCGTTGGCCGCAATCTTGGTCAGCGTGTTCTTCACCACGGCGTACTGGGCGTTCTCACCGAGCGACCGGCGCAGCGTCTTGAGCTGCGCCACGGTGAGACCGCGGTACTCGGTCAGCACGGCGGCGTTGGAGCTGCGGAACTTGTCCGTCAGCTCGGCAACCGCGGCAGCCTTTTCGGGCGTCGCCATAGAGCCTCGGCCTCCTTCCGGGTGATTCGGACCGCGCGGACCCGAAGGAGGACTGGGGAAAACGAAACGCCCCGGCGCAGGCGCACGGGGCGTGGCTCGACCGTGTGCCACACGCACGAGGCGCGGACTCCGGGAGCTCATCCACAGTCACCTGCGCGGGTCGTCCGCAGTTCAGCGGATCCTTCGGCCACCGTGTCCTCTCGCGAGCACACGGCAACGACCAGCGGTCTTTGGCTTCTGGGGAAGCGTACGTGAACGGGGCGGTGTCAAGCAAATCCGCCCGTACGGCGACTCAGCCCTGCTGGGCCCCCTGCATCATCTCGGCCAGGTCGACGGTGTCCTCGGCGGGCGGGGCGGTGACCTTCACGGGTTCGTTGAGACCGAGGAAGGTGATGGTCATGTCCAGCGGGCCCTTGTCGGCGTCGCCGCGCATACGGAACTGCTTGGTGTGGTCGTCGCCGTCGATCCACATGTCCATCGTGAGCTTGTCGACGCCCAGCTTCTCGTACTGCTCGATGCTCTTCTGGCGCTTCTCCCGGGTGGCCTCGTCCTCGTCGCCGAGCGACTTCTCCAGGTCGGCGAGGGTGACCGTGCCCTTGTAGTGGGTGGTCTTCACGCCGTCGACGGTCTCGGTGCCGACCTTCTCCACGTCCTTGGCGCCGGTGAGGAAGGTGGACTCGGTCGCCGGGTTCTTGTCGGCCTGGGAGGCGCCGCCGAGCTGGTTCAGTTCCTTGTCGGCACCGAGCGCGGCCAGGTCGAACTTGATCCAGCTCTTGCCGTCCATCTCCTTGGCCGCCTCGGCGCCGCCGCCGATGTACATGGCCTTGTCGAGGAGCCGGATCTCCGCCTTGGCGCCGGCGCCCTGGTCGAGCGCCGTCATCTTCATGCTCATCGCGAGCGTGGGCTTGATCTGCATCTCGGCCTCGGCCTCGACCCTCCCCTCCTCCGGGGCGCGGCCGGTCATGCGGTAGCGGATGGAGTCGATCTCCTCCGCGTTCTTCGCCGCCTTGGCGACGGCCGCCGCCGGCGTCATCTTCGGGGACTCCTCGGCCCCGTCTCCCTTGGAGCAGCCCACGGCGCCGGCGGCGAGCAGCAGCGCGGCCAGCCCGGCGCCCACGGGCACGCGTACGGAAGTCTTCATGGATTCCCCCCACGGAAATACCGTCGGCACAGGCACGGACTGCCTCTGCACAGCACAGACGCGAGCGTAACCGAGAACGGTTCGAACGATCTTGTGATTTCTGTGGCCCGGACCTACCGGTGCGGCCCGCGAGCTCCTTTCAGGAGCCCTCGCCCGGTGCCTTCAGCAGCTCCTTGAAGTCCGCCGTGTCGGCTGCCGGGGGCCGCTCGGCCAGGACGGCGACGCCGTAGTCGCTGTAGTACGCGGTCTGGGTCAGCTCCCCGGTCTCCGTACGACCCCGCTCGACCTTCTTGACCAGCAGGTCCCGGTCGTCGACCCAGATGTCGACGGTCTGGGCGGTGGCGCCGCCCGGCGTGCCGGTCCAGTGCGTGGTGCGCCGGCCGCGGGTCGTCTCCTCGCCGACCTTGCGGACGTCGTCGGAGGCCAGCAGCCGCTTCACCGCCTGGTGGGGCGTGGTGTCGCGCATCCGGTCCGCGAAACCGGCGCCCTTGGCGCCGCCGAGGTCCTCCAGGTCGGCGTATACGTACTTGATCCAGTGCCGGCCGCCCACCCGGACGGCGAACTCGTCGCCCATCCTGGCGTAGTAGGCGTCGGGCAGGTACCGGGCCTCCATGGCCGTGGTGCCGAGCCGGCGCATGGTCTCAGCGGTCGTGCCGCCGGTGTACGTGATCGTCAGGGTGCCGGTGAGGCCGTCGCGCCAGCCGAGGGCTCCCACGGCGTCCAGGGACAGCTCGCGGCCCATCACGGTCGTGGACTCGACCCGCGCCGAACCCGCCCGCCCGACGGCCCGCTCCACGGAGCGCAGCGACCGCGTCGACGGGTCGGTGGCGCGGGCGGAATCGGTGGAGCCGGTGGGCCCGCCCGAGGAGGTGCAGGCGGTGACGCACGCCAGCGCGGCCGTCACCGCGATCGAGACGACCGTACGGAGAGCCGTCGTGCCCGTCATCCGCCCACCCCTTGTCCCCGTGCGCGATCCCGCGGTGCCCGCACGCTAACCCAGCAGTCCGGCACTCGTACGGGAAAAAGGGAACGGGCCCCGCACCTCGGAAGGTGCGGGGCCCGTGAACCGGTTGGGCGAGCCGTGGGCTCAGACCGCCGCCGGGTCCTCCTCGACGAGGAGGTTGCGGGTGCGGTTGGAGTCGACCGGGATGCCGGGGCCCATCGTGGTGCTGATGGCGGCCTTCTTGATGTATCGGCCCTTGGCGGCGGACGGCTTCAGACGGAGGATCTCCTCCAGCGCCGCGGCGTAGTTCTCCACCAGCTTGGTGTCGTCGAAGGACGACTTGCCGATGATGAAGTGCAGGTTCGAGTGCTTGTCGACGCGGAACTCGATCTTGCCGCCCTTGATCTCGGTCACGGCCTTGGCCACGTCCGGGGTCACGGTGCCGGTCTTCGGGTTCGGCATCAGACCACGCGGGCCGAGGACGCGGCCGAGGCGGCCGACCTTGCCCATGAGGTCCGGGGTGGCGACGACGGCGTCGAAGTCCAGACGGCCCTTCGACACCTCGTCGATCAGTTCGTCGGAGCCGACGATGTCGGCGCCCGCGGCGGTCGCGGCCTCGGCACGGTCACCGGTCGCGAAGACCAGGACCCGGGCGGTCTTACCGGTGCCGTGCGGGAGGTTCACGGTGCCACGGACCATCTGGTCGGCCTTGCGCGGGTCGACACCCAGGCGGAAGGCGACCTCGACGGTGCCGTCGAACTTGGTCGTGGAGGTCTCCTTGGCGAGACGGACGGCCTCGAGCGGGGCGTAGAGCTTGTCCCGGTCGATCTTGGCGTCCGCAGCGCGGAGAGACTTGCTGCGCTTGCTCACTACTGCTCCTGGTGGCTTCTTAGGAGTCGTGGTCCGGGCCGAGCAGGCCCTGCCACACTGTCCTGACCATGCGGCTACCGCCGCGTGGCTTGCTTACGGGGGTGGAGGTCAGCCCTCGACCGTGACGCCCATGGAACGCGCGGTACCGGCGATGATCTTCTCCGCCTGGTCCAGGTCGTTGGCGTTGAGGTCGGGCATCTTGGTGGTGGCGATCTCGCGGACCTGGTCACGCGTGATCTTCGCGACCTTGGTCTTGTGCGGCTCGCCGGAGCCCTTCTCCACACCCGCGGCCTTGAGGATCATCTTGGCGGCCGGCGGCGTCTTGGTGATGAAGGTGAAGGAGCGGTCCTCGTAGACCGTGATCTCCACCGGGATGACCCAACCGCGCTGCGACTCGGTCGCGGCGTTGTAGGCCTTGCAGAACTCCATGATGTTGACGCCGTGCTGACCCAGCGCGGGGCCGACCGGCGGGGCCGGGTTCGCGGCACCGGCCTGGATCTGGAGCTTGATGAGCCCCGTGACCTTCTTCTTCTTGGGAGGCATAGCTCTCCGGGTCCTTTCGATTCGGGTCCTGCCCGCACCCGGGGGCGACCCCGGACACAGGCATACCGCACAACGATAGCGGGTATGGATGTGCGGCCAAAAACCGAGCAGGTCAGACCGTCCCCCGCAAGCGGGAGGTGCCCCCAGCCGGAGCCTGTCTGACCTGCTCGGAAGCAGTACGTCCAGAGGAGTACCGGTGAGGTACTAGTTCTTCTGGATCTGGTCGAAGCTCAGCTCGACCGGGGTCTCGCGGCCGAAGATCTCGACGAGGCCCTTGACCTTCTTCGAGTCGGCGTTGATCTCGTTGATCGTGGCCTGCAGCGTCGCGAACGGGCCGTCGGTGACGGTGACCGAGTCGCCGACCTCGAAGTCCAGCACCTGGACCTCGACCTTGCGCTGCGGAGCCGGCTTGCCCTCGGCCTCGGCGGCCTCGCGGGCGGCCTTCTCCTCGGCCTCCGGGGCGAGCATCTTGACGATCTCGTCCAGCGTCAGCGGGTACGGGTCGTAGGCGTTGCCGACGAAGCCGGTGACGCCGGGGGTGTTGCGGACGACACCCCAGGACTCGTTGGTCAGGTCCATGCGGACGAGGACGTAGCCGGGCAGCTTGTTCTGCCGGATCGTCTTGCGGTCGCCGTTCTTGATCTGGACGACCTCTTCCTGGGGCACCTCGGCCTGGAAGATGTAGTCCTCGACGTTGAGCGAGACGGCGCGCTGCTCGAGGTTGGTCTTCACGCGGTTCTCGTAGCCGGCGTACGTGTGGATCACGTACCACTCGCCGGGCAGGACGCGCAGTTCCTGGCGGAGTGCCTCGATCGGGTCGACCTCGACCTCGGGCTCGGGCTCGGCGGCCTCTGCGGTCTCCGCGTCGGCGGTGGTCTCCGTGTCGGCGCTTTCCGCGTCGGGGGTCTCCGCGTCGGGAGTCTCGTCCTGGACCTCGGCGGTCTCGTCCGCGTCCGTGACGACGGCGTCGTCGGCAGCCTCGACCTCGGCGGAGGCCTCGGTGTCCTCGTTGTCGGCGCCCTCGAGGGTGCCGGGCTCGTCCTCGACGGACTCGACCGGCTCGATGGCGTCGTTCACGTTCGGGTCAGACACGGTGGCTGCTTCTTCCTGGATACATAGGGGTGGAACACGCGAAAGGGGCGCCGGGTACCTCGGCGCCCTTCGCTCTCGACTCAGCCGAAGACGTACTTGGCGGCGTGACTGAAGCCATAGTCAATCAGAGTCACCAGGCCGATCATGATGACCACGAAGATGATCACCACGGTGGTGTACGTCGTAAGCTGGTTGCGGCTCGGCCAGACAACCTTGCGCAGCTCCGCGACGATCTGGCGGTAGAAGAGCGCGAGGCGCTTCAGCGGGCCCTTCTTGGCGCGCTTGCCGCCCTTGCGCGACTTCTTCTTGGAGTCCGGCGCCTCGTCCTGGGCATCAGGCATGTCGATGGAGCCCACGGCGTCCGTCACTCGTCCTCACCTGATTCCGGGTCGTGGCCGTGCCGCGCCCGGTTGGAGCCGCACGGCGGTGCATTGCTGTACGTACATGCGCACACATCCTGGCGAAGGTGTGTGTAGCAGGGCCGGAGGGACTTGAACCCCCAACCGCTGGTTTTGGAGACCAGTGCTCTACCAATTGAGCTACGACCCTTTGTGTGTCCCCCAACGTACCGCATCCGCCCGGGTGCTCGGTGTGCACCGAGTGAGCGCGGACCGCTGAAGGCCAACGAGGTGAGAGTGTACGTGCTCAGGGGCCGGGCGTCGAACAGAAAGCAGATCCGGACTGGTGTTCAGGCCTCTGCACCGCCCCCGCACCGTCCGTTCCCCGTCGGTTCTCCGTGCTGTTCAGTCCGTGAAACCCCTGTGCCCGCGAAGTTTCCGGTCTGGAACGATGGGCCCATGAGCGCTGCAACCCCTCCCACCGAGCGCCGGGTCTCCGCCCGAGTCGGCGCGATCTCCGAGTCCGCGACCCTCGCCGTGGACGCCAAGGCCAAGGCCCTCAAGGCCGCCGGACGTCCGGTGATCGGCTTCGGCGCCGGTGAGCCCGACTTCCCGACCCCGGACTACATCGTCGAGGCCGCCATCGAGGCGTGCAAGAACCCGAAGTACCACCGCTACACGCCGGCCGGCGGGCTGCCCGAGCTGAAGGCCGCGATCGCCGCGAAGACGCTGCGCGACTCCGGCTACGAGGTCGACCCGTCGCAGATCCTGGTCACCAACGGCGGCAAGCAGGCCATCTACGAGGCGTTCGCCGCGATCCTCGACCCGGGCGACGAGGTCATCGTCCCGGCGCCGTACTGGACGACGTACCCGGAGTCGATCCGACTGGCCGGCGGTGTCCCCGTCGAGGTCGTCGCCGACGAGACGACCGGCTACCGGGTGAGCGTGGAGCAGCTCGAGGCCGCGCGCACCGAGAAGACGAAGGTCGTCCTCTTCGTGTCGCCGTCGAACCCGACGGGGGCCGTGTACAGCGAGGCCCAGACCGAGGCGATCGGCCAGTGGGCCGTCGAGCACGGCCTGTGGGTGCTGACCGACGAGATCTACGAGCACCTCGTCTACGGCGACGCCTTCTCCGTGTCGATGCCGGCGCTGCTGCCCGAGCTGCGCGACAGGTGCATCGTGGTCAACGGTGTCGCCAAGACGTACGCGATGACCGGCTGGCGGGTCGGGTGGGTCATCGGCCCGAAGGACGTCGTCAAGGCCGCGACGAACCTCCAGTCGCACGCCACGTCCAACGTGTCCAACGTGGCCCAGGCGGCGGCGCTGGCCGCGGTCTCCGGTGACCTGGACGCCGTGGCGAAGATGCGGGAGGCCTTCGACCGGCGCCGTCGGACCATCGTGCGGATGCTCAACGAGATCGACGGCGTGCTGTGCCCGGAGCCGGAGGGGGCGTTCTACGCCTACCCGTCGGTGAAGGGGCTGCTCGGCAAGCAGATCCGCGGCAAGCGCCCGCAGGACACGGTCGAGCTGGCCGCGCTGATCCTGGAGGAGGCCGAGGTCGCGGTGGTGCCCGGCGAGGCGTTCGGCACGCCCGGGTACCTCCGGCTGTCGTACGCGCTCGGGGACGAGGACCTCGCCGAGGGCGTGAGCCGGATCCAGAAGCTGCTGGCGGAGGCGCGCGACTGACCGCCGCTTCCCCGGCAGGGGCCGCACCTCGGCGTCGAGGTGCGGCCCCTGTTTCTTTGTGCGAGCAAGACCACGTACGGGGAAAGTGCTGTCGGGCCGGGCGTGTCGTGCGGCAGGATCACGGAATGGAGCGTGTACGTGATGTCTCTGAACTGCCGAAGGCCCATCTCCACCTGCATTTCACCGGGTCGATGCGGCCCGCGACCCTACTGGAACTGGCCGACAAGCACGGCGTGCGTCTGCCCGAGACGCTGACCGAGGCGCTGGGGCGCGGGGAGTCGCCGAAGCTGCGGGCGACGGACGAGCGGGGCTGGTTCCGCTTCCAGCGGTTGTACGACGCGGCGCGGTCGTGCCTCCAGGAGCCGGAGGACATCCAGCGGCTGGTCCGGGAGGCCGCGGAGGAGGACCTGCGCGACGGGTCGGGGTGGCTGGAGATCCAGGTGGACCCGACGTCGTACGCGCCGAGGCTGGGCGGGCTGATTCCGGCGCTGGAGATCATCCTGGACGCGGTGGAGACGACCGTGCGGGACACCGGGATCGGGATGCGGGTGCTGGTCGCCGCGAACCGGATGAAGCACCCGCTGGACGCGCGGACCCTCGCCCGGCTCGCGGTGCGGTACGCGGACCGGGGTGTGGTCGGGTTCGGGCTCTCCAACGACGAGCGGCGGGGCATGGCCCGGGACTTCGACCGGGCGTTCGCGATCGCGCGGGAGGGCGGGCTGCTGTCCGCGCCGCACGGGGGCGAGCTGACCGGGCCGCTCTCCGTGCGGGACTGCCTGGACGACCTGGAAGCCGACCGGATCGGGCACGGGGTGCGGGCGGCGGAGGATCCCCGGCTGCTGAAGCGGCTGGCGGACCGGCAGGTGACGTGCGAGGTGTGCCCGGCGTCGAACGTCGCCCTCGGCGTCTACGAGAAGCCCGAGGACGTGCCGCTGCGGACCCTGTTCGAGGCGGGGGTGCCGATGGCCCTGGGCGCGGACGACCCCCTGCTGTTCGGGTCGCGGCTGGCCGCCCAGTACGAGATCGCGCGGGACCACCACGGGTTCACCGACGCGGAGCTGGCGGAACTGGCACGCCAGTCGGTGCGGGGGTCGGCCGCGCCGGAGGGTGTGAAGGGGAGGCTGCTGGCGGGGGTGGACGACTGGCTGACCGGGGAGGGCTCGCCGGAGCGTTGACGGCCGATCGCTGCGGCGGGCTCCCCGCAAGTGCCTGGGCGGCCCGGGTGGTAGCCCCGGGGCGTCACGCGTGGGGGGCTGGGGCGGCATGAGTGAACGCTGGGGCACATGAGTGAGCGCCTGGGCCACATGGGTGACTCCTGGGGCGCATGGGGCGGCACGGGTGACTCCTGGGGCGCATGGGGCGGCACGGGTGGCGCTGGGGCGCATGGGGCGGCACGGGTGGGCGCTGGGGCGCATGGGGCGGCACGGGTGGGCGCTGAGGCGGCATGGGCACCGTGGAGCTGGGGGCGGTTCCGGGGGCGCTGGGGGTTACCCCCTTCGGGGGAAAGACCTCGTGGCGCCGGGCCGTGTGTCCCGCCGTCACGCCCGCACCCGCGCGGCGCGGCAGTTCAGCGGATCCCCGCGAGCAGCGTCCGGGCGAGCCGCCGCGCGAAGTCGTCCACCGGCGGACGGACACCGCTGTGCGTCGCGTCGTACGCGAACGCCCGCTGCGAGCAGGCACCGAGCAGCAGCGAGGCGGCGGCGAAGGTGTCCGCGTCGGCGCGGACCCGCCCCGCGGCCTGCTCGGAGCGCAGGTAGGCGTCCAGGCCCTCGATCGGCAGGTGCGGCCCGGTGCCCAGCTCCCGCATCGCGTCGTCGTGCCGTCGCTTGAGCTGCGTCTGGGCGTACAGCGAGGCGGCGATCGGGAAGCTCTGCTCGTAGAACAGCGCGGCCTGGCGGGCGATCTCCGTGAGGTTGTCCTCGAGGGCGGCCCGGCCCGGCTCGGCGGCGAGGCCCCGGAGCAGGGGGGTCAGCCGCGGCAGTCGTTCGGACAGGACGCGGATGAAGAGCTCCTCCTTGCTCGCGAAGTGCTTGTACAGCGCGGCCTCGGAGCAGTCGGCTCCCTTCGCGATCTCCTTGGTGGTGGCGCGGGCCAGCCCGACGGTGAGCATCAGCTCGTGGGCGGCGTCCAGGATGCGCTCCCGGGCCGGCTTGGCGGGCGGCATGGCTGCTCCAGTGGGGCTTGACGAGTGGGTGAGTACTTACTCACCCTAGAGTAGGAGATGGGTGAGTGAGTACTCACCCATCTATCTGGGCTCGTCAGTCAGGCGCATCAGTCGGAGCGCGGCGACAGTGCCGTGCGGAACGGAGTACGCCATGAAGCTCACCGTCTTCGGTGCCACCGGAGGCATCGGCCAGGAGGTCGTCCGGCAGGCACTCGGCGCCGGACACCACGTCACGGCCGTCGTGCGGGATCCCGCGCGGCTGTCCGTGACCGGCGAGCGGCTGGAGGTGTTCCGCGCGGATCCGGGTGACGCGGCGGCCGTGCGACCGGCGGTGGACGGGCGGGACGCCGTGTTGTCCGGGCTCGGCGCCCGCCGCCGCGCCGACGCGGGTGTCGCGACCAGGCTGACCCGGGCGGTGCTCGCCGCGATGGAGGCGGAGGGTGTGCGCAGGCTGCTGGTCGTCAGCGCCGCCCCGGTCGGCCCCGAGCCGCGGGACGCCGGACTGCTGGACCGGGGCGCGCGCGGCATCGTGTCCGCCGTCCTCAAGGGCGTCTACGCCGATCTGCGCGCCATGGAGGCCGAACTGGCGCGCAGCGCCACCGACTGGACGGTCGTCCGGCCGCCGCGGCTGCAGGACAAGCCGCTGTCCGGCCGGTACCGGACGGTGGTCGGCGGCTTCCCCTCCAAGGGCCGCTTCGTGGGCCGCGCCGACGTCGCCCACGCGATGCTCGCGATGACCGAGGACGCGGGGACCGTGAAGCAGGGCGTGGGTGTGGCCTACTGACTGGCCCCCTGGCACCCGTTGACCCTGGCCTTGCGTCCCCCTGGCCCCTTGCTCGCCAGCCCTTTGCCCGCTGGCCCCTTGAGCTCCGGCTCCGGCTCCGGCTCCGGCTCCGGCTCCGGCTCCGGCTCCGGCTCCGGCTCCGGCTCCGGCTCCGGCTCCGGCTCCGGCTCCGGCTCCGGCTCCGGCTCCGGCTAGATGGTGACGCCGACCGTCACCGGTTCGTTGACCAGTGTGACGCCGAAGGCCTCGCGGACGCCGGCGACCACCTCGCGCGCCAGGGCGAGCAGGTCCTCCGTGGTGGCCTCGCCGCGGTTGGTGAGGGCGAGTGTGTGCTTGGTGGAGATACGGGCGGGACCGGTGCCGTAGCCCTTGGTGAAGCCGGCCTTGTCGATCAGCCAGGCCGCGGAGGTCTTGACGCGGCCCTCCCCGGCCGGGAAGGCGGGCGGCTCGGCGCCGGCGCCGAGGCGCTCGTCCACGCGTGCGCGGAAGGCGGCGAACTCCTCGTCCGTGAGGATCGGGTTCGTGAAGAACGACCCGGCCGACCAGGTGTCGTGGTCCTCGGGGTCCAGGACCATACCCTTGCCGGCACGCAGCTTCAGCACGGTGTCACGCGCTTCGGCCAGCGGCACCCGCTCGCCGGGCGCCACGCCGAGGGCGCGGGCCGTCTCGGCGTAGCGCAGGGGTGCGGAGAGCCCGTCGGCGTTCTCCAGCTCGAAGCGGACGCGCAGGACGACGTACCGCTCGGGCTCGGCCTTGAAGCGGCTGTGGCGGTAGGAGAAGCAGCAGTCGGCGTTGGTGAGGGTGATCGTCTCGCCGGACCTGCGGTCGTACGCGATCACCTCGTTGATCGTGGAGGAGACCTCCTGGCCGTACGCGCCGACGTTCTGGATGGGGGTGGCGCCCGCCGAGCCGGGGATGCCGGCCAGGCACTCGACGCCGGCGAGTCCGGCCTCGACGGTGCGGGCGACGGCGTCGGTCCAGATCTCGCCGGCCGCGAGCTCCAGCGTCGTGCCGTCGAGGGAGAGGCCGCGCGTGGCGATGTGCACGGCGGTGCCCTCGAAGCCCTTGTCGCCGATGACCAGGTTGGATCCACCGCCGATGAGCAGCAGGGGCGTGCCGGTGTCGTCGGCCTCGCGGACGGCGTCGATCACCTCGGCGTCGGTCGTGGCCGTGACCAGCCGGGTCGCCGGTCCTCCCAGCCGGAAGGTGGTGAGCGGGGCGAGGGGGGCGTCGTGGAGTTCCTGCACGCGCTCAAGACTACGAGACCGCACTGACAGCCCCGGGAGCGGGAAACGCCCCGACCGGTCGGCCGGGGCGTTTCCGTCCTCGTGTCCCTCCGCACCCGACCCTCACTTCAAGCGCTCTCGCACCTCCGCCCAGCTCACCGGGAGCTCGTCGCTCGGTGCCGGCCAGGAGGCGAACTTCGAGTCCCGCATCTGCGCGGACAGCCCGCGGGAGGTCGGCGCGTGGCTGCCGGAGTGGGCGAACGCTTTGAGGGCCTCGGGCGACTCCCAGGCGGACAGTGTCCAGAAGGTCCGCTTGAAGGGCTCCGCCTTCAGGGAGGCGCCGTACGCTCCGGGCGCGCCCCTGACCTGGCGCCACACGCCCGGCGTGCGCGCCAGGAACTTCAGCGCTCCCCACAGCGTGCGGGTTGCGAAGCGGGAGGCGAAGACGTGGACCTCGGTGGCCTGCGGCGGCCGGTTCGGCTCGGTCCAGGGGAGGGTGGGCATCTCGGGCTCCGTTTCGTGGTTCGTTCCGCGGATTGTTCGGTGGTTCGTTCCGTGGTTCGTTCCGTGGTTTGTTCGGTGGTTTCGTCCGGGTGCTGTCCGGCGTCGCGTCCGGGCGTTGTCCGCCGTCCCCGTCCGTGTGTCGTCCGGGTGCTGTCCGGCGTCGCGTCCGGGCGTCGTCCGAGTGCTGTCCCGGCGTCGTCCGGGTGCTGTCTCTCGGATGCCAGGCGGTCAGTGGGAGGACGCTTCGCCGGTCGCGACGAGCGCCGGCTCGGTCGCCGCCTTCGGCCGGTGCCCGTCCGTGGGACCGTGCCCGTCCGTAAGACCGTGTCCGTCCGTCAACCCTTGCTCCTCCGTCGGCGCGTGGCCGTCCCGGCGGCGGGACGGGATCAGCAGGGCCGCGACACCGCCGAGGGCCACCACCCCGGCGCCCACCGCGACCGCGGGCCGCAGCCCGTCGACGAAGGACTGCCCGGACTCGTAACCGCCCTGCGCCGCGAAGATCGAGGCCATGACCGCGATGCCGAGCGCGCCGCCCACCTCGCGCAGGGCGTTGTTGGTGCCGGAGGCGACGCCGTGCTCCTTCGGGACGACGCTGGACATCACCAGGGCGGAGGCTGGGGCGAAGAACAGGGCCATGCCGATGCCGCTGAGGACCAGACCGGGCAACTGGACGGCGTAGGAAGCGTCTGCCGTGATCACGGAGGCGAGGTAGCCGAGGCCGGCCGCCTGGAAGAAGAGCCCGGCGGCGACGACCGGGCGCCCTCCGATGCGGTCCGACAGGATGCCGGCGATCGGAGCGACGAGCATCGGCATGCCGGTCCAGGGCAGCATGCGCAACCCCGCCTCGGTGGGCGTGTAGCCGAGCACGTACTGCATGTACTGGCTGAGCAGGAAGATCGAGCCGAACATCCCCAGGAACATCAGCAGGCTCGCCGCGTTGATGCCGGAGAAGGCACGGGACCGGAAGAGCCTCATGGGGAGCATGGGGTTCTTGCTGTTGATGCCGTGATGGACGAAGCCGGCCAGCAGCGCACCACCGGCGAACAGGGCGGTCAGCACCACGGGGCCGGTCCAGCCGTCCACGGGGCCGCGGATCAGGCCGTAGACGATGCCGAAGAGCCCGCCACTGGCGAGCAGCGTGCCGGGGACGTCGAGCGGGGCGCCGGTTCCGTACGACTCGGAGAGGCGGAGGCGGGCGAGCGGCAGCAGGGCGAGCCCCAGCGGAACGTTCAGCCAGAAGATCCACTGCCAGGAGATGTGCTCGGTGAGGCTGCCGCCGACCAGCGGGCCGGACGCCACGGCGAGCCCGTTGACGGCGCCCCAGATTCCGTACGCCATTCCACGCCGTTCGGCGGGTACGGCAGCCGTCAGCAGGGTCAGTGTCAGCGGCATCATGATCGCCGCGCCGACGCCCTGGGCCGCGCGGGCGGCGATGAGCGAGTCGATGCCGGGAGCGAGGGCGGCGGCTGCGGAGGCGCCGGTGAAGACGGTGAGACCGACCACGAAGAGCCTGCGGCGGCCGAAACGGTCGCCGAGGGCCGCGCCGAACATCAGCAGCACCGCGAAGGTGAGCGTGTAGGCGCTCACGGTCCATTCCAGGTCGTGCAGTTCTCCGCCCAGGTCCTCCCGGATGGCGGGCAGGGCGGTGGTGACGACGAGATTGTCCAGGGCCGCCATGAAACCGGCGACGCTGGTGATGACGAGGGCCCAGCCTGCTCCCCCGCGACGTGCGCTCTGCTGTGACATCTCTCCCCCAGAGGGTGCTCACTGCTTGCGGTCTATTTGGTTAGTAATTACTGACTAACTTTCTGGGGCAAACGAAAGGGCCTGATCCGGCAGCGCCCCGCGGACCCGCACGCAGCCGTCCTCCGCACCCGTGCGTCAGCCCACGTGCCCCTACGCGCCGCCTCCCATGTCCCGCTTGACCTGCGCCGACATGTGAAGGCCGTCCCAGATCCGGTGCTCCGGTGGGAAGCCCATGCCGGCCAGTGTGTTGATGAGCATGCCGTACGCCATGAAGGTCGTCGTCTCGTTGACATCGCCGCCGAGCGGCAGACGCACGGCGTCCCAGAGGTCCAGCCAGCCCTTGCGGACCATCTCGCCGAACTCGTGATCCCCCGCCGCCTCCGCCGCCGCGACCGTGACGTACACCTGCAACTGCATCTGGAGCCGCTCGGGCTGCTCGCTGATCAGTCGCGTGTAGGCCTCGGCCATGGCCTGCAGGGCGTCCTCGCCGTGCAGCCCCTCGGACGCCACCTCGAAGACCCGGCGGGTGTCCTGGAGGCAGCGCTCCGCCACCGCCAGGAAGAGCGCCTTCTTGCTCGGGAAGAGCCGGAATAGGTACGGCTGGGAGACTCCCACCCGCTTGGCGATGGCATCCGTGGACGTGCCGTAGTAGCCGCCCCGGGCGAACTCGCTCATCGCCGCGCGAATGACGCTCTCACGCCGCTCCGCTGCGCTCATCCTGACCATGCGAGTAAGTTAGTACTCAATCACTAACTACGTCAACTGCTCCAGGAACTACCTCGACAACACGTCGACAGCTTGACCGGGTGCGCTGCTTGCGCTGCGCGCCCCGCTCCTCCCGCAACGACGGCGCCACGCCGTCTCACCGGATGTCGTAGGCCAGGTGCGTCGCGTTCGACGTCGGGGTCACGCCGCGTTGCACCAGCGTGCGGGGGACTTTGCCGGTGAACAGCGGCGTCCCGGCGCCCAGTACCACGGGGGCGAGGTGCAGTGTCAGGCCGTCGACCAGCCCGGCGTCGAGGGCCGAGCCGATCGTGGCGCCGCCGCCCATGAGGACGACGTCGAGGTCCTCGCCTCGGTCCGACGCAGCGGCCTCGGCACGCCGGCGCGCGGCGGCGAGGGCGTCGGGCATACCGGTGGTGACGAACGTCCAGTCGAGGCCGGTGAGCCGCACCGACTCCGGCGGCGAACTCGTCAGGACGACGAACGCGGGCTTGCCGACCTCGGCGGCGCCGTAGCCGGTCGTTTCGTCCCAGCCGTTCGGCCCGTCGACCAAGTCGAAGAGCCGGCGGCCGAGGACGACGGCGCCCGAGCGGGCGGTCGCCTCGCGCAGGACCCGGCGGTCGTCCGGGTCGTCGGAGAACGCCCAGGTGTGCAGGGCCTCTCCGCCGGTGCCCAGACCGGCGAGCGGGCCGGGGTCGGGCCCGGTGACGAACCCGTCGAGAGAGACCGAGATGTCAGCGATGATTCGGGTCATGTCAGGGCAGACTCGATCCGCTGCCCGAACTCATCGGTCACCCAGAACCGCGAGGCCGGGGGCCGGACGGGCCCCGTCGGCGTCTGTCGCCCGGGCCCCGTCCGCGTCTGTCGCCCCCGCGTCCATCGGCGTCTGCCGCCCCCCGTCGGGCCCTGTGGCCTTCCGCCGCCCCCTGTCGACCCGTCGGCCCCTCTCGGCCCCGCGGCCCCCATCGCCCCCCATCGCCCCCCATCGCCCCCAGGAGCAGCGACCGCCTGCCGACGGCGGCCTCAGGCGAGTCGTACGACCGCCCGGGACATGCCGAGGACCTTCTGGCCGGCGCTGGTGGCGGTGAGGTCGACGCGGACCGTGTTGTCGTCGAGTTTGGCCGCGACCTTGCCGCTGACCTCGATCACGGCACCCTGCTCGTCGTTGGGGACCACGACGGGCCGGGTGAACCGGACGCCGTACTCCACGACCGCACCCGGGTCGCCGGTCCAGTCGGTGACCACACGGATCGCCTCGGCCATGGTGAACATGCCGTGCGCGATGACGTCCGGCAGACCCACCTCCTTGGCGAACTTCTCGTTCCAGTGGATCGGGTTGAAGTCGCCGGAGGCGCCCGCGTACCGCACGAGGGTGGCGCGGTTCACGGGGAAGCTCCGCGCGGGCAGTTCCGTGCCGACCTCGACGTCGCCGTACGCGATCTTCGCGGACTGTGTCATGGGATGCTCACGCCTCCTCGGCCGCGCGGGCCACGAGCTTGGTCCAGGCGGTCACGACGTGCTCGCCGGCCTCGTCGTGAACCTCGCCGCGGATGTCCAGGATGTCGTTGCCCGCCATCGACTTGACCGCCTCGATGGTCGAGGTGACCGTGAGCCGGTCGCCCGCACGCACCGGACGGACGTAGGCGAACCTCTGGTCGCCGTGCACCACCCGGCTGTAGTCCAGACCGAGCTGCGGGTCCTCGACGACCTGACCCGCCGCCTTGAACGTGATCGAGAACACGAAAGTCGGCGGAGCGATCACATCCGGATACCCGAGCGCCTTCGCGGCCTCCGTGTCCGTGTACGCCGGATTGGCGTCCCCCACCGCCTCCGCGAACTCGCGGATCTTCTCCCGGCCCACCTCATAGGGCGCGGTCGGCGGATACGTCCGCCCCACGAACGACTGGTCGAGCGCCATGGACTCGCAACCTCCTGCTGCTCTCTGCGGCTGTGGGTGAGCTGTGGGTGAGTTATGGGTGGCCTGCGGTTCCGGTGCAGGCACCGGAACCGCAGGCCAAAACGACACGAGGCCGCCCCCAAGCTTCGGGGACGGCCTCGTGTACGAGCCTGTTTTTATCGCGTTTCGCGGTGCGCGGTGTGCGCGTTGCAACGCGGGCAGTGCTTCTTCATCTCCAGTCGGTCCGGGTTGTTACGCCGGTTCTTCTTGGTGATGTAGTTCCGCTCCTTGCACTCCACGCAGGCCAGCGTGATCTTCGGGCGGACGTCGGTGGCAGCCACGTGAGTGCTCCTTGACGAACGGATTGATGGTATTAACGCAGGAAAGAGTAGCCGATTGAAGGACCGACCCCGCAATCGGCTACTGAAAGTAGCGGTGACCGGACTTGAACCGGTGACACAGCGATTATGAGCCGCTTGCTCTACCGACTGAGCTACACCGCTGTGATGCGATCGGGCCCCGCCTCGCGACGGGAACCTCTCACACCAGAGCCCCAAAACGGAATCGAACCGTTGACCTTCTCCTTACCATGGAGACGCTCTGCCGACTGAGCTATTGGGGCGAGCGATGAAGACATTACACGGTCGCCCGCCGATCGCCCAAATCCGTTTCGCCGCCCCTGCCCCAACCCGTCCCCGTCGCGCCCCGGCCGCCGTCCCCGCCCTGTGGCCAGGCCCGTCGGCCCGCCCGCCCGCATGCACTGGGGCGCCTCCCGCGGGTCCTCGGCACGGCGGACCGCACCGGTACGACTATTGCGCTCCTCCGCGCTCCGGGCTGATCACCGTCCTAGGCTCGCCTCACTCTGCGTGATCTTGCGTCCCACCACTGCGCAGTCCCGAGCCCAGAGGAGCGCGATGCCCGACAGCCAGCCGCAGCCGCCCCACTCGCCCTCCCCCTCGGGCCCAGCCGACCGCGGCTCGCTCCTGCTGTCCGGGGCGCGGCTCACCGACGGCCGGACCGTGGACGTACGGCTGTACGGCGGGCGCATCGAGGCGGTCGGCACGGCCGGCAGCCTCACCGCGGCGCGCCCGTCCGGCCCCGGCACCCGCGTGGACCTCACCGGCTACCTGCTCCTCCCCGCCCCCGCCGAACCTCACGTCCACGGCGACACCGCGCTGACGGCCGACGCTCCCGGCCCCGTCTCCTACGACCCCCAGGACGTCCAGCGCCGGGCCACCGAGGCCGCCCTGCTCCAGTTGGGACACGGGGCGACCGCGCTGCGGGCCCACGTGCGCGTGGGCGACGTCGCGGGGCTCGGCGCGCTGACCGCCGTACTGCGGGCGCGGCGCTCGCTGCGGGGGCTGGCCGAACTGACCACGGTGGCGATGCCGAGGGTGCTGACCGGTGTGGCCGGGGCCGACGGACTGGCGATGCTCCGGGACGCGCTCAAGATGGGCGCGGACGTGGTGGGCGGGTGTCCGGACCTGGACCCCGACCCGACCGGTTACGTTCAGGCGGCTCTGGAGGTCGCCGCCGAGCACGGCTGCCCGGTCGACCTGCACACGGACGCCGGCGACCCGGCGCGGCTGGCCCGGCTGGCGGCGATGGCGGGCGGGCTGCGCCCGGGAGTGACGTTCGGCCCGGTAGGCGGCCTGGGCCGGCTGCCCGCCGAGGCCGCCTACCGGGCCGCGGACCACCTCGCGGCGGCCGGGGTGACGGTGGTGTGCCTGCCGCAGGGCGCCTGCGGGGCCGTCGGCCACCGTGACGGCACTGCTCCGGTACGGCTGTTGCGCGCGGCCGGGGTGCGGGTCGCCGCCGGGAGCGGTGCGCTGCGGGACGTGTCCAACCCGGTCGGACGCGGTGACCCCCTGGAGGCGGCCTACCTGCTGGCCTCGTGCCAGGGGCTGGGCCCCGAGGACGCGTACGACGCGGTGAGCGCGGCGGCGCGGGCGGCCCTGGGCCTGCCCGCGGTACGGGTCGAGGCGGGCTTCCCGGCCGAACTCCTCGCGGTACGCGGGGACCGGCTGGCGGGGGCGCTGTCACTGGCGTACAGCCGGATCGTGGTGCACCGGGGACGCGTGGTGGCGAGGACCAGCGCGGTACGGGAGTACGGCGACTCGACGACCGCGACGGACCTGGGGCTGCCTCGGCAGGGACGGGGCGAGCGCGGGGAGTGCGGGGAAGCGTCCTGACGGGCACGGCGGGCGTCCGGCGGGATTCGGATACGGGATACGAGATACGGGATTCGGGATTCGGGCGTCCAGTGCCGGGGGCGTGCGTCCGATGTGTGTCGACTGCGGGTGTCAGGTGCGATACGGGCGCGGAAGGGAGCGCGCCCAAGGCGTGCCGGCTGCCGGTGTCAGGCGGGCTACGGGCCGGCGCCCGGCGCGTGGTGGGCCGCGGGACGCGGGCTGCGGGCTGCGGGCTGCGGGCTGCGGGCTGCGGGCTGCGGGCTGCGGGCTGCGGGCTGCGGGCTGCGGGCTGCGGGCTGCGGGTGGAGCATGCGGCAGGTGAGGTGGCATGCGGCCGAAGTCGTGCGGCGCGAGCGGCCGTCGGGGCGTACGGTCGAAGGCATGCGCATTGTCATCGCTGGTGGTCATGGTCAGATCGCGCTGCGGCTGGAGCGCTTGCTCGCCGCGCGCGGTGACGAGGTGGCGGGCATCATCCGCAAGGCGGAGCAGGCCGACGATCTGCGTACGGCCGGCGCCGAACCGGTCGTGCTCGACCTCGAGTCGGCCTCCGTCGAGGAGGTCGCCGAGCGGCTGGAGGGCGCGGACGCGGCGGTCTTCGCGGCCGGCGCGGGCCCTGGCAGCGGGGCGGCCCGCAAGGACACGGTGGACAAGGCGGCGGCGGTCCTCTTCGCGGACGCGGCGGTCCGGGCGGGCGTGAGGCGCTTCGTGGTCGTGTCCTCCATGGGCGCCGACCCGCACCACGAGGGGGACGAGATCTTCGACGTCTACCAGCGCGCCAAGGGCGAGGCCGACGCGTACGTGCGCTCGCTGGACGGGCTGGACTGGACCATCCTGCGACCGGGCGCCCTGACGGACGACGCCGGCACCGGCCTGGTGCGCCTGGAGGCACACACCGGCCGAGGTCCGGTCCCGCGCGACGACGTGGCCGCCGTACTGGCGGAACTGGTCGACACCCCGGCCACGAACGGCCTGACCCTGGAGCTGATCAGCGGTTCGACGCCCGTGTCGGTGGCGGTGAAGTCGGTGGCCGGGAACTGAGAACGCGGGGCGCGCGGGATGCCCCGGCTCGGACGGTCAGAACAGCGGCAACTGCCCGGGGAAGTCGGGGACGACGTACCCGTCGAGAGACGGCTGCACCGCACCGAGTTGCGCAGGCCGACGCGACCCCGGGCAGGAGACGAGCTCACCACTCCCCCGCGCCCCGGATGGATCATGACGCGCGTACCGCCCCGCGACGACGGCGATCTCGCGACGGCACTCGGGGCAGGTTCTGCGACGGGAGGACGAGGCGGCCATGGCACCAGTCTGCCCGCAGCGCGAGCCCCGCTTCGGGCGACGTATGACGCCAACCCATGACGAGAGGCCCCGTGACCTGCTGTTCGGGCAGGTCACGGGGCCTCTCGTTCCCGTGTGGCGGCGCCAGGATTCGAACCTGGGAAGGCTGAGCCGGCAGATTTACAGTCTGCTCCCTTTGGCCGCTCGGGCACACCGCCGGGGTTCGCTGCCCGTCGAACCGTCTTTCGGCGGTGCTCTGTGGCAACGACGTAAACAATACCTGATGTGGAGGGGTGCTTCGCCACCCGATTGATCGCCGCTCGAGTGGCGGCGGGTGGCTAGGCTGGTCCGAATGCGACCGAGGGCCCCCGCGGGGCTCGGCGGCCGCCGTTGTACGCCGGTACGGACCCGATACGCGGCCCGGCACGCACCCAGATACCCCGACACGCACCCAGATACAAGGAGCCACAGGACATGGCCGACTCCAGTTTCGACATCGTCTCGAAGGTCGAGCGGCAGGAGGTCGACAACGCCCTCAACCAGGCCGCCAAGGAGATCTCGCAGCGCTACGACTTCAAGGGCGTGGGCGCCTCGATCTCCTGGTCCGGCGAGAAGATCCTTATGGAGGCCAACTCCGAGGACCGGGTGAGCGCCGTACTCGACGTCTTCCAGTCCAAGCTGATCAAGCGCGGCATCTCGCTGAAGGCTCTGGACGCGGGCGAGCCCCAGCTCTCCGGCAAGGAGTACAAGATCTTCGCGTCGATCGAGGAGGGCATTTCCCAGGAGAACGCGAAGAAGGTCGCCAAGCTCATCCGCGACGAGGGCCCCAAGGGCGTGAAGGCCCAGGTGCAGGGCGAGGAGCTGCGGGTCACTTCCAAGAGCCGGGACGACCTGCAGGCCGTGATCGCGCTGCTGAAGGGCCAGGACTTCGACTTCGCGCTGCAGTTCGTGAACTACCGGTGAGCCGCTGAGCCGGCGGCTCGACGACGCGTGGGACGCCTGGAACGCGTGGGACGAGCCCCCTTACCAGGAAGGGTGGGCCCGTACGGTGCCCGCCCTTCCTCGTCTGCCGGCTCGCCGGCCGGCCGTGATTCCGGCGTGCTCAGTCGCGCGAGTTGCCGAACAGGAGCCGGTAGGCGACCAGAAGCACCAGGGAACCGCCGATGGCCGCCGCCCAGGTGGCACCGTCGTAGAAGTCCTTGCTGACCGGGTGGTCCAGCCAGCGGGCCGATATCCAGCCGCCGATGAACGCCCCCGCGATGCCGATGAGGGTCGTACCGACGAGCCCTCCCGGGTCGCGGCCCGGCAGCAGGAATTTGGCGATGGCTCCGGCCAACAGTCCGAGGATGATCCAGCCGATGACGGTCATGCCGTGTCCCTGCCCTTTCTCGCTGTGCCCGCGCTGTCCCAGTGCTGTGGGCTCGTTCCTCCGCGCGTGTTCGTGTCCTGCTGGTGAGG